>NZ_JARESG010000024.1 GCF_029076445.1 Pseudarthrobacter naphthalenicus
AGTCCCCGTCGACGGTCTCGTTCATGACCTTCACGAGCGACCCGTCGGTGTCCTTGGCGAGCAGGTCATCCCACTCCCGGCCCCAGACCACCTTGATCACGTTCCAGCCCGCGCCGCGGAAGAACGCCTCGAGTTCCTGCATGATCTTGCCGTTGCCGCGCACCGGCCCGTCCAGGCGCTGGAGGTTGCAGTTGATCACGAAGTTCAGGTTGTCCAGGTTCTCGTTCGCGGCGAGCTGGAGCAGGCCGCGGGACTCGGGCTCGTCCATTTCCCCGTCGCCCAGGAACGCCCAGACCTGCTGGTCCGAGGTGTCCTTCAGGCCGCGGTTATGCAGGTACCGGTTGGACTGGGCCTGGTAGATCGCGTTCATCGGACCAATACCCATGGACACGGTGGGGAATTCCCAGAACTCCGGCATCAGCCGCGGGTGCGGGTAGGAGGACAGGGCGTGGCCCTCCTTGGACTTCTCCTGCCGGAACCCGTCCAGGTCCTCCTCGGTCAGCCGGCCCTCCATGAACGCCCGGGCGTACATGCCCGGGGACGCGTGGCCCTGGAAGAAGACCTGGTCCCCGCCGCCGGGGTGGTCCTTGCCGCGGAAGAAATGGTTGAAGCCCACCTCGTACAGGGTCGCCGCCCCGGCGTAGGTGGAAATATGCCCGCCGACGCCGATGCTCGCCTTCTGCGCCCGGTGCACCATGATCGCAGCGTTCCAGCGCATATACGCCCGGTACCGGCGCTCGAACTCCTCGTTGCCGGGGAACTCCGCTTCCTGGTCCACGGGAATGGTGTTCACGTAGTCCGTGGTGGTCACCATCGGAACCCCGACACTCTGCGCGCCAGCGCGCTGCAGCAGGCTCCGCATGATGTATTGGGCACGCTCAGTGCCCTGTTCCCTGATCAGCGCGTCCAGGGACTCAACCCATTCAGCGGTCTCTTCCGGATCACGATCAGGCAGCTGGTTAGTCAACCCGCTGAGGATATGGGAGGTATCTTCTCCTGCAGCCACGTCCAAGCCTCGTTTCATCGTTGAATATTCGAGTGTTCTTTTTCGCAATGCGAGAAAGATTTCTTGTCTTTCGAGAATAGATGAACACCTCCCGGCGGCGGAATTGCCCGGCTTCAAGCCCAGCCAAGACCGGCGGCCCGATTTATGCGGGGAACCGGTCCAACCGCCTCAAAACTAGCCTTGACCAGCGTATCCGGCCTGTCGGAAGCGTCTACAAGCGTGGTCTCCCTGAGCTCCTGCCGCGTTATCAACGGATTATGACTGCCCGAACAATCCGTTAGCTGACACCCGGGATTGTTGCCCGTAGGCTCTTCACCGGCGGCTCAGTCCTGGCCCCGCCCCAAGGAGAACCAGTGCTTAATGCCCAAGAACCAGACCTAAAAATCGCAGTTGTCACCGGAGCCGGATCCGGGATCGGCCGTGCTGTCGCCCGGCTCATGCTGGAAGACGGCTTCCGGGTAATCCTGGCTGGCCGGCGGGAGCCCCAGCTGCTTGAAACCTCGGGTGGGCATCCGAATGCCCTTGCCGTTCCCTGCGATGTCACGGACCCACACGACGTGGAGCGGCTTTTCGCCACTGCGGTCCGGCAATGGGGGAGGGTGGACGTGCTGTTCAACAATGCCGGCGTTTTCGGCCCCGCCGCCTCGGTGGACGAAGTCAGCCTGCCGGACTGGGAGGCGACGCTGGCTGTGAACCTGACCGGAGCCATGCTCTGTGCCGCGGCCGCGGTGCGGGCCATGAAGGCCCAGTCCCCGCAGGGCGGGCGGATCATCAACAACGGATCGATCGCCGCGCATTCGCCGCGTCCCCGGACTGTTGCCTACACCGTCACCAAGCACGCCCTGACCGGACTGACCAAGAGCATCGACCTGGACGGGCGAGGCTTCGGCATCACCTGCGGCCAGATCGACATCGGCAACACCGCCACCGAGCTGATGGACCACATCGGTGTCGGGTCCGGGGCCGTCCAGGCCGACGGGAGCCGCAAAGTGGAGCCCACCTTCCCGGTGGAGGACGCGGCACGCGCTGTCCTGCTAATGGCCCGGATGCCGGCTTCCGCCAGCGTCGGATCCATGGTGGTCACGGCGTCGGGAATGCCGTTCATCGGACGCGGGTAGCCGTTCGCCCCAGTGCGCGGACTGCTCAGCTCCCGCGGTAGCTCGAAAACGAAAAGGGGCTCAACAGCAGGGGGATATGGTAGTGCGGCTCATTCGTGTCCACCGTGAAGGTGAGTACGACCTCGGGGAAGAAGGCCGGGGTGTTCCGTGCCGCGAAGTACTCTGCAGTGGTGAACTTCAGCCGGTACGTTCCGGAGGCCAGGACTTCGGGGCCGACTTCCTTCACTCGCCCGTCGGAATCAGTCTGCGCAGCGCCGATCTCAGACCATGAACCATCGACCAGGGCGTGCAGGCTGACTGGCACCCCCGCCGCCGGCTTTCCTGTAGCGGTGTCGAGAATGTGGGTGGTTACATGTGAAATTGTCACTCGTTGATCATTCCTTCAAGTCTGTGCACTGCGATTTCACGCAGCTGCTGCTGGATTACGGACTGTTCCTGGTCCGGCGTGTTGGAGAGCCTCGCCTGGAGGGCATCCAGAATGTCTTCCTTGCTGCGGCCCGCAGCCCGGATCAGGAAGACCTGTCCGAACTTCTCTTCGTAGTTCCGGTTCCCTTCCAGGATTGCGGCCATAACGGTCGCCGGGGCAGCGCCGAGGGCTTCTTGTTCAGCCCGTGAGAGCCGCGCCTCGGAACTGTTTCCTTCTGCGCGTTCGCCTATCCGCGGGTGGTGAGACAGTGCACGCTCCACTTCCTCCGCTGTGAACGGGGAAGCTGCGTCACGGGCGCGGAGGAGCAGGTCGTCCCTGGATGAGAATGGCCGAGCGTCGGTAATCTCCTCGATCCACCTCGCTATGTCTAGACAGGGCCGCAGCGCAGCGACGATGTCAGAACGGGTGGACTTGTTGAACTCTTCGAGAAACATCACATTCCCTTTGGCTTAACTCGAGACGAATTTCATCATATGAAATTGAAATTCCATTACGTAGTAGTGAAGCTTAGGAGTCTGTCCGTGTCAACCTCTCGGGGGCGTGCCTAAAAGCGGCGGCCGTCACAGTAAAAGTGAAGTAGCGCCGTAGGCAGCTAACAGAACGGCAATTAAGCCGAAGTCAGAACGGCAACTAAGCCGAGCACGCTTTTGTCAGTGCGTTGACTGAGTCGGCCGGCACCTGGTCGCCCGCTTCCGCAATCTCGCCCAGCGGCGTCGTAATTTCTGCGGGGACGCCGGCGGCATCAGCGGCGGAGACCAGCCCGCCCAGCAGCGCCTTGTCCGATGCGCTGACCAGCCCGTCCTCCACCACGGCGCAGACCTGCTTGCGGACACTGTCCGTGGCGGCGGTGGCCACCTTGGAGGCGGCCTCATTCGCGGCGCTTCCGGCCGCTTCCTGCACCGAACCACAGCCGGCCACAAGGAGAATCAGGGGGAGGGTGGACAGGGCTGCATGGCGGCGATTCATCCGTCCAGCCTAACGGCTCAGCCGGTGCCGGCTTCCCCGTGCACGTCAGCCAGGTTGTCCTCGGAACGGTCCAGGTACGCCAGCAGGAGCTCTGCCGCGCGGTCCAGTTCGCCGGCTTCCAGCGCAACGCAGATCGCCTCGTTGTCCCGGAGGTAGTGGTGATAGAACTGCCCGTCGACGGTGGCCTTGTGGAAGAACAGCCGCATCTCGGCCAGGACCTGCGCCATCATGCTGTTCAGCCGCCGGCTTCCCGCCAGGGCAACTATGGCGCCATGGAAGTGCTGGTTGGCGCTGCCCAGGGCTTCCTCGTCGCCTGCGGCCGCGGCCCGTTTGCCTTCCTCGACGGCGGCGCGGACGGCGGCCACGGCCTCCGGGCTTCCGCCGCCCCGCAGGGCGCTGACCTCGATGGCGCGCCGGACGGTGTAGACGTCATGGATATCCCCTGCTCCCAGGCTTGCCACAAAGACGCCCCGGTTGGGCTGGCGGACCACCAGCCGTTCGCTGGCGAGTTCGGCAAAGGCCTCGCGGACCGTGTTCCGGGAAACGCCCAGGTCCTCCGCGATGGTGGATTCGGTGAGCCGCGCGCCGGGAAGCAGGGCCCCTTCAGCCAGCTGCAGGCGAAGTTCATCCGCCACCCGCTCGGCCACGGACGGAACGGCCACGCGGAGGCGGGGTGCGGCGGTGCGGAGTGCGGGGTCAGGTGTGGCCATACCTGTGAATTTACATGATCGTCACATCGTTGAATCGAAGAATTGTTGAACAATCCTGAAATTTAGTGCATTCTGGTAACACCACTCCATGAGACGGGGATCACACATGACAACCATCGACCTGAACAGCGACGTCGGCGAGTCTTTCGGACGCTGGACCCTGGGCGACGACGCAGCGATGTTCGGCTCCGTGTCGAGCGCCAACGTGGCCTGCGGCTTCCACGCCGGCGATCCCGGCGTCATCCGCCGGACCTGCCGGGCCGCGGCGGCCGCGGGAGTCGTCATCGGCGCCCATGTCAGCTACCGGGACCTCGCCGGTTTCGGCCGCCGCTTCCTGGACATCAGCCCCGGCGAACTGGCCGACGACGTCGTCTACCAGATCGGGGCACTGCAGGCTCTCGCAGCAGTTGAGGGAGCACGGGTCCGGTATGTGAAGCCGCACGGTGGCCTCTACAACGCCATTGTCACCCACAGCGCCCAGGCGCAGGCCGTCGTCGACGCCGTGAAAGCCGTTGACCCCGGCCTGCCGATCATGGGCCTGCCCGGTTCTGAAGTCTTGCGGCTGGCAGAGAAGGCCGGACTGCGGGCGGTCAGCGAAGCATTCGCTGACCGGGCCTACAACCCGGACGGAACGCTCGTCTCCCGCTCGGCCCCGGGCGCGGTGCTTCACGACACGGCCGAAGTGGCGGAGCATGTATTAAGGATGGCAACCGAGGGATCGGTCAGGACCATCGACGGTTCCATCCTGAAACTCCGCGCGGAAAGCATCTGCGTGCATGGTGACTCACCCGGGGCCGTAGCCATGGCCGCGGCCGTGAAGTCCGCACTCGGCGACGCCGGCATCGGCATCAGCCCGTTCGCCTAACCCGAAACGTCCAGCCTGAACCGCACAGCCTGGCAGTCACCGCATCAACCAAGCCACCCTCACCCCCGGAGGAACCCCATGACCAGCACCAACAAGGCAGCGAAGCCGGCATCCAGGAAACCGCCGCGCGGCGCCCTCAAGGCGTACGTCGCCAGCCTCACCGGCACCTCGCTCGAGTACTACGATTTCGCCATCTACTCGGTCGCATCCGCCCTCGTGTTCCCCAAGATCTTCTTTCCCTCCAACGACGAATTCGTGGGGCTCCTGCTGTCCTTCTCCGCCTTCGCAGTGGGCTACCTCGCCCGCCCGATCGGCGGCGTCATCTTCGGCCGCCTCGGCGACAAAGTGGGCCGCAAGTACGTCCTGGTCTTCACCCTGGTGCTGATCGGCCTCGCCACCGTCCTGATCGGTGCGCTGCCGGACTACTCCGTCATCGGCGTCGCGGCCCCCGTCATCCTGGTTCTGCTGCGCCTTGCCCAGGGCATCGGCGTCGGCGGCGAATGGGGCGGCGCGGTACTGCTGTCCAGCGAATTCGGCGACCCCAACAAGCGCGGGTTCTGGTCCTCCGCGGCCCAGATCGGGCCGCCCGCCGGCAACCTGATGGCCAACGGTGTCCTGGCCGTCCTGGCGGCATCGCTCAGCAATGAGGCCTTCCTGTCCTGGGGCTGGCGCGTGGCCTTCCTCGCCTCGGCAATCCTGGTGGGCTTTGGCCTGCTGATCCGTCTCCGGCTCGAGGAAACCCCGGTCTTCAAGGCCATCCAGGCACACGGTGAGCGCCCCAAGGCGCCCATCAAGGAGGTCTTCACCACCGAACCCAAGGCCCTGATCTCCGCCGCACTTTCCCGCCTCTGCCCGGACGTCCTCTATGCCCTGTTCACCGTGTTCGTGGCCGTCTACGCCACCAAGGAACTGGGCATGACCACCGGCAACGTGCTGGCCGCCATCCTTATCGGTTCCGCGTTCCAGCTCTTCCTGATCCCGGCTGCGGGCGCCCTCACGGACCGCTTCAACCGCCGCTGGGTCTACGGCATTGCCGCCGCGGCAACGGCAGTCTACATTCCGCTGTTCTTCCTGATGATCGCGGGCAGGTCCGTGCTGATGCTGACCCTCGGTGTGGTGATCGGCCTGGCCCTGCACGCCTTTATGTACGGCCCGCAGGCAGCCTTCATCACCGAACAGTTCCCGGCCCGTCTGCGCTACGCCGGCAGTTCACTGGCCTACACCCTGGCCGGCGTGATCGGCGGCGCCGTGGCTCCGCTGATCTTCACCGCCCTCTACGGCGCGGCCAACGGCGGCTGGTACCTGATCGCCGGCTACATCGCGCTCACCGCCGTCGTCACCATCGTGGGCATGCGCCTCGGCCGTGACCCGCAGCCGGAAGCGGACCTCCGCCTGCTCCACACTGACAACGCCCACGGCAGCCACGCCTGAGCGGCACGGCCGGATTCCCATGGAAACCGTCAGCAACCCCGCCACAGCAGCCCGCGTTTTGTCCGTCAGGCCGGTGGGTACGACGGCGGTGCTCGCCGAACTCTCCGGGCTCCACGATGTGCTGGCCCTGCAGGCCCTCCTGCTGGAGCAGCCGCTGCCGGGCCAGGTGGACGTCCTGGCCGCCGCTGAAACGGTGATGGTCAGGGCGGACTCACCGGCCGCTGCGCGCCGGATGGCTTCGCTGCTGCTGGAGCTGGACCTGACGGCCCAGTCCCATGCGGAGGGAAAGCTGGTCACCATCGATACCGTGTACGACGGCGAGGACCTCGCCGAAGTCGGCCGCCTCACCGGCCTGGGGGCGGACGGAGTGGTGGCCGCCCACACCGGGCAGATCTGGACCGTTGCCTTCGGCGGCTTCGCCCCCGGGTTCGGCTACATGGTGGGGGAGAACCAGTCCCTGGAAGTCCCGCGCCGCAACTCCCCACGGACCGACGTGCCCGCTGGTTCCGTGGCCCTGGCCGGCAACTACTCCGCCGTCTACCCGCGGAAATCCCCGGGCGGCTGGCAGCTGATCGGCCGCACCGCCGCACGGATGTGGGACCTCAGCCGCGAGCAGCCGGCGCTGGCCGCGCCCGGTGACCGGGTGCAGTTCCGGGCCGTCCGGGAACTCGTGGAAGTTCCGGATCCTGAGGCTCCGTCTGGCTCGGAAGGGCCCGCGGTTACCGATCCTTCGCTTCAGTCCGGCCTCCGGATCCTGTCCCCGGGCCTGCAGAGCCTGATCGAGGACCTGGGCCGCCCCGGCCACGCCGGGCTGGGCGTGTCCGCCGCCGGCGCGCTGGACCGGTCCTCCCTGCGCCGCGCGAACCGGATCGTGGGCAACCAGCCCAATGCCGCCGTCGTCGAAACCGTTGCCGGCGGGCTGCGCGTGCAGGCTGCGGGGGACCAGGTGCTGGCCGTCACCGGCGCACCATCGGCACTGACTGTTCTGACGCCGTCGAACGTTTCCGATGCGAACGGCACGGACAGCCAGGACGCGGAACAGGTGCGCGAGGTGCCCATGGCCACCGCCTTCGCCCTGCTGGACGGCGAAATCCTCACAGTGGGGCCGCCGGAGAGCGGCTTCCGCAGCTACCTCGCCATCCGTGGCGGTGTGGTTGCCGAGGCGGTGCTCGGCAGCCGGTCCACGGACACCATGTCCGGGATTGGGCCCGCACCGCTGGCCGCCGGGCAGCTGCTGGCAGCCGGTGCCGCCACGTCCTCCAACGTGGTGGGCAATCCCGAACTGCAGCCCGACTTTCCGGACGGCGGCGTGACGGTGCTGGACCTCGTACCCGGACCCCGGGACGACTGGTTCGACACCGCCGCGCTCGAGTCGCTGTGCAGCCAGGACTGGGCGGTGACGCCCCGCTCCAACCGGGTGGGCATGCGCCTGGCCGGTGAGCCGCTGCGCCGGAGCCGGGAGGGGGAGCTGGCCAGTGAAGGAACCGTGGCCGGCGCCGTCCAGATTCCGCCCGAAGGCCAGCCCGTGCTGTTCCTGGCGGACCACCCCATCACCGGCGGCTACCCCGTGATCGGTGTGGTGGTGGACCACCAGCTGGATCTCGCCGCGCAGATTCCCATCGGGGGCCGGATCCGGTTCCGCTGGGCTCCCGGCCACGGACCGGCCGCCGATACCTCCTCCGAACGGGCCAACGCTTCGCAGACAACAGATTCCCCCTCAACAGATTCCCCAGACAAAGTGAGTAACTGATGCGTAAGGTCCTGATCGCCAACCGCGGAGAAATCGCCGTCCGCATTGCCCGTGCCTGCGAGGACGCCGGGCTCGAATCCGTGGCCGTCTACGCGGACGTGGACGCCGATGCCATGCACGTTTCCGCCGCCACGGAGGCCTACAGCCTGGGCGGCAACGCGCCGTCGGACACTTACCTGAGCATCCCCAACCTCCTGCGCGTGGCGGCGAAGTCCGGCGCGGACGCCGTTCACCCCGGCTACGGCTTCCTGTCCGAGAACGCGGATTTCGCCCAAGCGGTCCTGGACGCCGGCCTGACCTGGATCGGCCCCGGCCCGGAGGCCATCCGGCAGCTGGGCAACAAGATTACGGCCCGCGAGATCGCCGTCCGGGCCGGCGCCCCGCTGGTTGCCGGCAGCGACGGTCCGGTGGCCTCCGCCGCGGAAGCGCGGGCCTTCGCCGAAGAACACGGCCTGCCTGTCGCCATCAAAGCAGCCTTCGGCGGCGGCGGCCGCGGGCTGAAAGTAGTCCGCGAAATGGACCAGATCGAGGAGTCCTTCGACTCCGCGGTCCGGGAAGCCGTGGTGGCTTTCGGCCGCGGCGAATGCTTCGTGGAGCGTTACCTGGACCGGCCGCGGCACGTGGAAGCACAGGTGCTGGCGGACCAGCACGGCAACGTGGTGGTGGTGGGTACGCGCGACTGCTCGCTGCAGCGCCGGCACCAGAAACTAGTGGAGGAGGCGCCCGCGCCTTTCCTGTCCGGGGAACAGACCCGGCAAATTTACGACGCCGCCAAGGCAGTCTGCCGCGAAGCCTCCTACGCGGGGGCCGGGACGGTGGAATTCCTGGTGGCCGCCGACGGCACCGTCGCGTTCCTTGAGGTGAACACGCGGCTGCAGGTGGAGCACCCCATCACTGAAGAGACCACCGGCGTGGACCTGGTGCAGGAGCAGTTCCGGATCGCTGCGGGCGAGCCCCTTCGCCTCACCACTGATCCGGAACCGCGCGGCCATTCATTCGAATTCCGGCTCAACGCAGAGGATGTGGGCCGCGGCTTCCTGCCCTCGCCCGGAACCATCGCCACGTTCAGCGGCCCCACCGGTCCCGGCATCCGGCTGGATTCCGGCGTCCGGTCCGGATCCATCGTGGCGCCGCAGTTCGATTCGCTGCTGGCCAAGCTGATCGTCACCGGCGCGGACAGGCCGCAGGCGCTCCGCCGGGCCCGCCGGGCCCTCGCAGAAATGGAAATCACCGGCGTGGCCACCGTCCTGCCCTTTCACCGCGCCGTGGTGGCGGCGCCGGACTTCACGTCGGAAACCGCTTTGGGGATCCACACGCGCTGGATCGAGACGGACTTCGCGGACTCCATCGCGGCGGATCCGGAGTTCGGCACGTCCGTCCCGGACGGTGCGCGGCGCACCATCACCGTCGAGGTCGATGGCCGGCGCCTCGCCGTCGGGCTTCCCGCCGCCCTGTTGGACGGCTGGGCGAGGTCCGGTGCCGGCGTTCCGGCCGGCGTTTCGGTGGAAGGGGAGCACGACGGCGGCGCCGAGGCGGGTGCCGCCCGTCCCGGCGAGCTGCGGGCGGGCATGGCGGGGACCGTCGTGAAGTGGCTGGTGGAGCCGGGCGCCGAAGTGGCCGCCGGGGATCCGGTGGTTGTGCTGGAGGCCATGAAGATGGAGACCCAGGTTGCCGCGCACCGTGGCGGGACGCTGACGGACGTGCGGGCTAAAGCCGGCGGTGTTGTCGGCGCGGGGGCCGTGTTGGCGCTGATCGAATAGACAGGGTCCCGCGCTCATCGGAAACTCCCGCGCCAAGCGGAAAAGGAAAGTCCGGCCGGGAAACATCCGGCCGGACTCCTGCTGATGCTGTGAAAGTCTTAGTCGGTGTGGTTGGACAATGCCACCAGGACACCGGCCAGGGCAAAGTACTTGTTGCTGCCGAGGTCCTTGACGGTCTTGATGCCCATTCCGGCGAGGAGTTCGTCGTGCTTCTCCGTCAGGCCGGCCAGCGCGGAGGGCGGGGCATCAAGGATTTCCTTCAGGCTCTTGCCCTCGTAGTCCTTGTCGAGTTTCTTGCCAAGCTCAATTGAAACGGCCATGATCATCCTTTGCTCGAACGAACCTTGCAGTCGGCAATCCAGGCGCGGAATGCTCCGGATTGCCATGCCGCCCACAGTGCCCCGGCGCCATAGTGGCTACGCTATCCCAGCTGTGGGCGCGCGGGGAGTTTTTCGGACTGATTTTTTGTGGCCGGAATGGGGGCAGAATGCTTCCGCTGAGTGGGAGCTTCGGTTGCCACCGTGGCCGTGACGGAACAAGGTTGCAGCATGACCAAGTTGCAGGCAACGGCCAACCACTTTGGAACGGATGTCACGGCAGGAATCGAGGCGGAGCCCGATGGTGTCATCACCCTGGCTCCTCATCTTGCTGCCCTGTGGGAGCTGGCGGCGCCGTTTCTTGACGTGCGGAACAATGACGCCCACACGCTGTACGCCTTCGGCCTGGCCAGCGCACTGCTGGACGCGCACCCCGAAGCGGATGCCGCCGTCGTGCTTCCCGCGATCATGCTGCACGACATCGGCTGGTCCCAGGTGCCGCCGTCGGAGGTCCTGGCGGCCATCGCGCCGGGAGGCGGCAGGCCGGACCTGGTGCTGCTGCATGAGAAAGAGGGCGCCAGGCTCGGGGCGGAGCTTCTCGGGAAGTCCGGCTACGATGCCGCGAAAATCCCGGCGATTCTGGCCATCATTGACGGTCACGACTCCCGCCGTGAAGCACTCTCCATCGAGGACGCCATCGTCAAGGACGCCGACAAAACGTGGCGGCTCAGCCCACACGGCATCGACACGGTGATGGACTGGTTCGGCCTGGACCGGGGGCAGGCGCTCCGGCTGTGCAGCCAACGCGTGCACGGCCACCTGTTCACGGACGAAGCCAAAGCCATGGCACGGGCGCTGTCGGCGCTGGAGTCGGTCACCGCGTGGCCGCAGCGCCAACAACTGCTCAAGGCCGGACCGAGTGCCGGACAGAACGCTGGCACGACCTCCGGCGGGGACGACGGCCGCGCCTCCATCTAGACTCGAATCCGGACACTGACAGGCGCGTCCGGAAACGAGGAGGTCCCCATGGCCGGCGGCAGCCGCGAGCCCGGACGCACAGTGACGTCCAAGGTGCTGGCCATACTGGAGGCCTTTGAGACCTCCCGCGGCGCCCTGAGCCTGACCGATATCGCGGAGAAATCCGGGTTGCCGCTCAGTACGACGCACCGGCTGGTCAATGAACTGACGGACTGGGGCTTCCTCTCCCGCGAGCCGAACGGACGCTACCAGCTGGGCATCCGGCTGTGGGAGCTCGCCCAGAACACCGGACGCCAGCTGCGGGACGCCGCCCAGCCCTACGTTCAGGACCTGTTCTCCTTAACCGGCGAGACCGCACATCTGGCGGTCCGGGCCGGGCACGAAGTCCTCTACATTGACCGCGTTTACGGCTCGAAACGCGTGCCCCGGGCCTCCCGGGTGGGAGGACGGCTCCCAATGCACGCCACCGCCGTCGGGAAGGTCATCCTGGCGTTCGAGGACGACTGGGTCCGCGACGCCTACCTGAACCGGGACCTCGAACGGCCCACCGCCCACACCCACATCGACCCCCGGAAGTTCGCCGAGGAGCTGGCCCAGATCCGGGCGCAGGGTTACGCCACCACCCTGGAGGAAGTGCGGCTGGGCTCGTGTTCCATCGCCGTCCCCGTGTTCCATACGGGACGCATCGGTGCCGGTCTCGGCCTGGTGCTGCCCAGCTCGTACGCGTCCACCATGACCCGGCATCTTCCGGTCCTGAAGGGGATCTCCGCCCAGATTGAGCGGGCCACCGCACGGATTCCGCTGGAGACGCTGATCGGCGTGCACCGCGGCCCGCGGCCCTGAACCGCTTGCAGGCGGTGCCAGTTAACCCAGGCAGCCCCAGGACGTGGTCCCGGGGCTGCCTGTATTGAGCGGTGAAACTTCGTCGATTACGAGAGCGTCGACGTATCAATCACGAAGCGGTAGCGGACGTCCGAAGCGAGGACTCGTTCGTACGCTTCGTTGATCTTGCCGGCCGGGATGACCTCGATCTCGGCGCCCAGGTGGTGCTCGGCGCAGAAGTCGAGCATTTCCTGGGTCTCGCGGATGCCGCCGATCATGGAACCGGCGAAGGAGCGGCGGCCGCCGATGAGGGCAAATGCGTTCACGGGAAGCGGCTCGGCCGGGGCGCCGACGTTCACCATGGCACCGTCGAGGGACAGCAGCTGCAGGTAGGAGCTGATGTCGATCGAGGCGCTGACCGTGTTGATGATCAGGTCGAAGCTGCCCGCCAGGTCCGTGAAAGTGGCCTCGTCGCTGGTGGCGTAGTAGTGGTCCGCTCCCAGCTTCAGTCCGTCCTCCTGCTTTTTCAGCGACTGCGACAGGACACTGACCTCAGCGCCCATGGCGTGCGCGAGCTTGACGGCCATGTGGCCGAGCCCGCCGAGGCCGACGACGGCGACCTTCTTGCCGGGACCGGCACCCCAGTGCCGCAAGGGGGAGTACGTGGTGACGCCCGCGCACAAAAGGGGAGCGGCGACGTCGAGCTCTATGCCTTCGGGGATGCTGACCACGAAGTTTTCGGTGACGACGACGTGGGTGGAGTAGCCGCCCTGGGTGATGGTGCCGTCGCGGTCCACGGCGCCGTAGGTGCCGGTGTTTCCGGCGAGGCAGTACTGCTCCTCGCCCTTCTTGCAGTTGACGCATTCGCCGCAGGAATTGACCATGCAGCCGACGCCGACGCGGTCGCCGACGGAGTGCTTGGTGACGGCGGTGCCGACCTCGGTGACGATGCCGGCAATCTCGTGGCCGGGAACCAGCGGGTACTGCTGGGGTCCCCACTCACCGCGGACGGTGTGGATGTCCGAGTGGCAGATGCCGGCAAATTTGATCTCGATCAGAACATCGTGCGGGCCGACGTCGCGGCGTTCGATGGTGGTGGGGACGAGATCTCCGTCAGCGGACGGGGCAGCGTAGGCATGAGCGATAAGCAATATTTCTCCTATTGAGAGGGGCAGACAGCTTTCGGATGGAGCTGCTGGAGTTCGTGGCCGCGGGCGGGTGGCGCCGAGCGGGCACTCTTCCATCAAAGCGCATCCGGCAGTTCTGAGGGAGGCCCTGCCTTGAGGGGTACTGGCAGGGCCCCCCTCGGTGAACCCGTACCTGGCGCCTTACAGGTTCCGGGCTGGCATCTTTGCGGTCTGCACGATGTTTTCCGTGGCGGCCCAGGAGGCGAGGAGTTTGAGGGCTTCCTCCGAGGGGCTGCCGGGCACGGCGGGGTAGACCGTCAGGGTGTGGCCGGGGTCCTCGTCCAGTTCCAGGACCTGGTAGTCCAGTTCCAGGAGCCCCACCACCGGGTGCTGAAACAACTTGGTGCCGGAGTAGTGGCGTCTGACATTGTGCGCTGCCCAGCGGGTGCGGAAGTCGTCGCTGCGCATGGAGAGTTCGCCCACGAGTTCGGCGATTCCCTTGTCATGCGGATTGCGGCCTGCTTCGCGGCGGAGGATGGCCACATTGGCGCTGGCGGCGCTGTTCCAGTCGGTATAGAAGTTGTGCGACCGCGGGTCCAGGAAGATGAACCGCGAGTGGTTCCCCGGCCGCGTCGCACCGCGGTACATGTCAGCGTAGAGGGCGTAGCCCAGGGTGTTGGCGGCCACGATGTCCAGCCGGTTGTTGCCGATGAACGCGGGTGCGCCGGTGATGGCATCCAGCAGGTGCTGCAGCACGGGACGGACCCCGCGGCCTGTGGTGTTTGCCGGGCTGCGCTTGCGGCCGGAGGTCGCGGCCGTGCGTGCCAGGTCGTAGAGGTGATCATGCTCGGCGCGGTCCAGTTCCAGCGCGCCGGCGATCGAGTCGAGGACGCTGTCCGAGACGCCCGCGAGGTTCCCCCGTTCGAGGCGGGTGTAGTACTCCACGCTGACGCCCGCGAGGCGTGCGACTTCTTCGCGCCGCAGTCCGGGGACGCGGCGCCGGCCGCCGTAGGGTTCCAGGCCTGCCTGTTCCGGGGTGATGCGGGCACGGCGGGAGGACAGGAACTGCCGTACCTCTGCTCGGTTATCCATGGGACTTCGTTACGGGGAACCCTGATCGGCGTGGGAGGTTCTGCTGGTGCCTTGTTGCGGGCTCCCGTGGTCCGGGGCCCGCAACGGCGAAACGAGGATTCGCAGTCAGACCCGGGACCTGCCTTGAATGAAATGGAAGATCAGCACAACCACTGCAACAACCAGAAGTATGTGAATAAGGCCGCCGCCGATATTGGCAAGCAGGCCCAAAAGCCAGAGAACTGCGATGATGATGGCTATCCAAAGCAACATGGGACTCTCCTTGGTTTCGCTTGGCCGGGCACTGACCCGGCCTAACACCCACTCGGTATCGCGTGGTGATAATCACCATATTTCAGAAAATGGCTACTGGATACGGCGAAACACTAAGTAGGCTACATAAAATTTGTGAGTCAAACCCGCCCGCTGATCACCCGGTCACGCCCGGCAAGAATGCCCATCACTGCGAGAACCGCCATGAGGCCCGCAGTGACAAGGAGCGGAAGCGTCCAGTCTCCGCTGACATCCCGAAGGCCGCCGAACATCACCGGCCCCGCCGCCGCGAGGGCGTAGCCAACGGACTGTGCCATGCCGGACAAAGACGCTGCCTGCGGGTAATTCACGGTCCGGAGGCTGAACAGCGACAGCGCAATGACAATGAGGCTGCCGCAGCCGATTGCCCCCAGCAGGACCCACAGCAGAATGAGGTCCGGCGCAATGGCCAGCCCGAGGAACGTGACGAACGTCAGGGCGCCGCTGACAAAGGACACGAGCCGCTGGTCCGAACCCCGGTGGAGGATTCCGCCTGCGGCGAGGCTGGCAAAGACGCTGATGAGCAGGAAGATGGACAGATGGATACCGGCAGTCGTGGCCGGGACGCCGCGGCTTTGTTCGATGGTGGGCAGCCACGCCATGAGGACGTAGAAGGCGATCGACTGCAGCCCCATGAAGGCTGTCACCTGCCAGCCCAGGGCTGACGCCCAGGGCGACCGGTAGGAGACCTCCTGCCGGGCGGCGTGCGCGGCGCCCGTCGTGTGCCGGCGCAGCCACGGCAAAAGCACCGCCATGGCAAGGAGGGCCAGTCCCACCCAGATTCCGAGGGCAAGCCGCCAGCCTGCCGGGGACGTCTGCGCGACAGGGACGACGACGGCGGCCCCGATTGCGGCGAAGGCCGCCTGGGTGGCGGTGTAGCTGCCCGTGACCTGGCTGACCCGCATCGGGAAGTCCCGCTTAACGAGCGAGGGCACCAGGACGTTGAGAAAGGCAATGGCCAGGCCGATCAGTGCGGTGCCTGCCCAGATGAAGCCGGGCACCGGCAAGGAGCGGAGCACGATGCCCGCGGCGAGGAACAGCAGGGAAAGCCACAGTGCCCGGTCCAGTCCCAGGCGGGAAGCGAAGGCGGGCGCCACCGGCGAAAAGACTGCAAACGCAATGAGCGGCAGGCCTGTGAGGAACCCTGCTGCGGCGCCGGATAACTGCAGGTCGCTGCTGATGTTTGCGAGGACCGGTCCCACGCTGACAAAGGACACCCGAAGGTTGACTGCGATGAGCAGAAGGCCGATGAAGGCGAAACCGAACCTGACAGAGCGGTCCGACGCCTTCCTGGTTGCACCGGTCATCGTGCGTTTCTTCCATCCTTTGGGGGTAGGGCGCCCATTGCACCCGTCCGATTCCGCCCGGTCAGATCAAAGCAGACCAGGCTTTTCGATTTGCCGCCAACATACCGCAAGTCGTCCCGAACTCCCCGTTCCCCGGTGCCGGAGGCGGGTGAGCCCCGTGGCCACGCCTATGCTTTTCTCAGCACGCGCCACATCTGGGAGACACATGGATAACAAGACAGCGGTCCTGCTCGTAGCGGACCGGGAGCAGTGGCAGCGGCAGTTTGCGCGCTACGCCACGATCCGCAAACGCGGAAATGGTTGCATTGGATACCTGCTCGGCGGTCCGCTGGCAGTTACTGCCCTGTACTTAGCCGGGCGCGTCCTGCCGTTGATCCAGGGAGACATCGCGCCGGGCCATCCCCGCTATGCCGATTACCGCTCCGGAACGGACGCCGGGATCGTGGTCTTTGCTGTTTTCTTTGTCCTGTACTGCGTTGCGGGCTTCATCTTCGGCCGCTGGCTGCGCAAGACCCACCTCGCGCTGGGCTTCAACGCGGATGGCTCCTTCCGGGAGGTGCAGCAGGACGTGGCCCGCCACGGCACAACTCCTTAGGGGGAGAAGTTTCCGCCGGGTCAGGTCACTTCCGTCCAGTGGAAGGCGAGTGTATCCACGCCGCGGTGATGTGGACCACACTGGTCACTAAGAACCCCCGGCCACCCTGACGGTGCCGGGCGGAGCCAAGTCACCAGGAGTCAAGATGTCATCGTCGACAGAAACGGCTGGCCGCTGTCCCTTCGGGTACGGCGCCGAAGCCCCCACCGGGCACCACGGCTACGAGCCGTTCCAGATGAAGGATCCCTTCACCGCCTACGCTGAGCTGCGGGCAGAACAGCCTGTCATGTTCGATGAACGCGTTGGCCTGTACGTTGTTTCCCGCTACGACGACATCAAGGCCGTATTCGAAGACTGGGAAACCTTCTCCAGTGAAAACGCCCAGGCCCCCGTCCGTGAACGCGGAGCCGCTGCCAGGAAGATCATGGAGGACGGCGGCTTCACCGCCTACTCGGGCCTCTCCGCGCGCCGTCCGCCGGAGCACACCCGCATCCGCGCCGTGGTCCAGAAAGCCTTCACGCCGCGCCGTTACAAGGCGCTGGAACCGTTCATCCGCGAAAACGTTGTCACACTCATCGAGAAGATGCTCGCCCGCCCCGAACGCCGCGGCGATCTCGTCAAGGACCTCGCCTACGACGTCCCCACCATCACCATCCTGACCCTTATCGGCGCGGACGTCTCCCAGGTTGACACTTTTAAGCGCTGGTCCGATTCCCGGGCCGCCATGACCTGGGGCGACCTGACCGATGAGGAACAGATCCCGCACGCCCACAACCTGGTGGAGTACTGGCAGGAATGCCTCCGCCTGGTCCGCGTGGCACACGAGCAGGGCGGCGACAACCTCACCGGCGACCTGGTCAAAGCGCAGCAGGAAGGCGCTGAAATCTCGGACCATGAGATCGCGTCCGTCCTTTACAGCCTGCTCTTCGCCGGCCACGAAACCACCACCACCCTGATCTCCAACGCCCTGCGTGAACTGCTGGCGCGCCCGGAGCAGTGGCAGCAGCTGGTGGCGGACCCCAAGAAGATCCCCGCCGCCATCGACGAGGTCCTCCGCTACGCGGGCTCCATCGTCGGCTGGCGCCGCAAGGCCCTGAAGGACACCGAAGTGGGCGGCGTCGCCATCCAGGAAGGCTCCCAGTTGCTGCTCCTGATGGGCTCGGCCAACCGGGACGAAAGCAAGTTCGAAGCCGGCGAGGACTTCGACATCACCCGCCCCAACGCCCGCGAGCACCTCTCGTTCGGCTTCGGCATCCACTACTGCCTGGGCAACATGCTCGCCAAGCTCCAGGCCAAGATCGCGCTTGAGGAAGTGGCCCGGCTTGCCCCGGACCTGCAGCTCGACAATCCGGACGGCATCGCCTTCCGCGAGAACCTCTCCTTCCGCGTCCCCGAGACCGTTCCTGTCAGCTGGAAGGCCTAACCACCATGCACAGCAATGAATACATCCAGTTTTTCGACGGCGGCATTGAGCCGAAACTCGAAAACCTCGGCGGCAAGGGCGCATCCCTGGTCACCATGACCTCGGCCGGCATGCCCGTCCCGCCCGGCTTCGTCGTCACCACCGCACAGTTCGATGCGTTTATGGACGAAGCCGGCATCACCGAGGAGACCCACCGGCTCCTTGCCGGCCTCGATCCCGAGGACATGGCCCAGGTGGACAAGGTATCCGCCACCATCCGCGAGGACATCTGCTCCCGGCCCGTCCCGCCGGCCATGCGTGAGCTGACCATCAGTGCCTACGAATCCCTGATGAACCGCTTCGACGCGCCCGTTCCGGTGGCAGTCCGGTCCAGCGCGACCGCCGAGGACCTGCCCGACGCTTCCTTCGCCGGGCAGCAGGACACCTACCTGTGGCTCGACGGCGTCAAGGCAGTCACCGAGCACATCCGCCAGTGCTGGGCCTCACTGTTCACCTCCCGGGCCATCATTTACCGGCTGAAGAACAACATCCCGAACGAGGGCCTGTCCATGGCCGTCGTCGTCCAGAAGATGGTCAACTCCCGGGTTTCCGGCGTCGCGATCACCATGGATCCCACCAACGGGGACCGCTCCAAGATCACCATCGATTCCTCCTACGGGGTGGGCGAAATGGTGGTCTCCGGCCAGGTCACGCCGGACAACATCGTGCTGGACAAGGTCACGCTCGCCGTCGTCACCGAACACCTCGGCGACAAGCACGCCGAGCTGGTTCCGGACACGGGCGCCAAGTGCCTCGTGGAACGCGAGGTCGACGACGAACGCCGCGGCCGCCGCAGCCTCACCGATGGGGAACTCACCGCCGTCGCGCAGATGGCCAAGCGCGCCGAGAAGCACTACAAGTGCCCGCAGGACATCGAATGGGCCCTCGACGCGGACCTCCCCGACGGCGAGAACCTGCTGCTGCTCCAGTCCCGCCCCGAGACCGTCCACTCCTCCAAGCCGGCACCGCAAACCGCCCCGCAGCCCGTGGTCTCCGGCGGCTACTTCAGCGGAATCAGCGCCGGCAGCCTCAAGCCGTCAGCCTAAACGCAGCAAAACAGCAAGGCTTCACCCACCCAGGCTCACTGCCGAGCCCTCCTGAAAGGACCGCCATGTCCCTGAAGTCCTTCCCCAAACCCTCCGAGCTCGCGGTTCCCGCCGGCGCCGAGGGCTGGGAAAAGATCTACCCCTATTACCTCGTGTTCCAGGACAAGCTGAAGGAGCAGGAGGACGCCAAATTCTGGTTCTGCGACAGCCAGCACTGGCCCACTGTCTACAAGCCCTTCGAAACCATCGGCGGCGAGTTCGCGGTCAAGTGCCTGGGCCAGTACAACGCCCGGCACCTGATGATCCCCAACGCCAACGGCATCGAGTTCCGCGTCCACCTCGGCTACCTCTACATGTCACCCATCCCGGTGCCGGAGGACCAGATCGCCGCCCGGGTGCCTTTGTTCGAAGAGCGCGTGGGCTACTACTTCCAGAACTGGGACCGGCTCCTGAGGGAATGGCACGTCAAGGTCAAGGGCACCATCGCGGAGATGGAAACCATCTCCTTCCCGAAGCTCCCGGACATCGTGCCCATGGAGGACATCACCTCCGGCAAGGGCAAGGACGGTTCCGAAAAGCTGCTGGAAAGCTATGACCGCCTCATCCAGCTGGCCTACCAGAACTGGCAGTACCACTTCGAGTTCCTGAACCTGGGCTACATCGCGTACCTGGACTTTTTCAACTTCTGCAAGCAGGTCTTCCCCAACGTCCCTGACCAGTCCATCGCCACCATGGTGCAGGGCGTGGACATGGAACTGTTCCGCCCGGATGACGAGCTGAAGGCCCTGGCGAAGCTTGCCGTGGAACTCGGGCTGCAGGCTCACTTCAACAACACGGACGACGTCGACGCCACCCTGGGTGCCATCGCTTCCGCTTCCGGCGGGGACCGCTGGATCGCCCAGTACGAAGCCGCCAAGGACCCGTGGTTCAACTTCACCGTGGGCAACGGCTTCTACGGCCACGACAAGTACTGGAACGAGCATCAGGAAATCCCGCTGGGCTACATCGCGGACTATATCCGCCGGGTGGACGAGGGCCAGGACATCATGCGCCCCGTCGAAGCCCTCATCGCCGAACGCGACCGCATCATCGAGGAATACCGGGACTTGCTCGAAGGCGAAAACCAGGCGCTCTTCGACGCCAAGCGCGGCCTCGCCGCCACCGCCTACCCCTACGTCGAAAACCACAACTTCTACATCGAGCACTGGACCATGGGCGTCTTCTGGCGCAAGATCCGCGAGCTCTCCCGCATGATGCACGCTGAGGGCTTCTGGACAGAACCGGACGATCTGCTCTACCTGGGCCGCAACGAGGTCCGCGATGCACTCTTTGACCTGGTCACGGGCTGGGGCGTCGGCGCCAAGCCCATCGGCCCCGACTACTGGCCGGAGGAAATCGAACGCCGCCGCGGCATCGTGGACGCGCTCAAGACCGCCCGTCCCGCGCCCGCCCTGAACACTCCGCCGGAAATCATCACCGAACCCTTCACCCGCATGCTCTGGGGCATCACCACCGAGCAGGTCCAGCAGTGGCTGGGTGCCGGCGAAGCGGTGGAAGGCGGCGGACTGCGCGGCATGGCCGCATCCCCCGGAGTGGTGGAAGGACTGGCCCGCGTGGTCACCGACGCGGACCAGCTCTCCGAGGTCCAGCAGGGCGAGATCCTGGTGGCCACCGTGACCGCACCGTCCTGGGGGCCGATCTTCGGCAAGATCAAGGCCACGGTCACCGACATCGGCGGCATGATGAGCCACGCCGCCATCGCCTGCCGGGAGTACGGCCTGCCGGCCGTGACCGGGACGGGCTCGGCCTCCACCACCATCAAGACCGGGCAGCGGCTGCGCGTCGACGGGACGAAGGGCACCGTCCAGATCCTCGACGCCGAGGACGACCTGCTGGTCACCGGCCCCGGCGCCCACAGCCACAGCCATGTCTGATCTCAATATGCCTCATCCGGAATATGCCGAGCCGGGCATGGACGCGGAGTTGGGACGCACTGTGCTGATCACCGGTGCCGCTGGCGGGCTGGGCCGGGCGTTCGCGCTCGGCTTCGCCGGCCGGGGGTACCGCGTGGCGGTGGCGGACATCAACCTCGAAGGTGCCGAACAGACGGCCAAGCTCGTCCGCGAACTGGGCGCGGAAGCGGCGGCATTCGCCGCGGACGTCACCAGCGTGGACTCCACGGAGAACCTCGCGAAAAGCTGCGCGGACTTCGGCAACGGAAGCATCGACGTCGTGATCAACAACGCCGCGGTGTACGCCACGGTGACCCGCACCCGGTTCGAGGACATTGATCCGGCCGAATGGGACCTGGTGATGAACGTCAACCTCAAGGGCCCCTGGCTCATGACCCGTGCCGCGAGCCCCTACCTGCCCGAAGGCGGGCGCGTCATCAACCTCTCCAGTGCCACGATCTTCAGCGGCTCCGAACAATGGCTGCACTACGTCGCCTCCAAGGGCGGCGTAGTGGCCCTGACCCGGGTCATGGCCAAGGAACTGGGCCGCCGGGGGATCACGGTGAACGCGATCGCCCCCGGCTTCACCCTCACCGAGGCCAGCTACGGACTGATGGAAAACGCCGAAAACTACGGCGTGGACCGCGGCGCCATCAAACGGGCCAGCCAGCCGGAGGACATTGTGGGAGCTGCGCTGTTCCTCGCCGGGCCGGACAGTTCGTACTACACCGGCCAGACCATGGTGGTGGACGGCGGCCGGCAGTTCATCTGACGCTGCCTGGCTGACCGTCCACTCCACCCCAACCAACTTCAACCCCCAAGGAGGACCAATGCCAACGGTTCACTTCACCGATGCAGAAGGCGCTGTCCGCGACGTCGAAGGCAACGTGGGCGACTCGGTCATGGAAACCGCGGTGCGCAACGGCGTTCCCGGCATCGTGGCCGAATGCGGCGGCTCGCTGTCCTGCGCCACCTGCCACGTCTTTGTCCGGGAAGACTGCGTTTCGCAGCTTCCGCCCATGGAGGACATGGAGGATGAGATGCTTTACGGCACCGCCGTGGACCGCGAGGACAACTCCCGGCTCTCCTGCCAGCTGCGCCTCACCGAGGAGCTCGAACTCTTCGTCACCACCCCGGAAACCCAGGTGTAGCCGTGGGTGCGCAAGCAGTTGAACAGGCGGCAGAGGCCCCCGGCCAGGTCCCCACGCGGACCGGGCTCCTGATCATCGGTGCGAGCCAGTCGGGCGTCCAGCTCGCGGTCTCGCTCCGGGCCCTGGGTTTTGACGAACACATCACGCTTCTCGGCGACGAGGACCACCGCCCCTACCAGCGGCCGGCGCTGTCCAAGGAGTTCCTGCAGGGCACGGTGGAGAGCGAATCCCTCATTTTCCGCTCCAACGACTACTGGGCCGAGCACAACGTGGAGCTGGTCAAAGGCGAATTCATTGTCCGGATCGACAAGGAGCCGGATGGTTCCGGGGTGGCGCACGCCTCCTCCGGCCGGGAATTCCCCTTCAAACGGCTGGCCCTTACCGTGGGTGCCCGCGCCCGGAAGCTGGACATCGAGGGCGGGGACCTGGACGGGGTGCTCTACCTGCGCAACGCCGACGACGCCCTGGCGCTGAAGGCCCGGGTAGGCGATGCCACGGATGTGGTGGTGATCGGCGGCGGGTTCATCGGGCTCGAGGCCGCATCAAGCCTGCAGAAAATGGGGAAGAACGTCACCGTGCTCGAATTCGGGCCGCGGCTGGTGGGCCGGGCCGTGGGGGAGGAGACGGCCGAGTATTTCCTGCAGGCGCACCGCGCCCGGGGTTTGGACATCCGCCTTAACACCAGTGCGGCGCGCTTTCTGCCAACCACCGCCGCAGGCAAGGAACAGACGTCAGTTGCCGCCGTCGAGCTTCAGGACGGCACGGTACTGCCGGCGCAGATTGTGCTGGTCGGCATCGGCGTCATCCCCAACACCCAGCTGGCCGAACAGCTTGGCCTGGCCGTGGACAACGGCGTGGTGGTGGACCGCTTCGCGCTGGCCTCGGACGGCACCACCGTGGCCGTGGGGGACGTGGCCAACATGCCCAACCCGGTTCCCGGCTCGGAGCCCGGGGAGCGGATCCGGCTGGAAAGCGTCAACAACGCCATCGAGCATGCCAAAGTGGCCGCCTACTCGCTCACCGGCCGGCGCGAGGAATACGCCGGCATCCCGTGGTTCTGGTCCAACCAGGCGGACCTCAAGCTGCAGATCGCGGGCCTGTGCAACGGCTATGACCAGACGGTGATCCGGCGCGATGAGGAACGCGGAAAATTCAGCGTCCTCTACTACCGCCAGGGCCGGATCATCGCCGCGGACTGCGTCAATGCCCCGCTGGATTTTATGGCCGTGAAGAACGCGCTGGCGAAGGGCCGGAACATCCCGGCGGACGCTGCGGCGGATCCCGCCACCCAACTTAAGACCATCACCACGGACAGCTGACTGCCTTAGACAGTAGGTTGGCCCACCCGAAGGAGCATTATGAGCACCCCCAAGACTCCGGTCGCCGCGGTGGACCCCGCCCCCGGCGCGGATATCGGCGCCGTTACCGCCACGGAACCCGCGGACGCACTGGGCGACGCGTTCGCCGCTGAGTACAGCATCCGCCCCATCCCGGCGCCGGGCCCGGTGGACACCGCTCCCATCAGCACCACGCCGGCAGCCGTTGAGGAGCTGGACGCGCTGTGGAAAGCCGTGGTGCACGAGACTCGGACCCGCGGCAATGACATTCACCTGCCCATTTCGCTGGCTTTCGCCGAGCGCCTGTGCCGGGCCTACCCGGACGCCGACGCTGACCTGGTGCGGGTAGCCACGCTGCTGCATGACACCGGCTGGGCGCACGTTGACGAATCCAGGATCATCTCGGAAGGGTTTGCCGGGGATTGGCGCAAAGCCGCCATCCGCTATGAACATGAGCTCCAGGGCTGCAACGTGGCGCGCCGGGTGCTGCCCGGGCTGGGATATTCGGCGGAGTTCGTGGAACGGGTCTGCGAGATCATCGACGGGCACGACACCCGGCCAGTAGCCCGCTCCCTGGAGGATGCCCTGATGCGCGACGCCGACCGGCTGTGGCGTTTTGACCAGGCCGGCATCGCACTGGCTTCGTCGTGGTTCGGCATGGACCCGGCCACGTACACCGACCGGCTGGCCACCGAGATTGTGCCCGAGCTCATCACCCAGGCCGCGGCGGACATGGCCGAGGCTGACCTGAGCCGCTCCAACGCCCTGCTCAAGACGGCGGTGATCCGATGACCTCCACCACGCACTCTCCGTCGCTGGCCGCACGGGCCGAACTTTCGCTGCCGCACACGCACGTAGACACCATCTTCGTCAACGGCGCCTGGCAGCCGTCGCACGGAAAGGGCCGGAACCCGGTGACCGACCCCGCCACAGGCGAAGTCTGGGGCTCGGTGCCGGACGGAACTCCGGAGGACGTGGATGCCGCCGTCGGCTCCGCCCGGCGCGCGTTCCTTAGCGCCGACAGCGGGGCGTGGCCCCGGCTGACCCCGTCCGAGCGCGCGGCCTACCTGCTCCGGATTGCCGAGGAGGTGGAGAAGCGCGCTGAGGAGCTGTCCCTGATCAACTCGCGGGAGAACGGCTCGCCCGTGGCCGAATCCGCCGGGGCGGCAGCCAACGCTGCCAGCATTTTCCGTTACTTCGCCACCCTCGCCGAGTACCTCGAGAGGGAGGACATCCGGCCGTTCCCGCGCGGCGGCGGCGAATCCGTGGTCCGGCGCGACCCCCTGGGCGTGTGCGCGCTGATCGCGCCGTGGAACTTCCCCATTAACCTGGTGATCATCAAGCTCGCCCCGGCCCTGCTGGCCGGCTGCACCGTGGTGATCAAGCCGGCGTCGCCCACCCCGCTGTCCATCCGCGTGATCATGGACGCCGTCGTGGCGGCGGGTGTTCCGGCCGGCGTCGTGAACCTGGTGACGGGTTCCGGCCGGCTGGGGGATGTGCTGGTGAAGCACCCCGGCGTGGACAAGGTGGCGTTCACGGGTTCGACGCCGGTGGGCCGGAAGATTGCCGCGGCCTGCGGTGAGCTGCTGCGCCCGGTCACGCTGGAACTGGGCGGAAAGTCCAGCGCGATTGTGCTGCCCGACGCCGATCTGCAGGCCATGTCCCAGGTCCTGATCAAGTCCTCCATGCGCAACACCGGACAGACCTGCTACATCTCCACCCGCATCCTGGCCCCCGCCAGCCGCTACGACGAGGTGGTGGACATGGCCACGGCCACCATCGCCGCCGGGAAGCAGGGGGACCCGCTGGAACCTGACACGGTGTTCGGCCCCTGCGCCACGGAGTCGCAGTACCGGACCGTGCTCGAATATGTGGAGTCCGGGCTGGCCGAAGGCGCCCGGGCCACCACCGGCGGGCGGGCTGCATCGTTGGCCGGCGGACTGGAGAACGGCTACTTCGTGGAGCCGACCGTGTTCGCGGACGTCACCCCGGACATGCGGATCGCCCGCGAGGAGATCTTCGGGCCGGTGATCACCATCCTGAAATACGAAACCGTTGACGAAGCGGTGGCCCTGGCCAACAACACCGAGTTCGGCCTGGGCGGCCTGGTGTTTGGGGCCGATCCCGAGGCCGCGCTCGCGGTGGCTGACCGCATGGACACGGGTTCGGTGGGCCTGAACTTCTTCGCCTCCAACCACGCCGCACCGTTCGGCGGCCGGCACGATTCCGGCCTCGGCACGGAGTACGGGATCGAGGGGCTGAACGCCTACCTGAGCTACAAGTCGATCCACCGGAAGGTGTAGGGCCGGCCGCCGGGGTGCCGGAAGCCCGGCACCTGGAAAGCCTCCCGGGACCGAAGGCGAAAACGACGGCGGCCGCCAAGCGACCGCCGTCGTTCGCTGTTTACGGGGCGGAAGACGCCGTGTTGTAGGCCTGCTGGATCACTGAACCCCAGTACGGGCCGTACATCGTGGTGGACTTGCTGCCGTAGCCGTAGCTGTTGATCGAGTTCTGGTAGCCGCCGGAGCCGGTGCCGATGAACCACGGACCGCCGGAGGAGCCGCCGGTCATGTTGCAGGGAATGCCCTGGGTGTTGAACTGCGGGTTGTACGGATCGTTGGTGGCCGTGCCGGAACAGCTCTTCAGAGACTCACCGTTGAACGGCGAGGCGGCCGGGTATCCGAATGCTTTGTAAGCGAGGCCGCGGGCGGCGTTAAAGCTGACGCCGGAGGCCCCCACGACGTCGGCAAGGTTGCGGCCGTTGAGCTGGCTCATCACGGCAAAACCGGTGTCATACTGCATGCTGCCTGACGAGCTCCACTGGGTGGGGGCATAAAGCGCCTTGGCAGTCCATTTCCCGTAGGGTGCCGAACCGTTGAGGTAGGCGGGGACAAACGTGAACTTTGTGGCGAAGGCTCCGGGGCCTTCATTAACGCAGTGGCCGGCGGTGGAGACGGTGTTCCGGTTGGTGGATGCCACCGAGTTGGCCGAACAGACGTAGTTGGTTCCGCCCAGGGTGAAGAAGACCTTGCCGATGTGGGACACGGGATTTTCGCTGGCGTTGGCCTTCTGCTGGAGCTGCGGGGCGGAGCCGTCGATCTTGCTCTCGGCCCCCTTTGCCTGCGCCGGCAGTTCTGCCTTCCGGGCCTTCTGCCGGTCCATGGCCTTCTTCGCCAGGACGTCGCCCGGTATCGCCGCGCGCATGCGTTCGGGCGTCCAGTAGTCGGCTCCGGTGGAATCGGTGACGGCTGCGCTGCTCACGCCGGCAGCGTCCTTGTCCGCTGTCGGTGCAGGTGCCGCTGTGGCTTGCCCTGCCGAGCAAAGGGCGAACAGTGCTGCTGTTGTAAGGCTGATGAGGCTTGTGGCCAGAGTCCTGGTTGATGTCATAGCTGTCCTCGATAGGTTCGGTGAGGCGGACCTTGGTGTGGGTTCGCTGGGGATGAACCTATCCCGGTATGACAAAACTGTAAATAACTATCTAAATTCTGTTAATCAATAAACGGGGAACGTAATTGGCTGGCGGCCCCGCCAACTGCCAAGGTGCTCCCCGCTGCCGCGGAGTACATATCCGGGCGCGCGGTGGCAGAATGCGTTTATGACCACTGACGCTCTTCGGCCTGTCTACTTCCTTTCGGACAGTACCGGCATCACCGCCGAAACCCTCGGCAATACGCTGCTGACCCAGTTTCCGGCGAACAACTTTGACCGCATCACCGTCCCTTTCATCACCACCGTGGACCAGGCCAGGTCCGTGGTGGGCACAATTGACCGCCTAGCCGCCACCGGCCCGCGGCCCATCGTTTTCTCGACGGCCGTCAGCGGCGATATCCGCCAGACTCTCGCCACCTGCCAGGGGATCGTCGTTGATCTCATCGGAACCCATGTGGGGCAGCTGGAGCAGGCCCTCGGCTCTCCGGCCAGCGCCGTGCCCGGGCGGGCCCACGGCCTGGGGAACGCCGAGCGGTACCAGTCGCGGATGGCCGCCGTCGAGTACGCCATGGAGCACGATGACGGGCAGAGCCTGCGGGCGCTGGAGAAGGCGCAGGTCATCCTGGTGGCGCCGTCACGCTGCGGAAAAACCCCCACCACGATGTACCTGGCGCTGCAGCACGGCATCTTCGCAGCGAACTTCCCCCTGGTGGACGAGGACTTCCAGCGGGAAGGGCTGCCCAAGCCGCTGCGGCCTTTTGTTGAGAAGTGTTTCGGGCTGTCCTCCAACCCGCTGCGGCTAAGTCAGATCCGGACGGAACGGCGGCGCGGGTCATCCTACGCGTCGCTGCGGCAGTGCGGCTTTGAGCTGCGCAGTGCCGAGCAGTTGTACGTCTCGCACCGGATTCCGTACCTGAACTCAGCGTCGGTGTCGGTCGAGGAAATGGCCGCCACCATCCTGCAGCGCATGAACCTCAAGCATTAGGGAAAATTTTCACAAACTGAGTGTGGCAGACATCATGTTGGAAACAGGGCCCCGGACCTGTCACTGTAGACAGGATTCGCGCCCACCGAACGGCTACAGCCCGCGACCGGGGCGGCACCACCGCATGCCATCATCTGCAAAGGAGCAGCAACCATGACTACAGACATCCTGTGGTTCTCAGAACTCGGCCTCAAAGACCTGGACAAGGTGGGCGGCAAGAACGCCTCCCTCGGCGAGATGGTGCAGAACCTCACGTCCGCCGGCGTCCAGGTCCCGGACGGCTTCGCGACCACCGCCGACGCCTACCGCAGCTTCCTCGCAGACTCCGGCCTGGACCAGCGCATCGCGGACCGCATGCTGGGCCTGGACACCGATGACGTGACGGCCCTCGCCGCGGCCGGCCAGGAAATCCGGACCATGATGCGTGAGACGCCCTTCCTGCCGGACTTTGAAGCGCAGATCCGCGACTCCTACCAGCAGTTGGTGGAGAAGCACGGCGGGTCCGAGGACCTGTCCTGGGCGGTCCGCTCGAGTGCGACCGCGGAAGACCTGCCGGACGCCTCCTTCGCGGGGCAGCAGGAGACCTTCCTGAACGTCCGCGGCATCGACAACATCCTGCTCGCCATCAAGGATGTCTTCGCCTCCCTCTATAACGACCGGGCCATCGCCTACCGTGTGCACCACAAGTTCGAGCACGCCGATGTTGCGCTCTCGGCGGGCGTCCAGCGCATGGTGCGCTCCGACGTCGGGGCTTCCGGCGTCATGTTCACTATGGACACCGAATCCGGGTTCCAGGACGCCGTGTTCGTCACCTCCTCCTACGGCCTCGGCGAGGCCGTGGTCCAGGGTGCCGTGAACCCCGACGAGTTCTACGTGTACAAGCCCGCACTGCAGGCCGGCCGTCCCGCCATCCTCAAGCGGGGACTGGGCGAGAAGGCCCTCCAGATGACCTACACGAACAGCCAGGAGATCGGCCGGACCATCGACTTCGTCCCGGTCGAGGCTTCGCTCCGGAACCGTTTCAGCCTGACGGACGACGACGTCGAGCAGCTCGCGCGCCATGCCGTCGCCATTGAAAACCATTACGGCCGTCCCATGGACATCGAGTGGGGCAAGGACGGGATCGACGGCGGGCTGTACATCCTGCAGGCCCGCCCGGAGACCGTGCAGTCCCGCCGTGCCGCGGGCAGCCTGAGCCGCTTCCGCCTCAACGGCACCAGCCGGGTGCTTGCCGAAGGCCGCGCCATCGGCCAGCGTATCGGCGCCGGCAGCGTCCGTATCCTGACCTCGATCGACCAGATGGCCGCGTTCAAGACCGGCGACGTCCTGGTTGCTGATATGACCGATCCTGACTGGGAACCGATCATGAAGCGCGCTTCCGCCATCGTCACCAACCGCGGCGGACGCACGTGCCACGCGGCCATCATCGCCCGCGAGCTGGGGATTCCCGCCGTCGTCGGCACCGGGGACGCCACCCAGGCGCTCTCCGACGGCATGGACGTGACGGTCACCTGCGCCGATGGTGAGGCTGGCCTGATCTACGAAGGGCTCCTGGACTTCACGGTCGAGGAAACCGCGGTCACCCAGCTGCCCGAAGCCCCGGTCAAGGTCATGATGAACGTCGGCACCCCGGAGCAGGCGTTCACTTTTGCGCAGCTGCCCAACCATGGCGTGGGCCTGGCGCGGCTGGAATTCATCATCAACCGCCAGATCGGCATCCACCCCAAGGCGCTTCTGAACCTGGAGGACCAGCCGGCGGAGGTGGCCGCGGAAATCCGCGAACGGATCGCCGCGTACGCCAACCCGCGCGAGTACTACATCAAGCGCCTGGCCGAGGGTGTGGCTACCATCGCCGCGGCCTTCGCGCCGAATCCGGTGATTGTGCGCATGTCCGACTTCAAGTCCAACGAGTACGCCAACCTCATCGGCGGGCCCGCTTACGAGCCGCACGAAGAGAACCCGATGCTTGGCTTCCGCGGCGCGTCACGCTACCTGGACCCGTCCTTCCGCGACTGCTTCGACCTCGAATGCGAAGCACTGTCCTTTGTCCGCAACGAGATGGGCCTGACCAACGTCAAGCTGATGATCCCGTTCGTCCGCACCCTGGACGAGGCCCGCGGTGTCATTGACCTGTTGGCGGAGAACGGCCTCAGGCGCGGCGAGAACGGCCTCGAAGTCATCATGATGTGCGAGATCCCGTCCAACGCGCTGCTCGCCGATGAGTTCCTGGACTACTTCGACGGCTTCTCCATCGGCTCCAACGACATGACCCAGCTGTCCCTCGGCCTGGACCGGGATTCGGCCACGGTCGCCGCCGGTTTCGACGAGCGCGACCCGGCCGTCAAGAAGCTCCTGAGCATGGCCATCAAGGCCTGCAAGGAGCGCGGCAAATACGTGGGCATCTGCGGCCAGGGCCCCAGCGACCACGCCGACTTCGCCGAATGGCTCGTTGGGGAAGGCATCGATTCTGTCTCCCTGAACCCGGACACCGTGGTGGACACCTGGCTGCGTCTGGCCGGCGGAGGTGTTGGCGCCGGGGTTGGTGCCGGCGCGGCAGCGAACTGACCTAACGTCACTGAAAAGGGCGTGGCCGGCGGATACCGCCGGCCACGCCCTTTTTTCACCTCCGAGCTGATCAGCGGAACGCGGGCACGCCGGTCAGCTTGTTGCCCAGAATGAGGGTGTGGACTTCGTCGGTGCCCTCGTAGGTGCGCACGGATTCGAGGTTATTGGCGTGGCGCAGGGGTGAGTAGTCCAGGGTGATGCCGTTGCCGCCGAGGATGGTGTGGGCCTCGCGGCAGATTTTGATGGCCTCGCGGCAGTTGTTGAGTTTGCCCACCGAGATCGCCTCGATCTGGAGGCGGCCGGCGTCCTTGAGCCGGCCCAGGTGCAGCGCAAGCAGGAAGCCCTTGTTGATTTCCAGTGCCATGTCCACCAGCTTCTGCTGGGTCAGCTGGTATCCGGCCAGCGGTTTGTCGAACTGCATGCGCCCCTTGGAATAGTCCAGGGCTGCCTCGAACGCGTCACGCGCGGCGCCCATCGCACCCCAGATAATGCCGTAGCGTGCTTCGTTGAGGCAGGAGAACGGGCCCTTAAGCCCGACGACGTTGGGCAGCACCGCGGATCCGGGCAGGCGCACGTCGGTCAGTTCAATGTCGCACTGGATGGAAGCGCGCATGGACAGCTTCGGTTCGATCGGCGTCGCGGTGAAGCCGGCGGTGGAGGTGGGGACCACAAACCCGCGGACACCCTCGTCGGTCTGGGCCCAAATCACGGCGACCTGGGCGACGGAGGCCAAACCGATCCAGCGCTTGGTGCCGTTGAGGACCCAGTCGCTGCCGTCGCGGCGGGCGTAGGTGGTCATGCTGCCCGGGTCCGAGCCGGCGCTGGGTTCGGTCAGGCCGAAGCAGCCGATGGCCTCGCCTGCGGCCATGGCCGGCAGCCACTCCTGCTTCTGTTCTTCGGAGCCGTGCTTGTGGATCGCGCTCATGGCCAGGGAACCCTGGACCGAGACGAACGTCCGCAGCCCGGAGTCGCCGGCTTCGAGTTCCGCACCGGCAAGGCCGTAATCGACGGCGGACCGGCCGGCGCAGCCGTAGCCTTTCAGGTGCATGCCGAGTACGCCCAGCCTGGCCAGTTCGGGCACGATCTCCAGCGGGAAAACGGCTTTCTCATACCAGCCGGCGATGTTCGGCTTGATTTCACTGTCCACAAAGGCCCGCACGGAATCCCGCAGCGCCACCTCGTCCGCCGTGAGCAGGGAATCAAAGTCAATGAGGTCGCTGACATCAGACATGGGTGGGGCCTTTCATGGTGCTGGTGGGTCACTACGCCGGTGGCAGCAGCAGGGGGACGTATTCCTGTAGGCCATTCTTACGCCGTGCAGCGGAGGGCGCACGTTAAGAAAACGTAAAGGATTCTTCCGTATCGGACCAAAACGCGGAGTCGCGTTATCCCGCGGGGATAACCTTTTCCAAGGTGCTGTCCCGGCCCGGTTTCCCCCAATACCCGCCGGGAGGGCACCCCAAAACCCCCGTCAGGCATAGCCATTGGCGGGGGTTTCTGCCTGCGGCGTCCGAGCCGGAACTTAAGCTCCAGGCCGTTCAGCCGCGCGTCGCCGCCGCCGTCCGTTCCACCGCCGCCAGTATCGCCTGCCCCAGCTCAGCAGGCTTGGTGAACTGCGGCCAGTGACCGGTGGGAAGGTCCACATACTCGACGTCGCGGATGCGGGCCAGCTCCGCGGTGAACGGGTGGCCGGCGTCGATCCACTCAGTGAGGAGCGACGACGGAAACTGGCATGTGATCACAGTCGCCGGTACGTCGTAGCGCCGAACGTCATGCAGGCGCTGCTTGCCGTAAGCCACGCCCTTGGGCTCAGGGACGGCCCGCGCCCGGAACTGCCGGCGCAGGTCATCCGTGAGGTCCACCAGGTCAGCATCCTCAAAGCCGTCCCATGGCGGCAGCGGCACGTCGTCCCCCGTGGCGGGCAGTTCATTGTTGATGACGCCGCCCTCACCAAGCGGCCCGCTATCCACATAAATGTTCCGGGCAACGCGGTCAGGCCGGGCGTCCGCCACCCCGTGGATCACCGCGCCGCCGCCGGAGTGCCCCACCAGGACCACCTTGCCCTCGAGACCGTCCACGACGTCCACGACGGCGGCGATGTGGTCTTTCAGGGTGATGCCGGCGCGCCGCGCGTCCACGGATTCAAGGCCGGGCAGTGTCAGCGGATGCGTAGTGTGCCCTGCAGCCTCCAGCGGAGGCGTCACCTCCTCCCACGATGACGCGTCCAACCAGAATCCGGGTACCAGGATGATGTCCATGACGGAACCCTACTCCGGGGTGCCGGCATAGAGGAGACCGTTTGAGTCACCAGGTGCGGTGGTGCACCTTGTACTCGTGCCGGTGCCCGTTGTGATCCCACCATCCGTACCGGTCATGCCGGCAACCGTCATGGCCCGTCCACGACCCGTTGTGGTCGTCGTCGGCCCGCCAATTGCCGTTGTCGTCCCGCCAACCCGATCCGTCGCCCCACTCGTGCCAGCGGTCCTCTTGGTCAAACCAGCCGTGCTGGGTGTCGTGCCTGGTGTGGTCCCGGATGTTGTGCCTGTTCTGGTACGAAGCCTGGTTCCAGGAAGTGGTGGAGGAGCTTACGGCTGCGCTCGCAGGAAGGGCGCTGCCTCCCAGCCCGATAGCAGCAGTCGCGGTCGCCGAGGCGATGACGCGAAGTGCTTTATTCATGTGCATATATCCTTTGCAGAAGTCCCCGGCTTCCCCGTCCTGAATTCACAGACTGCCCGGCATCCCATGAGTGGAGGCCCCGGGAAGTCGCTGAACGCGTGGAGGAGAGGCGTCGGACGATGTGTGTGGAATTTCTTCTGGTGATTGCCTCGCCGGTTTTCCGGGCGGGCAATGGATCCGGTTCTTCAGGACCCGCGTTACTCCGGGGAAGGTTGCCCCGGGCACTTATTAATTCCACGCCCGCGACCACGCCCCAAGTAGGGACTTATGCCTCTACTCCGGCTTGCGGTTTGGCCGTATGGTTCCTGCACCTTTAGGTCCGTTCCTACAGCGCCTTCCGCTTCATCACCGGAAACCCCTCACCGGCGAGGTTGCTTCCTGAGCTGCGGATTGTTCACATGAGGCGCGGGACTGCGTTGACAACATGAAAGGACCGGTTCAATGCGACTCAGCCATATTCCTCTCCGCCTGACCACCGGTGCGTTTATTTTCAATGCGGGGTGGGGAAAACGCCACCTCGACGAGGACGCCGCCGCCCAGCTGCAGGGCATGGCCACCACCGTGATCCCGCCCATGGGCAGGCTCGATCCTGCAAAGTTCGGGAAGTTGCTCAGCTATGCGGAAATGACGCTGGGTGCGGCGCTCCTGATGCCTTTTGTGCCCAGCCGTTTGGCCGGCCTCGGGCTGGGAACCTTTTCCGGGTGCCTGGTCACCCTGTACCTGAAGACGCCGGGCATGACCCTGGAAGACGGCATCCGGCCCAGCCAGCAGGGCACAGCGCTGGCCAAGGACATCTGGATGCTCGGCATTGCTGCGTCCCTTATCCTGGACCGCAAACGGCCGGCCAAGGCGATCGCGGCCCTTAAGTAAGCACCGCGGTCCGGAGGGAGAGCATGCATTTTGCCTTTGTTTGCCTGCCGGCCGCGGGGCATGTAAATCCCACTCTGCCGGTGGTGGCCGAGCTCGTCCGCCGTGGCCACCGGGTCACGTATGCAGCGGCCGCCGGGTATGCACAGGCTGTTGAATCCGCCGGCGCCACCTTCTTTGAGAGCGGCGAGGACTTCGCCGCGAAGCTTCCCCGGCGCAACCGATCGGCCGACGCCGAAGGGTCGCCCCGGCTGGGCCTGCTGGCGGGGCTCGGATCCGGCCTGCTGGAACGGCTGTTGGAGCGGGCCAGGGTGGAGTTCCCGGCCCTGCTGGCCCGGTTGACGAGTGACCCGCCGGACGCGGTGTGCTATGACGCCATGACCGTGGCGGGGAAGATGGCCGCCCTGAAGCTCGGGCTGCCGGACATCGCCCTGCTGCCCACCTATGCCACCAACGAACACTTCCCGCTGCGGGAACTGATGCCGGCCCGTCCACCGGCGGAGATGCTCGAAGCGTGGAACCACGCCCGCCGGCTCATCAGTGACTTCGCTGCCGAACAGGGCCTGAGCAATTTCACTTTCATGGAGGGGCCGCCGGCCGCGTTGAACATCTGCTTCATCCCCCGGGAATTCCAGCCCGCGGGTGAAACCTTCGGCGCCAGCTTCCACTTTGTGGGACCGACCCCCGCCCGGCGGCCCTCCGGGGAACCGTGGCAGCCGCGCGTGGAGGCCGGGCCCCTGGTCTTCATTTCGCTGGGAACAACCCCTTTGAACGACCGCCCGGACTTCTTCCGGATGTGTGTGCAAGCATTCGCCGGCACGCCATGGCAGGTGGCCATGGTCATCGGTGACCGCATCGGGGTGCCCGAGTTGGGCCCGGTGCCGGACAACGTTGAGGTGCGTCCGTACTTCCCGCAAATCGATGTCCTGCGCCACACGGAGGTATTCCTCTCGCACACGGGGATGAACTCCACCATGGAGGCGCTGTATTTCGAGGTCCCGGTTGTGGCCTTTCCGCTGCAGCCCGAACAGGAAGCCAATGCCCGCCGCCTGGAGGAACTGGGACTTGGACGCCGCCTCCCTGCGGCAGCGCTCTCACCCCACGTGATCCGCACTGTCGTTGCCGAGGTGGGCGGCGACCAGGAAATCCGGCGCAACCTGGCGGCCATGGGCCAGCGCATCCGGTCAGCCGGGGGCGCCAAAGCAGCGGTTGATGCCATCGAAGCATTTATGGCTGAACGGTGAAACCCCGCCACTGGAACCGGACCCGGAACCGGAACTCCAACTAAACGCCCGAGTGGTGGACGTCCGGCCGCACCGGCGCCGTCAGCCCGCCGTCGCGCATGACCGCCACGGCGTCGGTCAGCGGGACGAACTCCGTGTCGTGCGTGACCATCACGGTGGCCACCTGGAACTCGTCCGTGACCTGGCGGAGCAGCCCCACGATCGACGCGCTGCGCTCATGGTCCAGCGCCGCCGTCGGCTCATCCACCAGCAGCACCTTCGGGCCGCCCATCAGCGCCCGCGCGATGTTCACCCGCTGCTTCTGGCCGCCCGAAAGCTGGTGCGGCCGTTTCTCCGCGGACCCGTCCAGTCCCACGAGGCCGAGCAGCTCACGCGCCCGCGACCGTGCGGCCTTCAGCGGCATCCCGCGCAGGTGGTGGCCGATCATCAACTGCTCGACGGCGGTGAGGGAGGGCAGGAGGTTGGGCTGCTGGAAGATGATGCCCACTTTCTCCCGGCGCAGCGCGGTGAGTTCGGCATCCCGGCGGTCTGTGGTCGAAACCCCGTCGATCACCACGTTCCCGCTGGTGGGGCGGACCAGTGTGGCCGCCACCGCCAGGAGACTGGACTTGCCCGAGCCGGACGGCCCCACCAGGGAGACCATCTGCCCGGCCCCCACACTCAGGCTGACGCCGTCCAAGGCCTTGACGGTGCCGCCTCCGTCCGGGTATTCGAGGGTGACGTTGTCCAGGGCCAGCGGGCGGGCAGTGCGGTCAGCCGAGCCGGAGACGGGGGTAATTGACGGTGAGGGGAGTGACATAGCGAAGAACCTTTCGGGAGGAGCGGGAAGGAGCGGGGGTATTTCAGTTGCCGCCGAGGGCGATCAGCGGGTCCACCGTGGTGACCCGCCGCACCGCGAGTGCGGCGCCGGCCAGTCCGAGCACCACGATGCCCAGCACGGGCAGCAGCGTGGTGGCGGGAGTGACGAGGAACGGGGCGGCCTGGGCGGCTGCGAATCCGCCGAGTATGCCCACCGCCCCGCCGAGCCCCGCCCCGGCCAGCAGGACGATGGCAGCCTGGGTGATGGCGTCCCGCAGCACGTATCCGCCGGACGCCCCCATGGCCTTGAGCACGGCGATGTCCCGGGTCCGCTGGACTGTCCACACGGTCAGGAATGCCACGATCACCAGCGCGGAAATGCCGTACAGGAACGCCTGCATCAGCATCAGGGACCCGTTCTCGCTCTTGAACGAACCGAGCGCCTGGAACGAACCGGTGCGGCTGGCGGTGACGGTGCCAGCCATCGCATTGGCAGCTGCCTCGTCCACCACCGCCCCGGACTTGTACGTGACCGCCACGACGGTGGCCACGGGCGGATTCGCCGGGGCACTGCCCCCCGCAGCCGCGGCACTGCCGTCCGCAGCCGCGGCACCCGGAGCGCTGCCGCGGACCGGCGAGATGTGTGCCACCTCAGCCCAGGTGGGCAGCGCCGTCCACACCACTCCGGTGTGCGAATACCACTGGTCATCCACAACGGCGGTGACAGTCAGTCCGGTGCCGCCTACCGTGGCGGTGTCGCCGACGTCGAGAGACAGGTCCGCCGCAACGGTGGAGCCGATCACAAGTGTCCCGGTCCGCACCGGGGCGGGCGCCAGCTGCCCGTCCGGCGCAACGCCGAACACCGCCACGTTGGTGGTGCCGCCGTCGCCGGCCTGGATCCGCGACTGGCTGATGCCCAGGGCCTCGGCCCGGGCCACGCCGGGCGCGTGGTGCCAGCTGTCCACCTGCGCGGCGGTCACCTCGCTCTCGGTGAAGGACGCCGTGGGCTCGTTACTGCCCGGGGCGCCGAAGGCGATGCTGTCCACCGGCCGGGACCCTCCGCCGGGAGCGCCACCGGCCGCGCTCCCGGACCCCAGCTTTCCGATCGCGGAGGTGGACTGGTCCCCGAGACCGGCGGTGAGGCCGGACAAGAGCACCAGCAGCAGCGTCACCAGGGCCACCACGCCGCCCATCAGGGCGAACCGGCCCTTGGCGAAGCGGATGTCACGAATAGCGAGAAACACGTTGTACTTCCTTCGATTGAGAGTGGATTTCCTTCTCAATCCACTCTCCCGCCCGCCGGCTCAGCCCACATCGGGCAGGTGGTTGATCACCGGGGGACAAAGGGTTGAGCGGCCGGTCAACCTTTTGATTGATCCGCCCACCGTCTCCGGCGCCTAAGCTGGGGAAATGCCTGCCGCGGACCCACAGACCACCCCGTCGGGGGCCGCCGTCCTGCGGTTCCTGCGGGTGACCCTGCATGTCGGGTTTGCCGTGCTGTTGCTCGTCGCCATCCTGCGGCTGCATCTTGCGGCGGGACCGGCCGACGCCGGAAGCCCCGCGGGTGCGTGGCGCTATGTTTGGTCGGCGCTCGCCGTGGCCCTGGCCTGGACCTACCTGGCCGGCACGCTGCTGGAAAAGCGGTACGACGCCGGCCGGTCGGCGTTCAATCCCCACCCGTACGCTCTCCTGTGGCTGGGCCTGGTCACGGGCCTGTGGGGGATCCTCCTCGCCGGAAGTGCCGAATTCTCCTGGCTGGCCTTCCCGCTGTTCTTCCTGCACCTGCATGTGCTGCCCCGCCGCATCGCGCTGGTCACGATCGCCGTTATGACGGCGGCGGTGGTGGCTTCGCAGTGGACGGCCAGCGGACTGCCGCAGCCCACACTTCCCATGGTTTTGGGGCCGGTCCTGGGCGCCGGGTTTGCCGTCGTCACCGGCCTCGCCTACCGTGCGCTGTACCTTGAGGGGGAGGCACAGCGGCTGGCCGCCGAGGAACTGCGGCGCACCCGCGCCGAGCTGGCCAGGACCCAGCATGAGGCAGGGGTCGCGGCCGAGCGTGAACGCCTGGCCCGGGAAATCCACGACACCCTCGCGCAGGGCCTCTCCAGCATCGTCCTGGTGGCCCGCGCCGCGGAGAAGTCGCTGGCCGGCGGCGATTTTGCCACGGCTGCCGAACGGTTCGCGCTGGTCGGGCAGACGGCCGCCGAGAACCTCGCCGAGGCCCGCAGCTTTGTCCGCGGACTCTCGGCGCCCCGGCTCCAGGACTCGTCCCTGCCGGAAACCCTCAAAAGGTTGTGCGGCGAAACCGAAACGCTGGCGGCCGCCCGCGGCGAGGGGCTGCGCTGCCGGTTCGAGCTGGTGGGGAACGCCGCGGAACTGCCGCCGCAGTACAGCGTCACGCTGCTCCGGGCGGCCCAGGCCAGCCTCGCGAACGTGCGGCTGCACGCGAAGGCGCATACCGCCGTCGTCACCCTGGCGTTCCTCGGCGACGAAGTCACCCTGGACGTGTACGACGACGGAACGGGCTTCACGCCCGCCGCTGCGGGTCCCGGGGTGGCTGGCCGTGCGGACGGCAGCGGCTTTGGCCTGCACTCGTTGGGCGCCCGGGTGGCGGAACTGGGCGGTTCGCTGGAGGTCGAATCGGCGCCGGGGGAGGGAACGGTGGTTGCCGTACGGCTGCCGCTGACCGGCTCGCCCGGCCCGGCGGGGGAGCACAGCTGATGGGCGCCCTCCACCTTCTGCTCGTGGACGACCACCCCGTGGTCCGGGCGGGTCTGCGCGCCATGCTTACGGAATTCGAGGACTTCACTGTGGCCGCCGAGGCGGCGGACGGGGACGCCGCGCTGCGTGAACTCGCCAGGCTCCGGGTCTTGGGGGAGCGCGTGGATGTGGTGCTGATGGACCTGCAGATGGGCGCCGGAATGGACGGCGTCGCCGCCACGAGCGCCATCCGGAAGCTGGATTCCCCGCCGCCGGTCCTGATCCTTACCACCTACGACACCGAGGCGGACATCCTGGCCGCGGTGGAGGCGGGCGCCAGCGGCTACATGCTCAAGGACGCCCCGCCCGAGCAGATCCGCCAGGCGGTGCTGGCCGCGGCGGCCGGGCAGACAGCGTTGGCTCCGAAGGTGGCGGCGTTGCTGATGTCGCGGATCAGCAGCCCGGAAACGGCGCTGACGCCCCGGGAGGTCCAGTTGCTGGAACTGCTCGCCACGGGCCTGACCAACAGGGCCATCGCACGCCAGCTCTTCATTTCCGAAGCCACTGTTAAAACCCATCTGGTGCACATCTTCGGCAAGCTCGGCGTCGACAACCGCACCTCGGCCATTGCCCTGGCCACGCAGCGCCGGATCATCCGCGCGCCGGGGCAGTAACGCTCGTCCGCGGGATCAGCTGTTGTTTGCTTCCCGGAGTTCGGCCATGGCTTCGGCCACCAGTTGCGCCCGTTCGGCCCCCAGGATGGCCACGAAGTTGGCATGGACCAGTCCGGCGACGAAACAGGCCAGAGCGTTGGCGGTTTCGGTGCCCTCGACGGTCAGTTCGAGGTAGACAACCCGGCGGTCCTCCGCGCAGGGGCTGCGCTGGACCAGGGACCGCTTCGCCAGCCGGTCGGCGATCTTGGTGAAGCCGCCGTTGCTGAACTCCACTTCCCTGGCCAGTTTCGCCATGGGCATCCGGGCGCCGGGAGTGCGGACCAGCCGCAGGAGCGTCTCGGCTTCTGCCGGTTCCAGGCAGAAGGCGGACGAGACTTCCGCGTGCACCTTCTTGTTGGTGTTCTGGAAGCCCTCAATGACCAGCCCCCACTGCGAAATCACATCAAGGTCCCCGGTGGTCGGGGTGTGCTTCTGCGTGGCCGGCATGGAATCCCTTTCCACGCCCATAATACGCTCCACGTACTTGTCTTTCTGGTGAGATTTTGGGGCGGGACGGCCGCCAGGGCCTCCCGGTTTAAGAACGAAAGCCGGTGCTTTTCGGCGGGCGGTGGGCCCGCCGAAAGCACCGGCGCTCGGGGTTTGCGTACGTTATGCGGCGACGGATGCTTCGGCGCGCACGGCTTCGAGGGCCTTGGTCCACGGCACGAGCTGGTCCAGGACCGGAGCCAGGGTCTGTGCCTGCAGTTCGGTGGGCTTGAAGACGGAGAAGTTCTCGAAGTCGGTGAAGAGGGAGAACATGCCGGTCTTCTGCACGTGGGCGATCTGCAGCTCGGACAGGATGCCGCGCAGGTGCTCAACGGCGCGGACACCGAAGGCCGAGCCGTAGGACACAATGCCGGCTGCCTTGTTGGAGAACTCGGCGTTCAGGTAGGACAGGGCGTTGGCCAGGGCCGGGGCCACGGAGTGGTTGTACTCGGGGGTGATGAAAACGTAGCCGTCGAACTCGGCGATCTTGGCAGCCCAGGCAAGGGTGTGGGCGTTCTGGTAGTTCTGGTAGGCGGCCGGGTAGGCCTCGTCCAGCAGCGGCAGGTTGTAGTCGGCGATGTCGACGATCTCGAACTCAGCGTCGGTGCGCTGCTGTGCCTGCGCGAGAACCCACTCGGCTACGCCGACGTTGTTGCGGCCGGGACGGGTGCTGCCGGTGACAATGGCGATCTTAGTCATGAACTACTCCTCTGGTGGATCACTGAGCGGAAGAACATCCGCAACGCTTCAAGATTCAACAATATTCTAGAAAACTATTTTTGTAAATAGTGTTTCGGGTGGTCCCGGTCACTAGGCCGCTGGCCGAAGGTCGCCGGGCAGGCAGGAATGTCCGACGGCGGTGCCATACTGAGAGTTGCATCACGACGGATGTTTGGGGGAGCTTCGGAATGGTCCTAGATACGACAACACTCAGGATCGCGTTCGGCGTGATGGCCCTGGTGTTGGGGCTGCTTTTTTACTTTTCGTCCTACCGCGCCACGCGCTCCGCCTACAGCGGCTGGTGGTGCCTCGCCCTGGTGTTTTTCCTTGTAGGCGCGGCCGCCTTCCTGCTTAACGGCACCGGCCATCAGTGGTGGGCCAACATCCTGGGCAATGTCCTGCTGGTCCACGGGGGTGTTGCGGTCTGGGCCGGTGCGCGCTCACTGCGGGAGCTGCCACCGAAGCGGTGGCTCTTCACGGGGGTTCCGGTGGCCACCCTGGTGGCCACCGCCGTCGACCATCCCGGTACCAATGTCTGGGCGGGGGGCGCCGTCTTCCTCGCCTCAATGTGCCTCACGATGGGGCTGGCATCCCAGGAGCTCTGGCGGCTGGAACCGGGGTATTCCCGGGTCCGCGTTCCCATGGCCGGCGCGGCCGGGGTGTTGGCGGTTTTCTATTTTGGCCGCTTGGTCTTCTTCCTTGTTGACGGCCAGGACGGGCCGATTTTCACCACCTACTTCGGATCTGCGGTGACCACCATGGGCACCATGGTGCTGCTGGTGGTGGTGTCCTTCAGCATGGCCGGGCTGAGCACCGAGCAGCAGACCCGGGCCCTGCGCATGGTGGCGTCCCGCGATGACCTCACGGGGCTGCTCAACCGCAAAGCCTTCCTTGACCTGGCGGCCGGGCTGCTGAAGGACCGCGCGGTCACCCAGGGGACCGGTGCCCTGATCCTCGCGGACCTGGACCATTTCAAGGCGGTCAACGATACCCACGGTCATGCCGCCGGCGACCTCGCCCTGAAGGCTTTCGCCGGGGCCTGCCAGGAGACCGTCAGGTCCACGGACCTGGTGGGACGCTACGGCGGGGAGGAATTTGTCCTCCTGATTCCGGGCGGCTCCGCCCTCCGGGCCGAGCATATTGCGGAAGAAATCAGCCGTCGTCTCGCCCAGGTCCCCACCGCCGATGGGCTCGAAATGCCCACCGTCAGCTACGGCGTTGCCCTGTACGACGCCGGGACCTCCGATGTAGAGGACCTCATCGCAGCGGCGGATGAGGCGCTGTACACGGCCAAGTCACAGGGCCGGAATCAAACAGTCCACAGCGACCGCCGCATTTGAGGCGGTCTGGCTCTTATACTCGGGTCAGGCGCGAGGATACGGACCGCGATGATACGGACCGCGAGGGTAAGGACACACTGACGTGGACGAACGCATCGGAATTATCGGCGGGGGCATTGTGGGCATCGCCGTGGCGCGCTCGCTCCTGGAGCGCCACCTTGGGGACATCACCGTTTTCGAGAAGGAGACGCGCCTCGCCGCGCATCAGACCGGCCACAACTCCGGAGTTGTCCATGCAGGCCTGTACTACGCCGCGGGATCACTGAAGGCCCGGCTTTGCGTTTCCGGGCGCGCATCGCTCCGGGACTACTGCCTGGAGAAGAACCTGCCCTACCGGGAGGTGGGCAAGCTGGTGGTGGCGGTGGACGAATCGGAGCTGCCGGCGTTGGCCGGGATCGAGAAGCGGGCCAGGGCCAACGGGGTGCCGGACCTCAGCGGCATCAACGATGCCGGCCGGCTGCGCGAGATCGAACCACACGCGGCAGGCGTGGCGGCGGTGCACTCGCCGCACACCGCCGTCGTCGATTTCGCGGCCATTACCGAAGCGATGGCGCAGGACGTGAGGGCGGCCGGCGGCACCGTCCTGCTCGGGCAGGAGGTCGTGGGAATCGCGGTGGTCGGCGCCAAAGTGCGGGTCCGGACGGCGGTCTCCGAGCACGTCTTCGACCGGCTCATTGTCTGCGCCGGGTTGCAGTCCGACGTCGTGGCGCGCCTGCTGGGTGCCGATCCGGCACCGAAAATCCTGCCCTTCCGCGGCGAATACTGGTCCCTGAACCCGGAGCGGAACAGCCTGGTGAACGGGATGATCTACCCTGTCCCGGACCCGCGTTTCCCCTTCCTGGGCGTGCACTTCACCCGGGGCGTCTACGACGACGTCCATGTGGGGCCCAACGCTGTTCCCGCGCTGGCGCGTGAAGGCTACGGCTGGTCGTCGGTCTCAGCGAAGGACACCTGGGAATCGTTGCGGTGGCCCGGAGCCGGCGCCCTGGCCAAGAAGCACTGGCGGATGGGTGTGGAGGAGATCAGTGCCTCGCTGGTCAAGGCCATCTACTTCCACAAGGCCCGCCGCTTTATCCCCGAGCTGGAAATGTCGGACCTCACGGCCAAAACTGCATCCGGCGTGCGGGCGCAGGCGTGGGGCCGGGACGGCGCGCTGCTGGACGACTTTGCCGTGGAGCAGGTGGGGCCGGTGACGCTGCTGCGGAACGCCCCCTCGCCGGCGGCCACGTCCTGCATGGCCATCGCCGATCACCTGGTGGAGAACTACGTGCAGGTGCGTGCCTGAGCCGCTTATTGTCAGCAGGCCAACTCAGTTCAGCTTCCCTGCCAGCCGTTCCCGCATCCGGACGCTCGCTTCGTTCAGGCCGATCAGTTCCACCTCCCGGCCGTGCCGGCGGTATTTCTCCGTGACGGCATCCAGCACCGCGATGGTGGACGCGTCCCACAGGTGGGAGGCATGCAGGTCCACGATCACCCGGCTGATGTCCGGCCCGGCGTCGAGCGCGTACTCGAACTGGGTATAGAGATCGTTCGAGGAGGCAAAGAACAGTTCGCCGTCCACCGTGTAGGTGGCCACGTTTTCGCCGTTAAGTTCGACGACGGTCCGCTCCACCGTGGCGAAGTGCGCCACCCGCCGGGCGAAGAGGGCCATGGCCGCGAGCACGCCGGCCCCGACGCCGATGGCCAGGTTGTGCGTCACGGACACCACCGCGACGGTGATCAGCATGACGGCGGTCTCGGACCTGGGCATCCGGCCCAGCGTCCGCGGCGCGATCGAGTGCCAGTCGAACGTGATGGCCGAAACGAAAATCATCACAGCCACCAAAGCGGCCATGGGGATCAGGCCCACCACATCGCCCAGCGTCACCACCAGGACCAGCAGGAAGACGCCGGCCAGGAACGTGGACACCCGGCTCCGCGCGCCCGAGCCCTTGACGTTGATCATGGTCTGGCCGATCACGGCACAACCGCCCATGCCCCCGAAGAAGCCCGTCACAATGTTGGCCACGCCCTGGCCCCACGACTCACGGGTCTTGTTCGAACGGGTGTCCGTGATGTCGTCCACCAGCTTGGCGGTCATCAGCGATTCCAGCAGCCCCACGAGGGCCATCGAGAGCGAGAACGGCGCAATCACCTGGAACGTCTCCCACGTCAGGGGAACGTTGGGAATGAACAGCGACGGCAGGCTCTCCGGCAGCTGGCCCTTGTCATGGACGGTGGGTACGTCCACCCCGGCGAGGACGGCAAACAGGGTGAGCGCCACGATGGCCACCAAAGGTGAGGGCACCGCCGTCGTCATTCTGGGCAATCCCACCACAATGACCAATCCCACCGCCACAAGCGGATACACCATCCACGGGACGCCGATCAGCTCGGGGAGCTGGGCCATGAATACCAGGAGGGCCAGCGCGTTCACGAAGCCGACCATGACCGAGCGCGGAATGAAGCGCATCAGCCGGGTGACCCCCAGCACCGCCAGCAGGATCTGGAACACGCCCGCCAGGATCACGGCCGCGATGAGGTGGTCCAGGCCATGGCTGCGCATCAGCGGGGCGATCACCAGGGCCACCGCACCGGTGGCGGCGGAAATCATGGCCGGCCGGCCACCAACAAACGAGATGGTGACAGCCATGACGAAGGACGCAAACAGACCGATCCGCGGGTCCACGCCGGCAATCACCGAGAACGCGATGGCTTCCGGAATCAGGGCCAGTGCCACCACCAGCCCGGCGAGGGCCTCGGTCTTGAGCCGCCGCGGCGAACGTAATGTTGCGCGGACCGATTGGAGCTGCTGCGGGGTGCTGGTCCGGGCGTCCGGGACGCTCTGTACGGCCATTGCGGGTCCAATCGTGCTGGTGAAGCGCACACAGGCGGCTTCTGCCTTCGGGGAACGGTGAGGCGCGCGCCGCTTCGTTGAGATTGGGAGGAGCGCGCCCGCCCTTACCAGTCTGGGGCACGCCGCATCCCAACTGCTAAAATGGCGGGGTTGTAGACCGGCCTATAGCTGGTCCGGCCAGCGCCGTAACGTAAGTAGGGGACCACAGAGGACATGACGGCAGGCGGTTCGCACCTCAGCACTTCAGAGACTTTCCCAGGCCAGGCCAAAAACGCGCCGGCCGGGGAAGCGCTCCCGAAATCCGCTGCGCCCGCCACGCCCCCAGCCAAGCGCCGGGCCTACATTGCCATCTGGCAGGGGTTCTTTGGTGCCCTGATGATGTTCGTGGGGTCCATCGGCACAGGCTGGATCGCCAACGGCTCACCCATGATCCGCCAGCCCGTGGTCATCGCCCTGCGGACCGAAGGCTGGGGCGTCACCCTGTCCACAGTCCTTCTCACCGTGGGGGCCATGCTCCTGATGCGCTCCTGGCTGCGGCTCGGCCAGCGGCTGGGGGACTGGGGCGAGCACTCCCTGCGGTCGGTGGTGATCGCCATTTCCGCGTGGTCCTCCCCGCTTCTGCTTGCCGTACCGATTTTCTCGCGCGACGTCTACGCCTACACCGGCCAGGGGCGGCTGGTCATGGAGGGCCAAAACCCGTACCAAGTGGGCATCTCCACCCTCAGTAACTGGTTTTCCCTGGGCGCGGACCCCGCCTGGGCCGAGAACCGGACACCCTACGGGCCTTACTTCCTGTGGCTCGCCCGTGGTGTGGTGGGGCTGACCGGAGCGCAGCCTGACGTTTCCGTATTTTTGTTCCGGCTGCTCGCCGGGGCGGGCGTGGTCCTGTGCATCATCTACGTGCCCAAACTCGCGGAACTGCACGGCATCAACGGCGCGCGGGCGCTCTGGATCGCCGTGGCCAACCCGCTGTTCCTGATCAGCTTTGTGGCCAGCGCCCACAACGACGCCGTGATGGTGGGGCTCGCCGTCGCCGGTGTCTACTTCGCCGCGACGAAACATTACCTCACAGGCATACTTCTGGTCACGGCGTCCATCGGGATCAAGCCGATCACCGTCCTGCTGCTCCCGTTCATCGGGGTTATGTGGGCCGGGCCAGCCGCATCGTGGACCCGGAAGTTCCTGATCTGGGGCGCGACGGCGGGAATCAGCTTTGGTGTGCTGGCCCTCAGCGGGATTCCGTACAACCTTGGCCTGGGCTGGGTTTGGGCGATCATGGACCCCACTCCGGGGTACACCGGTTATTCGCCCTCCGGGTTCCTCGGCCAGCAGGTCGAGTTCCTCGCCAACGGGCTGGGGCTGCCGGGCGGGACGTTTGCAGACCTGCTGCGGACCGGCATGAAGTGGGCCGCGGTTGGCCTGGTCCTGCTGCTGATGTTCCGCGGTGATTACTCCCGGGCGGTGCGCCGGCTCGCCCTGGCGTTCACCGCCGTCGTGATGCTTTCACCCATCATCCAGCCCTGGTACATCCTCTGGTTCCTGCCGTTCCTTGCCGTCACCGGCATCCGCAACGACTGGCAGATCCGCAGCCTCTACGTGGGCGTGACGTTCTTCGTGGTGTTCGGCGCGCAGGACCAGCTCTCGGTCTGGTCCTTTGTGGAACTGCCCATCAACGCGTCCTCCCTGGCCTTTGTGACGGCGCTGCTGTTCACGTTCTACCTGCTGGTCCTGGACATCCACACCCGGAAGCTGCTGGTGGAGGGCAAGCCGCTGGACTGGGCCCGGCGGTCCTGGGGCTGGGTGCAGGAGCAGCGCGCCGCCAGGCGTTAAGGCCTTGTCCCGGGCGCTCCCGGGAGGCTCCACCCCCCCCGGGCCCGGGCGTCATCAACAGGGACGAAACCTGTACGGCGGCGGTAGACTTCGCAGGCATGAGGACACTCGCCGATGACCTTGAAGCACCTGATGATGTCCATACCCGGATTGTGGTGGCTGCCTACGGCTTGTTCTCCCGCCGGGGGATCCGCGATGTGGGGGTTGACGAGCTGATCCGGGCGTCGGGCGTCGCCAAGGCAACGTTCTACCGGCATTTCCCGTCGAAGGATGACCTGGTTCTGGCCTTTTTGAAGCGGCGCGACGAGCTGTGGATGATGGGGTCTGTTGTCCCGGAAGCCCGGCGCAGGGCAGCGAACCCCGAAGAGCAGCTACTCGCCATCTTCGACATTTACGATGAATGGTTCCAGGACGACGATTTCGAAGCATGTTCGTTCGTGAAAGTCCTGCTCGAAATGGGGGCCACCCACCCGCTGGGGAAGGCGAGCATCGAATACCTGGCGAGAATCCGCCACCAGGTACGGATCCTGGCCGATGAGGCAGGCCTGGCGGACTCCGAGGCGTTCGCACTCTCCTGGCACATCCTCATGAAGGGCTCCATCATTGCCGCTGCCGAGGGCGACAAGCTGGCTGCCCGCCGGGCGCGGAGGATGGCCGCCGGGCTGATTGCTGAGCACCGCCCGCCAAAACCTCCGCAGGCGTGAGATTCAGTGCAGGAGCCAGGACGCGTCCTGCGGCGGTTGCGGCTTTCGGCGGAGTTTATGGACCAGGGCAACGAACGGCCACGCCAGCAGCCGCAGGAAACCGGCACTGAGCAACAAAACGACCGTCAGAACAATCAGCGGCGAGTACAGCAGGAGAACACCAAATACAGCGGCAACGTACCCGGTAACCAATGCCAAAACTGCCCCGGGATCCATGGGAGCTCCTCTTAAATTTTCAAAAGACGTGTGCCGTGAAGCCAGCTGCACTGCTGGCAGCGGTACGGGAGAGGTAGGAGGCCCCACCCGTTACGGGAGGCTGGCCTTCGAAAGGCGTGCAGCCGCGGAAAACCCGATGTCGGTGGCGTTTGAGTAGCAGTTACGCATCACTCCGGAGCCCCGGGGGAGGTGCATACCCGGTCTTCACATGGTGGCCGCACGCTTCATAACGGTGTATCACAGCGTACTCGCCTGCGGGCACGCAATGAAGAAGCAGCCCGGGGCGGCCCGCTCAAAGCCCGCTCAGACGGCCCGCTCTGAGGGCCCGCTTAGGCGGGCCGCGCCTCAGGAATGGACGCCGGCTTCCGGCCTAGCTCCGCGGTCCGCTTCACGGACCACCACAGCAGCACCACCAGGAGCACGTTGCGGGTGGTGAGGATGGCAGCCATGACCGGGTGGGCGTGGATGAGCGGGGTGTAGAACAGCGGGTAAATCACGAATGTGGTTATGGCGATCCCCATCAGCAGGGCGGCCGGGACCTTCCATCGGTCCCAGTCATGTGTCAGACCGGCCACAATCACCGGGGCCAGCCAGATGATGAACTGCGGCGAACCCACCTTGTTGAAAACGATGAACGCCGTGACCATCATCAGGGCGCCCTCCATGAACAGCTCTTCCCGCTCCGCTCCGCGCTTCAGGGCCCGGACCAGCAGGATGGCCGCCACCACCGCGGCGACGATGAGTAGCGGCTGCATCAGGAACGCGGCCACCGATGCGCCGGGACCATACACCTCGGTGGAGTTGATGGCGGTGTTGTCCGCCATCCTGGAGCCAGCAATGTGGAAGACGCTCAGCCACACCCAGGGCGTGGAGAAGGTGGCCTCCAGCTGCATGCCCCGCTCGCCCTGGTTGGTGAGGAAGTCCAGGATGTGCGGCAGCCCGCCGGAAAGGTAGGTGCCCAGGCCCACCACGGCGGTCACGGCGACCCCGGAGGCCAGAACCTGGATCCGCCGCCGGCTGGCAATCACAATCGGCACCAGGACCGCTGCCGGCCACACTTTGATCCAGGTGGCCACGCTCAGCAGGACGCCCGCCACAACGGGCCGTTCAGCCGCATAGAGCAGGGCGATCAGCACAATGGGGGCGGTGATGCCCTCCACCCGGGCGAAGCTGAGGTACCCCATAAAGACTGTAAAAAACAGCCACCACCAAGCCGGGGCAATGCCGCGCACTTTCCGCGGCCCGCGGGTCAGGTACACAAGACCGACGGCGTTGAGGGCTGTAATGATCAGGAACCAGCAGAGCAGGTAGAGGCCGGGCCCGGCGATGTTCGCGAGGAAGATCGGGATCTGCGCCAACACGGGATATACCCAGGGGCTGATCTTTCCGTCCAGGCTGTCCGGGTTGTAGCCGTCCATGGCCCACTGGCGGTACTGCTCGGTGTCGCTGAAGGTATCGCCGTTCAGGAAGAACGATGCCATCCAGCCCAGGAAGTACAGGTGGATGACCGCGAAGCCCCACCAGACACTGGAGGGACGGGCGAACCAGTCCACCACGCGGGCGGGCAGGACGGTGCTGCGGACGCTGACCAGCCGGTCGAAGAACCTCGTGGAAATCTCAGGACTCCTTGAGCGCGGGAACGGACGCGGGAGTCTTCTTGCCCAACGAGTACAGCCGCCGGACGGACCACAGGAACAGGACCACCAGGAAGACGTTGCGGATGGTCAGCACGGCGGCCATCAGCGGGTTGTTGTGGCTCAGGGCGTCGTAGAACAGCGGGTAGATGAAGAATGTGGCCACGGCGATGGCAATCAGCATGGCCGCGGGAACCCGCCACTCGCGCCAGCTGTGCGCCAGCCCCACTGCCACGGCCGGGGCCAGCCAGACCATGAACTGGGGCGACCCCACCTTGTTGAAGACCACAAAGGCGGTGGTCAGGGTGAGTGCCCCGGCGAGGAGCAGTTCGGTCCGGTCCACGGCGTCGGCGTGGTTGCCGTTGAGCTTGCCGTTGTGCAGGGCCCAGAAGGTCAGGCCGGCCACCAGCAGCGCCGCCAGGATCAGCAGCGGCTGCATCAGGACGGACATCACGGCCGTGCCGGGACCGTCCACCTGCATGGAGTTGATGTCCGTGTTCATGTACATCCGGGAGTCCCCGATGTTGAGCACGGACAGCCACAGCCACGGGGTGGTGAAGGTCGCCTCAAGCTGCATGCCGCGGTCACCCTGCTGGGTCAGGAAGTTCAGGAGCTTGGGCACACTGCCCACCGCGGCTGCCAGTGCCACCACCACGGCGGAGGTGGCGACGCCGGCCAGCACCACCACGAGGCGGTTTTTCACGACGGCGAAGAGGGCAAGCATCACTGCGGCTGGCCAGACCTTCACCCAGGTCGCGGCAGCGAGGATGACAGAAGCGATGAACGGCCGGCCCACGCCGTAGGCCAGGGCCACCAGCACGATCGGTGCGGTGAGGCCGTCCACGCGGGCGAAGCCCAGCCAGCCCATCAGCAGTGTGAAGATCAGCCACCACCAGCCGGCGGGGATGGCGTCCTGGTTGCGGCCACGGTCGGTGAGTTTGGCCAGGCCCCACCCGTTGAGGAGCGTGGTCATCAGCACCCACAGGAAGAAGAACGGCCCGGGTCCGGCCAGCCCCGCGATGGCCATGGGGATCAAGGCCAGGATGGGGTATACCCAGGGGCTGGGGCCGCCGGTGAGGTTCGCTTCGTTAAAGCCGGCCGCTGCCCAGTCCCGGTAGATGAAGGTATCGCTGAATGCCTCGCCGCGGAGGGACAGCATGGCGCCGAAGATCAGGAATCCGAGATGCACCAGGATGAAGCCGGTGAGCAGGCCCCGGGAAGTGTTCAGCCAGGACCGCACGGCCGTGGGCAGGATGACGTTGCGGACCCGGGTGAGCGAGGCGAAGAATGCGTCCGTGGAAATGGCGGAATCCTTGTCAGAGAGGGGCAGAACGGGTGCCGGATCGTGCCGCGGGGCGGGAACCGGAAGCATCGGGGGTCCGCTTATAACAGCCGCCCCTACCAGTCAAGGGTAATTGACTGCCCGTGCTGCCCAGTAATCCTGCAGCACCGCACGCGCTTCTTTTCACGGCCTGAAAAGGTTACGTGGCCTTGGCGTGGCGGTAGCGCTCAATCTGTTTGAGCCGCCGCAGGAGGCTGTCGCGCCGCGGGTGCGGGACGACGTCGTGCGCTTCTGCCGTGAGGTCAATGTGTTTGGTGCCGTACTGCCAGAGCAGGAGGTCATCCAGCAGCCGGTCCGGGCCGGGGGAGTAGCGGTGGTCCAGGGCCTTGCGGACCTCGGTGATCCGCTGGGCGCTGAGCAGCCCGGCGAGCTGGACCGTCTGGTTCAGGCCGTGGGCCGCCATCAGTTCCGCAGCCCAGCCCCAGTCATCGTCCACTTTGCGGTCCACATGGGGCAGCAGCGTCCGCCAGACGTCGCGGATGCGGTTGGGGGTCAGCGGCGCCGCCCCCTCGCCATCCATGTCCCAGTAGCTGCGGACCTCCTCGTACCGCTCGTGGAGGTCGGCGAAGGCGCTCTCCACGGTCTCCAGCATGGCTGCGGTGGCGGTGAACTGGCGGTCGAAATGCGGCGTCCAGGCGCGCGGGTCCTCGGCTTTGAAGCGGATGTCGTGCTCGATCTCGCTCCAGGCGTGCGCGAAGACCGTGCGGATCTGGCACTCGAAGAAGTAGCTGCCGTTGGGCGGGACATCCGGATTGAAGACCTGCTGGTACTCCTTGACGGCCTCGTTCTGGATGGTGCGCAGGATGAGGTGGCGGCTGGAGTAGCCGTAGGTGCCGGACTCGATGGAGCCGATGTCCTTCTCCCGGTCCCCGCGGCAGTCAAACACCTGGCGCTGGCGCTTGATGATGTTGGCCGCCACCGCGTTCTCGGCGGGCAGCTTGGTGATGATGCGGACGCCCACCATGTCATTGAGGGTGCGGAACGGGTCCGGGAACTTCAGCACTACGGGGCCGCCGGGTTCCAGCGGTTCCTCGATCCGGGAGATTTTTTCGCGGAATGATTCCACCGTTTTGGTGCGCCCGGTGACAAACAGCGGCGTGACCTCGCTGTCCTTCAACATGTCCCGCAGGATGACCAGCACGTCATGGGTGACCAGCTTCAGGGCAGGCCGGACACGTTCGTAGATCTCCACGTTCTCCTGCACGGATTCGCGGAGGCTGACGTCCAGGCTGTCCCAGTTACTCGGCATACCCCCAGCTTACGGCGACGGTGTGACACGCCCCTCCCACCAGGACCCTCTCTCACTTAATGCGGGAACGCAGATTGTCAAGCTGTGTGGAGTCATTGGGTTTGTTGTGTGGGTGTTTTTGTTGCGGGAAGGTTGATTCCGGCGTGGCTGGCGGGGGCTGGTGTGATGGGGCGCTGGTGGAATCGTTCGGGGTTC
>NZ_JARESG010000025.1 GCF_029076445.1 Pseudarthrobacter naphthalenicus
GAATTAAGCCAAGCGGGCGGAACGACCCCGTTGTCGCACCCAAGGGTGCTGACCAGAACACGCCGCTCGACGGCCCATTGGTGGCGTTCCGCCCGCCCCACAACCGCCTTATTCAGCAGGCTCCTAGCCATGGACGGGACCAAGCTGATGGACCTGGCCCGGGCTGGCATCCCTTGGCGGCTGGACCCGCGCATCCCGGCCGACCAGCAGACTGGGGAACGGGTCTACGCCGGCAATGACCGAGACCGCGGGCATCTGGTCCGCCGCGCCTCAGCCGTGTGGGGCGACACCAGGGCCGAAGCAGCCCAAGCGAATGAGGACACGTTTCACTACACCAATGCCGCACCTCAGGCAGCCAAATTCAACCAGGGTGCCGAGCTCTGGCTGGGGCTGGAGTCTTACCTGCAGGAAAACGCCACCGACAACAGCCGCCGCATCACGGTATTCACCGGACCAATTTTTGGCTCGACGGACCCGGTGTACCGGGACGTGGACATCCCGCTGAAATTCTTCAAGGTTGCAGTCTTGCTCTACCAAGGGAAGCTGGCAGCAACCGGCTACGTCGTGGACCAGACACCGGTCTTGGCGGACCTTCCCGACGTTCCCAAACCCGGCGCCACCGAAGAAGCTCCCCCGCCCGGGGCCTTCCGGACCTTCCAAGTCCCATCCGGGACATCGCGGCCCTCACCGGGCTGGACCTCGACCAGCTTGTCGCCGTAGACCGGATGCCGATCGCCGCGGCCCTCCCCCGGGCCCGGGTCAGCTCGACATGGCGGGAGCTGCACGCCCCCGAAGACCTCGACCTGGACTTCGACCTCGGCGGCTAGCCAGGGAATGTGGAGAGCTGGTCGCGCTGGAGGGGACTGGCGTCTTTTGGCACCAGGTGGGCCGATACGGACGCTTAGCCGTGACGCCGGATGCCAGGGGGTTGGGGACGCCCGGCTACAAGCCAGGCCAGCCCGCCGACCACGCTTCCGAGGACAAGCAGTAGCAACTAGGCGTCCCTGCTGAAGGTCCGCATGTCGCGCTCGTCTGTCTGGCTGAAGTCGACGAGGCTGTATGCCCAGATGGCCAGGCACGGGATGAGGACCAGCCAGGGCAGCAACGCGTTGAGACTTGCCGTGCTCACTGAACCAGTATGCGCCCGTCTTGCCCGGGTGGCGTGGAAGGTCGAATGCTCGGCCTGCCGATGTCAACGCCGCCATTCATAGGTCCCAACATCGTCCACTGCCGGGCAGCGTGAAGAAGCTTGCCGGGTCGTCGGCGCCCAGGATGTCGTGGTGGAAGGCGATGGCGTCCACCGGCCGGGTGCCCACGAACAGGACCGCGACCGTCCGAGAGTGGACCACCGTCCATCGGGTGAGGCCCTCCACCCAGGAATGGATCCCGGTGTACGCTGCGACGTCGAACCCGTCACCGAGCAGTCCCCGCTCCGCGAGCAGGTCATAGACAAGATTCCAGGCGAGATCCATCAATTCATGGATTGCCGCCTCAACAGTTGGAGCCGTCATAACTCCATGGTGCTCCCGTGCACAGACAGCCTTGGGGAGCCGGCGGGCGTGTCTGCGGACTGGTCCGGCCGGTGTTGGCACGGCCTGCACCCAAGGGGCCGCCTGTTGAACCCGGTCCCGGGCGGGCGTAGCCTGTGGGTCATCATTCGTCTCCAAATGAGGTGGCGCTGTGGACAGCATCCATTATGAGCTGGGGAGACATCGGGCGGAGAAGTTTCGTCGCGGCAGTCTAGCGTTGCGTCTGCTTGGAACCTGCGCAGTTTTGATCCTGGCACTACAGCTGGGCGCGTGTAGCGGTGAGCCCGGAAGCTCGGGTGGTTCGGGCGGGTCTGGTGCAACAGTGCCTCCGGCAGTGGTCCCGGATATCGGGTGCACGCCGAATTGGCCGCGTCGGGACAGTCCCCGTGCCCAGACTTCGGAGGAACTCAAATACGTCGATCTCATCGTCGCCTGCGTGAACGACTCGACGGGATCGGTTTCGCTGACCAATAAGAGCGACATGGTCTGGGCGTTCTATTCAGACTCCGCGGTAAATGTGTCTCAGGAAGCGGCGGAACTGAAGGTCAAGGAATTCCATGCGCTGGCATCAGCCGGCATGTACGCCTACACCTTCATGGCCCCCTCGGAAACAATTTCCGTCGATTCCCCGCCTGCTTCGTTCGAGTGGGTCATCCATCCTGATCTCAGCCTAGCCTGGATGACCAACGACTTTGTGTTGAAGCAAGTCGGGAAGAAAACCCCCTCCGCGCTCAGGTCGGCGCTCACGAGCGGCTCGGCCGTCCGCCAAGCGGTATGGGATTGCACCAAGGCTGTCTATGACCTCGCCCTGCAGGTTCCCAGAGTCCTTTCGCCTCAGTACGACCCTGCGGAACTGATCAAACAAGGGTTGGGCATAGCAACGTCATCAGGCAAGTGCGGATCATCGTGGGCGGCTGCGGAGAAGGAAGCCGCCGCGGTAGCAGCTCCGCTCCCCTCCTTCGTGCAGATGGGTGAAGAAGCACGCAATGCCCTGAAAGGCTCGGGTGAGCTTGCCGAAAAGTCAGGGAGTCTCCTCAAGGGAGTGGTGGCACTCGAGAAGTCGGTCTGCAAGGCCAGCACCCGTTGCTAGCCGGACAGGGCCAAGCACTATCGAACACGGAACTCCCTGAGCCCCTCCGGCTGCCCTACACGCCAGAGGCCCGGGCGTTCCTGGAATCCTACCTGCACATGCTGCCGGGCCGGCTGGAACGCATCCTTGACGGGATCCACGACGAGGACGACGAGTCATCCCATGACGCCGTGCTGAGCCTGAAGGTCACCTCTTCCATGTCCGGGGTAGGCAGTTCGGTCTGGCCCCGGTCAGCGCCGACCGCCTCAGCACCGAAGTTTCGGCCCTGCACAAAACCGCACCCGAAATCTTGGCCGACGCCCACCGGGACCTGCACGGCATGGCCGCCTGACATCCAGCGGATTCGCCTGCCGGACCCACTGGTGCCGGCCAGGAGAAATAGAGTACCGGCTACTCGTGCCCCACCCCCACTTGACTGCGTAGCGTCGAGGGAAGGCCCTGTGAATAAACCAGGGCCATCACCATAGGGGAGGCGACAATGAATTTCAGGCTGACCAGGCCAAGGGTCCACACGAAACATGCGCGCGGCCATGCTCTCGCGGTCCTGGTGCTTCTTGTGCTTCTCGCGGCCGCTGACCCGCTGCACGGTGACCAGCCCCATGGCGACGGGACACCGCCCACCCATTCCGCGCCATGATGCCCGCGGCCGGGGTTGAGGGAGAACCGGGAAGAGACCGGGACAAAGCCCTGCCCCTTCTGGATCATGTGACCCTGGACCGTCTGCGGAGGGAACTCGATGATGACCAGGGACTGTGGAAGGTCTTCGTGGAAAACTTCATCGCCTACCTGCCCACGCGATCTGAACGGCTCCGCGTGTCGCTGACGACTGGGGACTACACCGGCGCCCTGGACGCGGTCCTGGGACTGAAAACTTCGAGCCAGATGGTGGGTGCCGAGCGGCTGGCGGAGCTTGCTTTCGATTTGGAGAGGGACATTCGACTGGAAGCCAAGACGGATCCTGGACGGGTCCTGCCGGGGTTCGCCGCGGCCCATCTCCCCCGGATCGAAAGATGCAGCAAGCAAACCACGCATCCCCTGCAGAAGTACTTGGACATGCGGCAGGCGCCGGTCATTTAGCAGCAACCAAGGATCCGGCCAACCGAATGTCCGGTAATTCGAGTACCCGCTAGGTGCTGATCCTCAGGGAGGCGACCAGGAGCATGATGCCCACGCGAATGACATCCGGCAGCCGGGTCTGGTTCAGCAACCAGGTCAGCACCTCGGCGATGGTGTCCTGCTCGTTATAGGCAGGAATGACGCACGCGCTGCTTGTCCGGGCAGCGTCGGGTTCTTCATCCCGGCCCGTGATGACGGATAGGTAGCTGCTTTCGGGTCGCGTCTCCGACGTGACGGTCATGATGCCTCCGAGTTCGATGAACTGATGGCATTCAGTCTGCAAAGAGTGGCTCAAGGGCACTCACCCTAACAGCGCCAAGAAAGTCCAAGAAATCTCTAAGACTGTATTCAGATTCGCCTAACACAGCCTCACCACGAGCCCAGGCTCGTGTTGCCGCTCGACTCCACCTGGTAGCCGGGGCTTTCCGACTCAGGTAGCCGCTACTCGTGAACCCGATCAGAGGTCAGCTTAGAGTGGACGGCAGGCCGGCGGTGGGCAGTGCGGACGAGCAGGAAGCCCTGCCGCCCAGACGCCGCCGGCCCTCAAACAGCTTAGTGACCCTATTCCGTGCGGTTGACGGTGGGCTTGTGGCCTTCCGGGACCATCGCGTCCATGGCCGCTGTGGCTTCTTCGTAGGTGTTGCCGGAGGCCGTTACCGACCCTGCCCACCCTCTGGGTTTTCGATGTTTCCTGGAATCTCCACCCCAGTACTTTAGCCCGTTGAGGCAACGAGGTCCGCCTCCTCGGCGACCCGAGGTACGGGTAGTCTGCGCCTCAGAATCAGGTACCGCCAGCCGTGTACCTTGTCCGCTGGCTCCCCTAATGTGTGAAGCGGGGCCCGGCGGTGAGTGGTGCGTTCTGAGACCGTGCACACCACACCCAGCCACCGCCGGCCCCCTCCACCGGTCCCTGACGTCGCTTCAGCGGGGCGTTACGCTTTCCTTCACCCGTCTTGGCGCGTGCCCGCGGGCAGAAGGAGGGGGCAGCGGGGACTTTAGTCCCTACTTCTCAGCTACTGACGGGCGTGAACTGGATTGGTCCTCCCGGCAATAAGTCCCGGAGCGAGCGAGGGCCCGATGGCCGGCCCGTCCGTCCGCCCAGAACTGACGACACTCTAAGTAAGATTCCACACATCCTCAGCATCCTCCCGACACACTGCGGCAGCCTTCCTGTCGTGCCCGCCCACGCGGAACGGAGGCGAGCGAGGGAGGAGTACAAAAAAGGGTAACCACTCATGAAAAACGCACTTCGCATTATCGGATCCGCTGCCGTCACTGCTGCCCTGGGTATGGGTGCCAGCGCACTTCCTGCCAACGCCACTGCCGGCGCCGCTATGAGTTCCTACACCCAGACGTCGTCCCATTACAGGCATGATGTGCGCGACACCAACAGGCACGACACACGGCATGGCTGGTTCGACAAGGACAGCCGGTGGCACGACTTCAACGACGATTCGGGCTGGCGTGACGATAACGGTTACTGGCGCGCTGACAACGACCACAACGGCTACTGGACGGGCCAGGACGGTTGCCGGCACGACAAGAACGGCTACTGGGATCACAACGGGCACCGGCACGACAGCAAGAAGCACCACCCCGGGCGGTGACTCCACCGGGCGTCGGTGACCTCCGTCCAGCCGGTGGGGCCTCGAGTAGGGGCGGAATTCCCGGCATGGCATCACGGGCCTCCCCCACCGATCCGGCGGCGGCCGGGGCAGTGCGGGGAGGCCCTGGCCCGCATGCCCGTCTTCGCCGCGGTACACGTGTCCGTCACGTTCTTCGGGGCGCGGTCGTGACGTCCACACCAAGGAGCTGACCGCTGAGGGACTGTCTGTCTCTACGCGTCCGTCCATGGGACATTAGACCCTATGGGGCACCTGCCTGTCTGGCTAGCTTGAAGACATCTGCAATTGTCATCGAGCCCTACCGGTCAGGAGTACCAATGGCGGGAGACACATCCTCAATGCGAGTTTCCCGCGTGCCTGTGCGGCAAAGCCCCTGGCAGCTAGCACTGACTCTGGTTCTCACGGCCGTCGTTGTGAATCTTGCCGCCGCCCTGATCCTGGACACCTTCACCGGCTGGGACAGCCTGTACCGCCGGCTGGCAGGAGTTCTGGTGCTGGCCGCCATGGCGGTTGCAACTGCCGTATTCACCCGATTCCGCTTCACCTGGACCGTCAGGTCCGGCCGCCTGTTAATCCTTCCGGCGGTCCTGGCCGTGCTGCCCTTCCTCGCCGGCGTCCAACCGGTCGAATCGACCGTGCTCACCACCATCCTCGTCGGGGAAGCAGCGACCGGGATCTTTGAGGAACTCTGGTTCCGCGGACTGACCCTGTCGGCGCTGGGCCCGTGGAGTCCCATAGCTGCCGCCATGACCGTTTCTGCCCTGTTTGGTCTTTCCCATTTGACGAACATTGCCTACGGCGCGGACGTCGCGGTGACGGCAGCCCAGGTGGTGGGCGCTTTCACCTTCGGCATCGGCTACACAGCCCTGAGGCTGAGGACCGTCGCCCTGTGGCCGCTGATGATGCTTCACGCCCTGACGGACATCTCCCTTGCCATCGCCAACGTCACGGGCGGGCTGCGGTGGGGCATTATGATCGGGGCGGACACCGTTCTGCTCATCTACGGCATCCTCCTGCTGAGGCAATTCCCTCCGGGGACGAAAGTCACGGACGTCGTGGGTTTGAAACTGAACGCGCCAGCAGTTACCTGAGCAGGACGGCCAGACCGATGGCGACGCTTTCCACCTACGGTAAATTCCGGTCCCTGGTCAGCTCAGGCACCGACACCGAACGGACAACCTTCTTCAGCGACGCCATCTTCGCCATCGCGATGACACTGCTCGCTGTCGAGATCCGTGTTCCCGACGTGGCTCCAGACGAGCTCCCGGGCGCTCTACTGAAGCAAGGCCCCCAGTACTTCGCCTATGTGCTCTCATTCGCGGTCACCGGAGCGTACTGGTTGACCCACCATCGACTCTTCAAGCTCCTGCGCGGCTACGATGCGAACTTGCAACGCATCAACCTGCTGGCGCTGCTCTTCATCGCGCTCACAGGCTTCGGGTCAGGGGTACTCGCACGCTATGGGGATCAGCCGGCCGGTGTCGTTGTGTACGCGGTCATCGTCAGCGGCATGGGACTAAGCTATGCAGCATTGATGCAGTACGCGTGGCACCGGAAGCTGTTCTGCAGGGATGTCGATGCCAGCCTTTTCTCCTTCCTGCGCGCAAGAAGTCTGGTCGTCCCGCTGGTCTTTCTTGCTTCCATACCGGTGTCGTTCCTCAACCCGGCAGCCGCAGAATACCTCTGGCTCGCGGTCCTCCTCCTGGACGCCGCGTTGTCCCTCATATACCGGAAACGCACAGCCACCCGGGGCCCCAGTACCAGAGCAGAAGCCTCCCCAACGTGAACAAGGGCTTTCAGGCCTTGGTCGGGGCCCCGGCGAGGACGCCCACGGAGACAGTGGATGTTTCACCAAGACCGCTTCGCTAATGCCTTCGCAGGCGGACTGCCTGCGGCCGTGTCGGACGGCTAGGCTCATTCCCGATGACTACCGCCACGCGCCGCGCACCGGATCCCGAATGGGTGCAGGTGTACCGTCAGGGGATTTCGTCATCATTGATCGCCGCGGGCGCCGGCGCGGCCTCAAGCACAGTCCGGTATCACCTTCGCCTGGCGGTCCAGGCTGACCTGGGTCTTCCCGCCGCCCACAAGGCAGCCCAGCGCTCCGTGACCCGCCAGACGCCAGCCGGCCAACGGGCACCTTGCCGACGTCATCGCGTTCTACAAGGCTGAGGGCCGGCTCCCCGCAACCAGCGGAATGACCCCGCGGAAACGAACCCTGGGCGCGTGGGTGCACCGCCGCCGGCAGGACGCCGCCGCAGGCACGAACCCTGGGCGCGTGGGTGCATCGCCGTCGGCAGGACGCCGCCGCAGGCACCCTCTCCCCCGCCTACCGGAAAGAGGGTAAGCGTCATCCCCGGGTTGGAGGTGGTAGCCAACCAGAAGGCCGACAACGAAGCCCACTGGGACCGCCGGATCGCCGAACTCGTCGAGTACCGGTCCGCCGGCAACTACTGGCCCGCCATACAGGGTTTCGCCACCGAGGAAGAACGGGTTCTTGGCGTCTGGCTGCACGTGCAGCGGATCAGCGCCCGGGACGGCACACTGACCAAAGTCCGGGAGAGTACGCTGAACAAGCTCTTGCCGGGTTGGCGCAATTGTCGGTCGCAGCGGGGCAACCGACGCTGTGTGTAGGCATTGATGATTCTGCCGGCACTTGCGGTCCGACCATTCGCGGTGGATCGACGCGGACGTCGGGCAATCGCACCGCAACGGATTTCGCCTGCGTTGCCTTTAGGATGAGAACCAAAACCGCAGGCCAACAGGGGGTACCGCTATGCCTAACGACTTATCTGCCGACCCGGAAGTGGACCGGCGCGAACTGGCGTTAAGCCGAGTGAAAGCGTGGGGCCTGCCGGTGGCGGCAGTCGTACTCGCCATGGCGTTCGGTGCCGCCAGCATCACCAACGGCCTGGCGGACCGCGAACGGACACGTCAGGAAGCCGCGGCAAGCCAAAGCGCTGCCGCAATACCTATCTGCGAGGTGACGAGCCGGACGGACCTGGTACCTGGCTCCGGAGCCCTCTTTGGCGTCAACCTGAACCTGGACGCCAAGCCATTGTCCCAATATGCCGCCGATCTCGGTCACAAGCCCGCAGTGAGCGTCTCCTTTGCGGGCTTCCCGTACACCGAGCAGGAACGCGCCCACCTGCACCAGGCCGCAAACCAGATCCGCGCTGACGGGCACATGATGCTCCTGACCCTTGAACCGAAACAGGGACTGGCCGCGATCACCCCAGGCGTCATCGCCGGACTGGTGCAGGATTTGGTATCCCTGAATGCCGAAGGCGTGCCAGTGATCGTCCGGTTTGCCCACGAAATGAACGGATCCTGGTACCCCTGGTCACAGCAACCCGTTGAGTACAAATCAGTGTTCTCTCAAATCGCCGAAGCCGTCCACGAAGGGGCTCCGGGCTCGGCGATGATGTGGGCTCCGAACTATGGCGGCGGGTATCCCTTCGCCGGCGGCCAATACGAAGCGACGCCGGGTACCCCGGGTTTCGAAGCGTTGGACACGGACCACAACGGAGTCCTGACCATGGCCGATGATTCCTACGCCCCGTACTACCCGGGAGACGCCGCGGTGGACTGGGTGGGCATGTCGCTGTATCACTGGGGCGCACGCTACCCCTGGGGCGAGAACGAGACCCCCGAGGCCAACAAATTCGCCGACCAGCTGACGGGCAACTACGTGGGTGCCAACGGCGACGACAGCCTGCTCCCCGATTTCTACCACGTCTACAGCCAGGACCACGACAAGCCTCTGGCCATCCCCGAAACAGCCGCCCTCTACAACCCGGCCGTGGGCGGGGCCCCGGAGTCGGACATCAAACGGGCCTGGTGGGAACAGGTCTTCAGCCCGCAAACGGCGGCGCAATTCCCGCAACTGAAAATGATCAACTGGTTCGAGTGGGACAAAAACGAGGCCGAAGTCAACGGCCGGATCGACTGGACAGTCACGAACACCCCAGCCGTCCGCGATGCCTTCACCACAGCACTGCCCAGCTGGCTGCACTACGGAACCGGAACCAACTGCCGGCCCGCCGGGACCTGACACCGAGGCCGACCCGTGCTGTGGACTACGTGTCAGGTAGTGAGCAAGGTAACGGGAAGGGGCCGCCGTGCCGTCGCACGCGCCAGGGACGGAACGCTGTCACATGCATCCGATTGCACTCAGCCGGTCCTCGCTGCTACGTGCAACGGAAATGCGAGAAGCTATGGTGGTCAGTTCCCGTGAGCCACCCATCCTTGGGCGGGTGTGTAGGTGCGAGGATCGACTTCCCGGGGGAACGCGCGCGGCTGACCGCGTGTACATCTTGCCCTCGCCGTCGTTGATCCCGGAGATCACAAAGGTCGTCGACCAGAGGTTCTCGAAGATGTTCCACAGGGCGCTGCCTTAGGCGTCGTTGGCTCCCATGTTGAACAGGTGCCCGAAGAAGCAGTTGGTGGCCCCGTCGGCCGAGCGGACAGTGTTGACCTGCCAGGATGCCTCGGGCAGCAAACGGCCGGCACGGACCGGCCGGACGGGTGATTGCGGTCGCCGGGGCGGCCGACCACAGGGAAACAGCCAGCAGCGTAGAGGCGGCCAAGGCCGATGCGAATGTCCTAGGCATGGTGGCCGCCGTTCCGTCGGGCGAGTTGCAGGGGGCGAAGGATGAACCAGTAGGCGGCTCCGGCAAGCCCCACGAGGAGGATACCGGCGAGGGCGAAGGCGAGGACAGCCCCGGTCGACGCTTCAGCAGACGCCGAGGTCGTGAACGCCTCGATGAGGATCCGGGCCGCCGTTTCGGAGGCCGACGCCGATGCGCTGGCTGATGCTGTCTCGCTGGCGACCGCTGCCGGGTCCGTCGGCTGCGGGGGCATGGACTTGGCTACGGCCGCACTCCCTGCCGGGGTCTCCGGATTGGTGATCCCGGTCTGGGCCCCTGGAGCTTCGCCGGCCGGGGCTTGGGAAACATTCCGACCTGGCAGGGGAATGACCGGGGCCGGTCCCTGAGGCGCCGGGTTTTGCGGGACAATCTGCAGCTGGACGGACCTCGGCGTGGGTGCGGGGGTCGAGGGCGCAGCCGGGGGTGTCAAGTTTTCTGTGTAAGGGACCGGTCGGTTATCCGGTCTGCCGGGTGGTCAGATCGGAAGTCGGTTAGGGAATTGAACGGCGAAGGCGTTCAGTGCCTGGTGCCATCCTTGGGTGCCGGTTCCGAGCTCGCCGCCGCGGGTGGTCTCGATGTTCCTGATCCCCGGGTAGATCAGTTTGATCGCGGCTTCGTCGGAGGGGAATGAGCCCCTGGTTTTGGTGATTTTCCGTAGCTGGTAGTTGATCGATTCGATCTGGTTCGTCGTGTAAATGACTTTGCGGATTTCGGGGGTGAAGGCCAGAAACGGGGTGAAGTCCTCCCATGCGTTCCGCCAGGCCAGCACCGCCCCGGGAGCCGTTGCCTGCCAGGTCTGGGCGAAGGCCTCCATCGCCAGCTCGGCCGCCTGCACGGTCGGTGCGGTATAGATCGGGCGCATGTCCCGGGCCATGGCTTTGCGGGCGCCGTAGGAGGCGTATTTCATGGCCGAGCGCAACAGGTGCACGACACAGGTCTGCACAACGGTCTGTGGGTAGATGCTGTTCACCGCTGCCGGCAGCCCGGTGAGCCCGTCGCAGCACAGGATCAGGATGTCCGTTGCTCCGCGGTTGCGGATTTCGGTGAGCACGTTGGCCCAGAACTTCGCCCCTTCCGAGGTGCCCAGCCACAGGCCCAGGACCTGCTTGCGGCCCTCCACGTCCACGCCCACAGCCACGTGGCAGGCCTTGTTCACCACGACGCCGCCGTCCCGGATTTTCAGCCAAATCGCATCGATGTAGACGATCGGATACACCGATTCGAGCGGCCGGTTCTGCCATTGGGCGACCTCATCGGCGATGACGTCGGTGACCCTGGAAATCGTCGCGGCGGAGACCTTGGTGCCATAGATTTCATCGAGGTGGGAGCCGATGTCCCGGGTGCTCATTCCGCGGGCGTAGAGGGACAGGATCATGTCCTCGACCTTGCCCAGCCGGCGGGCCCGCTTGGGCACGATGACCGGCTCGAAGGAGCTGTTCCGGTCCCGCGGGACCGTGACTTCCACCGGTCCTTGGAGGGTCTGAACGCTCTTGGTGGTCTTGCCGTTGCGGGAGTTACCTGTTCCCTGCCCGGCGGGGTCTCCGGGTTCGTAGCCGAGGTGGTCGCTCATCTCGGTTTCCAGGGCCCGCTCCAGGACGGCTCGGGTCATCCGGGAGAGGAGTTCCTCAACGCCGTTGCGGCCCTCTCCCAGGTCCTCCGCAGCCGTGACGAGGGCGTCGATCTGGTCAGCGCTCAACACGCCTTCAAGAGGGTTGGTGGTCATACTAATTTCGGCCAAGAGGGCCCGTCCTTTCAGGGGTGAAACCGCAGGTCACACCCTAGTTAGAGACCGGACCCTTACACACTCAATGAAACACCCTCCGCAGCCGGACCAGCCGGCAGACCGGACAACCGACCGGTCCCTTACACAGAAAACTTGACACCCCCCATCTTCAGCCCCAAATACGAGCCGCCCGGGGACGGAAGGCCCCACGCCTCAGCGCCCGTCTTCGGCTGGTCAACAAGAATCATCACGTCCCTGGTGCTCCCGCACCAAAATGGGCATTCACTTGCTGCGGCGAACCGCTAGCACGATGTACAAGGCGACGGCCACTGTCACCGGTGCCCCGACGCTGACCCTTGCGCTTCCATCGTGAACACACTGAACTCGTCTACGGCGGCACTAGACGACCGACGACGACGAGAAAGAACCTTTCATCGGCATCCGGCCGCATTAGCCAGAGCATCACCGACTGGGCCGGGAACTTCCAAGCAGCCCAAGGAGAATGAGCTGGACGCTGTCACCTTCCGGCTCGCGGCAAGGAAGGTTACGGTGCGGACAGCGCAGCAGACAGAGCGCCGATCAGAATCAGACGCAGCCCTCGTTTCAGCCGCCTGCCCAATGACTGAAGTTGCCCCCTCCTCTGGTGCGTTCATCATCGTCCTTGCCGCAGCGTCGGCAGCGCTTGAAGACACTGCCGTCTTCGGCGTGTTCGACATGCCATTCGTGCCGAATATTTAACTTGCACATCAGGATCTGCAGCATGACTCGACTCTGATCCTCGACCGCATCCTCTTCGTAATTCCTGTAGTGTCCCTCATGTGCACCCTGAGGAACAGGCAATTGTCGACGGCCCTCCGGATGCATCAACGGCATCGCGGGCCACTCAAGTCCGAAGCGTAACAGCAAGCTCAAAGAGCCAGTCTTGGCCCCTGCTGTCGTCCAAACGCCTGGGACTTGAATAGAGCTCTACCCGGGCACCGTGAAGAAAGTCTTCGGGTCGTCAGCGCCCAGAATGTCGTGGCGGAAGACGATGGCGTCCACGGGCCGGGTATCCACGAACAGGACCGCGACATCGCAAGAGTGGACAACCGAATAACGGATCAGGCCCTCCACCCAGGAATGGATCTCCGTGTACCGCTCGACGAACAAACCATCTCTGAGCAGGCCACGCTCTTCGAGGAGATCGAAGACAAGATTCCAGGCGAGATCCATAAGTTCATGGATGGCCGCCTCAACCGTTGGAGCTGACATACCTTCATGGTGCTCCCGGGCGCTGACAGTCTTGCGGAGCCCACAGGCGTGTCCTGAAATTCCTACCACAGGACGGCGCGCAGCGAGGGTTCGGCCACCCCGCACCCTATGCATGGGAGGAATTCGATAGACAGCCCTACGAACCCACCACACCATGACCCGCCCCCGGAAGAAGAGTCCGGATCCCACACACCTGCACTCTATCGGCGGATCATACGCCGGCCACAGGGACAACCCGAGGCGTTCCCGCTGAACCGGGAACGTCCAACGAAACCCACGATCCGGGCCGCAAAGTCATGTCGCCTGCAACAGAGAACATCATGAAGTGGTGAAGGCATAACCAAGAGGAAGGCACCAAGAGGCAAGCCTCAACGCCGCCCCTGCACAACAGTGTGCACAATGTGCACACCCCCTTTGGCCGGACAAACACGCTACGAGCGCACTCCCCCTGGCTCGCAGAAAGCACTATCCGACGAAGATCCAGAAGAAAATTCCACTTCGTCATGTCGTCATCACAACTCCTGACCATGAATGAGTGAAGGCCAACAACCGGCCACCGGAACGCCCAGGAAGGACGACACCTGACCTAGATTCCAACCGGAGAGGGCCCAGCAGCCAGACCCTGACTCCGCCACCCACACAACTTCATAGGCCACCGCGGCGCCAGGCACAGACCGCGGCCAGAGTCAGAGGGACCAGCCGAGGCACAATGTGCACACATTAAAGCAAAAACCCCTCTGACGAGGGTCATGCTGTGCCCGAGGTGGGACTCGAACCGGGTTCCAGCCCTTGAATTTCCGCCACTCCCCCGCAAACATCGCCAATCCGGGCCAGTCCGGCACCAGTACGACCCAGTCCGAAGCCCAGGGTGTGCACATTGTGCACACCCCCTTTTTGCCCACTTCACCGCCCCAACCACGCTGCTTAAACGGCCGCCCGGGCGGGGAGCGATTTCGCCGAAAAATGAAGAACGGGCCTCTGGAACCGGACAGGCGCCGAATGTGCACCGCACTACGGGGCAGCCCTCCTGCTGGAAATCGACGAACATCATGGTGGCGGGTCCCTCCTTTCCGAACGTCTCATGGAGAAACGGACAGCGACCTGCATGACCAACCGACCCGCTTTCAAGGATCCTCTAACGGACCGGCTTACGGGCAGCTAGTTCCGTCTTGTCTTTACTCTGCGGCTTTCGCCGGCGACGCGATCAGGACCAGGGTGCCGATGGCGTCTCCGCCCTCCAGCAGAGTGTGGACCCGAGCCGCCTCCGATAGCGGGATGCGCCCGGCGATCACCGGCCGGATCCGCCCGGCCTCGAGCAACTCGTAGAGGGTTGCCCAGGCCGCCAGCAACGGACGGCCGTCAAGCCGCCAAAGCCCCGTGCTATAGGACCGGATCCTCGCCCCGCACCCAGCCTGGTTGTGGCGCACTGCCCGGAGTAGCAGGCGCAGGGTCCTGCCCGGGCTTCCGGGATTGGCGTACTCCACCAGCACACCCCCGGAACGGAGCACCGCCAGAGCGCGGTCCACCCACTCACCGCCTACCCCGTCGAGCACCGCGTCCACCCCCTCAGGCTCGAGACGCCGCACGATGTCCACGACGTCCGCGCCCTGGGCGTCGAGGGGCAACACCCCGTGGTCGGTGAGCCAGTGGTACTTCGCGGCGTCGGCGGCCCCGTACATCCTCAATCCCAGCAGCTGACCCAGCTGCACTATGGCGCTGCCGATCCCGCCGGCGGCTCCGGTGACCAGGACCGCCTGCCCGGGCCGTATCCGGGCCGCACGGGAGAGGGCCTGGTGGGCAACCAGGTAGTTCAGGGCCACGGCCACCACCTCACCCGCATCCAGGCTGGCAGGGATCCGCATCATCGGATGCCGGCGCACGAAGACGTACTCTGCATATCCGCCTGTCTCCGTCAGCACCACCACCCGATCCCCAGGCGCGACGGCGGTGACGCCTTCCCCCACTGCGTCCACCACGCCTACCGCGGTGTAGCCGGGTGTGAATGGGAACCGCGGCGGATATGTCGATATTCCTTGGCGCATCTGCACATCGACGGCGCTCACGCCGGAGGCTTCAACCCGGACCCGCGCCTCGCCCCTTCGAGGTTCCGGCAGCGTGCGGAGCACGACCTCCAGCACATCCGGCCTGCCGGCTCGGACCGCGACCACGCTGCGGTACTCCGAGGGTACCCCCTACTGCGCTGTCTTCGTGGCTGCACGAAGGACCGCGAGGGCGCCAGGGTGCCGAGCCCCCATGGCGAGCGCATCGCGGGCCCAAGTCAGGAGCAAGGCGAGAGCGGAGTGTGGCGCGATCGTGTGGATCCCGACAAATGTCCATACAGCTGCCATGAGAACCTCCAGGAGCAGGACATGAGGAGTATGAGGAAAGAACCCAGCGCGTGGTTCTTCTCCACTGTCACAACTCTGGGGGGCGCAGACTAGGGCCATTCGCCTCGCACGCAGATTGCAGTTGAGGACGTCCATTGCTCCAGCCGGGCCTGCGTTCCCTCGCGGCCGGGTGCGACAACTGGGCCCCGACGGGCGTGCCACGCACAGCTGGCTCGTTTCGTGCCCGTGCTACAGGCCTTCAGAAATGCGTCCACCCCAGCTGATGTGGGGGGATCCTTCACCGGAACGGGCTGAAGGTGGAACCCGCTCTGTCCGGCATACTCGGGTGAATCTTGAGCAACACGCGGCGACGACGGCGATAATCGACGTATGACTGAGCACTTACCGTCCTGGCCGACCACACCACCAAGCTACAGTTCAGTCGTTTTGCGCGAGTTCACCGACGACGACGTACATCTCGCGTTCGAGCTCGCGGACGATCCTTGCATTCCTCTCATTGGCAGCCTTCCGGCACTCCCCACCGCACAGCAGGCTCTGGAGTGGATCTGCCGGCAGCGCGGCCCGTTCGCCGAAGGAAAAGGGCCCGATATGTTGCACCGCCCCCTACAGTGGAGTCATGCTGCACTCAACCCGGCAAGGCTCCGGTAAGCCACTCCTCCTGATCCATGGGCTCGGTTCCAGTATTGGTAACTGGAGCCCGGTAGTCCCGGCGCTGGCCGCTGAACGCGATGTCATCGCCGTCGACCTCCCCGGTTGCGGCGAATCCGCGCCGCTGACCGGCGAAACCACCATTGCCACGCTGACCGATGCCGTCGAAGCCTTTATCCGCGACGGGGAACTGGGTGACCTTGATCTGGTAGGCAGCTCCATGGGCGCCCGGATGGCGATGGAAATGGCACGGCGAGGGCACGCTGGCACCACGATCGCACTGGACCCTGGTGGATTCTGGAATGACCGCCAGGCAGCGATCTTTGGTGCAAGCATCAAAGCATCCGTCGCACTGGTGCGCCGCATCCAACCGGCGCTGCCCTTCCTCACCGGCAACCCCGTGGGCCGCACGGCCCTGTTGGCTCAGTTCTCCGCCCACCCATGGAAGCTGCCGCAGGATCTAGTCCTGCATGAGCTTCGCGGGTTCAAGACGTCGACCAGTCTGGACCCGGCCCTCAACGCACTGATTCACGGACCACGCCAGGAAGGCGCACCGGCCGGCTCACTCAAGGGCAATATGGTCATTGGATGGGGGCGGAAGGACAAAGTCACCGCTCCCAGCGAGGCCGCGCGGGCCACGGAGCTATTCCCGGATGCAACGCTCCACTGGTTCGAAAACTGCGGTCACTTCCCGCACTGGGACCAACCATCGGAAGCGGCGCGCCTGATCCTCGATAGCACCAGCTGAGCTGCGGCTGACCGCCTGGGCGGAGCCATCTACGTTGAGTTGGCTTCAGAAAGGTGGAACCTGCGACGGCTGGGGATGATGCCCCGGCCTCGGGAGGCATCGACGTCGCCGGTCCCGAATTGGGGAACCGGCTTCACCTGGACCGCCGCCGCTAGGACGCGGCGGCGCTGGCCGTCAGCGCGGTGATCCATGTCCAGCTCGCCCCCGGCTATAAGCGGGCAGCCCCCGGCGGTCTCGGACAAGGGACCCTGTTTCTGGTCCAGGCCGGAGCCGCGGCCCTCGCGGCGGTGTTTGTGCTGCTCAGAGGATCCCGGACCAATTTCGCCGCCGCCGCCGTGGTGGGATTCTCGTCCCTGGCCGCGGTCATCCTGTACCGGTACGTCCAGGTCCCTGCCCTCGGGCCGCTGCCGTCGATGTACGAACCGGTCTGGTACACAGCCAAGACCATCACGGCAGTCGCCGAAGCGGCTGCCGGTGCCCTAGCGGTGACCGTATACGCCCTGCAGCACAAGACCCGGCCAGGATCACGTCCGGCTGCAAGGGGCCGGCGCCGCGGGGCTTCAACGACCTGACCCTGACCCCATTTCTGGCCCGGGTAAGGCACTTCGGTGCCGTACGGTGGCGGGCTGACCCAAGGGCACGTCGGCCGGGTCACATTCCCACCCATCCATTCCCGGTACTGCTCCGAAGTACGTCTGGCCCCTTCCGGGGTGCGAGGTCACACGCGCGTGTATGAGGAGATTTATTCAATGAAGAAGACCCTTCGCCTTATGGCGGTCCCCACCTTGGCTTTGGCCGCCCTGGCGGTTTCCGGTTCTCCCGCGATGGCAGCGGACCACTCCTACCAGTCCACTTTGGCTCAGATCAATGGCAGCACGGGCGCCGGCACGATCACGGTCGATGTCACGGGCAACCAGGCCCACGTTGTCCTGAAGGTATCGGGCATGCCCGCGACGTTCATGGACGCCCCGTACCCGCACGTTCAGCACATCCACGGCGGCGCCCAGGGCACCTGCCCGGCACCCACGGCGGATAAGGACGGCGACAAGGTCATCTCCACCACCGAAGGCGCCCCGTTCTACGGCGGAATCGTCACCACCTTGTCCACCAGCGGCGACACCAGCCCCGCGGCTGGCCTTGACCTGAAGGTCGGCGGCCAAGGCGCGGCCTACACCGTAGACCGCACCTTCGAACTGAACGCCGAGACCAAGGCAGCCCTGGAAGCCGGAACCGCTGTGGTCGTCGTCCACGGCCTGGACCCCGCCACCCTCAGCGCGGCAGGGCAGGCCGCCAAGAGCGACCTTGCACCGACCCTTCCGCTCGCCGCCACCTCCCCCGCACTATGCGGGACGCTGAAGGCAGGCCAGATGACCATGCCGGTCGGCGGCGCTGACACCGGAGTCACCGCGGAAACCGGGACCGACACCGGCGCCCTCGCCGTCGGTGGTGGCCTCGCCCTGGTCGCGCTCACCGGCGGAGCCTACGTGGTCCGCCGCCGTACCGCCGGTGCAGCGGCCTAAGCACCGGCTGACTGGATCGTTACTGTGAGCACAAAGAATCCCGGCCGCCTTGAGGGCCTCCGTGCCGCCACGGCGGCCGGGGTTCTGCTCCTGCTGACCCTGGCCGGCTGCAGTGCAGGAAGCAGCGGAACCCCCGACGCCGCCTCCCCACCCTCGGCGTCCGCCGCCGCGCCCGCGGCGGCCAGCCCCGCCGCGCCCGGTACCGCCCTCCCGGCTCCTGCTCCATCGAGTCCGGCTGCTACACCCCCGGTGGCCGGTCCCGCGGTGCTTCCCCGATCCGAGCCGGTGACCCTGAACATCCCGGCCATCGGTGTGCGAACCGACCTCCTGAAACTCGGCCTCCGGGAGAACGGCTCCCTCCAAGTCCCGCAGGATTCCGGCAGCGGTGCGCCCGCCGGCTGGTACAACGGCTCCCCCACCCCAGGGGAACGCGGTCCCTCCGTCATGCTGGGCCACGTCAACGCACTCGGCGGTGCCACCGGAGTCTTCGCAGATCTCCGCAAAATCACACCGGGCACTGATATCAAGGTCTCCCGAGCCGACGGCACCACAGCGGTGTTCACTGTCGATCACGGCGCGCAGTACAGCAAAGACAGCTTCCCCACCCTCGAGGTCTACGGCAACACCCCCGGAGCTGAGCTCCGGCTCATCACCTGCGACGGTTACGACCCCGCCACCCAGCTCTTCGATGACAACTACGTCATTTACGCGAAACTCAAAGCCTGAACCACGGAACTCCCGCTCCTACCGGAAGCGGCAAATGGCGCGAAAGGACTGGACATGAAACACCGAAAACACATGCTGGCTGCCCTGGCCCTCAGCTCGCTGCTGCTCTCCGGTTGCGCAGCAGCCGCCGGATCCGTCGGGCAGGCCGACACAGCAGTTATTCCCCCGTCGTCGTCAGCGGCTGCCGAAGCAGGGCACGCCGGCGGGCACAATCACGGTTCCTCCCCGTCCCCGGGCGCGCCCCAAGCCCAAGGCCCCAGCGACGCCGCCCTGATGGTGTGCGGGGACCAGCCCATGGACAGGCTCACCTCCATTCTGGATCTGGACTCGAAACCGCACACAGTCAACAACTGGGCCAACAGCACCTTCACCTGCACCTACCACCTCACCGAGGGAGCCCTGGAGATCTCCGTCAGGGAAGCAAAGGACCAAGCGTCAGCTCGCACGTACTTCGATGCCATGCAGGCCCTGGCAAAGGACGCCAAGCCCATTCAAGGCCTCGCGAACCTGGGCTTCCCAGCCTTCGAAACCGCCGACGGGTCAGCCGTGTTCCAAAAGGACAACTTCGTTCTCCAGGTTGATGCCACCGACCTGCCAGCAACCCTGGGACCTGAGAGCATCACCCGGAACGCCCTCGCCTACCAGCTCTCCACCACCATCCTGGCCTGCTGGGTCGAACACCACTGACAGGCGCACGCCGCAGATCACTACGGCAGCGCAGACGAAAGGTTTCACCATGAAAGCAAACACCAGGACACTCAGTGCCCTCGGACTCACGGTAACAACAGTCATGCTGGCTCTCTCCGGCTGCGGAACCTCGGGCATGTCAGCGTCCGGCACGACAGCAGCACCAACAGCCACGGAACAAGCACGTCGTCTGCGCCCATTACGGGACCTGTTACCTCGACCTCCAGCCCAAGCTCCTCACCCGCAGCGGCCGGCGCAGAGATACTGATCAAGGGCTTCAAATACCAGGGTACGGAAACGGTCAGCCCCGGAGCGACTATAAGTGTCACCAACGAAGACATCGAAGCGCACACCATCACCGCGGACACCAGTGCCACGTTCGATGCCGTCATTAAGGCCGGGACCGGCACCTTCACCGCCCCGACCAAACCCGGAACCTACCCGTACCACTGCACCTTCCATGGCAACATGAAAGGCACCCTCACCGTGAAATGACCCTTCACGGGATTGCCTGTCCATGGCGAACTGTCTCCGTCCGGGGCCGCAGTCCCCCTGGTCGGCGGGATTAGTTACTTTCCGCAATGTGCAGGAACCTCAGCCACTATGTGGTGGTTGAAGGTGCCCTGCACGGCATGTTCTTTGACCCACGGACTCGGAGGTCAACGAACATCCTCCTCAGCTTCCTTGCCAAGTGACCAACAGAAAACGGAGAAAATACAATGACCGGAACGAACACGTCAGAGCGGGCCCGGCAGTTGAAAGCGCTGCATGAGGCCCCGGAGATCCTTCGGGTTGTCAACGTGTGGGATGCCATCAGCGCAGCGACGGTCGCGGCGCTGCCGGAGACAAAGGCGATTGCGACGGCGGGCCACTCTATCGCCGCCGCATACGGCTACGCCGACGGGACGATGCCCCTGGAGATAGCGCTGGCAGGGGTCAAAATCATCGTGGACGCCGTTGACCTTCCCGTCACGGCCGATCTTGATGATGCTTACGACAACCCGGCCGAGACGATTCGCAGGGCCATTGGGCTCGGCGTTGTCGGGGCCAACGTTGAAGACCGGCTGCGGCCCTTCGATGAAGCAGTCGCCCGCGTGCAGGCCATCATGGCCGCCGCCAACGACGAAGGCATCGCGTTTCAGCTAAACGCCCGCACGGACGCGATCGCGCGGGCCGGTGACAGGCCCCTCAAGGTCAGCATCGATGACGCCATCAGCCGGGGCCGCGCATTCCTCGACGCCGGCGCCGCGCTGGTCTTCGTGCCGGGAGCACTCACCCGCCAGGTCATTGAGCCTCTGGTGGAGGGACTCGGCAGCGGAAAGCTCTCAGTCATCGGCGCACCGGGGGCCCTGCCCGCAGCCGAACTGCAGGACCTCGGGGTAGCCCGGGTCTCCTACGGCCCGTTCACGCAGCGTGTCGCCCTGCGCGCGCTCCGCGACCTCGCCACCGACCTTTACGGGACGGGCGTCCTTCCCGCCGACACGCCGCCCCTGAATTAGACAAAGACCAAGTCGGCCGATGGTGCCCCTGCGAACAGCAGATGACAGCATTGGGGGCGCGTTCGCACTGCTCTACAAACTCGTCCTGAGTTTATAAAACAACTCAATTCGCGCTCCGCCATTTCCTTGAGGTGACCCACTGGAGGGTTCTTCAGTTGTTGCCATTTGAGGCCGGATGAACATCCCTGGGTCGAACTCTCGGCCCATAGCCGTGATTACGACAACTACGTTGATGCCTGATCCGGGGGAGGGACGGCTCGGTGACCGGACTGAGGGCGGTCCGCGTCCAGCCGGCCGACCGAAGTACCAAGACGTAAGCCTTGGCCCCGGCCCGCGAAATCGTCGTCCAGCGTGTACCTACGGAACTCGGTTCCAGGTTCGGCTCGCCTTCGGGCCGCCCACCGACTGGCCAGGCTCAGCGAACTCATTTTCAGCTCCGGATCAGTGGCCAGGTCATGCCGTTCCCCCCGCGTTCCTGCATGAACAGGTATCAGGGAGCGGAAGTTCCGGACCGGCCGCAATCCTCGGTCGATCTGAAGAATATTCAGCAAGTCATGTTGTGCGCGGCCCTGGCCGCAATGAATTGGTGTACGCGTAAACCCGACGGAAGGACGAACGAGGATGAACACCCAGAAGAGATCGCACAGGGCGGTACCCGGTCCGCCGTAGGCAGCCGCTCCCCCACACAACCGAATAGGCCGCTCCGGGACCCCAGACACCCGGAACATCAGATCAGAGGCGAGAGTGTGCACAATGTGCACACGAAGAAACACAAAAAGGCCCCTGACCTGCGGAAACACTGTGCCCGAGGTGGGACTCGAACCGGGTTCCACGCCTTGCAAACACTGGACTCCCCCCGAAACATACGGAATCCGGCCCAGTCCGGCACCGGTACGGCCCAGTACGCGACCCAAAGTGTGGACACTGTCCACACCCCCAATTCTCCCCCGCAGAGGCCTCCCCCAGACAGCCCCACCCCGCCAGTGACAGGGTGTGGCGCTTCTTTGCCCTCAGAGACTTGATCCGGCCGGAGAAGTTCACCCTCGGCTGCACCCAGGTTCTGCCCGCTCCCGTTAAGGACTTCAGGGCACGCCCGCACGGCGCACTGAGTCGTCAGGCTCCGCATAACGATTCCGCCTCCTTTTCATCCCCTTCATGGTCCGATCAGCCGACATCCGCATGACCGGCAGACTCGGAAGGCTGACCCGTCACGCTGGTATCACCCGGCACCGTTGCCCACAGTACTGAGTCGGCAAAGCGGATCGACAGCTCCCGAAAACCCCATCGATGACACAACCGGTGTGCTCGGTCGTGGTGGTACAGAAAGTGAGGACAACCCGCGGAATTCGCGACTCAAGCCTATACAGGTGCTTCGATTTTGTGCGTCTCGAGAGGCTTTGGCTGTGGCCAGGAGCGCCGCTTGAACGGCTATGGGTCAACTACGATTTTGGTGAGCACGAGTAGGCGTGCGTGCATTCACCGCGCGGCAAGATCAACTAGGCGGTGGGTGATTGAAGCCGTTGACTCGTAAAGCTCCCTGTACAGCCCGTAAAGAATTTCGTATCTCGCGGACGATTCCTCTCGCGGCTGAATTACCGACATGATCGGATTCCAGTCATCGATTGCAACTGGGCACAGCGCATTTGCTGCCAGATACGCGACGCCGAAACTCGCGCCGATGGTCACCGAAGGTATTTGCTGTTCCAAGCCTGTGACATCTGAAACTATCTGTGTCCACAGGCCACCCTGTGTACCTCCTCCGACGGCAACCGTGCGTCCCACGGCGCCACCCAAATCTGATAGAGCCTGTACATTGTGTCGGACCCCAAATGCGGTTGCCTCCAGGGTGGCCCGATACAGGTCGCCACGGCTGTGATCCAAAGTGAGTCCTGCGACGACCCCCCGGGCGTTCGGGTCGGCTACGGGTGTGCGCTCCCCCGCAAAATACGGCAGCATGAGCAACCCATTCGCCCCGGGGACCGACTTATCTGCCTCTGACAGCAGGGTTGAAAAGTCGGGGGACCCAACTAACTTCCTAATCCAGGCAGTGATGGCACCTGAGGTTGCCATGCCGCCAGCAAGGTTATAGGTGCCGGGCACCACGCCGACGGTGCCCCACAATGAAGAAGAAGTGGCTCTTGCCTGCAGAGTATTAATCAGGAACATCGTCGTGCCATACATCAGCATCAAATCGCCGGGCCTCTGTGCGCCCACGCTGACGGATTCTGACCAGGCATCAATAGTTCCACCGATGACCGGGACACCCTTCGGGATGCCCGTCCTGTCCGCAGCCTCATCGCTCACGTGGCCGACGATTTCTCCGGGCCAGACGAGCCGAGGCAGGTCGATGGATAGAGTCAGGGGTTCTGCATATGGTAGATACCAGCCATGCGTGGAGGTGTCATACATTGGTGTGCATTGGCTCGCCGAGTGATGGTCAAGAATGTATTCACCCGTCAGTTGGTAGGCCAGCCAGGAACTGGGCATGAAGAGCATACGGGCTCTTGAGGCGATTGCCGGCTCATGATCTGCTAGCCAAGCGAGCTTAGGCCCTACAGCCTGCGTCGACAGCGCCGACCCACATCGATCCACGATCGACTGCTCGCCGAATCGACTGTTGAGGTAGTCGATCTGCTCCAGGGCCCGGGCGTCGATTCCGTAGAGGATCGCAGGCCGCAGCGCCTTGGCGTGCTCATCTGCAACCAGTACGCAGGGGCCCATGCCGCTGACCCCGACCGCTACTACGCGGACGTTTTCCGTAGCTGTCAGCTCATGGGAAATTTCCATGAACTCCTGCCACCAGATGGCAGCGTCCATTTCAACTTGGCCCGATGACGGTCTCGACACGTCATGATTGCGCACAGCAATTGCATGAATCCGTCCGCTGAAATCGACCAGCACGCCCTTGCTACTGGAGGTGCCGATATCGATGCCCAGAACAACTTCCAGCATCAGTTCCCCACCGTCCGAGGTCCGTGGCCCGCCCCTGGAAGGGCGGGCCGGATATTGATCACATTGTGGCGGAGGTCCGCCCGGCAAGCCTTGAAAATGACGATCATCCTTCCCCGTCGAATTTTCGGCGGGTCAGCATGACAACGTAGTCGGTCGTCAACCGCCTTCTGGGTTGTGGCCTTCGCTGACTCGGATTCCCCGATTAGCGGAGGGGAACATGCACATAGATCTATTGCTCGATTGCGTGACCATCAGTATCCAAGTGATCGCGCCACGAGCGTTTGGCCTTCCAACCCAGCATGCGTTCCGCTTTTGCGCAGGAGATCCCGGAGGCGTCGAAACGATCCAGTTTCCGCAGTTCGATCTGATCGCCGTAGTGCTCCTTAAGTATGGCGGCGAAGTCTCGGCCGCCGACGTTATCGGGATTGGCAATGTAGAAGACCTCGTGGCCGGGGATGTCAGACTCGACGGCCAGCAAAATCGCATCCGCGAGATCCTCCGAGTCAACGTAACTCCAGAGGTTTGGACTGAGATTCCCGGCATCGCGGACTTGGGCACCCAAGTTCCGTTCATAGTTACCTGTGTGCTGGACGTGACTCGGACGGATGGAAATGCAGCGCATGTTGCTCCGGCGAACAGCGGCGTCGCATAGCTCTTCGCCGAACAATTTGGACAGCGCATACGGATCCTGCGGCCGGATCGGGTGGCTCTCGTCGACAGGTGCGTAGTCCGGGAGAACCGGGCGCTCGGGGAAGAAGAACCCAGGAACGGTCTCGCTGGAGATGTTGACGAAGACTTTAACGCCTGCCCGCACAGATGCCTCAATCATGTTGAAGGTACCCATGGTGTTGTTCTGGAAGACAACGTGCGGGGGGTTATGTGTTGGTTCGGGAATCGCGCCGGCATGGACCACCGCGTCGAAGCCACGAACTATTCCGTAGACCTGACCGGCGTCAGTAAGGTCAGCCTGTTGGTAATCGGGTTCGCCCGGGAGAATCCGGTCGAATGCGTGGCGTCCGAGGTCCGATCCGGTGACCTCGTGTCCGCCAGAGATAAGGGCGCGAACAACTGCGGTGCCGACCTTACCGCGTGAACCGGTTACGAGAACTTTCATCTTTTCTGCTCCTCATATGTTGTGCTCCGGCGGGCATACGGCCATTCAGGGGCCGCATGCCCGGGTTTCGCTGGCTGCTACGTCACCTCGCCGCGGGCGGACGTAATGCTGATGAGAGCGGTGAGGGGACCTGCAGAATCTACGAGTGGGCGGGCACGCTGGCTTTTCGCCAGGCTTCCAGGAAACGCCACATCGCTGTCGCGCCAGGATCCTGAAGGCCGATGCTTCGCTCCTGGAGCCAAGCGGCCCGGCCGCGCCGCGAACGCAACGAACGTGTATCCACCACGGCCTTTTCTGCCGCGGCGATGGCAGCGTCCAGCCCGCTGGTTGCATCTTGGCCTATGTCGAGTGCGTCCGCCGCAGGCATGATGGCATCGACGATGGTCTTGTCCCCCAACTGTGTCTTGCCGCGCTGGGCGATGTTGTCCCCGGCGGCGCGAACAAAGCGTGCTGCCGCGGCGATGTCCACGTCCTCAACGTCCTTCCAGACCTTAGATCCCGCGAGCAGTCCGCCGGCCACTAGCGCAGCCATGGTGGATGGGTTGGCGTTGGCAAAAGCCTTTGCGCAGGTCCGGGCGATCTCCGAGGGGGTGGCGCCTTCCGGCAGTTCGCCAAGAGCGTCGATAACCGCACCCGCGCCGAGGGTGATGGTGATGCCCAGGTCGCCGTCTCCCAGTGCCTGGTCGAGGTCACGCAGCTCGTCCGCATACTTGACGACCTCTTTGAGGCTTCCTTGGATCTGTTCAATGAGCCGTGTCGAGTGCATGGTTCAAACCTCCAGGAAGAAGGGCGAGGAGGCCGGTGCTTCTAGCAGCGCCAGACGGTCATCGTTGAGCTTGAGAAGTGAGATGGAAGCGCCGGCCATCTCCAGGCTGGTCGCGTATTCGCCGATGTAGTTCTTGTTGATCAAAACACCGTGACCTGAGAGGATCTGGTGCACACGGCGGTACATGACGTAGAGCTCTTCCAGCGGCGTGGCGCCCATTCCGTTTACGAGAACGGCGACGCGGTCACCCTCGGCGAGCTCAAGATCTTCAACAAGCGCGCCAACCAGGCGGTCTGTGATGGCGTCCGCGGGCTCCAGGGCCCCGCGGTGGATGCCGGGCTCACCGTGGATCCCGATTCCGATTTCCATTTCGCCGTCAGGCAGGTCGAAGCTCAGCGAACCAGTTGTGGGAAGGATGGTTGGCGATAGGCCGATTCCCATCGTCGCCGTATTATCGACGATGTCCTCGGCGACCACTGCAACCTTGTCGAGGCTGTCCCCGCGCTCGGCTGCCGCGCCGGCGGCCTTGTAGGCGAAGATCAATCCGGCGACGCCTCGGCGCTCAAGGCGGTTGTCCTTGGGCTGGCTGGCGACATCATCTCGCCCCACAACGGTGCGTGTCTCTATGTCCTCAAGTTCCGCCAGATCGGCAGCGAGGTCAAAGTTGAAGACGTCCCCGCCATAGTTTCCGTATAGATAGAGCACTCCGGCGCCGCCGTTGACGGCTTTCGTTGCCTCGAAGCACTGCTGGGAGCTTGGGGAGCTGAAGACATTACCGATCGCCACGCCCGAGCACAGCCCCTGGCCGACGTAGCCCTTGAACAGCGGCAGATGTCCGGAGCCCCCGCCGGTGACAATGCCGACCCTGCCCGAGACGGGCGCATCTGCGCGGACGAGAATTCGGGGGTCATCGCCGGGAGTCTTCAGCTTGTCAGGGTGAGCGAGGAGGATTCCCTCGATCATCTCGTTGACGAAATCCTCTGGCTTATTAATGATCTTCTTCACGGTCTTCTTTCTTTTGACGTGTCGGAGGTTATTGGGCGGGCAGTGTTGGACGATTCTCGCCCTCAACCCGAGGGGTTTCAGGTGGGTTGGACTGCGGGTTTTGTCTGGCTCCTGCGGCTGCGCCACCGGACTTGGTCGAACGCCATGGCCGCTACGAGAATCGTTCCCTGGGCGATCGCGTACTGGTATGAGGAGAGCCTCAGAGCGGTGAAGCCGCTGGAAACGATCTGCAGGGTGAGGGTGGCCAACACGACGCCAAGGACGGTGGCGAATCCGCCGTTTGGATTCGTTCCCCCAAGTACGGCGATCACGATGACCAGGAGGACGTAGGAAGCGCCGTAGTCGGCAGAGGCAGTGGGGTTGCGAGCTATGAAAAATACGCCCGCGATGCCGCTAAGCAGGCCGGTCAAGACGTAGGTGCTCATGAGCGTCCTCTGGCTCGCGATGCCTGAGTAGCGCGCCGCCGTGGGGTTCGCGCCCTGTAGCTGAATTCTGAGCCCAAGAGGGGTTCGATTGATCATGACGCCGATGGCCACGGCCAGAAGGATGAACACGAAGAATAGGGTCGGAATCCCTCCGACGGTCGAGGCCCCGATGGCCGTCAGGGCCGCAGGAGTTCCGTTCAGGGTCTTGCCTCCCGTCCAGGCAATAGCGATCCCGTTGAAGATCTGCATGGTTCCCAGGGTCGCGAGAATCGGGGTGATGCCTACGACGGAGATCAAGACACCATTGATGCAACCTCCCGCAACTCCAACGGCGATGCCGGCGAGGAGAATGAGCGGGAATGATTGTTCCGCAAGAGTCGGATCGCCAGCGGCAACGGCCGTGTAGATCGTTGACATTGTGATGGCCGCGAGGTTGGCCGTCGCCACAAGCGACAGATCGATTCCGCCGGTGAGCATTGCCAGCATCATGGCAATCGCGAGTACACCGATTTCGGGTGAGTTCAGTGCGATATTGCGCAGATTGGTACCGCTGAGGAAGACAGAGGGCTTCAGCACTGCGAAAATTGCGAAAGCAATCACGACCAGAACCAGCATGCGTTTGACGCCGCCCTGCAGGCTCACACGGCCAAGTACGCGGGTCCACGCCGAGTCGACAGAGTCATTAAGCCGGTTCAGTGAATTCGTTTCGGTGTCGACGTTTTTCATGCTGCAACCTCCTGCTTCTGGGGGGCCTCATCGAGGATGCGGGCCTGGGTGCTCCGGCGGGAGGCTATCGCCTGGATGCCAACACCGATAATCAGAAGAACACCGACGGCGGTCCGCTGCCATGCGCTGGGGACGCCTGCCAGTATGAGGCTGTTGTAGATCACCTGGACCAGCAGGACGCCCAACGTGGTTCCCAGAACCGAACCTCGACCGCCAAAGATCGATGCTCCGCCGAGGACGACGGCGGCAATGATGTCGAGTTCGCTGCCGACGAGGATTTGGGGGCTGGCGCTGCGTCCCATGATGACGTAGATGAGGCCGCCGACCGCTGCCATGGTGCCCGCAATGACGTAGACGGTCATCTGGGTGCGAACCACTCGGATTCCGGCCCGGCGCGCGGCCTCAACATCCCCGCCAATGGCGTAGATGCTTCGTCCGAACATCGTGCTCCGAAGGACCCAGGCGAGTCCGAGCGCCAGAAGCACCGCGGGGACCACGAGAACGTGCAGATAAGCGCTTCCGCTGGACGTGTCGACTTCGAAGAGGTTCGTCGTCGAGATCTGGGCCATCGAAGCCGGCAGATCGGCGATGTAGCGGGAACCGACGTAAGTCAGCAGGGCGCCCTTGAAGATGCCCTGAGTACCCAGGGTGACGATAAGGGTTGGCAACCTGAACTTCGCTATTAGGAAGCCGTTGATTGCTCCCAGCGACGCTCCGATCAGGAGCGCCAGAACGAACACTCCCACAAGCCCGAGATCCGGCATCCCGGTCTCGAGCGCTCGGACCGTGGTGTAGGCCGCAAACACTGCGATAGCGGCAAATGAGACGTCAATGCCGCCGGAGATGATCACCATGAGAACACCGAGGGCAAAAATAAGCGGCACGATCGAGCTGCGAAGGATACTGAAGGCCGTCGGCAGCGAGAAGAACACGGGGTTTGCGATGGACATGGCCACAATGAGGGCCAGGAGGACGACGGCGAGGACGCCTTCGTTGTTTGGGCCCCGGAGTAGCCGAAGTCGTGCCGGAGTATTGAGCCTCGTGCCGCTCATGCAGCCACCTTCTCTCGGATGATGTCCACAGCGACATCGTCGCCTTCGAGAACTTCGACAACCCTGCCGTGCCGTACGACAAGCACTCGGTGGCAGCAGGCCACCAGTTCGGGTGCGTCGTCTGAAATGACGATGATGCCCATCCCCTGGGCTGCTTCGGCACGGAGGATACTGAGGATCTCCGCCTTTGATCCGATATCGACACCGACGGTCGGTCCGTTCAGCATCAGGATGCGTGGCCGGCGCGCCAGCCACTTAGCGAGTACCACGCGTTGTGCGTTTCCGCCTGAGAGTGTTCGGACCGGGGACTGAACGTTCGGAGCCTTGACACGCAGCCGAGTGAAGAGTTCCTGGATTGTCTGCCGTACGGCTCGCAGATCAAGTGTTCCTAGGCGCGTCGTGTGCTCGTTCGGGGAACCGGCGATGATGTTGTCAGCTATCGATTTGTTCATGAAGAGCCCTTGGGTCAAGCGGTCTTCGGGGACGTACCCGATACCTGCCTCGATCGCGTCTTGGATGGAGCGGATGCGAACCTCTTTACCGTTGATCTTCACGGTTCCGGAGTCGTGCGGCACCGCGCCGAAGAGGGATTCCGCAATTTCGGTGCGTCCCGAGCCGAGGAGGCCGGTCACGCCGAGGATCTCGCCGCGCCGAAGGCTGAAAGAGACGTCCCTGTATGCCCCCTGCATCCCCAGTCGCTCAAGTTCCAGGACGACGTCTGACGCCGGGTCCAACTGGCTTACGTGGCGGGTTTCGTCCAGTTCCCGCCCAGTCATATGGAGTGCGATAGCCCTGGAATCCAACGTCGAGGCTGGGCTCGTGACAACGTTTCTGCCGGAGCGCAGGATCGCAACGCGCTGCGAAATCTTGAGGACCTCGTCCAGCTTGTGGGAAACAAAGATGAGCCCCACCCCCTTGGCGCGCAAACGCTCTACAATCACGAACAGCCTGTCGACCTCAGTGTGTGTCAGTGCCGTAGTGGGTTCGTCCATGATCAACACCCGTGCATCGCTGACGAGTGCGCGGCAAATCGCGGTCAGCTGCTTGTCCGCGACCGAGAGCTGCTCCACGTCGGCATCGAGATCAAGATGCAAACCCAGCTCGTCGACGATAGCCTGCGCTGCGGGACGTGCTCCCCGCGCGCTGTGAAGCCGACGTCTGCTTGCCACTGCCGCAGTCAGGACAATGTTCTCCGCCACGGTGAGGTTGGGGAATAAGGAGAAGTCCTGATAGATGACTTGGATCCCGCTTTTGATGGCGATGGTGGGGTCCATCGAAGAATACGCGTTGCCGTCGACGACGATCTCTCCGGAATCCGGCTTCTCGGCGCCCGAGATGATCTTGATGAGCGTCGACTTTCCGCAGCCGTTTTCGCCGGCGAGGCAGAGCACCTCCCCGGGCAGCAGTTCGAGTGAGACATCGCTCAGTGCGGCGACACCACCAAATGTTTTGACAATGTTGCGCACCTCCAGCACAGGCGCGGGCGGCCCGTTGAGGGCAGTGCTTGTCATATCGGAACCCTTTCAGGAGGGCGTGGGGCACTTGGTGCTGGCCCCACGCCCGGGACTATCAGAAGTTGTATTGCTTGGCAGAGGTGGCGTCCGCCTCGATTGATGCATCGCCCAGGAAGACGTTGTCGTAGCCATCGAGCTTCTTCAGGCTGTTGTAGCCCTTGATGCCCAGGTCAGTGCCGGCTTCGATCTTTCCGCCGGTGGCAAGAACGCGGGCGATCTCAAGCTGGGCCTCTCCGGCCAGTGCCGGATCCCAGAAGAAAATCTTGTCGATTCCGCCGGTTGCGAGGTACTTGCTCGCAGCGGAGGGAATTGACGTCCCCATGACGCAGGTGTCCTTCGCCTTTCCGGCTTCTTCCACCGCACGTGCAATGCCGGGAACGTCGTTGCCGGCAGAGCCTTCAAACCCCTTGATGTTCGGGTGCTTGGCGAGGACCTCCTTGGCCTTCTGGTAAGCCGCAGCCTCGTTGTCCGTGCTTTCGATCGGATCTTCGACGAGCTTCATATCCGGGAAGTTGGACTTCTGGTAGTCGGAAGCGGCCCCGACCCACTCCATGTGCGTCTTTGCCGTGAGGCCGCCGACAAACTGCACATATTCGCCCTTGCCTTCCATGCAAGTGCCCAAGCTCTTCATGATCTTCTGCCCGTAAACCTTGTTGTCGAAGGCCTCGATGTCGATGTCCACATTCTTGATTCCGGTTGCCTCATGCGCCACCGTGATGATGCCCTTGGCCTTGGCCTGGGCCAATACATTGGCGACGGCCTCCGGGGAATTCGGCACAACGGTGATGGCTGTCGGCTTTTGCGCGACAAGGTCCTCAATGATTTTGATCTGCTTCTCGGGGCTGACGTCATCGCCACCTTCAGTGCGTGTGTCGATGCCGGTGCGCTTGCCATAGGCTTTCACCCCCTCGTCCATTCGGTCGAACCACGCAATGCCCTTGAGCTTCACGACTGTCACCATTGTCATGTCTGATGCTTTGGCGGCGCCGCTCGCGCCCGGGGCGGCTGCAGCGGCTCCGCCGTCATTGACAGAACCGCAGCCAGTCATGAGGACGGCCGAGACCCCTGCGGCTAGAAACGCTGATGTTCGCAAAAGCTTCATCAATTCACTCCTTTGTGATCACGCATTGCGGATGCCTGAATCCGCGCATCGGATTCTCCGATCTGTGCATACGCTAGGCCATATTCGCGCACAAGTCGAGAGATTCGCGCAATCTTGCAAACATCCGTGCAGACATTGCGCGAAATCGCGCATCCGTCTACTCTTTAGCTCATACCTAAGAAAGGGGCCCGATGTCGCGCCGCGAGGAGATCGTCGAGCTCATAGACGAGCAAGGCTTTCAGAGCGTCACTACGCTCGCCCGGAAGTATGCAGTCGATGCATCTACGATTCGACGGGATCTGGAGCGTCTCGCCGAAGAAAAGAGAATTCGGCGCACCCACGGCGGCGCCGCACCGGCAGAGCCTTCTGCCCCAACCCGTACTACCGAGCTGCAGTCATGGGAAAAGGCGGCAATCGGCGCTGCCACCGCCGACCGGATTCTTGAAAACCAGACGGTGCTGCTCGACAGCGGGACGACGTGTCTTGAAGTAGCCAAGCACCTTGACCACTCGCGCCTGACTGTGGTGACCCACGACTTGCTGGTTGGACTCGAGATTTCCCGCAAACCGCGCATCAACCTGGTATTCATCGGCGGCGAGCTCCTTCCTGGCACCACCTCCATGTGGGGCCCAGCATCACTACAGCAGCTCGACAACATGCGGGTCAACGTCGCCGTTTTCGGAGCGGGAGCTGTGATGGACGACGGGATATACGCCAGCTCGAGCTACTCCATCGAGCTCAAACGCAGGATGCGCTCCGTGGCAGGCGAAGCGTTCTTCGTCGCCGACAGCTCGAAGTTCGGACGCGAGGCGCTTTTCAAGGTCTTTGGCTTCGAGGACTTTACTGCCGGAATCACGGACGATGGAATAGACCCGATCAGGGCGGCGCGCTGGCCCATCCCTCTCATTCGGGCGCCTGCGACCAACAAGCTAAAAAAGGGAGGCTAGCGATTTCCTTTCCGGTTCAGCAGTCCCTGGTTCTCCAAAACCCGACGGCATCTGCCTCTGCCTGCGGCGCTGTGACGGTGGGATCGGCCGGGACACCTTGCGTGCGCCCACAGGTGGCCGCTTTTTTCACATACCGTGGGGGGCAAGGGCCGCAGCCGGGACCTGGACTGTGACTTTTTGACGGAGGACGAACGTGGAATACATCAAACTCGGCAACACCGGCCTCGACATCTCGCCGCTGGCACTGGGATGCATGACCTTCGGGGACCCGGACCGGGGCCCGCATCCCTGGACGCTGCCGGAGGACCAGAGCCGGCCGCTGATCCGCCAGGCCGTGGAGGCGGGCATCAATTTCTTTGACACTGCCAACGTGTACTCCAACGGCTCGAGCGAGGAAATCATGGGCCGGGCCCTGGCAGATTTCACCCGCCGGGAGGAAACCGTCATCGCCACGAAGGTGCACGGGGTGATGCGACAAGGCCCCAACGGGCGGGGCCTGTCACGCAAGGCCATCTTCGCCGAACTTGATGCCAGCCTGACCCGGCTGGCAACGGACTACGTGGATCTGTACCAGATCCACCGGTGGGACCCCGCCACGCCGATCGAGGAGACTCTGGAAGCCCTTCACGACGTCGTCAAAGCCGGCAAGGTCCGCTACATCGGCGCATCCTCGATGGCCGCCTGGCAGTTCAGCAAAGCGCTGCACCTGCAGCAACTCAACGGATGGACCCGTTTCGTCACCATGCAGGACCACTACAACTTGATCTACCGGGAGGAGGAACGCGAAATGTTCCCCCTCTGCGCGGACCAGAAGATCGGGGTACTGCCCTGGAGTCCCCTGGCTCGCGGGAAGCTCACACGGGACTGGAACGAAAAAACCAACCGCTCGGAGAAGGACGAGTTCGGCAAGACCCTCTACACCACCGAGGAAAGCGACAGGGCGGTCGCCGAAGCCGTGCGCGGCATCGCCGAACGCCGCGGCGTACCCCGCGCCCAGGTCGCCCTGGCCTGGGTCCGCTCCAACAACGTCGTCAGTGCGCCGATTGTCGGGGCGAGCAAACCGGCCCACCTCCAGGATGCCCTCGCCTCCCTCGAACTGACGCTCACCCCCATGGAAAAGGCCGAACTGGAAAGTCCCTACGTCCCACACGCGGTCGCCGGATACTGAGCACCTCACGAGACCGACGAGCAGGGCTCTTTCTCTTCAGTTCCAAGGTCGAGCCGGTTTGCCACGTCTGTCTGATCGGCATTGCGCGCCATTTGGTTTACCGCTCCCGGAGCCCGAAGCCAGGCGCCAAAAAGATCCCGACAGCTGGCTACGTAACTAACCCTCTCGACCCCGGCATCGTCCACGTTCCGAACAGGAGCGTCCGCGAGGTGGAGGGCCGGGTACTGGCCATCATCAAGCGGGAATTTCCGCATCTGTCCAATTAGGCGAGCACTTCCCTACTAGTTCCAATCCCGTTTGACGCCAAGAGGCACCACCATGTCCGTCGAGACCACTCCGGAAGTAAAGCCACCGCCGAGCCGAAACCAACGGCTCATCATCATCGGGGCGGCCGCCGTTGTAGTCCTGGCGGTCATCGCCGTTGCTGTCTCATCCCAGGCAATCCGAGCAGGCCAGGAAGCAGACGCCAAGGTGAGCGTCGTAGCCAGCGCCTCCGCATTGTCGGCGGGTTTGGATGCCGCTCAGAAGGTCATCGACGACCAGCGCCCAGCCGACGCCAAGGAAGCCAACACGGTTTGCGAGAAGCGGCTCATCCAGAAGCACCCCACAGCTACCCCCAGGCGGGTAAGACAAAGTCCACCTACAAAGCTTCCGACAACAGCTACGACACCACAGGTGGCTACACCGACGCCCCAGCTGGAAACACCATCCCGATGCAGTTTGTCTGTTCCTCCATCACGACCGGTGGCACGAGCTGGAACGTGTTCCTAAAGTCTGATGGACACGGTTCACTGGTCCCTTAGAGCGACCGGCTAAGGGTGAATGATAAAAGCCACGTAAATGATTCTGGAGCCCGTCTGGCTGCGGTTGTCTGGAACCACGGTGGTAACGACCTGAACACTGACGTGCGCCGTTTCGTAACCGCGGATCAACCGGTTCACCTGGTCGCAGAGGAACTTGGCTGAGTCTGCGGAAGTGGTTTCCATCTTTGCTGCCATCGCTGGGCTCCTATTTGGTAGGTAGCGGAAACGTTACTGCTCCAGGTGGTGCTATGTCGCCCCTTCTTAGCCCTTGATCAACCGATGATGGTCGGGGCGCCGACGGCGGTTTAAACCGAGAATGCCCGTCTTTTCAAGGAAAATGGAGCTTGTCTGGAGCACATTCACCACCGAAAAGAGGGCATCTTGTGGATGCAATTTTCCTATGAGCGTGCCTGCATGTCATTTTCCTTTGACGAGCCGAATCTCGTGTCGGTGGCTGGGCTTCTTCCGGTGATGACGTTGGCCCGGGACGCCGGGCTGCAGGAACTCGCCGATGAGTGGTTGTCGGTGCCGACGGACAAGGGCGCCAACGCCGGGCTGAAGGTCGCGTCGCCGCAGGTGTCCCTGACCTCTTTGTCAGTCAAAACTTCAGCAGTCCCATCCGGTAGCTTGTTGCTGCCGCTGCCACTGCACACTAGATGCGCCCGCGTCATGCCGCACCACCGAAAACCGTCCATTAACGACAAAGAGCATCTTCGCTGTTTGTCATTCTGATCCCCCATCATCGCTGGGCGGGCCCTCCGCGCAACCAGAGCGCAATGCCCTGCGCTTGAGCCAGCAGGTGCCCAACTCCGTACTCCCGCACAAACCGCCAATTTTCAGTTTCCACTATCGGACCAACCCGGTTATTGTCTACTGTCCGCATATGAGCACGGTCAACGGTCGACCCGACTCGAAGTGTCGAATTGCGCGTCCACGGCATGGGCGACAAGCGACCACTCGACTCGATCGGTAGCGGCCCGGTAGTGGCATGGAGGTTTCCGCGGGGCCCGGACACGATTCATCCACCCCCGCTGCCCGACATGAGCTGCGCCTGTTGAACTGGCCGCGCACATCCCGCCGCCATGCCCGGGACGCAGTGTGGTTTGCTGCCCTGCCGTACTCGCTCATCAACGTTGCAGGGCAGACCGCCGATGCCAGGAACGGCGTGGCGAGGGATGCGGCCACTGTGACCTTGGTCGCATCGTGCACATCGTCGGCCTCGTCGTCATGCTTATTGGGCTTTTCTGGTCGCTCTTCATCACCGAAACCGTGCTCGGGTTCTTTGCAATCGGCGATGTCACCGGGTCCCATGGGTGCTGCCCTCCGTAGTGGCGCTCTTCGTCGCGGTTATCGTCATACGCGCAACCTACTTGCTTCGAAAAAATCACACCAAGACTGAGGCGCCGCGGGCATGGCTCGCAGGCGTTCATGTCGTGGGGACCGCTGCGTTCGGCGTGGTCGTCGTGATGTTCCCGCCATCGCATTGGCAGTACGCGGCTCCTTATGGGCTCGGCATCCTCACGTACCCTCGCCCGCTCGTCGAAGGCCCCATGAACCGCGAGGCGTTCTGCGCGCTTCTCGCCGATCACCCGTCCGAATTCGGTAGCTATGTCAACCCCATAAATTCGTTCATGGTCGTTTCAGTCGGGATCGGAAGCGGATCTCGTACGGCCTGCCAGTTCGTAGACATAATCAGGGCTGGCCAGAGAGTTCAGCTACATATCCGGTCTGTCCTCAGCGGGACCGTCGCTTCGACCCGGGTTTCGGGTGTCATGTAGTCGACGTCGTTACGGTGGGGCGGCGAGGGCGGCGGCAATGATCCGGCGCCTGCTCTGAGCGGCGGCCGGTTCGACGTCCTGGTCCCGAAGTCAACGAGGCAACATGGCCAACGCCGATAGCGCCCCTACTCCCTGCCGTCCTCGAGCGGGATGAGCATAGTGCGGAACGGACCCCCAACGGCGTGGAGGCCCCAAATACGATCGGCGACGTCGTCGATGCCATTGACAAGCTGAAGCTTAGGAATGCCCCCGGGGATCACGAGTTGCGCGACACGGACGCCCTCAACCTCGAGTGCGTCGTGGAGCATCTCACCGTAGGCGCTCTCGGCCGGGAACGCGACCGATGTGCCTGCGAAGTCGGCGCGTGCCTTCACCGAGGTCCCGCCGTTAATCAGGATGATGCTGCCGCCTCCTGCCTGACGCATCGCTGGTAGCACCGTGCGCACCGCGTGAATGAGCCCGAGGGCCGAGAACCGCAATGCTTCCAGCGCCAACTCTGGAGTCATGTCGAGCACCGGCTTCAGGTATTCACGCGACGGGAGCGGGCTGTACTGCAACGTGGTGATGGATCCCAACTCTGCCGCGGCACGTGCAAGGGCGTCCTCAAGCGCCGCCGGCACTAGCACGTCCGCGGCGTAACCACAGGCGGTCAAGCCGCCGGCCTTGAGCTCCGCGGCCATGACGTCAAGCTTCGACTGGTTCCTTGAGATCAGGGCTATCGAGAAGCCTTCGCGCCCAAACCTTCGCGCAACTGCCGCTCCGAGTCCCGGTCCAGCTCCGATGATGGCGATAACAGGCACGGCGGGTTCCTTCGATTGAATTATTGTCTCGACAATAGCGCGGTCAGGTTGGGCGACAGTTTGTCGGCATCACCGTCGACACACCCGAACCTCTGTGAGTCTAGTTCACGCCATCACTCGTCGCGAGAGCGCGCCTCAGCTGGAACGCGCGCCGCAACTGGAGGGCTCGGCCGATCGTTGCCGCGCCCAGGCGAACCGCCTAAACCCGCCGTCGTCAAGGTGCTTGGGATGCGGATTAGTCAAGCACTGTATGCCTCCGCCGGCCAACCCATAGTTCACGGGAGGCCCAGAAGGCGCGCCACGTGCTTAGAGATGTGCGTGATCGCAATGTGTCGGTAATCAACAGCTCTTCAAGACACGGACATCGTGTCGTGGAGGATCGAAGTAATCGACGTCGTGCCGGGCCGCCCCGTGTCTTGTAAAGATGCCTCACTCGCGATCGCGGCAGTTGATTGGCAAAGCTGTTTCAGCGCCGGCCCCCAGGTTCCGGTTTCCAGCCCAAAACCTGCGACTGAAACCCGATCGCTTAACAGACGTTGTGGAAGCAGTTGTAGATGCTGAGTCTTGTGGGTCGAACGCCCCGTGGGGGATCGTCAATCCGCTTCGGGGCCTCCATATCGCTTCCAGCCCGGCCGGTTAGACCCGTCTTCTACTCCCCCGCCCGGGGCCGCATCCGCAGCTCCCCTGCCCCCCCGGGCAAGAGCGCTCCCAACCTTCGTTCTATTCAAGCCGTATTGACCCAAGACGATTGGTTTGAGAACCTTTGGGCCTTTACCCGCTCAATTTTGTGCGTTAAGAGAGGAGCAGTCATGGAACCGATTGTCAGTAAAAGGGATGCCGGTCAGATTGTGCGGGCAGCACAGTTCCGGTCGGGAGTGTCCTGGGCCGCTATCGCACAGGCAGTCGGTAAAGATCCGGTCTGGGTCGTTGCCGCGCTGCTCGGCCAGCACGCGTTGACGGCGGCGGACGCAGAGATCGTCGGGGGGCTGCTGTCTTTGGATCCGGAGGTCCGGGAGGCTCTGCAGATGCCGCCCTACCGCGGTTCCTTCGATTCGCCGGTGCCATCGGACCCGACCATATACCGGCTCTATGAAGCGATCAACGTGTACGGGCCCGCGATCAAGGAGCTCATTCATGAAGAATTCGGGGACGGCATCATGAGCGCGATCAATTTCAAAGTCGACATCGAGCGCCGTGAGGACCCGGCAGGAGACCGGGTCGTCATCACTCTGGACGGCAAATTCCTGGACTACAACTGGTAGATCCTCTCCGGCCACCCGGATCGCCTCTCACCGGGAGCTGCGGGGCAGACCTGGGGGCGGTACTTGACGATTGGCAGCGTCGGGCCGAACTGCTCCTCGCCCACCTTGGAGTTGTCGCTGCTATGACGGGAAAATGATGGCTGCGGCGGCCGGTTAACTGGTGGGAAGGCAGAGGCAGCAAGGCCCAGCAACTCCTACAACTCGACCCCGAGGCCGGCCCGCCAACCGACTGGCCAGGCTCAGCAAGCTCATGATCAGTGGCCATGTCATGCCGTTCCCGAGGCATTCCTGCATGAACAGGTATCAGAACGGAAAATCCGGACCGGCCGCAAACCCAAGGTCGATCTAACGAATAATCAGCAAATCATGTTGTAGGCCATTCTGGCCACCATGAAGTGGTGAACGCCAAAACCAAGGGAAGGATGAACACCCAGAAGAGGCCCCGCAGGGCGGTACCCGGTCCGCAGTAGGCAGCCGCCCCCCACACAACCGAATAGGCCGTTTCCGGGACCCCACACACCCGGAACATCAGATCAGAGGCAAAAGTGTGGACACTGTCCACACGAAAAAACCCCAAAAAAGCCCCTGACCTGCGGAAACACTGTGCCCGAGGTGGGACTCGAACCGGACTCCGGCCCTTGCAAACACTGGGAACTCCCGAAAACATGCTGAATCCGGCCCGATCCGGCCAATATACGACCCAGTCCGACCCCCAGGGTGTGCACATTGTGCACACCCCTTTTTCCCACCTTTTAGACCTCGATGTCCGGGCAGACGGCTGCCGTCGCGGATCGCTCCGAGTCGCTTCGTCAGGCGATCTGGATTCGTTCGTCGCCGAGTTCAACCTCAACACGAAGCCGACCGCCAAGCGCCTCGACGTATTTCCGCAAAGTATCGATCTGGGCACGATCAATGTCACCGTGCTCGATGCGGGAAACCCTGTTCTGGCTGACATGAAGGCGCCCAGCCAGCTCGACCTGCGTCAGTTCAGAGGCCTCGCGGAGCTCCCGAAGCCGGTAGGCCCGGACCTCATCGACCATGCGCTTCTTGTGGGCATTCACAGCTGCCCGGTCCACCGGACGCTTTGCCAGTAGTTCCTCCATGGACTTCGCCACTATGCCCCTCCTTTCAGAATCCTCAGATGATCATCGAACAGGTCATCAGCAACCGGAATGTTCGTCTTGTACCACTTGCTCCAGTTGCCCGCCTTGTCCCCCGCGACAAGCAGGATCGCCCGCCGCTCCGGATCAAAGGCAAACAGGATTCGCAGTTCCGACCGCCCGCTCGACCCCGGCCGCAGCTCCTTCATATTCTTATGCCGTGAACGAACCACCGTGTCGACCAATGGACGACCAAGTTGAGGTCCGCGCTCGGCGAGAAGCTCTAATGCAGCAATAATCTGCTCATACGAGTCTTGGTCAAGACCTAACAACCATGGCTCAACTAATCCCACGTCAACTTTCCACATCGAGTCCATAATACAACTCAGGTGTTCTACAACTCAAGTGCTATATTGCGGCCGCCACTTGTTGGACGTGCAGTAGGGACGAGCCGTCACACCCATAACGGTTGTGGCCAGGCAGTGCGTCGCAGAGAAGAAGATCTGGCAAGGCGACGATGTCGTCGTATTCGAAGCGAGAACTCAGGCATCGTCCAGGTGCTTCAGCAGCCCGGCGTCGTGGCGCATTACGAAGTCCAGGCCCGCGCTGATTTCCTGCCTATGCCGGTGACCTTGGACGTCCGAACCGGCAACTTGGCCAAGAAGCGCCGACCTGGAGGTGTGCGCCTTGGCAGTAGGCTCATCCGGACGGCAGTCACAGTCGTCTGAAACACGCAGGTTCATGTCCACGTTCGATGATACTAAGCGGTATCAGGTAGTTCACTGGCGTGAGACGTATCCGGCTGCCCGACGGTGACCTCTCGAGAATACGGTTCCGAGGAGTTGTGGCAACGCAGACACCGCCGCCTACGGTCCTGTCGACGATGTTATCTGCTTTTGAGCTTGCGCGGATCAGGGAACCCGAGCGAGACGTAGCCCGGAGCCCGCTTGTTCAGGGACGCGGCCAGTACGGGTGTTGATTCGTCATAGTAGTCGTGAACTGTCGCCACAGTTTTCCCTGGGTACGGCCGGATTACCCGGCCGACGTACTGGACCAATCTGCCTTTGAACGACACCGGCGCTGCAAGGAACAGGGTATCCAGTTTGGGGCAGTCAAAGCCTTCTCCAATATATGAGCCGGTGCCCAAGACCAGCAGAGGCTGCGAATCATCGGTGGTGGCAAGAAGGTCGACGGCGGCCTGTCGCTCCTTGGCTTTCATCGCCCCAGTGAAAGCCACTGGCTTCAGACCAGCCGACTCGAACCGGGACCTCAGGGACTCAAGATGGGCTTTCCACGTAGTCAGTACAAGGATTCTGGAGTTCTGTTCGTAAGCTTCAATGACGTCGTCGTAAATTTGCTGTAGGCGTTCCTCATTGGTGATCAAGTCCTTGTAAAGGGCAGAGATCCCGCCCGGTTCGCTGGGGTCTGCGGCGCCGTCGTACGCGTATGAGGTCCGGTGCAGTTCCAAAGTCAGCGTCGGTTCGGCAATGTCATGTGCGTGCGTTGGCAGCTGCTGTGGAACAGCTGGGGAAATCGTGTGTGAGATTTGGCCGAGCTGGTGGTTGATCAGCGAGTCCAACTTGTCCCGTCGGTACGGTGTGGCCGTCAGCCCCAGCCAGTACCGGGCCTGGATCTGGTTCATGACGTGGGTAAACGCTGCCGCCGGGACGTGGTGACATTCGTCCACGATGACGAAACCGTACCCGGCGGTCAGCTCGGCAACATTTTCCCGCCGTGCCAGCGTGGGCAACAGCGCGACATCGACCCGACCCGTCGTCTTGGCACGGCCACCTCCGATTTGGCCGCACTTCTCGTCCAAGAATTCACGGATGCGGCTGCGCCATTGCTCCGCCAAGGCTTTGCGATCAACCAGAATGAGCGTTGCGACGCCACGCAGTGCCATCGCAGCACACGCCATAACGGTCTTGCCTGTGCCGGGCGGGGCCACCAGGACTCCGTGCTCGGCGGCAGTGGCGGCGTCCACGGCGTCTTGTTGTTCCGCGCGCAGGCGGGCCGAGCACTCGAAGCTGTGAGCAGCGCCTCCCGACCGTTCATCATCGATGCGCAGCGAGCTGCCACTCGATTCGACAAGTTGCTGTAATAAGGGCAACAACCCACGCGGCAGGATCAGGTCGCCGTCAAGGGTTTCGTCGTAGTTGCGCAGGTATCGGGGAATATTCCAGGTGGATCGCCTCTGGCGTTGGCGTTCATAGAACTCAGGGTTGGGCATGGACGCGGCATGCTTGACGGCCGAGATCATGGCTGGTCCAAGGTCTGCTGCCTTGAGAGTCAGGCGCGATGCGAATGTTGCATGGACGATCAGTGCCGGGCGTGGAACGATCTTCGACGATAGCGGCAGTTCTAGCCGGCGAACCTCTTGTCCAAGCCTAACTCCAGGCAATCTTCGGATATGCATACGAACCTCCCCGTCCGAGAGCCGATCCAGGCTGGAAAGGTACGCCCATTGGTCCTCGTATGGTTCGAGGGTCGTAGTGTCGAGGAACAACGTGGTGCCGTGCTGGCGGCGCTTGCCGTTTAGCGGCGCCGCGATCAGGTTACCCATACCTTTGCCCGAGTGAACGTCCTGGGCGGGGAAAAGCCTGTCATAACTGGCCAGGCTCATGCTGCCACGCAATGCCATTGCTTCGTGGATGAGACCCGTGCCAAGCTGGCGTGCTGCGGATGCCGGCATAGCTGTGCTGAAGAAGATCCATACATGGGCGCCACGTCCGGATTGGGACACTTCCAGCGCTGCGGGGATACCCCGAAAGCGAGCCGCCTTGACGTACGCCAGGGCATCGAGTGGCGCGAAGTCGGCCGGCAACGTGCCCTTTATCCAGGGTGTGTAGAAGGTGTCCTTGACCCAGTTAGCTGCCGGGTTACAGGTGCCAAGTACGAACTGTGGTTCGCCGTGGCGGTTCTCACGCCCGAGACGGGAGCCGACAATCAGCCATCCTTCACCGCGCAGCGGTAGAGCTTGCCCTCGGCCGTGGGGTGCTCGGTGATGTCCGTCAGCCACAGCTCGTTCGGGCCCGCGGCGGTGAAATCCCGCTCGACCAGGTCGTCGTGGACCGGCGGCGCGGGTCTGCGGTTCAGGCCACGCTTCTTCGAGAACACCGACCAGATGCCGTGGTCCCTGCACAGGCGCTGGACCCTGTTCTCGCCTGCCGTGATGCCCTTCTCCGGGAGTTCGTCGGCGATGAACCGGTACCCGAATGCGGGGTCGTCGGCGGGGTGTCCAGGGCGGCGTTGACGAGGTGCGCATCGATCCAACCGCGTTCCGTCACCGGACTGGCCCTCCACCGGTAATAGCCTTGAGTGCTGAACTTCAACACCCTGCAGGTCACCGCCACGGGAACACCGTCGGCGGCAAGATCCGTGACCAGCGGGTAGATCATTTTGGGTTGATGTCCGTGGCCAGATAGGCAGCCGCCCGGCGCAGAATCTCATTCTCCTGCTCCAACAGACGGTTGCGCTTCTTCAGCTCCCGCAGCTCGGCCGACTCCGACGCTGCCGGGCCGGCCCCGGATTCTTTACGTTCGGCGACAGCAATCCTGCGCTTAAGCGTGACCGCAAGCCCGAAATCCTTCGCAATCTGCGCCGGCGGCGCCTCGCCCTTGCGGGCCACATCAATAACATCCTGGCGGAACTCCGCCCCATAAGCCGTGGGCATGGTCAACATCCTTCCACGAGCACAAGCTCGCTAGGTCAAGGAGTCAACAAGACCGGCGGCAGTCCCGTCTATGGCCCGCGGAAGTACGTGCTTGGCCTTGAAGGAGTTACAGGGCTGGCAAGCCAGGATGCAATTGCTGACATGGTTCGGGCCGCAATAGAACACAGCGACGCGGTGATCGACCTGCATCCCTGCTTGGATTTCTTCTTTTGGCAGTAATAACACTGACCGCGTTGGTTGTGATCTCCCCACCCTCTCCAGCGCTTCCATGTCCAGCCGTCTATTAGAATTTCGCCCCGTCGCCAAGCGTTGTACTCGGCGCGGATAGCGCGCCGCTCATCCTTCGTGGTTCCCCGGAGTTGAATCTCAGCGAGCTTCATGCCGCCGTACTCAGCGCATGGCGAATCAGAAAGCTGAAATACTTCGCCGACCCAGCGAGATCGGGGTTGCTATGGGCAGCGAAGCCCATGAATAGTTCGAATTACATCTGCACTCATGGCGGCTCCGCGTCAATGGCCAAACTATTCACGCCGCTCTGCGGCAGCAGCGACTGATTGCAGCCCTGGTCCTGCGGGGGCCAAGCCCCCGCAGTTACGTTGTTGGGCTTTTATTGCCTGAGCACCCTGACACCAAGGCCTACGAAAACGTGCGGAGACTCTGCGCCTCGTTGCAGCAATCCGCGGCCACAACACTGGTGGGGGCACCGAAGAATCATTGCGCACCAAACCCACGTGATTGGCCATCCAGCCACTCCTGCACGATCATCAGGACTTCGTCCGGATTAGCCGCAGCAACAGAGCGCTGTTCCCCGCCGGGCGACAGGCCGGTAGTTATCCTCGCTCGAAAAAGGTGCTGGTGGTCCGGCTCGTGCCACGTCCGAATAACCATTAGACCAATCACCGGCTCCTTCGGATCCTCCGCACTATTCGTCGCAAGCTCAAAGCTCTGATCGTCGTCTGTCATGCACCCCAGCTTCTTCCCGATACGGCAAGCCATATGGATCAGGCAAGACAGTCCCCATGGGAGCACCGCCACCGACAACCTCACCGTGGCTACTTTCCCCGGGATCATGCCTCACCCATACCTCCTGTTGTCATGATCTTGCACGGGAAGCATCAGGACTTAGGCCACCTTTAGGAAAGTTTGACTCAAGATGCCGCAAAGAGCAGGGTTCACGAAGCTGGCTTTCCGCCGACATGCCGGGCCCAACACTCGTCTTGGGCCCACCTCGCTAGCCCGGGGTTTTCATGGGGGTGCCGCTGGGTTGGCGTATTAATCAGGGAAAGGGTGCTCTGAGCTGGGAAAATAGTGGTTGTCGAGACCGTTATTTGCCGAGCGAGGGAGCACCCTTTCGATGCAGAAGTCTACCGCTGTTTTCCCGTCCCTGCCGGTCAGTTTC
>NZ_JARESG010000026.1 GCF_029076445.1 Pseudarthrobacter naphthalenicus
TCTCGAGTCGGTCACGATTTTCCGTGTTTTCCTCTGAGGAGGAGTCCCGTCCGAGATCCGTCGTGGACACTTTCCACAACGGATGCACCGCGCCACTTGGGCACCGACAGAGACGGACTAGAGATATTGGTCGTTTCTGACCTGCCTCCGGCATGCCTCCGATGTCGTTTTCAGAAGTCGTCTGCACAGGCGCCCGCGGAATTCCGGGGTTGTGCAGACGAGTATGGACATTGAAATTGCAGAAGTGCCCTGCACGGAACTGCATTCCGCTCAAGAGTCCTCTGCACCAACCGTCATTTGTTCAGAAGTCGCCTGCACCAACCAGCAGGACTACTGCTTTGAAGACTCAGTAGCACCTGCTGCCGGGACCCACCGGTAGAGGGTGGGCACGGAGACCCCGAGGGTGTCGGCAACCTCCCGGGGCGGTGTTCCCTGGTTCAGGAGCTTGCGGGCTGAACGGATCTTGGTCTCCGTCATGATGCGCTTGCGGCCGCCGACCCGCCCCTGTTCGCGTGCGGCCTGCAGGCCGGCCTGGGTGCGTTCGACCATGAGCTCCCGTTCCATCTGGGCCAGGGAAGCCATCACGTTGAAGAAGAAGCGCCCGGAGACCGAGGTGGTGTCGATCGCGTCGGTGAGGCTGACGAATCCTACGCCTCGTTCGTTCAGGCCGCCGGCGAAGTCCAGGAGGTCTTTCACGCTCCGGCCCAGGCGGTCCAGCTTCCACACCACCAGGGTGTCGCCGTCGCGCAGGGTGTCCAGCGCCTGGTCGAGGCCGGGGCGCCGGGACTTGGTGCCGCTGATCGTGTCCTTGTAGATCTTGTCGCATCCGGCCTTCTGCAGGGCGTCGAGCTGCAGGTCCAGGTTCTGGTCGCGGGTGGAGACCCGGGCGTAGCCGATGCGGTGCGTGGTCATGGGTGTTCTCTTCTCAAAACTCGATTCGGGGCGGTGGTCCGACTGTACCGTTTCGAGAACTATTTGTGAGAATCAGGGAGCGCTGACCATTCATTCTTTGCTGAGCCGATTTCCTGCCGCAGGACTCCGCATCGCCTTGTGTGACTTTCAGCGTTATTTGGCGGCGTTCTGTGATCGATAAATGACGCGTAGAACCATCACGGAGCCGGGCCCAGGCAAGCACCTCTATCTCGTATCCCTAGGGATACGAGACTCCTGGGTTATGAGACACATCGCTTTGGCAGGAGACGAGTCAGCTGCCCCGTATGGGGATGGCATCCAGATCCACTAGTTGATCGGGTCGTCCATCGGCATGGCGGCGTCGGTCGCCTCATTCGCTGACGGGCTGATTGACCCGGTGAGCGGGCCCGTCGGTGCCGATTTCGTGGAGGCCGGTCTCAAGCCGTCCCGCATCCTCGGTGAGGCTCAGGATGCTGGCCAGGTCGACCTCGGAGGCTCCGCCTGGGAATCCTGCACGAGACAGGAGCACGGCGCCGAAGGTCGCGCTCCAGAACGTACGCACCTCCCGCGCGAGCTCGGGTGAGGTCGACCAGCCGTGCCGGGTCGTCCGATCGCGGATGAATCGCTCCGATCGCGCGAACAGCAGATCCAGATTGCGCTGCACGGGATCGATCACTTCGCGGGAGTCACCTGCGATCCCGAGCGCGGAGACGGCCAGAGGCAGGGAGGGCATGAGTAGCGCAGTGCGGGCGAGCACCGACCGGAACGCCGTGACAGACTTCGCCCGCGAGGCTGCGATTTGCAGGCGCGCAGTGTCGCGCAGGAGAAGAGCGAAGGCCGCGTCGATAAAAAGGGCGTCTTTCGACCCGAAATGATGGGTGATCTGGTTTGGATAGACCCCGGCGGCGGCCGCGATCGCGGCAACGCTTACCTCATTGCGAGGAGCTCTCATGAACAGATCCGATGCCGCGTCTCGGATCCGCGCGCGAGTTGCAACTCCTCGCGGGGTCCCCGTGGGCGGCATAACTGGTGTGGCCATGGATCTATTGTATGTGATACAAGTTAACTTGTTTCGCATACAAGAAGGGTCAGGAAATGGTCGCAATAACAGGCATGGGAGTGGTGACGCCGATGGGGATCGGAGTGCACGCGCTCTGGAACGGGCTGCTGGCAGGACGATCGAACGTCATCGATCTCGGCACCCGAGGAGAGAGCTGGGCGAACCTCACCGTTCCGGTGGCCTTCGTGGCTCCCGAGCTCGGGCCCGACGTGATCGACCCGATCCGGGCGCGCCGACTCGACCGGTGTCAATCGCTGGCCGTCATAGCGGCGGCCGAGGCCTGGACTCAAGCCGGCGCGCCGGAGGTCGAACGCGACCGCCTGGCCGTAGTCATCGGCTCCGGCACCGGAGGTATCCAGACCCTGCTCGATCAAGATGACGTGCTCGAAAAGTCCGGCGCCCGGCGGGTCTCGCCGCGCACAGTACCCATGCTCATGGCCAATGCCGCGGCGGCGCAGATCAGCATCGAGTACGGCGCGGGCGCCGGTGTGTTCACACCCGTCTCTGCGTGCGCTGCGGGGGCCGAGGCCGTCGCGATGGGCATGCGCTTGATCGATGGCGACGAGGCAGACGTCGTGATTGTGGGCGGTGCCGAGGCGGCGATCATGCCGTTCACCCTGGCGGCATTCGCCCAAACGCAGGCACTCGCGAAGCCGACCCGCGCGCTCGACGAGCTCTCGCGCCCGTTCGACCTGAACAGGTCTGGATTCGTCCTCGGTGAGGGCTCGGGCGTCCTGGTCCTAGAATCGGAGCGTCACGCAGCGGCCCGACACGCTCCGATCATCGCTCACATCGCGGGCTTCGGCATCTCCTCGGATGCCCACCACCTCACTGCACCGGACCCCACCGGCGCCGGACAAATCCGCGCCATGGCGATGGCCGTCCGCCGGAGTGGACTCCAGCCTGGAGACGTCGACCACATCAACTGCCACGCAACAGGAACAGCGGTCGGCGATCGAAGCGAAGCTGCGGCCATCCGAGCCGTCTTCGGCGAGCAGGTCCCGGTCACCGCTCCGAAGGCCTCGATCGGACACCTCTTCGGTGGGGCCGGAGCGGTGGAGACCATCATCACCGCATTGACCATCCAGACCGGAATCATCCCGCCGACGAAAAACCTCGACGACGCCGATCCCGAACTGATGCTCGACGTCGTGACCACCGAACGTTCCATGCCCGTCGCAGCGGCAGTGAGCAACTCATTCGGATTCGGCGGGCAGAACGTCGCCCTCCTGCTCTCGGCATCCTGATCGAGCGGACGGGTGGAACTGCCTACAACAGGTCTCGCAACCCTTGGGATATGACACGTCTCACCTGGCTCTTTCCCGCAAGATCCTGATTCCTGTAAATCTCGCGACTTTCTCCGCGCCCGGCGATTCTCATAACTATGTCTCGAAACCTTCTGGTTGGATTGAGGTACTAATCATTAGTTATGAGACACATTGGAGGCAGACGTGTCGAAACTTATTGGCTATGCACGGGTTTCGACGCGGCAGCAGTCCACGGACCGGCAGCGGGCGGATCTACTGGCCGCCGGCGTTCGACGGGATGACCTCTACGTCGATCAGGGTGTCTCCGGAGCGCGTGCGTCGCGACCCCAGTTCGACCGAGCGCTGGACGCGCTCTTGGAGGGTGACACCCTCGTGATCACGACTTTGGACCGGCTCGGGCGATCCACTCAGAACATGCTTTTCTTCGCCGACGAACTCCGCAGCAGGGGCGCCGGCCTGCGCGTCCTGAACCTGGGCGGAGGCGACGTCGACACAGCAACACCGATGGGCTCTATGTTGTTCACAATCATGGCCGCCCTCGCGCAGATGGAACACGAGATCAAGCGCGAACGCGTCACTGATTCCATAATCAAGCGAAGAGAAGCTGGCAAGGATCTTGGCGGCCGGCCCCGCCGGGTTACTGATAGTCAGATCAGAAGCGCTGTTCGCCTGGTCAAAGGTGGCGAGCCCGCGGCGCAGGTTGCCCGGGATCTCGGTATGTCCCGAGCGACGTTCTACAGGCGGTCACGAGCGCTTGCCGACTAGCAGGGGCGACATTTAGCGCCGCAAAAAGACCGCCATTTACCGCCAACAGTCACAGCACACAGCACACCGCGGGGCCGAAAGCATCAGCAGCACCGACCGGCCCGACTACCTGCTGTGCCTGCAGATAGCGGGGGTGGGTGAGTTCTCCCAAGACAACCGCACCGCAATCCTGCAACCCGGTGACCTCACCCTTTTCGACACGACCCGGCCCACAACGGTGATCAGCAGCACCGACTACCGGAACCTGTGCATGAAGTTTCCCCAGCACCTGATCAGCCTTCCCCCGGACCAGGTAAGCCAGCTCACGGCAACCCGCACCGGGGCGCGGGAGGGCTTCGCCCCCGCAGCGGGGGCGTTGCTCATGACGTTGAACCAACTCATGGACACTATTTCCGGCAGAAGCAGAATTCTCGCCGCCCAAGGTGCCCTGGATCTCATCACCACCATGTTCCAAAGCCAACTGGACATCTCCAGTCCTCCACACCCAGCCCAGCCCCTGCTGGAACAGGTGCAAAGCCACATCGACAATCAGCTTTCGGATCCCGAGCTAGGGCCCGGAACGATCGCTGCCGCGCACTACATTTCCCTCCGACAGCTGCACAGCGTTTTCCACGCCGAAGGTCTGACCGTCGCGTCCTGGATACGCAACCGCCGCCTCCAACGCTGCCGACGCGACCTCAGCGACCCCGCCCTCCAAGCCGTGTCAGCCGCCTCCATCGGCATGCGCTGGGGCTTCAAAACCGCATCACACTTCGGAAGCACGTTCAGGGAAACTTTCGGCCAGACCCCCGCCGAATTCCGCCACGAGGCTACCAGCGTGTCCCCGGAAACGGATGGATGCACCGACTGAACGCAGGCGCAGAAGTCCCCGATATGAGCTGTGTAGCCACGGCGCGTACGACAGATCTCCAGTTCCCCGACACGCGTCAGGAGCACGCTTATGCGCGCCACCAAAGAGCTCGAGCCCGTGAAGGATCTTCCGAACGCCTCCGTCGCCCGACCTTGACTAATCGCACCTATCCGCCGCCCGGTCCCACATCGTCGGCCGGCGTCGGCGGGGCTGGCTGGCGACCTGAAGAACCTCATCTTTGCCGCCAACGGGCCGTAGCCCAAGATTGTGTTGCTGGACGCCGTGAACAACGACATCCAGATCACAGAGAACGCCGAACATTGTCTGGTCTAGAGCGAGCTGCGCGCCGCGGTCGCGGTGATCGACGAGCTGGTCCCGGCCGATGATGCCGAGCTGAACGGGCAGCGTTTGGAGGAGCTGGCCGGACGGCTGGCCACGGTGCGACCGTTTCTGCCGCTGATGATGCTCCTATAGCTGTCACTGGGGTATTCATCTGACCGGACCAAAATGAGGGCGTGGACGAGCCCAAGCCCCGGGCTGGCGTTGATTACCGGCGGTCTGCTGGCGAGTTCCGGCGTGGTTTGCGACCGACGCTGATTGCCTGGACTATCTGGATTGGTTGCGGTGGCCGGAGGGCTTCGTTTGCCCGCGCTGCTCGCATGCCGGCGGGTGGTCCTTGGGCGACGGGCGGTACAAATGCGTGGCCTGCAGTACCCGGACCTCCGTCACTGCAGGGACTCTCTTCGATCGCCGCAGGACACCGCTGACTGTGTGGTTCGCGGCGTGCTGGCTGTCTGCTATGCAGAATAACGGCGTCTCAGCCCAGGGGCTGCAACGGTCGCTGGGCATCGGCTCGTACCCGACCGCCTGGGCCATGCTGCACCGGATTCGCTCGGTGCTGGTGCGCCCGGGCCGGGACCGGCTCGGCGGCGTGGTCGAGGCGGACGAGACTTTCATCGGCGGCCGCGAGCCCGGGTTGCAGGGTGGGCGTGCGCGGGGCAAGAAGGTCCTCGTCGGCGTGGCGGTGGAGGTCACCGGGCCGCGGGGTTTCGGCCGCGCCCGCATGGCGGTCCTGGCTGATGCCTCGGGACCGTCCCTGCACCACTTCGTGGCGGACAACGTCGAACCGGGTGCCCTGGTGGTCACCGACGGCTGGACAAGCTACCAGGGCATCGAAACGCTTGGCTATGCCCACGAGGCTCGCAGCCAGCGCGCTGCCCGTGCCCGCGGCGAAGATCCCGGGGCTTTGCTGCCGGCGGTCCACCGCGTTGCATCATTGGCGGAGCGCTGGCTGCTGGGCACCCATCAGGGCGCGGTTGGTGACGAGCACCTGCAGGCCTACCTCAACGAGTTCGAGTTCCGCTTTGAGAACGCGAATCGCCGCCAGCGATCAAGGCGTAGGAGTTAGACCGGAATCGATAGTTCTCGCGGTGGCTTGGAGGCGTTCGCGGAGCCAGCGGTGTCCGGGGTCGGTGGTGTGGCGGGGGTGCCAGTACATGGCTTCATGGATCTCGGGTAGTACCAACGGTGGTTCGAGGATGCGAATGCCGGTTGCGGGCATCTGGTGAGCGGCACGTTCGAGTATGAAGGAGACCAATTCAGTGCCCTGGAGGAGGAAGGGAACGAGAAGAAAGCTTTCCACGGTGACTTCGATGCGCCGACGGACGCCCATTTGCGCGAGATGCCGGTCGGCGAGGTTGAGCTGCTGGTCTTGTCCAATGCTGTAGACCAAGTGCGGTAGTTGCAGGTATTGCTCAAAGGTGAGCCCAGCCGTGGGGACCTGCCGGTTGTGGGCATCCACGGCGCACAACCACCGGTCGCGGAGAAGGGGAAGGTGCGGAAACTCGGTGGCGCCGAGGAGCTCGAGCGGTTCGATGACGAGGTCTGCCTGATCGTTGTGGAGCATTTGCCGGGCATCGCTGGACCGAGGCAGGATGCGGACTGTGACCCGGGGCGCCTCCACCACTAGTGCCCGCAGGAACGGTACCAACAGGAGCAGCGTCGCATAGTCGGACCCACTGATGGAGAAGGTTCGCGAGTCCGTCGCCGGGTCGAACCACGGGCGTTGCTGGAGAGTCTGTTCGATCTGGCTGAGGATCTCGCGAACGGGGGTAATCAGGTTTTCAGCTGTCGGGGTCAGCACGAGATCGCGGCCGACCCGCACCAGCAGGGGGTCGCGAAGCACTTTGCGTAGCCGGGCGAGGGCACCACTCATCGCCGGCTGGCTCAAACCCATCCGCTGCCCGGCACGACTGACGCTGCGTTCGGCCAGCAAGGCGTCGAGTGCGACGAGGAGGTTCAAGTCGACGTTCCGCAGGTTCATCAGCACCCGTATCGGTAGCAAAGATAGGTCGCATCCATATTATCGATTGGACGGATATGTGAGACGGGCCATAGCCTCAGTGGAACGGTGATGTTCCTCACATTCGCCGGACCGCCAGGGATGTCCCCGCGCAGGAGAGAGGTTTAGGCCCTTCGCGCGTTGGGAAAGGGCGGAAGACATCGGACGTGAGTTAGGACAGATCATGATCAAAACAACACCCCCGTCCACGATGGGGCTGAGCAGCGCCGGTTCGGTAGCAGGGAACGTGTACACCGGCTCGGACACTGACGCATTCCGGTCCGCGATGCGAAGGGTGGTCAGCGGGGTTACCGTGGTGACCACCCTCCACGATGGTCGGCCCTGGGGCATGACGGTAAACGCATTCAGCTCGGTATGTGCGGAGCCGCCCACGATATTGGTATGTGTCAACAACCGGACGGTCACGGCGTCGGACATCGCGAAGGATGGGCGTTTCGCCGCAAATTTGTTGACTCAGGACCAACTTCACCTGTCCGGGCTCTGCGCTCGGCCCGGCGCGGTCAAATACCTTGATGGATACACCGTTGCCACGCCGGAATTTTCAGAGCAGGTGACGATGCCGGTACTGCGTGACTCCCTCGTAACGTTCGACTGCAAGGTTAGTGAAGTGCGTCCGGTGGGCAGTCATTTCGTGGTCATCGCCGCCGTCGAGGCCATCGTGGTTCCGTCTGCCCGCACGCCACTGCTCTACGGAGAGGGCCGCTACATGCATGGGGTCACACTCGAGGAATCGCCTGCGATGCTCACGGCGCTGGCGTGGGCGTGACGGACCTGCCGGTCCTCCTCTATGCGGCCTACAATGGGCACCAGCCCGCGTCAGTCGCCAGACTCTATGACACAGACGCCACCCACGAAGAGATCGCCCAGGGCCGCATCGTGCAAGGGCCTGAACGTATCGCAGACGGGTTACGGCGGTTCTTTATCTGGTTCCCGGACGCCCACTGGACGCCACGGTCCCAGATCACTGATCCAGACGGCAAGATCGCGATCACCTATCTTCTGACGGCCACCCTACAAGCCCCGATGGGACCCATCCCCGCTCGCGGCCAACGACTCTCGCTGCACGGTGCGCATGTGCTGCATCTGAACGGAAGCGCCATCAGCCGCAGCGAGGACTACTGGGACGCCGCCACGTTCCAGCGCCAGCTCAACACCATCAACAAAGGAGAACCAGTATGAGAACCGGTAAAGAATATCTGGAATCGTTGCGGGACGGCCGTACTGTCTACGTCGGCGGCGAGATCATCGAGGACATCACCACCCATCCGAAGACCCGAGGTTATGCCCAGGCAATTGCCGATTACTACGACCTGCACCTCGATCCCGAGCACCAGGACATCACAACGTTCATCGACGACAACGGTGAACGCCAGTCGATGCACTGGTTCCTGCCGCGGTCCAAGGAAGACGCCGTCCGTCGTCGGAAGTACTGCGAGTTCCTGTTCAAGCATTTCAAGGGCGGCATATTCACCCGCCCGCCGGAAGGCATGAACGTTGTGATGTTCACTCAGGTCGATGACCAGGCGCCTTGGGCGGAGAATTCCCGTTTCAAGAACGGGCACCGGGATCTGTCCGGCAACATTCAGCGCCAGTGGGAGGAGGTCACTTCAAAGGACCTCTCGATCTCGCCGATGTTCATCGACGTGCAGTACGACCGCGGCCGAGACGACGCGTTGGCAGAGACGCCGATGCTCAAGATCCTGGAGGAGAACGACGAGGGTATCGTTGTGCGCGGCTGGAAGGCCATTGGTACCTCGGTGCCGTTCGTCAACAACCTGCTGATCGGAAACCTGTGGCGCCCGGGCCAGACCCCGGAGCAGACGATCTACGCGATGGTCCCGTTGTCCACCCCTGGCGTCAGCGTCGTCGCCCGTGAATCACGGGCTCAGCCTGACGCCGACCCCTACGACCGCCCGTTGGCCACCATCGGTGACGAGCTCGATGCAATGGTGTACTTCGACGACGTGCTGATCCCGTGGCCGCAGGTGCAGCACATTGGGAACCCTGATCATGCCAAGTGGTATCCGCAGCGCCAGTTCGACTGGGTGCACCTCGAGACCCAGACCCGGCACTGCATCCACGCCGAACTCATGGTCGGCCTCGCCCTGCTGATCACCCAGGCGCTGGGTACGAGCGGCCAACCCATCGTGCAGGCCCAGTTAGCCGACCTCATCCGGTTCCGCGAGACGCTACGGGCCTTCATGATTGCGGCGGAGGAGACCGGGTTTACCACTCCTGGAGGGCTTTTCAAGCCGAACAACGTCTATGTCGATTTCGGCCGTGCGCACTACTTGGAGAACCAGCATGACATGGTCAACAAGCTGATCGACTTCTGCGGCCGCGGCGTGGTCCTGCAGCCCACCAAGCGTGAGCTTGACGACCCCTATATCGGCCCGAAGCTGGAGGAGGCGCTACGAGGCGCGGAAATCAGCGCCCGGGACCGGATCAAGATCTTCCGGCAGATCAGCGAGCGGTTCCTTACCGAATGGGGCGCCCGGCACGAGATGTTCGAGAAGTTCAACGGTACCCCGCTGTACTTGATCAATATTTTGACCTTGCAGCGCACCGAATACCAGGTCGATGGCCCGCTGACCCAGCTCGCCCGGGACGTGTTGGGCTTCGGCGACACCGCCGAACTCGGCAAGCGTGCGCAGGAAGCGGAGAAAGCCTCACACTACGCCAGTGTCCGCTTCCAGCCCGCGTACGCGCAGGCCCAGGACGTGCACGACGGCTATATCGGTGATGGCACCGCAAGGTCCATGGCAGAAGAGGGCGCACCCGCCTGACCGAACGGTGGCCCCAGGGACGGCCGCCCTGGGGCCACATCGGCCTCCACCACCGTGTCTCCTTTCCCGGAACCTGCCGGCGCACGCTACATACAAGGAGTTATTTTGCGTATCGCAAACCACAACAGCCGGGCAGTTTTACTGACCTCCGATGAGGCTGGCGTCGACATCCACACCGCCAGCGACGGCCGGTTCGGCCCGGACCTGCCCTCGCTCTACACCGAATGGGAAGCGTTTACCGCCTGGGCGCAGCGCTTGTCCGGCCTCGCGGCCGACGTGGCCATCGACCGTTCCCTGCTCGGGTCCCCGTCCCCCGCCCCCCGCCAGATCTTCGCGATCGGGCTGAACTACAGCGCACACGCCAAGGAATCAGGGTTCGACGCACCGGACCAGCTGCCCCCTGTTTTCACCAAGTTCGTCAGCTCCCTCGCCGGCCCGGACACCGAGGTTGTCCTGCCGGCGGGCGGGAACACGGACTGGGAAGTGGAGCTCGTAGCCATCATCGGCAAAGAAGCCTCAAACGTATCCGCCTCCAATGCCTGGGACTACGTGGCCGGTCTCTCGATCGGGCAGGACATCTCCGAGCGGGTTTCCCAGCTGCGTGGTCCGGCACCGCAGTTCGGCCTGGGGAAGTCCTTTCCCGGCTTCGGACCGGTCGGGCCCTGGCTGGTAACCGTGGATGAGTTCGAGAACCCGGACGATCTGGAAATCAGCTGCAGCCTGGATGGCGAAGAGGTGCAGAAAGGCCGCACCAGCGAACTGATCTTCTCGGTCCCGGCCCTGGTCGAAGGCCTCTCCGCAACGGTGACCCTGCTCCCGGGCGACATCATCTTCACCGGCACCCCCGCCGGCGTTGGCCTGGGCCGGTCCCCGCAGCGCTTCATCCAGCCCGGCGAAACCCTCGTTTCCCACATCGAAGGCATCGGCGAGATCACGCAGACCTTCATCGCCGCCGGCAACTGACCCCGCCCCCGGCTGCCCGGCCGGACCCCCGGGCAGCCGACCGGCCCGCCCCCTGACCCGGGCTTGACCACCAAACCTATGGATACAAAGGAGTAACCCCATGTCATTGCATCGTCTGACCCGCGTGGTGATGGGTGTTCCGAACGTGGCCGAAACGGCCGCGTACTACGAGGAATTCGGCCTGGACCCGCTCGGTAACAACTCGTTCGGGACCCGCGACGGCGGCGAACAGCTCAAAATCGTCCACGCCCCCACCCGCCGCCTGGTCGAACTCGGCGTCGGCGCCGACAACGACGACGACGTCGCCAAAGTCACCTCCCAGATGACCCGCCTGGGCGTGCCGATGAACCACAACGGCACCGAACTGCTCGCCACCGAACCCGTCTCCGGCTTCACCGCCCGCATCCACGTCGCCCCCCGGATCGCCCAGGACCCCACCCCGGCAACCCCCTACAACGGCCCCGGCCGGACCGACCGCTTCGGACGCGCCCCCGGCGTCGTGAGGGACTACGCGATCAAACCCCGCAAACTCGGCCACACCGTGATCGGCACCGTGAACCTGGAAGCAACCATGCGGTTCTTCACCGAAGGGATCGGCTTCAAGGTCAGCGACTACATCTCGGACAAGGGCGCGTTCATGCGCTGCTCCGTGGACCACCACAACGTCCTGGCCCTCACCGCGCCCGTGAACTTCCTCCACCACACCTCCTGGCAGGTCGATGACATCGACGACGTCGGACGCGGCGCGAAAGCCATGCTCGAAAACAACCCCGAACGCCACATCTGGGGCCTCGGACGCCACCACGCCGGCTCGAACTTCTTCTGGTACCTCAAAGACCCCGCCGGGAACTTCTCCGAGTACTACTCCGACATGGACTGCATCCCCGAAGACGAAATCTGGACCCCCGAAACCTTCGAAGGCGCCCAGGGCCTCTTCAGCTGGGGCCCACCCCCGCCCCCCTCCTTCCTCGAACCCGACGACCTCGCCGCCCTCATGACCGGCACCCACGCGCCCGCCTCGGCATAACCCGTCCGGAACCAACCAGGAGACGCCATGACCACAAACGCAGGCCGTCAAAATTGGGAGCACGACGCCGGATCGGAGCAAACCGAACAGGAGCCCGGCTCTGGGGAGCTGACTTGTTTCCCTTGGGCCGGGCTTATGTACCGGACAGAAGAGGACTAGTGTGGCGTGTTGTTGATTCCTTTGGGAAATATCCTCCGACCAAGCGTGCGCCGGCACTTGGGCTGCCGCCTACACGGCGCTGGAGCCGCAATCGTAAACCCGGAGAACAAACGATGAGCCTTGCTTTCGAACATGTGACCCTTGGCCAGAGAGTCCTGTTCGGCACCGGCAATGCCGCTGCGAACCTCGCCGCGGAAGTGGCCCGGTTGGGCGCGCAGCGCGTGATGGTGATCGCCTCGGACCGTGAGACACCGATGGCCCGCATAGTCGCCGCCGGGGTCGAGGTGGCGCTGTGGCACCACGACGTGGTCATGCACGTCCCCATCGAAACGGCAGACAAGGCACGTGCCGCCGCGGCCGGCCACAGCATCGACCTGCTGGTCTGCGTCGGCGGAGGCTCAACGACGGGCCTCGCCAAGGCGATCGCGATGACCTCCCACCTGCCCATCATCGCTGTACCCACTACCTACGCCGGCTCCGAAGCCACGAATGTGTGGGGCCTGACCGAAGCGTCCCGGAAGACCACGGGGGTGGATGACGCCGTCCTGCCGGTCACGGTCATCTACGACGCCGCGCTGATCCTGTCCCTGCCGGTGGACATGTCCGTGGCCTCCGGACTGAACGGCATGGCCCACTGCATCGACTCCATGTGGGCACCCCGGGCCGACCCGATCAACGCCGCTCTCGGCGCCGAAGGCATCCGCGCCCTTAACCGGGGACTGCCGCTTATCGCGGAGGACCCCGCAGGTGCCGAAGGACGCGAGCAGGCTCTCTACGGCGCGTACCTGTCAGCGGTCGCGTTCGCCTCCGCCGGGTCAGGGCTGCACCACAAGGTCTGCCACGTCCTGGGCGGCACCTTCAACCTGCCGCACGCGCAGACCCATGCCACCATCCTCCCGTACGTCCTGGCCTTCAACGCACCCTTCGCTCCCGAGGCCGAGGCGCGCATCGCCGCCGCGTTCGGCACCACCGGCGCACTCACCGGACTGCAGGACCTGCGCAAACGCCTCGACGCCCCCAAGGCCCTGTGGGACTACGGCTTCACCGCCGACGGAATCGCCGAGGCCGTCGCCATCATCCTGCCGGCCGTCCCGGCATCCAACCCGCGCCCCGTCACCACCGAAAACCTCACCCGCCTCCTCCAAGCGGCCTTGACCGGCGAAGACCCCGCAGTTCTGCTGGACCTCTAACCGGACCGCACCAAGCACCTTTCCCACACCCGACCAGCTCCCCATACGAACAGCAGGAGTACAGCATGTCCGAAACCACCCATGCCGGGACCACCATCAGCCCCGAACAGGCCGCCGTCGAACAGGAACTCGTGAACACCGTCGTCGCGTCCTTCGACAAAACCCAGGACCCGCGCCTGAAACAGCTCATGCAAGCCCTGACCCGGCACCTGCATAACTTCCTCCGCGAAGTCCGCCTCACCGAGGAAGAATGGAACACTGCGATTGAGTTCCTCACCGCCTCCGGCCACATCACCGACGACAAACGCCAGGAATTCATCCTCCTCTCCGACGTCCTGGGCGCCTCCATGCAGACCATCGCCATCAACAACCAGGCCTACAAAGGCGCCACCGAAGCCACCGTCTTCGGACCGTTCTTCACCGCCGATGCCCCCGAAATCGCCCTCGGCGGGGACATCGCCGGCGGCGCGGCAGGCCAGCCCTGCTGGGTCGAAGGCACCATCACCGACACCGAAGGACGCCCCGTCCCCGGCGCCCGGCTCGAGGTCTGGGAAGCCGACGAAGACGGCTTCTACGACGTCCAGTACACCGACAACCGCGTCGCCGGACGCGCACACCTGTTCGCCGACGAGCACGGCAAATACTCTTTTTGGGGACTTATCCCCACCCCGTACCCCATTCCCCACGACGGACCCGTCGGCAAAATGCTCGAAGCCGCTGGCCGCTCCCCCGTCCGCGCCTCTCACCTGCACTTTATGGTCACCGCCCCCGGCCTGCGGACCCTCGTGACCCACATCTTCGTCGAGGGCGACCCACAGATCGAAATCGGCGACTCCGTCTTCGGCGTTAAAGACTCCCTCATCAAACGCTTCGAACCCCAGCCGGCCGGCACCCCTGCCCCCGACGGCCGCGACCTCGGCAATCAGACCTGGGCCCGCACCCGTTTCGACGTCGTCCTCGCCCCCGCCCCCGCCCAAATTTGAGCACATAGCTTCAGACTCTGCCGGTGACCCTTCATATCCGCTTCGCAGCCCCATCCGACAATGTGACGATCGAGCAGATAGAGAACGCCGCTGACCAGGTGATCATTGACCGACTGGCACCCCAGAGATGGGAGCCAGCTCCTTCCGCTGGGTCGAGAGCGGCGGAGCCTGGTTACATCCTGGTCGCGGAAGAGACTGAGGGAAGCGCGGTCATCGCGTTCGTACACGTCCTCGAACTCGGCCAGATTGCCCACTTGGAGCGGTTGTCGGTGCTGCCCGAGCATGGCCGACGCGGACACGGCCGGGCACTTGTCGAGGTTGCGAAGAACGAAGCACGCCGCCGCGGATACCAGTCCTTAAATTTGCGGACCTATGCCGACGTCCCCTGGAACGGGCCCTTCTATGCGCGCGCCGGATTCGTCGAAACGAGTCCGGCTACCGACTTCCACAAACACCTCGCGGAAGTCGAAGAGCGACTCGGACTCGACCTGTATGGTCGTCGCATCCAGATGACCGCCGCGCTCCTATAGCTTCTTTCGGAAGTTGATCCTCCTCTAAGTGAGCTGCAGCCAAATAAATCTGCGATTCACATGGGAAGGGCTGCAAGTTCGGTGTGATTACGCTATGGAGTTGCATAGATACGAGTGCAGACGACTTCTGACATTCCGTGCAGACGACTTCTGAAACTGACATCCGAAAAAGTCGAAAAAGCTCTCATATCGTTGGTCAAAACTGGTTTTCGAAATGAAAGCTGGTCAAAACCTGAGATGGAGGCTTTTTGACGTGTCTGGCAACGTAATCGGGTACGCGAGGGTAAGTACCCGCGGGCAGTCGCTGGATTCCCAGGTGGATGCGCTTGTCGCTGCCGGGGCCGTGCGTGTCTTTCAGGAGTACGCCTCCGGGGCCACCCAAGCAAGGACGCGATGGAAGGAATGCTTGGGCTACCTGCAGCCCGGAAATGTTCTGACCGTTGCTGACCTGACCAGGTTGGGCCGTAGTACCGCTGACCTTGCCGATATTGTGACCGTATTGGGCCAGCGGGGGATAGGGTTCCGTTCTCTCGCCGAACCGTGGCTCGACACCACCAGCGCCCATGGAAAGCTCATCTTCGATATGTTCGCCTCCCTGGCCGAGTACGAACGGTCCCGGTTGTCTGAACGGACAAAGGCCGGCCTTGCGGCGGCGAAAGCCCGAGGCCGGCTCGGCGGCCGCCCTCGAACCATGACCCCAGCGAAGACGTCGGCCGCCAGGCAGCTGCGCAGCCAGGGAAAGACGCTAAAGGAGACTGCTCAGATACTCAGCGTCAGTGTTTCCTCACTGACCCGTGCTCTCAGCCGCAATGACCTGCCGGAAGTCGCAGATGCAGCTGCATAGCGCTAAGGATCACGAGTACGAGGGGTTAGAACCACCCCTTGGCCTCAGTCGTGACCCCGAGTTCCTCAGCTGGGTTACCCGAGTGCAGGCTATTTCATCGTCCGCGGTTTCGATCCGGGAAGCTACCGCAGTTCCGCTCGATGGCCGCCGAATGAAGGATTTGCAATTCGTATGTTCTCCCATATCCGTCCAATCCGTTCGAGAGAATGTCTCGACGATTCGTGAGCGACGGGTGCTTATAGCCGAGATCGGTGACGTTCACGTCGGTTTCTGCGTTTCATCGCCGGGAGTTGAGGAATCGGATCCGCTGTTTTTACAGGTAGTCGCCGTTGCTCCGCCTGCGCAGGGACGCGGAGTGGGGCTGGCACTGCTCACCGCAGCGGCTCAGCGGGAGCCTCGGCGTGATATCGCGCTTGCCACGCAGTACGACAACGTCGCGGCACGGTCGCTGAACGAAAAGCTCGCTAAATCAATAGGTGCAAGAATTCGAAAAGTCAGCCTCAGCAATTATCGGGATAGTGATTTCGGTATCCAACGAGGTCTGGGCTATCGGGCTTGGGTCATTCAGCGTCCACCGTTCGAATCGTGAAAGCGGGCGCATTGTTCATCAGGAGCTGCCAGGCTCTTCCTGGCCGGCGGTAGTCTTCGCCGGCAGTTGCCTCGTGGATGTTTGGTTTGGAGCTTGCTGATGTCAGGAGGGATCTGAAGGTTTCCACTTCCATAGTGCTGCGTCGAGGTCACCTGGCCGCCATCCCCGTGAGAGTGCCGCTGCCCGGATTACTGGCCCTTCGCAGATGAGCATGGTGGGGCGGTCTGAGGCTGACGCCGTGGTTGCGGCCGCTTGTGCTGCGGCGTGGTGCAGGAGGAATGAGGCCAGGGCCTCTTTGAATTGGTAGCGACCAAGCAAACCAATAACCAAAGAGACCCCGACATGAATAACTCTATGTCTTGTTCCGATGGCCGGTGGTGCATGCGCGCGGACGCGCTGCTCGGTGTCGAAGGCATTCACGTCAGCTCTGTCACGGCGACCGGAAGGGGCCTGGTCCTGGGCGTGGAGACCGGCGAGGACCTCACCGGTTGTCCGGACTGCGGCGTCGTTGCCGTGGGCCATGGACGCCGGCGGGTTCGGCTTCATGACATCCCGTGTTTCGGCAAGCCAGTGCGGCTGTTGTGGGCCAAGCGTGTCTGGCGCTGCCCCGACCGCGACTGCCCGAGAACGACATTCACCGAGGATCACGCACTGGCCGGTCCGAGGGCGAAACTCACTGCCCGCGCTGCGGCATGGGCAACGGACGCGCTGCAACAATTCGACACCTCGGTCTCAGCCCTGGCCCACCAGCTTGGCGTCGCCTGGCACACGGTCTGGGACGCGGTAAAGAGTGAGACCACCGGGCGGATCTCAGCAACCGGCAGGCTGGCAGGGGTGGACGCGCTCGGCGTGGATGAGCATGTCTGGTCCCACACAGGCCCGCCCGGCACCGGGATGGTCACCGGAATCGTGGACCACACCCGCGACGAGAACGGTGTGGTGCATGCACGGCTGCTGGACCTCGTCCCGGGACGGTCCGGTAAGGCCTACGCGGACTGGCTCAAAACCCGCGGTCCTGAGTTCACCGCGGGGATCAAGACCGCCACGCTGGATCCGTTCCGCGGCTACGCCAACGCTATCCGTGATGAGCTCCCCGAAGCCATCACCGTCCTGGATGCTTTCCACGTCGTGAAACTGGGTTCGGCCATGGTTGACGAGGTCCGGCGCCGGGTCCAGCAGGACACCCTCGGACACCGCGGACGCAAGGGCGACCCGCTCTACGGGATCCGCCGGACCCTGCAGATCGGCGCCGAACACCTCACCGATAAACAAGCCGCCAGGCTCGACGCGAAACTCACACTTGGGGACCCCGACCAGGAAGTCACCCTCGCCTGGCAGTGCTATCAAAAGCTCCGCAACATCTACCACGCCCCTCCGGCCCGCGGACGGGACCTCGTGAACGAAGTGATCTCTTCGTTTCCGACCTGCCCCATCCCGGAAGTCGCCCGCCTCGGCCGGACACTCAAACAATGGAAGGCCGCGATCCTGGCCTACTTCGATACCCGCGGCGCCTCCAACGGCCCCACCGAAGCAATCAACGGCGTCATCGAAACCACCCGTCGGATCGCCCGCGGCTTTCGGAGCTTCACTAACTACAGACTCAGATGCCTACTCGCCGCCGGCGGCCACCGGCCCTACCGGAAGGGCACCCTCAACCATGCGTAAATGCGAAGGGCCGGATTACTGCAGAGATATGGCGGTAGGAGACGTCCTCGATGCCCGCTGCCCTGATTACCCGGCGTATGCGCACGTCGATGGCTACTCCCGTTGGGATTCCACTGAGAATGTCAAAGTAGTCCAGTGTTTTGGGACCCACATGGCGGACATCGTCCAGGACCCGTCGAAGTTTATCTCGCTGAGCATTGTCGGTGAGTTTGTCACGGAGTTCGTGGACAGTGTCGATTTGCTGGCTCTCGAACACCCTGGTCATTTCTTCGATCTGAGAGAGGCGGCTGGGAGAGCTCCATCTGATGACTTCCGGCAGTTTTCCGGTGTTGAGTCGTCTTCGGAATCCTGTGGTCGTTTCCGAATCGGGCCAAGCAGCAACAAGAGCCTCAACCCGAGGCTTAACCGTATTTTCGTAGTTTTGTCTTCGTTGTAATGCAGCATCCACGATAGTGGCGCCGATATGGCCCCAGCCGCGACTTACCTGGATGGAGCCGTCAATGTGGTGTGAGTCCATGAATGCCAAGAGTTTCCTAGCATCGCCGTCAACTGTCATGAGTGCATCCTTGCACGACGAGCGGGAAATTTTGGATAAATCCGACGATATAAGGCATGACCCAGCAATGCACTCGACCCGTATGTCTGACCCCCTATCTAATGTCTTTCAAATAAGTACGATGCAAAGAACTTCAGATGGGGTGTTGTGAAAGCAGTTGGGGACTGGCCGGGGCTTACGCCGGAAGAGCGCACGCAATTGGGCCTATCGCGGCGGGTTCCAAAACCCGCGACCACGGTTGCAGCGAAGCATGAAGAGGTCCTGGACATGTGGGACGACGAAAATCTGTTCGGCCCAAACGACATTCCAGCCACATCACCTGTGAAGGTCCGCTGGATCTGCGCTCAGGGACACAAATTCGTGGAATCAGCAGTGGTTCAATGTGGGGCGGCATCAGGTTGGCGCCAACAGGCCGGAGGCTCCCGGGCATGTCTCACATGTGCAAGTGAGCAAGTACACGGTTGGTTGCGCCTCGAGTGCGGACACGAAGTCATCGCGAAACCAGGCGCCGAAAATATGGCCATGTGCCGGCCATGCCGAACCGCTTCCTTCGCTGCCCGGAAGGCAGTGACCGGTCCTAAATATCCAATCGGTACAGTCATCCAGTCGCGGAACCTTACGACTTCTCAGACGGAGCAGCGGGTGAGAGACAAGCTCATCGCTGCAGGGTTCACTGTCCACAAAGGAAGGAGCGCCATCCAGTGCGGCCATGAGCCACAGCGCAACAATTTTCCCATCCTTACCCCAGACATCCTGATCTCCAAGAGCAAGGTATGTGTGGAAGTCGACCCGGCGCACACCCATGTTGGTAAAGAAAAGGATGACCGAACACGCAACCAGCTGCTCGCCGCCGCCGGATGGCAGGTGGTGCGTCTAAGGATCGGCGGGCTTGGACCCATCGGAGAGCACGATGTTGTGGCCGAATCTGAAAGCGTTACGAATGAGGCAATGGATGCCCTGGCGTCAGCCGTGTCCGATGCAGTGGCAGGCCGTCCTGGAATTATCCGAAGGATCGGGAAAAAAGCTCCCACAGCGGTTCGACAGAAGTCTCGATTGGGTGCCATTGCTGAACACAAGTACTACGAAAACGGCTTCTATGTCTCGTGGCAGCTGAATTCTGGAAGAGTGGAGCGCATGGTAGCCATGGACCACGGGCGATACCTGGCCATCGCAGAAGGCTGGGACGCACCAAGGTTCATCTGCCCCCTCGGGCTGGATGAGCTCGCAAGAAAACAATGGCGCGCTGCCTTGCAGGACATCTTGGAACAAATGTCCGATACGGACTTCGTGCCGAAGTCTAGGTTTCCCTGGGGAGAGGAGCTGTTCATTGGAGAACAAGCATCAACTGTCCGAGTTCACCCCAAGTTTCATCTGGGCGCTTCAGCATGGGATTTGACTGCCAACATAGTCGGTGCGGACACTTTTACCGAGACTGCAATATGCGCAGGCGGAGAGGTTCAGTCTGAGTTGCACCAAGGAGCCGTTCAACGTGGCTGGCAGATTGCTGCCGTGAGGCACCGGATGGGACCAAACGGCGCGTGGCAGGAAATCCAACTACTGCGTCATTCGCAGTCAGAGGCACCGACCGGACTCGACCCGACAGCGAACCCTGCCTAGCCATCCCGGCTTACGGGCACTGACCAACAGCTTTTTCTCGGACCACATCAGGCAGAATGGCCTTATGTGCGGCAGATATGTGATGTCCAAGGCCACTGGGGATCTTCTGAGCCACTTTGAGGCGAAGGAGGTCGAGGGGAGTCCGCCGCCGCCGAGCTGGAACGTGGCACCAACCCAAAGTGTGCCCATCGTTGCTGAACGTTTGGATGAGGGCATGATTGACCGGCATCTACTCATTGCTCGTTGGGGTCTGGTCCCGTCCTGGGCAAAGGACGTCAAGATCGGCTCCAAGCTGATTAACGCGCGCAGTGAGTCAATCCTGGAAAAACCGTCCTTCCGCAAGGCCGCGGTGAAGCGCCGGGCAATCGTCCCGGCCGAGGGCTATTACGAGTGGCAGAAAACCGAGGACGGGAAGAAGATCCCCAACTATCTGTACTCCGAGAAAGAGCCTTTGCTGGGCTTCGCAGGCCTGTACGAGTGGTGGGCTGACCCATCTCTGCCCGAGGATGACCCTGGCCATTGGCTGCTGAGCTGTACAGTGCTCACCACGACCACGCAGGACGCGCTGGGGCACGTCCATGACCGTTCCCCGGTCATCATTCCGCGAGACCGCTTCGCTGAATGGCTGGACCCGGACCTGACCGACAAGAACGACATCCAGCACCTGCTCGACTCTCTACCGGAACCCACCCTGACACCTCGGATTGTCAGTCCCAGGGTCAACAGCGTGCGCAACAACGGGTCGGAACTTATTGAGCCGGCCGAGCTGGCATCCACATAGGCCCATGCCGCGATACTTATCTAGCGATTCCCAGCCGCCGGGGGGGGCGCCCCAATGGGAGGTCCAGCTTCCAAGGATGCGGGACACTCAGAATGTCGAGGTGTGGAAGGTTTATGGCCGGGGGCTGTCGGTCCTCGCAGTTACATTCGACACATGTACAACACCACAGGGATGTTCAGTAAGGACGTCAAAGATTCGAAGACCTCTCTCGGCCGATACCTCCGTACCAACTTTCCCAATACGAAGCCGCTGCAGGTCGAATATAAGGGGTCAGCAGGCGAGCTCGTCGTCGACTCCCTAGGGGCCAATCCAGGAAACGTCGGAACTGCTGTCGATTTGATCGTCCGTCTAATTCTTGAGCCCGACGAGACCCCCGAGTCAGCACTCATCCTATTTCCCTTTAATGCGACCTACCACGAGGTTGTCAACGCACTGGCCGGCCTCGCTGGTCGCTCGGGTGACAGCGAGCTAGCCGCTCGCGCGGCCTGGGGTCTCGCTCTATGTGTGAGTGCGTACAGGGCAGGTGCAGCCTGGGCTCCTTTCGTACCCGACCTCGTGCACAGCAATGACTTCACGGTGGACAAGATGCTTGAGCAAGCCGATGATGCCGCCGTCGCTGAGCTAATTGCGTTGAAGGAGCTCGCCGAAGAACGCCTTATTCCGAAGCTCACAGGTCCACTAAGCCTTGGCCCCACCTTCGATCTCTCGAAGCTCGGCCCTACCCAACGCATCGCTGCGGAAGCTGACCTCATCGCGGGTGGACTGCTAATCGACATTAAGACCACCCTTGCTCCCAGGAACAAGGCGGGGCTTCGCCCAGACGTACTGAAAGCGGACAATGTGTATCAGCTTCTTGGCTACGCGCTGCTGGACTACTCAAACCAGTACAACATCGACCGGGTGGGAATCTTCTCAGCTCGCTACGGCACGCTGACCGAATGGCCTCTGGAGCGAATCACGTCGCTCATGTCTGGCAGAAAGTTTGATTTCCCCGCGGCGCGCCAGGAAGTCTGGGAAATGATGCAGCAGGACATCGCCTAGCTCACTGCAATGTCTCCTGCGCTACCTGCCCCATAGCCATCCCACGCAAGAGATACCTGGCGTGGATTGCGCTGGGGAGCGGGCGCGGGCGGCGCAACAATTTCAAGGGAAATAGGACACCCGCGACTCCACATATGCTCAGGGCATGACGATGAACGCGACGGAACTTGTGTGGCACTACACCGACGGCGCTGCCTTGATGAACATCCTTGCGAAGAATGAGCTATGGGCCGGGTCGGCGGCCTTCATGAACGACGCTAATGAATTACTCAGCGGCAGCATCCAGCTCCGAAAGCACTTTGAGGATCAGCGGTCGGTACTTTCGGAGGCTGTTGTCGAGGACCTGGAGGAGTATATTCCGGAAGTTCGGGCAAGATCACGGGACTCCTTCATTCTGTCCGCCTCATCGGATGGCGACAGCCTGACTATGTGGCGCTACTACGGCCGTGATCAAGTTAGCTTCGCCGTCGGACTAGACCGAAGCCGGCCCCTAGTTCCTCTCGCACGACTTGAAACAGATAGCCACCCAAACCCGTCTCCGGACTACTACGCCGACATGTATGACGTGGATAAGGATGGCCAAATCGTGGAACACCCAGATGGCAGCCCTGCTGTCATCTTTGATCCCGATTCCCTGATTATCGAGGGTGGTCAGTGGAAGCCGGTGGTCTACGAGCAGGCGGAACAATCGAAGCTCATCACCGAGGTATTCGAAACGCTCCGTCAAGGTGTTGAGAAGCGCAATTCGTCTCCTGAGGATGGTCGGCTCCGGTTCTGGCTTTACCCCTACTTCATGAATGAGACCTTAGACCTCATCAAAAATGAGGGCTTTCGTGATGAACGGGAAGAACGAATTATCGTTTGGCTAAATCCCGACTGGAAGTTTGTCTTCCACCGCACCGGGCCGTTCGGGCTAGTGCCCTTCGTCAAACTCACCTCTCTCGGTGGGAAAAATGTTGATCCATCTGAGGATCGCTTCGCCACCAGATCGGGGAAGTTGCCGATACGAGAAATTCGCATCGGCCCAACTCCGTACGGCGCTGAGGCCACCGCTAGCCTGAAGCAGCTACTCAGCTTCCACGGCTTACATGACGTTAAGGTCACTTACAGCGAGATTCCCTTCCGTCAATGACTCGGCCTAATACCGCACCCCGCTTTCCAACCTGCGGCTGCCACGACAGCTCCGGTCAGCTTCCTTTCATAGGGCAGTAGGATCTATGCCTGTGTACGACGAGCCTTCCTCCCTCTTTGAAATAGCTGGGTCTGCCCCATCTCCAAACGTCCTTGCTCCTCTTCCGATCAAACCGGAGCAAATACAGGAGATCCGAAATGCTTTTCAGAAGGCCGGAGTCGCTAGCCAGGACGATCGCAAGGCCTTGATCGAATCAGTCGTCGTCCGTGAAGTGTCCAGCATTCGCGAACTTAGGGCGGTGGAGGCCCCACGGATTCTTCAGCGCATCGAGGGCCTGCGTAGCACCAAGCCAGCAAGCGCCGGATCGGCGTGGGATAACCGCGAAGAAGACACCTGGATCGACAAGTTGTAGCTGGATCCCCTTCGCCTGTGAGATCCCATCCGCCCTGTAAGGTAACGGCCGCCAGCGATGAACGGCCCAGCGGGTCCGCGCGGGTAGGGTTGGGGTTGAGTTCGTGCCGCGCGTCTGCGTAGGACACGAACTCAACTCATGTGAAAGTAAGGATGGGAATGTCGAGGCTTACGGACCTTCTGCGTGCTGCCAAGCAGCTTGACCCGCAGCTTGGTAAGGATTTGGAAGACGAGATCCAGCCATTGCAGAAGCGTCTACCCTTCGGTCTCAATTTCGAGCGGCACGCACCTGAGGCAGTAGAGCTCGCGGGCCACGGGATTCGCAAGGGAAGCAAGGTCCGGGTCCTGTCACCAAGAGGATCTACCGCTCGTGGTGACCAGCGAGTTTGGCGCGTCGACAAGGTCATTGGTGATGCCGCCGAAATCTCGCTTCTGGACAGTTCCGAGGGCGAGGCCTGCACGGTGCAGGTCGATGACCTTATCTTGGTCGCCGAGTTTCGAGATTGGATTTATCCTGGGTTGCGCCCGGACGGGGCTGTGGAGCGCGGAGGGGACAAGCCATTCCACACGGTGATCAACGGCGAGAACTTTCACGTGCTGGAACAGTTGACCTTTACCCATGCCCGCTCCGTTGACGCGATTTACATCGACCCGCCCTACAACACCGGCGCGCGTGACTGGAAGTACAACAACGACTACGTCGAGGGCGACGACCTGTACCGGCACTCTAAGTGGCTGGCATTCATGGAGCGGCGACTTAAGCTAGCGGGACGTCTCCTGAAGCCTGAAAACTCGGTCCTGATCGTGACCATCGATGAGAAGGAATACCTGCGGCTCGGATTGTTGCTGGAGCAGGTATTTCCTGAGGCTCGTATCCAGATGATCAGCATCGTGATCAATCAGAACGGATCTGCCCGGGCAGGTGAATTGACTCGAGTCAATGAATTTGCCTACATGTGCTTCTTCGGAGAGGCAGCTCCTGTCGCAAGTATCCGTCAATTTCGAGCTACAGGTACAGCTGGTGAAGAGCTTGGGCCGGTTCGTTGGGAACGCCTTCAGCGGGGGGCAAATGGTGCACTTAGATCTGATCGCCCAAACCTGTTCTACCCCGTGTTCATCGACCCGACGCGTGGATGCATCGTCGAAGTCGGTGATCCATTGGGCCCTGACGAAGACCGAAGTGTTGTAGCAGATCGAGAAGGACTGGCTACAGTATGGCCTTTGTCGAGCACTGGGGTTGAGAAGCGCTGGCAAGTATCACACGAGACTTTGCGTCGTCTCGTAACTGATGGCCTCGCAAAGGTAGGCTCCTACAGCAAGAAAAACGATCGCTGGAGTCTCTCCTATTTGAACCGAGGGCAGATTGAAAGATGGCAGCGGGGCGAGTTCGTGGAGATCGGACGGGACTCCAACGGCGTAGTTGAGTTGGAGGCGCGAACAGCCCATCTGCGTGCGGCGCCAACGTCCTGGGACAAGCAAGCGCACAGCGCTGGTGAGTATGGTTCGCGGCTTCTCGGCCGAATGTTGCCTGGGCGCAAATTCCCCTTCCCCAAATCTTTGTATGCAGTTGAGGATTGCCTAGCGATCGCCATCGGCAACAAGCGAAACGCAGTTGTTCTTGATTTTTTTGCAGGGTCAGGGACAACGGCGCATGCGGTAATGCGGCTAAATCGGCAGGATGATGGTCGGCGTCAGTGCATCTCGGTGACAAACAATGAGGTTTCGGCTGAAGAGCAGACGCGCTTACGCAAGCAACAGCTGCGTCCCGGCGACGCACAATGGGAACAACACGGCATCTGCGATTACATCACCAAGCCACGAATCAGGTCCGCAATCACAGGCCGGACGCCTGAAGGTGATCCAGTTAAGGGCGACTACAAGTTCGTCGATGAGTTTCCGATGGCTGATGGCTTCGAGGAGAACGCCGCATTCTTCACCCTGACCTATGAATCCCCGTGGCGGGTCAGCACTGACCGCGCGTACGCGGCTATCGCGCCGATGCTGTGGCTGCGAGCGGGTGCGCGGGGACGGATTATCGACGATCTCTCGAAGGGATGGGCTGTGGCCGAGGCCTACGGGGTTATCAAGGACCTCGACCTTTCGACTGACTTCATCGCCGCGCTCCAGCTGGAAGAAGATGTCCGTGTCGCATTTATCGTGACCGACGATGAGGGGCGCTATCAGCAGATCGCGAACGAGGTCCCGGGTATCGAGACCGTTCGTCTCTACGAGGACTACCTGAGGAACTGCGAAAGCAACGGTGACTTCTAATGCGCTTCACGCTCAAGGATTATCAAGCAGACGCTGTCGGAGACACTCTGGCAGAGCTCGCCGACGCACGTGAGTTTTACCATGGCGCACGTAAGCGGGTGACGTCGGTGGCACTCACGGCCACGACTGGAGCAGGTAAGACGGTAATGGCCGCGGGAGTTATCGAGGCACTCTTCTGGGGTAACGAAGACTTTAAGACGGTCCCTGATCCTGGGGCAATCGTCCTGTGGTTCAGTGACGACCCTTCGCTGAACCAGCAGACGCGGCACCGCCTAGAGCAGGCGTCCGACCGGCTCCGCAACCGCCTCGTCACGGTCGAGCACCCGTTCCGGTACCGGAAGCTCAGGCCTGGCCACGTGTACTTTCTCAATACATCCAAACTGTCTCGGAACAGCCTGCTAGTACGAGGTCACGACGGAGATGGCGTTTTGCCGGGTATGGAGTCGAACCCGGATACCGTTCCATTTACGTTCTGGGACACCCTGCGCAACACCGTCGAGGACGAAGGCACCACGCTGTACATGGTGCTCGACGAGGCCCACCGAGGCATGGGGCGGCGTGCTTCCTCCGACACGCCCACCATCGTGAAGCGTCTGATTAACGGTCACGGCACTGTCCCTCCAATTCCAATCGTTTGGGGCATCTCCGCAACCGTAAAACGGTTCGAGGACGCGATGAGCGCTGCGGAAGTGCAAGACAACCGAGTTCACCTCCGAACCATTACCGTGGATCCGGTGCGCATCCAGGAGTCGGGGCTCCTCAAAGACGACATCGTCCTAGACTTCCCCGCGGAGACTGGAGACTTCAACACTGTCCTCCTGCGCCGGGGCGTCCGCAAGGTAAAGAAGTTGTCCTCGGCTTGGGCAGAGTACGCGGCGGACCAGAACGAGCCAGAGCCCATTGAGCCGCTGTTGGTGCTCCAGGTGCCGAACAAGCCGTCGCCTGCGGAGGTGGCTTCAGCCATCGATGTCATCCGGAATGAATGGCCTGAGATCGGCCCCGACGCTTTCGCACATGTTTTCGGCGACCACACCGCGCAGACGTTCGGTACGCATAATGTTCCCTACATCTCGCCAGAGCGGGTGCAGGATGCCACCTACATTCGCGTGTTGCTCGCAAAGGACGCCATCAGTACGGGGTGGGACTGCCCTCGCGCAGAGGTGATGGTGTCGTTCCGTCCGGCCGAGGACGAGACGCACATCACCCAGTTATTGGGTCGCATGATCCGCACACCGCTCGCGCGCCGAGTTGAGGGTGATGATGTTTTGAACAGCGTCGAGTGCATCCTGCCGCGGTTCAACAAGGCCACCGCCAGCCGGGTGCTCGAACAGATCATGGGCAATGACCTCTCCGAAACAGGTGGTGGCACCGGGCAGCGCGTGTTGATCGACCCGCAGCTCATGACACCAAACGACAGGGTTCCGGACGCGGTTTGGGCGCTGTTTACCGAGCTTCCGGCTGAGACCCTGCCTCGTAAGCACGCGAACCCAATGAAACGCCTGACTTCTCTTGCACACGCGCTTGCGGCGGATGGCTTGGTGCCAGAGGCGGGCCGAATCGCACATGAGCGCTTACATGGCGTCCTCAACGGCCTGGCCGCGCAGTACAGGAAAGAGCTTGAGGAAGCTGAGTCGGACGTGCTGACGGTCGTCGGCGGCTCTGTCCGCGGGCACGCGCGCTACGGTCTCCGGGCCGATGAGGCTTGGACGGAGGTCGCTGACGACCGAGCAATCCAGGAAGCGTTCCGCCATGCCACGCGTACGGTGACGCCTGACATCGCCCGCACCTACATAGATCACGTCGCGTCAGATGCTGATGACGAGGATGTACTGCGAGATGCACACGTGCGCGTGGCAGGTCTCGCGACGCTGCCACAGACACGGCCGGCGCTCGATGCGGCGGCCGATTCGCTCTCGTCAGAATGGCTGGGCAAGCACCGCGTGGCGGTCAAGACGCTGTCGGAGTCCCGTCAAAGCTTGTACGCCGAGATCACCGCCATGAGCACCGACCCGCAACTGATCTCAATGGCACTGCCCAAGAACCGACAAGAGGAAACTCGCCGCGCGTTTGGCGACGCCACCGAGATGCTCGATCAGCGCCCCCTGCACCTGCTCTCAGATGAAGATGGCATGTTCCCGGTCGGAAAGCTCAACCCTGATGAGGTCCAAGTACTCGATACCGAGATCCAGCGCGGCGACCTGGTCGCGTGGTATCGCAACCCTACAGGAGGTCGCGACTCCATGAGCATCGCCTACCAGGACTCACACGGCGCCTGGCGAACCCTCCGCCCCGACTTCCTGTTCTTCGTCAACGGACTCAGCGGCGTGCGGGCCAACATCGTCGATCCGCATGGTTCGTGGCTCCCTGATGCGTTGCCGAAACTGCGGGGCTTGGCACGATTCGCGGAGGTATACGGCGAGAGCTTCCATCGCATCGAGTCGATTTCTCGGATTGATGGTCAACTGCGAGTCCTCGACCTTACATTGCCCGAGGTGCGGAAGGTCGTGCTGGATGCAATCGACGCGGACTCCGCCTACCGCGAGTTTTCCGTGGCGTACTAACGCTTGGGTCTTACTGTCAGATTTCAAGGGGCGGCGGACCCATGCATACTCGTTAGGTGGCTAAACATTGCTCTCGCGGAAAAGCGAATCCAGGACAGCCGACGAAATATAGGCTCTGGGCGGACTCTGCCGGCTACTGCCAAAATCCGTCGTGCCAGCAAGCATTGTTCGTAAATAGGCAGAGCGGTGGGATAGCCCACTTCGGTGAAATTGCCCACGTGATCGCCGCTAGTGACGACGGTCCGCGTGGTGACGAGACTGTGGAACCCTCGGCCTTGGGCGCATGGGACAACCTGATTCTTCTCTGTGCGAACTGCCACACTCTCGCCGACAAGACGCCGGACGAGCATCCTGTTGATCTACTTCTTGGTTGGAAGGAGGGCAGACAGTTGGCGGTTGAGAAGGCGCTTGGGATTGCCGCCTATGACACGCGGGAAGATGCACGTGCGGCGATCGAGCCCTATGCAACCCAAAACCGGTACCTCCATCAGAGCATCGGGCCCGACAACGACTATCGGTTCGATCCCGAGGCGGAGGAGGCTGCAATGTGGCAACACGAAGTCGTTACAACCATCATCCCCAACCATCACAGGATTCTGCGGATCATCGATGCGAACATTACTTTGCTCACGGACGACGAGAAGGAGGTCGTCGCCGAGTACCGATGCCACGTCGACGGCTTAACTTATCGTCACCATGGAGAGGGCGGACTAAGAACCGTAAGGTATCCGGAAAGAATGGGGCGAATTTTTGACGATCGTTGACAGCTTTATCCTGTCGAAGTACACCTCTATGGATGTCGTCTTGGACGCCGAAGCTGAGCGCAGCCATGTACGCATCGCGCGGAAAAGGCACCGCTCTGTGAGGTTTGGGGTAGTCAAGACACAGGACGTTACAGTAGCGAAGATCGGCCATCTCTTTGATGGTGAGGTCGACTTTATCGTGAATATTCCAGCCACAGGCATTTTTCAGGGGGAAGCGATCGAGCTCTGCCAGGACGAAGGAGTCGGCTGGGGCGGTCTAGCGGACAGCATGCGGGCTGTGCGATACGAGGAGCCTTATACGTACACTCACCCAGCCCATAGTTTTGTGCTGCCAGCACTGAGGCGGCACTCTCATGTGCGCTCAGTCTCTTTCGTCGATAGCCGCAGGCTCCTGGTTACCAGGCCTGGCGGGCTTCCACCGTTGGTCCTCTACATAGAGGACACATACCAAACGGAAGTGACCTCTGTTCGTTTCGCTATCGACCGATGCTGGCCGTTCGACATCTTCGTCGCGATTGATCCTAACGCTGGACCGACGCGGCAAGCAGTCAGTGCGGCTCACAACGCCGGGGTTGAAATCCTGCGCTGGGGGGAAACGCTCGGCCGCCTGAGGCGATGAACGAACACGAGCTCGCCGACCTGCAGTCCGTGGCCAGCCGACATCCTGCTGTCGCACTGTACGTATTCGGCTCTACGATCCACGGGCAGGAAACGCCGATTGACCTGGACATGCTTGCCGTATACGCAACGCTCCAGGACTTCGTAGCACTCCGCGCCGATCTCGACCGTCAGCCGTTCGCACCGCTTATTGACTTGGTCGCGATGACACCGGACGAACTCCGCGGCTCAGGCTTTCTCGTCAGGTCAGGCGCCGTCCCTCTCGCTGCGCTACGCTGACCTGGGCGAAATGCGCCTTGGCGGCACATGATTGCTCAAGCGCCCTAGAGGTCGAGTCGTTCTTAGTTCTACCAGCAAAAGATTTTGGAACCCTCCATCCGTGCCAAGGTAATTGCTGGTGAACGGCCAAGCAGCCAGGTGGCGCTTGCCCTGCCTCGCCGGCGTCGAATGTTCGTGCGCTACACGAGCCTAAGTTTGGGTCGCGAGTTGGTTTCCCCGAGTATGGCGCGCACCATTGACGGGTTCCATGACAGTCGGGCAGCGAGCTTTTCCAGCGTGAGTCCGTTGTCTAGGGCGAGCTTGAAAGCGCTTGAGAGGAGGACGGGGATTTCTCCGGGGAAGCGTTTGATGGGCTCGTTTTTGAGCATCCCACTAGCTCGGAGCTGTTCCAGCTTCTGGTAGACGCGTCGAGCCGAGCTATCGGATACGAGGCCTAATTCTCGACTTCGGTAGACGAGTGCTTTTTGGGATACTCCCCACCGTTGGCTCACTTCGTCTAAAGCGTTGAGCCGGATTCGTGCTGAAAGCTCTTCCCTAATTTGGTTGGACGGAGCCAGTAGTTCTGCGGCGAAGCGGTCAGCTTCTTTCTCTTTTTCTATGTCCCCAGCCGCCACGTCGTGGTGAAGAATTAGATGCCCAAGTTCGTGCGCGGCGGTGAAACGCAGTCGATAAACATCATCGGCACGGTCTGGTGTGAGCATCACCATCGGACGCGGAAGGTGCGATGTCGAGAAAGCGTCGACTCGGGCCACTTCGTGCCCGGCCAGTGATATCAGTGAGACTATGATTCCATGTTGCTCCATGGTCCTGACTAAGTGGCGGAAGGGGCCTTCAATAATTCCCCAGCGCCGCCGAAGCTCGCGGGCGGCTGCCTCTGGGGTAGGAGGATCCAGTTCGTCGGCAAGAGCAGGTACATCGACGTAGGGCAGCTCAACGTAGCTCTCCAGTGCGTAGGTCAGCTCCCACAGCATCTCGACATAGGTCACAGCCTTGGCCCTTTGCGAGACACGGGTGCTACGCAGGCTTCGGAAATGCGCCGTCGATGCGTCCAAGTGTGCCAGAGGCCGCCCGGCAGTGAAGAAGTCCAACGGGACACCGAGGCTGTCCGCTAGTTTAGGGAGCTGATCTGGGCGAGGCGTGGTGATTCCGGCCTCGTATTGGCCTAGCGCAGCTCCAGAGATTCCGAGCGAAGCAGCTACGTCCTGTTTAGTTCGTCCGGCCAGTAACCTCGCCTGTGTGAGGCGACGAGGATCGAAGGCCATGGCCGCCACTTCTTCTGGGAAGAGGCTTGGCTGGTTGAACTTAGTCATTTTCTTCCTCAGCTGTTCCGGGCAGCTCGACAGGCGGTTCGAAGGAAGGGATGCCTTCCAACGGTGTGCGCGGTCGTAGGTCTAGCTCTCCCAAATCGCCTGCATCAAAGGAATCGGATCCGTCAAAGTCCTGTACGAGTCGCAGCCGCTGGGCGGTCGCGTCCTCAAGGTCAATTTTCTCCCAGTATGTCAGCTCGACGACGTCGTTTTCCCCGAGCTTGGCGTAGCCAAAATAGGCCGAGAGTAGCGCGTGCTGGTTGCTTGAGTAGGCCAGTAGAGCTACATGCGCGTCGTCACCAACGAGTTCATCGATCGTATCCCGCAAGCCTGCTGACTCTGCTTGATCTACCGTCTCGGATCCACTGGGCGGCTCCTCGGAGAAGAGTGTCGGCTGGACAGCCCGACGCTCAAAAAGGGCACGCTTCGTTCCCATTACCGGGTCAGCTAAAGCAGTGTCTTCCAACTGAGAGACTTGGTCTTTGGAAATGCGCCAGGGCAAAACTGGGACGCCATTGAATGCAATCACAGGGTACTTGCCATTGCGGGGGCGGAACACTTCCGATCCTGCAAGTGAGCCTAGTGTCTTGACTACGGCGTTCGGGAGCATGATCCACATCAATCCGTAGGGATAAGCGGCAGGCAGTTCACTCGCGCTTTGCAGAGCTACGCAGCGGTTATGGGTATCAATCAGGACTCCCGGAAGTTCCTCTCGCACCTTTGGCCCAGAGGCACCTAGCACACGAGTAGACCACATTTCAGCTTCAGAATTGAACACATATTCCTCTCCACCACTTCAGGACCGTTACGGAGATACTACTCTACACTTTAGAAAACGTCAGAAAACCGTCAAGGAGGCGATTCTCCTTTAGGGGGTGCCCGTCAGTTATCGGTGATGCCAGTCAGCAACCACTGGTCCGACAGTGGGTCCAGGCGCAGCTCAAAGGTCCGGAGCGACGACGTTGAGGATCCAAGGCGGACCTGGAGCCGCCAGTGCTCGATATCAACGACGTTCCTATCCCGACCGGCACGGTTCGCTGGGTCTCCCCACCAGGAGTCCCTGGTGAACCAGTGCAGCGGTTCGGCTGCTACCGCCCATATCCGCCCGTCGTAGCGGACTGCCAGGGGAGTGCCGGCCGTGGTGAAGCGAACGTCCACTGGGGCGTTGAGGGTTGGTGTTTCACTTACTGTTGCTGTCACGGTTGGTCCGCTCTCCCAAATTCCTGTTCATCATCTCTTCCCGGCGGGTGACCGCCGAGCTCCACACCCAGGTCCGGTACGTGACCGGCCCGTCCTTCCATGTCACTTCGGCTGCCTTCGCTGTCCAAGCGAACACTTCGCCGTCCACCAGCTCGGCACAGTTTGGGAAGCGGATCCACGCCTTCACAGGGATCCCCGGGTACCCGTTTTTGGCCGGGAAGTGCTCGAACTCGAGCTCTTCCACGGTCAGCCCGGTTGGGCCGGCCCGCCGCGCGTACTGCGCCTGGAGCGCTGCAGCGAGGTCTTCGGAGGACATACCACAACCTTAGAACATATATTCGAATAGACACGCCAAAAGGTGGCGGCTAGGAGCGGCCGCCATCCTTTTCACCATGGGGGAGGGGTCTGACAAAGGGCATTCTTTGACCAATCGCACCCCCGGATACCGGAGCGGGTTATGCCCATTGTGGGCAGGTGGAGACCGGAGGATGAATCTCAAAGCTGTCCACACTGGGTATAACCCGCCGGAGCGCGGTCGTCAGTGGTGCCTGTTGTTCAGTTCAGGGGGAACCCTGACCTCTGCGGGGTCCAGCTCTGGCCTGATGCGCTTCCAAGTGACGGGGTGCCGAAAGGACGTGCCGGACCAGGCGACGTCGGCTGATACCTCGACCACGACTGGTTCGATCAGTGTCAGCCGCACGGGGCCTTTGTCCTTGCTGAATCTGTTCAGGGAGGACTCGCTGATCTCTTCGGGCCAGGGATGCCCGGGCCCGGCCGGGTGGAGGTGGCGGCCCAGTTCACGCCCTGCCTTCGTGGACACGACGGTCGAGCGGCCGACAATCTTCAGTTTGCCGCCGATGGGCAGGCCGACGATGATGAGTCACGGACCCGATCACGGCCGCGCACACCACGTCCCAAATATCCTTGTGCTTGAGCTTCAACCAGATCCTGGCGGCCTCGTAGGGCTGGGAGCCTTTGAACATGAGACCTTCGATTCCTGTCGCGGGAAGATCCCGCAGCCACGTCTTCGCCAGGTCCATGTCCCTGGTGATGGGGGAGAGGTGCAATGGTGCGGCCCAGTCCCGGGCGAGCTCCTCGAGCAGCTGCCGGCGCCCGGGGAACGGCACACCGCGGGTGTCCTGTCCTGCAACGGCTAGAACATCGAAGGCGACGAATGAAGCGGGCAGTTCTTTGGCCAGGGCGGGAAGCGCGGCCTTGGAGGTGACCATGCGCTGCTGCAGCGCGTCGAAGTCCAGCCGGTCCCGGTTCCAAATGATGGTTTCACCATCCAGGACCACCCCGGGAGGCACTTGCTCTGCGAGGGCGGCAGCTGCGTCCGGCAGGATTCGGGTAAGTTCTTTGCCCTGTCTGGACCACAGTGTCACCTTGCCGGCGTCGTTGAAGGCGGTAGTGCGGAAACCGTCGAATTTGGGTTCGGCGTTCAGGCCGCCGGGCAGTGCGTTGGGGCCGGGGAAGGCCTTGATGAGTTTCGCCAGGGCAACCGCGACCGGTGGGTGCAGTGCCGGTGGAAGGGACTCGGCCATGGGCCAAGCCTAAAGGAGAATCCAGTACGAACGTCCGTGCTGGTTTTTACTTGGCCGTAGGACCTTCCGTAGCAGCGTCCTACGCGTCGACGCTGCGGAGTAATGCCGCCATGCTCCGCACAGCTGCCGGATCTTCCTGCCAGGGCTTCCCGCCTCGTGAGCAGGCATGAAAACCGGTGGCAGCTGACTCTTTCGCCGCCTCGGCGAGTTCGGCCCACGCGGCTTTCAGATCTGCCACCTGCTCAGGAGTCAACGGCTCCTGTTCCTTCGGCTCAGTGGCCGCTGCGAAGGCGGGGCGACCAGCAGCCGTCGCCGGCTTGCGCCGACGGGCGAACCGGCTCCACAGACCCATCGGCTTTCCCTTCGTATCGACACTCCAATGACCGTCCAGGGCAAAGCAGAGGGCCGCAACCGGTGGGAATGGGCCCTCTGCCCTGGATGTAAACATCCTGCTGCTTACGCCTTCGAGCATGCCATACCGGTAGTGATGGTGCATGCTCGCAGGGCTCGCACCCGTTTGGGCGTCCGCGGGCGCGGCCGGCTGTTGGGTCCAGTGCCGGCTCCGCAGGGCTCCGCCGTCCCTGGCCCTGTGTTGTCTGCGACGCCTTTTGGCTGCTGTCCTGACGGATTGTACGTGTCCGCTCCGGCCGGTCTAGCCCCTCCTTCGTCGGGGCCTGCGGTGCAGGAAATGTCCCTGCGGCGCTCCTTCGTCGCTGATTTCCTCCGGGAATTTCCCGCACCTTGCCCTGCGGGTAGACAGGCCTCCGTCGGCCACAGCTCCGCAAGCTTCGCCAGCAGCCAAAACAACGGGGGAGAGGGGACGCTGGCCGGTCACCTGAGCCGCCCCACCCACCAACCCTTTCGGCAAAAAAGGAGCAACACCATGAACGCAGTCACTAAGAGGGCCGTGACCACCGTCGACACCGGCGAAACGGTCCACGATGTGCCCGTGCTCGTCGATTACCACATGAACGACGGCTACGACTGGATGGACGTCATCAGCGAACACGGCTGGGCCGTAATCCCCAGCTGGGGCTGTGACGGCTGGGACCTGGGCCAGTGGCCGTACGTCATGGTCGCCGCGATCCGTACCGCCGACGAGATCGGGAACCTGTTCGGCATGGCCACCTACTGCGAAGGCGACGTACGAACGACCTTCTATCGGACCAAGGCGAGGTTCTGGACCGCGATAAGTGAGCAGGCGTTCTTCCACTGGAAGAACGGGCAGGCCCAAGGACCGGCAGACCTGCCCGAGGCCGCCGCCGAACTGCCCAGCCGCTACCGGATGCCCTACGCCGTGCGGGACGCCGCCTAACCAGCACTGACAACCGCTGTACTGCCCGGCCGCAAGCCGGGCAGTACAGCGGTTCATACGACTCCGAAGGAGCCAGCACATGAGCAACGACACCACCGCCCCCATGGGCATCACCGCCCTGATCTACCGCGACGCCCTGGGCACGGACTTCTCGAACCGGGGCATCTCCGCCCGCGTCATGGAAGTGACCGTCATCGGCGAGGGCATCGACCCGGTTTTCGAGGCCACCGAGGAACGGCCCGCCGTCCGGCTCGTCAAAAACGAGCACTTCCACCGCGAAACCGTGGTCCACGCCGAGCCGGTCGCCCCGGAAGGTGAACCTGCACCGTGGTACATGTTCGGCGGAACGTTTATCTTCAGCAGTGACGCGAGGTTCCGCCGCGCAGCTGGACACTATGGAGCCGTCCCGCTCCACGACCGCCGCGAATAGGGCCGAGGGTGGCCGGTCTTTCGGGGCCGGTCACCGCGGGCGGTCCGCCGTCGGGGCCGGCTTGTCTAGGTGGTTGGCGGCGGCGGACCGCCCATTCCGCAGCAGCCAGGTGCCGGGCGGCGGCCGCCGGCGGCAAGCCCGGGGCTGGCAGCGTCGTTGTTGTCCTTGGCCCAGGGGGTGGAAGGGCAGGCTCGCAAGGGCTCGCCCTGGTTTCCGCTGCGCTGCAACCAGTTGAAGGGCGTCCGCTGGCGCGGCCGGCTGTTGGGTCCAGTGCCGGCTCCGCAGGGCTCCGCCGTCCCTGGCCCTTTTGTGTCTACGACGTTTTGGCTGCTGTCCTGACGGATTGTACGTGCCCGTTCCGGCCCCTCTAGCCCCTCCTTCGTCGGGGCCTGCGGCCCGGAAAGTCTTCTGCGGCGCTCCTTCGTCGCTTATTTCCTCCGAAGATTTTCCGGGTCTTGCCCTCACGGGTAGACGGGCCTGCACGGGCACAGCTCCGCAAGCTTCGCCAGCAGCCAAAACAACGGGGGGAGAGGGGACGCTGGCCGGTCACCTGAGCCGCCCCACCCACCAACCCTTTCGGCAAAAAAGGAGCAACACCATGAACGACTTCATCAAATTCACCGGCCCGGCCGACGTCTTGGCTTTCATTCCGCACACGCTGGGGCAGACCCCCACGGAGTCCTTTGTCGCATTGACCATGCAGGGCAACAAGATCGGCGCGACCCTGCGCGTGGATGCTCCGTTCGGGCAGGATCCCGTTGGTTACGCCCAAACCATCGTCAGCTACCTGACCGCTGACGAGGCCGCTACCGGCAGCCTGCTGGTCATCTACACCGATGAGGGCACGATCGACGGCAGCCGCCCCTACGCGGGGCACGTGCAGGCACTGCGCACCGAACTGGAAACCGCCGGGATGCCCCTGCAGGACGCGTGGCTGGTGAGCTCGAAGCTGTGGCGGAACTACCACTGCACAGATACCAGCTGCTGCCCGGACCAGCCGCTGGATGCGATCACCACCAGCAACGGCAACGCCGCCCTGATCTACCGGGGGAGCGCCGTGACCGGGTTCATCGCACCGGCCCCGTTCGCCGGAGACGAGACGGCCCGCGAGGCTATCGCCGCGCACAAGCCCGACGGATGGCCCGAGGATCTGGAAGCAAGCCGCGCCGCGTGGGCCAAGGTGCTGAAGGACCCCAAGAGCCTGACGACCGAGACCGCGCACCAGCTGGCTGGCGCGTTGCAGCACCCCACCGTCCGGGACTACATGATGGGCGACATCGTCCCGCACGCGCCCGAGCACTTCACCTCCGTCATGCTTGGTGTGTTTCGCGCCCGCCCGGACTGGGCCCGCGTGGACACGGCGCAGGAAGTCGCGTTCGAGCTGATGAAAGTCACCCCGGAAGGGCAGCGCGCCCCCATGTTGTGCCTGATCGGCTGGCTGGAATGGCTCAAAGGACAGTCCAGCTTCGCTGCCCGGTACTTCAAGCTCGCGCTGGAGGACGTGGCCGGGTATCGGCTGGCGGAACTGCTGGGCGAACTGGTCAACCGCGGCCTGCTGGCAGAGTGCAGCCGCGATCCGAAAAAGGCCTATGACCGCCGCTTGAAGCGCTAGCTTCGACAGGGCCGGACTCCACTACAAGAGGGGTCCGGCCCTCCTCACGGATCTTCACCAGGTGCGCGGCGGCCTCCCCCGCTTCGCTCCGCCGGCCGCGTATACGCTGCGCGGGCGCAGCGACTTCCAGCCCGCGCGCAGGAACTGCCGATACTGTGAAAGGACACCGCCGTCCCGTACCAGCCAAGGAGTCCCGAGCGTGGCAGATCCATTCCGCATGACCGAAGACGATACCGTTGCCCCGGACGCGAGCCCCCTTGAAGACATCCTGGAACTGAGCCTGCTCACCGCAGGCCCAGCCACCGGACCAGTAGACCGGCCAAGGAAAGACCACCGACACTACGAGCTGTAACCGAAAGCAGCACTGACGCTGCACCACAGATTTCCTTATTGCCGAGGGAACTAAGGAAGGCCGGCACGGACAGTGCCGGCCTTCCTTCATGCGCGCAGGCACATGTAGCTGTGGACCGGGGGAGTGGGTGTTCGCCAGGGCTCACACCGATAAGGGCGTCCGCTGGCGCGGCCGGCTGTTGGGTCCAGTGCCGGCTCCGCAGGGCTCCGCCGTCCCTGGCCCTTTTGTGTCTACGACGATGCTCCTATAGGCGTCAAATTAGTTCGAGGGTTCATTGAATCCGCCCGAGCCTTGCCTAGTGAAGAGCGTTAGGCTGATGCTTTCACAGCCTATTCAGGCTGCTGGATAGCGAGGGGGAGCGCATGGACCAGCATCAGCATGGAGTTGTTGGATTTCACGAAGTGGATGAAGACCGGAACCCGGTGGCCTTGCCGACCGAGGGAGCAGCTGAGGACGTCGTCCATTCCGGCCTCAAGCTGAACCCATTCATCGGGGTGCTGTGGCTGGTGGTCGGAGTCTTGGTTGTCGGGGGAGTGGCATTCCTTTTGAACGCTCCTTTGTCTGTGTCAATGGGTGACCGGGTCAGTATGGCCTACGTCCTGTTTTCGTTTGCCCCGCAGGGTGTATTCGTCGGGTTCTCGGCCTTCCTCGGCCTGATGTTCTGGCATGCCTGGCAGTGGCAGCGCCGGCGCGGCTAGCACAGGAAATGTAGCCTAGGCTGCTTTTTGCTCGGTGAGCCATTGTCGGTAGGTCGCCGCGAGCTCGTCGTTGCGGATGTGCCCGCGTTCCAGACGGGAGAGGATGGACACCCATTGGCCAAGTTCGCCGGCGACGGTCGCGATCGTCATTCCGAGTTCTGTGCGGACTCGGCGGAGGTCGGAGTTATCTGGTGCCGGCCGGGGGTTGGTGATCTGTCGGTAGATTTCCCGGGCTGCGTAGCGTTTGAGGCAGCGCATGATTTCGCGTTTGCCCTTGCCCTCGGCCGTGCGTTTTGCGACGTATTCCTTGGTCCGTTGACACGAGCCCATGCGCACCAGGACCACTTGGTGCAAAGCGTTATTGGCGCTGCGGTCGCCGCCCCTGCTTAGCCGGTGTCGGGTTGTCTTGCCGGACGAGGCTGGTACCGGCGCGACGCCAACGAGCGAAGCGAACTGGGCCTCGTTTCCCAGACGGTCCGGGTTGTCCCCGAAGGTGATCAACAGCTGGCTGGCTACCTCGGTTCCAACACCTGGGAGATCACAGAGCAGCGGAGCGTAGCTGCCGAGGATTTCCTTGAGTGCCGCGTCGGCAGCCTCAATTTCGGCTCCCAATGCTTGGCAGCGTGCTGCCAACGCCTTGAGCGTCAAAAGGGTCACGTACTCGGGGTCCGCCAGGTGCCCTGAAGGTCTCGTGCGCTGTAGGGCAGTAATCAGCGCGGAGGTCGCCAGCGCCCGGTATTTCGCCCGGACTTTATCGGGGGCCGAAACGAGGAGCGCTTTGATCTGGTTGATGGCCGCGGTCCGGGCCTTGATGGCCGAGGCGCGCCCCGAACGTATGATCCGCAGGCATTCGACCGGGCCGTCCTTGGCCTTCGGGATCGCCTTCGTCCGTCCCTCGAGCACCGACTTGGCGGCCTGGTAGGCATCAAGGGGATCGGACTTCCCCTTGAGCCGGCGGACGGCCCGGTTCGGGCGGTTTACCTCCATCACGGTAAGCCCTTCACCCCGAAGGGTTCGGGCGAGTTCGGCGCCGTAGGATCCGGTTCCTTCGACGCCGACGGCGGTAACCGTGCCGTAGCTGGTGATGAAGTCGATGATTTTCCGGTATCCGGACCCCACGGCCAGGAATTCCTTGTCCGCGAGGGGTTTGCCGTGTTCGTTGATGACGGCCACGTGGTGTGTGTCGGAGTGGGTGTCTATGCCCGCGATGACTTTTGTTGGTTTGCTTGCCAAGATGGAAATTGCCCCTCAGTCGCGTCGAATGCTGATTGATCGGGCGCGGGCCAGGTGGGCAGACAAAACGGTAATGGGACTGGTCGTATCAGGCTCCTATGAGGTCATGTCCGCCTGGCTCGACACCCCTTTTAACGGACCTTGAGCCGGCGGACAGATCGTCGGGAAGACAGTGCCGCCTGGTACGTCAGTTTTTGGCTGGGTCACGCCGGCTCAAGGACTGTTCCAGTATTACCGTTTTGGCTGCTGTCCTGACGGATTGTACGTGCCCGTTCCGGCCCCTCTAGCCCCTCCTTCGTCGGGGCCTGCGGCCCGGAAAGTCTTCTCCGGCGCTCCTTCGTCGCTTATTTCCTCCGAAGATTTTCCGGGTCTTGCCCTCACGGGTAGACGGGCCTGCACGGGCACAGCTCCGCAAGCTTCGCCAGCAGCCAAAACAACGGGGGGAGAGGGGACGCTGGCCGGTCACCTGAGCCGCCCCACCCACCAACCCTTTCGGCAAAAAAGGAGCAACACCATGAACGATCGCATTGCACGCGCAGCCCTGACCCGCCTGTTCGAACCAAACGACTCCGTTGGGCGGACCCTCGTGGGCAGGCTCGGTGCGTACGCCGCGCTACGGCTCGCCACCGGCGCCCAACCCGCCCACACCATTCCGGACGTGACGGCCGAGGAACTGGCCGACGCGCTGAAGCGCTGGGCACCCCGCGTGCCGGATCTGGACCCGGAAAAGGACCTGGCCACCATCGAACGCCTGGGCGGCGGTTTCCTCATCCCCGGCGATGAGCACTGGCCCACAGGCCTGGACGACCTCCCGGACGCGCCCCTGGGCCTCTGGTACCGGGGCAACATCGGAAACGGAATCCCCGACCCGTCCAACTGTGCGGCACTGGCCGGATCACGGGACTGCACGAGCTACGGCGCGGCCGTCACCGGTGACATCGCCTACAGCCTGGCCCAGCGCGGAATCTGCGTCATCGCCGGACTCGCCTACGGCATCGATGCCCACGCCCACCGCGCCGCACTGGCCGGAAGCACAGGAGAGGGACCGGCCACCATCGCCGTCCTGGCCGGGGGACTGGACCGGGACTACCCGTCCGGAAACGCGGACCTCGCGGCCGCGATCCGCAGCAACGGGCTGACGCTGTCCGAGCTGCCCCTAGGAGCCGCCCCTACCCGGGCAAGGTTTTTGTACAGAAACCGCATCATTGCAGCCCTTGCCGGGGTGACGTGCGTCGTGGAGGCCCGCTGGCGCTCCGGTGCCCTGAATACCGCCCACCACGCCGAAACCATCGCCCGTCACGTCGCCGCCGTCCCCGGCAGCGTCCACAGCGTTATCTGGGTGCTGTCAACACTGATGCGCTGGACGCCGCGGATTTGTTGTGTCAACGACGTCCACGACTGAGGGCGATTTGTCAGGCGTGATGCCGGTCAGCGTTCGTCGGGAGGATCTC
>NZ_JARESG010000027.1 GCF_029076445.1 Pseudarthrobacter naphthalenicus
GCCGTCTGCGACTTCGCGAGCACCTCCAACAAAGCACGCTGGGAATCAGAAACCACCAAAGCAGGAGCAATGTTCGCCATGACACAAGCTTAACGCTCAAAGCATCAACTATTTTGGAGACACACCACTAGTTGGGGAGGATGATGTTCAACGCATGCGGCGTGCGGGCTGAACCGTCCACAAGCTCCGCTTCCCATTTCTCGCGGGCTGCCTTGAGCAGCTGAGCTGGTGTCTGCGGGGCCTTGCCGCGGCGGGACAGCAAATGCCGGGCCAATTCCCCGCGCGTGTACTTCGCGAAGTGGCTCACCACCTTGCGTACACCGTTCACCTCGGTGAAAACGTTGACGGCTACGGTTTGCGCCGGCGGGGGCGCCCACGCCGCGGCGTAAGTGCTGGAGCGGCAGTCCACCAGCAGGTGCCCGGCGGCCGCATCCGCGAGGGCCTCCGAAAGCTGCGGCTTCCAGAAAGAGGCGAGGCGGCCGACGTCGGGCAGTGCGGTTCCCATCGACAGCCGGTACGCGGGCACCCGGTCAGCGAAGCGGATGGCGCCCCACAACGCGGAAACCACCAGCACCGATTCATCCGCCGTGCGGCGCTGTGTCGGTGTCAGCGTCTTGTAACCGAGGGCGTCGTAAAGAACGCCCGAATAGATTTGGTGGGCAGGCGCCGCCGGTTCGGCATGGAGCCGGGTGTTGCGTTCGACGTCGTCCCTGAGTGAGGCCCCGACGCCCAGCAAAGCGAGGGCGTCCTGGTGCGCGCTGACCGTCCCCAGTGCTTCGAGGACTTTCGCCCGGTACGGGTTGAGCGCCGGAAAGCTCAGTGCGGGCCAGTCGACGGCGGACCCGCGGACTGCGGGGGTCTTTCCTTCGGAGGGGGGAAGCAGAATCAGCACCGTACGATCCTACCGGCGACGGCGATACCACCCGGTAGCGCCGGTCCCGGCGCGTGGGTCTCTACGCAGCCTTGATGGGGGTGGCGGACGTAGCGCCGGGATTGTGGGCTTGGGCCGCCTGCGTTTCGCGTGCAAGGAACGCCGAGAGTTCGCCAATGGTACTCATCAGCGGGGCCGGGAAGACGACGGTGGAGTTCTTGTCCACCGCAATCTCCACGAGCGACTGCAGGTTCCGCAGCTGCAGGGCCAACGGGTGGGCCATCATGGTGTCCGAGGCCTCCCCGAGTGCGGCGGCCGCGATGGATTCGCCTTCAGCTGCGATGATCTTCGCCCGCTTCTCGCGCTCGGCCTCGGCCTGCCGCGCCATCGCCCGTTTCATCCCCTCAGGAAGCTGGATATCCTTCAGCTCAACCAGGGTCACCTCCACACCCCAGGCGAGAGTAAGCGCGTCCAGGATCTCGCGGATGTCGCTGTTGATTCGCTCGGTTTCGGACAGCGTCTGGTCCAGGCTGTGCCTGCCGACCACCTTCCGGAGCGTGGTCTGGGCGATCTGGTTGATCGCCGCCGCGACGTTCTCGATGGCGACCACTGACTTCACGGCGTCCACAACGCGGTAGTAGGCCACGGCGGAGATGTCCACGCTGACGTTGTCCTGGGTGATGATTCCCTGTGACTGGATCGGCATGGTCACGATCCGCAGGCTGACCAGGTGAAGCCTGTCAACCACTGGAATGATGAAGCGCAGGCCCGGCATGCGGACCCCGGCCACGCGGCCCAGCCGGAACAACACGCCCTGCTCGTACTGGCGCACAATCCTCACCGACATCCTGGCGAGGATGATCAGGACAAGGAGGACAAGGACAAGCACAACAACGGCGGTGAGGTCCATACGATCACTTCCCGGCTTGGATGGTCCCCGGGCCGTGACCAGCGGCCGGTTCCTCCCTCCATTGTCCCACTTGGGCCCCGGAAAGGAACCAACGACGGCGGTGCCTCCTTCCCCCGGTAGACTGGGTTCCGGATGGGTTGACCAGGCGGCCGCGCGCCACGCAAGTGGCTCGAGGAACGTCCGGGCTCCACAGGGCAGGGTGGTGGGTAACGCCCACTCGGGGTAACCCGCAGGCCAGTGCCACAGAGAACAGACCGCCTGCGTCTTCCGGCAACGGAAGGCAGCAGGTAAGGGTGAAACGGTGGTGTAAGAGACCACCAGCTTCCCGGGTGACCGGGAAGGCTAGGTAAACCCCACCCGGAGCAAGGCCAGACAGGACACGATTGAGGGCTGCCCGCCCGAGTGTCCGGGTAGGCCGCTGGAGGGCGTCGGCAACGGCGTCCGTAGATGGATGGCCGCTACTCCCGCGCTGGTAACGGCGGGGGAGCACAGAACCCGGCGTATCGGTCAACCCATCCGCTCAAACTGCCATGGCTGGCATGTGAGTGACTTCACGTCGGCCGCGGCTGTCGCGGGCAGGGACCCCGCTTAGAATAGAGAACGAACGTAGAAGTTCCGCCACCGGGTCTGCGTTCGCAGCCGGTGGTTTTCTTTACGCGTCTCCACGGCACCCGGGATGTACAGAATCCCGCGGGTGCCAGAGCCCCTGGTCAACGTCAGGTGGCCTACAACCGCATACGAGGACGTATGCGGCTGAACCGAGGAAGGTAGTTCTGTGAGCCAGACGTCAGATTCTTGTCTTGATACGTGGATGGGCCGGGAGGCTCTCGCTGAGGCGATGATTCCGGTGATTGGCCGGCTGTACCGCGAAAACAACGTGGTGACCAGCATCCACGGCCGCAGCCTGATCAATAAGTCCACCATGAACATCCTGAAGGCGCACCGGTTTGCCCGCCGCATGAGCAACACCGAGCTGCTCCTCGAGGAGACGGCACCGCTGCTGAACACCCTGGCGCAGCTGGACCTTGGTGCTGCTGCCATCGACGTGGCCCGCCTGGCCGAAAAGTACAAGCTTGAAGGCAACGGCGCGTCCTTGGAGGAGTTCCTCCGCGCCGAACTGGCCGACGTTGTGGGCAAGCGCGGCGCCGACGACCGGACCAGCACCGACGTTGTGCTCTACGGCTTTGGCCGGATCGGCCGCCTGCTGGCCCGCCTCCTGATCGAAAAGGCCGGCGGCGGCCACGGCCTGCGCCTGCGTGCCATCGTGGTCCGCCGCGGATCGGACAAGGACCTTACCAAGCGTGCCAGCCTGCTGCGCCGCGACTCGGTCCACGGCTCCTTCGAAGGCACCATCCGGGTGGACGAGGACGCCAACACCATCACCGCCAACGGTGTGCAGGTCCAGGTCATCTACTCGGACAACCCGGCCACGATCGACTACACCGCCTACGGCATCAAGGATGCCCTGGTGGTGGACAACACCGGCCGCTGGCGCGACGCCGAGGGCCTGTCCCAGCACCTGCAGAGCAAAGGCGTTGCCCGCGTACTCCTCACCGCTCCCGGCAAGGGCGCGCTGAAGAACATTGTGCACGGCATCAACCACGGCAGCATCGAGGACACCGACCAGATCGTCTCGGCGGCCTCCTGCACCACCAACGCCATCACCCCGGTCCTGAAGGCCATCAACGACAAATTCGGCGTGATCCACGGACACGTCGAGACCGTCCACTCCTTCACCAATGACCAGAACCTGATCGACAACTTCCACAAGGGTGACCGCCGCGGCCGCTCCGCCGCGCTGAACATGGTCATCACCGAGACCGGTGCCGCCACCGCCGTCGCGAAGGCGCTCCCGGAACTCCAGGGCAAGCTCTCCGGCAGTTCCATCCGCGTCCCCACCCCGGACGTCTCCCTGGCCATCCTGAACCTGAGCCTGGAAAACGGCACCACCAAGGATGAGGTGAACGATTACCTGCGCCAGATGTCCCTGCATTCGGACCTGCGCAAGCAGATCGACTACATCGATTCGCCCGAGGTCGTGTCCACGGACTTCGTCGGTTCCCGCCGGGCCGGCATCGTGGATGGCCTTGCCACCATCTCCAACGACAAGAACGTCATCCTGTACGTCTGGTACGACAACGAGTTCGGCTACAGCTGCCAGGTTGTCCGGGTCATGGAGGAAATGGCCGGCGTCAACCCGCCGTCCTTCCCCGCCAAGGAACCTGCCGCTGCCCTGGCCGCAATCGCCGTCTGACTAACGGCTGGGCAGGCCTGTGGCTGTGTTCCCAGCCAATTCCCGGCTGATTCGCTGGAATCAGCCGGGAATCGGGACCACACTGGTGCCATGGATAACGAGACGCTTCACGAGACCACCCTTGAACACGCCCTTGATGTCGCCAAAGCCAATCATAAGGAAGCTGCCAGGCTTCTTGAGCAGGCACGTGCCGCCCATGCTGCCGGCGACGTCGGCGAAGACCGCGTTCAGCAGCTGGAAAGCCTCCTGCATTTGGCCGAAGAGGACCTTCGCCGCGTAATCCGGGAGCAGTAGTTCCGGCCACCCTTCCTCCCCACTGTGGATAACCGCCGCCGTGTCTGTGGGGTGGCCTAGGCTCTTCTGGTGGATGACATAACCGGAAGAGTTCCCGAGCCATGACTGCCAGTTGGAGCGCCTATCGCCGGGCGCGCCGGCGCTCGAGGCAGGCGTGGGCCTTGCTGGTCCTTCTTGGGCTCTCGACGCTGGCAGCCGGAGTGTGGTTTTTCACGGCCGGCCAGTTCGCCGCTGTTGAGCCTGCTGTTAGCGGGCCGAGCGAAGCGCCGGTGTTTGACGCGGCCTGGATGAAGCCGGTGGTGCCTGTATATCCGGTCCCGCAGGGGAGCGCCAGGGCTGCCCTGGAGGGGTTGGCTGTCAAGGGGCGTGCCTCTAAGGACACCTATCGGCGCGAAGCGTTTGGGCAAGCGTGGCAGGACGTCGACCGGAACGGCTGCGACACCCGCAACGACATTCTCCGGCGGGACCTCACAGGAGTGGGCTTCACGGAAGGGTCCAAGTGCAAGGTGACGTCGGGATCCATCGTGGAGCCCTACACGGGTAGGGCCGTGGAGTTCCGTCGCGGGCCGGAGAGCAGCAAGGAACTCCAGATTGACCATGTTGTGGCGCTCGGTGACGCGTGGCAGAAAGGCGCGCAGGCTCTGACGCTGCAGCAGCGTCAGAGCCTTGCGAACGATCCGCTGAACCTTATGGCTGCGGACGGGCCGGCGAATCAGGAAAAGGGCGCCGGTGACGCCGCTACCTGGCTGCCGAAGAACAAGAACATCCGCTGCCACTATGTGGCCCGCCAGATTTCAGTGAAGGCGTCTTACGGCCTGTGGATCACCCAGCCGGAGAAGGAAGCGATGCGACGGGTTCTGGACTCTTGCCCGGACCAGCCCACCGTCGCGGCAAGGTAAGCGCCACCCCAACTGCCTCCGCTGCCTCAGTGCCCGAACGGGTCGGGGTCCACACCCGGCATCCAGGTCAGACCCGGAACGCCCCACCCGCTCTTCTTGGCCAGCTTTTTGGCTTTGCGTGAATAACGGTCCAGCAGCCGGTCCACATACAGTTTGCCGTCCAAATGGTCGTATTCATGTTGGATTACCCGCGCGAACCAGCCCGTCGCTTCAAAGTCGACCGGCTGCCCGTTGCCGTCGAAGCCCTGGACACGGGCCCACTCCGCGCGTTTGAGCGGGAACTGGCCGCCCGGGAAGGACAGGCAGCCCTCTTCCTCTTCATCGGGGTCAGGCAGTGCGCCCGAAACTTTGGAGAGCGTTAGGACCGGGTTCACCAGCACGCCGGCCGGGGGAGCGCCGTCCTCGTTCGCGTACTTGTAGACGAAAATTCGCTTGCCTACGCCCACCTGGGGGGCCGCCAGGCCCACACCGTTGGCAGCATCATTGGTTTCGAACATATCGGCAATCAGGGTGCGCAGTTCATCGTCGAACTCCTCCACCTCGGCGGCACGGCGGTGAAGTACCGGTTCTCCCCAGATGGTGATCGGCAGAACTGTCATGGCGGTGACCCTTCGTGCGTGCGGCATGGTGCCGGCATTTGTGCAAAAAAGAAGGCCGTACCGGATATCCGGTACGGCCTCCAAACTGACGGCTTCTTCTGCCGTCCTATGAGGGTGAGCTACGGGGGTTGAACCCGCGACCTCCTGGACCACAACCAGGCGCTCTGCCAACTGAGCTAAGCCCACCATGTGCCTGCAGTGTTCCGGTGACCCGGTCCTCTGGAAAGGCAACTCAAATAGCTTACCTGCTGTTCGGCGATGGTTGTGCCACTTTTGCCCTTTTCGCGGAAAATTCCCGGAAACGTGGCGCAGATTACTCTGCCGGGGCCTGCCCGCCGGTGATCCGCTGGGCAATGCCGCGTGCTGTGGCGCTGTCCGGTCCGGGGGCCGCAACAAAAACGGCCTCGCGGTAGTAGCGCAGCTCGTCAATGGAGTCTTTGATGTCGCCGAGGGCCCGGTGCCCGCCCTTCTTGGCGGGGGACTGGAAGTAGGCCCGGGCAAACCAGCGCCGGGAGAGTTCCTTGATGGTGCTGACATCGATGACCCGGTAGTGCAGGTGCTCTACCACGGCCGGCATGTCCCGCGAGAGGAAGACGCGGTCTGTTCCCACGGAGTTGCCGCCCAGCGGAGCCTTACGGGGATCCGGAACCCACTTTTCGATGTATTCCATGACGGCGGCCTCCGCTTCAGCCATGGTCTTGCCGTGCGGCAATTCCTCAAGCAGCCCGGAGCGGGTGTGCATGTCCCGGACGAAGTCGTTCATCTGGGCGAGGGCGGCGTCCTCCGGTTTGATGACAACGTCCACTCCATCGCCCAGGATATTCAGCTCCGAGTCCGTCACCAGTGCCGCCACCTCGATCAGGGCGTCGTTCTTGATGTCCAGGCCAGTCATTTCGCAGTCGATCCAGACGATGCGTTCGTTAGTTATAGGCACCGGACCAGCCTACCGTTTAGCTCCGCTGCAACCGTCCGATGCTAGGATTTCGGAGACAGAGGGGCTGGGATTGCGGCCGCTGTGCTGTGCCTTCGTGGCCCGGGCGGCTACCGCGGCCCGCTGGGTCGAAGCGCTGAAAGCAAAGAGATTGGATCCTGAGATGACGGCGCCTGTGCCTGCAACGGGGGAGATGGCCGCCGCAGTGATCCCCGGGCCCGGTGCGGCCGAAGTGGATAACCCGCGGTCCCCGATCCTGGCCGGTTTTGTCGGCTCGGTCTTTATGGCCATCGGCTCTGTAGGCGTCGGTTGGCTGGCGCCGGTCTCCGAACTCCGCCGCGTGCCGATCTTCATCTGGATGCGCACTGAGGCAATCGGTGTTGCCTTGGCCATCGTGCTCGTGGCCGTTGGCGGCATGCTCCTCGTCCGTTCCTGGCTGCGGCTCGGCCAGCGCGTCCGGGTCTGGGGGCCCGAAGCGCGCAAGGCCACCCTGCAGGCAGTCGCAGCGTGGGGCCTGCCGATGGTGGTCAGTGTCCCGCTGTTCAGCCGTGACGTGTACGCCTACATCGGCCAGGGCCGTCTTATGGTGGAGGGTTTCAACCCGTACGAGAACGGCATCTCGGCGCTGTCCAACTACTTCCAGCTCGGCGCCGACCGGTTGTGGACCGAGGCCCCCGTGCCTTACGGCCAGCTGTTCCTGTGGATAGAACAGTTTGTGGTCTGGTCCACGAATGTCCATCCCGAGGGCAGCGTGATGCTCTTCAGGCTGGTGGCACTGGTCGGCGTGGTGCTTTGCATCATCTATGTGCCGAAGCTGGCTGAGCTGCACGGCGTCAACCCGCACCGGGCCCTCTGGCTGACCGCGGCCAACCCCTTGTTCCTGACCAACTTCATCGCCAGCGTCCACAACGATGCCCTCATGATCGGACTCGCGCTGGCCGGGCTGTATTACGCGGCCACCAGGCGGGTGGTGCTTGGAATAGTTCTGGTGACGCTGTCCATCGCCGTCAAACCCATCACGGTGGTGTTCCTGCCGTTTATTGGTCTGATGTGGGCGGGTAAGAACGCCGGCTGGCCCCGCAAGTTCCTCTTCTGGGCCCTGACAGGCGGCCTGAGCCTCGCCTTGCTGTACGCCCTGAGCCTGGTCAACGGCTTCGGCTTCGGCTGGATCAACGGACTCTCGGCTCCAGGCAGCATCTTCATCTGGTACGCCCCGGTGGGGCTCGTGGGCCTCGTGGTCTCCTCCATTTCCAACGCTTTCGGGCTGGACGGCGGGACGTTGGCAGGCTGGGTGTTCGACGCCGGCAAGCTGCTTGCCGTGGGCATCGTCGCCTTCCAGATTTTCCGGGGGGAGCATGAGCGCCTGATCCGGCGCCTCACCCTGGCCTTCGCCGCAGTTGTGGTGCTGGCGCCCATGATCCAGTCCTGGTATGTGGTGTGGCTGATACCGCTCTTTGCCGTGACAGGTATCCGGAACGACTGGCAGGTCAAGGCACTCTATTTCATTGTGTCGTTCTTCATGATCTACGCGATCTCCGACCAACTGGAAGTGTTCCCCTATCTGCAGACCGAGGACCTGGGATTGCCACTGATCCTTGCCCGGTTTGCCGCTGCGATCACCGGGCTCCTCTTTGGCCTGTACCTGATCTTCATGGATCCGCGTACCAAGCGGCTGTTCCGGAAGACGGGCGAGCCTGTTACGGAACGCCCGGTCATTTAGGGTTCGACGTGCCGTAGGGCTTCCTTTCGCGACAAAGGACTCAGTTGCCTGGCGTGTTGTGCCACAAAATCTTTGACCCAGCCGGGGTTGGTCTTGGCGAACTCACGCAGTGCCCAGCCGATGGCCTTCCGAATGAAGAACTCCGGGTCATCCAGGCTGGCCTCGATCACGGCGCCCAGGAGATCGGTATCGGTGGCGGCCTTGGCCTTCAGCTGGGAGGTAATGGCAGCGCGCCGGATCCATAAGTCCGCATCCCTGCTCCACTCCAGCAGCACGGGGGTCATCAGCGACCGGTGTGCCAGCAGGAGGCCGCAGATCCTTGGGCCCACCCCGTCCACGAAGTCCCACCAGGCGCCCGTTCGAACTATTTCCTCATAAACCGGGAGCATCCCGGCGTCCCTCGCTACCAGCCGGAGTGCCGTGAGTTCGATCGCGGCGTACCGTTCTTCCCGCCAGCGCGCTTCCCGCCACAGCACCAGGACGGTTGCCCGCAACTCGTCCGGCGTCTGAACCGGAGCGGCAGCTGCCGCGGCCAGGACGCAACGGCGAACCTCCGGAACCCTGACGCCCAGGGAAAGGATGGATGACTTCATGTAGGCCTGCATCCCGGCCGCACGCACAGGATCGGCACGGTCCGCAAGCGCTGTCCGGATCGCGGCCACGAGTTCGCGGTTCTCCATCCAGCAACTTTAGCCACCCCGCATGATCCCGCCCGGCGTCCGGATCCCGCCCCGCGCCGCATGCCGGTTCGACCGTTCCTGACCGCCATCCCGGGCGAGGGTCGCCGCCTCCCGGTGTACCGCCGTCGAGCCTCTTGCAGTGGCGGGTGATCCTCCCTAGTTTTATGGAAGATGGTTTGGCTTTGCGGGTATCGCTGCGGGAGAGGCTACGAATGGCCGGGTGGGGTGTCGGGAACAGCGCCGGGTCGGCGGGTCCGGGGGCACTCACCCTGGTCCAGGGAACATCGTTCTGCATCTCAGCCCCCAACGGGGACATGGCCGCGTGTCTTCCGCACGGACTGTTCTTCCAGGACACGCGATTCATCAGTGAATGGATGCTGAAGGTTCAGGGCCTGCCCCTTGAGTCCCTCTCCGCCACCACCCCGGAGCCGTTTCATGGGGTCTTCGTTGGAAGACCGCGCAGGGACGATCACGCCGATACCTCCTTGCTCATTGACCGGGAACGCAAGCTTGGGGAGGGTCTCCTTGAAACGGTCACGGTGCACAACTACTCCCAGGGGCCGATGCAATGCCGGGTAGAGCTGTTCCCCGACGCGGACTTTGCCAGCTTGTTCGAGGTGAAGGAAGGCAGGCAGGCCCCGCGCGAGCACTGTTCCCGCCGCTTGACGCCGGAAGGCCTTGAGCTGGAGTCAGAGCGGGACGGCCACACCGAACGCATCACGGTCGCTTTCGCCGGATCACGGCTGGAGGGGGATTCGCTGGTGCTGGAGACAACCATCGCCGCCCACGGGCAATGGTCAGGGACCATCTCGGCAAAACCCGTGCTGGCCGGCACGGGCGGTCACGCGAGCGCCGCAGCAGGGGGCGTGCCGGTGGCGGATGCCTTGCGCCGTGTCATGGAGTGGCGCGCATCCATGCCCACGGCAAATTTGCGGGATGAGGCCGTGGAAAGGGTCATCCGGCGCAGCCAGGAGGACCTCGGGTCGCTCCGAATCTTCAACCCCGATCAGCCGGACCGCGCCGTGGTTGCAGCCGGCGCACCGTGGTTCATGGCGCTCTTTGGCCGGGACAGCCTGCTCACGTCATTCATGTCCCTGCTCCTGGACCCGTCACTGGCCAAAGGCACCCTCCTGACGTTGGCGGAGCACCAGGGAACCAAAGTGGACGCCGCTTCGGAGGAGGAGCCGGGCCGCATCCTTCACGAAGTCCGCCTCGGAGCCACCGCCGGGCTCGCGCTGGGGGGCAGCGGAGTTTATTACGGCACCATCGATGCGACCCCGCTTTTTGTGATCGTCCTGGCCGAGCTGGCCAGATGGGGCCTTGATGATGCAGCGATGCGCCAACTGCTTCCTGCCGCGGACCGGGCTATTCGCTGGATGGAGGATTACGGGGACCGGGACGGCGATGGCTTTATTGAATATCAGCGGAAAACGGAAAGGGGCTTGCGCAACCAGGGATGGAAGGACTCCGGAGACGGGATCAATTTCGCTGACGGGACCCTCGCCGAACCACCCATCGCCCTGTGCGAGGTCCAGGGATACGCGTATGCCGCATATATCGGCCGGGCGCTGCTGGCCACGGCTGCCGGTGACGCGCGGACAGCAGAAAGTTGCGTGGCAAAGGCGACCAGCCTGAAGCAGGCGTTCAATGAACAGTTCTGGCTTTCGGACCGCGGGTATTTCGCTATTGCCTTGGATAAGGACAAAAAACCTGTTGACGCGCTCGCGTCCAACATGGCCCATTGCCTGTGGACAGGCATCGTGGACAACGACAAGGCCGCGCAGGTGGCCGGACACTTGGTGTCTCCCGAAATGTTTACCGGCTGGGGGATCAGAACCCTGGCATCAACCATGGGGGCCTATAACCCGGCCAGTTACCATAACGGGTCCGTGTGGCCGCATGACAACGCCATCGCGGCGGCGGGCCTGATGCGGCATGGCTTCGTTGATGAGGCCCGGAAAGTGGCCTACGCATTGCTTGAGGCTGCGGATCGCTTCAATGGCCGGCTGCCGGAACTCTTTTGTGGTCTCGACCGCGCCAGATACCCCGAGCCAGTCCCATACCCGGCCTCGTGTTCCCCGCAGGCATGGGCGTCGGCAGCACCGGTTCAGCTCATCAGGACGCTGCTGCGTTTTGACCCGGGATTGCCTTGGGACGAGGTGTGGCTGGCACCCACACTGCCGCCGCGGAATACCCACTTCCACTTCGATAATGTGCCCTTCTCAGGGGACGGGCGCCTGTCCATCCACATCGACGATGAGTCAGTGGACGTCAGTGGACTGCCTCAAAGTATCAAGCTCCGCCGCGAACCGCGGCCTCCGCTCAGCGAACTGTTCAACCTGGGCGGCCACTAAGGTGGTCCCTGAGGAATCATGGTGGGAGACCGCGGCCTGGCTAGACTTAAGTTGCGCGGCAAAGACGCAGCGCTCTTTTCGGGAAAGGCACGATCATGACCCAAAACAGTGGCTCCGAAGACACCCCGAATGAGGCAGCCAAGGAGGAGCCGCCGGCAGAACCGGACCTCCGCGGCCGGTACGTCGAAGGCGACTACGGGAAGGCCGGATCGCAGACGGGCCGCCACGCGGACGATGAAGAAGGCCGCTACGGCGAGGGAAACTATGGCGCCGCCGGAAGCGAAGGCGGGCTGCCCGAGCCGCTCGGAGACAAGGCCGGAGAGTCGGGCAGGTACGTCCAGGCCGACTACGGTGCTGCCGGGTCGGTGCCAGGGCGCACCGCGGCGTCCGAGGTTGGGCGGTATCCGGAGGGCAGCTACGGGGCGGGCGGTTCAGTGGACCCCGCCAGGAAGGCGAAGGCGGTCCCCGGGGAAGTCCCGGAGGCCGGCTCTGAATCCGGTACGGCATCCGGAGTGGACCAAAAGGAATAAGTCCAGGAGCCCACTCAGGTCTGCCGATGAAGTCCTGGTGAGCACAGAACAGGGCGACCGCCCGCACCACGCAGGCTGAACCGATACGGGAACACCCCGGTCCGAAGACCGGGGTGTTTGTGTGTCTCTACGCATCTGCACGCGAAGAAACGCCTCATACAGTGGTGCCCCAGGAGGGAATCGAACCCCCGACCGGCGGATTAGAAGGCCGCTGCTCTATCCCCTGAGCTACTGGGGCACGTGGCGCCACGACCAGAAATCCGGCGCATGAAGAAGTTTACATTGCCCCGGGTGCGGCTGCGCCAAAGCCGCGCCATGCACTTGTCCTCCACACGGCAGTCCACGGCGGGTTGTCCACATACAGGCTCTTCTCCCTCGCGGCCTGATGCTGACCGCGCGAAGCTGGTTTTGCCGCTAAGGCACACCTTCCGAGACAGGACAAGACAATGAGCGATTACGTAACGTTCCGGGGCTTCGTCGCCACCGACATCAGGACCTCCACCACCACAACGGGTGTCGGAACGGCCTCGTTCCGCCTTGGGTCAACGGCCCGGCGCTTCGACCGGAGTACGAGTACCTGGGTGGACACGCACACCAACTGGTTCACGGTCCAGGGGTACCGGCAACTGGCCGGGAACATGGGGTGCAGCATCAAGAAAGGCCAGCGCGTGATTGTGGTGGGCCGGCTCAAGCTGCGCACATGGGAGAAAGACGGCCGCGTCCATTTCGCACACGAAATCGATGCGGAGTCCGTGGGTCACGATCTTATGTGGGGTTCGGCCAACTACATTCGCACGGTCAACAATGGGCCGCAGCATGCAAACGAGGACGGACCTGCCGATCCCGACGAGGACCGGGACACCGACGAACGGGAACACGGTGACGGTGATGCGGCCGCCGTCTTCGTTGAGGATAGTGACGGTAACTACGTTCCGGTCGACGCTGAGACCGGCGAACTCGTCGAGTCCGCCGTCTGAGGTGGAGGCTGGAGTCATCACGCAGGACGCGCGGCGGCGGGGTGCCGGCCCTCAGCCGGCACTCCGGCGGACCTCAGCCGGCACCCCGGCGTCCCTCCGAGGGTGGCGCCGTGACAGAATGGCGGCATGAAGCGCACGACCGTCAAGCGGCAGGCAACCTCCGTCATCAGCCGGCCGGCGCTTACCCGGCAGCGCAGAACAGTCATGGGCAGGGCTGTGGTGCTGCTGGCGGTCGGCGGCCTGACTTCCGTTGTGCTGTCGGGTTGCACCGCCGGTCCGTCGGCCACCCCGCCGGCGGCCGGCACCCAGCCACCGGCCACACAATCGCCGGCGCAAGGCGCCGGGTCCGGCACTGCTGCAGCACCTGGACCAGGCAGCCCGGCAACCGGCACGGCCGGGAAGGCCGGGGCCACGGCGCCGGAGAGCCCTGCCACCGCCGCAATGAGACAGACCGTGACGGCTGCGTTGAACCGGCTCGCCGCGGGAACCCCCAAACCGGCCACCGCTCAGGTAACGGAGGCTTTGACTGGCGCCGGTGTCCAGCCATCAGTCCTGGAAGTATCGGCGAGCCGCACGCCCACGGGGCTGGAAGCGGATGCCATTGAATCCGCTGTGCTGCAAGGCACAGACTGCGTGTTCGGCCACATCCGGGACGGCAGCGTGACGGTCACGGTCCTGCCGGTGCTTACCACCGGGAAGTGCTTCGTAGGGGCAGCAGCCTAAGGCGCCGAATGTGAGTTCTGCCCGCCAACCCACTAGATTTGGAACCATGGCGGAATTTATCTACACAATGACCAAGGCCCGCAAGGCTGTTGGCGAAAAACTCATTCTTGACGACGTAAGCATGTCCTTCTTCCCGGGCGCCAAAATTGGTGTTGTTGGCCCGAACGGTGCCGGTAAGTCCACCATCCTGAAGATCATGGCCGGCCTGGACACCCCCTCCAACGGTGAGGCCCGGCTCAGCCCCGGTTACACGGTGGGCATCCTGTTGCAGGAGCCACCGCTGAACGAGGACAAGACGGTCCTGGGCAACGTCCAGGAGGGTGTGGGCGAGATCTACGGCAAGATCCAGCGCTTCAACGAGATCTCCGAGGAAATGGCCAGCCCCGACGCTGACTATGACGTGCTGCTCGAAGAAATGGGCAAGCTTCAGGAAGCCATCGACGACGCCGACGCCTGGGACCTCGACTCCCAGCTGGAGCAGGCCATGGACGCGCTCCGCTGCCCGCCGGCCGATGCCGATGTTACCCTCCTCTCCGGCGGTGAGCGCCGTCGCGTGGCCCTCTGCAAGCTCCTGCTGCAGAAGCCCGACCTCCTGCTGTTGGACGAGCCCACCAACCACCTTGACGCCGAGAGCGTTCTGTGGCTGGAGCAGCACCTTTCCAGCTACGCCGGCGCAGTCCTGGCCGTCACCCACGACCGGTACTTCCTTGACCACGTCGCGGAATGGATCGCCGAAGTGGACCGCGGGCACCTGTACCCCTACGAGGGCAACTACTCCACTTACCTGGAGAAGAAGCGTGCGCGCCTGGAGGTCCAGGGCAAGAAGGACGCCAAGCAGGCCAAGCGCCTGACCGAGGAACTCGAATGGGTTCGCTCCAACGCCAAGGGGCGCCAGACCAAGTCCAAGGCCCGTCTGGCCCGCTACGAGGAGATGGCTGCCGAGGCGGACCGCACCCGCAAGCTGGACTTCGAAGAGATCCAGATTCCACCGGGCCCCCGCCTCGGCGGACTGGTGCTGGAGGCCAGGAACCTCCAGAAGGGCTTTGATGACCGCACACTCATCGACGGACTGTCCTTCACGCTGCCGCGCAACGGCATTGTCGGTGTCATCGGTCCCAACGGCGTCGGCAAGTCCACACTGTTCAAGACCATTGTTGGCCTGGAACCGCTCGACGGCGGAGAGCTGAAGATCGGTGACTCGGTCAAGATCTCCTATGCGGACCAGAGCCGGGGCGGCATCGACCCCAACAAGACACTCTGGGAAGTTGTTTCCGACGGACTGGACTACATCCAGGTAGGCCAGGTTGAAATGCCGTCGCGTGCCTACGTCGCCGCTTTCGGCTTCAAGGGACCTGACCAGCAGAAGAAGGCCGGTGTCCTCTCCGGCGGTGAGCGCAACCGCCTGAACCTGGCGCTGACCCTCAAACAGGGCGGAAACCTGCTGCTCCTTGACGAACCCACTAACGACCTCGACGTCGAAACGCTCAGCAGCCTCGAGAATGCCCTGCTGGAATTCCCCGGCTGTGCCGTGGTGGTTTCGCACGACCGCTGGTTCCTGGACCGGGTGGCAACCCACATCCTGGCCTACGAAGGCGACGAGGAAAACCCCTCGAAGTGGTACTGGTTCGAGGGCAACTTCGAATCCTACGAGGAGAACAAGATCGAGCGCCTCGGTCCCGATGCGGCCAAGCCGCACCGGGTCACGCACCGCCGCCTCACGCGCGACTGATCCACACGCCTGATTCAGGTGCAGAAAAGGCCGGCTCCCAGTTCATTTCACGGACGGGGACCGGCCTTTCTGCTGCCAGGGTGCAGGGTGCAGTCAGTCCCGGACAGCCTTGCGGATCTGGTGCTGCAGGAGTTTGGACTGCACTGCCCCCACCACTTTGTCCTTCAGATCCGTGGGCACGCGGATCATGCCCTCCTGTGCCACGGAGGCGACGTGCTGCCCGGCCCGGTTGAAGATCTTCCCGGTGGCGAGTCCCCGGGCGCCCTGGGCGCTGGGGGATTCCTGGACGTACAGGAGCCACTCGTCCACCCGGGCCGGCCGGTGCCACCACATGGCGTGGTCCAGGCTGGCGACGCTCATGCCCGGGGTGATCCAGCTCAGGCCGTGGCGGCGCAGGACCGATTCCAGCAACGTGTAGTCGCTGGCGTAGGCCAGCGCGGCCCGGTGCAGGTTGGCGTCGTCCGGCATGGGCCCGAAGGTCTTCATCCAGACAGCGTTCCGGGCTTCATGTTGGCCCTTGGCGGAAACGTAGATGGGCGGGTCCACGTGCCGGATGTCGAAGGGCCGTTCATAGGCCCAGTGCTGCGCGACGGGATGGTCGAATTTGCCGAGCAGCTCAGCTGTACTGGGCAGCGACTCCGGGTCCGGGATGCCGGCAGGCATCTGTGATTCGTGATCCAGGCCTTCATCCAGGTCCTGGAAGGAGGCGATCATCGACAGGATGGGCAGGCCGTCCTGATATGCGTGGACGCGGCGGGCCGAGAAGGACCGGCCGTCCCGCAGCCGCTGCACCCCGAAGGTGATGGGTTTGTTGGCGTCGCCGGGCCTCAGGAAGTAGCCATGCATGGAATGGACAAAGCGGTCCGCGTCCACCGTCCGCATGCCGGCGATCAGCGACTGGGCCAGTACCTGCCCGCCGAACACCCGTTCACGGGGCTGCGGCTGCGATGAGGGCCCCAGGAAGATGTCCTCGTCCGTCCTGGCCCCTTCCAACTCGCCCAGGTCGAGAAGCTGGATGAGCATGGACGTAGGGTCGCCACTGGGCGGGGCCAGCAGTCCGGTTTCGGCTTCAGTCATGGTTCGACTCTAGACGCAGCCCCGGCACCGCTCAACCGAGGCGCAGCCGGTAGTGTTCATGGTGTGTCTGATCTACTCACCCAGTCCCTGCGGTTCGCTGATCCGCGCGATCTCGCCGATCTGCGCACCTTCGCCACCCGCGCCAAAACAATTGACGACGGCGCCATCCGCCTTCAGGCCTCCGGGTCGGTTTTAGCGGCGTACGTGTGTGTCCTGCGGCCTCGGCTGCTGGGCGAAGGCACACCGACCATCCTGGGCCTGCGCACGGTGGCGTTGGCCGAACCTGCCACGGTTGACGTCACCGTTGCGCTGGCCGCAGTCCTTGACCGCCTGGCCAGGGCAGGGGAGGACGACGCCGAACTGCCGCTGCCGCCGTCGACCGTCGCCGAATCGTGGACGGGCGTCGGCGCGCCGAGGACGGGTTGGGAGCCGCTGGGCCCGCTGCAGGATTCCGAACTCCGCCGGGCCGCGGAAGCCGGCATTCGAGAGGTTGCCGGAATTGTCCCGGCCCAGCCCGGAGCCCTCATCGTCAACAACGCACGGGCAGCGGTGTGGGGCCGCGCCCTGGACGCCTCCGGCCTGCCGGCGGGAGCCGCCTTCGCGGCCCTCACCCTCGGGTTCCTCGCTGACGGGGAACAGATGCTCTACCGGGCAGGCCGGTGGTTCCGCCTCAGCAGCCCCCGCGGGCATGTCCTGGTCCGGACAGGGACAGGCCTCTAGCCTTCGGACGGGCTGTTCACCATGGACAGGGCGGCACGCTCCATATAGTCCCAAAGCGTTCCCTCGTACAAGGGCGGCAGCTCCAGGGAGTCCACCGCCGCCCGCATGTGGAACAGCCAGCGTTCCTTGGCCTCAGGGGTAACCCGGAACGGCACGTGCCGCATCCGCAGACGCGGGTGTCCACGTTCTTCGCCGTACGTGGTGGGCCCTCCCCAGTACTGTTCCAGGAACATCCGGAAGCGTCGCTTGGCTGGGCCAAGATCCTCTTCCGGGTACATCGGGCGCAACAGCGTGTCGGTGGCCACGCCGTCGTAGAACACATCTATCAGCCGCACGAAGGTCTCGTGGCCGCCCACGGCGTCATAGAAGTTGTCGGTGTAGCCGGGTTTGCTGAACGGATCATTCTGCATGAGCTGGCGCGGCCGCTGCGGTTCGACGGGTATGGTCATGGCTCTATTCTCCCGCCTTCTGGTCAGTCTTCTTAGTCTCTGTGTTCGTGGCCGGTTCGTGCAAGGCGGCCTCGGCGCCGGCATCCGGTACCTCGGCCGGCACGTAGGTTCCTTGCGAACGGTTGCCCACACGCAGGATTTCACCGTTCCGGAGGTACCAAATGGCACCGTCTTCGGAGCGGACGCGGGTGATGCGCAGGCCCATGGACTCGACGACACCCACCACCTCGCTGGTTTCGATGACGTCACCAATCCCGTACTGATCCTCAATGGTGATGAAGATGCCGGCGAGGAAGTCACGGATCAGCTGTTGGGCGCCGAAACCGATGGCAACACCCAGGATCCCCACGCTGGTCAGCAGCGGCGCGATATTGATGTCCAGGTTCTGCAGCACATACATACTGGTGATGACGGCCACCAGCACGCCCACGATGCTGTTCAGAAGCGAACCGATGGTCTCGGCGCGCTGCACCCGGCGCTCATGGTCCAGGGCCCGGATGGCCGGGGCAACCCACTTGAAGTGCGCCTTCTTGAAGAAGTTACTTCCCGAAGCCACCCGCTTGGTGATCCGGGAAATGACGAACGTCGCCACCAGCCAGACAGCAATGCCCACCCCGAGGCTGATCACGATTCCTGTGATGCTGATGCCGTCGGGCTTACTGGCGGCGGATGGAAGGATCGAGAGCATGCTGAACATATAAGGTGAAACTCCTTGGGGTCTCCGGCGGCGGCCGGGGATAACGTAGGCCTGCGCGGGTTCGCCCGGCGCGTAAGGCTCTGTTCTCTTTCAACATTAGCGCCGTACCGTGAACCCATGCGCATCCTCGTCCTCGGCGGAACAGCCTTTCTCTCCTCGGAAATCGCCCGGCAGGCAGTGGCCGCCGGGCACCGGGTCACCTGTTTGGCCCGCGGTTCTGCGGCGGAACCACCGGCAGGCGTCGCATGGGTGCAGGCAGACCGCTCACTCGGCGCGGACAGCTATATGGCGCTGGCCGGTGGCTGGGACGCCGTGATAGAGGTAGCGCGCGATCCTGTCCCGGCCACAGCAGCGCTCACAGCGCTCGCCGGCCGCACGGGCCACTGGACGTTCGTGTCCAGCTGCTCCGTCTACGCGGACCACTCCACCCCGGACGCCGCCGAGGACGCCCCGCTTCTCCAGCCCCTGGCACCCGGCACCCCGTCCACGCCTGAAAACTATGGAGAGTCCAAGGCCGCCATCGAACGGGAAACACTTAGAGCCACCGGCGGCAACGCCCATCTTTGCCGTGCGGGCCTGATCGGCGGTCCCGGTGATGCGTCTGATCGCTACGGCTACTGGCCAGCGCGGTTCGCGCGGGACAACCGGGCCGCCGTCGTCCCTGACATCGGTGGCCATGCCACCCAGGTCATTGACGTCCGCGACCTGGCGGCGTGGATCCTCACTGCGGCGGAGCACGGGGTGACGGGCCCGCTGAACGCGGTGGGGGACAGCGTGCCGTTCGGGGACTATGTTGCGGAATCGCAGAGTGCTGCGGGGTTCAGCGGCGAAGTGCTGGACGCTTCGGAGGACTGGCTCGTGGCGCACGGGATCAACTACTGGTCCGGGCCGGGTTCGCTCCCGCTGTGGCTGCCTCCTGGGCACGGGGGGTTCTGCACCCGCAGCAACCGGTCCGCCAGGGCAGCCGGACTGAGGACCCGGCCCTGGCAGGAAACCTTGGCGGACACGCTTGCGGACGAGCGTAGCCGGGGTCTGGAGCGCCACCGCAAGGCGGGGCTCACACCGGCCACGGAGGCCCTGCTCGCCGAAGAACTCCTGCTAAGCCGCTGACCCGCCAGCCTCCATGTAAGTAGCAGTAAGTGTCGTTTTGAGCCCTCAAAACGACACTTCCTGCTACCTAGTTGGGCGGGCGGGACGCTACGGTCACCGGGGAGTGCAGCACCGGGAAGTTGACGCTCCGGGCGATAAAGCAGACCTGGTTGGCTTCCCGGTGCATTTGCTCCGCCAGGGCCACGTGCGCCTCGTCGGCCACCGTGACCTGCGGGTTCAGCGTGACGGACTCGAACTGGCCGCTGCCGTCCTGGTTCAGCCGAAGACGTCCCGTGGCCTCGTCCCGGTAGCCGGTGACAACCACCCCGTGCCGGACCGCCACATGCAGGAAGGACAGCATGTGGCACTGCGCCAGCGCCGCCAGCAACAGCTGCTCGGGGTTGTACCTGTCGCGGTCCCCGTGGAACGTCGGATCGGCCGACCCCCTGAGGACCGGCAGTCCGGGGATCACGATGTCGTGGTCGCGTGAGTAGCCGCGGTAGGACGAGGTCCCCTCGCCCAGGTTTCCGGTCCACTGGACCGCCAACGAATAGTGGTGCTGGCTCAGGCTCATGCCGCCAGCTTACGCATCGCCCGGGAGGACGTCAGCCGCGCGTGCCCGCAGGGCCCGGGCCACGCCGTCGCGGTTTTCCAGCATCATCCGCCGCAGCGCCGAGCTGTCCGCCGGGAGGCCGGCAAGAAACGCGTCCGTGCGGTCCACCGTGGCCTGCGTGGTCAGCAGCGCCGGGTAAAGCCCGACGACGATCTGCTGGGCCAGTGCGTGGGTGCGGTCCGCCACGATGCCGGGAACGGCCTCAAAGTACTTTTCCGAGTACGGCTCCAGCAATGTCCGGTCCAGGACGCGCATAAAGCCGGTGACGGCCGATCCCTGCAGCGCATTGGAGAGCTCTCCCTTGACCACGATCGACTCCCAGGCCGCGGCCTTGGCCTCGGGGGTGGGAATTGCGGCCTTTGCCAACGCTGCGGCATTCTGTCCGCTGGCGGTGTTGTCGCGCTCCAGCTCCGCGTCGATCTCGCCCTGGCCCCGGCGGCCCCCCGCCACCAGCGAGGCGAGCAGTTCCCAGCGCAGGTCCTGGTCCACCGCCAGCCCGTCAAGCTCCACCGAGCCGTCCAGCAGGCCGGCGACGGTGTCCAGCTGGGCGCCGCTGGACGCCAGCAGGGCGAACGACTTCACAAACTGAAGCTGGGCGTCCGAGCCGCCTGCTGCCGCACTGGCCAGATCCCACAGCGTGTCCACGGCGGCAACGGTGGTGGCGGCGCGGTGTTCCTCGGCAACGTAGAAGTTCAGGGTGCTGGCCAGCTGGCGCAGCTGGACCAGAATGACGGACGAATCGGACTCGGCCGCCACATTCGCCAGGACCAGCTGCACATATCCGCGCGCCGGGGCCTGGCCGTCGCGGGCCGCATCCCAGGCGGAGTTCCAGACCAGCGTGCGGGGAAGGCTGGCGCTGAAATCCTTCAAATGTGCCGTGGCCGTGGCCAGTGACTTCTCGTCCAGCCGGACCTTGGCGTAGGCGAGGTCGTCATCGTTGACCAGGATCAGGTCCGGCTGCGTCAGCCCGACCAGCCCGGGCACCTCGGTGCGCTCGCCGTCCACGTCGAGCTCTTCGCGGTGAACGCGTTCCAGCTTGCCTGCGGCAGTCAGGTTGTAGAACCCCACGGCCAGCCGGTGCGGGCGGATGGTGGGCCACTCCGCCACGGCGGACTGGACGATGCTGAAGGATGTCAGGGTCCCGGAACCGTCCACTTCAAGTTCCGGCGTGAGGGTGTTCACGCCGGCGGTCTCCAGCCAGAGCCGGCCCCACTGGTCCAGGTCGCGGCCGCTGGCCTTCTCCAGCTCCGCCATGAGGTCGCTGAGCTCCGTGTTCTGCCAGGCGTGCTTCGCGAAGTATTCGCGGACGCCGGCCATGAACTGCTCCGGTCCCACCCAGGCCACGAGCTGGCGCAGCACCGAGGCGCCCTTGGCGTAGGTGATGCCGTCGAAATTCACCTCCACGTCCTGCAGATCATTGATTTCGGCGAAGATCGGATGGGTGGTGGGAAGCTGGTCCTGGCGGTAGGCCCAGGATTTCTCCACGGACGCAAACGTGGTCCAGGCACTAGTGAAGGACGTGTTTTCCACCGCGGCGAGGTGGGACATGTACTCAGCGAAGGACTCGTTGAGCCAGAGGTCGTTCCACCAGCGCATGGTCACAAGGTCCCCGAACCACATATGCGCGAGCTCGTGCAGCACCGTGATGGCCCGGCGCTCGATCTGGGCCCCGGTGACCTTGCTCCGGAAAACGTAGCCTTCGAGGATGGTCACGGCACCGGCGTTCTCCATGGCGCCCGCGTTGAACTCGGGGACGAACAGCTGGTCGTACTTTTCGAACGGATACGCGACGCCGAACTGGGCCTCAAAGAATTCAAAGCCCTGCCGCGTCAGCTCAAAGATGTTGTCCGCGTCCAGGTACTGCATCAGCGATTTCCTGGCGAAAACTCCCAGCGGGACCACCCGGCCGTCGGAGCTGGTCACGTCGCTGCGGACCGACTGGTACGGGCCGGCGATGAGCGCGGTGACGTATGAGGACAGCCGCGGGGTGGGGGCGAACGCCCACACGGAGCGGTCGCCGCCGTCGTCCCCCGGGGCGGCTTCCACGGGCGCGGGGGTGGGGGAGTTCGAGATGACATCCCAGCCCGAGGGCGCCGTGACGGTGAAGGCGAAGGTGCCCTTCAGGTCCGGCTGTTCGAAGACCGCGAACATGCGCCGCGAATCGGGCACCTCGAACTGGGTGTACAGGTAGACCTCGCCGTCCACCGGATCAACGAACCGGTGCAGGCCTTCGCCGGTGTTCATGTACGGCGCGTCAGCCACGACCGTCAGCTCATTTGTTGCCGCCAGGTCCGGCAGTTGGATCCGGATGCCGTCGGAAACAGTGGCCGGGTCCAGTGCCAGCCCGTTGAGGGTCACGCTGTGCACAGCGTGAGTAACGGCGTCAATGAAAGTGGAGGAGCCCGGCACGGCCGTGAACTTCACCGTGGTGGTGGTCCCGAAGACCTGCCCGCCCCTGGTGAGGTCCAGTGCAACCTCGTAGGAGTCAACGTTGATGAGTTCGGCACGCTCGCGGGCTTCGGCGCGAGTCAGGTTCATACCTGGCAAGTGGGGCCTCCAGAAGATTTTCGGTTGCCGGCGGGCGGTGGCCTGCACCGGCACAAGTGAAGTCATTCTGTCACGGCCGCTGGCGGGAGTAGCGTTAATGCATGGGAAAGTTCCGGGATTCGGTGGATGCGAAGGCGCTTCGGTTTGCAGTGGGCTTCCCGGTGGTGCTGGCCGCGGCGTTTGTGGTCAGCGCTTTTTTGTTGCGTGCAGACCTTCCGAATCCGGTCGCGATTGGCTGGACGGCCGACGGCGGAGCTTACTTTGCGCCGTTCGCTGTCTACGCGTGGGGTGGCGCAGCGCTGATCCTGGCCGCCGGCTGGCTGGTGCTGTCGCAGGCGGTGCCGCTGTCCCGGCCTACGGTGATGCGCCGGATCATGATGGGCGCCGGACTGTCCGTCAGCCTGTTCGTCACCGCGGTGCTGGCGGCCGGCCTGGTGGGCCAGACCGGGCTTGCCGACGCCCGCGAGTCCCACGTGGACGTGATAGTCCTCGCGATGGGCAGCGGCGCGGCCCTGTCACTGGGAGTCATCATGGGGTTTGTTTTCAAGGCCGACACGCAGTGGTCGCCCGAGGATGACCGCGCCCTTGAGGTGGCCCTCGCCCGCGAGCTGGATCCTGATTTGGCAAGGGACACGTACCGGCTCTGGGTGCATGCCCGAAGCTCCGTGTTTGTCATGATTGCCGTCGCCAGCCTTTTCCCGGCCGCCCTGATTGCCGTGGCCCTGCCCTGGCTGGGTGCACTGCTGGCCGCCGTCGCCGTGGTGGCTGCCGCCTTCCTCTTCGCCCGGGTAAAGGCCGACCGCCGGGGACTGCGCGTGCTGGTGGCCGGCGTGCTGCCCGTCATGGACGTCCCCGCGGCCTCGATTTCCGCCGCCAGCGCCGCAGAGGTACGCGCCGCCGACTACGGAGGGTGGGGCTACCGTAACCACGGCGGCACCGCCGCGATGCTGGTCAGCAGCGGCCCCGCCGTCGTCGTCCGCAAAACCGACGGACACAATGTGGCGGTCAGCGGCGGCAGCCCCGCGAAGGCCGCGCAGCTGGCCGAGGTCCTGACGCGCGTGGCCGCACGGGCCCAGCGCGATGGCGCCGGGTCGGTGCCCGGCGAGAGCGGATCCTAGTATTCTTGTCCGTGTCGATCTGACCCGGCCCGAAACGAACGGACACTGCTGTGACTTCTTCCCCTGCCTTCCCGCGGGTACACATCGCCACCGACCACGCAGGCATGGAACTCAGCGCCCACCTGGTCACCCACCTCACGGCCAAGGGCTACGACGTGGTGGACCATGGCCCCAAGGTCTACGACGCGCAGGATGACTACCCGTCCTTCTGCATCAACGCAGCGCTCGCCGTCGTGGCGGACCAGCAGGCGGGCGTCCATGCCCTGGGCATCGTGCTGGGCGGTTCGGGCAACGGCGAACAGATCGCGGCCAACAAGGTCAAGGGTGTCCGCGCGGCACTTGCCTGGAACCACTCCACCGCAACGCTGGCGCGTGAACACAACGACGCGAACGTCGTGGCGGTCGGCGGCCGCCAGCACACGGTGGAGGAAGCCACCGAGCTGATCGAAGCCTTCCTCGCGGAGCCGTTCAGCAACGACGAGCGGCACGTGCGGCGGATCGGCAAAATCGCGGCGTATGAGGCCACCGGCGAGGTCATCGAGTAGTGCCGGAGGGGCATTCAGTCCGCCGCCTGGCGCAGCAGTTCGGTGACGTGTTCACCGGCGAACCGTTGACGGTCAGCAGCCCCCAGGGCCGCTTCGCCGACGGCGCCGCGCTCCTGGACGGCCAGGTGCTCACCGACTCCCGGGCCCACGGCAAGCACCTCTTCCTGCATTTTGACCATGCCGTGGTGCTGCATGTCCACCTGGGTTTGTACGGCGCCTGGGATTTTGGCGGTGACGACACCTTCCGAGGCGCCTCCAGCATCGGCGCGCCCCGGAAGGTCGGGGAGAGCGAACTGTTTGAGGACGTGGCGGCGGTCGAGTACGCCGGGCCGCCCGAACCGAAAGGCGCCGTCCGCGTCCGGCTCGTGAGCCGGCACGGGTGGGCGGACCTCCGCGGCGCCACGACCTGCGCCGCCATCACCGAGGCCGAGGCGCGCGCCGTCCTGGCCAGGCTCGGGCCTGACCCGCTGCGGAACCTGCCCGAGGACAAGGAACGCTTCGTGACGGGCGTGTTGTCGCGGAAGACGCCCGTCGCCGCGCTGCTGATGGACCAGAAGGTGATAGCCGGCGTCGGCAACGTTTACCGGGCCGAGGTGCTCTTCCGCCAGCGGATCAATCCCTGGCTTCCAGGCAACACCTTATCCGCCGGTGCTGCCGGACAGTTGTGGGACGACACCGCCGCCGTGATGGCCGACGGCGTCCGCGACGGGCGGATCATCACCACACCGGCGGTGTACTGGGAGGAAGGGGCGGTGCTGCCCGCGGGGGAGGACGCGCATTTTGTGTACAAGCGGGAGGGGCTTCCGTGCAGGGTCTGCGCCACGACGGTGGCGGTCTCGGAACTGGTTGGCCGCAAGCTGTACTGGTGCCCCGGCTGCCAGGCATAGCGGGAACTGACGCTTAGGTTTCGCAGAAACAGGATGCAGGGAAACACGATGCAGTAGCAGGTTCCAGAGAAACAAAAAAATGCAGGGCCCCGTAAAAGGAGCCCTGCATGTCCGGAGGGGACGACGGGAATCGAACCCGCGTAATCAGTTTGGAAGACTGAGGCTTTACCATTAAGCTACGTCCCCGGAAAAGCACGCTCGCCGGGCCTGCCGGTCTGCTGCGTTCTTCGGTCTGGCTGTTGAAGCCGGATACAACTAAACCTAATTCATGCCCCACGTGTCAAATGTGCAATCGGGGCAGAAATCACCGTAGACTTGCCTGTGCACTTACGGGGTGTAGCTCAGCTTGGCTAGAGCACCTGCTTTGGGAGCAGGAAGTCGCAGGTTCAAATCCTGTCACCCCGACTCTGCGGCCTCGACCGTCTACGCGGCCCGGGGAAGAAATGCGTTGCAGATACCCATCCCACGAAACCCCAGGAGTACTTAGACCGTGAAGAGCGCTGTCGAGAACCTCACCCCCACGCGGGTCAAGCTCAATGTTGAGGTCCCCTTTGAGGAATTGAAGCCCAGCATCGACGAGGCCTACAAGACTGTTGCTTCGCAGATTCAGGTGCCTGGCTTCCGTAAGGGCAAAGTCCCCTCCAAGCTGATCGACCAGCGCGTCGGCCGCGGCTACGTCCTCGAGACCGCCATCAACGAAGGCCTCAACGGCTGGTACCAGGCTGCAGTTCAGGAATCCGGCATCCGCCCCCTGAGCCGCCCCGAGGTTGAAATCACCGAAGTTCCGGACCCCACCTCCACGGACGGGGAACTGAAGTTCCACGCCGAGGTTGATGTGCGCCCCGAGATCGAACTCCCGGACTACGCCGGAATCAAGGTCGAGGTAGCCGCTGCCGAGTCCTCTGACGAGGACGTGGACAAGGCCCTGGACGAACTGCGTGGCCGCTTCGGCACGCTCAAGTCCGTGGACCGTCCGGCTGCCGACGGTGACTTCCTCACCATCGACATCACCGCCACCATTGACGGTGCCGAGGTTGATTCCGCTGCCGGGCTGTCCTACCAGGTGGGCGCAGGCACCATGCTGGAAGGCCTCGACGAGGCAGTCACCGGCCTGAGCGTTGACGAGGATGCGATCTTCGATACCACTCTGGTGGGCGGCGACCACGCCGGCGAGTCGGCCCAGGTGAAGGTTGTCGTGAAGGCCGTCAAGGAGCGCGAGCTCCCCGAGGCTGACGACGACTTCGCCCAGCTGGCCTCCGAGTTCGACACCCTCGCCGAACTTCGCGAAGACCTGGCCAAGCAGGCCGCTGAGTCCAAGGTTGTGGAGCAGGGCGTAGAGGCCCGCGACAAGGTACTGGACAAGCTCGTTGAGCTCGTTGAGGTCCCGGTTCCGGACTCTGTGGTCGAAGAGCAGCTCGAAGCCCACTTCAAGGACGGCAACGGACACGGTGACGGCGAGCACGACACCGAGGAGCACCGCGAAGAGGTCAAGGCCAACACCGCACGCGCCTTCCAGAACGAGATCATCCTCGACGCGATCGCCGAAAAGGAAGACGTCAATGTCAGCCAGAACGAGCTGATCGACTACATCGTGTCCACGGCCAGCCAGTACGGCATGGACCCGAACCAGTTCGCCCAGATCATCGATCAGAGCGGCCAGGTTCCCATGATGGTTTCCGAGGTCCGCCGCCGCAAGGCCCTGGCTGTTGTCCTGGGCCAGGCCACGGTCACTGACACCGACGGCAAGGCCGTTGACCTCAGCGACTTCGTCCGTCCCGGCGGCGAAGAGGAAGCTCCGGCCGTGGAGGAGTCCACCGAGGACGCCCAGGCCGGCACGGAAGCCACCGCGAGCGACGACCCGGCAGCTGTGAAGTTCTAGCACGGCCGGACAGTACAACTGAAGGCAGCCCCTGGACCGACCGGTCCGGGGGTTGCTTTCGTTAAAGCCCCGTCCGGGAACAGCATTGCTCCGTCGGCCGCCGGGGATCGTGCGCCGTCAGCGAACAGCGCGATTCCGGCGAACAAATCGGTCATCAAACCGGTTAGTGTCCAGTAGTGAAGTTCAGTGATGTCACCGTCACCAGCGAGAGGTAAGTACACATGTCACAGCACGCAGAGAGCCCCCGGATGGCGACCGTCGATCCGGCCGCCCAGGACAACTACATCTACAACCGGCTCCTCAAGGAGCGGATCATCTGGCTGGGCTCCGAGGTGCGCGACGAGAACGCCAACGCCATCTGCTCGCAGCTGCTGCTCCTTTCCGCGGAGAACCCGGAAAAGGACATCTACCTCTACATCAACTCACCCGGCGGTTCCGTGACGGCCGGCATGGCCATCTACGACACCATGCAGTTCATCCCCAACGACGTCGTCACGGTCGCCACCGGGCTCGCAGCCTCCATGGGCCAGTTCCTGCTGTCCTCGGGCACGAAGGGCAAGCGCTACGCCACGCCCAACGCCCGCGTCCTCATGCACCAGCCCTCCGGCGGTATCGGCGGCACGGCCTCGGACATCAAGATCCAGGCCGAACTGATCCTGCACATGAAAAAGGTGATGGCTGAACTGACTGCGGACCAGACCGGCCAGACCGTGGAAACCATCCTCAAGGACAATGACCGCGACAAGTGGTTCACGGCCACCGAAGCCCTCGAGTACGGCTTCTTTGACAAGATCGCGGCCCACGCCGGTTCCGTATCCGGCGGTGGGGGAACCGCCAACGGGAACTCCGGCGAGCCGGCCTCCGAGAAGTAACCCGGCACTTTCGAACATTCAGATCAGGAGCAACAAAAAATGACTTACAACTTCGGATCGACTGCCGGTAATCTTCCGACCAGCCGCTACGTACTTCCCCAGTTCGAAGAGCGCACACCGTACGGCTTCAAACGCCAGGACCCGTACACCAAACTGTTCGAGGACCGCATCATCTTCCTCGGGGTCCAGATTGACGACGCCTCGGCGGACGACGTCATGGCCCAGCTGCTGGTGCTCGAGTCCACGGACCCGGACCGCGACATCACGCTCTACATCAACTCCCCGGGCGGCTCCTTCACGGCCATGACGGCGATCTACGACACCATGACGTACATCCGGCCGGAGATCCAGACGGTCTGCCTCGGCCAGGCCGCCAGTGCCGCCGCCGTCATCCTGGCCGCCGGCACGCCGGGCAAGCGCCTGGCCCTGCCCAACGCCCGCGTCCTGATCCACCAGCCCGCGCTCTCCGGCGGTCAGGGCGGACAGGCCTCCGACCTCGAGATCCAGGCCGCTGAGGTCATGCGGATGCGCTCCTGGCTTGAGGACACGCTGGCCCAGCACTCGGGCCGCACCCCTGAGCAGGTCAACAACGATATTGAACGCGACAAGATCCTGACGGCAGCCGAGGCCCTTGACTACGGCCTCATCGACCAGGTGCTTGACTCCCGCAAGATGAAACCGCAGGCACTCGCCCGCTAGCAACATTCCCGACAGGCCGGTGCGGCCCAGTATTTTGGCCCGCACCGGCCTTAGCTTTCCACCCTTGCGGTCAAATGTGACCTAGAGTGGAAGGTGTCACGGCCGGCCCACCCAGGCCGCCCACGATTCCAGCAACGGTGCACAGCTGCCTGGCAGCAGATACTAAAGGGGTTCACATATGGCTCGGATTGGCGAGAGCACGGATCTGCTGAAGTGTTCTTTCTGCGGAAAGAGCCAGAAGCAGGTGCGCAAGCTCATAGCCGGGCCCGGTGTTTACATCTGCGACGAATGCATTGAACTCTGCAACGAGATCATTGAGGAAGAGCTCGCCGAAGTCGCCGATCTGGGGAGTTTCGAACTGCCCAAGCCCCGCGAAATCTTTGACTTCCTGCAGGAATACGTCATCGGCCAGGAGCCTGCCAAGCGTTCCCTCGCCGTTGCGGTCTACAACCACTACAAGCGGATCCAGGCAGGGCACGCCCCGAAGAGCGGCAGCCTCGCCGATGCAGGCCACCACGACGACGTCGAAATCGCCAAGTCCAACATCCTGCTCATCGGCCCCACGGGCTGCGGCAAAACGTACCTTGCGCAGACGCTGGCCCGGCGCCTGAACGTCCCGTTCGCCGTTGCTGATGCCACCGCCCTGACGGAGGCGGGCTACGTGGGCGAGGATGTGGAGAACATCCTCCTCAAGCTGATCCAGGCAGCGGACTACGACGTCAAAAAGGCCGAACAGGGCATCATCTACATCGATGAGATCGACAAGATTTCGCGCAAGAGCGAAAACCCCTCCATCACCCGGGATGTTTCCGGCGAAGGCGTTCAGCAGGCCCTGCTGAAGATCCTGGAAGGGACCGTTGCCTCCGTCCCGCCGCAGGGCGGCCGGAAGCACCCCCATCAGGAATTCATCCAGATCGACACCACCAATGTGCTTTTCATCGTCGCAGGCGCCTTCGCCGGGCTCGAGGAAATCATCGGCTCGCGGTCCGGGCGCAAGGGCATCGGCTTCGGCGCGCCGCTCAACGATGCCAGCAACAAGGTGGACTCCTACGGGGAGGTCATGCCTGAAGACCTGCTGAAGTTCGGCCTGATCCCGGAATTCATTGGACGCCTGCCGGTGATTACCACGGTTTCAAGCCTGGACCGGGACGCTCTCATCCAGATCCTCTCCACGCCCAAGAACGCACTGGTCAAGCAATACCAGAAGATGTTCCAGATCGACGGCGTGGAACTCGCCTTTGATGAGGACGCCCTCAACGCCATCGCGGATCAGGCCTTGGAGCGTGGCACCGGTGCCCGCGGCCTGCGCGCCATCATGGAGGAAGTGCTGCTGCCGGTCATGTTCGACCTGCCCAGCCGGGAGGACGTGGCCAGCGTGGTCATCACATCCGATGTTGTCCTGAAGAAGGCGGAGCCCACGCTCATCCCGCACGTGAGCAAGCGTCGCAAATCCGCATAACTCCTTCAGAACCTACGAACTACGCAATTGAAGAACCAGAGGAGCTTACGCATGACTGAAGCCACCACTAACCACGCCGATTTTTGGTTCGATCCGCTGTGCCCGTTCGCCTGGATCACCTCGCGCTGGATCGGGGAGGTCGAAGCTGTCCGGGACATCAAGACCGTCTGGCACGTAATGAGCCTGTCCGTCCTGAACGAGGGCCGGGATCTCGATGCGGGCTACCGGGAGCTGATGGACAGGGGATGGGGCCCGGTGCGCGTCATCACTGCCGCCAGGGAGCAGCATGGTGATCAGGTGGTCAAGCCCTTGTACGACGCCATGGGTACGCTGATCCATATTGGCGGCGAGAAAGACTTCGACGTCGTCATCGCCAAAGCCCTGGCCGAGTGCGGGTTGCCTGCCGGGCTGGCCGAGGCAGCAGGTTCGGACGCCTTCGACGCGCAGCTGCGGGCCAGCCACGAGGAAGGCATCTCCCTGGTGGGCCAGGACGTTGGCACGCCGGTTGTGGCCTTCAACGGAACAGCGTTTTTCGGTCCCGTCCTGACCCGGATCCCGCGCGGCGAGCGTGCCGGCGAGCTATGGGACGCCACGGTCACGCTCGCTTCCTTCCCGCATTTCTTCGAGCTGAAGCGCAGCCGCAGCGAAAGCCCGGAATTCGACTGATTCCAGCTCGCCCACACCATGATTGGGCAGCAAAGAGCCCCGAAAGAATTACTGTCATGTAGTTCTTTCGGGGCTCTTGCACTCCATCCTGGAGGCGACCAGAATAGTTCTTACCCACTTCGAAAGAAGCGGGACGCAGGAACCAAAGATTCAGTGAAATATATTCGGCGCAGCCTTCGGCAAAGTCAGATATGAGCTACCTGTGACGAGGTAGGAAGACCTGAAGATCCGAGGATTCTGCCAGACCATCAAGACGTCACCGGATGGCCGAAAAGTCGAAGCCCCACCAACGGCAAAACGCTGATGGGGCTTCCCCTTTGCCCAAAACCGGCAGTCGCTTCCGGACAGGCACCTATGAGGGGCCTGAGGTCAGGCGACCGGCTGTTCCTCCGGGGCCGCCAGCACCACGTCACTGACGGTAAGTTCGCCGTCGCCTGCCACCAGGGTCAGTTCGCGGGCATTCGAGGCGGCCTTCAGGTCGCCCAGCCCGGCCTTGAGCTGGGTGGTCAGCGACTCCGAAGCCGTGATGGTGGCCGAGAGGACCTCGGTGCGCTGCTTGACCTTGGCTTCGGACTTGGCCTTGCGGACCCCGCTGAGGGCAGTACCCACGGTGGCCAGCAGGGTGGTGTCGCCGTCGACCAAAACGGCGGCAGGCCATGCGGCCCGGTGCACGGACCCGGTACGCCACCAGCCCCAGACCTCCTCGGTGGCGAAGGGCAGGAACGGGGCAAACAGGCGCAGCAGCGTGTCCAGGCTTGTGGCGAGGGCAGCCAGGACCGATGCCTGCTCTGCTTCGCCGGCAGCACCGTAGGCGCGGTCCTTGATGAGCTCCACGTAGTCGTCCGTGAACTGCCAGAAGAAGCTCTCGGTGATCTGCAGGGCGCGGGCGTAGTCGTAGTTATCGAAGGCCTTCGTGGACTGCTGGACCACCTCAGCCAGCTGCGCCAGCACAGCGCGGTCCAAGGGGTTGGTGAGCACCGCCAGGTCAGTGGAAACCACGGAGTTTTCGGTGGCGCCAAGGTTCAGGACGAACTTGGAGGCGTTGAGCAGCTTGATGGCCAGCCGGCGGCCGATCTTCATCTGCGCGATCTCGTACGCCGTGTCCGCGCCAAGCTTGGCCGAGGTGGCCCAGTAGCGGACCGCGTCGGAGCCGAATTCGTCCAGCACGTCGGTGGGAACCACCACGTTGCCCTTGGACTTGGACATCTTCTTGCGGTCCGGGTCCAGGATCCAGCCCGAGATGGCCGCATGCTTCCACGGCGCAACGTTCTGCAGAGCGTCGGCCTGGACCACCGAGGAGAAGAGCCAGGTGCGGATGATGTCGTGGCCCTGGGGGCGGAGGTCGAACGGGAAGACCTTCGCGAAAAGGTCCTCGTCCCGGCTCCAGCCGCCCACGATCTGGGGCGTCAGGGAGGACGTGGCCCAGGTGTCGAGGATGTCGGCGTCACCGGTGAAGCCGCCGGGAACGTCGCGCTGCGCCTCGTCGTAGCCGGGGGCGGCGTCCGCGGCGGGGTCCACCGGCAGCTGGTCGTCCGACGGCACGATGGGTGCGTCGTAGTCGGGGTTGCCGTCTGCGTCCAGCGGGTACCAGACGGGGATCGGCACGCCGAAGAAGCGCTGCCGGGAAACCAGCCAGTCCCCGTTCAGGCCGGAAATCCAGTTCTCGTAGCGGGACCGCATGAAGGCGGGGTGGAAATCGATTTCGTGACCGCGCGCGATCAGGCGTTCGCGGCGATCTTCCTCGCGGCCGCCGTTGCGGTAGTACCACTGGCGGGAGGTGACCACTTCGAGGGGCTTGTCGCCCTTCTCGTAGAAGTTCACCGGGTGCATGATCTTTTTGGGCTCGCCGTCGATCAGGTCCTCGGCGGCCAGGCGCTCGACGACGGCCTCCTTGGCGCTGAACACGGTCTTGCCGGCGATCGCTTCAAAAGCGGCGCGGCCGGCGTCGGTGGTGATCCAGTCCGGAGTGTCGCCGATGATCCGGCCGTCGCGGCCCACGATTGCCCGGGTGGGCAGCTGGAGTTCGCGCCACCAGGTGACGTCGGTGAGGTCGCCGAAGGTGCAGACCATGGCGATGCCGGACCCCTTGTCCGCCTTGGCCAGCGGGTGGGCCCTGACCTCAACCTCGACGCCGAAAACGGGGGAGGTGACCTTCTTGCCGAACAGCGGCTGGTACCGCTCGTCGTCGGGGTTTGCCACCAGGGCGGCGCACGCTGCGAGCAATTCGGGACGGGTGGTCTCGATGTAGATCTTCTCGCCGTCCTCGGTGAAGAACGGGTACCGGTAGTAGGCGCCGGCCACTTCCCGGTCCTCAAGTTCAGCCTGGGCCACGGCGGTGCGGAACGTGACGTCCCACAGGGTGGGGGCCTCGGCCATGTAGGCATTGCCGGCCGCGAGGTTGGCCAGGAAGGCCCGCTGCGAGACCTGGCGTGAGGAGTCATCGATGGTTCGGTAGGTCAGCTGCCAGTCCACCGAAAGGCCGAGCTGCTGGAACAGGCTCTCGAAGACCTTCTCGTCCTCCACAGCCAGTTCTTCACACAGTTCGATGAAGTTCCGGCGCGAGACGACGTCGAAATCGCGCTGGTTCTTGGCCGGCTGCGCCGGCGGCTGGTAATCGGCGTTGTACGGGATGGCCGGGTCGCAGCGGACGCCGTAGTAGTTCTGCACGCGGCGTTCGGTGGGCAGCCCGTTGTCATCCCAGCCCATCGGGTAGAACACGTTCTTGCCGATCATGCGCTGGTAACGGGCCAGCACATCGGTCTGCGTGAAGGAGAACATGTGCCCCACATGCAGTGAACCTGAGGCGGTGGGCGGGGGAGTGTCGATCGAGTAGACCTGCTCCCGGGTGGTGTCCGGGTTGAATTTGTAGGTCCCTTCGGCAAGCCAGCGCTGCGTCAGGGCAGCTTCGAGCCCCTCAAGGGCGGGCTTATCCGGAACGTTGATAGGGGCGGTGGAGGGCGTGTCTGTACCCTGAGTGTCATCAGCCATTTGGCAATTGTTTCATGGACTCATCGGCCCCGTGGTCCCGCGACTCCAGTAGCATGCGGCGTATGGGTACGTCGGCGGCAACTTTTGGGATCAAGCGCATCTATGCGGAACCGGCGGACGACGACGGCTGCCGGGTTCTGGTGGACAGGCTCTGGCCCCGCGGACTGAGTAAGGAGAACGCGCGGCTGGACATGTGGCTGAAGGAAATTGCGCCCTCGGAACCGCTCCGGAAGGACTTCGGCCACATGAAAGAGCGTTTCGAAGACTTCAGGCAGCATTACAGGCAGGAGCTCGAGAACAACCCTGCCGTTGCCGCGCTTCATGACCTGGCGGCGACCCATGCAAGGGTCACACTCCTTTATGCGGCCCGGGATCCTGAGGTGAACCACGCGCAGGTGCTCTTGGAGTTCATACAACAGCATCCCGCGCCCCCGGGCCGTTAGGGTGGTGCCATGACTCACGATGCACAGACCGGTTCCGCGCAGGACCCCGCCGCACAGAACAATTCCAACCCCAACCGGGCCGCCGTTGTTACCGGCGCCAGCACCGGCATTGGCGAGGCCACTGTCCGTGCCTTGCGGGCGGACGGCTGGACCGTCTTCGCAGTGGCGCGCCGCGCCGAACGGCTGGCTGCCCTGGAAACTGAGACCGGCGCCGTCGGGATCCCCGCTGACATTGCCGAGGACGACGACGTCGAACGGCTTCTCGCCAAAGTCACCGAAGCAGGGGGCGCGGGAACGCTGATCAACATCGCCGGGGGCGCGCGCGGCGCTGATCCCGTGGCCACTGCCAACACCGATGACTGGGATTGGATGTACCGGGTCAACGTTCTGGGCACCCTGAAGCTCACGCGGGCGTTCCTGCCCATGCTCCGGGCCAACGGTGAGGGGACGGTCCTGAACCTGACCTCCACGGCCGGCCTGGTGGCCTATGAGGGCGGGGCGGGGTACAACGCGGCCAAGTTCGCCCAGCACGCCCTGACCGGCGCGCTGCGCCTGGAGGAGGCGGAGAACAACCTGCGGGTCATCGAGGTGGCGCCCGGCCTGGTTCAGACCGAGGAGTTCGCACTGAACCGGCTGGGCGATGCGCAGGCAGCGTCGAAGGTCTACCAGGGTGTGGAGAAGCCCCTCACCGCAGAGGACGTGGCCGACGTGGTCCGGTATGCCGTCAGCGCGCCGCACCACGTCAACCTGGACCAGATCATCATCCGGCCGGTTGCCCAGGCCGCTACGCATAAGCTCATCCGCAAGGGCTGACCGGGACAGGCTGACCGGGACAGAATGCCCGGGGGCATCCGGGGTGAGCCTTAACCCGGCAGGACAAGCTCCGCGATAACACCGGCATGGTCGGTGCCGGGAACGGCGACGGTGGCGAAGCTTCGGATCCCGATGTCGGCCGTGACCAGGACATGGTCGAGCGCAACGAACAGCGGGACCCGCGAGCCGGCCGGCCAGGTCGGTGTCATGCCCTGGCCTGCAGCCTGCGCGGCATCCGTGAGGCCCGTGGCCAGCAGTTCACGGAACTCGCGGTGATCGTAGCTGGCATTAAAGTCACCCAGCAGGATGGTTGAGGCCGGCCCGGGCACATCCTGCCGGAGCCCGCCCAGCTGCCGGAGCTCCTGACGCCAGCCGGGGATGCGGCCGGGACGGGGGGAATCAACATGGATGGCAGCCAGGCGGATGGCACCGGCCGCGCCGGGAACGGTCACCACCCCCGTGCTTTGGTAGAAGGCGCTGTCCGGCACACGCCCGGATGCCTGCAACGGGAACCTTGAAAAGATCGCACTGCCCACTCCGGCCCAATCAACATCCACCGAGCGGTAGGGGAAGTCCGCTGCGATTCCCGCGGCCTCCAAAGCTTCCAGGCCGGGAGGGCCCAGTTCCGGCAGCGCCAGAATGTCGGCCTTGCGGGCAAGGGCCTCTTTCAGGAGCACCGTGGAGTCAACTCCCGAGGACCCCACATTGAGGGCCATCACGGTCACCGTCCGGCCCGTGCCGGGGATGGGACCGCCAGCTGTGGCCGCGGCCTGGGGTGCCGCGCCTGGTCGGTCACGGGGTAACAGGCCCGGCGCCACCAGCTGCAGCTGAATCAGGAGAAGGGCCGTCGCCGCCGCAGCGAGGATCGTCCGGCTGAGCCGGGAGCTCAGGCAAACCGCCAGCACGGCGGCCGCCAGCGCCGCCGTCGTGAATGCAAGAGTGGCCGGAAACAAGGACAGCAGCTGAATCCAGGGGGTGCCCAGATCCCACCGGACAAGACGTAGGACGGTCAGCAATGCGCCGGGCAGGCAGAGGACCACCGCCACGGCCCAGCAAACCCCGGCGCCGATACGCCGGAACTGCCTGCTGCGCCCGCGGACACCGGCCCTCTGCATACCGTCCATTATTGGGCCCGGTCACGCGTCTTCCTACGAATCGGGCCCCCTAACCATGCCCTACTCTTCGCGGGTGTCCGGGAACCTGTTGCCTCATTGCAATACCTCCGGGAAGACTTATTCGTTGCCTCATCTGAAAACCTCCGGTTGAGGGTTTCGTTGCCTCATTGAAAAACCCCCGGTTCTTCAGTTGTTCCAGGCCTTGTTGACG
>NZ_JARESG010000028.1 GCF_029076445.1 Pseudarthrobacter naphthalenicus
CAAAAGGTTCTGGTGAGGGGACTTATCCAGGCTCCGGTGACGGTTACCCAAGGCCTCTACAAGATCCCGGGCTTGCGAAAACGTGACCCGCTTCTCCAGTGGGATGTAGACGTGTCGTCCACCGTTGGGAGAATAGTCCTCAATCCAACGTGCACCGCACGAATGCAGCCAGGTCTGAACGGCTCGGACATCGGCTTCCACCCGGTCAATACCCGCGACTGAGGAATCAAAGTCAAGGAAGATCGCCGCGCAAGTGCCATCCTTGCCGAAGATCCGGACCGCCGCAGGGAAGGCCGGAAGCGCCGGCGTTAGGGCTCGTTCATGTTTCTGTGGGTAAGACTTCCCGGCGTCACGGGAAACCCGTACGCGGGGCTGGCCGGCCAGCAGCGGTGATAGCGCTGCCCAAACAGTGGCTGGATCGTCTGACTGGCTTGACACGCCAGTAGCGGGGCGTGCTGGAAGCACGGAGACGTGCTGATGTACGATGTGAGTAATCCTTCCGGGGATTGAGGTACGAAAAAGGGCCGATCCTGCCAGATCGGTTTCATAGCAACACAAAGGATGGCCTGGTTAGGCTCTCCACGACTTACAATCTGATCCGCCGGCAAGCAATCCAGAGGGTAAGTCTCAAGCTTCGAAGGCCCGCCTAGTGCGGGCCTTCTTTTTTTGTTATGAGGCAATGCGGATGGGCAGCTCCTGCTGGTAGTCGTCCTGCACTAGTGCCGCCAGGTCCTCTTGCAGCCTTGGCTCCACAACGGACAGAAGGTACTCAGTGACGGTCAACCCCTTGTGAGCGGCGACCTTGGCGATACCGTCTGAAGTGGGTATCGGCGCGCGCAAACCAATGAACTTACGCAGGCCTTTACTGGGGCGCCCGCCGCCTCGATTTACTGCTACTGCCGTCATGTTCTGTGTCCTTTGATTTTGTACCCGCCAGAGCGGGTACAGCTTCATCGTTGTATTGCCTGCCGCTCAGACTGACTTGGCTGTCATTGCGACTGCTTTGAAGCTATCACCGCGCGATTGAGCGGGCGGGGATTTGTTTTCAGAAAACGGAGGCGTGTCGCGTTTGTGACTTCGAACTCTTTATTGTCTTTCTCTTCGAATCTCTTGGCCTCGCTACCGGGGGTGTGCCTGGCAAGCTCTAGTCACACGGCTGGAAGGCTTACGGGCGGCCGCACGGGTCATAGATACGTGCGACACTTCAGAACCCAGGGGCGACCATTCCTTGAGGCGTTTGCTTCAAGGAGTTCTGGCTGGCGCGGATCGTCATCAAGAACCTTCCATGAGTAGGAGTGACAAGCGGCCCAGCGGAACCCTTGGTAAGGTTGCCGATTGCCGAGGCGCTTCTGGCGCGTGGTTTCATAGTACACATACTGAAATTTTTTCAGTGGATTAGCGGAGCCTTCCGAATGCAACAATCCAGACTGACCTTCGACGTCATCGAGACATTGAACCTGCCTGCGTACCCACACTTAGGGGACCTTGTGGTTGCCGTAGAAAAAAAGTACGGCAAGAGCCTTCTCTTCGAGGAGGGCACTGTAGAAAGCCTGGGGGAAGGTGTCACCGGCCAGTGGATCGACACTCCTCACCATGGAATCATTCGATATCTGCGAGGCGCTAGGGCTTGGAGTGCTCACATCGTGCTTCATGAACTGAGCCACATCCTCCTTGGGCACAAGGGGCGGCCTCTCGACGGACTGATCGCGGGCTCTTTCTTTTCCGGTATTGGCAAACGGCACGGCGTCAGCTGGATGTGTCGTGCGGTGGACGTTCCTCTGGACGACGCTGAGGCAGCAGCCGAAAACTTGGCTTTTGGACTGGCACAGGCGCTTCACGCCAGCCCTGAGAAGGAGGCCACGCAGGCCGAAAGGGTGTTTGGTTTATGATCGCTGCAGCATTTTGGATCCTTACAGCGGTATTCGCCATTCGCCTCTACTTCATCGTCCGTTCTGCCTCCTCGACTGCTTTTGTTGGCGCCATAGGAATTGGCGTTCTTGGCCTCTTTGCCACGGGGGTCGTTGTCCCCCAAACCACCATTGATGCTGCGCTGGGTGGCATCAACTTCCTCCACCTAATTCGAAATTTGTGTGTCACGAGCGCGGTATGGCTGGTGCGTGAAGGAATCTTTGCTGCTTACTCACCGGACGGAAGCTATCGATCCCAATTGAGCCATCACCCTGTTGCGGCCGGCCTTGGAGCGGTCGCCATCACCCTTCCGTTCTTGTTTCAGCAATACGTTCCAACGACGTCCAAGTTCGTGCCGGAAAATGTGCAGCAGTTGCCTGTTTTCATCTACGCCAGCGTCTACATGGGGATCTTGGCGTTCTTGGCGGTATCCGTACTCCGCATTTGTCTCCATCCACAGGAAAGCCGGCCTGTCCGCGTGAGCTCCCGGGTGGTCGCGTCTGGCATGGGACTGGTTGCACTCGCTTCCGTAGAAGAGATCGCGTACATGACCGCCACGCACTTTGACGTGGGCAGCTCTTCCCTCCAGCAGGTTCTCTACATCCTTTTTTATCCGCTTTTCTATGGCGGTGTTTTACTCACTTCCCTTGGACTGGGTATTCCGCCGGCCGTAAAAGCCTGGCGCCGACTACAGCTTTGGGACCGAGCAGCCCTGCTGTTTCTTACGGCCACGCTGGGGAAAACGTATTGGGGCCTGTCTTACTCCGGCTGGTTGGCGAAAATTGCCGGAAGCTTCTACGTCAAGTGCCCCTCAGCGCGCCTTTATGAGTACGTTATCCGCTCCAGCGATCACAAAGTCGCTTTCTCCGGACTGGCCACACCCATGCTTGCCGGCCGCGTCCTAGACGCCGTCCAAGCCCGATTTGATGGTGGTGTCGGTTTCTTGGAATCGGTCCTGCCGGTAAAGGCAACACATTGACAGCAACAACAACGACGCTAACCCCGAAGAGATCCACCACGGCCGTTGGCCGTCTCGCTAGAACCGCGACAGAGGTTGCCCAGCCACCCCTCGTGCTGTCGCTTCTACTGATCCTGGCTTCGCTCCTGAGTGCCCAGTGGTTGGTGTCCCTCTGGTCGGGGATTATCGCTGCTCTCTTCATCTGTCTCGCGCCCTTCACTGCCGTATTGATCCTGGCTAAGAGAGGGCAATTGACCGATCATCACGTTGGAAACAAGAAACAGCGGCGCCCTGTCATGCTCTGGACCCTGGGCTCATCGCTACTGGGCTGCGGCCTCCTCTCAATCATTGGGGCACCGTTGCCGGTATGGGGACTAATCGGTGGGATTCTCTGTGGAATTGTGGCCCTAATCCTGATCAGCCCAATCTGGAAGATATCGGGCCACGCAATGACGTTGGGTGGTGCAACTGTTTCGGCAGTTCTGATGTTCGGCTGGTGGGGGCTTCCGTTCGTTATAGCAGCCCCACTTGTCTGCTGGTCCAGGGTTTATCTTCGGGATCATTCCGCGCGCCAGGTCACTGCCGGCTTCATAACCGGCATGGTCGCGTTCGGAGCCTCATATACTCTCATTGTTAGCTGACTTTTCACTTGGTACTCCGCGAAGCCGTCAAGGCCCGGCGACTGGTCTCACCGATGACGGATTCATAAGGAGGGCTATGACCTCGCTACCTCTGACAAAGGGCTTCCCACAGGACGTGGCCGACCACGTTGGCCGGAAGCAGGATCGCGCGTGAATTCGAACGACAAGCCCATAGATTCGCGCAGTGACAAGGAGGTCCTGGCCTCGAAAATTCAGCTCCTCCTGGATATCGTTCATGCCAAAGACGCCGGCAGCTTCACCTATGAAGACGTTCGGCAAGGACTGGCGGAGCAGGGAATTACGCTTACGCGAACTAGGTGGCATCGGCTACTCGCCGGCTCCCCGGATAACCGTTGGGATCCGGAACTCCTGAAGGCTTTGGCATATTTTTTCGATGTTGACGAAAATTACTTGCTGCAACGCAGCGGGCCTATCCCCGAGCGCGTCGAAGCAGAACTCCGCCTGATAGAGGCATACCGCATTGCCGAAGTTGAGCACTTCGCGGCGCGGGTTCTGGGAGAAGTCAACGTCGACGCTCTTCGTGCCGTGACTGAAGCCCTCCGGAACCTTCCACCCCGGCCCAGCAAACGCGACCCATCGAACTGAAACATTTTCATTACTGAAATTTTTTCAGTAGACTCTGAGGCATGACATGCTTCGGGCGCCCACCTCGGCCTGACCATGCAAGTTGAGTGGCATCGCGAGTGTAGCCCCTACGGCAGTTTTGGGGGGCAGCAGGGGCTACATCTCATGCAGGTTCGGGGCTCAGGCGCGCACTCAAGTTGCAGCTCCGACCGACTCAACTACCGGTGCCCTGGCCCTTGATGTACCTCATCAGGTCCCCAGCTGCAGCGTCGAACGCTTCGGCGTTGATCGTGTAGAGAACTCGCTGGCCAATGCGCCGTTCGCCGGCATTGGAGGCTACGGCCCCGAGCTCTTGAAGCTGATTCAGATGCACCAGGATGGTTCTATAGCCAGTTCCGATGCTCCGGCCTATGTCACCGCTGGTTACGCCGTCCTGGTGCTCAAACAGATATTTGAGGATTTCGGCGCGCAGCGGGTTCACACCCAGCAAGGAAATCACCCGCACGGCCTCAGGCGGAGCGGGTGCGGCGGGTTGAACATAGCGTGGCACCCTCTCATTTTGTCTCATCGAGGTTCCATCACCTCCCACTGTATAACTAAGTGCGATACTCTATCGATGAGAGTTCAAATAAAAAAAACGCTCAGTGCCGGAAAAGGCATGTCGCCGGGAATCGTTCGACTGCTGCCGGGAGCTATGGCACACCTCAAGGGGAGGGGGAGCTTATGAAACCAAAAGGTCTCATGGTGGGCGTAGCCGTAGTTACCCCTGGCCTGATGCTGGGGTTGGTCGTCTCGTTACTTCTTCTTCTCGGAGGTTCAAAGTCGGCAGTGGCAGATTGTGGCCCCGGCGTCACCCTCTCCATCAGCGAGGACATCAAGGTAGACGGGTACTCGCCTGATCAGCTGACGAATGCTGCAGCGATCATGAATGCCGGCAAAGCGCTGAACCTGTCAGCCAAGGGGCAGATGATCAGCGTGATGGTGGCCCTGGGGGAGTCGGGGCTTCACGTCCTCGACCACGGCGACGGACCGGCCCCGGACTCCCGGGGTTTGTTCCAGCAGCGCGACAACGGCGCGTGGGGTTCCTACGCGGACCGCATGGACCCCACCACCAGCGCCACAAACTTCATCAAGGCCCTGCAGGCAGTGGAAGGCTGGGAACTGCTGGAGCCGACCATCGCCGGTACCAAGGTCCAGCGCAACGCCGACCCTTACCACTACCAGAAGTACTGGCCCGAGGCCGTCAAGCTCGTCCAGGCCCTCTCGGACGGCAAGTTCTCACTTGAAGGCAGCGGCTGTGCCATTCCTGGCCAGTCCGGTGCCGGGGATGACTACCCGTGGAAAGACTCTCCTACCTGGTTGCAGGTTGGTGCAGGCTCAGCCGCCGCATCTCCGCTGGGAATGTTTTACCGCGAGTGTGTGGACTTCGCCTTGTGGCGGGTGAACCAGCAGATGGGTTCAACCGGCGCACCGTTCAAGTTCCTCAACGGAACCTTCCGCCCGGACGGGCAGGGTCTCGGCTCGGCCCTAACATGGAAGGCCGGCTGGGATGCCAAGGGCTGGCCCACCGGCTCCGTTCCTCGGATTGGTGCGGTCGTCTGGTACGCGCCCGGTGTCGGGGGAGCGGACCCGGCCTTCGGCCACGTCGCCGTGGTCAAGGAAGTCAAAGACAACGGGACCTACGTCGAGGAGGGTTACAACGGCAACCCGCCTCCGGATGACCACAACTACTACACCCGGACCGTCAGCAGCAATGTCCCGTCAGCCTTCCTGTACCTGCCTATCCAAGAGGAGAAGAAGTGAATAAGCCCCTGGCCCTCATCGCCGCGGTCCTGCTCTGCACCGCGTGCGCACCGGCAGCGAACACCACGCCAGCCCCGGCAGAAGCAACCACCACCACGCCGTCGGCCCCCGTGTCCCTGAGCGCCAACAGCGGCCCCCATGCACCCGGTGGCACCGTCCCGGCCACTATCGGCATCTCCTGGGATCAGGCCAGCAAGGATCAGGCGGTGGAAGTCGCTGAGAAGGCGATGGCTGACTTCGCCCGCCCGGGCGTGGAGGAAAAGCAGTGGGCCAACGATCTTGCCCGCTGGCTGACGCCGCAGGCCACTGCCGACTACTCGGCGGTGGACCCGGCCAACATCCCGGCCAGCCGCGTCACCGGTCCGGCTGCGCTGAGCGTCGATGAAGCCAACGGCTACGGGGTCATGGCAGCGGTCCCCACGAATGCCGGGACCTACACGGTGCAGCTGCTCCGCACGGGCAAGGACGCCCCGTGGAAGGTCAACCGCCTCACCCCACCATCGTCCTAAGCGCCGCACCTCTCCATCTCACACACGTAAGGAAGAAGTTCATGGGTACTGCACCAACCGAGGTCATGGCCTTTCCAAAGATCAGGGCCATCGTCCGCGATAACGGGACTGCTGAGGTCGTCGTCGCGGGTAACTCCCGCATCGTTCCTGACGGGGAGTCCCTGCAGGATCTTCGCAACAATGCCCTGGCCCTCGTGCTGGGCGAGGCCCAGACCCTGCAGCGCCCCGTCAGGGTCCAGATCGAGGATCCCGAAGGGCACGGTGAACTGATCGTGCACCCGGACAACAAGATTGAATCTGTCTCCTATGAGGCCCGCCCCGCCCGCCGGCGGGCAGAAGCTCCGGAGACCACGCCCGAGACAGTCGCTCCGACCGTGATTGATACCGTCCCGGTTCCTGCGCCTGAGCCAGTAGTTGCCCCTGTAGAGCCCACTGCGGTTCCGGACGCAGCGGCGACGGTGGACAACCAACCATGGCCGCCCAACCCTGTCGCATCCGGCACCACCCCAGTACCGGCCAACCGGGATCCACAGACTGCGGCCGCCGCGGAAGAACCGCCGTCAGCTGTTGTCTCTCAGGAAGCGCCGCCGTCCCGGCGTAGTTTGAAGGACACCTCGTTCCTCGTCAGCGCACCTGTTCTGGAACCGGCCACACAAGGCTGGCGCGGGGCGCTCACGCGCCTGGGATTCCGGATGGACCCCTCCGCCGAAGAACTCTCTGAGCGGGAGGATATTCGTACGGTCAGCCAGCACTGGCCTGGTCCCCGGACCATTGCCGTGGTCAACCGCAAGGGCGGGGCCAATAAGACCCCCACGGTGGTCATGCTCTCGGCCATCCTTGCCCGCTACAGTGGCGCCGCAACCGTCGCCTGGGACAACAACGAATCCCAGGGCACCCTGGGGTGGCGGACGGAAAAGGGGTCCCATGACCGGAGCGTCCTGGACCTGATCGATTCTTCGGCCGAACTGCTCTCACCGGCAACGAACGCGGCAGAAATCGCCAAGTTCGTCCATCACCAGACCGCTGACAAGTTCGATGTCCTGCGCTCCGATGAGAACGAGGAAGGCGACCACGAAGTCACCGCCGAGGAAGTCGACATCGCCCACCAGGTCCTCACCCGCTATTACCGGCTGGTGGTCATGGATTCAGGAAACACCGCACGGGCAGCGAACTGGCGGCGGATGATAGATCACACCAGCCAGCTCGTCGTGCCTGTGACAGCCATCGAGGACCGCGCCGAAGCCGCCCGGCTGACGCTGCAGACCCTGGAATCCCGTGGTGGCCACGACGCCGAGCTGGCCCGCAACGCCGTCGTGATCGTCTCCGAATCCACCGACGCCAAGCGCAGCATGACCGGAGATGCCTTGAAGCGGGCCAAAGACGAGGCCCAGCGGATCGCAGACGGCTTCGAGCCGTTCGTCCGGGCCGTCGTCCGGATTCCTTACGACCCTGATCTGGTCAACGGCCCCATCCGCTACGAGGCCCTCCAGCCCGCCACCCAGCGGGCATGGCTGGCCGCCGCGGCCGCCGTCGCCGACGGCTTCTAAGACACTTACCACCGGACTCAGAAAGGAGGAACCATGCAACAGTCCCTGAACCCCTGGATCACCAGCCCAACCACATCTGCAGACGCGGACGCGACCGCCTCTGCTGGGCATGTGCCGCCTGCGGCCGTGATCAGTGCCCCGCTGAGGGGAATGGTTGAACCGGACGCAGCAGACCGCCTTTCCCACCGCACCATGTCAGGTTCGGCCGCGCTGTGGATCACCGGCACCCACGGGGGAGCCGGAGAAAGCCGAATCGCTGAACTCCTTCCCGGAGCCCGCGCCACCGACCACTGCTGGCCCGTCCTCCAGGACGGAAGCACGCCACGGGTACTGATGGTCTGCCGGGCAGACCTCCGCGGCCTCACGGCCGCCCGGAGCGCACTGACCCAGTGGGCATCAGGCGCCACACCGGAAATTGATCTGCTCGGCCTCGCCATCCTCGCGGACGCACCGGGAAAGACTCCTAAAGCGCTGCGTGACTTCGCCGCCATCGTCGGCGGGGGAGCGCCCCGGCTCTGGACCCTGCCCTGGGTCGAGGCCTGGCGGCACGGAGACAACACACCGCCAACAGCCCGCGAATACCAACGCTTCATCACTGACATAGCCACTCTGGCTACCAACAACACACCACGCACCACCCACTGAAAGGTCTCACCATGCACTCCCTCGTACTTGCAGCCAGCGTCATCCCCAACCCCATCCCCACCCTCCCTCCCGAAGCCGACGGGCTGCTCCTGGTCCTGAACTGGGCCTCCGGCGTCGGCCTGGTCCTCGGCGTCCTCGGCGTCATCATCGTCGGCATTGGCATGGTCATCCAGCTCCAGCGCGGAGAGGGAGCCCAAGCCATCGGCAAGCTCGGCTGGGTCCTGATGGGCTGCATCATCATCACCGGTGCGTCCGGCATCGTCCGCGCCTTCGTCTAAACCAGCACAACAACGGGAGGTTCATCATGAGCCAATCAACAGAGAGCACCACCGAAAGCAATCCGTTCACCAAGCCCGGATTCTTTATTGCTGCCGGTCTGGTGGTCGCGCTGATCGCCGCGACCATCGTCATCTTCCTGCTCCCCAAGGGACAGGGCAACGCCCAGCCAGTTCCCACGTCAGTGGAGTCCAGCAGCGCAGTCACACCGACCACGAGGGCTTCGGACTCCCGTGACAAAAGCGTCTGCGGACTTCCCAGTACGGCGGAGACGACGCTCGGATCGTCTCCCAAGTCCCGGTGGGAGTTGGTGGGTCGAATGGCCGCACCAACCGATCCAAACTCATTCGGGCCTGGTGTAACCGACGCGAGTGGTTTCCGGTCATGCTTTGCACACTCACCAACCGGAGCCCTCTACGCCGCAATGAACGTCGCTGCACTCGGTTCAACGGGATCACCTGAGCTCGTGACCAAACTGGCCGACAAACTTCTTGTCCCCGGAACGGGAAGGGATGCTGCCATCAGGGAAGCCAGTTCGGGCGTCGGCTCCTCCCCAAACAGCACAACCGTTCAGGTCCGAGGCTTCCTCATCAGGTCCTACACGACGTTGGAGGCCGATATCGATTTGGCCTTTGAAACGAACAATGGGGCCTTGGCCAGCTCAACTCTGTCGATGCGATGGACTGACGGGGACTGGAAAGTTAAGCCTGCAGATGACGGCGTCACTTTCAGCAGTGTTTCGCAGATCCGCGATCTGAGCGGATTCATTCTCTGGTCCGGAGTCTGACATGGCTGAATGCGGTTTTGGTGACCTTGGGTGCGGCGTAGGGAACGCTGTGTCAGACCTCGCTGACGACGCTATGAGCGACATGTCCAACGCCATCTTGGACGGAATGAGCCAGATGGTGACGGCCCTGTCTACCTTTTGGGTTTCCATGCCCACGGTGAACCTGGCAAGTCAGGACGGAACAACGCCAAGCCCCGTCGTTGCGATGGTCAATAACGAGTTAATGCCCTGGACACTGACCCTGGCCGTCCTTGCCGTGATCATCGGCGGCATCCGGATGATCTGGGAGCAGCGCGGGGCGCCATTGAGGGATCTCCTGCGCTCCCTGCTCACGCTTTCCTTGGTGTCGGGCATTGGCCTGGGTGTCATCTCAATTCTGGTGATCGCAGCTGATGCTTTCTCTGTCGCCATCATCGACCGCTCTACGGACGGTAAGGGCTTTGCTCAGGCGATGAGCATCCTCGTCATGACCAACCAGACCGGGGTCGGGGTGTTCATCCTCATCGTCCTGGGCTTGATTGGGTTGATTGCTTCCCTCGTCCAGATCGTGCTGATGGTGGTGCGCAGCGGCATGTTGGTGATCCTGGCCGGCATCCTGCCCACCACGGCTGCATTTACGAACACGGAGATGGGTAGGCAGTGGTTTCAGAAGGCAGTTGGTTGGACGATCGCTTTCATTCTTTATAAGCCGGCTGCGGCGATCGTGTACTCGGTCGCGTTCCTCCTCATGAGCAATAAAAGTCAGGTCCCCCTGATCGGTTCGATCACTGGTTTCGCGTTGATGATTGTTGCCTTGTTCGCTCTTCCGGCGTTGATGCGGTTCGTCACGCCGATGGTGGGGGCTGTTGCCTCCGGTGGGGGAGCAGGGGCCGGGGCAGCCGTCGGGGCCATGGCCACCGGTGCCGTGTCCTTGGGCCGCAGTGGCAGCGGGAGGGGCAACGCCTCACCGACGCCGGCTACGACGCAGAGCAACCAGCCAGGCGCGTCTCCGAAGGGCAGCGCCGGAACGTCGGGTCCCCGAGGCGGGGGAGGTCAGCCCACACCGGGCGCTACGGGTCCGGGTGGAGCAGCTGGCGCTGCGGCCGCAGGCAAAGCGGGCATGGCAGGGGCCGGGGCAACCGGCACTGCAGGAGCAGCGACTGGAGCAGCAGCAGCTGGGCCGGCTGGGATGGCTGTAGCTGCGGGGGCACAGGTGGCGTCCGGGACGTCGCAGGCAATCGCAAAGACCGCGCAGGATTCAACCGGGGAGGGCCCCAGTGGCAGCAATTAGCACCGAATACAAGGAACCGTCCTACGGCAACTGGCGCGTACCGCGCTCGGCCGGACTGGGCAATCTCGGTGCTATTGGCACCGGGATTGTTATGGCCGGGCTGTTGCTGGGCATCATCAGCTTCGCGATCTGGGGCCTCTTTGTTGGTCTGGGTGTGCTGGCCGTGGCCGGGACCTGTGCCCTGTTGCTGACGGTCAAGGACAAGCACGGCCAGTCTGTGGTGGACCGGTTCGGAACACGGATGAGCTTTCGGCTCGCCAAGTCCTCCGGAACCAATCTCTACCGTTCCGGGCCTTTGGGCGTGACGGAGTGGGGCATGTACCAGCTGCCCGGGCTGGCGGCGAAGTCGACCCTGTACGAGTTCGCCGACTCCTATAAGCGCCCGTTCGCGCTGCTACATGTGCCGGCCACGAGCCACTTCACCGTGATCTTCTCCACCGAACCTGACGGAGCGTCCCTGGTGGACCCTGAGCAGGTTGATGCGTGGGTGGCGAACTGGGGCGGCTGGCTCGCCGGCCTGGCCGACGAGGCCGGCCTGGACGCCGCAGCCGTGACGGTCGAGACGGCCCCGGATTCCGGATACCGGCTGCGGAACGAAGTGGAAATGAACATCGACCCGGACGCTCCGGCATTCGCCCAGGCGATTTTGCGCGAGGTCGTGGACACGTACCCGGAGGGATCGGCCACGGTCCGCGCCTGGGTGTCCCTGACCTTCAACGCGTCCCTGCGGACGGGGTCGAAGAAGCGCACACCCGAAGATGTTGCCCGGGACCTCGCCTCCAGGATCCCGGGTCTGTCGGCCCGGCTGCAGTCCACGGGCGCCGGTATTGCCCGTCCGATGTCGGCGCAGGAACTCTGCGAAGTCGTCCGGGTCGCCTACGACCCGCCCGCGGCTTTGATCATTGATGAAGCCCACGCCGCCGGGTCTCCGGTGTCCCTGACCTGGGGTGAGGTCGGTCCCACCGCGACGCAGGCCAGCTGGGAGGACTACCGGCACGACAGCGCCTTCTCGGCCTCCTGGACGATGACCGGTGCCCCGCGTGGGTCGGTGAACTCCTCGGTCCTGTCCCGGTTGCTGGCCCCGCATGGGGACATTGACCGGAAGCGGATTTCGCTGCTGTACCGGCCGATGGATTCCGCCCGCGCCGCCGCCGTGGTGGAGCGGGACCAGGACAACGCCAACGTCCGCATCACCTCCGGCAACCGGCCGTCCGCCCGTGCCCTGGTCGATGCCCGCTCCGCCGTGCAGACAGCGCAGGAAGAAGCCCAGGGCGCCGGGCTGGTGAACTTCGGCATGGTCGTTACGGCCACCGTGACCGATAAGGAACGGCTGGCAGACGCTGTTGCGGCCATTGAGCAGACCTCCGGTACTGCCCGGGTGCTGTTGCGCCGGGCGTATGGGGCGCAGGACACCGCGTTCGCGGCGTCCCTGCCGCTGGGGCTGGTTCTGCCCAAGCACAGCATGGTGCCTTCCGAGATCAGGGATGCGCTGTAAATGGCCTTTAAAGAGTTCTTGACGTCAATGACCGCAAAGACAGTTAAGCCAGCAAAGAGTGCGCCCAAGAACAAGGGTGGGCAGCAGCCCCGTGAGGCCGGCCCGGGTGCCCGTGGGTGGGCCGGGCGTGGCGGGGGCATGGCGCAGCTCGTTCCGTCCGTGACGGAGTACCGGGGCACGACGGTCCAGGTGTGCGGGCTGTGGCCGTTCTCCTCCGGGGCGTCCTCGCCCATGATCGGGGTTCCGCTGGGCCGCCATGAGGAAACCCAGGCCACGGTCTGCTGTGACCCGATCAGCTGGTTCCAGCGGGCACGGCTGATTTCCAACCCCTCAGCCTTCATCCTGGGCAAGCCCGGGCTGGGCAAGTCCACACTGGTGCGCCGCATGTTCTTAGGGCTGTCCGCGCAGGGGGTCCACCCGCTCATTCTGGGCGACCTGAAGGGCGAGCACATCAAGGCGGTCAAGGCCCTGGGCGGGCAGGTCATTTCCCTTGGCCGTGGCGTGGGCTACCTGAACATTCTTGATCCCGGCCAGGCTGTCGAGGTCGCACAGCTCCTCGAGGCGAACGGCCAGCATGATGCCGCCAGCCGGGTCCGGGCTGACGCGCACGGCCGCCGCCTGAACATGGTCGTCTCGCTGATCACGATCAGCCGGAACAACCCGCCCACGGATCAGGAACAGACGATCCTGGACCGGGCGCTGCGGGTCCTGGATGAGAAGTTCGAGGGCATCCCGGTCCTGAAGGACCTCCTGGACGTCATTGTCTCCGCACCCGATGAACTGCGGCAGGTCGCACTGGACCGTGGCGACATGAAGGTGTACCTGCAGGAGACGCGTGCGTTGGAAGCGACCCTGCTGGGCCTGACCGGGGGAGGGAAGTTGGGAGAAATCTTCTCCGCCCAGACCACCAATCCCATGAAGCGTGACCGCGCCGTGGTCTTCGATGTCTCCAGCATTGACGAGACTGAGACTGACCTGCAGGCGGCCGTGCTGCTCGCGTGCTGGTCCTACGGATTCGGCACCGTTAACGTCGCCAACGCGCTGGCGGACGCGGGCCTGGAACCGCGCCGGAACTATTTTGTGGTCCTGGACGAGCTGTGGCGGGCGCTGCGCTCCGGTAAGGGCATGGTCGACAGGGTGGACGCCCTGACCCGTCTGAACCGCTCTGTGGGTGTTGGGCAGATCATGATCTCCCACACCATGTCGGACCTGCTCGCACTCCCTGCGGAAGAGGACCGGATGAAGGCCCGCGGCTTCGTCGAACGTTCCGGCATGGTCATCTGCGGCGGGCTGCCCGCCTCGGAAATGCCCCTCCTGACCGCAGCCATTCCCCTCTCCCGGCAGGAGCAGCAGAAACTCATCTCCTGGCAGGACCCTCCCGCCTGGGACTCACGCGGGGTTGATGTCGAACCCCCGGGCCGGGGGAAGTTCCTCATTAAAGTCGGCGGCCGCCCGGGCATCCCCGTCCAAATCGGGCTGACCTCCATCGAGAAGACCGACGGCCTGAACGACACCGACACCCGGTGGCACGAACCCGCCGTAACGCTCATGGACCCTGCAGTCCCTGCGCTGCCCACCGAAGGAGGAACGCTGTGAGTGCACCAAACCGCAAGGGAATGAGCCTCGGGGATGCCCTGCTGGTCTGGCTGGCCATCGGCTTCATTGTCGTCTTCGGCGGCGGGACTTACGCGGCCGCGCACCTCGGCTCCTGGATGGCCGGCATCGACGCACCACCCGCCCATCCCATTGACCTCATTGCCGGGCTCATTAAAGGCCGGGTGCCCTGGCCCGTCCAGTCCACGGTCGCGGCGTGCCTGATGGCGGGCCTGGTCCTGGTGCTGGCTATCGTCGTGCTAGTGGCCTGGATGAAGGGCGCGTCCAAGCGTGCCCGGGTGGATAAGGCCGCCCGCTACCTGGGCCGTGGGAAGTCGCTGGCCGCGTTCTCTGAGAAGGGAGCGAAGGCCACGGCCGAGCGGCTGGGAGTGACGGACACCCCCGGCATAGTCGTGGGCAAGGTCGTCTCGACCGGCCAGAAGTTCATTCAGTCCTGGGAAGACCTCAGCCTCGACATCTGGGGACCACGAACAGGTAAATCGACCTCCCGGGTGATGCCCGCGATCCTGGACGCGCCAGGGGCTGTGGTCTCGACCTCGAACAAGCGCGACGTCGTGGACGGCACCCGTGGCGTCCGCGAGGACACGGCCCCGGTGTGGGTTTTCGATCCGCAGAAGATCGCCCAAGAGGAACCGCACTGGTGGTGGAACCCCCTCTCCTACGTCACGGATGAAGAGAAGGCGTACAAGCTCACCCAGCACTTCTCGGTCGGATCGCGTCTCCCGGGGTCCAAGCCGGATGCCTACTTCGATCCCAAGGCAGAGGACATTCTCTCCTCGTACTTCCTTGCAGCCGCGCTGGGGGAGCTGCCCATCACACAGGTCTACCTGTGGGTGACCGAGCAGGTCAGCCAGGAACCCATCGAGATCCTCAAAGAGCATGACTACGAGCTGCAGTACAAGGGCCTGGAGTCCACGTTGAAGCTGGCCGATAAGCAGCGCGACGGTATCTTCGGCACGGCCGAGAAGATGATTCAGTGCCTCAAGAGCCGGAACACGCTGCGCTGGGTCGCCCCGACAGGCGGCGCGTCCGTGGCAAGTGATGCGCGACCCCGGTTCAACCCGCACGCCTTCGCCGCTTCACAGGAGACGATCTACATCCTCTCCAAAGAAGGAGCCGGCTCCGCCGCCCCGCTCACCACAGCGCTGACCGTGGCTATCGCGGAGGCCATGGAAGAACGCGCCGAGCGCAGCGGCGGCCGCCTGCCCAAACCGGCCTTGTTCGCCCTCGATGAGCTGGCGAACGTGGTCCGCTGGGCCGCCCTCCCGGACCAGTTCAGCCACTACGGCTCCAAAGGCCTGATCGTCATGGGCATCCTGCAGTCCTGGTCCCAAGGAGTCGAACTCTGGGGCGAGGCCAACATGCGGAAAATCTGGTCCGCCGCCAACGTCAAGGTCTACGGCGGCGGCGTCGCCGAAGAAGGCTTTCTCCGCGCACTCTCAGACCTCATCGGGGACTACAGCTACACCAACGTCTCCATCTCCTCCGGAAAGTCCGGGTCCAGCCGCTCCCGGCAGGAGGGCAAGGAACGCATCTTCGATGTCTCCAACCTCGCCGAACTCGACCGCGGCCGCGCCGTCGTCCTCGCCTCCGGTGCGCCGGCCACGCTAGTCCGCACCATGCCCTGGTACACCGGACCCCACAAGGAAGCCGTAGAGGCATCCATTAAAAAGTACAGCCCGCAGCCCGAAGTTGAGCCAGTACCGGTCTCGGCCGCGCCGACCGCTAATCCCTGGGTCACCGGGTAGGAGATTCTGAAATGACCATCGACATCGGCCGATTCAGCGAAGCTCCCAGCCCCAGCGCGGAAGAGCCTGCCAGCCCCGCAGGGGAGGAGAAAAAGCCGCCGAAACTCGTCTACGGATCCGCCGAAGAATTCCTGCACGAACAACTGCTGCCCACCTACGTCCGCGACGTCGACGGCCGCGCCGCAAAATGGTGCATCGAATGGTACTTCCACCCCGAGGCAATCTCCCGAATAGAAGCGCTGTGGCGGGCCTGGGAACACCTACGACTCGACGGAGCAACCGGCATCAGCGTCTGGTTCAAAGACCACGCAGACCACCACATGAGCGTGCTCCTCGACCCACGCGGACCGTTCTACAAATGCGACATGCAAAAACACCGCGACCCCGAACACCTCGAACCAAAGAAAGCCCCAGCGGGCTGGTTCCCAGACGTCCGCACTATTCCTGTATGAAAAGTTCAGCTCAGGATGCAGTATCCCGCAAATAAAAAATCAGGGCCGGAATCAGTAATGAATTCCAGCCCCGATTTTATTTTCCTGGCTCTAGTGAGCCGCTTCATACTTCTCTACAACATCCGCTTGGATACGACCACGTGTATTCACTTGGATGCCGTTCTCAGCCGCCCATAACCGTACGGATTTGGCGTCCGGGCCACCGAGCGAGGACTTAGTACGAGATGCAGGACGGCCACGTCCGCCAGCTACTTTGCGGCCAGCGTTGGTAAAGCGTGCCAGTGCTTCACGCAGTTCGTTAGCGTGTCCCTCATTGAGGTCAATCTCGTATTCACTGCCGTCGAGGGCGAAAGATACAGTTTCGTCAGCTTCCGAGCCGTCAATATCGTCTTCCAGAAGCACGATTGTCTTTTTTGCCATGAAATAAGGCTAACAGTCTATTGAACAAGCGGATGCGCTACCCAACAGGAACGCGCCACGCGAGTATCAAACTATCAAGACGAAGCTCTTAGTACTCGAATTGAATGGTGAGGAAAGGGGGCGCACGTCGTAACGGCAGGCTGAGAACTGAGCAGTCCACAGTTGGGGTCAATCCGGGTTATCCACGGCTGGGATCGGGAGCAATTGGGGTAGCTCCCTCAGCAGCAGTAGCGGTGGATAACCCATCAGGATTGTCCCCGGCTGTGGGCAGCGGAACTGATTGTCCAGCCAGTCTCTGGACAATTGCGCAACAGGATGTTGCACAGCACCCGGCCCGCGCGAGCTCATCACCGGGTCGGCTGTCAGGTTTGGATCTGAGACTGTTCGCTAGCCTCTGGCTAGCCTCGATTTTTCATGATGCCCGGTGAGGGTCGCTGGTTCGTGGTGCCGGGTTGATCGGCCGTTGTTTTCAGTTTTCGGGCAGGGTGGTGTGGCCTGTTGGATCGCCTGGTTTGGCGCCTGTTCCACTTCCGGTGATGAGAGGTCTCGTCGGGACGGGATGAGTGCCCGGTCAGCCGGGGGCGGCAGGCAGGAGCTGTTTGAGGCGCGCGGTGTTCTCCATGAGCAGTCTTATTAGGTCTTTCTCAGGCCCGGATTCCGGCAGGAGCAATTGGTTGCGCCGGGCGCGGGTGATGATTTTCCCGGCGGTCGCGAAGAGCCGGTAGCGCCAGCGTTTGATGTCCCAGGCTTTGGCATGATGGCCGTCCGGGAGGGCGGCGAGCTGGATCCAGGAGACCAGGTTGAAGGCCAGCGCAGCAATATTGGCCCAGGCCTGGTTCGCGGCGAAGTCGAAGAACGGCAGCTTGCCCAGGCCGGTGTTTTTCAGGGTTTTGATCCTGTTCTCGCACCGGCCGCGGGCGCGGTGCCGGGCGTCCAGGAAGGGTCCGTGCCAGCGGGGCGAGTTGGTCAGGAACGCGGTGATCCGGTGTCCGTCGGCATCGAGCAGGGTCGGCTGAGCACCGGGATGCAGCGGCTCGGCGCGGAGGAACAGTTTCGTGCCCGGCGGGTAGTCGGTGAGCGGAATGACGTCGGTGGCGTTGATGACCCACGCATCGCTCCGGTCGTTTCCGGACTGGTCCAGGGCCGGCTGCCAGTATTCCTTGTCGCTGATCCAGTCGATCATGTGGGCCTTACCGAACGGGAGGCTGTAGCTGGTGGAGAACTGCACGCCCAGGCTGTGCAGGTGCCAGAGGAACTTCCGTGAGGCCCCGGCGCTGTCGGTGCGGACCAGGATCTTCTCCCCGGCCAGTGCCCCGGTCTCGTCGTGGAATTCTTCGGGGAGTTGGGCTACGGCGGTGTGGAAGACCCGGATGTGGTCCTCGCCGCTTTTCGATCTGGCGTTGCCGGGCCACAGGACCACGGCGAGGATTTCCCCGGAACCCTTACCGGTGCCGTAGTCGACGCTGGCGATGAAGGGGGCGAACCCGTAGCCGCCCTTGTAGATTCCGGCGACGTTTTCCTTATCGGAATGGGAGGTCACGAGCGTCGCGTCGATGTCGATGATGAGCAGATCCGCGGCCGTCGCGGTCAGTGCCGGGTTCCGGTTCCCGGCGGCGTCCCAGGCCCGGGTGCGCAGTTCCCTGGTGAGGGTCTCAAATCCGTAGCTGAACAGCTCGAGATTCGTGACGGTGCGTTCGAAGAACCGGGAAACGATCGCGTTCGAGGGCAGCTGACCGAAGACTCCGGGTGAGGAACGCAGGATGTCCAGGTCCGAGGCGTGTTCGCCTCCGGCGGCGAGCATCGCTGCCAGGGAACCGAGGAGTTTCCCGGAACGGTGCCGGGCGCCGGAGGGAACAAACTGGCCGAGCCTTTCCTCGCACAGCCTACCGAAACCGAGGGCGTCCATGAAGCCGGTGAGGACGCTGACTCCGGCGTGGGAGATCAGGGACTGGCCGGTGAGAATAACGGGAATCGACGGGAAAACAGGGGTAAAGTGGTGCATCGAAAAGGTGCTCCTTCACGACCGGGATAAATTGGCTTAGACACCACTATTTTCCCTTGTCAGAGCACCTTTTCGCCTTTTAAACACGCCCTTCAACGGCCACCCGATGAAACCACGGGGCTAGGCATGTGCAGTTACTGCCTTTCGCACCCTATTTTGACGCTCTTTTCCTTGCTGCCTGACGACAGGTTGGGGTGTACTTCGACATCGATGCAGGCCAGCAGGTTCTGCTGGCCTGCATCGAGACAGTTTTGAAGCCGCATAGGCTTACGTTCGCGCGCTTTGAGCTGCTGGCCTTGCTCAGTTTCACTAGGGAGGGGGCCTGCCAATGACTAAGGCCAGTGCCCGCTTGCAGGTGCATCCGACCAGCGTTACCAACAATGTGGACCGGCTGGAGCGGGCCGGCCTGGTCCGGCGCGCCGCGTATCCCGCCGATGGCCGGACCACGCTGATGGAAATCACCCCGCAGGGACAAGCCGCGGTGGAACACGCCACGATGGAGTTGAATGACAAGGTGTTCACGAAGCCCTGTTTCAGCGCACCGGAAGTGGACGGCCTGAACCAGGTGCTGGGCACATTCCGCCACGACGCGGGCTACTTCGTGGCGACGCGGTTCCCGATCTCGAATAGTGGGCGCGGCCTGATCCAGTTGAACACCGGGGTCTTTTCGGCCAGGAAGGCGCGGGTCCCGGTTTCCGGTTCCCCGCTTGCGGCCATCTGGTGCTGCTAGTAGCCGCTGATCACCGGGACGGCCGGGTCGTTGGCGGTGGCGGGTCCGGCGCGGCGGACGGCGTTCGATGCCGTCAGCGGGACCACGCCGGGTGTGGTTCTGTGAGGGGCACACCAATGTCGTGGCCCTGTGAGCGCAGGTACACCACGTGGCTGGCTGTCTCGGAGACCGCCAGGCGCAGCGAGAAGGCCTGCAGGGAATCCCAGCCCCTTGACCAGGTCAGGTGACGGGCGATGTCCCAAATGGTTTCTGGCCGGTTCGTCTCCAGCACCCGAAGGACTTCGGCGGAGCGTTCGCGGTTGTGTTCGATCAGCTGTGCGACCCGCCGCTGCATGCCGCTGAATCGGTACTCGTGCGCAGGGCAGACCTCCATCGCGTCCTCGAACGCGATCAGGTCCAGGGACTCATAGTAGTCCGCGAGGGGGTTGGTTGGCCCGGGCAGCTCCAGGGCGATGTGCGGGGAGATGCGCGGCAGGACATGGTCCCCGCTGAAGATCAGGCCGTGGGGCTCATCCACCAGGCAGATATGACCCGGTGAATGCCCGGGAGTGGTGACCACCCGCAGATCCAGCCCTTTGGCGGGCACCAGGCTGCCTTCGGTGAGCCGCAGGTCCGGATCCGCGAGGTTCAACAGGTGGGTGAAGCTGAGGTGGTCCATGGCGACCTCAGTCAGTCTGTCCTCCGGAATGCCCCACAAGGTCAGCTCCTCGCGGTGGGTGCGCAGGAAAAGGTCAGGGTCCTCCGCGGCGCTGAACCGGCGCACTTTCCTTATCCCCCAGGGCTACCCACGCTCCTGACGCCGCGCGCAGCCGGGCGGCCATCCCCAGATGGTCCGAGTGGAAATGGGTGGCGAGACGATGCCGGTCAGGTCGGTGGGACCCAGGCCGGCCTGCCGCAAGCCGGCGACCAGATGATCCATACCGGCGTCGCTGTCCCAGCCCGGATCGATCAGGATGGCGTCACCGTCGCCCAGGAGCAGGTAGCGCATGGGGTTGTCGGGGAACGGGACAGGGATGGACCACACGTCCGTGCCGAACTGCTCCACGGGCGGCAGCGCCTTGTTCTGCCACGCTTCTTTCTGGGCGTGGCCGGTGAGGGTAATCGGCGTCAGGCTCATCAGTTCCTTTCAAGGACGGTAATAAGTGGTTGCGGGCGCCCCGCCCGATTCCGGATGTGGCGCGTTCCTGGTGGCGGGACCACGCCGCCCACCACATGGACGTCCTGCTCTCCGTCGGCGGTCCATTCAAAGGCTGCATACCTGTTGCTGACGGACACGCAGCAAACAAGCTCAAAGCGCTCCCGTATGATCCTCCCCCGAATGGCTCTTTTGAAGCGCCGCAGGATTCGCTGGTTCAAGCTGCATGAACCAGATCTGTGATTCTATTTGCCCGATGGGGAATGGGGACACGTCCTTCTACCAACGCTGGGACTCGTTGGCATACTCTGGATAATATATTTCTTCTGATGGAAGGTCTAGATCTAGCATGACGCCGCGCCCAGCGAAAACCGTAGTACGGCTGCAACTCAGCCAAGAGGCGGCCACCTACATCCGTGCACGCATCATCTCAGGCGAGCTCAAGCCCGGCTCACCGGTCCTGGCCGATGTGGTTGCCGATGAGCTGGGGATTTCGACGACGCCCGCGCGGGAGGGTCTTCAGCTCTTGCGGGTTGAGGGTTTCCTCCAGCTGATTCCGCGGCGGGGATTCGTTGTGGCTCCACTCAATGGAGACGATATCCGCGACTTGTTCCGCATACAGGCCCTTATCGCCGGCGAATTGGCCGCCCGCGCGGCGGAACATGCCAACGCTGAGCAAATCGCGGAACTCGACGCCCTGCACCATGAACTCATCGCTGCCTTCAGCCGGAAAGACTCTGAAACTTTGGAGGAAAAAAATCACGCGTTCCACAGGCACATCAACCAAGTGGGCGGGACGCGTAAGGTCCTTTGGGCACTTAGCCTCATGACCCGTTACGTTCCGCGGGAGTTTTACGCACAGATCTCCGGCTGGCCCCAGGCGACAGTCGACGACCATACCGACCTTCTCGACGCCATCCGTACTCATGACGCAGAGAAGGCGCGTTCGCTCATGGACAGCCACATAATTCACTCCGGGGAACTACTGGCTGAACACTTCGACCGTCAGGTCGCGTCTCAGGAGTTGGAGTCTGCCGCTGGCTGACGCCACGTTTAGTCAGAAAAAGGCCACAGTCGATCCTCGGGTATCCCACTCCGAAAAAAGGAACTAAAGGTTGCGAGAATATAATATTTTCGGCTATCTTGGTATTCTGGGTCATGTAGGGCCCGTATGACCATATCGCCGCACACGTGTCCGCTGGGAACTGGCCGGGAGTTGCCAACCGCCTCGACGTGCGAGGCCGCGCGATCGGAGTCGCCTGCAACGTCACGTCCGCCGGCGACGTGGAGGCGCTCTGCGCGGCCGCCACTGACACGTTCGGAGCGCTGGACATCATGGTCAACAACGCGGGCATCACCCGAGACGCGACCATGCGGAAAATGACGGAGTCCGAATTAGACCAGGTCATCGACGTGCACCTGAAGGGCTGCTGTCTCGGTACGCGCGCCGCGTCGCTTCGCATGCGCGAGCAGGATCGCGGGGGCTCGATCATCAACGTATCCTCAATCTCCGGCAAGGTCGGCATGCTGGGACAGACGAACTACAGCGCCGCGAAAGCCGGCATTGTGGGTCTGACCAAGGCTGCGGCCAAGGAGGTGGGCTTCGCGAACGTGCGGGTGAACGCCATCCAGCCCGGCATCATCCGCACCCCCATGACCGACTCGTTGCGCGAGGACGTCATGGCCAAGAAGCTCGCCGAGGTGCCGATGGGCCGCGCTGGCGAGCCCGGGGAGGTAGCGTCCGTGGTGCTCTTCCTGGCCAGCGACATGTCCAGCTACATGAGCGGGACCGTGCTGGAGATCGCCGGCGGGCGGCACATCTAACCACCCGGCGAGGGCGGGCGGACCGGACAAGTTATCCGGCCCGCCCGCCCTCTTGGTGCCGCCGCCCATGTGCGGGGGTGGCACCGTTTTTAGCCGGCGTTGACGGCAGCCACGGACGGGTAGGCCAGCTGGGCGGCCAGGGGCTCGGCGCCGTCGAGCTCGGCGATGGAACGGTCCAGGGCCTCCGCGGCGTCTCGACCGATGAGCCCGGCGGCCTTGTCCACCAACTGCTCGCGCGTGGCACGATCCGTCGGGGATCCGCGGAAGGCGTCCTCGCTGCGTTCGATGACGGTGCCGTCCTTGAGCTTCACGCGGACCTCAGCCTGCCAGCTGGCCGGGAACGCGGCCTCGAGGCGGTCGCTGGTGTAGCAGACGACCTTCCGCAGCCAGTCCTCCAGGCCCTTTGCGACGCGCGGAGCGTCCTCGAACTGAGCCACGGTGGCATCGCCGGTCGCCAGGGCAACTGCGGCACCGAAGGGCATGTTGAACTGGGCGTCCACCGGCGTGTTGACAATCAGCTTCCGCTCCGGCGGCTCGGAAACCAGCGTGGCGCCGGCCTTCAGCACCGCGGTCTCGATGACGTCGATGTCCTCGATGGCCAGCCCCGGATTCTCCCGGTGGATATCGCGCAACAGGTCGATATTCCCGTGCATGTAGCGGCAGCAGGGGTAGAATTTGATGCTCGTGGCCAGCGCGGACTTGCCGTACTCCAGGTTCAGCGCGCGCCCCTCGACCCAACCCTTGCCGTATTGGTTCAGGAAGCCGTCGCGGCCCTCTATTGCACGCTCCGGAGCCGTGAAGCCGGCCTGGGCCAGGCGCGCGGCGCGGATGCCGCTGGCCGACGCGTGCCCGGCATTCAGGCGCTTGGTCCACGAACCGTCGGACAGGAACTCCAGGCTGCCCGCGGCCAGGTTTGCCGCGAGCGCGACCGCGTGGGTGGTCTGGTCCTCGGTCAGCCCCAATAGGGTCGCGACGGCGGCGGCGGCGCCGATCACGCCGGCAACACCGGTCGGGTGGAAGCCGCGGCCGTAGCTCTCGGCGGCGCCAAGCAGCACTCCGGTGTCGCACATTACGTCGTAGCCGATCGTCGCGGCATGCAGCACCTCGTCGACCGAGTGGCCCTCGTCGTCGGCCACCGCCAGCACGGCTGGGAAGATGACGACGGCGGGGTGCAGCGAGGCCTCCTCGAACGTGTCGTCCAACTCCAGGCCGTGGGACGTGACGCCGTTGAGCAGAGCCGCGTCCTGGACGGAGGCGTAGGCACCGGTGCCCTGGACCAGGGCCGGCTTGTCCTCGGTACGGGTGGGGGAGAGGGACACGGAGGCGCGCACGGCCACGGCCGAGTCCCGCTCAACGCCGCCCGTGGTGATGGCGAGGTAATCCAGCAGGAGGAGGCGCATCCAACCGGAGACCTCGGGGCCCGGCGTGTGCCGGGCGGAGGCGTGGCGGGCCAATTGGCGGGCAAAGCTGTTGTTGTTCATCGTGTCTCCTGGAGTTGGGCGAGTACCTGTGCCGTGTGTTCACCGACGGCGGGGACGGGGTCCATGCGGAACCCCACATTGCGGCTGGTCACCGGCGGGATCAGCGAGCGCGCCGGGCCGGACGCGGTGTCCACATCCATCCAGCGGCCGCGCTGTTCCAACTGCGGGTGCGCGGAGAACTCCGCCATGTTCCGCAACCGGGCGTTGGCGATGCCGGCGGAGTCGAGGCGGGCCAGCACGTCCTCGGTGGTCAGTGTCGAGAGGACCCGGTGCAGGTCCGCGTGGAGCTCCCCGCGGTGCTGGACGCGGAGAGCGTTGGTGGCGTAGCGCGCGTCGGTGCCGACCTCCGGATCCCGCAGGACCTCAGAACAGAACTTCTGCCACTCGCGCTCGTTCTGGATGGCGAGGAACACTGTCCCGTCGCTGGCGGGGAAGGGCCCGTAGGGAGCGATGGTGGCGTGTTGCGCCCCGCTTCGCGGTTGCTGCGTGCCTCCGTACTCGGCGTACAGGTAGGGCTGCATCATCCACTCGCCGAGTGCCTCCAGCATCGAAACCTCGATGACGTCGCCCTTGCCGGTGATGCCGCGGTTGATGAGCGCGGTCAGCACGCCGGTGTAGGCGTACATGCCGGCGGCGATGTCCGCGATGGAGACGCCGACCTTGGCCGGGGCCTCCTCCGTGCCGGTGACCGAGAGCAGCCCGGCCTCGCACTGCACCAGCAGGTCGTACGCCTTCTTCTTCTCGTAGTCTCCGCCTCTGCCGTAGCCGGAAATGGAGACGTGGATCAGGCGCGGATTCAGCGTTAGCGCGTCGTCGGGACCGAGCCCCATGCGTTCGGCTGCGCCGGGGGCGAGGTTTTGGATCAGCACGTCGGCATCGGTGACCAACGCCTTCAGGATGGCGACGCCGTCGTCGGACTTGAGGTCCAAAACCACGGATTCCTTGCCGCGGTTCAGCCATACGAAGTAGCTGGCGAGCCCGTTGACTTTTTCGTCGTATCCGCGGGCGAAGTCCCCGGTATCGCGTTCGATCTTGATGACGCGCGCGCCCAGGTCCGCGAGCTGGCGTGCGGCGAAGGGCGCCGCGACTGCCTGTTCGAGAGACACCACGGTCAGACCCGCGAGCGGAAGGTTCTTCATGCTGTCTGCCTTTCATGGGAAATCGAGAGTATAGCCTCGGCGCGCGCCACGACGGGGGCGTCCACCATCTGGCCGTCCAGTTGTGCTGCGGCCCCTCCGGACGCGACGTTGATCTCCACGACGCGGAGCGCCCAGGCCACCTCTTCGACCGTTGGACTGAAGGCGGCATGGACGGGAGCCACCTGCGCCGGGTGGATGCACAGCTTGCCGCCGAAACCGAAGGAGTGGCCGAGCCGCGCCTCCGACTCGACTACCGAGGCGTCGCGGAAGTCCGGGGTGGGTGTATCCAGGGGGGCCGCCAGGCCGACCGCGCGTGAGGCCACGACCAGGCGCGAACGGACCGGGGCCAGCACGGCCGCGTTGGTGGAGCTGCGGCAGTCCAGCGAGAAGTCGATGGCGCCAAAGGCCAGCCGGGTGCAGTGTGCGCCGGCAGTGATCGAGTCGACGTCGCGGACACCCCGTGCGGATTCGATCAGGGCGACGAGTGCGCGGTCGGGGCCAAGCACGGAGGCGACGTCGCGCAGCAGGGAAGCGTCCTCGACCTTGGGGAGCACCAGCCCAAGCAGCGCGTCAGGGGAGCCGGGGCCGGTCAGGGCGGCGACGTCGTCGTCGAACTCCGGTGTTCCCGGGGCGTTGACACGGACCAGCGCCCGCGTCCCGGCGGCCAGGCCCTCCAGCGCGGCAGCGCGTGCCGCCGCCTTGGCGTCGGGGGCGACGGCGTCCTCAAGGTCAACGATTATGACGTCGGCGCCGGATGCGGCGGCCTTGGCGTAGCGCTCCGGCCGGTCGCCCGGGACGAACAGGGCGCTCCGTGCGGCCGCGACGATTCCGATGGCGCCGGGACCGGGGGTGCCCGGGACCATCATCGGGCGTCCTCGACCGGCGGCAAAGAAGACTCGTCCGGACGCACTGAATCGAGCTGCGGGCCGTGTCCGTGGCGGTAAACCATGAAGGTGCGCTCATAGGAGAGGACGACCACTCCGTCCTGGTTGTAGCCCTCGGTGGCAGCGGTGACAATACCGACGCTGGGACGCGAGCTCGAGTCCCGCTTAGCCAGGATCTTGGAACGCGAGTAGATGGTGTCGCCCTCGAATACCGGCTGGGGCATGCGGACCTTGTCCCAGCCCAGGTTCGCGAAGACGTTCATGGACAGGTCGGTGGTGGACTGCCCGGTAACCAGCGCCAGCGTGTAGGTGGAGACGACCAGCGGAACGCCCTGTTCGGTCTGCATCGCGTAGTTCGCGTCGACGTGCGTCTTGGAGGTGTTCTGCGTCAGCAGGGTGAACCATTGGTTGTCCGTTGTGGTGACCGTCTTGCCTGCCGGGTGGTAGTAGATGTCGCCGACCTCGAAGTCCTCGAAGAAGCGGCCGTTCCAGCCCGCCACCTCGCCGCGCTCCGACCGTTCCACGTCTCCCGGGGGCGAATTCGTTTGCACTGGTATCTCCTGATGTCGGGGTATTGGTTCGTAATAAGGCAACCTCACCGGCCGCGTTACTCAATATATTTTGTAGCAAACCCAATTTCTCAGGATTATTCCGGTAAGTCAACGACGGGCATCTTAGTCACCGTTGCCACGAACCCTTGTCAGCATAAAATATATTATGTACCTTGGAGATAATGCGTCGGACGGCGAAGCCCGTCGCGACGGCGCCGCGGGTGCCGCCCGCCAGTCAAACGAGAGTTCATAGGGGAAGCGATGACAGATCTCAAGGAGCCGGATGTGGCGTCGAAGGTTGATTTCTACCGGAAACGGACGCGGGCCCTCTGCGCCGAATTCTCCGGCGAGTACTGGCGCGAACTCGACCAGTCGCGCGCCTACCCCGCGGCATTCGTCGAGGCGCTCACCGCCTCCGGGCTGCTGGCTACGCTGATCCCGACCGAGTACGGCGGTGGAGGCGAGGGCCTGACCGTCGGCGCCGCCATCATGGAGGAGATCAACCGCTCGGGCGGGCACTCCGCGGCGTGCCACGCGCAGATGTACACCATGGGTTCACTGCTGCGCCACGGCAGCGAGGAACAAAAACAAAAGTATCTCCCGGGCATTGCGGCCGGCGCGCTTCGGCTCCAGGCCTTCTCCATCACTGAGGACGCCGGATCCGATACCACCAGCATCGTGACGAAGGCTGAGCTCGACGGTGATGACTACGTCATTACGGGACACAAGACGTGGACCAGCCGCATCGACGAATCCGACCTGCTGTTGGTGCTCGCCCGCACCGAGGACAAGGGTGCCGACAAGACCACCGGGATGACGCTCTTCCTAGTCGACCTGCGGGAAGTGCGGGCCAACCAGCCTGACGCGGTGCGCGTGGAGAAGGTGCGAACCATGTTCAACTACGCCACGAACCAGGTCTGGTACCAGGGCCTGCGCGTGCCGAAGGACTCCGTCATCGGCCAGGTTGGCGAGGGCTTCAGGTACGTCATCGACGGCTGGAACGCCGAGCGCATCCTGTTGGCCTCGGAGGCAGTTGGCGATGGCTACTGGTTCGCCGAAAAGGCCACCACGTATGCCAACGAGCGCGTGGTGTTCGGCCGGCCGATCGGCGTCAACCAGGGCGTCCAGTTCCCGATCGTCGACGGCTACATGCACGTGCGTGCGGCCGAGCTGATGCGTGACGTCGCGGCCCGGCTCTTCGACGAGGGCAAGCCGTGCGGCGCGGAGGCCAACATGGCCAAGCATCTCGCCGCCGACGCTTCCTGGGAGTCCGCCAACGCCTGCATGAACACCTATGGTGGGTTCGGATTCGTCGACGAGTACGACGTCGAGCGCAAGTTCCGCGAAACCCGCATGTACCAAGTCGCTCCGGTGAACAACAACCTCGTCAAGACGTTCATCGCCAGCAAGGTGCTCGGGCTCCCACGTTCCTACTAGGAAAGCGGCGCTGGACCACAGACGAGCCAACCAGGAGGCAACAATGACACCGACCCAGAACGCGCGGCCAACTCCGCCCATCGTTTCCAAGATCGCCCGCTCGGGCACGGACTCCGTGACCGTCTTCGGTCAGGACCTCATCGGCATGCTCGGGACCGTGAACCTCGGGGACTTCGCGTACCTCGAGATCTTCCGCCGCCTGCCTGACAAGAATGAGTCCGTCCTTTTCAATGCACTTGTGGTCACACTGGTCGAGCACGGCGTCACCCCAAGCGCGATTGCCGCCCGCATGACCTACCTCGGTGCGCCCGAATCGATCCAAGGCGCCGTGGCGTCCGGCATCCTGGGCCTGGGCAACACGTTCGTGGGAACCATCGAGGGAGCGGCGCGTATCTGTCAGCAGCACCTGCCGGCCACCGGTCTGCACGATCTCGGCGGCGCCCCGCGCCTGACCAACGATGAGATCGAGAAGTTGGCGACGCGCATCGTCGCGGAACACGCCCAGAAAAAGGCACCGATCCCTGGTCTTGGCCACCCCGTTCACAAGCCGGTCGATCCGAGGGCGCAACGGCTCTTCGAGCTGGGCCGCGAATTGGGCTTCGACGATTCACCGACCCGCTTAATGGAGGCACTCTCGCGACTGGCCTCCGAGCGCTGCGGCAAGACGCTGCCCGTCAACGCGACCGGTGCGATCGGCGCGCTGGCGTCCACCCTTGGGGTCCCGGCCGAGGTCTCGCGGGGGCTAGGGGTCATCGCGCGTGCGATCGGACTCGTCGGCCACCTGATTGAGGAGCGGCGCCAACCGATCTCGAAGAGCATCTGGTACCGGGCCGAGGACGAGGCCAGCGCAGACGACTGAGCAGCAGTCCGTGCGCGATGCTGCCAAGGAAAAGCTTGCCCAGCTTCTGGGTGAGCACCTCTTGGTCCCTGGCGTCCGAGAATGCATCGCTCAGGAACGGGGTGCATAGGCGACCAGGATGGTCACGGTGCTCTCCTTGGTTAGATGAGTGGTGCCTGCGCGCCGGGGTTTCAGCCGGCGTCGGCGCCCTCAAGCCCGCGAGGGTCGCCCAGATGTATTGTCCACGGACGTTAGGGGCGCTCGGCGTGGATAGGTGACAAAAAGAAGACCTCTGAGTGGAGTGGGGCTTGTCTAAGAGTCCGATCCACAAGGAGGTCTTCAATGCCCCATGCTAACGCGATCCTGACTCCGAAGGGCAGGCTCCGGCTGGCCCGGTGCGTGGTCGAGGACGGATGGTCCCTTCGACGGGCGGCTGAACGGTTCCACGTGTTGGTAACGACCGCAGCGCGCTGGGCCGGCCATTACCAGGCCCCCGGTGATCAAGGCATGGTTGATCGTTCCAGCCGGCCGGCCAGCTCTCCGCAGCGGACGTCCATGCGGCGGGAGCGGCGGGAGCGGCGGGAGCGGCGGGAGCGGCGGGAGCGGCGGGAGCGGCGGGAGCGGCGGGAGCGGCGGGAGCGGCGCATCATCGCAGTCAGAATCAACCGCCGGTGGGGTCCGGCCCGGATCGGCTACCTGCTGGGCATCCACCCCTCCACGGTGCACCGGGCCCTCTCCGGGTTCGGGTTGGCCCGTCTGTCCTGGCTGGATCGCGCCACCGGCAGGATAATCCGCCGGTACGAACACGCTCGACCCGGGGACCTGTTCCACGTGGACATCAAGAAGCTCGGACGGATCCCGGACGGTGGAGGTCACCGCGCCACCGGCCGGGCCGCGGGTAACAGGAACAAGACCGGCACGACGGCATACCGGCGACCGGGCTACGCCTTCCTGCACAACGCCGTTGATGACCACTCCCGGCTCGCCTACACCGAGATCCTGGCCGATGAGAAGAAGGACACCGCGGCCGGGTTCTGGGAACACGCCAACGCCTACTGCGAATCCTGCGGCAATTACCGTCAAACGGGTCCTGACGGACAACGGTTCCTGCTACCGCTCCTACGCCTTCAAGGACGCGCCGGGCCCGGACACCAGCCACAAAACGCACCCGCCCATACAGGCCCCAGACCAACGGCAAAGTGGAGCGTTACAACCGCACAATGCTTGATGAATGGCTTACGCGAGACCCTATGGATCAGAAAGCGAGCGTGTTGCCGCTTTCACCGACTGGCTCCGTCACTACAATCATCATCGAGGCCACACTTCACTCAAGGGTCAAGCCACGTCACTAACCTCTCAGGTCAATACACCTAGATAGCGCAATTGGGCAAGGATGGTCCGTTCGGCTGCCTGCCGGGTCCTTGGGTGGGTCTTCGTAGGATAGATGTGCGCCGCCAGCTCGGCGACGGGGGAATGCCCGTGGCTGGCCAGGGGACGCCCCCCCCGGCCGGCGAGGACCTGGCGACGGACGTAGTCCTCCCCGACTTTTTGAAGCTCCGGTATCAGGTTTGCCTCGACTTGGAAACGCAGGTAGGTCATACGCGTAGGTCCGAAGTACCTGTGGCGAATTTCCGGGCGAGGATAAGGAAGTCTTCCCTGAGGTTGCCGGTATCCATGTCCTGGATTTCTTCCAGCGCGAACATTGTCGATGAGCAGCTTGCCCTTGTTGGGCCAACCCGGTACAGGGCCGACTTCCCCACCCCGGCGTCCTTGGCGATAGCGTCCATGGTCATGGCCTGCCATCCTTGGGCGACGTAGACCGAAAGGGCGGCTTCGCCGATCCTGCCTCCAATACGCTACTCAGCACAACGAACAGTGTTAACAGCGGGCTCTGTGACCCGGCTCCTTGAGCCGGCCCCTGATCCGCGGTGAGGCGCCGGATGATCACCTATCGCAACGATTCTCGGTGCCTCACCGCTAGCCCAGCCTCAATCACCACCCACGTACCCTCCCGCCAGGACAAACGGCAGTGGGGCGAGCCCTCCCCAGAAGCCAAGGTTTACTTCAGGGCTGTTGAGATTCCGACACTCGACACCCGGGAGCCGGCGCGGAATTGCCCGGATGATGCAGGCTTATGAGCCGGCAGTCGTGTGCTCGGAGGCGAATGCCGGTGTGCTGCGCACTGGGCCGCTTGCGACGTCAGCTTGTCTCTTGGGGAAGAAAAGATTGGCCGGGCGTTGTCCTGAGGAGGTCTAAGCCCGGGCATGGAGCCGGCTCTCTCCCCGGGTGAAATCAACGCCGATAACCGGCCTTCCGTCAACCTGCCTCGGCAGGACTAACCCAAGCTTGCTGGTCACGCGGCCGGAACTCGGGGAGACTTTGATTCGTCCATGGCTGGGGTCAACTAAGGCTATCAAGGGCTGGAAATGAGGAGCCGTTGGGATAGTCCCCAGGTAGCAGCGAGCGGTGGATAACCTATGAGAATTGTCCCCGACTGTGGGCAGCGGCAGCACACTTCTTCACGGTAGAGCTGAGATTCCCAGTTCTTCTGCAGTCCGGCAAGGAGTCAATTGTCAGGTTGGGGTGTGCCGTAACCGGACTATCTCCTCACCGCGAGCCAGGTAATTTGGACCTGACTATTCCGGTTACACAAGCGGCCGTGTGGCAAAACCTTTGAGCAGGCCCGCTCGGGGCTGATGGACGCCCGGGCATCGGTGGTGTTAGACATGCTGTACTCCTAAGGTTCGGGGTAGGAAGCGTGCGCTGGGCTGCATGATCAGCGACCGGCTCAGAGGTCCAGGAGGACCCGGGCGTCTTCGCCGGTGAGGGCTGTCTGGAGGAGGCGGGTGAGGTTTTCGACGGTGACGGAGCGTGGGTTGGATGCCGGAACGGCGGGGAGGATGATGGCAACGGCTTCGGCGATCCCGTCGGCGGTGAAGCCGTAGTCCGCCAGCGCCTTCGGGGCGTCGATGCGTTTACGGAGATCCTGGAGCCCGGTCAGGGCGTCCGCGGTCCCGAACGCTGCGGCGATGCGGGCCGCGGCGTCGGGCGCGGCGGGTGCGTTGAACGCCAGGACGTAGGGCAGCACGGTGGCGTGGGTCTGCGCATGCGGCAGGTTGTAGGTCCCGCCCAGGACGTGGCAGATCTTATGGTGCAGCCCGGACCCTGCGGAGGCGAAGGCGACCGCGGACAGGTACGCGCCGTAGAGGGCCTGCTCGCGTCCTTCGGTACTGGACGGGTCCTCCGCGATCAAGGGCAGTCCGCGGCTGAGGGCACGGATACCTTCGGCGCCGAGCGCGGCGTTGATCGGGTCCACCCGCGGGCCCCACATCGAGTCGATGCAGTGGGCCATGCCGTTCAGGCCGGACGCGACGGACATCTCCACCGGCAGGGACAGGGTCAGTGCGACGTCGTAGATGACCGTGACGGGCAGCACCGCGTCGTCCACTCCCGTGGTTTTCCGGGACGATTCCGTCAGGCCCCACACGTTCGTGGCTTCGGAGCCGGCGTAGGTGGTGGGCACGGCAATGATGGGCAGGCGTGAGGTCATGCCGATCGCCTTAGCCAGTCCTGTCGTCGAGCCCCCACCCACGCAGACGAGCAGGTCAATGCCCGCTTCAGCGGCGGCGGCCCTCGCTTTCTCCGCGACCTCAATCGGCACGTGCATCACCACGTCGTGGTGCCACAGCGCCACCTTGATGTCAGCGGCGACGGTGCGGGCCACCGGTGTCTCACGGTCCCAAGCGATCACCATCACCCGCTGTGCGCCCAGTCGGCCGACTTCCGCGGCGAGGTTCGCAGCGGCTGCGCCGGTGCCGAAAAGGACCCGCTGGCCCAGGGTCACATGCTCAAAAGACAGGTTCATGGTCAATTCTCCTGGCTCAGGATTGCGGCGGAGGCCCTGTAAAGGGCGCCTTCATGATCACCCGGCAAGCGGTCCGTGGGCCAGCCGACGTGTTTGTCAGGGCGGACC
>NZ_JARESG010000029.1 GCF_029076445.1 Pseudarthrobacter naphthalenicus
CCTCGCCGCCCACAACACCGAACCCAAGCCCCTGGTATGGACCGCGACCGCAGACTCAATCCTTAAGAAAGTAGCCCGCGGCCGCGTCGCCCTCGAGACCATCAAACAAAACTGAGACAGACCACTACGTCGTCAGCGGTACTAAGCACGGGGTGCTCGTGACTGCGACGGGCTGCACCGTAGTGGGGCTGGACACTGACAAGTATTCGTCCGGTGTAGTAGCCGAGGAAGCTGCGCTGTTCGACACCATCCAGTCGGGTAACGGTGCCGGGACTGGCCCAACCCTGAGCACGAATGTCTCAGACGGTGTGCCGAGACTACAGGTGACAAATCCGGGCTCGTCGAACGTTGATCTGTATCTGTTGCCAGGCAACGACGGCTATGTCCGGTTCGGTACCAAGACTGCTAGTGCGGACGCGCCCATCACAGGCTTCGTGGGAATAAGAGACTCCAGTGGTGTTCTCGTGAAGCTCGCAGTGATCGCCTAATCAACAACTGCGGTGCCCGAAGTTCTGGCGGCACGTCGCCCACCATGATCTTGCTGACCTATGTGCGGGACAACGTCGATAGATTACTGAAGGGCCGTTGGTGTTTCCTGAGCCGGGAGTTGTTGCGCAAAGCTTCACCCCGTTGCGCAGAGGCTTCGCGTTCGGCCTCTTCCAGGGAGCAGGGCAACGCCCAGCGCTCCTCGTGTTACCAGTCAGTATCCCGATCTGGTCCAAGGCAGTGAAGGCAAACTGTTACCTGACCCGTCGCAGGGGCTATGGGCCGAGTAATTGGTTAACAACCGGGTCATGACAACTGTAGTGAGCCGCTGTTCAGAGGCCTACAACGCCTTTGGCGCTCCTGGTTTCGGGGCCGATTTGTGCCATCCACAAGTCTCGGGTAGAGTAATTTCTCGTGCTGAGGCGCACGGAGCGCAGGTTGAAGCCTAAAACTCCGGCCCGAAAGTATCATTGGGATATGGTGTAATTGGCAACACTACGGTTTCTGGTACCGTCATTCTAGGTTCGAGTCCTGGTATCCCAGCTCTGGTTTAGACGCTGAAATATTGCTGATGAATCAGGAGTTTCAGAGTGGTTTACGATTTGAAACTCGTGCTGAGTGTATGACATAATCACTGAGCGCGCCGGCCAAAAGCTGGTTGGAAGCGTCAGCTTCCTGGAAGTACGCGGCCCCATCGTATAGCGGCCTAGTACGCTGCCCTCTCACGGCGGTAACGCGGGTTCGAATCCCGCTGGGGTCACAGAATGACGGTCCCGGGCATCAGCCCGGGGCCGTTTTTTATTTGTTCGCTGCGCCCTGTCCCGGCTTGAGGTCCTCTGAACTGGCATGATGAGGTGGTGACCTCCTCCGACGGTTCGCCACCTCAGCCGCCACCGCTCCCGTCCCGCGCACCACGCGGCCAACCTGCGCGCCAGCCGGACCAGCCAGGCCGCCCAGCGGGCCAGGCCGCGGCCGCCGCCGTGGAACTGCTCGAAGCCGTGCGGGAGGACCTGGCAGCCGTGTCGCTGCCCCTGGCGCTGCCTGAGGCGGGGCAGGCCCGCACAGAGGTCCGGAACGCGGTTGCCCAGCTCGATGACTACATCCTCCCGCGGTACCGCAGCCTGGACGCCCCGCTGCTCGCCGTCGTCGGAGGTTCCACCGGCGCCGGCAAGTCAACACTGGTGAACGCCCTGGTGGGACACCCTGTCACCCGGTCCGGTGCCATCAGGCCCACCACGCGCCAGCCCATCCTGTTGCACCATCCCGCAGATGCGGGCTGGTTCGAAGGCCAACGCGTCCTGCCCACTCTCAGCCGGATCCGGGGCACCGTATCGCCTGAACCCCTCCCGGCCAGCCGGGCTGGCGCAACACCGGATGCGGAGGCCATCTCCTCCCTGGTGCTCGTGGCCGACCCGGCGGTGCCGCAGGGGATCGCGCTGCTCGATGCTCCCGACGTCGATTCCATCTCCGATGACAACCGCCGGCTGGCCGGCCAGCTGCTGGCCGCCGCGGACCTGTGGGTCTTTGTCACCACAGCCAACCGCTACGCGGACGCAGTCCCCTGGAAGCTGCTGCTGGACGCGTCCTCGAGGGACATCATGGTTGCCGTGGTGCTGGACCGGGTGCCGGCCGGGGCCGAGGCCGAAGTCAGCGCCGATCTCCGCGGGCTGCTGCAGAAGGAAGGGCTCGGGGCCGCCAGGCTGTTCGTGGTGCCGGAGACTGACCTGAACGGGCTGGGCATGCTGCCGGCGGAGACCGTACAGCCGCTGCAGCTCTGGCTGCGGGACCTTGCGGCCGATGCGGCGGGACGTTCGGAGATTGCCCGCCGGACTCTCAACGGCACGGTGAAGGCCCTGGCCGGGCGGGTCGCTGGTGTGGCCGAGGCCGTGCAGGGCCAGGAGCGTGCCGCGGCGTCGCTCCGGGCCGATGCGGAGGCCGCGTACCGCGACGCTGTGGACAGGATCCTTAATGCCACGAAGGACGGTGCGCTGCTTCGCGGCGAGGTGCTGGCGCGCTGGCAGGACTTTGTTGGGACGGGCGAGTTCTTCCGGACCCTGGAACAGAACGTTGGCCGGCTGCGGGACCGGTTAGGCGCATTCTTCCGGGGCGAGCCACCGCCGGCCGTGCGGGTGGAGGTGGCCATCGAGACAGGACTGCAGGCCGTCATCCTGGATGAAGCGGCCAACGCCGGCGAAGACACGGACCAGCGCTGGCGCTCGGACCCCGCCGGCCGGGCGCTGCTCGGTACCGACGACCTGTCCGGCACCAGCCCAGGGTTCGCCGACGTGACCGCTGCCGAGATCAGGGCCTGGCAGTCCGGGCTGATGGAACTGATCCGTACGGAGGGACAGGAGAAGCGCACTCAGGCCCGGTGGCTCTCGTTCGGGGTGAACGGGCTCGGCGCCGCGCTGATGATCGTGGTGTTTTCCATGACGGCCGGCCTCACCGGGCTGGAAATCGGCGTGGCCGGCGGCACCGCCGTGGTGGGACAACGGCTGCTTGAAGCCGTCTTCGGCGAGGACGCCGTCCGCAGGCTCGCCCAGACGGCGAGGAACGACCTCCACGCCCGCTGCCAGCGGTTGCTGCAGGCGGAGCAGCAGAAGTTCCTCGACCGGCTCCCTGCGCCCGGTGCGGACGCTGCACACGTTCTGGCGGACCATGCGGCCGCCCTCGCCCGGCTGGCGGAATGTCCATGAGCCGCCACGGCGCCGCCCGGGAAGCCTCGGAGCTGGACCGCAGGCTCGCGGCCCTCAAGGACGCGCGGGAGTTGGGGGACGGGGTCCTGCCGGATGCCTCCCTGGATGAGGTGCGCCGGCTCCTTGACCGTGCCGGCTCGCGGCGTTCACTCTCGGCCGAGCACACTGTGGTGGGCTTCTTCGGTGCGACCGGCAGCGGGAAGTCATCGCTGTTCAACGCAGTCAGCGGGGCAGAAATCGCGACGGCGGCGGCCCGCCGTCCGACCACGTCGGAACCTTTGGCAGGTGTCTGGGGAGCGGACGGCAGCGAGCCCCTGCTGGACTGGCTGGAGGTGCGCAACCGGCACCACGCCGATCCCGTTGCGGGGTTCGCGGACGAGGGCACAGGGCTGATCCTGCTGGACCTTCCCGACTTCGATTCCACCCGGGCGGCCAACCGCGCCATTGTGGAGCGCATGGTGGGCCTGGTTGACGTCCTGGTCTGGGTGCTGGATCCGCAGAAGTACGCTGACGCGGCCGTGCATAACGACTTCCTCGCACCGATGGCTGCCCACGGCGCCGTGACCCTGGTGGTGCTGAACCAGATTGACAGGCTGCCCGAACGCGACGTCGAGCCGGTGCTGGAGTCGCTCAAAGGGATCCTTGCGCGCGACGGGCTGGGCACGGTGCAGGTGCTGGGTGCCTCCGCACTGACGGGTAAAGGCGTGGACAGGGTCCGGAACGCCATCCGCGGCGTGGTGCTGCGGCGGCAGGCTCTCTCACAACGGCTCGCTGCGGATGTCTCACGGGCATCCCGGCAGCTCACTGAGGTTTCAGGTACCGGCGAGGCGGCGGGCGTCAGAAAGGCGTCAACAGCGCGGCTCACGGAGGAGCTGGCCACGGCAGCGAACGTGCCATTGGTGGTGGACGCTGTCGCCACGTCCTACAGGATGGAATCGACGCGCCGGACCGGGTGGCCCGTCACACGGTGGCTGTTGCGCTTCAGGGCCGATCCGCTGCGCCGGCTTAACCTGAAGAGCTCCGCGCCGTCCCAGCTCAACCGCACCTCGCTCCCGCCCGCCGGCGCCCCGGAGCGCGCCCGGACCGATGCGGCTGTCCGCGAGTTCGCGGACGCCGCCAGCGAGGGCGCGCCGGGTCCGTGGCGGGCGGCCATCCGCGGCGCGGCCCGTGAAGGACGGGATGCGCTGCCCGACGCCCTGGACCAGGCCATCGCCGGGACGGACCTGATGACCTTCCGGAAATCCTGGTGGTGGGGAGTGTTCAACGTGGTCCAGTGGCTTGCGCTGGCCGTAGTGGTTGGCGGGCTGGGCTGGCTCGGCGTGCTGGCCGGACTCGCGTACTTTCAGCTGCCCGTGCCGGACGTGCCGCGGGTGGAGGGCTGGCCCCTTCCCACCCTGATGATCGCCGGGGGCGTGGCGCTGGGGATCTTCCTGGCCCTCACCGGGAAAGTCATAAGCGCCGGAGCGGCAAGGTCACGGGCGGCCAAGGCAAGGAAGCGGCTCCGGGCGGCCGTCGGCAAGGTGGCGGGGGACCTGGTGGTGGAGCCGGTGGAAATCGAGGTGAGCCGGCTCAGTTCCTTCAATAGTGCACTGAAGGCGGCGGGCGGAGCGTAGAGCGCTTACGCCAAGGCGGCCGCGGCGTCCCGGACCTTGATCAGGGTGCGCAGGTTGCGCGTCGTGGTGCTTGACTTGAACTTCGCCTTGGCGGAGATCTTGCTGAAAGGGCTGTCCAGCGTCCCGCCGACCGGCGCGAGCCAGGCCAGCGCCTCCGGGCCGAGCCGCTTCTGTTCGGTTCCGTCCAGCGCTGCGCCGGCGACGTCAAGCTCATCGAGCCTGGCCGTGTCGGAGGAGAGCGTGATGTACGTGTGGGTGGCCTTGTCGTCTTCCGGATAGGGGCAGGAAGCCACCAGTTCGGCCACGCGTTGTGCGGTGAGGACAACCACCCACGCGTCATAACCGAAAGTTTCGCGCAGGCATTTTTCAACCTGCTCTTTGACGGCGGACGGCGTATCCGGGCTGGCGAGCACTACATTGCCGCTGGCCAGGAGGGTCTTAACGCCCGTGAACCCGGCGGACGCCAGCGCGTCCTTCAGGTCCGCCATCTTGATGTTGATTCCGCCAACATTGACGCCCCGGAGAAAGACTGCGTAGCTGTTCATGCGGACAGCTTAGCCAAGGCATGGCGGTGGCGAGGCGGCCAGCGGGGATGGCGCGTCAGCGCGTCAGTCGTTGTTTTTCCGCAGCGCCTCGGTCAGGAGCCGGCCGGCATTGCAGACCACCTCGGCGTGAAGCCGGCCAGGCTGCCGGGTCAGGCGTTCGATCGGCCCTGAGATGGAGACGGCGGCGATGACGCGGCCGGACGGGCCCCGCACGGGGGCTGAGACGGAGGCGACCCCCGGCTCGCGTTCGCCGAGGCTCTGTCCCCAGCCGCGGCGTCGTACGCCTGCCAGAACGGTGGGCGTGAAGCGTGCTGACTGCAGGCCTTCAAGCAGCCGGTCATGATCTTCCCAGGCCAGCAGGACCTGGGCGGCGGAGCCGGCCTTCATGGACAGCTGGGTACCGACAGGAATGGTGTCCCGCAGGCCGATGGGCCGCTCCGCAGAGGCGACGCACACGCGCCATTCGCCCTGGCGGCGGAAGATCTGCGAGCTCTCGCCGGTGGCGTCCCGCAGCTGCATCAGGATGGGCCCGGCCGAGGCAATGAGCCGGTCCTCGCCCGCGGCGGAAGCCAGCTCGACCAGGCGGCTGCCCAGGACAAACCTGCCCTGGATGTCCCGGGCGACCAGACGGTGGTGGATCAGCGCCAGGGCAAGCCGATGAACGGTGGGCCGCGCCAGTCCTGTGGCGGCCACCAGCTGTGCCAGGGTGGTGGGCCCGGCCTCCAATGCGTCCAAAACATGGGCCGCTTTATCAATGACACCGACGCCGCTAGAATTGTCCATGTAATGATATTGCCGTCTCATTATCTGAGATGCAAATCTTTTGAGTGGCATATTGCACACCGCTGCTGGTTCAGTGGAGCTTAACAGCCAAAACATGCAGTGAAGGGAGCTGGCCGTGGCAAAAACACTGGCCGAGAAAGTCTGGGACGCACACGTGGTGCGCAAAGGCGACGGCGAGGGAGCCAACGCCCAGCCCGACCTTCTCTTCATCGATCTCCACCTCGTCCACGAAGTGACATCCCCGCAGGCCTTCGAAGGCCTCCGCCTCGCCGGCCGCAAGCTGCGCCGCCCGGATCTCACCATCGCCACCGAGGACCACAACACCCCCACGCTGGACATCGACAAGCCCATCGCCGATCTCACCAGCCGCACCCAGATCCAGACCCTGCGCAACAACTGCGCGGAATTCGGTGTCCGGCTGCATTCGCTCGGGGACGCCGAGCAGGGCATTGTGCACGTTGTCGGCCCCCAGCTGGGCCTCACCCAGCCGGGCATGACAGTGGTCTGCGGCGACTCGCACACCTCCACGCACGGGGCATTCGGCGCGCTGGCCATGGGCATCGGCACGTCCGAGGTGGAACACGTCATGGCCACCCAGACGCTTTCGCTGAAGCCGTTCAAGACCATGGCCATCAACGTTGAGGGCACCCTGCGTCCGGGCGTCACGGCCAAGGACATCATCCTTGCGGTCATCGCCAAGATCGGCACCGGCGGGGGCCAGGGCTATGTCCTGGAATACCGCGGCTCCGCGATCCGCGCCCTGTCCATGGAAGCGCGGATGACCATCTGCAACATGTCCATCGAGGCCGGTGCCCGCGCGGGCCTGGTCGCCCCGGACCAAACCACCTACGACTACATGTTCGGCCGCCCGCACGCTCCCCAGGGAGCGGACTGGGATGCCGCCGTCGAGTACTGGAACACCCTGCGTACCGACGACGACGCCACGTTTGACGCCGAGGTTGACCTGGATGCGGACACCCTGGAGCCGTTCGTCACCTGGGGCACCAACCCCGGCCAGGGCGTTTCGCTTTCAGCTTCAGTGCCCTCGCCGGAGGATTTCGGCGACGAGAACGCCAAGGCGGCCGCCGAGCGCGCCTTGCAGTACATGGGCCTGACCGCCGGCACCCCCATGAAGGACATCCGGGTGGACACCGTCTTCCTGGGTTCCTGCACCAACTCCCGCATGGAGGACCTCCGGGCCGCAGCGGACATCATCCGCGGACGCGAGAAGGACCCCAACATCCGCATGCTGGTGGTTCCCGGTTCGGCACGCGTGCGGCTCGAGGCCGAGGCCGAAGGCCTGGACAAGGTGTTCAAGGACTTCGGTGCCGAGTGGCGCTTCGCAGGCTGCTCCATGTGCCTGGGCATGAACCCGGACCAGTTGGAGGTGGGGGAGCGCTGCGCCTCAACCTCGAACCGTAACTTCGAAGGCCGGCAGGGCAAGGGCGGACGCACGCACCTGGTCTCGCCGGTGGTGGCAGCCGCCACCGCCATCCGCGGAACGCTGAGCTCGCCGTCGGACCTTGACCCGGCCCCCGCATCCGCCGCCACCCGCACCGACGCCGCCTAGGAGCCCGCCATGGAAAAGTTCACCACCCACACCGGCATCGGCGTCCCGCTGCGCCAAAGCAACGTTGACACGGACCAGATCATCCCGGCCGTGTACCTGAAGCGGATCACCCGCACCGGCTTTGAAGACGCGCTCTTCTCCGCCTGGCGCAAAGATCCGGCCTTCATCCTCAACCAGGCCCCCTACAACGCAGGCTCCGTTCTGGTGGCAGGGCCGGACTTCGGCACCGGCTCCTCCCGCGAGCACGCCGTCTGGGCCCTGAAGGACTACGGCTTCAAAACGGTCCTCTCGTCCCGTTTCGCCGACATCTTCCGCGGCAACTCCGGCAAGCAGGGCCTGTTGGCCGCCGAGCTGGCCCAGGATGACATCGAGCTGATCTGGAAAGAGCTGGAAAACGCCCCCGGCACCGAGGTGACCGTTGATCTGGTCTCGAAAACTGTGAGCTGCGGCACCATCGTGGCCCCGTTCGAGATTGACGACTACACCCGCTGGCGGCTCCTCGAGGGCCTGGATGACATTGGGCTGACGCTCCAGCACGAAGAGGACATCACCGCCTACGAGGCGACCCGTCCTGCGTTCAAACCGACCACGCTGCCGGCACGACTTTCCTAGGGCACTTCTTCGTGCAGGGGCACCGTGAAGCCCTGGCTAGTTGTGCTTCGCGTAGTCGGCGTCGCTGACGGCGCCCCACGCGTTGGTAACGCTGATTGTGTAGTAGCCGTCCGTGCTGAGGTTCGTTTCTCCCACGTTCGCCATCACCGTCTGCAACCGGGGGTTCTGCCCCCGCCGCGCGCCGAAGGAGCCGTCAAAGTAGTCCGTGGCCACCACCTTGCTCAGCTTCTGCCCTGCGGCGTCGGTCCAGTTCACCTCGACTTTGGCGCCATAGAGGTTGTACCCGGTGATGGCCACGGCGCCCGTGCCGGCAGTGAACGTGCTGTCGGTGATCACGGGCGTGGCTTTGCCTGAGCGGAGCTGCTGCTCCAGCGGAGTCCCCGTGCCAACGCAGGTGTAGTACGTGTCCCACATGAAGGAAATGAGCTTCTGTGGCGCGTTTCCCACTTGCTGCAGTTGCCGGTGCAGGCGCGCCAGGGTGGTTTGGCCGCGCAGATTCGTATCGCATGCGTTGGACCCTGTGGCCGGTGCCATGCCCTCAACATTGGCCCACAAGGTGGCTGTCGTACCGGCGACTCCGGCCGCTGCGGCCTGGAAGTAGTCGCGTGTGGAGGCGAGGTACTTAGTGCCCCATGTGCCCTCACCGACGATCGTCGATGCCGGTGCATCCACCGCAGTCCCCTCCTCATTGCCGAAGTAGGCGCCGCCTTTGCCGGTCCCCATGCCGTCCTGGACCGCGATGCTGAGGTTCACTCCGCTGGCCGTCAGGGCGATGATGCGAACGGCGTCGGCGACGCCGGCAAGAGGTGTCCTGCCTCCGGCAGCTACCCGGGCATCCAAGTACGGGCTGACAACCGCGGCCCGGGTCGGCATGATGCGGTGGATTGCTTCGTTCTGGATGCGGTAGGTGGTCAGGACAGAGTCGAATCCGGCGCTCAGCGGCATCTCAACGGCGAGGTAGAACCCGGCCAGGCCGGCTACGTTGCTGACGGACTTCTGATACCTCAGATATCTGTCCGTAAATTGCGCAAAGGTGTTTTGGTAGCTGAGGTCAGGCAGGTACGGCACGTCGTTCCGCATCACCGGGATCGGCAAACCTGCATAGAGTCTCATCTTCCGTTTGGTTGCCGCCTTGGCCAATGAAACAGTTGCGCTGGCGGCTTTGGTTGTCCCGCCGCTGATCACAATGACGTCATAGCTGTTGTCTGACGAGTCACAGCCGCTTCCGCTGGCCGGAACAACCAGAATGGTGAACAATTTGCCGTTGGCGGCGATGCTTTGGTCCCGGGGGCATGCCAGGGCTTTTTTGCCCCACTGGTTCCCGTCGGAATATGTAAATACTCTGTTCACCCGCACTCCGAGCGTGGCCGCCTGGCCGCAGTTCACCGAGCCGATCTTGCAGTCCGCTGGAAGTTCGGCCCAGCCAGCCGGCTTGAGCCTGGTTCCGGGGGTGATGACGGAATCGCCCCCGGCGGACTTGATGCGATCCAATTTGTCTGCATTCAGGGCATTGCTGCCGCCGGCACGGATGAAGTATCCGCTAATGGGAAAGGCAGGGGCCGGGGTGGTGAAGGGCGCGGCGTCCGCCGGTGTGAGGAACGCCGCAAGGAGAGTCATGATAGCCACCACCAACAAGGACGCGCTGTAAGCGCGATGAGGACTAAATCTGCGGCGCGTCCCTGCTGGCTGCTTTACAGGCGATACCTGGCGCTCTGGGTTGAAACCGTGGGCCATATGGACAGGATGGTCTCCCGCCCAGGGGCATAGCAACACTTGGAAACGGGTAACGGCTACTCATATTTTCGGCCCTGATACTCGCCCCGGTTGCGGGCATGCAGCGGCGGCCGCAACCCACGAGCCTGGCATGCCGTATTTCGGTTCGGTAACGTGACCTCCTATGCTTAGCTGGAGCCTTTGCAAGTGTTTGAGGGCGAGCAATCGTAAGGAAACCGGTATATGAGTAGTGTTCTGACAATCCGCGGCGGAGTCCCGCTTACAGGCCGCGTCAACGTCCGTGGGGCCAAGAATCTTGTTCCCAAAGCGATGGTGGCAGCCTTGCTGGGCAACGAACCCTCGGTATTGCGGAACGTTCCGGAGATCAAGGACGTCGAAGTTGTCACGTCCCTGCTGCAGCTGCACGGGGTAACCGTCGTCAAGGATCCCGTCAGCGGTGACCTCACCCTGGATCCCAAGGCAGCCAAGACCGCGCCGAGCACCGCGATTGACGCCCATGCCGGCGATTCGCGGATTCCCATCCTGCTCTGCGGACCCCTCATCCACGCGATCGGGGAGGCCTTCATCCCCGACCTGGGCGGCTGCAAGATTGGCGACCGGCCCATCGACTACCACCTCAACGTGCTGCGCCAGTTTGGCGCCGTGGTTGAAAAGCGGCCAGGCGGCATCCACATCTCCGCGCCGCGCGGGCTGCAGGGAGCCAAAATCTCGCTGCCGTATCCGTCAGTGGGAGCCACCGAGCAGGTGCTGCTCAGCGCCACGCGCGCCGAAGGCATCACCGAACTTTCCGGCGCCGCCACGGAGCCCGAGATCATCGACCTCATCGCCGTGCTGCAGAAGATGGGCGCCATCATCAGCGTCCAGACTGACCGCACCATCCGCATCGAAGGCGTCAGGGACCTGGGCGGCTACAACCACCGCGCACTCTCGGACCGCAACGAATCGGCGTCATGGGCTTCCGCCGCACTGGTTACCAAGGGCGACATCTTCGTCGAAGGCGCCTCCCAGCGGGACATGATGACGTTCCTGAACACCTACCGCAAGGTGGGCGGCGGCATGGATATCGGCGAGGACGGTATCCGCTTCTACCACAAGGGGGGCAAGCTCAACCCGCTGGTCCTCGAGACTGATGTGCACCCCGGCTTCATGACTGACTGGCAACAGCCCCTGGTGGTGGCACTGACCCAGGCGGAGGGCGTGTCGATCGTTCATGAGACGGTCTACGAAAACAGGTTCGGTTTCACTGACGCCCTCATTCGGATGGGCGCCAGCATCCAGGTGCACCGCGAGTGCCTGGGCAGCGTGCCGTGCCGTTTCGGGCAGCGGAACTTCCTCCACTCCGCCGTTATCTCAGGTCCCACACAGCTCAAGGGCACCGACATTGATGTCCCGGACCTTCGCGGCGGTTTCAGCCACCTCATTGCCGCGCTTGCTGCCACCGGCACGTCCCGTGTGACCGGCATCGACATTATTAACCGGGGCTACGAGCGTTTCACTGAGAAGCTCGCCGGACTCGGCGCGGACTTCGACATCACCTCGACGAAGTAACGGGGGGAACATGAAGGAAACGGCCAAGAGCCGGGCCACGTTTGTTGTGGTGGCCGGCATCGTGCGGACCGTGCTCAACGGCATGATGAACAAGAAGTGGGAAGGCCTGGAAAACCTTCCGGAAGGCGGTTTTATTGCCGCGCCCAACCACTGCACGGAAATCGATCCGCTCATTGTGGGCCACCTCCTGTACAACCAGAAACGTGCCCCTCACTTCCTCGCCAAGGCAGGGCTCTTCAAGGTTCCGGTTCTGGGCGCTGTCCTCCGGGCCACCCGCCAGATTCCGGTGGAACGCTCGACGGCGGGTGCAAACCGCTCGTTGCAGCTCGCCCAGGAGATCGTGGCTGACGGCGGGGCCATCATCATCTACCCCGAGGGCACCCTGACGCGTGATCCGGAGCTGTGGCCGATGAAGGGCCACACCGGAGCAGCACGCCTCGCCCTCGAAGGTGGAATCCCCGTAGTGCCCATCGCGCATTGGGGCGCCCACGAGGTTTTCCCGCGCTATTCCAAGAGTTTCCACCTTTTCCCGCGTAAGACGTCACGGGTAGTGGTAGGCAAACCCGTTGACCTTAGTCCGTTTGCAGGCAAACCGCTGGACAAGGCAACCCTCACCGCCGCGACCGAGGCCATCATGGACGCCGTGACGGAGCTGCTTGCCGACATCCGGGGCGAAACACCTCCCACCGAGCGGTGGGACCCCTCCAAACACAACCAGGCTTCGCATGGCCGCTTTGTTGACCGGGGACGCCCTGACGACGCAGCGGACGCAACGTGACCGCTGAACGAAGCCGCCCGGGCTCGGCCCGCTCCGTTGCCGTGCTGGGCGCCGGTTCCTGGGGAACCACGTTCGCGAAGATCCTTGCCGACGCTGCCACGGCCGCTGGTGTGGAACGCAGCATCCGGCTGTGGGGCCGGCGTAGCGAAGTGGTGGAGCAGATCAATGCGGTCCACCGCAACGAGCAGTACCTGAAGGACACCGTGCTGCCCGGCAGCATCACTGCGTCCACGGAGGTGCGGCACGTATTAGCCGGTGCGGACCTGGTGGTCCTGGCAGTGCCCGCACAGTCGCTGCGCCTCCAGCTCCGCGAGTGGAAGGCCCTGATTGCCCCGGATGCTGTGGTGGTGTCCCTGATGAAGGGCCTGGAACTGGGCACCGATGCACGCATGAGCCAGGTCATCGGCGAGGAACTGGGGATTCCTGACCACCGCATCGCGGTGGTTTCGGGCCCGAACCTCGCCATGGAGATTGCCCGTGAAGAACCGACGGCTTCCGTGGTGGCGTGCAGCGACGAGGCGACAGCGGGCTGGATTGCCAGAAGCTGCACCGCCCCCTACTTCCGCCCCTACACCACCGGGGACGTGGTGGGTGTGGAGATCGGCGGAATCGTCAAGAACGTCATCGCCCTGGCCGTCGGCATTTGCGAGGGCAAACAGATGGGTGACAACACCAAGGCTTCCGTCATCACGCGGGGCCTGGCCGAAACGTCAAGGCTGGCCCTTGCCCTTGGCGGGGAAGCCCGGACCATGGCCGGACTCGCCGGCCTGGGGGACCTGGTGGCAACCTGCTCCTCATCATTGTCGCGTAACCATACGGCCGGCAGGCTGCTGGGTCAGGGCCTGACCCTGGATGAGCTTGCGCTGAAGATGACACAGACGGCCGAAGGCATAAAATCAGGCCAGGCCGTGCACGATCTCGCAGGGAAACTGGGCGTGGAAATGCCCATTACCGCCGCCGTCGTCGCCGTCCTCGCTGGCAAACTTTCCGTTGACCAACTGGGACCGCTGCTGCTGTCCCGGGACCTGAAACCTGAAGGCGATTACTAAGATGTCTGAGCACAACCTGGCCGCAGCGGAACCCGCGCGCCGGTCGAAACCACGGGTGGCGGTGCTTTTTGGCGGCCGTTCCAGCGAGCATGCGGTCAGCTGCGTGACGGCTGCCGGCGTGCTGGGCGCCATCAACAAAGACAAGTACGACGTCATACCGATCGGCATCGCCAAGTCCGGGCAATGGGTCCTGGCAGCCGCGGACACTGCCCAGTGGTCGCTGTCCGCGGCATCACTGCCCGAGGTCCCGGCGTCGTCCGAAACCGTGACCCTCGCCGAGATCGGCGGGGAGCACCAGCTGATTGTGGCCTCGCCGGACACGGTTCCCCGCGAACTGGGCACCGTTGATGTGGTGTTCCCGCTGCTGCACGGCCCGTTCGGGGAGGACGGCACCATTCAAGGGCTCCTCGAACTCTCTGACACCCGCTACGTGGGCGCCGGCGTGCTCGCATCCGCGGTGGGCATGGACAAGCACTACATGAAGGTTGTTTTCGAGGCTGCCGGACTGCGGGTGGGCCCGTATGTGGCGGTCACGGACCGTCAGTGGCTCAACGACGCCGAGGCCGTCCGCAAGCAGGTGGACCGGCTCGGCTTCCCGGTGTTCGTCAAGCCTGCCAGGGCCGGATCCTCCATGGGTATCTCCAAGGTGGATTCGCTGGAGGAACTTGATGCCGCCGTCGAGGAAGCCCGGCGCCACGACCGCAAGCTGGTCATTGAAGCCGGCATCGTGGGACGCGAAATCGAGTGTGCCGTCCTCGAAGGGCGCGGAACCGCGGCGCCGCGCACCTCCATGCCGGGGGAGATCTCCGTGGCAGGGGGCGGCCATGATTTCTATGATTTCAACGCCAAATATGTTGAGGACGACGCCGCTTCACTCAGCTGCCCGGCCGATATCCCGGAGGAAGCAATCGCCAGGGTGCGGGAGCTGGCGGCGGTGGCGTTTGACGCCGTCGGTGCGGAAGGGCTGAGCCGGGTTGATTTCTTCTACACCCCAGAGGGTGAACTGATCATCAACGAGATTAACACCATGCCGGGGTTCACGCCCAAGAGCATGTACCCGCAGATGTGGGCAGCGTCCGGCCTTGGCTACGCGGACCTCATTGACGAGCTGATCTACCTGGCGCTCAACCGGAAGACCGGACTGCGGTAGCAGGCCTACTTGCTCGTGGGCAGGTTCTGCAGGTCTTCCTGGCCCACGCAGTTCCCGGTGGCCGGAATCTTAGCCGCAGCCCCGGAGAGATCAGCAAGGACCGTGGCGGAACTGATGGTCTCCTGATCCTTGGTGAGGAGGATCTCGGTGGCCGGCTTACGGCCGAAAGTGGTCAGCGTCCAGGCGGAGTCCGCTTCCCTGATGACCCAGTCAACGCCGTTGACGCTCACGCAGCGGTCCGTCGTGGGCCCCGGAACGTTCACCCCGCAGCGCAGGATCACCTGCGAGGGGTCCCCCCAGGCCGCGGTGGCCTGGCTGTTGGTCTTCCGCAGTTTCGCGTCGCCGATGGCGTCCGGCAGGGCCACCATCATGGGCGCGCAGGCAGGGTTGGCCGCGTCGGCGGCAGGGGCCACGTCCACGGCGGGGGAGCAGGCGGTGAGAGCGAGGACCGAAAGAGTCACCGCGAAAAGGGAACAGGCGGCGCGGAGGGTTGCGGAGGATCTGGGGTGCTGCATCTGTCCAGCCTAGCGGGAAGTGGCAGCATGATCTGAGCCGCAGAGGAGCCCAGGAAACGATGCGGTGCGGGGACTGACCGGTTCGTTCAGCCTTGGCGCACACGGTTCCGATCGTAAGTACAGTAAACTGAGGTGAAGTCCAATGACTGGACCTTCCTCGTACAACAATAAATGGCGTCCCATCTGGGGATTCCGGTGGTACTAGCATCAGTGTGTAACGTAGGCAGCCTGGGGGGCATCGAGTGACAAATAAAAGAAGCATTGCCCCTCGGTGGGCGGCTGCCGTGGCGTGCGCCCTGCTGCTCAGCGCTGGCATTACTTCGGCTGCATATGCCGATGGGGAAACGCCGCCCGTGCCTGTAGTTAGTCCTTCTCCGTCGCCATCTGTGACGGACCCGGTCGTTACGGACCCCGTGACGGCACCGGGTCCAGTGACGGATCCAATTGTGACGGTCCCCGGACCAGTGACGGACCCGGTTGTGCCTGATCCGGGACCAGTTACAGACCCTGCATTGGTGCCTGCGCCGCTGGACCCCGCAGTGCCCACGGTGCCTTCAACAGATCTTGGGCCGGCACCCGCCCCGACCACCCTGCCGGACTTGGCACCCGCGCTGGCCGCTCCCGCCCAAGTGCCGACGCCGTCGAGGTCCGCAGCAGTCCTTTCGGCGCCGAACGCAAATGTCGCCACCCCGGTAACGGCAGAAGCCGAACCTGTTCCGATAGAACCCTCACTTACCCCGTCCCCAAGCACCGTGCCTCAAGCCAGGGCCGAAGCTGCACCCATGAGCATCCCCGGACCGGTAGCGAAGTCTTTTGATGCTGTGGTTGCCACGGCAGCAGACAGCCCGCTGTACGTTCAGATTCTTACCGTACTCATCCTGTTGGGCGCAGGGGCACTGTACTTCCGCGTTCTCGGGTCCAAGGGGACGCGATTTCCATCCAAGTCCGTGAAGTAGAACGGATAGTGCAGACAACAAATGGGAATGTCCCTGCCTCGCACTTGCCTCGGCTCACGCTCCTGACTCACTCCTACTGGCCGGAGAGCAGTCCGCCGCAGCGGCGGTGGAGCGCCCTGGTCAACGAACTGACTACGGCTGGCTGGCAGATTGATGTCATTACCCCGGTAGCTCACGCACCCCACGGACGTAGGCAACTGCCGCGCCGGCTTGCGGGACGCGCTTTTTGCGGCCAAAAGGGCAAATATGCGGAGCTGATAAGGCGTGTTCCGTACTTGCGCCACGGAAACTCCCACGCGGCTAAGTTTCTCGATCAGTGTTTCTCCGCCCTGCTTTCAGTTCCGCTTGGTCTGCTGACCCGGCACTCCGACGTACTCGTCGTCACGGCCCCTAGCCTGCCCATGCTGGGGGCTGGCTACGCCATTGCCCGGCTACGCCGCATTCCTTTGGTGGTGGAGATGCGGGACGCCTGGCCGGACCTGGCCCGGGACGCGCGGCTCGTGCAGGGTAACGTCAAAAGCATCGCGGAGCGGATCGTTGAATTTGTGCAGCGGCGTGCGGATCTTGTGGTGACGGTGACCGAGGGATTCGCTGAGACGTTGAGAGCACGCGGACTAAAAAACGTTGCCACCATCAGCAATGGGGTGATGCTGGAAGCGCTCCCAGTACTTGAGCCCCCAGCACTTCATCGTCCCGTTTTTGAGGCCCTGTACCTCGGAAACCACGGCAAAAGCCAACGGCTCGAAGTCGCTATCCAAGCGAGCGCGTTGGTGGGGGATTCGATGCACCTGCACATGGTGGGCCATGGAGTGCAGCGGCCCGCTCTTGAAAAGCTCGCCAGAGAGCTTAACGCCCCTGTGACCTTTCACGATTCGCTGCATGGCCAGGAAGTCATGGACCGCTACGCTTCGGCGGACACCTGTGTGGTGTCACTGCGGGATGACTGGAAGTCCTTTGAGACTACTATTCCGTCGAAGACGTACGAAGTCTTGGCCGTTGGGCGTCACGTCACAGCCATTGTTCGGGGAGAGGCGGCCCGGATCGTGGAGGAGGCCGGAGCGGGCGATATCGTCCCCAGCAACCCTCAAGCCGTTGCCGGATTGTGGAAGTCACTGGCCAAGGACCGTGGAAAATTGGTTCGCAGCGGGGACAGCCGTCAGTGGGTCAAGGAGAATGCGGATTTCCCGCTGCTCGCCGCACAATACATGGACCTGATTCAGGGGCTACTCGAAGCCAGGCGCGGCCCGCGTTCGTGATGCAGCTTGTGACTAACCTCCGCCTCGCAGCAGGAACCGCGGCGCAACACCTTTCCGACGACCCTGCCCTGCTACTGCTGCAGATTTCGCGACGATTGCCGGCCCGGGCAGTACAGGCGGTCGCGCAGCGGGTGCGCCGCAGCTCCCGCCCGGACAGCACGTGGGAACCGGTGCTGCTAGCCAGCCTGATCGGCGGCGACCAACCGGACGTGATTCGGCGTCTGGAAGCTGCACTGACCCGCGGCAGGTTGTCTGCCGAACACTCGCGGGCCTTGGCAGATATTGCCCTCGTTGCCGACCGCCCGGACCTGGCTGATGCTTTTCTGGTGCTCGCCAAGGGTGCGCGCCGGATCCGTGCCGCGCAGGCTCGGAGGTTCTGGTACAGCGGCGCAATGTCGGCCGCCGTCGGGATCCTGGAAAATGCCCCAAATGCCGCAGAACGCCAGCAAGGGAGGCGTCTTGCTGCTGACCTGCACATCCTTCAGGGCTGGCGGCCGGAACTCGGCGCAGTACGCTATGAGCCGCTGCCCCGGCGCGTGCTCCACGTTCTCACCAACTCCCTGCCTCACACGGCCAGTGGCTATGCGCAACGTTCACACTCGGTGTTGCTGGCACAGCAGGAAGCTGGCTGGGAAACTCTCGCCGTGACACGGCTGGGTTATCCAGTACAAGTGGGGAAATTGGCGGCGCGCAGACGCGACGTGGTGGATGGCGTCACCTACGCGCGGCTGCTGCCAGCGCGGCTGGCGGCCACCATGGACGCGCGGCTGCAGCAGCAGGCTGAAGCGCTCCTGTCCGTTGCCCTGGCCTTTCGGCCGGCCGTGCTGCATACCACTACACACCATGTGAACGCGATCGTCACCCGTGCTGTCGCCGAGGCCCTGAACATCCCGTGGGTCTACGAGGTCCGTGGCCAGCTGGCCGATACCTGGGCGGCCACCAGGGGACCTGAGGCCCGCAACAGCGAACGCTACCGGCTTTTCCAGGAACGCGAAAAGGAGGCCATGCTGGCCGCGGACCTCGTGGTGACGCTCGGTAAGGCCATGAAAGGCAACATTGTCGCAGCCGGAGTTCCGGAAACGAGGGTACTCGTGGCACCGAACGCCGTCGGCGGCATTTTCCTGGCCGAACCCCTCCCGGCTGCGCAGGCACGCACAGCATTAGGTCTCGACCCGGAAGGACAGTACATCGGGACCGTGAGCAGTCTGGTGGCATATGAAGGCATCGATGACCTCATCAGTGCTTTTGCCCTGCTGGCACCCACCCATCCTCGACTGAAACTTCTGATCGTGGGAGACGGCGTATCGTCCCCCGCGCTGAAGGAGCAGGTCAGGGCTCTGGATCTCGGTGGCCGCGTCATCTTTACGGGACGGGTGCCCCGAAGTAAAGCCCATCTGCACCATCAGGCGCTAGACTTGTTCGTCGTGCCCCGTAAAGATCTTCCTGTGACCCGGGACGTGACGCCCTTGAAGCCAGTAGAGGCCATGGCTTGTGCGCGTCCAGTGGTTGCCAGCCGTCTTCCAGCCCTCGCTGAGATTGTTGATGAGGGCGTCAGCGGCCTGTTGGCCGACGCCGACAACCCGGCTGACTTGGCAGAAAAGCTCGGACCACTGTTGGCCTCCGCCGAGTTGCAGTTGCTGATGGGGTCTTCAGGGCGAAGAGCAGTCTTGGAAACTCGCACCTGGGCAGCTAATGCGTCGGCCATGTCAGCGGCCTATACGAAATTGATGGAGAAAGCGCATTGAGTCCTACCGAGAAGCAGAATCTGGCGGCACCCGCGGCTGTTCAGCCCCTGTCTGTGGACATGCGGGAGTTGACCCGGGTGGGGGCACGGCCCGGATTCCTAGATTATCTCGTTCAGCTGTGGGATTTCAGGCAGTTCATCTTCTATGATGCCCGGGCCCGGGTGCAGAGCGGGACGCGGCGGGACCGTTTGGGGAGTGCGTGGCTGCTGCTTAACCCAGTGTTCAACGGGCTGACCTACTATGTGATCTTTGGTCTCCTGCTGAACACAAGTGGCGGAATCAAGAACTACATCGGATACCTCGTCATTGGGATCTTCTTATTTCAGTTCAGCTCGGGGGCGATTACTGCCGGCGCCCGCTCGGTGCGCAGTAACAAGTCCATAGTCCAAGCCTTCAACTTCCCACGCGCCGCACTTCCGATAGGCGCCAACCTCCGGGAAATCTTGTCCGCCGTCCCGCTCGTCCTGGCGATGCTGCTGATTATCGTAGTGGTGCCTCCAGTCGAGAAGATTGGGCCCCTGTGGCTTCTAGTGGTTCCCGCTGTCGCCCTGCAAGCTGTCTTCAACTTAGGCGTAGGTCTGATCCTTGCTCGCCTCATTTCCAAGATCAACGACCTCAATCATTTGCTGCCCTTCGTGATCCGTGTCTGGATGTACGGGTCGGCGATCTTTTACTCCTATGACAGGTTCATCACGCATCCCGTGCTGCTCGACATCATGAAGTTGAACCCACTGTTCAACGTGATCAACATCGTCCGCGACTGCGTCCTGTACAACCGCATTCCGCTCTGGCAGTCATGGGCCACGCTGGCAGTTTTTGCCTTGGGCGCCCTCATGGTTGGCTTGTTCTTCTTCTGGCAGGGGGAAGAAAAATATGGACGCTGAAGAAGCAGTCTTCGTCGATGGCAGCCCCTGCATCGTTCTGGACTCAGTCCGCATGAGCTACACGGTCCCCACCACGGACCACGTCGCAGACGGTGACCTGACCTTCATCCGGAAGGTGGTCCGCAAGGTGGCAGGCCATCAAAGCACCGTCAAGGTACATGCCCTTAACGAACTTTCCCTGGTTGTTGAGCGCGGGGAGTCGCTAGGCATCATAGGGCGCAACGGCTCGGGCAAGAGCACGATGATGAAGCTCATCAGCGGGCAGGAGACTGCGACGGCGGGAGCCGTCTACGCGTCCAGCACCCCGATAATGCTGGGCGTGAATGCAGCGCTGGTGCCGGATCTCTCCGGTGATCAGAACGTCGTCCTGGGCTGCCTGGCCATGGGGATGGACCGGCACGCCATCGCGGAAAAATTCGACAGCATTGTTGAGCTCTCAGGTCTGGAAAAGTCCATTCATCTGCCCATGAAGTCCTATTCGTCGGGCATGGGATCCCGTCTGCGCTTCGCCATCGCAGCCGCCGTAAATCCGGAGATCCTGCTCGTCGATGAGGCCTTGAACACCGGGGACGCCCAGTTTGTTGACCGCAGCCGCCGGCGCATGGCGGAACTCAGAGACAACGCCGGCTGCGTATTCTTGGTGAGTCACAGCCTGGAGACCATCAGGGACATGTGCTCACGGGTGATCTGGCTCGATCACGGAGATCTGATCATGGACGGTGATCCGCAAGAGACAACTGCCGCGTACAAGAACTTTACGGATCACCTCGCCAAGGGAAATAACGTTTCGGCGGCCCGCATCAAAGACGATGCCCGGGCGAATTTGGTTGCCACACAGGTTTTGCCGCGAATCACGGGGCGCCGAAAAGGAGCTGGCCAGTGAACGGCCTAGACACACTGAGAACAGGTCTGTGGCATTGGCGGCAGGGCGGCCTGCCTCAATTGAAGCAGTGGCGGCGGAGACATTCCATCGAGCGCGGATTCGCACCCCCCCCGTGACGTGCGAGGGGTAGAAGGGGGATGGACCGGCAGCGGGCGCAACCGCAGATTGTCCTTCGCCCCGGCAGACCTGCCGCGCCAGAATCCTTCGCGCGCCGACATACATGCTGCCGTCATCCTCGACGATTTCTCGGCGCTGGCCTTCGGCTATGAGTGGACTACTCACGCGGTGCACCCGAACACCTGGCATGCTGACGTCCAAGGTTTGCGGCTCGACCTGCTGTTTGTTGAGTCGGCGTGGGCCGGGAATTCGGGACTGTGGCGCGGGAAGATCGCCGGCCCCTCGGGTCCGAGTGAATCGTTCCGGGCTCTCTTGGAGTGGTGCAGTGACAATGCCATACCCACGGTCTTCTGGAACAAGGAAGATCCGCCCCACTATGACGACTTTTTACCGGCCGCCAAGCTCTTCGACCATGTCTTTACTTCGGACAGCGATCGTCTGGACGCATACAAGCGCGACCTGGGGCACCCAAACGTCGCCGTGCTTCCATTCGCCGCGCAACCCGTCCTGCATAACCCTTCCCGTCCCGTCAACGGACGACACGCAAGGGATGTGGCCTTCGCAGGCATGTACTTCGCGCACAAATACCCGGAACGCCGCGCACAAATGGACATGCTGCTGGGGGGCGTGCAGGACGTCTCGGCCAAAATGAAACTCGGACTGGAGATATTTTCACGGAAGCTCGGCGGGGATCCCAATTATCAGTTCCCTTCTCCGCTGAATGAGCGTGTTGTCGGATCGTTGACATACGAACAGATGCTTTCGGCCTACAAGGCCTACAAGGTATTCCTGAACGTCAACTCCGTGGTCGACTCTCCGAGCATGTGCGCTCGCCGCATCTTCGAAATTACTGCCGCAGGCACTCCCGTGGTGACCGCTGAGAGCGCAGCGATTCGCCTGAACTTCAGCAAGTGGGAAGTACCAATTGCACGCAGCCGGGAAGAGGCCGGGCAGCTGGTCAAGGCACTGGTGGATAACCCCGAGCTCAATGACCGAACGGTGCACCTGGCTCAGCGGAGAATATGGCAGAACCACACGTATGCTCACCGGGCACAGACGGTCCTGAAAGAGGCCGTACCAAGCCGGGCAACTGAGCTGCCTCGACCGACTGTCAGCGCGCTAATACCCACCATCAGGCCTCGACAGCTCGAGCAGGTCTTTGCGACCATCGGTGCTCAACAGAACGTTAAAGTACAGCTGGTCCTTCTGACACATGGTTTTGAAGTACCAGAGGCTGCCCTGGCAGACCTAAAAAATAGCTTTGAAATCGACAACCTTGTTCTGTTGTCCGCAGACCGCGGAGTTTCGCTGGGGGAGTGCCTTAACCGGTGTGTTGAGGCAGCGGACGGTGATGTCCTAACGAAGATGGATGATGATGACCACTACGGATCTAACTATTTGAGTGACCAATTGTTTGCTCTTGACTATTCCGGGGCCGACATCGTGGGCAAACAGGCGCACTACATGCATCTTCAGGAATCCAAAGCCAACATTCTCCGCTATGCCCACCGGGAGCACCGCTTTACGGATTTCGTCATGGGACCCACCATCTTGGGCCGCAGGGACACCATGCAGGCAAACCCGTTTCCCTCACTTGGTGTGGGCGAGGACACTGGATTTCTTCGTTCTGCCGTGGCCGCCGGTATGAGCATCTACTCAGCCGATCGTTTTAACTACGTCCAGATTCGCACGGGATCAGGGCATACCTGGCAGGTCAAGGATGCTGAGCTAGTGGCGTCCGGTGACCTCAAATTCTATGGGGGGCCATATGGGCACGTCGACGTTTAAGCCTGGCGAGACCATCTCATCCGTCAAGCATGTTGCAGTCATCGGCCTGGGCTACATAGGTCTTCCGACAGCCGCAATTCTGGCGGGCAACGGGGTCAGAGTCACAGGGGTGGATCTGAATCCGGCCATTGTTGAGGCCGTCAACCAAGGAAGGGTTCCCTTTGTGGAGCCCGACCTGGGGATTCACGTCTCGGGCGCGGTGAGTCAAGGACTTTTGAGTGCGCACACCACTCCGCCAGCAGCAGACGCCTATATCGTTGCCGTCCCAACCCCTTTCCATGAAGATAAGACGGCGGACTTGTCGTATATACGGGCTGCTGCCGAGGCTATCGCACCGCAACTGGTGGGCGGCGAGCTGATCATTCTGGAGTCCACCTCCCCGCCCGGAACCACGGAAATCATGGCGAATGTTGTCCTAAGCCAACGGCCGGACCTGAGCTTGGATGGTTCCCAAGGCCGCCCGGTGCTGATGTTCGCACACTGCCCCGAACGTGTACTGCCCGGCCGGATCATGATTGAGATGGTCTCCAACGACAGGATTGTGGGTGGCCTCACCCGGGAGGCAGCTGTGGCGGCCGCTGCCCTCTATGGGACGTTCTGCCAAGGCAACATGCACCTCACGGATGCTGCAACCGCGGAGATGGCCAAGCTGGTGGAGAACGCGTACAGGGATGTCAATATCGCCTTCGCTAACGAACTGTCCATGATCAGTAGCAGTCTCGGCATCAACGTTTGGGATCTGATTGAGCTGGCCAACCACCATCCTCGGGTGAATATCCTTCAGCCGGGCCCGGGGGTCGGCGGCCACTGTATCGCTGTAGACCCCTGGTTTATTGTTGCTGCTGATCCTGCAAACTCCAACCTCATCCGATCTGCACGTCAAGTAAATGACTCCAAGCCCTCCCACGTAGTTGCGGAAATTCTCGACGTAGTCAGAGACATCGAATTACCGACTATCGCTGCGCTCGGCCTAACCTTCAAAGCCAACATAGATGACATGCGCGAATCGCCTGCGGTGGATATCGTGCGGGAGATGGCACTCGCCAATCCTAATGCGCGGATTCTTGTGGCAGATCCACACGCGGGTGCGCTGCCGGTTGAGCTAGCACCGCTGTCCAACGTTATGTTCTGGGAAGCAAGTGACGCCGTAAGGGCGGCGGATGCGGTGGTACTGCTCGTTGACCATGACGCATTCCGAGAGATCGACCCCGCAACTTTGGAGAACAGGAAAGTCGTGGATACCAGGGGCTTTTGGCGTGACCAGACCTGATGCAGATGAAACATTGACGTCGGGCTCGAACAGACTGACGACAATAATCAACTCGAGGACTACGGTTGTCGGACCGAAGCGAACAACCCCGCCCGTGACGATTGTTATCAATTGCGCAAAAGTTGATAGCAATCTGGCCATCCTTACCGCATCCGACCTACTTGATTCAACTTTTCATGATTTCAGAGTGTATTTCGAGGAGGTCGGTGCTGGTGGCGGCCGACTGGAGGAATGGCTCAATGACGATGATCGATTTGTGCTTTCTTCGTCGTGGCCTGGATTTGGGGATGGGTCCGCCTATGTACTGTTCATGCCAGCGGGCATCCGGCTCATCCGATTTACGCTCGAAGCAATGGTCATGGCCTTGGAAGACAGCCGGACTGCAGTCCTTCGCATCTTGGTGCCCGGTGGCCGGCAAAGTCTTGAGTGCTGGGCCTCGAACTTTGTTCTTGAATGCGAATCTCCTCGGACAGCGGAGGAGGAGTCTCGTAGGGGCGATCTGGAGCGATGGGTTCCAGGTGCGTCCTTGGGCATCTATCAGGCTGGCGAGACTATTCCGAAGCAGTTTGTCCGGCGAGGAGTCGCCGGGAATCATCTGCTTGAGGTGGAGGTCTTCGAGAAAAAGAATGATGCCGTGAACGATCGTACCAAGGCTGAAATCGATGAGCTCAAACGGGAAGTCCGTCGGTTGCGTAGTGAGCTCGGGGCTAGGGCGTCAGAGAAGCGAGCGTTATTTCACCTATTTAGTCGTAGAAGACAGAGCAAAGCTGTCCGATTTCTCTGGCGATCTTTACGGTGACAAAAAATATGGTTTCCTCCACGGATCAATGGGGTCTAAGCCCATTGGGTCAGCGTCCCCTGAACGAAGCATTGGCATTGGCGCAACTGATGCACTCCATAAAGCCCTGGGTTAGGCGGGATGTTCGAGATCCAGATTTGATTAGAATCACGGAGTTGAAGCCTGGCCCTTGGTGGGAACTCTATTGCGTTATTTTCGATTCCGTTGCCCAAGCAAGACAGGCTCTCCCGCTGTTTACGGATGAAGGCCGGTCCAAGAGAATAGTGGTCATCGTCGAATCCACTGTCCTCGAACTCAACGTTCCAAGTTCGAGCGGGTTGGGATTGGGAGACGTCTCTTCGTACCGGCCAGAAACCTGCCCAGATGCCCAAGTAGTAGCCTGTGAGTCACAAGAGTGGTTGGATATCCATTCGTTCCTTGAGAGAATGTTGGGACCACGACCCTCTTCCACCCAGACCCTGCCGCTGTCCGGATTGCGTGTGGGTATCAGTGAAGCGTCCGTTGCTGTCTGGGCTTCGGGCGACCCTTTGGCTCGATTCTGCCCGGTTGATATGGGCCTAAGTGAAATGTTAGACGTCGATTCATTGGATGTTACAGTTTCAACCGCCGGTATCTTCTTTGCACCATCAGCCCAAGATTATGACCCCAAATCTGAGAGTCGAAGGCTCGAAATCCGGGAAGCCGGCTTGCCCCCCGTAGACACTCGGACAATATCTCCAAAAGGATTTGAACCATACAAATATGACGGCTCATTGGAGTTGGTCGCCACTGACGATCCCAATGCGCCTTGGAGACTGTCGGGTGGCAGGGCCAATAGCAGCACGCGTATCGGCCGACCATTTGCTGTGCTCGATGAAAATCTTCTTGAGGAACTGAGGGGTTATTCTCACATCGTAGGACCACCGGCGGGTACTTCTGAAGAGAATGCCTTCGCTCTGCTCCTGTCTCAATTGTGCGTCGCGGGCGTCCCCGTGCTTGTTCAAGAACTGTCTACCACCGTTCAGCGACTGCTTGGGCCCGGGGTGATCGGATCTTTAGACAAGGTGCACGCTCAAATTCATGCTCCGGCCGATCGGGAGTCGGCATCCATTACTACCCGTCGCGAAGCGCTGAAGACGTTCTCTCCCTCGCGGCGGTGGCGCTCTCTGGGGGGCGCAGCGACAAGGTGGAACGTCTTGGATCCGGCAGTGAGCGTGATTCTCTGTACCCGTCGTCCGAGACTCCTGCCCCTAATCTTGGAGCAAATCGCCCGACAGACGTGGGAACCGCTAGAACTGGTCGTTATGCTCCATGGGCTGACAGAAATTCCCACGGATGTGCGCAATATTCTCAGCCATTACAAACGGCCGCTCCAGGTCTTGGTTGCAGACAGCGCCGTCCCCTTTGGGGCGGCGCTCAACCAGGCAACGGAGGCTGCATCCGGTCCTCTGATCGCGAAGATGGACGATGACGATTGGTATGGGGTCCACCATATAGAGGACCTTGTGCTGGCTCGCGAGTTCTCCGGCGCCAGTTTAGTGGGGTCCCAAGTGGAGTTCTCGTACCTTGAAGGGCCGGACATCACAACTCGCCGGAGACCACAAGGGGAGCGCTTCTTCAATCATGTTGCTGGCGGGACAATGCTTATGTCGAAGTCCGACCTACTGGCACTAGGAGGTTGGCGGCCTATTTCCAGCGCTGTGGACAGAGGCGTGATAGACGCGTTCGTGGCTGCTGGAAAGCACGTGTACCGGAGTCACGGGCAGAATTACGTCATGCACCGCCGCTGGCATCCGAAGGAGAATGACGCTCACACATGGGATGCGGACGCTGCAGTTTTTGTGGCCGATTCAGTGGAACAGTGGCAGGGATTCCGGCTCCCACCACAGATTGACGCAGATCCAGCCTGGTACCAGCCTCCGGGACGCGCGTTGTCGTTTCGCAGCAGGCTCAACACTTGGTCGGGGGACTAGCCGCCATGGATGCGAGGCGTATCAGCGCTCGGCCGTTGAGGATTATGGCAGGAATGAGGGTTCGTGCCGCGGCGATATTTCACTTGGGTACGGCCTTGCGGAATGCGATTTCGCTGTCTTTTTGCGGCTTGTTACACAAGGAGTTCTATGAGCTGCAGCGCGGCAGAACCTTCGGAACGCGATATGGTGCGGCTCTTGATTTTCATCGGTACGGTGCTAAATTGCGTCTGGCACCCCATCCATTGGTCTCGTTGCGATGGGTCGCGGAGCAAGTCGGAACGGATTACAAAGTTGAGAGACGCGGCTACCCGATTAACCTTCGGGGAAAGCCGATATTTCCAGCGCATCCACTCTTTGATCACAGTGAAGTGACCGATGTGTCTGGTGTAAGACAGGCTATCGTCCTCATCGGGAAGCAATCCAACGCAACAAAGATGGACCTGGTGACGTCCAAGGTGCCAGCAAATCCAAGTGTGCAGGAGATTCTGGACGCAGCCCAAGTTTTGATTGGAGACTCGGACAGCTCACTAGACCCCCATCGGGACACTCCTCCCATTGTTTCCATCGTTATCGATGATGTTGGGTCTTGGTGTCGTGCAACCGAATCCATGAAGTCTGCGAAGGAAGCAGCCGGACCTCTGCCCCACGAGGTCGTGTTGGTCCTTCGATCGAACGACTCAGGACTGGCTGCATTACTTTCAGCCTGTTTGATCAGGAACCAAGGAGTAAGAATAGTTCTACCATTGTCGCCAAGGGGCCGCAGTGAGGCTCTCAATCGCGCTGTGCAAATTAGCCTTGGACGTTATTTACTCTTCATGCACGTGGGCCACCGGCTGCGACCCGACAGTGTTAGCGGTCTTCAAACCGTTCTTCTAGCAAAGGGGGCCAGCGCCGTCCAACCCGTGCTTACCGGGAATACGGGGCTCATCCGAAATGCCGGCACGATGCCCGATCCTGAAACTGGGTGCCCTGTCCCTTTTCTCCGTGATGTCTCGTTGGCAACTGCTGATTTAATCGAGGCGTATTCCATGGCAGCAGTTACCTTTCCGTACCTCATGGAACGGGACGTGGCGCTGGATGCACGTGGGTTCAACCCGGAGCTAAATGAAATGTGGCTGGACATCGACTTTGCCCGCCGCGCGTCCGCCGGATCGGGTCGTGACAACGTGGTTAGTGGACGGGCTCCGGCTGTTGAGCTGATGAAAACGCCGTACAGCAATGCTCCGGGTCATCGATCGGATATCGAGACCTATCTCAGGACCGCCACCAATGGATATCGTTCTTCGGATGAAAGTTCCATTTCAACGGACCTAGTCATAGCGGGATTTAGGGGGACTTCTCCCGAAACAGTCCCAAACCACCCCGACCTGTGGCGGGAAGTAGTCATAGCCAAGAATGCCCGGAAAATCATCGACGGTGTGCCGCGGTTGCGGTGGTCGATCAAGACCGCCGCTCCAACGCTGGAAGGGTCCTACGTGTGGGGCGACACCTACTTTGCCAACTCCCTTGCCAAAGCGCTACGACGTCTGGGCCAAGTCGTTTCCGTGGACTCGCTTGAGGTCATGGCCAAACCCCGTTCGGACTTGGACGACGTAGTTCTGAACCTCCGCGGCTGGGAAGCTCTTACGGCAGTCGGCTCAGCTCTTAATGTAATTTGGGTGATCAGCCATCCTGATCTCGTGACCGCAGCGGAGGTACGCGCTAGCGACCTTGCCTACGCTGCCAGCACACAATGGGCAGCAGAAAAGTCCCATGCGTGGGAGGTAGAAATTCGCCCACTGTTGCAGTGCACCGATCCTGAACTTTTCGCACCCTGCGCTGGAGGTGAAAGGGGGGAAGATGTGTTGTTTGTGGGCAATAGCCGCGGTCAGGCACGTCAGGCAGTTGAGGCAGCCGTAGCCGCCCAGGCAAACCTGTCCGTCTTTGGCGAAGGCTGGAAAGGGCTGCTGGATGATCGATTCATTAAGGGTCGACACGTACCTGCCGAATTGCTCGGCAAACTATATGGAACTGCCAACGTTGTCCTCAACGACCATTGGCAAGACATGAAGGTGAACGGATTCATTAGTAACCGCCTCTTTGACGTAGTGGCAAGTGCCGGCTGGGCAATCACCGACGATGTTGGGGAACTACCGCCCGCTCTTGATTCCGTGGTGGCAAAATTCTGTGACGCAGAGCAGCTGGCTGGAATACTGGCGGACGCGAAAGTGCGCCGACCCAGTCAGCAGGCACTGATTAGTGCGTCAGAGAGAGTTCGGAGTCATCACACTTTTGATGCTCGGGCGAAAAGACTGTTGCAGGACGTGATAGCTGCGGGCGCTTAGCTGAACTCTAGAGACGAGGCTCGTTCAGGAATTTGGGACAGAAGCAAGGAAGCGTTCAATGCTCTGCCCAATAAGGATGTCTGGCTGCAATTCATCCACGATGGACCAGTCAACACTGGGACTCCACACCATATTGAACTCGCGAAATATTGGCAGATAGCTGTTGTTGGAACTGCTGGTCTGGGTAGTTGGTACTGAGATTCTGAGGACTTGGTACCGGCCCTTCGCTGGTGTGCTCGGGGCCGGCACCATGTCCTGGGTGGGGTCTACTCCCAGT
>NZ_JARESG010000003.1 GCF_029076445.1 Pseudarthrobacter naphthalenicus
AGACCTACGAGGTCGCCAAACGCGGTTCGGGCAAGCAGCAGGCCGCGACCACCATGGCCTTCGTCCGGCTCCTCAAGGACCTCATGCGGGACAAGAACTTCGGCAAGCACATCGCCCCGATCATCCCGGACGAGGCCCGCACGTTCGGCATGGACGCGTTCTTCCCCACGGCCAAGATCTACAACCCCAAGGGCCAGAACTACCTCTCCGTGGACCGCGACCTCGTCCTGGCCTACAAGGAATCCGCGCAAGGCCAGCTGATCCACCCCGGCATCAACGAAGCCGGGGCCGTGGCCGCGTTCACCGCCGCCGGCACCTCCTACGCCACCCACGGCGTGCCGCTGGTTCCGGTCTACGTGTTCTACTCCATGTTCGGCTTCCAGCGCACCGGGGACGCGTTCTGGGCCGCCGGGGACCAGATGGCCCGCGGCTTCATCATCGGCGCCACCGCCGGGCGGACCACCCTGACCGGCGAAGGACTCCAGCACGCCGACGGCCACTCCCCGCTGCTCGCCTCCACCAACCCCGCAGTGGTCACCTACGACCCCGCCTTCGGCTACGAAATCGGCCACATCATGCGCGACGGCATCGAACGCATGTACGGGCCGGACTCCGCCGATCGGAACTTAATGTACTACCTCACGGTATACAACGAACCGATCACCCAGCCGGCGGAACCCGAAGACCTCGACGTCGACGGCGTGCTGAAGGGCATCTACCTGCTCGCCCCCGCGAAGGCCGAAGGACTGAGGGAAAATAGTCCCCGGACCCAGATCCTGGCCTCCGGCGTCTCCGTCCCCTGGGCCATCGAAGCCCAGCGGATCCTCGCCGAGGACTGGGGCGTCTCCGCCGACGTCTGGTCCGTCACCTCCTGGACCGAACTGCGCCGCGACGGCATGGCCGCCGAGGAAGAAGCCTTCCTCAACCCCGGCACACCCGCCCGCGTCCCGTTCGTCACCCAGCAACTCGCCGGCGCCACCGGCCCCGTCGTCGCGGTCTCGGACTACATGAAAGCCGTCCCGGACCAGATCCGCCAGTTCGTGCCCAACGAGTTCGCCACCCTCGGCGCGGACGGCTTCGGCTTCTCCGACACCCGCGCCGCAGCCCGCCGCTTCTTCAAGAACGACACCCACTCCATCGTGGTCCGTTCCCTGGAAATGCTCGCGCGCCGCGGTGAAGTCGAGGAGGGTGCACCGTCCTACGCCATGGACCGGTACAAGCTCCTGGACGTTAATGCCGGCACCACCGGCAATGCAGGCGGGGACTCGTAACCTCCAATACAAGAGAGGGCCGGCAGCAGCGCATGTTGGTGCGCTGCTGCCGGCCCCCTCTTTACTGGATGACGCGTGACTGTGGCTTCGTGGATGACAAGTACTGTGGCGACGGCAGCCGTGCCAGGGCAAATTGCGGCAAGGGGCCGCGGTTGAAGAGCTGACTGGCCTGTGGGCGCCAAAGAACGCCCTGCCACGGTTCGCCCTATCGATAGATGCCCAGGATCGGTCATCCATCAGGCCATCAGCCCTGAGAGGCTAGCGGGTGAAAACCGGAAGCGCCCGGAGCCATCGGGAAAATCCGCCGCCGCGCCGAATGCGCTCTGCGTCGGTGGGCACGTGAAAGTCCGGATCCGTTCCGCTTCCGACGGGAAAGTAGAACTCTTGGGCTACAAGGGTTTCCGCTTCTGCCGGTACCACCGGCTTCTTATCCTGCGCGCACATCTGATCCTCCTCCGAGGTCACGGGTCTTTTCATATCGTGAAAATTTAGTTTTACTATACGAAAAGTTTAGAGGCGCCGGGCTGGGCCCGTCAATGGGCCCGAAGCGCCGGCAGTCACAAACTGAATTTTCAGTTTGTGATGTACAACACGGGCGGGCTGGGCTACGCTGATTGTCAATTCGTGGCCGAAAGCCACGTAACCTGGGAGCAGCAGGCAGGGTCGTAATGAGCTGACATCTATCGATGTCGGCTCTTTTTTTGTGGGCCGACGGTACAAGAAACGTGCGGGAAACGCACGCTTAATTTCTATGTGGCCCTTATGCCACGTACCTGAAGTTGGGAATCTGACCATGAGCAGCAACATCATCCTCGGCCACAACCAGTTCGGAAAGGCCGAAGTCCGGGTCGTCAAGATCAGCCGGGACACCGACCGCCACGAGATTGAGGACCTCAACGTCACCTCGCAGCTCCGCGGCGACTTTGCGGCCGCCCACCTCGAAGGCGACAACGGCCACGTCGTGCCCACGGACACCCAGAAGAACACCGTCTATGCCTTCGCCAGGGAAGGCATCGGTTCCCCCGAAAGTCTCCTGCTGCGCCTGGGCGAGCACTTCACCTCCAGCTTCGACTGGGTGACGGGCGGCCGCTGGGAAGCGGAGTCCTACAGCTGGAACCGGATCCAGGCCCACGGCGCCGAGCATGCCCACTCCTTCGTGCGCAACGGCCAGGAAATCCGCACGGCCGTCCTGGTGCGCGACGGCGACACCGCCCACCTGATCTCGGGCCTCAAGGACCTCACCGTCCTCAAGTCCACCGAGTCCGGCTTCGTCGGGTACCCGAAGGACAAATACACCACCCTCGCCGAAACCACCGACCGCATCCTCGCCACTGACGTTTCGGCACGCTGGCGCTTCAAGACCGGCACCGACTTCACCGCTGTGGACTTCAACAAGAGCTACGACGACGTCAAAGCCCTCCTGCTCGAAGGGTTCACCGAAAAATACTCGCACGCCCTGCAGCAGACCTTGTTCGACATGGGCACGAAAGTCCTCGAAGCCCACAGCGAGATCGACGAGATTAAGTTCTCGATGCCTAACAAGCACCACTTCCTCGTGGATCTTTCACCGTTCGGCCTCGACAACCCCAACGAGGTCTTCTTCGCAGCAGACCGTCCCTACGGCCTGATCGAGGCCACGGTCCAGCGTGAGGACGCCAGCCCGGCGGACATCGCCTGGTCCGGCATCGCGGGCTTCTGCTAAAAGCGCCGGCTACAAGCCAGCAGTTTCCGGGGCCTCTTCGCAGGGGGAGGCCCCGGCCTATAGGGGACCCAGCCAAGCCCCTCCCCCGGCACCACCGTTAGCCAGACCACCGTTAGCCAGACCACGTTAGCCAGACGAAGACGTCTGCCATGAACCAGAAAGTCTGCCATGAACACCAAAAAACCTCTCAAAGCCGCCACTCCGCGCAACCAACGCTCTGTCACGGATCGTCCGGAAGACCAGCGCCTTTCCATCGGCAGCAGCTTTGCCTACGGCTTCCAGCACGTCCTCACCATGTACGGCGGGATCATTGCCGTCCCGCTGATCGTCGGCCAAGCGGCCGGCCTCTCCCCCGCAGACATCGGAGTGCTTATCGCGGCGGCACTCTTCATGGGTGGCCTGGCCACCCTGCTGCAGACCATCGGCGTTCCGTTCTTCGGCTCGCAACTGCCGCTGGTCCAAGGCGTCTCCTTCGCCAGCGTCGCCACCATGGTGGCCATCGTCAGCGGGGGCGGCGGCCTGCCCTCGGTCTTCGGAGCGGTGATGGTTTCGGCGGCCATTGGTCTGCTGATCGCCCCGGTCTTCTCCAAGATCGTACGGTTCTTCCCGCCGGTCGTCACCGGCACTGTCATCACCACCATCGGCCTGACCCTGATGCCGGTGGCAGCCAACTGGGCCATGGGCGGAAACCGGAAGGCAGAGGACTACGGAAGCATGGCCAATATCGGACTGGCTGCCGTCACCCTGGCGCTCGTCCTCCTTTTGAGCAAGGTCGGCAGCGCCACCATCTCCCGCTTGTCCATCCTTCTAGCCATGGTGGTAGGCACCATTGTGGCAGTGGCGACCGGCATGGCTGACTTCTCCAAGGTAGGCGATGGTCCGATTGTCGCGTTCCCCACGCCGTTCCACCTGGGGGCACCCACCTTCGAGATCGCAGCCATCATTTCCATGGTGATCGTCGTCCTGGTGATCCTGACCGAAACCATGGCCGACATCCTTGCTGTGGGCGAAATCGTCGGTACCCGCACGGACTCCAAGCGGATCGCAGCCGGACTGCGCGCCGACATGGGCTCCAGCCTCATCGCCCCGATCTTCGGCTCCTTCACCCAGAGCGCTTTCGCCCAGAACGTCGGCCTGGTGGCAGTCACCAAGATCAAGAGCCGCTACGTGGTCGCGGCCGGCGGCGTGATCCTGGTCCTGCTCGGCCTGCTGCCCGTCCTGGGCCGCGTGGTCGCCGCCGTTCCAACCGCCGTTCTCGGCGGCGCGGGAATCGTCCTGTTCGGCACGGTGGCTGCCAGCGGCATCAGGACCCTGGCCAAGGTCGAATACCGGAACAACATGAACCTGATCATCGTGGCCGCTTCAATCGGCTTTGGCATGATCCCGATTGCCGCGCCGACCTTCTACGACAAGTTCCCGTCGTGGTTCGGTACCATCTTCCACTCCGGCATCAGCTCAGCAGCGGTGATGGCCATCCTGCTCAACCTGCTGTTCAACCACCTGAAGGCCGGCAACTCAGAAAACCAATCGGTGTTTGTTGCCGGTACCGGCCGGGTGGTCCGCGAGGAGGACCTTAAATGCCTTGCCGACGGCGACCGTTACGAAGGCGGCAAGCTCATCGATTGCGACGGCAAGGAAGTCGCGGTCCAGTCCTCCGGGCAGGTACCAGAACACTAGAAACACCGTTCAACGCAGACGGCGGCCACTCCCGAAAGAGTGGCCGCCGTCCGTGGCGCCGGGAACCGAACCGCCGCCGGAGAATGATCAGGCCCGGTTGAGTTCGTCCGAAATAGCCTGTGCGGCTTCCCGAAGCATCGGGACGGCGCGGTCACTGAAAGCCTTGTCAACGCGCGAGACAGGTCCGGAGACCGAGATCGCTGCCGGAGTAGGAGCGTTGGGTACGGCCATGGCAAAACACCGGACGCCCAACTCCTGCTCCTCCTCATCAATGGAATACCCGCGCTTCCGGATCCGGCCCAGGTCCGCCAGCAGCGATTCGATGTCGCCGATGCTCTTCGGAGTGGGCGTGGGCATTCCGGTACGCGCAACGATCCCGCGGACCGTCGCGTCATCAAGCTGGGCCAGGATGGCTTTACCCACGCCCGTGTCGTGGGTATGGGCGCGGCGGCCGACTTCGGTGAACATCCGCATGGAATGCAGGGAGGGAACTTGAGCCACATAAATGACCATGTCCGAATCAAGCACCGCCATGTTGGCCGTCTCACCCAAGTTGTCCACGAGGGATTTGAGCTGCGGGCGCGCCACGGCACCCAGCTGCTTGTTTGCTCCTTCGCCGAGCCTGATCAAGCGGGGGCCCAAGGCGTACCGGCGGTTGGGCAACTGACGGATATAGCCAAGAGTGACCAAAGTGCGCAGGAGCCGGTGGATAGTAGGCAGTGGAAGATCCGTCGACGACGAAAGTTCACTGAGCGTGACGTCGCCGCCTGCATCCGTGATCAGTTCCAACAGTTCGAAGACGCGCTCAACAGACTGAACGCCTCCGGGGGATTTTTCAGCCATGTGACTGCTCCTGCGACTCGGTTTCCGACAAATCTTATCCGCATCGTGAAAAGACTGCCCTAGGCCTCTCACGATACCGCACCGGGCAGGAGCCGCCGGGACGCCAAAGGAGGCTTGTAATTCCACAAAGTAGATAATAATATCCATAATACGAAAACCTTTTTCCAACCGACCGGCCGTCCATGGGCCAGAACAGAGGACTCTTCAATGGCGAACCCCAGCCCCGGAAATTCGATCACCTTGCGCGTGGAAGCGCCGTCCAGCTTCTCGGCCACCAGTGAGCTGGCCGCGGCCGTCGGAGCGGCAGGCGCCGCCATCACGGCATTGGACGTCACGGAGTCCCACCACGAGACCCTGGTTGTCGACGTCACGTGCAACACCACTGACGACGCCCACGCCGCACGCGTCAAGGACGCGCTCAACGCACTGGAGGGCGTTTCCGTCCAGCACGTCTCGGACCGCACCTTCCTGATGCACCTTGGTGGCAAGCTTGAAGTGGTCCCCAAGGTCGCCCTGCGCAACCGTGACGATCTTTCCCGCGCCTACACCCCCGGAGTTGCCCGCGTGTGCATGGCGATCGCCGAGGATCCCGCGTTGGCCCGCAACCTGACCGTCAAGCGCAACACCATCGCCGTCCTCACCGACGGTTCAGCCGTCCTGGGCCTGGGCAACATCGGCCCGGCCGCGGCCCTGCCCGTGATGGAAGGCAAGGCTGCCCTGTTCAAGCAGTTCGCGAACGTTGACGCCTGGCCGGTCTGCCTGGACACCCAGGACACCGAAGAAATCATCATGATCGCCAAGGCCATGGCCCCCGTGTACGGCGGCATCAACCTTGAGGACATCGCCGCCCCGCGCTGCTTCGAGATCGAAAACCGCCTCCGCGAAGAACTGGACATCCCCGTCTTCCACGACGACCAGCACGGCACCGCGATCGTCACCCTCGCCGCCCTGGTTAACGCCCTGCGCGTCGTGGGCAAGAAGCTCGAGGAGGTGAGGATCGTCGTTTCGGGCGTGGGCGCCGCCGGCTCCGCCATCATCCAGCTCCTCAAAGCCCAGGGCGCGCAGCACATCATCGCCGCCGGCCGCTCCGGCGCCATCCATTCCGGCCAGGAGTACACCGACGAGCACCGCTCCTGGATCGCCGCGAACACCAATGAGGAAGGCTTCGCCGGCACCCTGCACGAAGCACTCAAGGGCGCGGACGTGTTCATCGGCGTCAGCGCACCGAACGTGATCGGGGAGGACCAGGTCGCTTCCATGGCCACGGATTCCATCGTGTTCGCCATGGCGAACCCCAACCCGGAAATCGATCCGGTGGTCGCGGCACGCCACGCAGCCGTGGTGGCCACCGGCCGCAGCGACTTCCCCAACCAAATCAACAACGTGCTGGCCTTCCCCGGCTTCTTCCGTGGTCTCCTGGACGCCGGAGCATCAGACATCACCCCCGAAATGCTGGTGGCAGCCGCCGAGGCCATCGCCAACAGGGTCGCTGACGATGAACTTAACGCCAGCTACATCATCCCCAGCGTCTTCGACCCGCACGTTGCGGCCGACGTCGCCACTGCGGTGGCACATGCAGCCGGAAATGCAGCAAGCGCCGCAGGCACCCAGGCTGCGGCGCCCGCCGCGGATGCCGTCTACGCCGCACCCTGATTTCACCGTCTGACCCGCCGCCAACGAAAGGACCAGAAATGGCCATCACCGTCACAGATTCGCAGCCGATAGACCGTGCTGAAGAAATCCTCACCCCCGAAGCGCTGGCGTTCATCGAGGAACTCCACACCCGTTTCGCAGACACCCGTGACCGGACGCTTGCCGCCCGGCGGGCCAAGCGCCAGAAGGTCACGGAGACCGGGAAGCTGGATTTCCTCCCGGAGACCCGGGACGTGCGCGACGGCGACTGGAAAGTCGCGCCGGCACCGGCACCGTTGCAGGACCGCCGGGTGGAAATGACCGGCCCCGCGTCCCCGGCGAAAATGGCCATCAACGCCCTGAACTCCGGCGCCAAGGTATGGCTGGCCGACCTCGAGGACGCCAGCACCCCCACCTGGGGCAACGTCATCGACGCCATCCTGAACCTCCGCGACGCCGCCCGCGGCACCCTCAGCTACACCGCACCCGAAGGCAAGGAATACACCCTCCGCACCGACGCCCCGCTCGCCGTGGTGGTCATGCGCCCCCGCGGCTGGCACCTGCCCGAAAAACACGTCCTGATCGACGGCGAACCCGCCATCGGCGCGCTGGTGGACTTCGGCCTGCACTTCTTCCACGTCGCCAACCAGCTGATAACAAACGGGCAGGGTCCGTACTATTACCTGCCCAAGATGGAAAGCCACCTCGAAGCCCGGCTCTGGAACGAGGTCTTCGTCTTCGCCCAGGACCGCCTCGGCATCCCCCAGGGCACCATCCGCGCCACCGTCCTGATCGAAACCATCCCCGCCGCCTTCGAAATGGACGAAATCCTCTACGAACTCCGCGACCACGCCGCCGGCCTGAACGCCGGCCGCTGGGACTACCTCTTCAGCATCATCAAATACTTCCGCGACGCCGGCGAACAGTTCGTCCTCCCGGACCGTGCCTCGGTGGCCATGACCGCCCCGTTCATGCGCGCCTACACCGAACTGCTGGTCAAAACCTGCCACCGGCGCGGCGCCTTCGCCATGGGCGGCATGGCCGCCGTGATCCCCAACCGCAAACAGCCCGAGGTCACCGCCGCCGCGTTCGAGAAGGTCCGCGCGGACAAAACCCGCGAAGCCAACGACGGCTTCGACGGCTCCTGGGTAGCCCACCCGGACCTCGTCCCCACCTGCCAGGAAGTCTTCGACGCCGTCCTCGGCGACCCGGACAAGGGCGGCCGTCCCAACCAGCTGGACAAGCAGCGCCCCGACGTCACCGTCACCGCCGACCAGCTCCTGGACATCGCCTCCGCCGGCGGCCAGATCACCGAAACCGGCCTGCGCCTGAACCTCTACGTCGCCGTCGCCTACACCGCCGTCTGGCTCTCCGGCAACGGCGCGGTGGCCATCCACAACCTCATGGAAGACGCCGCCACCGCAGAAATCTCCCGCTCCCAGGTCTGGCAGCAAATCCGGAACAAATCCATCCTGGCCGACACCGGCAACACCGTCACCCGCGAACTCGTCGAACAAATCCTGACCGAAGAAACCGAACCGCTCCGCGGGGAGGTCGGCGAGGACGCGTTCAACCTCTACTACCGGCCCGCCAGCGACCTGATCAAGGACATCTGCCTCTCCGAGGACTACACCGACTTCCTCACCGAGCCCGCTTACGAACTGGTGAACTGAGCCATGACTGAACACAAGCACTCGCTTTCCGCGGCGGACCTCGCCCACATTGAGGGCCAACTGGCCGCAACAGACCGGCTGCTGGAACGGAATTACCCGGGCGACGACGGTTCACGCCAGCCCGTGCACACGGTGTACGTGCCCGCGGACCGTTTCACGCCGTCGTTCGCGAACGACTGGGGCGACCAGGCAACCACGGTGGCCGAGGCTCACGGCGGCCTCGAACAGCTGGGCCGGCTCCTGGGTCAGGAAGCCGGACTCGCCGAAGCCGTCGCCGGACGGGTGGCAGCGAAACTCGCCAGCGAGCCCATCGAGGACCTGCGCCTGGACTTCGAAGACGGCTTCGGGGACAGGGGCGACGACGCGGAGGACGCCGCCGCGGCCGCGGCGGCAACCGCCGTCGCTACCGCCGCCGCGGCTGGTTCGGCACCCCCCTTCATTGGCATCCGGTTTAAGTGCTTCGAGGCACCCACCCGTGCCCGCGGCCTCCGCACCCTTGACCTCTTCGTCTCAGGCCTGGCATCAGCTGGCGAACTGCCGGAAGGCTTGATCCTCACGCTCCCCAAGGTCACCACCGTGGCCCAGGTCCAGGCGATGGAGTACGCCGTTTCGCGGCTTGAGGAAGTCCACGGGCTCCCGGCCGGCCGGCTCCGCTTTGAGGTCCAGGTGGAAACACCGCAGCTGATCCTCGGCCCGGACGGCACCTCACCGGTGGCGCAACTGCCGCATGCTGTTCCCGGCCGGATCAGCGGGCTGCACTACGGCACGTACGACTACTCGGCGTCGCTGCAGATCTCGGCTGAATACCAGTCCATGGAACACCCCGTGGCCGACTTCGCCAAGGAAGTCATGCAGCTGGCCGTGGCCGGTACCGGCATCCGCCTCTCGGACGGCTCCACCAACATCATCCCGGTGGGCGGGAACGTGGAGAACGCCTGGCAGCTGCACGGCCGCCTGGTCCGCCGTTCCTTGGAACGCGGCTACTACCAGGGCTGGGACCTGCACCCGGCCCAGCTGCCCAGCCGCTTCGCCGCCACCTACGCGTTCTACCGCGAGGGCCTCCCGGCCGCGGCAGCACGGCTGCGCAACTACGTGGAGCGGACCGAAGGCGGCGTCATGGACGAACCCGCCACCGCACGTGCCCTGGCTGGCTTCGTCCTGCGCGGCGTCCAGTGCGGCGCCGTTGGTGCGGAGGAAGTCCAGGGGCTTGCCGGCGTCGGCGTCCCGCAACTGACCGCCCTGGCCCACCCGCGGCTCACCCCCGCTTCAACTCCTAAGTAAGGATCTTCCTGATGGGTAAGTACTACTCCCCCGCCGGCGGGCTACCCCCGCAGACCCACCTGACCACCGAACGGGCCATCGTCACCGAGGCCTACACGGTCATCCCCAAGGGCGTCATGACGGACATCGTCACGTCCAACCTGCCCGGCTTTTCGAACACCCGCTCCTGGATCATCGCCCGGCCCATCTCCGGCTTCGCCACGACGTTCTCCCAGCTGATTGTGGAGATCGGCCCCGGCGGCGGCGCCCCCAAGGCCGAATTCGAAGCCGGCGTCGAAGGCGTCATCTTCGTCACCCGCGGCCGGCTCAACCTGACCCTCGACGGCGAACTCCACCAGCTCGAAGAAGGCGGCTACGCCTACCTCGCCGCCGGCAGCGAGTGGGGCCTGGAAAACGTCTCCGACGACGTCGTCTCCTTCCACTGGATCCGCAAGGCCTACGAACGGCTCGACGGCTACGAAGCCAAATCCTTCGTCACCAACGAAAAGGACGTGGAACCCACCTCCATGCCGGACACCAACGGTGCCTGGAAGACCACCCGCTTCACCGACTCCAACGACCTCGCCCACGACATGCAGGTCAACATCGTGACCTTCCAACCCGGCGGCGTGATCCCGTTCCCGGAAACCCACGTCATGGAACACGGCCTGTACGTCCTGGAAGGCAAAGCCATGTACCTGCTCAACAACGACTGGGTCGAAGTCGAAGCCGGGGACTTCATGTGGCTCCGCGCCTTCTGCCCCCAGGCCTGCTACGCCGGCGGCCCGGGCGAATTCCGCTACCTGCTCTACAAAGACATGAACCGGCAAGTCCGCCTGACCTGAGCACCACCACGTGAAACGGGCGGCTCCCTGGGAGCTGCCCGTTTTTTATGCCCCAGGCGCAAGGCCAGGAGGCCCCGTGCCTGCCGCTGCCCCTTGACTCGAGCCCAGCCATTCCCTAAACTTTTCATAAAGCAGAATCTAAATTCCACAAAGCGGAAACGGCCTAAAGCTTGAAGCCGTCGGAATCTGGACACAAGCCCTCCCCGGAAGGACCTACGATGACGTACACAGTGAACTGCTCCATCCTCCTCACAGAGCTGCCGCTGCTGGAGCGCCCCGCAGCCGCTAAGGCCGCAGGCTTTGACGCGGTCGAGTTTTGGTGGCCCTTCGAAACCTCCGTCCCCACCGACGCCCAGGTCAGCGCATTCGAGAACGCCATCAAGGACGCCGGTGTTCAGCTCACCGGCCTGAACTTCAACGCCGGCAACATGCCCGGAGGGGACCGCGGCCTGGTCTCCTGGAAGGGCCGCTGTTCCGAGTTCAAGGACAACATCGACGTCGTCGCCGGCATCGGTGAGCGCCTCGGCTGCAAGGCCTTCAACGCCCTTTACGGCAACCGGCAGGACGACTTCACCCCCGAAGAACAGGACGAGCTGGCAGTCAAGAACCTGGCAGCAGCAGCCGAGGGCGTGGCCCGGATCGGCGGCACCGTCCTCCTGGAACCGGTCAGCGGCGCCGCCAAGTACCCGCTCCTGACGGCAGCGGATGCCCTCAAAGTGATTGCCCGCGTCAAGGAAGAGTCCGGCGCGGAGAACGTCAAGCTCCTCGCCGACTTCTACCACCTGGCCGTCAACGGTGACGACGTCGCAGCCGTCATCGAAAACCACGCCAAGGACTTCGGCCACATCCAGATCGCCGACAACCCCGGCCGCGGCGCTCCCGGAACGGGCGAGCTTCCCCTGGGCGAATGGATCGCCCGCAGCCGCGAACTCGGTTACGAGGGCTACATCGGCCTCGAATACAAGGAACCGCAGGAAACCGCCTTCGCCTGGGCCATCCGCCAGCACGCCGCCAAGTAACACCACACAGACTTCAGAAAGAGAACATCATGAGCAACGTTGCAGTCATCGGACTCGGAATCATGGGCCTGCCCATGGCCATCAACCTGGTCAAGGCCGGCCACACCGTCACCGGGTTCAACCGCAGCCAGGACAAGATCGACAAGCTCGTCTCCGAAGGCGGCAAGGGTGCCACCAGCATCGCTGACGCCGTGAAGGACGCCGACGTCGTCATCACCATGGTGCCGGACTCCCCCGACGTTGAGGGCGTCGTCAGCGGCGAGGACGGCGTCTTCGCCAATGCCAAGCAGGGCACCCTGTGGATCGATGCCTCCAGCATCCGTCCCGACGTCGCGGTCCGCCTCGCAGCAGAGGCCAAAGAAGCCGGCATCCGCCCCCTGGACGCACCGGTCTCCGGCGGCGAACAGGGCGCCATCGACGCGGTCCTCTCCATCATGGTGGGCGGTGACCAGGCTGACTTCGATGACGCCCAGGATGTCCTGAACGCCGTCGGCAAGACCATCGTCCACGTCGGCCCCTCCGGCTCCGGCCAGACCGTCAAGGCTGCAAACCAGCTGATCGTGGCCGTCAACATCCAGGTCCTCGGCGAGGCCATCGCGTTCCTTGAGGCCTACGGCGTGGACACCGACGCCGCCCTCAAGGTCCTCGGCGGCGGCCTGGCCGGCTCCAAGGTCCTCGACCAGAAGGGCCAGAAGATGCTCGACCGCAACTTCGAGCCCGGCTTCCGCCTGGCCCTCCACAACAAGGACATGGGCATCGTTACCTCGGCGGCCCGTGAAGCCAACGTCGTGGTCCCGCTCGGCGCCCTCGCCGCACAGCTCGTCGCCGCCACCGTCAACCAGGGCGACGGCGCACTGGACCACTCAGGACTCTTCAAACAGGTCCTCCAGCTCAGCGGCCGCAAGTAACCCTCACGCAGCGCAGCAGCTAACCCGGCCCCTCCACAACGGGGCGCTTCGACACAAACACGCCGGCCGCCGTCGTGAATTACGACGGCGGCCACCCCCAAAGTGCCCCGCGACGGTTCGCCGGGCTGCTTCAGCACACCCAAAAACAGACTTCCAAGCTTTCAAGGAGCACACCATGAGCAAGATGCGTACCGTTGATGCAGCGGTTGCCATCCTGGAAAAGGAAGGCGCCATCGAGGCGTTCGGCCTGCCAGGGGCAGCAATCAACCCCTTCTATTCAGCAATGCGGGCCCACGGCGGAATCCGCCACACCCTGGCCCGCCACGTCGAGGGCGCAAGCCACATGGCCGACGGCTACAGCCGGGCCAAGGACGGCAACATCGGCATCTGCATCGGCACCTCGGGCCCGGCGGGCACCGACATGATCACCGGGCTGTACGCGGCCTGGGCCGATTCCATCCCGATGCTGTGCATCACCGGCCAGGCACCCGTGGCCAAGCTGCACAAGGAGGACTTCCAGGCCGTGGACATCGAGTCCATTGCCAAGCCCCTCACCAAGATGGCCATGACCATCCTGGAACCGGGCCAGGTTCCCGGCGCGTTCCAGAAGGCGTTCCAGCTGATGCGCTCCGGCCGTCCGGGCCCGGTGCTGCTGGACCTGCCCATCGATGTTCAGATGGCGGAGATCGAATTCGACATCGATACCTATGAGCCCCTGCCGGTTGAGAAGCCCAAGGCCAGCCGCCGGCAGCTCGAAAAGGCCCTGGACATGTTGACCGCCGGCGAGCGTCCGCTGATCGTGGCCGGCGGCGGCATCATCAATGCCGGTGCCTCCGCGCAGCTGGTGGAACTGGCTGAGATCCTGAACGTACCGGTCATCCCCACCCTGATGGGCTGGGGTTCCATTGCCGATGATCATCCGCTGATGGCCGGCATGGTGGGCCTGCAGACGTCCCACCGCTACGGCAACGAAAACTACCTGCGCAGCGACTTCGTCATCGGCATCGGCAACCGCTGGGCGAACCGCCACACCGGCGGCCTGGAGACCTACACGGCCGGGCGCAAGTTCGTGCACGTTGACATTGAGCCCACGCAGATCGGCCGGGTATTCTCCCCGGACCTGGGCATCGCCTCCGACGCCGGTGCGGCACTGGCAGGGCTGATTGAACTGGCCGCCGAACGCAAGGCAGCCAAGTCGCTGCCGGATTACTCCGCCTGGGTTGCTGAATGTGCGGAGCGGAAGGCCAGCCTGCACCGCAAGACGCACTTTGAGAACATCCCCATCAAGCCGCAGCGCGTGTATGAGGAGATGAACAAGGCCTTCGGACGCGACACCATCTACGTGTCCACCATCGGCCTGTCCCAGATTGCCGGCGCGCAGATGCTGCATGTCTTCGGACCGCGGAAATGGATCAATGCGGGCCAGGCCGGCCCGCTGGGCTGGACCGGCCCGGCGGCCCTGGGCGTGGTCCGCGGCAAGCCTGAGGAGACGGTGGTCGCCTTGTCCGGTGACTATGACTTCCAGTTCATGATCGAAGAACTGGCCGTGGGCGCACAGTTCAACCTGCCCTACATCCACGTGGTGGTCAACAACTCCTACCTGGGTCTCATCCGCCAGTCCCAGCGCGGCTTCCAGATGGAACAGAACGTGTCGCTGGCGTTCGACAACATCAACAGCGCGGACCTGTCCGAGAACGTAAGGGGCTACGGCGTTGACCACCTCAAGGTCGCTGAGGGCCTCGGGTGCAAGGCCATCCGGGTGCAGGACCCCAACGACCTCGCCGCGGCCTTTGACAAGGCCAAGGCCCTCATGGGCGAGTTCAAGGTTCCCGTGGTGGTTGAGGTGATCCTGGAAAAGATCACCAACATCTCCATGGGTGTGGAAATCAACGCCGTGAACGAGTTCGAGGAACTGGCAGAGACCGCCGCTGACGCTCCCACCGCCATCCTGGCGATGCAGGGCTAACCATGCGCATCGTGATTGCCCCGGACAAGTTCAAGGGATCGCTGTCTGCACCGGAGGTCTGCCGGCACCTGGAAAAGGGACTGCAGCGCGGGGCCGGTAAGGCACCCATCAGCACCCTGGACGTTGTCCGCGTACCGGTAGCCGACGGCGGCGAGGGAACCCTCGATGCCGCCGTCGGCTCCGGCTTCACCCGCCGCACCGCCCGAGTTGCGGGACCCACGGGTGAACCGGTTGACGCGGATTATGCTGTCCGGGACAGGGTGGCCGTCATCGAGATGGCCGCCGCCTCAGGGCTCGCGGTGTTGCCCCAGGTCATCCGCGGAGAGCAGCCCGACCCGGTGTCCGCAGCGACCGCCACCAGTCTGGGGACGGGGCAGCTGATCCGGGCGGCACTGGATGCAGGCTGCCACCGAATCATCCTCGGCGTGGGCGGCAGCGCCAACACCGACGGCGGCGCCGGCGTACTCCAGGGGCTGGGAGCGCGCTTTCTGGACGCGGACGGCCATGAACTGCCCGCCGGCGGGGCAGCCCTGGCCCGCCTCGACACCATTGACTTCACCGACTTTGAGCCCAGACTCAAGGACACACGCTTTGTGCTGGCTTCTGACGTCGATAATCCCCTGCTGGGCGCGCAAGGCGCCGCAGCGGTTTTCGGCCCGCAGAAGGGCGCCGCACAACAAGACGTCGGCATGCTCGACGCCGCCCTGGCCAGGTTTGTCGAAGTCCTGGCCAGGGAGATCGGATTCCGCGCCGTCAAGGCGGCGGAGGCTCCCGGCGCGGGGGCCGCCGGCGGGGTGGGCTACGCTGCCATCGCCGTCCTGGCCGCGACGCGGCGGCCGGGTATCGACGTCGTCCTGGAATTCACCCGGCTGGCTGAACGTCTGGCCGGGGCGGATCTGGTGATCACGGGCGAAGGCAGCCTGGACGAGCAAAGCCTGCTGGGCAAGACGCCCATGGGCGTTGCACGGGCCGCTGCTGCCCAGGGCGTTCCCGTGATCGCCGTCTGCGGCCGGACCACTCTGGACCATGACCAGGTAGCGGCCGCCGGATTCGAGGCCGTCTACGCTTTGACGGCACTCGAAACCGATGTAAACAGGTGCATAGCAGAGGCAGGACCGCTGCTGGAGCAGCTAGGCACCCAGATCAGTGCGGGGCTGGCGGCCAACAGGCCCGCCACCGCAAGTACCAAGGAGGACCTCCGTGTCTGAAGAACGCTTTGACCTCGTCATCCGGGGCCAGCGCATCCTGACCACCGCCGGCATCGCCCCACGCGAAGTGGGCGTCCGCGGCGGCAAGATCGTGGCCATCGAACCGCTGGGCAACGGCCTGGCCGGTGCCGAGGTGATCGAACTGGCCGACGACGAAACGCTGCTCCCGGGCCTCGTGGACACGCACGTCCACGTCAACGAGCCCGGCCGCACCGAATGGGAGGGCTTTGCCTCCGCCACCCGGGCCGCGGCGGCCGGCGGCGTCACCACCATCATCGACATGCCACTGAACTCCGTCCCGCCCACCACCACGGTGGAGAACCTCAAGCTCAAACGCGAGGTGGCCGAGGACCAGGCCTTCGTGGACGTCGGATTCTGGGGCGGGGCGATTCCCGGCAACAAGGAGGATCTGCGTCCCCTGCACGACGAGGGCGTCTTCGGCTTCAAGTGTTTCCTCCTGCACTCCGGCGTGGACGAGTTCCCGCACCTGGATGCGGACGAAATGGAAGAGGACATGGCCGAGCTGAAGTCCTTCGACTCGCTCATGATCGTCCACGCCGAGGACTCACACGCCATCGACCGCGCCCCCCACCCGGGCGGAGACCACTACTCCACCTTCCTGGCGTCCCGCCCCCGGGGCGCCGAGAACAAGGCCATCGCGGAGGTCATCGAACGGGCCCGCTGGACCGGTGCGCGTGCGCACATCCTGCACCTCTCGTCGTCGGACGCGCTGCCCATGATTGCCAGCGCAAAACGCGACGGCGTCAGGCTCACCGTGGAGACGTGCCCGCACTACCTGACCCTGACTGCCGAGGAAATCCCCGACGGCGCCACCGCCTATAAGTGCTGCCCGCCCATCCGCGAGGCGTCCAACCGGGAACTGCTGTGGCAGGGCCTGCAGGACGGTACCATCGACTGCATCGTTTCGGATCACTCGCCCAGCACCCTTGACCTCAAGGACCTGGAAAACGGTGACTTTGCCGTGGCCTGGGGCGGCGTCTCCTCCCTGCAGCTGGGCCTGTCGCTGATCTGGACCGAGGCCCGGCACCGCGGTATCCCGCTGGAACAGGTGGTGTCCTGGATGGCGGAAAAGCCGGCCGCCCTGGCCCGCCTCACCAACAAGGGGCAGCTGGCGCTGGGCTACGACGCCGACTTCGCCGTCTTCGCGCCGGACGATGCTTTCGTGGTGGACGTCTCCAAACTCAAGCACAAGAACCCCATCACCCCGTACGACGGCCAGGCCCTCTCCGGCGTGGTCCGGAAGACGTTCCTGCGCGGCGCAGTGGTGGACGGCCAGACCCCCACCGGCAGGCTCATCCGCCGCGGCGGCATCTGAGGCAAGCCATGGCAGCACAGGTGCATGACTCCGGACGCTGCGCCGGTCCTTCGACGGCCCGCCAGCTTCCGCCTGCTGCCGTTCGAGGCCTGGCGGTCTGGATCACGTGCGGACCGGAATCCGACGTCGATGAAGCCGCCTTGGTCCGCGCCGCCAGGCTCGTGCTCGAACGTGCCCTCACGCTTGCTCCGGAGGCGGAAGTCCAATGGCCTGCCCCCGGAGCTGCCACGTCCGCCGTGGAAGGAGCCGCAGCCGACTCCTCTCAGCCTCCTTCCACGGCGGAAATTCAGCCGGAAATTCAGTTGGCGAAAGGAACGGCCACGGCAGCTGCCGCGGGTGCCGATGGAACCCGCCTGCCGCCGTCGGCCCGCCCCGTCAACCACGTTACTGTTGACCTCGCTGCCGATCAGGTCCTCCTGGACGGAACACCCGTGCACCTCACGGGTGTTGAATTCCAGGTTCTCAGGTACCTGGTGACGCACCTGTCACGCGTGGTGGGGCGGGTGGAGCTCCAGCAGTTCCTGGACACCTTCGAAACCCCTGGCGCCGCACCCCGTTCCATTGATACGTACGTGGGCAGGATCCGGCGGAAGCTGGGGAATGCCCGCCACGCTGTGACCACCGCCCGCGGCCGGGGCTACCAGTTTGTACCCGGCGCGCGTGCCACCGTCCGCGGCCCGGCTGAATACTGCATATGACGCCGGAAACTCTTTGCCTGCACCCACACAATCTCCCAAAGGAAATGCCATGACCCACGCCCTGATCGCCAAACTCCAGCCCGGAATCCAGGCCCCCGACTTCACGCTGAAGGACGCCCAGGGCCGCGAAACAGCCCTTGCCGATTACCGCGGGAAGAGCGTCATTGTGTACTTTTACCCCAAGGCGGCCACGCCCGGCTGCACCACCGAGGCTTGCGACTTCCGCGACAGCCTGGCGTCCCTGCAGGGCAAAGGTTACGAGGTCATCGGCATCTCCCCCGACGCACCCGAGGCGCTGGCCGGTTTCACAGACGATTACTCCCTGACCTTCCCCTTGCTGTCCGACGAGGATCACGCGGTCGCCCTCGCCTACGGGGTCTGGGGTGAAAAGCTCATCGACGGGCGTGTTACCGAGGGCGTTGTCCGTTCCACTGTCGTCCTGAACGCGGACGGAACGGTGAAACTTGCGGAGTACCACGTCGATCCCCGGGGGCACGTTGCAGCACTGAGGAAAGAGCTGGGGATTTAGGGATCGTTTCTTTTCCGGGAGCCGGGGGATCGTTAACCGGAGCCGTAGTTCAAGAACCTACGCTTGTCCGCTCCTGAGGCTTTCCTGGGGAACGGCACTCCCCCAGCAAACGGACTGATGGCCAGTCAGTGGACGCCTGGGCAGCAGACGGTGACATCATTTGAGCCCACGACCCGCCGGTGGCCGCCGACGGTTTCACAACCAAGACGGCTACGCACTACAGCTGGCCGCGCCCCGACCGATCTGTCTTCCGAGGGCTGCTCAGGAACGGAAACCGACCAACTGGACGGCTGGCTGGCGTGCCGACCAAAGAGCCGGAGCGGGTCGTGAATAGGCACGAAATGGAATTTGCCCTATGGGTCGATCACTATCCGGCCGTTGACAGCACAGACTTTGCCCTCACGAGCAATCCCGTTGGGAAGTGACTCCAGCCTGGAACCAACGGGGCGACATATGGTTTCCCTCCCGGCGTTCGCACCCGGGGGAGTGAAAGTAGCTGGGAGAAATCCCCTTCATGACGAATTGGCGTTTCCGCAAAGTTGAGCCGCCGCGGGGGCGACAGTCAGTCGCCCACTGGACGGACGGCGCCGACAGTGTGCGTTCGATCCAATCCCACCAGGTTCTCCAGAGTCATCCTGAACTCAGATAAAAGGCGCGTCTACCTCTACCCAGTCACGCTCCGCCCCGTGAGTTGCCCGCTCTTGCCAGCCCTCGCAGTGTTATGTACCATGTCACATACGACGTGATGCACGCCACAGGTGCTGCTCACTTATCTGAGATGAAAGATCGCTATGACCCTTTCAGAAATTGCGAACGGAAAGCTCGCACCCCGTACCGGCATCAAGTTGGACAATATTTCCAAGCGCTACGGTGACAACGTTGTGATCGATGACGTTTCCCTGCACGTGGAACCCGGAACTGTGACCGCCCTGATTGGGCCCTCCGGTGCAGGAAAGAGCACCTTTTTGCGATGCATCAACCTGCTGGAGCGGCCGGACGCCGGAACAATCCAAGTAGCGGGCCACACCATCGAGCCTGGCCGGGTTGTCAACAACAAGGACCTCGCCGCCCTGCGCAGCACGGTGGGCATGGTGTTTCAGTCCTTCAATCTCTTTCCGCACATGTCCGCCCTGAAGAACATCAGCTTCCCCCAGCAGAAGGTCCTGGGACGCAGCAAGGGCGAAGCGGACGAACGCGCAATGCAGCTCCTTGAGCGCGTCGGCCTCAAGGAGAAGGCGGGACAGCATCCGGGCCGGTGTTCAGGCGGACAGCAACAACGCATTGCCATCGCCCGCGCTCTGGCCCTCGACCCCTCGATCATGCTTTTCGATGAGCCGACGTCAGCCCTTGACCCTGAGGTGGGCCTGGAAGTCCTGGCTGTCATGCGTGAGCTGGCCAAGGACGGAATGACAATGATCGTAGTGACTCACGAAATGCAGTTCGCCCGTGACGTTTCAGACACGTTGGTTGTTATGGCCGACTGCAAGATCATCGAACAAGGTGACCCACGCGCCATCATGAGCGACCCGCAGGAGGCCCGCACCCGGCGCTTCCTGCGCGCAGTCCTGGAGCGCTGACGGTGGACGCTTTTTCCGCAGTCCTCCAGGGGCTGCCGATGACACTCATGCTGACCCTGTCAGCATTCATGATCGGCATCATAGGAGCTGTCCCTCTCGCAGTGGGCCTGTCCTCGCCGAACATGATCATCCGACTGGCGTGCCGGATCTTCGTGGACCTGGTCCGGGGCGTCCCGATCATTGTGTGGCTGTTCCTGCTCAAGTTCGGCATCCAAATTGGAACCTTCAAGTTCAACCCTGTAAGCGCCGCAATCGTAGGGCTGGGGATTGTCTCCATCGCCTACCTTGCCGAAATATACCGCGGCGGGCTCCAAGCCGTCCCGCGCGGACAGGGAGAGGCTGCCGGAGCCCTTGGCTTGGACCAGGGAACGACATTCCTTCACGTGACGGTCCCCCAGGCCTTCCGGATAGTGTCCCCTTCCATTGCGACCTACTTGACCGGCCTGCTTAAGGACTCCTCCATCGCCTCCACCATCATCGTGACTGAAATGGTGTTCCAGTCCCAAGCATTTGCGCGGCAGCACCCCACCACGGAAGGCATCTTGCCTTACATTCTGGTCGGCATCCTCTACATCGTGCTGAGTTTGCCGGTCGCGTATCTGTCCCGCAGCCTTGATGCCCGGATGAGGAAGGCGGTCTACGCATGAGCTGGTTTGCAGAATGGGCGGCCTACCTGCCTCAAATGGTGTCCGGCCTGGGTGTTAGCCTCCTGATCGCAGGGGTCGCGATAGCCGCTGGCTACCCGCTGGGGCTCGTTCTCAGTGTCCTGGTGAGCACGAAAAACCTCGCCCTTCGTACCTTTGGGCTGGCCATAGTCGAAATCGGCCGCGGTGCCCCGGCCCTGGTGATCCTGTACCTCTTCTACTACGGCCTGCCGAAGTTCGGCATCGCTTTCGAAAGCATCACCGCCGCCTGTCTGGCCCTGACCTGGAATGCCGCAGCATACTCCTCCGAGATCATGCGGGCGGGCCTGCAGTCCGTGGACCGCGGACAATCAGAAGCCGCCAACGCCCTCGGCCTGTCCCGAACCCACACCTTCTGGCGGGTCATCATGCCCCAAGGCATGCGCTCTGCAGTGCCGGGACTCATGGGCGTAGCCATCCAAGTGTTCCAGGGCACGTCCCTGGCCTATGCAATAGCGGTCCCCGAACTCATGAAGTCCGCCTACAACATCGGCAGCCAGGACTTTAACTACCTGCAGATATTCACCCTCGCGGGCATCTGCTACGCCGTCATATCGATGCCGGCCACATGGGTCACGGTCTACTTCGAAAAACGCATGGCCCGCCACGTCTGACCACTCCAACCGCACCACACCAATTTCGCATCACCCCCAACCATCAGGAGGAACCATGAGCACCAAGCGTTTCAAAACCCCCGCCGTCATGACGGCCACGGCACTGGCCCTGGGCATCTCCCTAAGTGCATGCGGCGGAACCTCAGGCGCTAGCACCGCCTCAGACTGCACCCCAAAGCACCAGGGCATCAAAACAGTCGCCCAGGGCAAACTCACCATCGGCGTCATCGACATCCCACCCTTCAGCAGCTACAACAGCGGCACACCCAACGGCATCGACCTCGCAATCATCAACAAGATTGCCAAAGATGAATGCCTGCAGCCTGCCTTCCAGCAGGCCACCTATGCCGACGCCGTCCAATCCATCTCCGGCGGCAACATCGACCTCGCGGTCGGCACAATCGATGCCACCGAAAAGCGCCTGAAGGCCGTTGACTTCTCCGCCTCCACCTACCTTGACGGCATGGGCATCGCCTCAAAGACGGGCGCCACCACAGTTGCCGAACTGGAGAAGATGAACAAGGTGGGCACCATCGACGGCTATCTGTGGGTGGAAGACCTGAAGAAGATCCTGGGCGACAAGCTTGTCACCTACCCGTCAAGCGTTGAACTCAAGGCCGACTTTGACGCTGGCCGCCTGGACGCCGACGTCGACGCTTACGGCGTACAGGTCCTGCAGTTCAAGGACGCGTCAGGAATCACAGTGGCCCTTTCAAACGACAAGCCCGATCCCCGTGTCGGGGCAATCACGCATGCCCCGGAAGCCGCCTTTCCCATCACCAAGGGCAACACAAGCCTGAAGGAAGCTCTGGATGCCGGCATCACCTCCCAACGCCAGGATGGCACCATCGCCAAACTCCTCAAGGACGCCGGCCTCTCCGAAGGCCTGGGAAAAGTGGCAGACAAGCAGTACGTCGTTCCGGCCAGCTAAAAATTCAGCCAAAACTTGGTGCCGGGCCCAGGCCCGGCACCTCCCAAACACCTGTGCAATGTCACATGGTAGAATAGCTGTGAGGGATCTCACGGCATCGACGACGGCACCAAGTGCCGACCGAAAGGACCCAAAATGACTGAAACCCGCAAGCCCTGGCACGGTGTCCATGTCGCAACGGCATTGCCGTTCAAGGACGACTTCAGCGTTGACTACGACGCTTATGCTGAGCACGTGCGTTTCCTGGCGGGCGCCGGATGCGACGGCGTAGCGCCGAACGGCTCCCTCGGGGAGTACCAGACGCTCAGTGAAGAGGAACGCGCACGCGTTGTTTCCACCGCAATCGAAGCAGCACCAGAAGGCTTCACCGTCATGGCCGGCGTCGGCGCCTACGGCGGACTCCAGACCGTCAAATGGGCCGAGCAGGCCGCGGAAGCCGGTGCTTCATCTTTGATGCTCCTCCCGCCGAACTCCTACCGGGCCACGGAGGACGAAGTGGTTGATCACTACCGCCGGGCGGCGGCCGTCGGCCTGCCGATCGTGGCCTACAACAACCCCATCGATACCAAGGTGGACCTGACCCCGCAGCTCATCGCCCGCCTGCACGGCGAAGGCCTGATCGTCGGCGTCAAGGAATTCACCGGCGACGTCCGCCGTGCCTACGAGATCAAGGAACTCGCCCCGGACATGGACCTGCTCATCGGAACGGACGACACAGTCGTTGAGATGGGACTGGCAGGTGCCGTGGGCTGGGTAGCCGGTTACCCCAACGCCATCCCGGAGTCCACGCTGGAACTCTATCGCCTCTCCACCTCCGGCAACGTGGCGGACCTCGAGCGCGCACGGGAAATCTACCGCGATCTGCACTCTCTGCTGCGCTGGGACAGCAAGACCGAATTCGTCCAGTCCATCAAGCTCTCCATGGACGTGGTCGGCCTCCCGGGCGGCGCTTGCCGCCCCCCACGCGGCCCGCTCTCCGCACAGGTGCGCGACGCCGTCGTTCGCGACACCCGGGCAGCCCTCGCCAAGGGCTACAAGTAGCCACTGACTGATGGTCGGGCTTGTTCCATCAAGCACAGCAACAAGCCCGACCACCAACGGATCTCAATTGACCAATGAGGAGCACCACATGAGAACCAGCCGTATCTTCCACGCCGTTGACTCACACACCGAAGGCATGCCGACGCGAGTGATCACCGGGGGCATCGGGACGATCCCAGGAGCCACCATGGCCGAGCGCCGTCTGTGGTTCATGGAGAACAGCGACTGGATCCGCACCCTGCTCATGACGGAACCACGGGGCCACGCGTCGATGAGCGGGGCGATCCTGCAACCTCCAACGCGCCCGGATGCGGACTTCGGTGTGCTTTTCATTGAGGTGTCGGGGCTGCTGCCGATGTGCGGCCATGGCACGATCGGAGTCGCCACGGTTCTGGTGGAAACGGGCATGGTCGAGGTCGTGGAGCCCATAACCGTCGTCAGGCTTGACACCCCTGCCGGCCTCGTCGTCACCGAGGTCGCCGTGAAGGACGGCCATGCCGAATCGGTGACCATCCGAAACGTCCCCTCCTTCGTGGATCGCCTTGACGCGAAGGTGGAAGTTCCCGGGATTGGTCCTGTCTCCTACGACCTCGCCTTCGGCGGGAACTTTTATGCGATCGTGGAGCTGGACAGCCTGAACCTACCCTTCGACCGGGAACGCAAGGATGACCTGCTCAAGGCAGGCCTGGCGATCATGGACGCCATCAACGCCACCGATGAACCGGTGCACCCCGAACGTGATGATATCCGCGGCTGCCACCACGTTTATCTCCAGGCACCCGGATCTACGGCGGAGCACTCCCGGCACGCGATGGCCATCCACCCTGGATGGTTTGACCGTTCCCCCTGCGGCACAGGGACAAGCGCCCGAATGGCACAACTGAACGCGCGGGGCCAGCTGGCCCTGGGGGCGGACTTTATCAATGAGTCCTTTATCGGTTCCCGTTTCATCGGCCGCCTGGTCGAGGAAACGGAGGTGGCCGGCCGCCCCGCCGTCATCCCCACGGTAACCGGCAGAGCCTGGCTGACCGGGACAGCACAGTACTACCTGGATCCGACAGATCCATTCCCCACAGGATTCCTGCTGTGAACCTTCCCTACTTTGATGCGGCAGCCGTCCGGTCGGCCGCGCCCTGGATGACGGCAATCGCGGCCCTCGAGCACGCCCTCCTCGACGGCGTGGACCCCGAGGAGGACAGCCCCCGTTTGTTCAGCCCGGCACCTGGCGGCGAGTTCCTGCTGATGCCCTCATCCGGGCGTCGCTACAGCGGAGTCAAGGCGCTCACCGTGGCCCCTGGCAACCCGGCAAGAGGCCTCGAAAAAATTCAGGGCGTGTACATTCTTTTCGACTCTGACACCCTGGCGCCGCTCGCCACGATGGACGGGAACGAGCTGACAGCCATCCGAACGCCGGCCATTACCCTGCTGGCTGTCAAAGACATCCTGGCGTCCGCGCCCGGCCGCACCACGGCGGCCGGACAGGTCCTCGTGTTCGGAACAGGAATTCAGGCCCTCAACCATCTCCGGGCGGCGCACGCTGTGCTCCCGGAAGCCGGCCTGGCTTGTGTGGGCCGCCGCACTGACCGGGTGGCAGCGCTGATCGGGCAACTGGCCTCGGAGGGCATCGAAGTTCGTGCTGGCAGCGACGCCGATGTCCCCGAAGCTGAAGTGGTAATTTGCGCGACGTCCTCTTCCACACCGCTGTTCGACGGCGCTTTAGTGGCCCCTGGTGCGGTGGTGGCCGCGGTGGGCCAGCACGGCCTGGATGCACGTGAAGTCGACTTCCAACTGGTTCTGCGGAGCGACGTCGTCGTTGAGGGTCGCGCCTCCGCTATGCGCGAGGCCGGAGACCTCATCCCCGCCCGCAGTAAGGAGGATTGGGAATCCATCCGCCCGGCCAACCTCCGTGACCTGGTTAAGGGTGAGTTCAGCCGGTCCCCAGACAAGCCGTGCCTGTACGCAGGGGTTGGTATGGCATGGGAGGACCTGGTGACTGCTGCCGTGGTGTATGAAGGAGGCAACCGCTCATGAAACACGCGCAAGGAGTCCTTACCGTGCCAAACGACAACAGGCTTCCCATCGCCCCGCTCGGGCGTCAGCATAGCCTCCGGGAATCGGTCACCGAGTCCCTGCGGGCAGCGATCATCGCCGGCACCCTCAAGGAAGGCACCTTGTATTCCGCGCCGGCACTTGCCGCGGCATTTGGTGTCTCGGCTACGCCAGTCAGGGAGGCCATGATGGACCTGGCCCGGGAAGGGCTGGTGGAAACCCTGAAGAACAAAGGCTTCCGCGTCACCACCATGAGCGACAGCGAACTGGACGAACTCACTCAAATCCGGCTGCTCCTGGAGCCTCCCGTTGTTGGCGACGTGGCCGGGACGGTGCCGCCAAAAGGCATGGAAACCCTGCGGTCCATGGCAGACAGTATCGTGGCAGCCGCGCGCGAAGGCGACCTCACCGCGTATTTGTCCGCCGACCGCGATTTTCATGCCGACCTCCTGCGCTACGCCGGGAACCGCCAACTGGTGGAGTTGGCCACGTCCCTGAGGATCCGCACCCGGTTGTACGGACTCAAAGCCCTTAGTGAAAGTCACCGCCTGGCCGACTCGGCCCACGAACACCATGAACTGCTCGACCTCATCGAAGCCGGCAACGGGCCCGCAGCAAGGGAACTCATGCGCCGCCATATCGGTCACGCCCGCGGCCTGTGGGCCACCGGTCAACAAGAAGTGCCGCCCCAGGAGCCACGGACATGAACCCATCCAGCGACGTTCTCGTCATCGGCGCCGGCGTGATAGGCGCAGCAACTGCATACTTCGCAACGCAGCAGGGGCTCAGTGTCACTGTGGTGGATAAGGGCCTGCCGGCCAGCGGCACCTCATCGGCCTGCGAAGGTAACATCCTCGTTTCAGACAAGGAACTGGGCCCCGAGCTCGAACTGACCCGCTACTCCCTCGGTGTGTGGCACGGCGACCTCGCCGAGCATAAGCGGCTCTGGGAGTTCGAATCGAAGGGAGGCATCATCGTCGCTTCCCGGGACAGCAGCCTGGCCTCCCTCAACCGAGTTATGGCGGCCCAGGCTTCATATGGCGTCTCCGTCGAAGAGCTGGACCCGGATGCCCTGCGCTCCGCCGAACCGCATATCACTCCCGAGGCCCTGGGCGGCGCGAGCTACCCCGAAGACTGCCAGGTCCAACCGATGCTGGTCGCTGCGCATCTCGTTCGGCTGGCGACGGAAGCAGGAGCCCGGTTTATCGCCGACACACCGGTCAGCGGTTTCCTCCGAAGCGGAGACCGGATCGTCGGGGTACGGACACCCCGCGGAGAATTTTCCGCCGGGGCTGTGGTGAACTGCACAGGTACGTGGGCCGGCGAACTGGCGGCCTTGGCCCGCGTCAACGTACCGGTCCTGCCCCGCAGGGGCTTCGTCCTTGTCACCGAACCGCTCCCGCCCATGGTCCATCACAAAGTCTATGCAGCCGAATACATTGACAACGTGGGCAGTTCCGACGCCGGGCTCCAAGCCTCTCCGGTAGTCGAAGGTACACCTAGCGGCACCATCCTCATCGGCTCCACCCGCGAACGCGTAGGGTTCGACCGCACCGTGAGCACAGCCGCCCTAAAACTGCTGGCGGGCAACGCGGTCACACTGTTCCCGTTCCTTGAGCACATTAAGGCCATTCGCCATTACCACGGTTTCCGCCCATACTGCCCCGACCATCTTCCGGTTATCGGTCACGACGAGCGTGCGCCCGGACTGTGGCATGCAGCTGGCCACGAGGGTGCCGGCATCGGGCTCTCGGCCGGGACTGGCAAGCTCCTGGCCCAGGCCCTCTCCGGCCAGACACCGGACATGGACCTGTCCCCCTTCGCGCCCGCCCGCTTCGGCGAGAACCCTGACACCACCGCACATACCCGGCAGGAGGCCACAGCTTGAGCGCCCGTCCATCGGAAGGAACGCCGTCAGCCGGTCCGCATACCGTCACCGTAAGCTTCGACGGCCGCATGATGCCGGCCATCTCAGGCCAGAGCATCGGCGCTGCCCTGGCCTGCAACGGCATCACTGCCTGGCGATATACCCGTAAAGAGCAACGTCCCCGCGGACTGTTCTGCGGAATCGGCGTCTGCTTCGACTGTCTGGTAACAGTTGACGGAGAAGCGAACCAGCGCGCCTGTCTTGTGGAGGTGCAGGAGGGCATGAAGATTGAGGGGACCTGCGCCCCGGCCCAGAGTCCCGCCTCGGGTCCCGAAGGGGGTCGGCAATGATCCCGGCAGACGCTGCAACGATGCGCGCGGACGTCGCTGTTGTGTGAGCGGGACCGGCCGGGCTGGCTGCGGCTGTTGCCGCGGCTGAAGCCGGGGCCTTCGTCGTCGTTGTGGACGCCGGAGCCCAGCCGGGCGGCCAGTTTTGGCGGCACCGCCCCGAATCTGTGGCCCCCCGCCCGGACGGCAAGGGCCACCACGGCTGGCGAACCTACCTTGACCTCCGCAGCCGCTTCGACGCAGCCCGCCACCAAGGCCAAATATCGTATTTGCCCTGCCGCCAGGTTTGGATGGCGGAAGCGGTCGACGCCGGGTTCATCCTCCGCACCACGCCCACCACGGTGGCAACGTCCAGGTACGGAGAGGCCGACGGCGGCAGCACTGTTGCCGCCCGCCGGCTGGTTTTATGCCCGGGAGGATACGACCGCCAATTGCCGGTTGCGGGCTGGGATCTACCGGGGGTCATGACCGCCGGCGGAATTCAGGCCTTGATCAAGGGGCATGGAGTCCTGCCGGGCCGGAGCTTCATCATTGCCGGAACAGGCCCCTTCCTACTGCCGGTCGCGGCAGGAATCGCCGAAGCCGGCGGCAAAGTGCAGGCCGTCTTGGAATCATCCTCACCCACCGCCTGGCTTCCGCACCTGCGCGCCGCTGCAGGCGTGCCGGAGAAAGCCCTCGAAGGCGCCGAATACGCCGCCGTCTTCGCCCGCCATCGAATCCCCTACCGCACCCGCGCCATAGTTACAGAAGTGCTTGGCGCTGAACCCCCTGATGCAGGATCCCCGCGCAGCAGCCGGGTTACCGGTGTCAGCACTTCCAAGGTCGATGCCCAAGGGCGGATCCGGCCGGGCACTGAACGAACCTATAGCGACGTCGACGTGGTCGGCTTCGGGTGGGGCTTTACACCGCAATTGGAGTTGCCCTTGTCCCTTGGGGCTGAAACCCGTCTGGACACCGACGGTTCCTTGGTAGGCGTCGTTACTGAGCGGCAGGAATCCAGCGTTCCCGGCCTTTTCCTCGCAGGCGAGGTGACCGGCGTTGGTGGGGCCTCGCTGGCCGTGCTCGAAGGCCTCACCGCTGGCGCTTTCGCCGCCGCAGGCCCGGGCCCTGCGGCGGCCGCTCCCTCACAGGACGTCGCACGGCATCGTATTTTCGCCGACGCTATGCACAGGGCGCACCCCGTGCCTGCAGCCTGGCAGGACTGGCTGACTCCAGAGACGATCGTGTGCCGCTGCGAGGAAGTCACAGCCAGCGAAATAACGGCCGCCCGCGCGAGCCTGGGAGCCGGCGACGCCCGGTCACTCAAGTCCGTCACCCGCACGGGAATGGGCTGGTGCCAAGGCCGGGTCTGCGGATTTGCGGCCTCCTGCCTGGGCGCCGGCACCGGGACTGCGCCAACTGCCGAAAACCTGGCCGCCTCAGCAAAGCGGCCGTTGGCCGCACCAGTCGCCATTGGCGAACTGGCTGCCATGGAAACACAGCCCGATCTTTCCGACCCCAACACTCTCCTGAAGGGAGACCGTGCATGACCGCGATCGCTCAAACCACCGCAGCCGAACCGACTACAGAGGCCGGGCTGGAACAACTGCTGGCCTCGGCCCACACCGCCGCGGTCCCGCTGGCTGCCCTCCGGCCCACCGACCGCGCCGAACTGCTCGGCGTGGTGGCTGACGCCTTGGACGCTGCCGCCGACCAGCTCATTCCCTTGGCCCAACAGGAGACACACCTGGCCGAGGCAAGGCTGCGCGGCGAGCTCAAGCGCACCACCTTTCAACTGCGCCTCTTCGGAGAAGTACTTCGGGATGGCGGCTACCTCGACGCCCGCATCGACCATGCCGACCCCGACTGGCCGATGGGCGCGCCACGGCCGGACCTCCGCCGATTGCGGGTCCCCGTCGGCCCCGTAGTGGTCTTTGCTGCCAGCAACTTTCCTTTCGCGTTCTCCGTAGCCGGAGGAGACACCGCCTCGGCGCTTGCCGCAGGCAACCCCGTGCTTCTCAAAGCACACTCCGGTCACCCACGACTGTCTGTAGCCACGGCCGACGTTGTCACCACCGCACTCCACCAGGCAGGAGCACCGCGCGGAACCTTCGCACTGATCTCCGGCACGGCCGCAGGAGCCGCCGCGCTGCAGGACCCCAGGGTGAAGGCCGGCGCTTTCACCGGTTCCATCCCCGGCGGCCGCGCCCTCTTCGACATCGCCAATAGCCGGCCCGAGCCGATCCCGTTCTTCGGTGAACTGGGCAGCACCAACCCTGCCTTCGTGACCCCTGCGGCAGCCGCGGAACGCTGCACCGAGATAGCCGACGGGTTCATCAGCTCGTTCACCGCAGGCGCAGGGCAGTTCTGTACCAAGCCGGGCATCCTGTTCGTGCCTGCGGCATCGGCCCTGGTCGAATCCCTGCGCAGCGCCGTCCTTCCCCAGGCCGCACCGTTGCTCAACACCCGCATCCAGTCCGGCTACGCCGAGGTCCTGCAGAACCTAACGTCCAACCCGCGTCTTAAGGTCCTGGCACAGGGACCGGGAGCGCTGTCCGATCCTCCGGCCCCCACACTGCTTCTGACCACCGCAGAGGACATACTCGCCGAACCGCATGCCCTCCAGACCGAATGTTTCGGTCCAACGGCCGTAGTGGTGACGTACGACGACGAATCTCTGCTTCCAGCGCTGGCAGAAACTTTTGAGGGACAACTGACAGCCACCGTCCACGCCACCGATTCCTGCGAAGTGGCCGCACTCGTAGAGGTGCTCGCCCGCAAGGCCGGACGGGTGGTCTGGAACCAATGGCCGACAGGGGTCTCCGTAACCTACGCCCAACACCATGGCGGCCCCTACCCCGCTACCACTGCCATCGGAAGCACTTCCGTGGGAACAGCAGCCATCGAGCGATTCCTGCGACCCGTCGCCTACCAAGGCTTTCCGCAGCATCTCCTCCCGGAGGCGCTCCGCGAAAACAACCCGCTCGCGGTACCGCAGCTGGTCAACGGCAAGCGGGCAGAACAGCCATGATCACCGTGAAGCGGCTGCACAGAGAGCCTCGGATCAGCCCGGCACTGCGCGCCGACAGACAAGACCCCGTACTCAAGACGCGGCTCGGAACCGCCGACCCCTATTGGTGGATCCTCACAGGCGGAATACACGTTCCGGGATTCGAGCCGGCCGTCAGAGACCCAGAGGTTTTGGGTCTGGACCGGGCTGTTCATGATGACTCGCTGAGTTCGGGTTGGCCACTTGGTCCGAATTCTCGCGCGGCCGAAGGCCGATAACGGACGTTACGTAAAGTAAGCATGCTGATGGTTGCGGTGAGAACTATTTCAAGTTTAGCTTGATCCCTCCCCGACCATCATCTCCGGCACCAGTACCATTCCGGACACGGCCGCGCTCCGGACCCAATCATGCGCCGTGCCGGCTCCGGCACGGCCTACCTGCCAGGCGTATCACGTCTTGACTGTTGTCCGATAAGAGCCTAAAACTCAGATTGACAGGTCGAGGGTTGGAGGCGCCAGTGGTTGGGCAGCGGATCGGGTACGTGCGTGTGAGCACGCTGGACCAAAACGAGAAACGCCAGCTCGAAGGGCAGGTCCTGGACCGGGTCTTCACGGACAAGGCCTCGGGGCGGGACACGGCCAGGCCGCAGTTGGCCGAATTGCTGCGGTTCGCCCGCGACGGAGATACCGTGGTCGTGCACAGCATGGACCGGCTCGCCCGCAACCTCGACGACCTGCGTGCCTTGGTTCAGGGCCTGACACACAAAGGCGTTCGGGTGGAGTTCGTCAAAGAGAGCCTGACCTTCACCGGGGAGGACTCCCCCATGGCCAACCTCATGTTGTCTGTGATGGGTGCCTTCGCAGAATTTGAACGCTCTCTCATCAGGGAACGCCAAAGGGAAGGCATTGCCCTGGCCAAGCAACGCGGCGCTTACAAGGGGCGGAAGAAGACCCTGACGCCGGAACGGGCCGCCGAGATGGTCCACCTCGCCGGCACCGGTGTTCCGAAAGCCCTCCTGGCCCGTGACTACGGGATCAGCAGGGAGACCGTCTACCAATACCTGCGCCACGCCAAGCCGGAGTGAAACCGCTCCCCGCCGCCGGCGGTAATCGTTGGCATCGGCTACCCTCTTTGTGCCCCTTATCCCGGAATCTCAGGGACCGGAGGGAGCCGAGACCCGGTCGTCTCACTCGGTATCCCTAGGACGGTGCTCACCGTGATCACATGGGGGCTCTACTTGTGCCCGTCCGGGTGTAGCTCGCCCAGCCCTGCTTGGTCACTGGGCGGAGTATCCAACTCAACGTGGTGGTGCTCGGAAAGCTTCTTGCGCACGCCGGCCAGCACATTATCAACGCTCTCGTTGTCGGTCATAGCTACCAGGTACACCAAGTGCGCGAGGTCGTCTCGCAAAAACGTCTCACCGGTGCGAGTCATAACCGATTCATACATGCTGTTTTCTGTGGAAGGCGCCATTGTGAAGTGGTAGCCAAACTTTGCCGCAAACTTGGATATCTCTGCGATCTCTTGCTGATCGATCAGGCAATCAACACGAGTCCGGCTTTCTGACCATGCACGCATGTGTTTCCCCCTGTGATGTCCCGAGCTCCTTGGCGCGGTGGCCAGAGCCCAGCCTACAGCCCGCGAAGCCGGCCCGGAGGTGTAGGGCAGGATTGAATCCATGACTCCCGACGAACTGGCCAAGCGGTCAGCCGAGATTGCCGAATCCGCTGCGCACGCTGCTTGGTGGGCAGCGGCCGGCTCAATCCTTACCGCCCTTTTGACGCTGGGCTTGCTCCTGGGCGCCTATGCCGCATGGCGCACTGCCAAAGCATCACTGGACCATTCTAGAGATGCCCAGCTTCAGATCAAACTGGACAGCATCGAACAGACCCGCCCATACGTGTTTGCCCACATTGTTCCAGGCATTGGCGGGGGCGGTTCCTGGGATCTCATACTGAGGAATTCAGGGCGCTCCGCTGCTACGGATTTGACCGTCGATACGGAGGATTGGCCTGGAGTTGATGACCTTATTGTCAGGAAGCTTCGCGAGATGTTCCAAGCCGCCCAAACACTTCCTCCCGGCGTGAGTATCAGAAGCTTTTGGCGCATTGAGCCGACGCCGGGAAGCGTGAGGACGGACGGGGGGCCAGAAGTTGATGGCATGCCGAAGACTGCCAGCTTGACCATGCGCTACAGCAGCCCAGACCCCTCCAACCCGCGTTACCAGGACACTTATGTTGTCAGCACCGACACGATCGGGTTGACGCCTGTGGCATCAACCGGGCCAAACCCGAGTTCAAAACTATCGCCAGGAGAAGCAAGCTTGCACAAGATGCTTGGCCAGATCGTCCAGAGCCTTGGTGAGCTCCGTAGATAGGCTCCTTAGACTCCCTCAGGTAGTTCGCAACGAGGCGCTCACCTTGCCCCGCATTCAGCAGCGGTCAAATCCGCCCGTGAGCCCGGACGCGCCGTGGGCCGGGGTTGGCGAGGCAGCACCGGGGATCACGAAACAAGCCGCCCACGACTTCTACGACCGCTCAGCCTCGCCTCAGGTGGAGAATGGCGAGTCGGACCACTCCCCCAGATTGACGAAAGCTCGTTATCGGCGTTTGAATGACGGGAGTCGAAGTAGCTGCGAAACATCCGTCCTCTGGTGTCCTGTCTCATCTAACGTGAGGCATCTCACTACAGCTGATGCATTAGCCGTGGTTGTCTCATTACAGTTAAGGCATGGGGCCGGATCCCGCGTGATTGCAGGGTTCCTGGACCATTAGCTGATGCCGGAGTTCTCCGATTTGCCTCAACTACAGTGAGAAACAACCCGGCATTTGCCTCGTCCAGGTTGAGGCAACCGCGCCATTTCGCCATCATCTGCCTCAAGTTAGGTGAGCCGGAGCATCTGGAGGAACGGTCGTTTTCCCAAGCCACGCGCGGGCAGTTTGCATTGGTAACCGTCCCGGGGCTTTACGGTTACTGGGCGGCCAAGAGATCGGAGTGAGGGACGTCTTGCATAAAGCCGTATCGGCGGTCCAGCAACCGGCGGACTCCGTTGATGTTTGGGGTGTCACGATCTATGTGAAGCCCTAAACGTTTGGCGACGGTAAGGGTCGCTAGATCAAATGCGTCCCGGAGTCCGTCTTTTGAGAAGTGGTGAAGGGGAATATTTGGAGTTTCCGGAGTTTCACACCGGTGAATGAAGTCTGGAGTGACCCGTCGGAGCGCTTCCGGTGATGAGCTGTCCGGGCCGAGTTCACGCCAAATGCGGTAGTTGGTAGCCACGTTGAAAATTGCCAGCAGCAGGTGCCAGTCCAGCCATCCCTCGTTTCGAAGTTCTGCCAGAATCCTACGGCACGTGTCGTTTCGCAGGATCCGCGCCACCGTGAAACCCACCAGAGTCGAAAGCTCATAGCGTTCTTCAATCATTTCCCGCCATGTGGTCTCCGAAAAACCAGGTCCGTAGGAGGCTGGCTGCTCTAAGGCGCTGCTTGCCGGCGACACGTGGTCTTCGGGGCCGATGACCTGGTGACCCGCCTTGGATGCCCTGAGATAGTGGCCCCTATCGAGCAGCCCGGCTATCTCATCGTAGGGCCGCCCGAACGAGATCTGGTTGAGGAAACCCCTGGCGAACGCGCCCTCGAGCATGTCCAGGATTTGTTCCTGGGACAGGGCGCTCAGTCGCATGAGGAGTACCCCGACAGCACCTAGAATTTCATGTTCCAGCGCTTCGGCATCTGCCTGGTCTGTGTAGGGCAGTAGAGTCACGAGGGCTTTTAGCTGGTGGTTGTCGGGTTCGAACTCCACTCGCTCCTTATACTCAGGACCCGCCAGTTGGATCGTGATCGAGACGCTTTCGTCCAGGAGGACCGGGTCCTCGGTCGCGAGTTCACACAGAAGAATCTGCGCGGCCGCGGCAAACCTCTCGGCGGCGAGCACCGTTGCCCTGTCGTTCGGGCAGTTGATGGTCCAGTGGGTGCCAAGAGCTGAGAAGTTCAATGACCGCGCCGGGCCGGTGTCGCTGAACGGGCGGCCCTCGAGCTGTTCCGCGGAAGTCCTCGTGAAACTCGCCTCGTCGACTGCAAACGAACGCTCCAGCTGATCAACCAATTGCCAGATCATCTTGTCGTAGTCCGTTGGCGACAGAAGCTCCGTGAGTGTTTCCACCAGCGCCGGTCTGAACTTCCTGGCCGTCATGCAAATTATGCTTTGGTGATAGTCCAGACCTACCAGCTCCGCATGTTGCTGACGGTCAAACGCGTCTTCTGCATAGATTCCATGTGCTTGTATTGCCAGTTGACTCAAGGCCGTGGCGTCCACCCAAGCTCCCGCGGTGTAGCAATGATGGAACGCCTGAATCAGGCTTGTGCCGACCAAATCCATGTCTTCGGAATCTGGAGAAGAAACTGCGATAGACGAGGCAGTCAGGGCATATTTCTTGGCCGCGTGTGGCAGCTTCAGGTCCGCGTAGACGCCGGCGATAGTGAGCATGGCCAGAAGAGAGCCGCGAAGTGTGTCACCGTGGAACCAGTTAATTTTCGCCTTGTGAAACTCCCTGAGGGCCAGAAGGGGTTTCCCGGATTTGATAAGGGAAAGCGCACGGCTCCTGCAGCGCTCCGCGACAGCACTGTCTCCCTCAACGGAGCCGATCGCCTCGTCCAAAGTGTTCCTGACCCTCTCATAGTCCGCGTGTGCTGCCAGCACAGGACTGAACGCCTCGAACAAGTCGCAGATTGTCTGCACCGGGAAAGCACGAGCGATCGGCAGGAGCCCGGCAAGGTCACTGAGCGTGCTCATCAGTGGTTCCAGCCGGATGCGCAGTTCCTCAGCTGATCCAGCCTCGCTGAGGATCTCTTCAAAGCTCATTTCTGCCCCTGTCTTGACCGAAGCATTCGGATTTCGCGCCATGCCGTTGACGTCAGGATGGAACAGGATATGCGCCCGAGCCGCAAGGAAGTGCGCAGTCGCGTTTGGGTACACTCTTCGGTCAGTTTCAGCCAGGAGCGCGTCGACGCGGTCCAGGATCCGCTGCAGTTGGGCCATAAGGTGTTCTGAAGTAGTTGTGGCCAGTCCCCCGGCCCACGCCCCCTGCCAATAGGAGATGAGAGCGCTGGCGTCGCTCAGGTCACTCGATGCCGAGCTCGCCGCCGCGTAGTCAACGAACTCATCGATGTACTCTTCGACATTCCTTAGGGTCTCCATCCCGCGGAGAGTGGCGACGACGATTTCATACCGCGCTTTCATCTGCACGTCTTCGGAGACTGCGCCCTTCGGGCGTGAATCTAGGAAAGTGCGCGCGTGTTGGAGCCATTCTGCCAAGTCGTTCCGGGCCTCCGGGTGCTGTGTTGCGTGACGGAGCCCGGTCCGGACGGCCGCAAAATCGCCCGGGGTAGTTGGTGGCTCGTCCGATTCCCTGACCTTCCGCAAGAGGTCCTGATACCACTGGGGAATCTCAGGATCATTCGCCGGCACCAGGTTTGAGGGCAAATCGAGCATCTTTTCGGCGACCCAGACCAGATCCTGCTCGGCCAGAAGTGTCGATATCGCCATTGAATCAAAGATCTCAAGATCGACGCCATGCTGTTGGCGAGCATACTCCTGAAGCTCATGCCGGATGTTCACGGGCATGTTCTGTGCCATGAAGTAGGCGACCCTGGCGACGGGCTGTCCTCGGGAGGTGATCTTTTCGAGATCGGCTTTGACCTTCGCACTTAGGCCAGTGCGCTGAATCGTACAGGCAAGAACGAGAGGTTCTGTGGTGGCCCTGCCAACAAATCCCCCGGCTCCGGGAAGCTCTTCGGGCAGTGCGGAAAAGAACGTCTCTCCATCCCGCCCCTGGTCCCCGCCGCTGCTTACAGGCCCCGTTGCGGGGAGGATGTTGCTGCTGATCCGTCTCTGAGCAATTCAAAAGCAGATGTTCTCAAAGTCGTGGTGCCGGTTTTGCGCACCGAGCTGATCCAACTGGAAACGAATGAACGTTTCGGCTTCTACACGCGTGACCATCCGTCCATCCTGCCCTACCGAACGCCAAGGACCGCAGCGCCACATTCAACAAACCTGCCTTGGACGGTGCGTCCTAGTGAAGGTATCGCTGCCAAAATCCATCAGTTTGCCAGTCCGCCGGGAATCCCATGGGGTTCAACGGGACAGCGTTGAATTCGCCAAGAAGGTCCTTCAGCCGCGCGGCCCAATTGGAACCGGGACTGATGGTGCCCAGAACGGTTTGGAGCGCCACGATCACCGGGAAGACCCGGAATCGGCGATAAGAGCCTGAGCCTCGGAACGCCTGCGGGTCCTCCAGCCAGGAAACTCCTTCAGAACGCGGGATTTTCGGGGCCACACCGAACTGCCTGTTCCACACCCGGCTATGGTGGGCGCAGAGGTTCCGCGTGTATTGGAAGGTCCCCAGCCAGGAACTGAGCAGCTCGTCCGTAATGCCCAGGTGCCGGGCGATTTCTTTCCGGTCTTCTCGGTCTGCCAGGTTCCGGTAAAGGTACATCAGGTCACCGAACGCAAGCATCTCGATCATCATCCACGATGGCGGCAGGACAGGTTCGTCATAGGTGGAAATGTAGTGCCGAAGGAACGACTGCTTTTTGGCGTCCTCCATTGCCCTTTGAAGGTTCCGCGGCGGACGCTCCTGCAGACGCTGCAGATCCCGTTCCAGTCGTTCCTTTTCGTCGTCCCTGGCCTGAGTCAGGTCTCTGATAAGGCGCCCATGGTCATACCCGCGATCGAAGGCGGACCTATCCAAATACCAAAACGCATCCGATGTCTTCAGCGCCATATGGTTGGACAGGGTCGCCCGGAGGGCAACCTCGAACCGTTCGAGAGCGTCCATCAGCAGCAAACGCAGCCGGCGGTCAAAAATATAGAGTCCCAGAACGCTGTCGAACTTCGTCCCATCGCGGAAAAGGTGCTCCGTATCCGGCCGCTGAAAAGGCGTCATGTAGGGTGACAAGCGGTAGTAACCGATCCGCGCCAGATATCGCAGGACCCGGGCCTCATCGCTTACCTGCAGACCCCGGGATTTGAGCTGCTCAAGCTGCTGATCAAGATTCAACGCAGGCTTGTCATAACGCATAGTCAATCCCCTAAGTTGTCCGGGGAATGAAAGATCCCCCAATTTGCGCAGTACCTGTGAAGGCCCGAGGCGTGGGGGATATGTTGTTCCCAACTGTATGGTGTTCGACCAGATAATACAACCAGGGGTTGTATTCCGTCTGGTTGGACGCAGTTGTGTCAGCCCCGCCGGCCAAGGGAAGCGCCCCGGCCGACCACGCATCTGATGCATGGCCGGCCCAACACCCGCACTGGCCAAATCGTGGATGCCTTCAACCGTGCGAAAAACAGCACTAGCATCTCGAACGTCGACTATGTCCCCACGCCGGACCAGTCCTGGCCGGCCAACTCCACAATCATCATTGATACCGCCTGCGGACAGGTCATCGAGGACTTCCTGGTCGACGAAAAAAGTAGGGATCAGGAAGGCTGAAGCTGGCGCAGACCACTCCCCTACTCAGCCAGCTTTACAGAATCTCCATTATCGGCGTTAGGACACCCTGGTAGGCACTGTTCGTAGCATTTCTGACCGTGCCAGTGGAAATTGGCACCCGATCGCCGTACGTCTTCTGTGACTAGAAAAGCTCCGTAGCGAGGGATAGCTTCTGGACAACAGCCAGCGGGCTGCGGTGAACGTCTGATGCGAACGCGGGGGCGAACTTGCCAGAGCAAAGGCGACTGGCAATGAATGTACTGAGGAACAGAAAGTGGAACCTGATATTGGACTAGGACAGCTGTTGCAAAGCACTGAGACCGTCCTAGCTTTGCCTGATCGGTTATTTCCTCTGCGCCCCGGGGCATGGTGGCTGCCAAGAGCCTGATCGTGTGGCTAAGCTTCTGGTGCCACGTCCGCGAGTAAGACCGTTGCCAGCGCCGCGTCCCGCGGTACGTGAAGATCCAGTCCAGTTGCTGCGCGAAGACTCGCCAACCGATTGACCACCGTATTCCGATGGCAATAGAGGGACTCCGCCGCAGCCTTGATGGATCCGCTCTCTAGAAACAGGGTTGCGGTCTCAATGACTCTTGTCCTCTCCTGGAAGGGATGGTCTTCAATCCCTGCGTAAATCGTTCCGCCCATCCCGGGAGCAGGCTCGACAGGTGGTCCTAAGCAAGTCTCGGCCAAGCGATCCGCGCGTCGACCAGACAGCGGTCTTTTCTCCCCATCCGAGCGAGAGCCACGGCAGCGGCGAAGTGCGCCGGTACGCTCGACAGCCCCTTGATGGCCCCGATGTACCCTCCATGGACACCGGTATAGAAGGCGATGTCGCCTTCGGCATACTGGCGTCGGAAGATCACGAATACGCCTCCCGATTCGTAGTCGAAGATCGCATCCCTCTCTCGCTGACGCTCGAGGAAACTTTGCAGCAGAGGCATCTCGTCTCCGATCGCCGACACGAGCTCGAAGGTGGCGTCGAGGGGTACCTGAAGGGTACCGGCGATTCCCTCCAGCAGCCCGGGCTGGGGTTCCCCGGTCGGGGATACATGCCGGTCAGGGTCTGGCGGGTGATCCCGAGTTCGGTGCAGAGGGTGCTGACTTGGTTCCGGGCTTGCCCATGGACGCCAAAGCGAGCCGGAGTTTCGCCGCGGTCATTTTGTAGGGCCTTCCCCATTCCGGCCACAAGCGCAGGCTGACGCGAGGCCGGCGATGGTGCGTTCGGAGATGAGCTCGCGTGCGAACTCCAATGGTCGCCGGCGGACATCCGCTTGTTCATCAGGGTGTTCGTTCCAAGCAAGTCCTGAGCGGGCCAGCATTCTCGTTTTCATGGCTAGTAGGCCATGGGGACTATCTGGCCAAATGTTCCGTCGTCGTTGAGTCTTACGCCGTTGTATTTAAAGGTGCGGAGCACTATACGGCGGTCCTCGATCGCCAGGCCGTCAACGGACTGGAGGAGCTGCCGCTCGACGTGGAGTAGGTCCATGGGGTTGTTTAGCCAGACGACCATGTGGATGTTGTTGGCCCCGGTGACCGATGACATTAGGCGCAGGGCCGGTACCCGGTCGGGGAGTCCTTCACCCAGGGTCGGGACCCGGTCAGGCGGTATTGAGCCCCACAGGATGGCGCTGTAGCTGCGTCCTGATCCTCGTCGGGCGACGTCGCAGCGCACGGTGATGTATTTTCCACCGACCAGGCGGGTAACGCGCCGTGCGGCGGCCACCGGGGATATGCCGGCGACGGCAGCGAGTTCGCGAAGACTGGCGCGGCCATCAGCACTGAGCTCACGCATCAGAGCCTGGTTGGCGGTATCCATTTTTACCGCGGCTCCTTCGCCGGCATTAAATGCTTGCTTATGGAGTTGGGACAGGCTGCGCAGTTTTGCTGCCGGCAGTGCGTGGAAGTGCCACCGGCCGGCGTCGAGGATCTGGCTGGTGACGGAACGCACCGAGTAGTGCAGCACCCCGTCAAGACTGCCGATGGTAGTGAGCAGGAAAGTGGAGAGGCTGTGCTCTGCCGCAGCGATCGTCAACAAAAGATGTGCCGGGCCGGCGATGAACTGGATGGACATGAGCCGCTGGTCCGGAATGAGTTTCTCGACAACGTCCAGGACGCGGTTGTTCTGGCAGGTCAGTTCGACGAACGCCACGTCCATGACCCGCAAAAGTTCTGGCCCCGGTGTGATCGAGACACGGGCGAGTCCAGCACCGGTCAACCGCGCCCATCGTCGCGAAAGCGTCGTGGGGTGAACGTTCAGGACCTCAGCCAGGTCTTCCCATGGCGCACGCGGTGCCACTTGGAGGGCGTTGACTAACTCAATGTCCCGTTCCGCCAAGGGAGAACTATGCTGCACTATTTCTTCCATGGGATTATTTTCCTGCATTTTGGGACGCATGTTCTCGTGGACCGTAGAGTTTGCCTTCGTCCATATGACCCACGCCACATCGGAGAACCAATGGGATCCCCCTCATCATTCCAGTCCGTCGCAAAAGCGGACAAGCAGGTTGCAGTGATACGCCGGGCAGGCCAGGTCGCCTTTTGCCTCCCGAATGCAGGGTCAGCGTTGTGATGGCTCTGAAGACTCCCACGGAGCCGCGCCGCAGACTTGGGGCCCGGATTATCGACGGTGTAGAACGCGCCGGCAACAAGCTGCCTGAGCCTTTCGCCTTGTTCCTCTACTTGCTGTTGGGGGTCGGCATTGTCTCTACGGTTGTGTCATGGTTCGGCGTCAACACGCAGGTTCCCGGCAGCAGCAAGTTGACTCCCGTCAAGGGACTGTTCACCGGCGAGGGCATCGCCTGGCTGATGACCACAGCGGTCGATAACTTCATCTCCTTTCCCCCTCTCGGCGTAGTGGTCACCCTGCTGCTTGCCGTCGGCGTGGCAGAACGCACGGGCCTGCTGCTCACTCTCGTGAAATCGACGCTGGGCCGGGCACCGCGATGGGCCCTGCCGTACGTGATTGCGCTCGTGGCGCTGTGCGCACACATCATGTCTGACGCCTCGATCCTGGTAATTCCGCCGATCGCGGCGCTGGTGTTCAAAGCTGCAGGACGCAACCCGGTCGCCGGGCTGCTGGGATCCTACGCGATCGGCATTGCCGCGTTCAGCTGCACGCCTTTCGTCACGTCGACCGACGCCTTGCTGGCCGGCATCTCGAACGCTGCTGCCGTACCAGTGGCCGGGGCGGTCCTTCCCGTGACGGCGGTGTCCAACCTGGCACTGAACGTGGTGCTATCGGTCGTTCTGACAGTGGCCGGCGGCCTTGTCATTGACAAGATCCTTGAGCCACGCCTGAACCGGATGGGCGTCGGTACCGGCAAGGCAGCCGAGCACGACAGTGATGCAGCGGCATCCGCAGCAGTCACCGCACCCGAACGCAGCGCCCTGCGCTGGGCCGGGCTGGCGCTGGTGCTCGTAGTCGCCGGCGTGCTGGCACTGACCCTGCCCGAAGGCTCACCGCTGCGCAACGAGCAAGGCGGGTTCCTGCCGAAATCCCCCCTGCTGAGTTCAGTCATCTTCCTCGTGTTCACCGTCCTGATCGTTCCCTCCATCGTGTACGGGGCCCGATTGCGCAAGATCACGGGGATCCAATCCGTGGTTGAGATGATGGGCCAGTCCGTCAAGGACGCCGTTTCCTTCATCGTGGTGGCTTTCGTCATGGCTCAATTCCTGGCCCTGTTTACCTGGAGCGGTCTGGCCTCCTGGGTCGCTGTCAACGGCGCCCGCACTCTGCAGGACGTCAACTTCACCGGCTTCGGTGCCGTGATCGCATTCATTGTGGTGGTCTCGTTGCTGAACCTGCTCATCGCGTCGGGTTCCTCGCTGTGGACCCTCATCGCCGCAGTATTCATTCCGATGTTCGCCCTGATCGGCTATGAAGCCGGGTTTATCCAGGCCGCCTTCCGCGTCGGGGACTCCGCCACCCAGGCCCTCACTCCCCTGAACCCCTACCTCGTCATCATCCTCGCGTTCCTCCGAAAATATGAGCCCGACGCCGGCATTGGTTCGATAATCGGCCGGATGCTCCCCTTCACCATCGTGTTCTGGATCCTCTGGGTACTCGTGCTCAGCGCATTCTTCTTCACCGGCACCGGAACCGGGCCGGGCATGGGAATCCTGGTCCGCTGACCGAAACAAAAGACTGCGCCCCTGACGCCAAGAACACCAACCATAATGATGCGACGTAAGGCAGTACTGTGATGCACGAAGCACGACTTCCCCTGACCCCCTCCCCCACCGGGGCCGTTCTGAGGCTCACGGGAGCCAGACTGATCGACGGCACCGGCGCAGCACCTGTCGATGACGCAGAAGTTATTATCGACGGTGACCGCATCCTCTATGCCGGCCCACGGCGCGGCCCCGATGACCATCCTGAAGCAACGACCGTGGACCTCAAAGGAAAAACGCTCCTGCCCGGGTTCATCGATACTCACGTCCACCTGTCGCTATCGTTGGAAACGCCCCCGGCACAGCGCGCCGCACGGTTCGAGTCCGAACACGTCCTGGCCGCCGCAGGGATCATCCACGACACCCTCATGGCCGGCATCACCACAGCCAGGGACCTCGGCGGTCTCGACGCTGGCTACCGCAGGGCAATAGCGGGCGGCGCCATCCTCGGCCCGCGACTTCATTTGGCGGTTGCTGTGCTCTCCCCCACCGGGGGACACGCCGACACGTGCATGCCCAACGGCGAAAGGAGCATGTCACTGACGGCCTTGATGACCGTAGATTCTGACGACGAAATGCGACGCGCCGTTCGGACGCTGATTCGCTCCGAGGCCGACGTCATCAAGATCTGCACCACAGGCGGCGTATCCAGCCCTTCGGACACACCCCACGATCTTGGCGTTCCTGAACACCAGATCCGGCTGATAAAGAACGAGACCGCCCGCCGCAGCGGCCAGCCTGTCGCGGCACACGCCCAGGGTGCCGCCGGCATCCTCGAAGCACTGCGTGGAGGGGTTACGAGCATCGAACACGGATATGAGATCGATGCTGAAGCTATCGCGCTCCTGCAGGAGCAGGACGCTTTCCTGGTCCCGACCCTAAGCTCCGCCCTGCGCGTCCCGGACCCCGCGAAGGTCCCGGCCTACCTGTACGAGAAAAAAGTGCTGTGGTCCGGGATCGCCCGCGAACATCTCGGCGCGGCTCTCAAAGCAGGGGTGAAGGTCGCCATGGGCACAGACGCCGGCGTTTGTCCCCACGGCGAGAATTTGAAAGAGCTCGCGTACATGGTTGAACTGGGCCTGTCCCCCATGGACGCCATTGTCGCAGCCACCAAAAACGCGGCGGAACTGATGAGATTGGACGACCACCTTGGCACCCTGCAGGCCGGCAAGCTCGCCGACCTGGTCATAACAGAGATTGACCCGCTAACGGACATCAGCCTGCTCTCAGACCCGACCACCATCGGCGCCATCATCCAAGGCGGACGATGCGTGAAGGACCTCAAAGGATGGCTCCCCATGCCCGCCGCCTCGACGTTCAACGCCTCCTGAAACTCAGGGAACCACCTCGACGGACTGGACAGGCCCTCATCGAAACACTTATAGACCAACTCCATGGATCGACGACAATCACCGCAGGGACCGGACACCGGGCTCCCACGAGGCGCACTTACTGCGCCCCTCGGCCGGTCACCGGACCGGCCCCGTTACTGGCCGCGGCGGTCTTTGCTGCGGCAAAAACGTCCCGCCACTAGTCGGGGTGGTGCTCCGTCTAATGGTGGGGCCGCGCCTCTCAGTGGCGGCGGTGGTCGTGCAGCGGTGGTGCTGGGGGCAGGACCGGGGTGACAATTACTTCGCCGGTGGCGGTGGAATCCTCGTTCAGCATCCATCCCGTACGTTTGTGCGTTCTGACCCCGACGTCGGACTCGATGACTTGCACCGCAGGTGCAGCCTGTTGGAGGCCGGCTTCCACGTCGGCGATGGCACCTGGTGTGCGTAGCCAGAGATAGAACGTCAGATTGGCGTCTCCGGTTGTGGCGGCACAAAGCCTTAAGGTTCGGTAGGAGCGAAGATAACTTACTGCCGCCTCCAGCTGGGCGGGCGGTACGCGCACGTACCATTGGCAACCTATGGGGTAACCGGACCAGTCCTGGGCTAGTTCACAACGCAACGCCAGCAGGCCGGTCTCACATGCCTGGCGCAAGTGTCTTGCAACCGTGGTCGGATGGGTGCCCGTTTCGGCTGCGATCTCGACCGCGGAGGCTCGCCCGTCCCGTGCCAGTACGGTCATTAATTGCGGCAAGGTTGGAGGAGTGGCGCCGGGCGGACGTGTCACGCCGGGATGCAGGGCAGCTATGCGTCGTTGCTGCTCAGGGGACAGCACGTCCAGGCGCCAGTTGTTTCCGGCCGAGTAGAGCCTGGTCGCGAGCGTCACTTGGCTGCGCATAATGTCGGGATCGGTGCGCACTATTGGCAGCACGCCCCTGGCCACCTGTTCCCAATTGCGGGTGAGGACGGTCAGCCGGAGGTCCCAGGCCCGGGCCGCTTCCTCCACGGTTCCGATCTCGGGGACAGCGCACAGGCGTTCGAGTACTTCCGCCCGGTGCCCGGAACGGCATTCGAGGCCGATGAAAGTGACACACCCCTGGCCGTCGGCGGTGCCGATATGACCGGTGATCCAAGCCTGTCCTTCCGCGCGGAGCCGTTCCCAGCGGGCGGCAAGGGTTGCCGGATGCCGGCGGAGCACGGATCCGAGCTGGGTCCACGTGGCGCGGGGAGCGAGCTGAAGAGCGTGAATCAGTTCGAGGTCATCAGGAGGAAGCTCCATGCAGGATCCTTCGGTTTTCAGATGGTTGACTGCAATTTTCTCACGATATCGAGCGTGTGTATGGGTGAGACCTTCACACTCAAGGGATCCAATTTTCCTGCGAAAGGGCCCGCCGTGGCACGTCCCGCTTCCTCCGCCGACCTGACCATCGCCCTGCGCGATGATGCTGCCGCCCTGGCCGGCCAGATTGCCGACCTTCGCCACCGCCTGCACCGCGAGCCGGAGGTCGGGCTGGACCTTCCGCGCAGCCAGGAAAAAATCCTCGCCGCCCTCGATGGGCTGGGCTATGAGATCACCACGGGCACGGACACCACGTCAGTGACGGCCGTGCTGCGGGGAGCAGCGGGATCGAACGCCGGAGAATCGGTGCGTCCGGTGGTGTTGCTGCGTGGTGATATGGACGCCTTGCCGGTACAGGAGAAGACAGGTCTTGCGTATGCCTCCGAGGTTCCCGGCGCAATGCACGGCTGTGGCCACGACCTGCACACAGCGATGCTGGTGGGCGCGGCGAACCTGCTCGCGTCCCGGCGGGACCACCTCTCCGGCGACGTCGTCCTGATGTTCCAGCCCGGCGAAGAAGGCTTCGACGGCGCTGGAGTCATGATCCGCGAGGGCGTCCTGGATGCCGCCGGACACCGCCCGGACGCCGCCTACGCACTGCACGTCATGAGCGCCCTCGGCGACAGCGGGGCCTTCCTTTCCCGTCCGGGCCCGGTAATGAGCTCCTCGGACGGGCTGGTCGTGACCGTCCACGGGGCAGGCGGGCACGGCTCGGCACCGTTCGCTGCCAAAGACCCGGTCACGGTCGCCGCCGAAATGGTGCTGGCGCTGCAGTCCATGGTCACCCGCCAGTTCGACGTGTTCGACCCTGTCGTGATTTCCGTCGGCATGCTGCAGGCCGGCACCAAGCGCAATGTCATCCCTGACACGGCCCGCTTCGAAGCCACCATCCGTTCCTTCTCCGCCCAAGCCAAGACACGGCTAAAAACCTCAATTCCGCGGCTGCTGGGAGCCATCGCAGCAGGCCACGGGCTGGAGGTCTCGGTCGACTACATCGAGGAGTACCCGGTGACCCTCAACGACGGAGCCGAGTCCGCCTTCGCGCGACACACTGTCGAGGAACTGTTCGGCCCCGGGCGCTACAGCGAGCTGGCCCACCCGCTGGCAGGTTCCGAGGACTTCTCCCGCGTCCTGGCCGAAGTGCCGGGCGCATTCCTGTTCCTCTCCGCCGTCCCCGAAGGCACAGACGCCGCCACAGCGGCCTACAATCACTCACCGTTTGCCGTCTTCGACGACGCCGTACTGGCCGACGGAGCCGCACTTTACGCACGTCTTGCCCTCGATCGCCTCGCCTCCGCCTGAGCCTGGCTTACCTTCCCCGCCCCTTCCCAGGAGACTTCCATGTCCACTCCCCGCCCCAAGATGGCCACGCAGGCCGATGGGTCCACCCGCATGAGCCCGCCCCAGCGGTCCCGAATCCTCAAGACGCTGATTGGCACCGGCGCCGGGAACGCCGTCGAATGGTACGACTGGGCCATCTACGCCACGTTCGCCTCCTTCATTGCCTCCCAACTGTTCAGCAAGCAGGACACTTCAAGCGCCTTCCTCGCAACCCTCGCGATCTTCGCCGTCGGGTTTGTCGCGCGCCCGCTCGGAGGTTTTATCTTCGGCTGGATCGGCGACAAGGTAGGCCGCAAGGCCTCACTGACGCTCTGCGTCGGTCTGGCCTCGCTCGGCTCCCTGGCGATCGGACTGACCCCCACCTACGACTCGATCGGCGCGGGCGCGTCGGTCATGCTGCTTATCGCACGGCTGATCCAGGGCCTCGCGCATGGCGGGGAGCTTCCGAGCGCCCAAACCTACCTCTCGGAAATGGCACCACCGTCCCGCCGCGGCTACTGGGCATCGCTGATCTACGCTTCGGGCACAGTCGGCATCCTGTTCGGGACCCTGCTGGGCGCAGTCCTCTCCACTGCCATGCCGGAATCGACCATGGCCGCCTACGGCTGGCGCATCCCCTTCCTCCTCGGCGCAGTCTTCGGGCTGGTCGCTCTGGTCATGCGAGCCCGCATGGAAGAGTCCGAACTCTTCGAATCCGGGACCGCCACCCATGACGCTGTCGTCCCCGGCAACCCCACCCCACCCCACAGCAGCCTGTTCACCGATCTGGCCCGGCACTGGCGCCAGGCCCTGCAGGTCATCGGCCTTACCGTGGGCCTGACTGTCGCCTACTATGTCTGGGGCGTCTCAACCCCGGCCTACGCCATCAACGTCCTGAAGATCGACGCAACGGAAGCCCTCTGGGCCGGCGTGGCAGCCAACCTGGTCTTCATCGTGGCCCTGCCCTTGTGGGGCCGGCTCTCAGACCGGATAGGCCGGAAACCGGTCCTCCTGATCAGCGGCATAGGCAGCGCGCTGACCTTCTTCCCCGCCACCTGGTTCGTCCAAAACTCGGCCATGCAACTGGGACTCGCCATGTCTGCCATGCTGGTCTTCATCGCCGCATCCGCCTCCATCATGCCAGCCGTCTACTCGGAACTCTTTCCCACTGCCGTCCGCACCATCGGAGTGGCAATCCCGTACGCACTCTGCGTGGCAGCCTTTGGCGGCACCGCCGCATACCTCCAGGCCGGGTTCAGCATCTGGTTCGGCCCCGGCGGCCCCACCGTTTTCGGGGTGTACACGATCGTCCTGCTGCTGATCGGCGCTGCCACAGCGCTCTCGCTACGCGAAAGCCGCGGCATCGACCTCAGCACCCGCTAGCCAGCGGCCCACACCATTGCCCCTGCGACGATGGCGAGGCGGCACTGCAAGGCATGTCTTAGGGAGGGGAAGGGTTTTCTGAGCTGCGAAACAGTGATTGGCCGGGACCGCCGCTCCCCCGTCCGCCGGGTAGGTTCCGCGCCGGACTCCCGCGGGATAAGTGACTTTCAGCCCCCGAGTGCCGAAGTGCTTGCCTGCCTGTCCACCGTTCAAGGTTCCGTCCGCAGTGGGCTTGCCCGGGGGGATTTCTGAACTGCGCGCGGCTGCTTGATGCATTCCAACTTATGAGGGGAGGTTTTCAACCATCGTCGCAACAGACTCCTTTTTCGAACGCTACAGCTCTCCCCCACCTATTCTTGAACGGTGACTCTCATGTCAGCTGTTCTTTCCTTCGCGCTTGTTGCCTGACTTCTGACACTGGTCCCCGGCCCGGCCTGGACACAGCGTTAGTCCTGCGGTCATCCATTTCCCGGTCGCGAAGCTTCGCCTTCGCCACCGCCCTGGGGATCAGCACCGGCGCGATGATCTGGGGCGTAGCCGTGGGCGTATCAGCGCTGCTCGCCGCTTCGGAGTAGGCCTACCGTGTGCTTCCGCTCGCCGGAGCGGCCTACATGGTCTGGCTGGGAGCGACTCTCCTGCGGAAGAGTCTGCGAAAAGACAAAGTTCCTGCCAAGCCGGCAGGTAAAGCGGCTGAATTCACCTCCGGAAGCAATCATTTGTTCAAAGGCTGGCTGACCGGTACCGGAACAAACCGGAACAAACCTGCTCAATCCCTAGGTGGGTGTCTTTTACATCGCCACCTTCCCCCAGTTCATACCCGCAGGCACGTCACCACTGCTGATGGGCGTGCTGCTCGCCGGCGTCCACTGCCTGCTGTCCATGGCCTGGTTCACATTGCTAATCCGGCACGGGCTGCGCCGCCCGCTGGCTCGAGGTCGCCCGAAACATCCGCATCATCAACAGCATCACGGATCTGTCCTCGTAGGTTTCGGCGTGAAACTGGCCCTCGGACCCGCCCACTAGCTTTTCCTTGCTGTCCTCAAATACCTACAGGACTGAGGCTTGGGCAGTTTGACGAATTCTCCATTATCGGCGTTCTGCAACCTGTTATTTCGGGTGTGATTTGTTGTGTGTTCTAACCGTTGAAATACTGTGTCATCCGTGGCAGCATGGAGACATGACAGCAGTTGCAGGAGCCCGCGGAGGTCTGAAAGCCCACCAGGATTCCATCAGGTTGCCCGAGGCTGAGCTGGTCCGCGACCTCAGGGACATCCTGGGAGCGAAACTTGTCGCCTACATCGGCTCAGTGAAAGAAACCCGCGCCGTACGCCAGTGGGCCGACGGTCAGCGGAAGCCCTCCGCAGAAGTCATGACCCGGCTGCGGCACGCGTATCATGTCGCGGCGTTGCTGGCCGAGCGCGACTCCCGGACCGTGGTTCAGGCCTGGTTCCAGGGCATGAACCCTCAGCTGGACGACGTACCGCCGGCGAGGCTGCTGCGTGAAGGCCTTATCGACGAAGCCGCACAATCTGTCCTTGCCTCTGCCCGGGCCTTCGCGGCCGCCGGCTGACGGATGGAGCAGAACGAACTAGCCATCATTCCGGCGGCCGGCACTGTATGGCGCATCGGGTTCCGCCCCGAACCCTGGGCGTGGAGCGGCTGGGAATGGGCCACGGACGGCCGCTTCCCCGGCCGTTGGGACGACCTGCACGGCAACTTCCGCACTGTCTACGCCGGCTCAAGCCTGAAAGCATGCCTACTAGAGGTTCTGGCCGGTTTCCGGCGCGATGCCCGGCTCGCTGCGGAAGTGGACGAAATCGTCGAGGACGATGAAGACCAGGTACTGTACCCGACCATCCCACCAGGCGAAGTTCCGCGTGAATGGCTGGAGGCACGCGCCGCGACCCGCGCCGAGCTCTCCGGGCGTTACTGCGCCGTCACCGCCTCGCAAACCGTGGCCGCCCTGTATCCGCATTTCATCGCCACGGCTTTGAGTCTCGATCCACCGGCCTGGTTTGATGGGGCGGGGTCGTTCTGATGTTGGTGCGGGTTCGGTCGTTGGGCGTGACGGGGTTCCCGGCCTTGCTGCCGGTGATGTTCCGTGGTCCTGGTTGTGCCGTATCGGCTGGGTGGTTAGGTGGTGGCGGTCCGTGGTGGCCCGCAGGTCGCTTCGAAGAGTTCTGACCAGCTGGTTTCCCAGGGCCATTGAGCGGGCAGGTGCAGGGTGATCTTCCGTGCCGAGGTCGCGATTCTGGCGGGGACGGTGATGAGTTTTCGGCGGATGGTGCCGCTGCGTGCCTTGCCTAGGTCGGCGCCGGCGAGGGTGCCGATGGCGCGCGAGAGGTTGAAAGCGATGGTTGCCAGGACCAGCCAGGCGGCGTTGGCGGTGAACTTTCCCGAGGGCAGGTGCGCCAGGGCACTGTCTTTGAGGTCCGCGTTGACCTGCTCAATGATGGCGTGTTGGCGGTGGGTTTTGTCTGCGGTGACGGTGTCCAGGTCGCTGGTGGTGAAGAAGGCGTGGAAGCGGTGGGTGTGGAACAGGGTCTGTTGCCCTTCGCCTGCTTTGGCGTTCAGTTCCGGGATCCTGCGCACGACCAGGCGTCCGTGGACGCGGTCGGCTTTCTTTCGGCCCACGAACGCGGTGAAGGCGGTTTCGGCGACTTCCGCCGAGGAAATCCAGGCTCCGGTGGTTTCATCGCGGACCGCGTCGGTGTATTGGATTGTGGTCCAGGCCTTCTCGTTGATGGTGGCGATGGCTCTTTTGACGGCCGGGTCCATCCTGGCGGTAATGGACACTTTCGCGCCGGCGCGGTGGGCAGCGGCGACGACCGAGTGGCCGTAGAACGCGCTGTCGGCACGCAACAGCACCAAACCGGTGGCATCCTTTCCGCGCAGCCGTTTCACGGTGGCGAGGACGTCACTGATGAACTTCCCGGCCCCGCGCGGGGAGCCGGAGCTTCCCTTGCGCAGTCTGGCGCCGATGATGACCGGCGCCGCGGTCGCGGTCGAGAGGATCCCGATCAGCGCGTTCAATCCCCGGACTCCGGAGTAACCGTATCCGGAACCCTGTTTCCGGTAGCCGTGGACTTCTTTGATGGTGTCGTCGATATCGACCACAGCGTAATCATCGATACCTGAGGCGATCGGGGCCACGGCGGCGAGGTTCACCAGCCACCGGGCGGCGAGGGCGTCGAGCTGGCGGACATGGCCAAAGGTGAACGCCCGCAGGAACGATCCCAAAGTCGACGGGGCATATGCACCGGCGAAGAGTTTCTTCATCCCGCCATGCCGCAACAAGGCCATGTCATCGATGGAATCGGCCCCGGCGACCATGCCCGCGACCAGTGCACTGACCTTCAACCCCGCATTCGCGCCGAAGTATCCGGGCAGCGTCAGCCACTGATCAGCAAGTTCGCCAAGGCAGGTTTTTACCGCCAGCGCCATCGCCGGGACCAGACCTGCTGCCGACACGAGATTGGAATCATCGAACGCGGCTGACACGCGCGTGGATCTATGGAAAAGTTGCACCTACGAGATGCCTCTCGGATTGGTAAAACGGAGTTCTAGACAAACCCCATATTTCCCGACCCGACAGGCATTCTCCGTTTAAACCGCCGCTACGACCTCAACTCGTCCGGTGGATCGAGGCTAAGTCTCGGGCTGGCTGACTTTGATACCGCGGCGTTGAAGGATGCCAGACCTCGGCAGCTGACCCAGGCCATCGCAGCATGGCTCTACGAAACAACAGCGGTCGACGGGGTTACCTTCGCCTCCCGGCACGGCGATGACCTTCGCTTGTGGGCCGTTTTTGAGCGGCCGGGGGATCCCCAAGTCAGCCCCAAACTTGGCCGAACCCAGATCGTCGACGTCCACCATGACGCTGCAGCTATCAAGGAAGCATTCGAAATCCTCAAGCTCAAGTGGCGGCGTGAAGAGTAGGGCACGCCTCAACAGCCTCTGCAGTCAGGCCCAGCTGTCAGTTAGCTGACGAAAGGCCGGTTATCGGCGTTGGAAAATGGCCAGCGGAGTGCCCGCAAGGGGGGCCGTGACGCCCGTATGTGAGCGTGGCCTGAGAACTCAGGACATACGTCAAAGCCCTGGCCCTCACGGAACGTTAGAAAATGACGCTTTCGGCTGTACGCCGCAGTTCCTCGGCATCTTCGGCCAACAGAAAGCCCTCAGCGAGCATCCGATCAATTACCTGGGCATGGATGCGCCGGTATTCATCAGGGGTTCCGTAGGTTTCCAGGAGATTCTCGGGGCTGAGGGGAATCTCGTGGCCGTGGTACCAGGAGGGACGCCCCATTGGTGTGGCTGCTACGAGGGTTGAAAGCGGCGCGTCGGTGTATGTGGTGCGCAGGCCTCCAACGGCATTTCCCCATTGTCCGCGCACAATCGTGTCCGTCTCGCCCATGGTGGCAAGCAGCTTAGAGGCCGGGGGTATGCGCAGTCCTTCGGACCAGTCCGCGAGCATTTCAAGAAGTGCGTTGTAAACGTGCGAGTTCGGAAAGGTTGACCATTTTGCCCCTTCCGGGAGGGGACAGTCACGAAGCCTGTTCTTGTCCCGGTCGCTCATGTGCCGGGTTTCGCGGTGGGCCATTCCGGCGACCTCAAAGAGACGGAATGTGTTGGAGTCTTTGCGGCGATGGCTCAATCCTCGGACCTGGCCGGATACTCCGCACGCCCAGCGAACAGACTGGAACTCGGCCTCTCCCAGGACCTCGATGACCGGCACATCAATGTCCGGGAGGGCGTCGCCCCCTGAAGCCCCTGGAAGGTAGCCGTCGAAAACTGGGCCACCATCTGGGCGTCTGCGTACGTTGTGGTGTCTTTCAATGAAGCGTCGGACCACGCCGCCAGTTTGTGAGATGCCCGCGAAAAGGAGCGTCCTGACGGTAGCTTGGGGAAGACCTGGCAGTCCGGCACGGAGGGCGGTTGCGACTTGGGCGATAATCTCGAAGGACTGGGGTGTGGCCTGCCACCAGCGTTTCTTGAATTCGTCGTACTGCTGGGCGAGCAGTTCGGGGGTCGGGTTCTCCGTGAAGGGGATGGTTGCGGCGAAATCGCTGGCCAGCTCTCCGTCGATGAATCTCATGTTGGAGTATCGCTCGGTGTTCGCCCCCTTGATGAGATCAAGTGCCGACGGTGCCTGGGAGTCAATTTCCACCCACATGTACCCGCCACGCATCAACTGTCGGTTGTAGGCTCGCCATACGGATGTCCCGCCCCAGATATGGCTCACTTCAGCAAGGGCGCGCCCGTTGAATTTGCTCATGTCCCTTGGGCGGCGGACGAGAATACGCGTGGCATACTCATGGTCTGCGGCTACGCCTGAGACGAAGTACTCCTCTTGGACGTAGTCGTAGCCGGACAGCCGGTCCAAGCCGTAGGGCTCAAGGACGACCGCGGCATTATCCGTAGTCTCGGGGATCGGGCCTTGAATCAGGGCGTGTTGGGCCAAGGAAGGTGTGGTCATCTTGCTGCATCTCCTGAAAGCTGCTGGTGTGTCTGTGGGTCGGATGGGCTGTCTTAGAGGCTGGGTGCTGATTCGAGCAGGATCCGGGTGTAGGGGTTCGACGGCTGGTCGAAGATCCTTCGGGCGGGCCCGGATTCGACGATTTCGCCTTGATAGAGCACTGCCACCTGGTCACTCATGAATTCGACAACCGCCATGTCATGGCTGACGAAGATCATGGACAGGTTCCGTGCTTCCTGGATGTCTTTAAGGAGGTTCAGGACACGGGCCTGGACTGATACGTCCAACGCCGATACCGGTTCATCGGCCACGATCAGTTCCGGTTCGAGGGCGAGGCCGCGGGCGATCGAGATACGCTGTCGCTGACCTCCGGAGAATTCATGTGCAAGCCGGCCAAGCCAGCTTTCCGCGAGTTGAACCTCGTCGGCCAGGGCACGGGCGCGTTGGTGGCGGTCCGCCGGGCTGTAGAGGTTCTGGACCCTGAGGGGTTCCTCCAGAAGCTCCTGCAGCGTCATCCTGGGGTTCAGTGAATTGGAGGAGTCCTGGAAAATCATTTGCATTTTGCGGCGGAAGAGCCGAAGTGCCTCCGGCTTTAGCGTAGAGATGTCCTCACCGAGGACGGTGACGGACCCGGAAGTCGGCTTGATGAGTCCGATGGCGATCCTGCCCAGCGTCGACTTACCGGATCCGGATTCGCCAACCAATCCCAGGACCTGGTTGCGCTCTACTGTCAGCGAGGCATTCTTCACCGCAACGTGCTTGGTCTTCCGGAAGGTTCCGCCGAGCTGGAATTCCTTGGTCACACTGGAAAGTCGCAGGACTTCCCGGGAGGTGTGCTGCTCGGAGTTGTGGTTCATTTCGCCACTGCTTTCGTGAACTCGCTTTTATTGATGACCGGTAACCGGTCAAGGCGCTGACCAAGGCGTGGTGCCGCCTCAAGGAGGCCTCGGGTGTAGCCCGAGCGCGGACAGGCGATGACGTCAGCGGTTGTCCCTGCCTCCATTTCGTACCCGTCCAGCAGGACGACCACGTCATCGGTGTATTTGGCCACCAAACCGAGGTCATGGCTGATGAGAATGAGGGAAAGACCCAAATCATCGCGAAGTCTCATGAGCAGGTCCAGGATCTGTTTCTGGATGGTGGCATCCAATGCCGTTGTCGGTTCGTCCGCCAGAAGAAGCGCAGGTTCACAGGAGATGCTCATGGCAATCATGACGCGTTGTCGCATGCCGCCGGAGAGTTGATGGACGTAGGAGCCCATGACGCCCCGCTGGACCGGGATGCCTACCAGGTCCAGAAGTTCCTGCGCCCGGGACTGGGCTTGGCTTTTGGACAGGCCCAGATGCAGGCGCATGGGGCGGACCATCTGTTCGCCGATGCTCATCGTGGGGTGGAGGGCGCTCATTGGTTCCTGAAAGATGAATCCAAGTTCCGGTCCGCTGAGTTTGCGCCGTTGAGCTGGCGTGACCTGCAGCAGGTCGTTGCCTTTGTAGAAGACTTCGCCGTCGGCCACAGCGACATCTGGAAGGATGCCCATGATTGCTGACGCTGTCATCGACTTGCCCGACCCCGACTCCCCCACAATGCCGAGGGTCCGGCCGCGTTCCAGGCGGAAGTCCAAGTTATGGACGACGCGCTGGGGACCGGCCTCGTTGATGATGTCGACGCTGAGTCCGCGGACCTCAAGCAGGACGTGTTCTGTGTTGTTCATGGGTTAGTCCTTGATGTCCAGGCGAATACGGGGATCCAGGAACGCGCAGACGACATCCACCAGCAGGTTGACGAGCACGAAGATGATTGCGATGAAAAATATGCATCCCTCGATCAGCGGATAATCCCGCCGGTCCACGGCCGTGAGCAGCAGCTTGCCGAGCCCCGGCAGGGAGAACACGTTTTCGGTCACCACGGCTCCTCCCAATAGGGAGGCCATGGAAAGTCCAACGACGGTCACCACCGGGACCAGGGCTGAGCGGAAGACGTACTGGCCGGTGATGGTGCGCTCGGCCAGGCCCTGGGCACGAGCTGTCGTCACGAACGGCTGGTACTTGGCGTCAAGAACGCCGTTACGTGAATAGCGGAACAGCGTTGCTGCTTCCAGTACCCCCAGCGCCACCGCGGGAAGCGCCATGAACCGCAGGAACTGGCCGAAATCGGTGGTAGGCGGGACGTAGCCGGCAACAGGGAACCAGCGGAGCATCACGCCGAAGACGAGGACCATAAGTATGGCCAGCCAAAACGTTGGTGTGGCGATTCCCACGGCGGACCCCATCACCATGGCTTTGTCCAGGGAGCGGGACTTTGTGCTGGCGGCGATGGCGCCCAAGAGGGGCCCGATCAACACAGCGACAAGGAGGGCGAGGACTGCGAGCTGGGCGGTAACCCCTGCTGCGGCCAGGACTGAGTCACTGACCGCTGTGCGCAGGAAAATGGATTCGCCGAAGTCGAAGCGGATCATGCGTCCCAGCCAGGCGATGAACTGCAGCCAAAGCGGGTCGTTCAAGCCCATCTCCTGCCGAAGATTCGCGATGTCCGCAGCGGTTGCTTCCTCGCCAAGGATCACCGCCGCTGGGTCGCCGGGCGTGAGCCTGAGCAGGATGAACAGCATCACCATGGGCACAGCCACTGTCGGGATCAGTGCCAGAAGGCGTTTGAAGATATAGCTGAGCATGAGTCAGTTCCCTGCCTTTGTGGCAACTTTGGTCGGCGACTTGAGCTTGGCGAGCTTGGCGATCCGCCGTGCCCGCGGATCCATCGCGTCTCGAAGACCGTCGCCAAGAAGGATCAGACCGAGCACGGTGACGAGGATGGCCACGCCAGGGAACACACCTATCCACCAGGCCACGGCAATGTATTTCTGGGCTGCCGAGAGGCTGGCACCCCAACTCGGTACGTCAGGGGGAAGGCCGATACCTAGAAAGCTCAGCGCGGCGATAGACAGCACAGTTGCGGCAAAACCCATGGTCGCCTGCACAATCAGGACCGAAACGGCCTCCGGGGCTACATAGCGGGTCAGGATCCAGCTGTCCTTGGCACCGATGGCCCGGGCGGATTCGACCATCGCTGTTGATTTGACGCTGAGGGCCGCAGAACGGACAACTCGGGCAATTGGCGGAATGAGCACCACGGTAAGGCCGAAGATCACCGGCCCCAGACCCCGGCCCAGAACACCGACCAGGCTCATGACCAGGATGATGTTCGGGAAGGACATCATCCCGTCAATCACCCGCATGACGATGGCGTCAAGCTTGGGAAAGTAGCCGCACAGGATGCCGATAACATAGCCGATGACCACGGCCAGCACGGTGCAGAGCCCGGCTATCCCCAGCGCCGTCTGCGCCCCGTAGAGCAGAATGGTCCACATGTCACGGCCGAGGTCATCCGTTCCCAGGGGGAACCCAGCCCGCGGGGACTTGAGCCGGTTCACCGGGTCAACAAAATTCGGGTCGCCGCCCAAGAGTGGTGCAAGTAGCGCCAGCAGGACGACGACAGTGATGATGCCGGCGCCGACCATCGCCGAAGGGTTCTTCAGCAGCGCTTTAACGTTGGATTTCATGGTGTCATTTCTTGTGCTCGGGTGGGTCTAACGAATTACTTGCCGAGCCAGATGTTGTAGAAGCCGCGGACGGTGCCTTGCGTCGGTTCGAAGCCGCCGACCTGAGCTGCCGTGACTACCAGACGCGGCTCGTGGCCGAGCTTGACGAAGGGCAGTTCATCCCAGATGAGCTGTTGGACCTTGTCCCAGGCTGGCTTACGAGCGGCAAGATCCTTGCCTGCGGTCACGCCGGCCATCAGGGATGCTTTCTCCGGAGTCTTCCACCAGCCAGGGAACCCATCGTTAAGGAAGACCACCGTGAGCGGATCGGAATAGGCGGTTCCACCCGCGAGGAAGATGTCCCACTTGGATGAATCGGTGCGTGCGGAGCCAAACGTAGCTGCGTCCAATGCCTGCAGGTCAACGGTGAAGCCAACTGACTCCAGTTCTTGCTTCAGCAGCGGCCCGTAGCCGTCAGAGTCCGGCCGATAGAGGATGCGAATGGGAGTGTGGTTGTAGCCGGCGTCCTTGAGAAGCTGTTTGGCCTTTCCTGGGTCCCGGTTCTCATAAATGTCTTTGCCCGCTTCAGAAAACCAGGGCGAGTCCTCGGGAAACAGGCTGGAAGTATTGTTGAAATACTCGGTGCCGCCGAGGTTTTGGGCGGCAATCGCTTCAGGGTCGACAGCGTTCAGGACGGCCTGCCGAAGTTTGAGGTCCCTCATAGGCCCTGTTTTGAGATTGAACTGCAGCAGCGAGAAACCCGCTCCTTCGCTGACCACCGGACGCAGGCCGGGATCGGCCTGGTACACGGAGAGCTGGTCCATGCTGAGGAATTGCGGGACGACGTGCAGTTGTGAGGTGCGTACCTGGTTCAAAGCATTGGAATCGCTGTAGGGAATGAATTTGATCGAGTCAGCGTAGGCGGTCTTGGCGCCGGCGGCCCCGTCCGGCTTCTCATTTCGTGAGGCGTAGCCTTCGAAGCGCGAGATCAGAGCTTGCTGGTCGGTGACAAACGAGTCGAGTTTGTATGGCCCGGTGCAGTCAAGGCTTGTCAGGTCCTTGTCGCCAGCGGTCTTCAAGGAAGCGGCAGACATAATGTAGGCCCCTGTATCGGGGGTGGCGAGCAGCGCGGGAAGGGCGCCCGTGGGTTTTACGGTGGTGATGCTCACGGTGAGGTCGTCAACGACCGTAATGTCCTTGGCCAGGTTGTTGAACAGCTTTCCGGCATCAGCATTCCGGTACCGCTCAAGGGAAGCAACAACATCCGCCGCGGTCAGATCCGCGCCGCTGTGCAGCTTGACGCCCTTTCGGAGGTGGATCGTGTATGTACCGGTCGAGGCGTCGTACTCGTACGCGTCGGCCAACCCATTGGATACCGAGGTGTTGGCGGCGTTGGCGAAGAGGCCCTCGCAAACTGAGGCGGCAACCATCCAGTTGGACCGCGAGGTGGTGACGTAGGGATCGATCATGGCCGGCAGCGAGGCGACGACCAATTCTCCGCCCTTGACGGGGTCGGCACTGGCGCTTGTACCAGTAGCAGGGGAACCGCTACATGCGGAGAGCAGGAGTGCTGCGCTGATCACGGTGCCGATAACGCCGGCGGTGGTCTTGGGGATCACGGCGAAGCCTTTCAAAGAATCCGGGATATTCCGGGTATTGGGATTTAAAAAGCGTATGTCCGTCCAGTGTGACGCGGGCATCATTTACCGCTTAACCGGTAATCAGTTACGTCAAGCTTCCCGCTCCCTGTGAAGTTCGAAGGACGAGCCGAACAATGCGGGTTGTTTCATCGGGGTACCTTAGGGCGCGGGGGCTGACTGTCCACGGGAAGAGCCCACTATCTGCCGATATCAGCTTCCAGGTCCACGGGAACCGACGGTAGGTCCAGGATCCAGGGTCAGGTCCGTGGCCGTCTGAGAACTCCTCCGCGTCGGAGCGCGGTTGAGGGGCCGGGCAAGAGATAGCATTCCGCGACGTGGAATTCTGCTGAAGACCATGACTACGGTTAGTGCACCTGCTGGAGGCTTCAGCGCGGACCTAGTCGGTTTCTGGTCCTGTGCAGTAAGGGCAGTCTGAAGCACAGTTAGCCACGTCAGCGACGGTCGGATCCGGGCCCGGCGATACTTCAATGAGCAGGTTAGATGACATGATTTCCTCATACATGGAAAGATCGAAAAATTGCGTTGCCCCTTACCAAAGTCCGAGGAGATGGATAGCCGCCGATCACGCGAAAGACGATCCTGGACTCCCGGCTAGAGGCTGGAGAGTACTCGCCGCGCCGAAGAGGCGGGATCAGAGCTGTGGCCTCCGTGAACGGACACCTTGGTTTCTGCTATGTCGTTGAAGACGAATAGGCGGCGGCCCTGGCCCCGCTCAAGATGAACCCACATAACAAGCCCATCGAACGTCACATGATCCACGGTTCCTGTGAATCTCTCGCCCGCCGCTGTGGTGACAGTAATCGTCATACCCCTGACGAGACTGCTCCAGTCCGCCTGAGATCCAGATCTGAGCTCCCTGCGTACCGGAGCCTCTGGCTGGCTGTGTTTCAAATGGATCAGGTTTCTATTCTTCATGTGGGGGTCCCTTGAGATGGGCGGACATTGGGCAGTGGAGTTGAAGTCAGCGGAAGGCGCAGGGCCGGCAACTCTCTGATCGGCACGCCCTGCGCGAGATCAGCTCCGATGCCTTGAGCCTATCGATGCTACGAACTCTTCCCGGGCGACTTACCGCGCATCCGGTAAGGCTGGTGTCGCCGACCGCGCCGCCCCCTTGGCACGGGTGCGGAGTGCCTCTAAGCGAGCATGGAGGTGACGAAATCCGTTCCGAGGCCCTGTACTACTTCAAGCTCCAGGCTGTAATAGACGTAGCGTCCTTCCCGTGAGGACTTCACCAGGCCAAGACGTGCCAGCTGTTGTAGATGCCGAGACGTCTGGGGCACCGTCATTGCGCAGCTCTCAGCCAATGCAGACGTCGACATCGGTTCCCGGGACAGCAATCGGCACATCATGGCGCGCCGAGGATCAGCCAGCATCCTCATCCGGGCCAGCGTCACTTCCCCCGTCTGCCTCACTTCCTGGTACAGGGGGTACTGAAGCAGCGGTACGAAGCCAGGCTCATTCTTGACAAGGAGATGAGGGCGCCCATGCCTGCTCGGCAGGACTACAAGACCTGTTCTCAATGGCTTAAGGATCGCGCTCTTGTTCTTCTCGATATGGACGCGCAGCGGCGACGCCTGAGCGCTAACGTTGCCCCCGATACGCGCCAGCCCGAACGCGGGGCCATCCTTACGCAGGACTTCGCGGAGGTGCAACTGTTCCTGTCGCAGTGCCGGCAGCACCGAATCCCACGCGGAGTCGAAAAAAACTTGACGGCATTCACACAAGAAAGCGATCAGTTCGCCCCGGAAACGTTCAGGGTCACCCAAGAGCCTTTCGGCCAACTCCACTCTTCGCCCTGAAAGTGCACCGGCCGCGGCAAGCAACTGATCAGACTGTGTGGCGTCCGACAGCAGATCATCGAATATGCCCCGGCTGTTCCCCCCGGCGCACGCCCACGCAGTCTCTTGCATGAAACTGATCACGGGCTGGTCTGCCAGGCGCTCCAACTCAGAGTCAAGGCTCTCCACGCTGTCTCCGCCGCCCTGGCACCCGATGTAAAAGTATCGGGCGCGGTAGGCCATCCACAACGGCGAAAGCCGCATCATGGTGTCGACAAACTCACCTGTCGCCTGCTCAATGGCGTCGGCTGCCCAGCTCGCCTGGCCGCGGTGATGGTCCGACTCTGTCAGCACGTGAAGACAGGCAGAAAGCTCAGCCAACGGCGACACCACGATCGAGAGTGCGCTATCGTCCGTTCCAGCGAGCAAGATCAACACACTCATACGCGAAGTCTATTCCGAGAGAAATTATGATCGGTCCAGCATTCCTGCACGTCACCGCTTGCAAAGCGATGATATAAAACGCCGAGCCGATACCACCAATAGTTACCGGGTCCCCGGTAACTACTTCACTCCTATCGCCCGAGTACCTTCATCCGGAACGATCAGTCGCCTTCGCATGCGAAGTTTCCGTGAGCCTAGCCGTTCGAGGACCCATGGGTCATTGGCCGTGGCGATGATGGCCTTGATGCAGCCGAGCCAGCCCTCCCGGTTGCCGAAATCGCCGACCGTTGTGTCTTTGCCGTGAAAAGTAGACGCCATCGCCCGCACGATTGGTGCGGTCGTAGGCGAAATAGTGGAAACGACATTGGAGGACAGACTGCCCGGGGGCAAAAGTCGACGGAGTGACTCTGGACGGCGGATCTCCGGACCTACAGGTTGACGGAAGGTCCCTTATCGGCGTTGGGAGAGGCTCCAAAGTCGCTGGTTTCCTGCAGTTTCAGTGACTCATAATCCGGTCATAGACCGCTGTTGCCACCCGTTCGACAACTTCGGAGGCTTCGCTGTTGGTGCTGCTCGCATTCGAGTGATCTCCGCTTGGCGTTAGGTCGATTGTCGTGACGACAGTATCGACTCTGAACACGACGTGAGACACACTTGCACCGAGAGTTGTCAGCCTGTACTTCGCAGCATCTGGAATGTGGATGTTCCTGATTGATTAGGAGCGGTTGCGACATGTAATGCGGGCGCCGATGAAATTACGTCGCCACCGGGAATGCCACTAATGCGCCAGGTATCGCCCTGTTCTCCGGTCACCGTTCTGGTAGTCGGCCCGACAGGCATTGGAGCGAGGGTACACGGCCCAGCTCTACATGTGAAAAGGCTAATGCGGCCGCCAGATCTGCCTTGCCGTCATAAATAGCCTGACACAGGCTCAGGTGCTCCGCGCACGCAATCTGCGGATCCCGGTTGCCGGTCAAGGTGAAGAGCCACTGCATTCTGCCAAGAAGTGGTTTCATGGAGCATTCCAGCAGTGAGTTCGCCCCCATGGACACGATCTCTGCGTGAAGGGCTGTGTTGCTGAGTGGTATCTGTGTATGGTCGTGGCCCTGCGTTGCTTCCTCTGCCCGGTTCATCATTTGCCGCAGCCGTGACGACGATTCTCCCCGCGCGCTTGCCTGGGCAGCCAAGCGTGCGGCGAGAACTTCGAGGCTAAGGCGGACATCAAAGAGCTCGTTAACGTCGCGCAGGGTAATCTGTTTAACGGTGGCCCCTCTCCGGGGCGAGGTGTCAATGAAGCCTTCGGCTTCCAGTTGTTGAAGGGCCTCCCGGACGGGTACCCGGGAGACATTTAGGGCTTGGGACAGATCGCGTTCCCTGAGCCTGGAGCCTGGCTCCAAGTCACCGGAGATGATCAGCGCCCGAATCCGCGCCCGGGCAGTGTCAGCCGAGGATGCGGTGGCTACCGTCTGGACTGTCATTAATGCCTCCCGAAACTCTGGCGTTTATCTCAGCGTCTTCCTAGTTATTCAGCTCCACGTGGGTGCCTATACCTTGATTGAGCGCAGCGTCGTACAGGAGCCGCCCGATGGCCAAGTCCTGCAGGCCGATACCGACCGAGTTGAACAAGGTTATGTCCTCTTCACCAAGGCGCCCTTCTTTTGTCCCGGCCGCCACATCACCAAGTTCGCCTTTCACGTCTTCAAAGCTCATGGCGCCTTCCGCCACAGGGATGATCAGCCCGCCCGATTTGGCCTTGGCAGTGGCCAGGCTGTCCACAAATACCCTGGCCCTCACCATGCCCGTCGTATCCACTTCACGGTGATCTGGTCGAGGACGGGATCCCACTGCGTTCACGTGCAGCCCCGGTCTGAACCATTCGCCCCTTACCAGAGGCTCAATAGCTGGCGTAAGCGTGCACAGCACGTCCGCGCTTTCCACGACCTCCCGGACACTGGATGCCCTCGTGATGTTCAGCCTGTGGTGGCCAACTTCGTCGCAGAAGACAGAGACGGTATCAGCAGAACGAGACCACACTATGACCTTGTCAAACGGAAGGACGGCCAGCATGGCCTCCACGTGGGCAACAGCAAGGGAGCCTGCTCCAATGAGGCCCAGGGTGGTGCTGCCGGGTCGTGCAAGGAGCTTGGTTGCCACGGCGCTTGCGGCCGCCGTGCGGACTCGAGTGGGAACTTTGCCGTCTAGGATGGCCAGGGTTTCCCCTGTCAACTGCGACACGAGCATAATGGTGGATCGTTGCGTAGGGAGGCTGGCCAATTGGTTGGCCGGGATGTCTGCCAACAATTTCACTGAGGCCAGCCCCTCTGCTTCGGACAGCGCCGCCATCGGCAAGAACCGCGCGTCCGACGAGGGCAAGACAAGTGAATCCGGTGCAGGCTGGACAGCGGTCCCGCGGCTGAGTCCGGCAAAGGCGCGTTGGACGGCGGTGATGGTGCCGGGCATATCGGCCAAGGCTTGGAGCTCGGAGGCCGTAAGTATCAGGGTCATGGATGGCTTTCTGGGTAGTAGAGCGACGGCTTGGAGGTCGAGACTGGGAAATGTGGCGCGTGTGCCACATAGTGTTCGGACAGCGCCTCCCGGTGCCATCATGCATTGTTTGCTACAGGGCGGAGGCACTGTTCAGCGGATCCGGGTGCTGCGGCTTTGAAGTCCTATTATACGCTCTGGTATACCAAGATGGATGACGGTGTACAAAGATTCTTTGGCTCCGATCCTGTTTGCCCCTCACGTGGACAGCGTTCAGGACGCCCATGCTCCGGGAAGGAGAAGGGCGTCCTGAGTAAGGTCTAGGCCCTTACGGGACTGGGGTCGGGGTTGTAATTTCCGCCCGCGGGTATGTGGGAGGGAATAACTCTTCGGGTTTGCGGAACTGGACGTCTCGTACGGAGTAGGCCGCCCGCATCTTGTCGAACAGCTCCTGCCCCTGGGCCCGCAAGATGTTGAGGTCAATGCCAGGCAGTGCACGGTCGACGACGACGGGGCGCCCGGCCACAAAGGTATCGGTCACCTGGCGCGCAGTGCCGTTTAGTACCAACGTGCGAAGGGGGTCTTCGACAACACCGTCGCCGAAGCTGCCCAGGGAGACTACCGTGATGTCTGCCTGCATACCGGGGGCAAGCCTGCCCAGGTCAGCCCGTCCGAGTGCCCGTGCGCCGCCGAGGGTGGCGGCGTCGAAGTAGTCGGCCAAGGCCCCGACGTCAGGCCTCCCCTCGACGAGCCGGGTCAGGTGCATGCCCACGTCTATGCCGCGCACAAGATCCGGCGGGAAGGAGTCACTACCCAGGCAGATGTTGATGCCTGCCTCGCGGAAACGGTCGAATGAAACAAGCTGCTTCTGGTAGCGGAAAGACGTCAGCGGACAATGGATAATGGACACGTCATTTTGGGCCAGTAACTCCAACGGTCCCCCTGGCGCTGACGTCGCCGGGTCCTGGCCGTTAATCATCACACCATGGGGGATGAGGAGTCGGGTACCGAACAAGCCGGTTGATTCGAGCAGCTCCAAAACGCCGCGTCCTGCGGAACGCTGCAGAAGCTCGTCCTCGAGCGGTGACTGAAGACAGTGGAGACGGACCAGCGCATGCCGTTCCCGGGCAATCCGCGCAGTCTCCCGCATGAGACCTTCGGACAGCGTCTCAATGCGGCACGGCAACAAAGCCCCGCTGACGAGCGGGTCTGCGAGAGCGTCGACGTATTCGATGAAGCGCTCGGCATCGCGCAAGCCTGCGAGGCCTCTGGCCTCGTCGAAATAAACATCCCGGCCGCCGGCGGCGGTGACGACGTGGACCCCAGACCGGTATGCCGGCCCGAGGTAGCCACGCATTCCAATGCGACGGCTTATCTCCGCCATGTCTACGAGTTCATCGAAGCCTTCGGCCCAGGAGCTGTGAATCTCCGAAGCGATCGGCATGTATGTCGTGATGCCGTGCAGGGCGAGTTGCGCCAAGGCGTACTCGCGGACCTTGGCGCGTTCCGAAGGCGTAAACACGTCCCGGCGACGGTTGGCGAAGTAATCATCCGACCATAGATGGCCGGATGCGATCTCGGGTGACGGCCACGAGTCCAGGATGAGGTGATCGATGTCTGCGAGGGCGTCGAGGTCTATCAAACCCGGCATGATCAGGCTTTGGCCGTAGTCTCGCTCCTCATCGACGGGCCCCTCGTAATTCTGTCCCACGAAGACAATGGAGTCTCCCTCGAAGACGACTTCACCATCCTCTATGAGCGTGTGCCCTGTGCCGTCGAATCCCAGGACGTACCGGGCCGAGATTTTCTTATACAAAGTGCCTCCTTGCACCAACGGCCGGGGCGTATCTCCCGGCTCTCAGAAAATGTGACTTGCGACTCAACGCTTACGAGCCTACAGTAATCTGGTATACCGAAAGAACCATTTCGCATTGCGGAATAGCTCGTTTCCCCATTCCCCTCTGAAAGGCCTGCGTCATGCGCAACGAAGCGACGACTCAAGGTGACTCCACGTCCGCAGTAGTGGATGCCCCGTCCAATTCTTTCCGTGCCCGCCCGGCAACGTGGCTCGCAATGATCGCACTTCCCACCGCCATCTGTGCCGTGGCCATCATGATCGGAACTCATAAGTTCCATCTCGGCCCGGCGGCAATCGTCCTGATGCCCATCCTGTGGACAGTCCTTATCGCCGGATTCGTGGGCGTCCAGAAATGGAAACCAATTGGAGGGCGTGGCCGTGCGGTGTCCACACACTTGCTCGACGTAGCTATCGTTTTCTTCCTGGCAGGCCTCGGCACTCAAATCGGGCCTTCCCTGACCAAGTTCACCAACATCGGCCCCGCTATCCTCCTGCAGGAGGTCGGGCACGTCCTCGGCACAGTTATCCTGGCGCTGCCTGTCGCGGTTGCCCTGGGCTTGGGCCGCACTGCCATCGGCGCCACCTGGTCAATCGACCGCGAATCCTACCTTGCTTTCGCCATCCAGCGCTTCGGCGTCCGCTCTCCCGAGTACCGCGGAGTGTTCGCCGTGTGGGTCCTGGGCAGCATCTTTGGCGCTGTGTTCATCTCCCTTCTGGCCGGACTTCTCGGCGGACTCGACTTCTTTGATCCCCGGGCCCTCGCGTTGGGCCTCGGACTGGGTTCCGCCTCCATGATGCTCGGCGGGGTCGGCGCCCTGTCCATCCTCTATCCGGAAAGGGCAGGGGAAATCATGGCCCTCGCCGCCCTGTCCAACCTCGTCACCAATATCGTCGGCTTCTACGCCGGCGTCTTCATCGCGCTGCCGATGTGCCAGAAGCTCTACAAGATGTGGTCCCGCATCTTCGGCCGGGACGACCTCGGCCGCCGCGTCCGCCGCGGCGCTCTCGTTGGTGCCACGAGTGGAGCTCGGGCAGGCAGCGACTCAGGACGCCCGGGCCGAACAGCCATCGGGCCCGACGCGGCGTCGGGCATCGACGCAGTGGATGTCACCGCCATCGAAGCGGACCCGACCGTCGTCCGGACGCCCAAGACGTGGCTCATCGCGTTCGCCGCGACCGGAGTGGCCGGCGTCTTGCTGAACGCCTTAGGCACTGGTTCAACACGGCCGTTGGATATCGTCGGCGTGCTCATCCTCCTGGCCTTCACCGCCATCGCACTGGTGCTCGCGAAGCTCATCCCGGCGGTCCCCTCCACCATCTGGGTCCTCGCTCTGGCCACCATCGCCTCCGCGACGTTCATGCCCATCGGTCCCTTCGTCGCCTCCGCCGCGCAGAATATCAACGTCCTCTTCGCGGGCCTGCCCATGATCGCTCTGATCGGCCTGTCGCTGGGCCGCGACGTCAAGGCGCTCCGCTCACTAAGCTGGAAGATCGTCATCGTTGCCCTGCTGACATTTACGGCTAGCTTCGTCGCCGCTGCAGTCATCGCCCAGGTTGCCTTCCACTTCTAATTCAAGCTGCCGTGCGGAAGGCGCCGGTCCCGTGGGATCGGAGCCTTCTCCGCAGTCATTCACAGTCCACCCGAAAGGATCAGCCATGCTCATCACCGACGTACGCCCCTGGGGCGGGGACGCCGTAGACCTCGAGATACGAGAGGGACGGATTGCAGCCATTCACCCTCTGGGATCGACCGCCGTATGCGGCGACGCCGCGAGCGGGGCAGTCGACGGACGGGGCCGGATCGCCGTGCCTGCGTTCACGGATGTGCACGTCCATCTCGACTCGACCCGGATCGGTCTGCCGTTCCGGGAGCACACCGCCTCGCCCGGTGTGTGGAACATGATGTGCAACGACCGGGAGAACTGGCGCGACACGCCTGTCCCCTACAGGGATGTCGTGGCGGGAACACTGGAGCGGATGATTGCCCGCGGCACCACGCGCATTCGTTCATATGCTCAAATCGACGTGGACTGCAAGCTTGAGCGCTTCGAGGCCGTCATGGCCGCCAGGGAACGCTACGCTTATGCCGCCACTGTAGAGGTCATGGCCTTCCCCCAGGCAGGACTCCTGCTCGAGGACGGTACCGTGCCACTCCTTGAGGAGGCCCTCCGTGCGGGAGCGACAACCATCGGTGGCATTGATCCCTGCCAACTGGACCGAGACCCGGTCCGCCATCTGGACATTGTGTTCGGTTTGGCTGAGAAGTACGGGGCCGACGTCGATATTCACTTGCACGAGCCTGGCTACATGGGGGTCTTCAGTGCGGAACTTGTCTTCGAACGCACCCGTGCTCTGAGTATGGAGGGCCGTGTCTCGCTGTCCCACGCTTACGATCTGGCCAATGTCCACCCCGATGTTACTGCCCGGCTGGTGGAGCAGATGGCCGAGCTCGACGTTGCCTGGGCGACGGTCGCCCCGGCCAGCGGGGGCACACAGTTCGACTTGGCCCAGATGACCGAGGCCGGGATCCGTGTCGGTCTGGGGGAAGACGGCCAGCGGGACTACTGGAGCCCATACGGCAATTGCGACATGCTGGACCGCACATGGCAACTGGCCTTCACCCACCGGCTACGGAAGGACCGGCTGATCGAGCACTGTGCGGCGATTGCCACGGTGGGGGGCGCGTCCATCATGGACCGCGCCGTACAGCGACTCACCTCTCCCGACGACCGGCCCGGCCTGGCTCCTGGAGATCGGGCCGACATCGTCCTGGTCGACGGCGAGACCATCACGAGCACCGTCATGGACCGCGGGGCCGACCGCACCGTCATCCATGACGGCAGGCTCGTCGCCGACGGGCTAGTAGTCCTTCCGCAACAAGCACAGTAATCATCCGATGGGGGCACGTCCCGGGCCACTGACGTTCCGGTTTTCGCGCCGGAAAGTCCGTTCCAGTGTTCAATATCTGGTGATGGTGGGGGCTGGGGCGGTGGCCCCCCGTTCCGGCACCCATGGAAGGCGAAATCAGGCGGCTTGAGTCCATCGCCGTCACTATAACCACAAAGTGAGGCCCTTTAATGCGCATACTCGTCGCGAACGTAAACACCACCGAGTCCATAACACACTCCATCGTCGGCCAAGCCCGGAGCCTAGCCGCCCCGGGCACGGAAATCGTGGGAATAACGCCCCGCTTCGGCGCCGACTCATGTGAGGGGAACTTCGAGAGCTACCTGTCAGCCATCGCCGTCATGGACGCAGTTACTCGTTACTCTGAGCCGTTCGATGCCGTCGTCCAGGCAGGCTACGGCGAGCACGGACGGGGAGGGCTCCAGGAACTGTTGGACGTTCCCGTAGTGGACATCACTGAGGCAGCCGCCAGCACGGCCATGTTCTTGGGCCATAAGTACTCCGTCGTCACGACCTTGGACAGGACAGTCACACTCATTGAAGACCGGCTCAAGCTTGCGGGCCTGGATGCCCGCTGCTCCTCGGTCCGCGCAAGCGGTATGGCCGTATTGGAACTCGAGGGGGAAACGGAACGCGCGATGGAAGCCATTATCGCGCAGGCTATCCTGGCCGTAAGCCAGGACAAGGCAGAGGTTATCGTGCTGGGCTGTGGAGGAATGGCCGGTCTGAGTGAACAGATCAGCCAGCGGGTAGGTGTCCCGGTAGTGGACGGCGTGGCATCGGCTGTAGCCATCGCGGAATCGCTGGTGCGTATGCGCCTCTCCACCTCCAAGGTTCGGACGTACGCTGCACCACGATCCAAGACGGTCAAAGGCTGGCCTCTGAACTTCCTCGATGTCGCGGATTCCCTCTTGCCCATAGGTTAAGCACACCCAGTGTCGCCGGCCTGGGGCTTTACACAAAACCTGAAGAGCCGAGTGCAATGACTCCCCTCGCCCATGGCCTCGGTCTACACCTACGACGAATACCCGCTAGCCGAACATCTGGTTCTGCCAACCGAAGCACACATTGTCGCAGCAATTGAAATGGCCTGAGCAGGGCCGATGGGAGGAACAGCGGAAGCGGCTCAGGGTTCGAAGAATTGCCCGGCGTCCCGCGATCGCCCAAGAGACCACGACATGGTGCAAAGCAGCGCGGCGCCCACAAAGGGCGGAAAAAGACCCTCACCCCGGAACGGGCGGCCGAGCTCGTCGAGTGCGCCGGCAGCGAAAACTGGAATTTTCATGGACCTGCGACGGTACTATCGCGTCGTTGAATACCGACAGTCGCAACGCAGCTGAAAGCGTTCCAGAGTCCAAAACTGGTTCTGTTGCCCAACTGGAGCACACCCCTGCCTGACGAATCGGGAAGTTGTGTCTCAACTCCATTTCTGAGACGGGCCTAGTACTCAACCTGACAGGACGATGGCGGGAGGCGCCGGTGACTGGACAGCCCCACCCCCGACGCCCGTGGCCCCGTCGACCAGGCCTAGGCCCGCACCCGCTTGGACATCGCCCTCACCCCCACACGGCCCTGACCCAATCACCTGTCCCCGTCCCACGCCGGCGCTTCGTTTCTGTCGACTAGGCGGCCCGGTCTGGTGCCGCTGAACTGGTACTCGTCAGTCAGTCGCGAATTCCTCATGGTGACCCAACCACCACTGAGCGATGTCTACGCGCCGGGCGATCCAGACGTCACCCAGACTCTGCGCATATTCGATAATTTCCCGCACGGCGGATGCCCTTCCGGCTGGCCGGCCCACCGCGTGTGCAGGCCAATTCTCATCATCTTCGGATAACCAACCAGGCCCTCGCGACGTTGCGGCTGGTCACAATCGATAATTTCGCGGTCTGGAGGCCTTTTCGCCGGGAAGCCTTGACAGTGGTCCACGTCACTCCTAGGCTTTTATTTGGGATCCCAAAACGGGATCCCAAATCTCCAAGCCTTTGATTGCCGCTTCAGGCTCGCTTAAAGAAGAGCCGCTTTATCCGCGGCCGTTCCCTGAACACCAAGCAGGTTTCCCTGCCCCGTAAACTTCCCTGTGAAGGAGAAGCTGTGTCTATTCCCAATACCGAAACGCCCACCACAGACGCTCAAGGCACTTCAGAAGCACCCGTTGACCACAAGACCGGCAAGGACCGCGTGCAACGGCGCACCAACGTCCGTTGGAAGATGTTCCTCCTCCTTCTGGTGCTTGTCGCCGTGAATTACATCGATCGCGGCTCCATTTCGGTGGCCCTGCCGATCATCCAGAAGGAATTCAACCTCGCCCCCGAGCTCGTTGGCCTGCTCCTGTCCGCCTTCTTCTGGACCTATGCACTCATGCAGATCCCGGTGGGGTGGCTGATCGACAGATTTGGTCCGCGCAAGGTCATGACTGCCTCGTGTGTGGGCTGGGGCGCCGCGACTGCGGCTTCCGGCATGGCCGGCGGCTTCCTCAGCATGTTCATCGCCCGCATGGGTATCGGCGTCACCGAAGCAGGCGTCATGCCGGCCGGTGGAAAGCTCAATGCCATCTGGATGCACAAGTCCGAACGCGGCCGCGGCGCGACCATCCTTGACGCGGGTGCACCTTTGGGCGCCGGCCTCGGTGGCATCCTTATTGCCGGGCTGATTGCTGCAACGGGCAGCTGGCGGTGGGCGTTCGTCATCGCCGGTGCTGCCACAGTCCTCATGGGACTGGCCGTGTGGTGGTACGTCCGCGACAATCCCCGCGAGCACCGGGGTGTCAATGATGCTGAAGCCGAATACATCGAAGCTTCCCATGCTGCCGAAGATGCCGAAGCCGAACGCGACGGCAGCAAGGGCAAGCGCGCCCTGCTTCCCTACCTGCGGTTCCGCTCCTTCTGGGCCATGTGCTTCGGCTGGCTGGGCTTCAATGGCGTGTTTTACGGCCTGTTGACCTGGGGCCCGCTCTACCTGGCCCAGGACAAGGGCTTTGACCTGAAGACCATTGGCTGGTCCACGTTCGTGATCTTCGGTGCCGGGTTCGTCGGGGAAATCCTGGGCGGCACTCTTGCTGACAAGTGGCGTGCGGCCGGAGCATCGGCCAACCGCGTCATGCGTACTCTGCTGGGCATCTCCAGCGCCGTGGTGATCGGCGGCCTGATAGGTGTCACATTGGTGCCCGATCCCACCACCGCCGTTGTTCTGCTCTCTCTGGTCATGTTCTTCCTGCGCTGGGTGGGCCTCTTCTGGAGCATCCCCTCCATCCTGGGCGGCCGGACAAACGCCGGTGTACTTGGCGGAGCCATGAACTTCAGTGGCAACATCTCCGGCTTCGTCACTCCCATCGCCGTCGGCCTGATCGTCGGCGCCACCGGTTCCTACACTTGGGCTCTGCTCTACTTCGTCGGATCCGCCATCGTGATGGGAGTATCCGTGCTAACCCTGAACTACAACAAGCGGCTTCCTGTCTAAGCTGGCAACCCGAGGGTAGCCAAGAAGCGCCTCATCCTCCGCCGGGAGCGCAATGCCACACAAAACATCCGAATGGAGCAACATGCTTACCGCAGAAGAGACCCAGGACAAGGAACGCCCCCTCCGCGAGTCGGTCCGGGACACCCTCCGCACCCGGATCTTTGAAGGGCACTACGCTCCCGGCACACGGCTCGTGGAACGTGATCTCGCCGCGGAGTTCAACGTGTCCCGGCTCCCGATCCGCGAAGCGCTGCGCATGCTCCGCCAGGAAGGCCTCATCAGTGACCGTGGAGCACGAGGGGCTGAAGTCAGCACTCTCAGCCCCAAGGACGTTGAGGATCTGTTCGACGTCCGACAGTCTCTCGAGGTGTTGGCCTGCCGGCTCGCCGCCGTCAGGGCCACACCCGAAGACCTTGTTCACCTCGAAGGCCTGCTCGAAGAGGCCGAGCGTTGCCTTGCCAAAGGTGCCGTGATGGATTCGCACCGGGCCAACAGCGAATTCCACGACGCCATCACCGGCATCGCTGACAACAACTTCCTTAAATCCGCTCTCGAACCCCTTCAAGGGCGCATGCACTGGCTGTTTCGCCATGTCGGCGACCTGCCCGAACTCATTCAGGAACACCGTCACCTTTACGCCGCGATCGCCACTGGGGACCCTGACAGGGCCGCCGCCCAGTCCGCGTCACACATCGGCAAGTACCGCGAACAGTTTCCGGAGGACTTCCGGAAATCCGAACCAACGCTGCACCGGAGGAAGAAATGAAACTGCTCGTCATCAACCCCAACACTAGCGATGACGTCACTGCGCTGATCGAAACGGAAGCCTTGCGATCTGCCGCCCTGGGCACCGAACTGGTGGTCCGCACAGCCAACCACGGCGTGGAGTACATTGAAACCCGCTTCGAGTCCCTCATAGCGGCCGGCGCCGTAGCCGAGATCATGGCGGAATACTCCAAAGACGGGGACGAGGTTATCGATGGCATCGTCGTCGCAGCCTTCGGCGACCCGGGCATGCCTGCCCTGAAGGAACTTACCGACGTGCCTGTTATCGGCATCACCGAGGCAGCGCTCTGCGCTGCTGCGCTGCAAGGACACCGCTTCTCCATTATCGCCATCTCGGACCGGATCAAGCCCTGGTACCGCGACTGCGTGGACCGGTTCGGCCTCACCGGCCGGCTGGCTTCCATCCGCTCCATCAATGAATCCCTCAACACCATCGGTTCGGTACAGCAGGACTTCAAGGAAACCCTGCTGGCACTCAGCCGTCAGTCCGTCGCGGAGGACGGCGCCGACGTCATCATCCTTGCAGGCGCGCCCCTGGCCGGGCTCGCCCGCGAACTACGGGGGCAAATTCCCGTCCCGGTAGTTGATGGCATTGCCGCAGGAATACGCATGGCGGAGGCCGTTGTGGGGCTCCAGTCCGGAACCCACCGCGCCGGAGCCTTCGCACCACCGCCTATCAAGACCCGCAAGGGCCTTTCCGAGAACCTCAACGCAGCCCTTAGCAATGCCCAAACAACGGCGTACGCCACCGCTCCTGCAGACCCGGCTAAGTAGGGGCACATCCGACTAGTCCACCCAGACTCTCCCGATTAGAAGGACAATCATGTCCCACACTCCAGAACTCGTCGTCGCCAACGGAACCGTGGTGAATAGCTTCGGCCGGTCGAACGCCCACGTCATCATTCACGACGGCAAAATCACCCGCCTAGTCGAAGCATCGGAGCCAGTCCCTCATGCCGCTCGCACGATCGACGCGACCGGCCGCCTAGTGATCCCCGGCGGCGTGGACGGCCACTGCCACGTGGCCCAGGTGACCGGGCGCTTCCGCACATTAGACGACTACAAAACCACCTCAACCGCAGCCCTGTGGGGAGGCACCACAACAATCATCGACTTCGGCATCCCACGCGACGCCCAGGAAACCCCCCTAATGGCCGTCCTGAACAAGAAGGATCTGGCCCGGGAGTCCCGGTGCGACGTCGCCCTGCACGGGGCGGTCGTCAGCTGGGACGAAACAGTGCCCTGGCAACTGGAACAGCTCGCCGCCGAGGGTGTCCGCTCCGTGAAGATGTACACCACAAACCGCGGCACCACCATGGCGGACGGCGGCACCATCATCAAAGTCATGCGGGAGATGGTGCGGTTGGATGGTCTCACTTACATTCACGCTGAGCATGACCCCATCATTACCGACTGCACCCAGCAGCACGCAGATGACGGGCGGATCGGCATCGAGCACCTGCACCGGACCCGCCCCGAGCTGGCCGAGGAAATTTCCGTCAAGGAAACCCTCGCCATGGCCGAATACACCGGGGCACCTGTCTACTTTGTGCACCAGACGACCCCCGGAGCCGTGGACCTGGTGAGCGAGGCCCGCAGCCGCGGACAGGAGGCCTACTCCGAAACCTGCCCTCATTACCTGACCCTCGATGACTCCGCCTACGGCTCAGCGTTCCCGGAGTGGTACGCCTGCTGCCCGCCAATGCGCAGTGCCGAAACAGTCGCCGCCCTCAAGGAACGTCTTTTCAACGGAGCAATCCACACGGTCTCCTCAGATCACTCCTGCTACGACCTATCGCAGAAGCGCGAACGCACCGACGACATCCGCGCCATGCCCCACGGCCTGCCAGGCGTGGAGACACGTATGCCCGTCACCTTCACCGCCCTCATGACAGACCCTGCCCGCAACAGTGTGGAGGACTTCGTCGAGGTCTTCTCAGCCGGTCCCGCCCGCATCAACGCGGTCCCCGGCAAGGGAACCATCGGTGAAGGCTTCGACGCCGACCTCGTCATCTTCGACCCCCTCGAAACACGCGTGGTCGACGGCAGGAACCTCCATATGGGTACGGACTTCTCCCCATTCCACGGCGTGAAGCTCACCGGCTGGCCTGCCGTCGTGGTGTCCGCCGGCAAAATAGTGCTGGACAGCGAAGGCTTCCACGACCCCGGCCCCGTAGGCCGCTTCGTGGCCCGCAACGGCTTCCGCGAACACACCACGGCCCAAGACACTCTCACCTCCGCCCCCGCAGCAATTTAGGAGCAGCCATGCCTTCCGCAGCACGTAAAACCCGCATCGGCATGATCGTGCCATCCTCCAATACGTGCCTGGAACCCCAGAGCTACCGCATCCTGGGCGACCGAAACGACGTTACGATCCACTTCACCCGCATCCCCGTGACCCGTATAGCCCTTGACGACTCGTCAGACAAACAGTTCGACCCAGCTGTCATGCGCGACGCGGCCCGACTCCTTGCGACGGCGGATGTCGATGTCATCGCCTGGAACGGCACCTCCGGGTCATGGCTCGGCGCCGAGCACGACCGCAAACTCGTCAACGAGATCACCAGCGCCACCGGCATTCCGGCCACTACCTCGACATTGGCCTACCTACAAGCGTTCCGAGCGTTCGGGACCGAGCGGATCGGACTTTTTACGCCCTACACAGAAGATGTCAACCGCGCTGTCATGGTGTCTTACGAACGGGAGGGCATCAAGACGGTGGATCACCGCTTCCTGGGCCTGAGTGATAACGAAGCCTTCGGCCGGGTGACGGACGATGAGATGCGCCCTGGCTCCCTCGAACTAGCCGCAGCGGCGCCGGACGCACTCGTCTACCTATGCACCAACCTGTACGGCGCCAACATCGCAGCCGGAGTCGAAGAACAGACAGGCGTGCCGGTACTGGACTCTGTGGCCGTTACCCTGTGGCACTGCCTTAAACTCGCCGGGTCTCCCCTGCTAGAACAGAAGTGGGGCAAGCTGCTCGCCCACTGACCTGCGCGGGTCCTTCAGCGGCACGGACAAAACACAGAGGCTGGCGATTCGATTGCATCCACGACCATTATCATTTGACGTTTGCGGTCTCCCCATTTGCCCCCGCCCCAGAGCCGATCTAAAGCGCGGCCAAGGAACCTACTCCCGAACCTCGAGAAGGAAACAACCGCATGAAGTTTGCACGCCTCGGTGCCATCGGCGCCGAAACCCCGGCCATCATGGACGGTAGGACCTACTACTCTCTGGCGGGACTGACCCCGGACCTGGACCCCGACTTCTGGTCCTCCGACGGTCCTGCCCGTGCAGCAGCAGCCCTTGCTGCGGGGGAACTCCCGGAGTTGGATGCCGTGAACCTCCGGATCGGGGCGCCGATCACCCGGCCTTCTTCCGTGTTTTGCATCGGCTTGAACTACGCCGGACACGCCGCTGAGTCCGGTTCCGAACCGCCTCTTGCGCCCATACTTTTCCAGAAGGCCGCCAACACGGTCTCCGGCCCCAATGACGCCGTCCCAATCCCAATCGGTTCCACCAAAACCGATTGGGAAGTTGAACTGGGCGTGGTTATCGGTACCCGTGCGTCCTACCTCGATTCACCTTCAGATGCGCTTAGCCACATTGCCGGCTTCGTGGCGGTCAACGACCTCTCCGAGCGGACCTTCCAACTGGAGGCATCCGGTGGTCAGTGGTCCAAGGGCAAGAGTTGTGCCGGGTTCTGCCCCACCGGCCCCTACCTGGCTACCCCAGACGAGGTGGACGCCGGCGACCTCCGGCTGCGTAGCTGGGTAAACGGTGAACCGCGCCAAGACTCGACCACGCAGGACTTGATTTTCGATGTGGCCACCATTATTCATGACCTCAGCCAGTATCTCGTGCTGGAACCGGGCGACTTGATCTGTACCGGGACTCCTGAGGGCGTGGCCTTGTCCGGACGCTTCCCCTATCTAAAAGCCGGGGACGTGGTGGAGGTAGAGGTTGCTGGCCTAGGACGCCAGCGCCAAGAATTCGTCATGACCTAAGGGGGCGCATCCGCTTTCAGCGATGGTTTGGTCGAACGCACGCACGGAGTCCTAGTGACGCGTCATGACTTTGACCATTTTTCCGTGGCTTTGTCTCCCAGGTTCCTTTCGGATTCATCCACGAGCAGGGTCAGATCCATCGAAACTAGACGGCTAAGTAGTGCTTCATGATGGCAAGGATGATCTTCCACTGCTAACCGCTCCCCGGAAGCAATCAGCTGACGACTGGTACAGGTGCATATGCGATTTCGAATTATTCGTGCCTGCGCGACGGCGCTGTAGGACCAGGCCCGCGCAACTTTTTAGCGAACACGGCCTCTCGTGTAGCCGGGCCCGGACCCCGAAAGTCCTGAGAACCTGAAGCCTGGCTTGGAGTTTCGTCGAGTTAGGGCACACCCCAGACTGACGTCAGGCAGGTGGGAAAAGCACGTCAGAATAGGGTCCATTCGGCATATTCCGGGCCCACGCAGCACAAGCCTTAGATCCCAAACTGACACGTTCAGCTCTATGCCGGGTCAGTGCGAATCTCGCCCCGCCACCGCAAGCCGAGCCAGCCCCTCCCCTACCGCTTCCCCTTCTTCCGGGAGCCCTTCCCGCGGCCCTTGTCCGGGTTGGGCGCGTACCGCTGCGCCACCTTGGGCTTCTTGACGGCGGGTCCGCGCCGGTCCGGCTTCGGTTCCTTCTTGGGCTTTTCCTGCTGGGCGGAGGGCTGCCGGGAGCTCGCGGCGGTCCGGCCGCGGACGATCCCGATGAACTCCTCGATGATCTCGTCCGTGGAATCGCTGGGCCAGGCCAGCGCGATTTCGGTGACGGGCGCCCCGGTCAGGCGCCGGGCCACCGTATCCTTGACGTTGAAATGCCGGGCCACGGACATCGGCAGGATCACCAGGCCGGCGCCGGACGCCACCACCTGCATGGCCATCTCCGGGCCGCCCAGTTCGGCGACGTCCAGGAACGTCTCTTCCGCCAGGTCGTCCAGCGCCACCTCCTCGAACACCGAAATCTCGTGCCCCTTGGGAGCCACCACCACGGGCTGCTCCTCGTACAGGGGGATCACATTGAGGCCTTCGCGCTCCACCGGAAGCCGGACGAAGGACAGGTCCGCGGTTCCGTCAGTTAATACGGACAGCTGCGCGCCGTCGTCGGACATGAACGATTCCAGCGGAATATCCAGCACGCGCTCTTCCCAGCGGCGGATCCACTTCCCCGGCGTCACACCGGCCACGTAGGCGAAACGCAGCACGCGGGGCGCCTCGGCCTCCCGAGGTTCAGCGGGGGACGGGTTCTGCGGGGATTCATTGTCGGCGGGCACGTCTTCACAGTACCGCCCGCCCGGATACCCTTGAAGCATGACCTCTGCAAACTCCCAGTCCATGAAGCCGGCCACCGTTGCCAAGAAACTTGGCATCTACCTGCCCGCAACACCGCAGGAGTTCCAGGATTCCACCATCACCCGCGCCGACTTCGCCGAACTCCAGGCCAACCCGCCGGAGTGGCTCGCCGAACTGCGCCGCAACGGCCCGCACCCCCGCCCGGTGGTTGCCCAAAAACTGAACGTCTCCATCAGCGGCCTGGCCCGCGGCGGCGTGGAAGAAGCGCTGACGACGGCGGAAATCACCGCGCTGCTGCAGGCTCCCCCGGCGTGGCTGGTCACCGAACGCGCCACCCACGCCGCCGTGCGCGCCGAGGCCCAGCGGGTCAAGGACGAAGCCGCCAAAAAGGACGCGAAGAAGGCCCGCCCGAAGGCTGAATAGACCTTAAAAATCGAAGCTTGTCCGCGGATCCGGACCGTCAGGCCCGGCTCCGCGGACAGGCTTCTTTGCTGTCAGGGGATTTTCAGTCCTGGTGCAGCTGCACCAGATTGCCGCAGCCGTCCTCGAACACGGCCGTGGTGCCGTACGGGTTCTCTGACGGTTCGCCCTTGAACTCCACGCCGGCAGCCACCAGCCGCTCATACTCGGCCCGAACGTCCGGTACGCCGAAAACGATGGCCGGCATCCCGGCGTCGTGCACTGCGTTCATGTAGTCCGCGCCGATCGGGTTGTCACTGGGCTCCAGCAGCAGCCCCACGGAACTGTCATCGGCGCCGGGATCCTTGATGATGAAGAGGTTGTACTCGGGCATCGCCATGAGCGTCTCAAACCCCAGGGTTTCGGTGTAGAACGTGTGGGCGGCCGCGGGATCCGTGACATGGATGCTGCACATTTTCAGTCTCATGGTCCCAAGCTACCGGCCGGAAGCGCGGCCGGGAACCGCCACGGCGCGAACCCGCCGGGAACCCATGCAACCCATTGACCCCGGTGGCCGCAGGGGATGGAATGGAAGGAGCAGTCCGGAATCCTGGGCCGGGCCTGATACGGGGAGGTGCCGCGGTGCCGGCATTCGCAGAATCCGCCTTCATGGGAGCGTTCCAGCTGGTGTTCTGGGGCGCGGTGCTGGTCTGTGCGGTGGGTGCCACCGTCCTGGCGGTCCGCCACCATTCGACGCCGGCAGCTGACGTGCGTGCCCCCGACACCGTGTTCTGGGACGTCTTCATGGGATCCGTCGTGGCCCTTCCGGCGATCCTGATTCCCACCCTGGCTGCACCCTGGTCCGGCGCGGTGCTCACTGTGCTCGGCGTCAGTGCAGGTGTGGCCGCGCACCAAAGCAGCCCGCAGATCCTGGCATGGCATTCGCGTGTCCGGCAGGAACGCCGGGCGCGTCCCCTCTACTCGGCCGCGCAGGATGCCCATGACATGCTGCTGGAACGCTGGCGCCGCTACGAACTGGATCCCGCCAGCTGCATCGACTACCCGGGCATGACGGACGTCCGGCTTCCCGAAACGTCGGCCCTGATCAAAGCCATGCGGGAGGCGGAACAGCTGCGGGCCGAACGGCACCAGGGGTACGCTTCCGCCGTCGAGCGCTTTGCCCTCGCCCTGAGCGCAGCGGAGAGGGCCGCGGGCATCCCGGCGGGACGTTAACTGCTGTGTCGCCGTCACTGGAGTCCGGCGGCGGGGCGCCGTAGCATCCGAGGATGGAACCCACAGAAGCGGACATCCGCGACCAGTTCGGCAGGCGCCTGGAGGACAAAGGGGCCTGGCGGCAGGCCACCAGCCTTGCAGCCGCGGGGGAACTGACGGCGCGCTGGCTGGAGGGCCACAGCGAGTACCAGGCCGCCACCTTCACTGCGCGCTTCGACGATGAAACCGGACCCATCGCCGCCGAGCTGGCCGCCCTCAACCGGAACGGGCTGTTCACCAAGGAATCCCAGCCCGGCCTGCGTACCGATCATTCTGCCCAGCGTCAGTACATCACCGCATTCTGCAGCGCCGACGTGGCCGCTGATCTGCTTGCCCTGTCCACCCGCACGGACCTGGTGACGGTGGCGCACGCCCCCGGCGAGGCCAGCAGCGCCGCCATCCCGGTCACGCTCGACGGCGATGAGGTGGTCACCGTCCTGGGCTCCAGTGAGAACCCGGTGGACGAGGAGCAGATCCAGGACTGGGCGGACGAAACCAACGAAACCCTTGCCCTGCTTCTTGCCGACTCCTGGTACGTGGAAATCCTGGACCCGCTCTGGGGACGGAATGACGTGCTGCTCCCGGCCGTGCTCGCCACGCTGACCGCGCGGCATTAGGGCCGGCCCTCCCGACGAAAGCAAAAGGCCGCCCCCTTCAGGGCGGCCTTTGCGTTGGTAAGTGCTACAGCTCCACGGTGCCGCTTTCGCCCACACTCATCCGGCTGTTGGTGACCTTCGACTTCACCCACTGGAACACGGTGGCCGCGGCGCCTCCCGGGCTGGTCCAGTACTCCGCGGAGTCCGAGTCAACCCGAAGCAGGCATACCTCGGGGGTGTCCGGTCCGTCCGGGTACCAGGCCTCAACGGTCTGGTTCCACATTTCGTGGATCTTGGCGCGGTCCGTGATCACCTCGGCGGTGCCCGCAACGGACACCCACTCGGTGCGCTTGCCGAAGGAGACGTTCACCCGGGGATCCGCCCGGACATGCGCCACCTGCGAGGTGTCGAGGCCGGTGAAAAACCACAGATCGCCGTCCTCCCGCACATCCTGGACGGCGAGGGGCCGGCTGACCAGGGCGCCCTCTTCGTTGATGGTGGTCAACATCCCGATGTGGGAATCGTTGATGATGTCCGTAACTTTGCTGATGTTTTCAGTGTCCGTCATGCTCTCACCTCGTTCTGATCGAAAGGGAAGTTCCCCGCCCCAGCCTATTGGTAAGTATGCTTAGAATCCAGCCCGGTGGGCCGTCGGCACCCACCCGGTGTGCCGCCGTCGGGCCCCCTAGAAGTGGGAGTTGCCGGCCTTGACGGCGAGCACGGGCCGGTCCGCCTGCATCAGGATCCGCTGGGCATGGCTGCCGAGGATGAACTTTCCCACCTGCGAACGGTGCCGCAAACCGATCACAATGAGGGACGCATCCACTTCGCGCGCCACCTCCAGGAACTCGTCCGCAAGGTCGTTCAGATACGGGGGCTGCATCACCGTTGCCGTCACCCCTGCAGCCTCGGCCCGGCGGGCAGCATCCGCCAGCAGCTCCGACGGCGCCACGGACTTGTCCACGAGTGCGCCTTCGCGGGCCGAATTGACGATCACCAGGTCCTCTTTCCGGAGGGTGGCCTCGGCGATGCCCGCCACGAGTGCCGCCTCCCCGGCCGGGGTGGGGACAAATCCAACAATGATGCTCATACCTTCTCCTTGATTTCTGAAGCGGCTGAGGCCGCCGTGGAGGCCTTGCGCTTGGCTGCGGCGCCGCGGATGGCCGGGAGCACCGCAACCAGGACAAACACCACCAGCAGGACGGCCGAAATGGGGCGGCCGAAGAAGCCGGTGGGGTCGCCGCCGAACACCAGCAGCGAGCGGCGCATGGAGCTTTCCAGCAGCTCGCCGAGCACAAAGGCCAGGACCAGCGGCCCGGGCTCAAAGCCGAACTTCTTCATCAGGTAGCCGACGATGCCGAACACCACCACGAGCGTCACATCGAACATGCTGTTGTTGATGGTGTATGCGCCCAGCAGCGTGATGAGCGCTGTGACGGGTGCCAGGATGGCGGCCCGGACACGCAGGATCTTCACGAAGATGCCTACCAGCGGCAGGCTCATGATCAGCAGCAGGATGTTGCCAATGTACATCGAATTCACCACACCCCAGAAGAGCTCCGGGTTCTGCTCCACCAGCTGCGGGCCCGGTGTGACACCCTGGATCAGCAGGGCACCGAACATCAGCGCCATGGTGGCGTTCGCGGGGATGCCCAGGGTCAGCAGCGGGATAAACGACGACGTCGCGGCGGCATTATTCGCCGTTTCCGGTCCGGCCACCCCTTCGGGGGCGCCCTTGCCGAAGCGCTCCGGCTGCTTGGCGCGCTTCTTCTCCATGGCATACGACGCCATGGAGGCGATGGTTGCGCCGCCGCCGGGGAGGATGCCCAGGAAAAATCCGAGGACGGACCCCCTGGTGATCGCGCCGGAAGCCTGTTTCAGGTCGTTCCGGGACGGCCAGACGTTGGTGACTTTCGACGGCGCCTTGGCCGCCCGGTGCCGCTCCTCCAGGTTGTAGAGGATCTCGCCGAGGCCGAAGAGGCCCATGGCGATGGGCACAAAATCGATGCCGTCCGCCAGCTGCAGGTTGCCGAAGGTGAAGCGGCTTTCGCCGGTGAAGATGTCGCGGCCCACCGTGGCGAGCAGGAGTCCCACGGCCGCGGCGATGAGCGCCTTGGCCTTCGAACCGTTGCTGATGGTGGCCACCAGGAGGATGCCCAGCAGGGCCAGGGCGGTGTACTCGGGCGGTCCGAAGTCCAGGGCGAAGCTGGCCACGAGCGGCGCCAAAAACGTCAGGCCGATGATGGAGGCCGTTCCGCCGATGAAGGAACCGATGGCCGCCAGACCCAGCGCGGTGCCCGCCTTGCCTTGTTTGGCCATCTGGTAGCCATCGAAAACGGTGACCACGGAGGACGCTTCGCCGGGGAGCCGCAGCAGCACCGAGGTGATGGTGCCGCCGTACTGGGCGCCGTAGAAGATGCCGGCCAGCATGATGATGGCCGTGACCGGCTCAACGTTGTAGGTGAGCGGCAGCAAAATGGCGATGGTTGCCGCGGGCCCCAGTCCGGGCAGCACGCCGATCAGCATGCCAATGACAACGCCGATCAGGCAGTACAGGAGGTTGGTCGGCTCCAGGACCACCACAAATCCGTTGATAACGGGATTGAGAAAATCCACGGGGTTCTCCTAGAAGAGGTGGGGAATGGAGGTGCCGAGCGCCAGGACGAAGATGCCGTAAAAGGCAATGACCACGCTTGCGCTGACAGCGAGGGTGGAGCGCCAGGTTTCGCCGCCCAGGAAACGCATCCAGATGACGCACAGCACCAGGGCCGGCAGTTCGAAGCCGATCACCGGCATCAGCGCCACCATGGCAGCAAGGGTCACCAGCCCGGTGAGCGGGGCCGAGGACATACGGGTGAATTTCTCCGCGTCCCGGTTGTGCCGGCCGGCGATCAGCTGGAACAGGCCCAGGGCCACCATGACGCAGCTGATGAGGAACGGCCAGAGGCCGGGCTCAGGGCTGGAGGGGGTGCCGAGGCCCATCGCAACGGACAGGACGACGGCGGCGATCCCCACCCCGAGGACCACCAGGGACGATGCCGCGTTGGCAAGCGCCCCTGCCGCCGGAGGTTTTTCTTCCTCCCACTGGGCGGCGAGCTGCTCCGGCGTCAGGTCGTCCACCTCGGGGATGTCATCCTCTACGGCGGGCTTCGTAGGGGTTTCCTTCACTGGGATCACTTAGTTCCGCTGAGGCTGATCTGGTACTTCGCCACGAGCTCTTTGTATTTGGCGGCGTAGCCTTTCCATTCCTTGACCACTTCGTCGCCGGAGATTTCCTTGGGGGTCAGCATGTTCTTCTTGTTGAATTCCTTGTAGGAGTCCGTCTTGAACGTCTCCTGGAATGAGGCGAGCAGCTTGTCCTTCACATCCTGCGGGGTGCCTTTGGGCGCAGCGACGGCGCGGTACTGTGCCACGGGAACGTCATAGCCGGCTTCCTTGGCAGTGGGCGTGTCCGGCAGGAAGGTGTTGCGGTCTTCCGAGAACACCAGCAGCGGCGCAACCTTGCCCGCCGTGATCTGCGGCATCGCTTCCCCAAGCTGGATGGTGGTCAGTTCAACCTGGTTGCCCAGGGCCGCCGTCAGTGCCGGCTTGCCGCTGTCGAACGGGACGTCGGTGCCGGTGACATTTGCCTGCTTGAACAGCACTTTCTGTGCCAGCTGGCTTCCGGTGCCAACACCGGTGGTGCCGAAGGTGACGTTCCGCCCGGCCGCGGTCACGTCCTTGAAGCTTTTGAAGCCCGAACCGGGGCTGGCCACCAGGACGTAGTCGTCCTGGGACAGGCCGGCGATGATGTCCAGGTCGTCGACATTGACGGCTTCGTCGGCGGATACTGCAAGCGGCGTGATGGTGATCAGGGAAGCGGTCAGCAGGACGAGCTCCTGGCCGTCCGGCGACTTGCCGGCAACTTCCTTGGTGGCGAGGGCGCCGTTGGCACCGGGCTTGTTCACTACCGGCACCGGCTTGCCGAGGGTCTTGGAGGCGCCTTCGGCCAGGGCACGGGCGATCAGGTCGGTGCTGCCGCCGGCGGCCTGACCCACTGTGAGGTTGACGGGACCGGTGGGGAATTTGGACGAGTCGGCGGGGCCTCCGGCCACGTTTCCGCAGGCGGTCAGGGCCAGCAGCGTCAGGGCGGATGCCGCTCCGAGGACGGTGCGGCGGGCGGGGAAGTGCGTCATTGGGACTCCTCGTAGAATTTCCGGGGCGGATCCCGGCGGGCTGTGAACCGAATCACTCCGGCTCGCAAGTCGCGTGTAGGGAGCGGCTATGATGCATGTCTAAACCCTAATAAGCATCAAGTGATACCCGGAAGGCATCATGTTTACCTTCGACCAACTGGCCGGATTCATTGCCGTCGCGGAGGAACTGCACTTCGGCAGGGCAGCGGAACGCCTCAGCATGACCCAGCCTCCGCTGAGCCGGCAGATCCAGAAGCTGGAAAAGATCATCGGCGCCGAACTGCTGGAACGCGATAACCGGAAGGTCCAGCTCACCCCGGCCGGCGAAGCGTTCCTGGAGGAAGCCAGGCGGCTGATGGCTTTGGCGAACCGGGCGCCTGTCACTGCCCGGCGGATCGCCACCGGCCGCTCAGGCCATTTGCGGGTGGGCTTCACCGCCGCCAGCGGGTTTAGCATCCTCGGCCCGCTGCTGGAGGAAATCTCGGAAATCATCCCGGATGTGGACATCGACCTGCAGGAACTTGTCACCGGCGAGCAGATCCAGGGCCTGCTCACCGGCGGCCTGGACCTTGGCCTTGCCAGGCCTCCCTTCGACCGGGACGTTTTCGATTCGCACCTGCTGTACAAGGAATCCCTGATGCTCGCAGTGCCCAGCGGCCACCGGCTCGCGGTTTTGCCGCGCCCCATCGAAGACTCGGACCTCCGCGGCGAGCCGTTGATCATGCATTCACCCACCAAGGCAACGTACTTCTATGACCTCGTGGTGCGGATGCTCCCCATCCAGCATGCCAACGTCATCCACACAGTCAGCCAGGTCCTCACCATGGTTTCGCTGGTGGCGTCGCGCCGCGGCGTCGCTTTTGTTCCCCATTCGGCCACACTGCTGGCCATCAAGGGCGTCGAGTTCCTGCCCCTGGCCGGGATGGAGGACGAGCAGCCGGTGGAGCTGCACGCGATCTGGAACCGGAAGGTGGTCAACCCCGCGCTCCGCCGCCTCCTGCGGGATCTGGAGTTCCGCACCCAATAGCAGGGCGCCGCCGGGCATCAATACCCTTAGAGCATCACCGGATACATAAATACACTTAGACAGGCATAACGTCCTCTGCCTAACCTGAACAGGAATCCACACCAACCGCACGCGGCACCACGCGGCGCTCAGAACAGAGGACAACATCGTGGCAAAGTACACCCCGCAGGAACTGGCAGACACCCTCAAGGAAGGCCTGCTGTCCTTCCCGGTGACCGCTTTCGACGCCAACCTGCAGTTCGATGAGGAGAGCTACCGCAAGCACCTCGCCTGGCAGGCCAGCTTCCCGGTGGCCGGCCTCTTCGCCGCCGGGGGCACGGGCGAGGGCTTCTCCCTCACCCCGGCGGAATCCGAACGCGTGGTCCGCGCCGCCGTCGATGAAGTGGGCACGATTGTTCCCGTCCTCGCCTCCGCCGGCGGCTCCACAGCCCAGGCCATTGAGAACGCCCAGGCCGCGGAAGCCGCCGGGGCAGACGGCATCCTGCTCCTCCCGCCGTACCTCACGGAAGCCGACCAGGGCGGCCTCATTGACCACGTCAGCGCCATCTGCCGCTCCACCTCACTGGGCGTCATCATTTACAACCGCGCCAACGCCATCTACAAGGACACCACGGTGGCCACGCTGGCGGACCGCCACGAGAACCTCATCGGATTCAAGGACGGCGTGGGCGACCTCGAACACGATGCCCGCGTCTACGCCAAGCTCGGCGACCGCCTGTTTTACCTGGGCGGCCTACCCACCGCGGAAACGTTCGCCCTCCCGCTGTTGCAGCTGGGCATGAGCACCTACTCCAGCGCCATGTACAACTTCGTCCCGCAGTTCGCGCTGGACTTCTACCAGGACGTCCGCAACAACGACCGCGTGGCCGTCAACAAGAAGCTCAACGAGTTTGTGATCCCGTACCTGGACATCCGCGACCGGGTGAAGGGCTACTCTGTGTCCATCGTCAAGGGCGGGCTGGACGCCATCGGCCGCTCGGTCGGCGGAGTCCGCCCGCCGTTGCAGAACCTGGCGCCCCAGGACCTGGCGGACCTCAAAGCCCTCATCGACAACATCTCCTGATCCACCCTCTCCAAGGAGTAACCACTGTGACCCTCACCGGACATTCGCTGATCGCCGGCCAGACCGTCGTCGGCGGCGGCAAAACAGCCTTCGGTTTCAACCCCGCAACTAACGAGCAGCTGGACCCCGCGTACTCGCTGATCACCGAGGATCAGCTCACGACGGCGACCTCCGCCGCCGCCGCCGCCTACCCCTCGTTCAGCACGCTGGACCCCGCAGCCCACGCAGCGTTCCTGGATGCCATCGCGGACAACATCGAGGCGATCGGCGATGAACTGATCGTCCGGGCCGGCCAGGAAACCGGCCTCCCCGCCGCCCGCCTGACCGGCGAACGCGCCCGCACCGCCGGCCAGCTGCGGCTCTTCGCCAACGTTGTCCGCCAGGGCGATCACCGCGGCGTCCGCATCGACCCCGCCATCCCGGACCGCACACCGATGCCCCGCGCTGACATCCGCCAGCGCCAGATCCCACTCGGTCCGGTGGCCGTGTTCGGCGCGAGCAACTTCCCCCTGGCCTTCTCGACGGCGGGCGGCGACACCGCGTCCGCCCTCGCCGCCGGCTGCCCGGTGGTGTTCAAGGCACACAATGCCCACCCCGGCACCGGCGAACTGGTGGGCCAGGCCATCGCCAAAGCGGTTGCCGATGCCGGCCTGCACCCCGGCGTCTTCTCCCTGATCTACGGCCCCGGCAGCAGCATTGGCCAGGCCCTCGTGGCCGACCCCGCCATCAAGGCCGTGGGCTTCACCGGATCCCAGTCCGCCGGCATCGCGCTGATGCGCACCGCCGCCGCCCGGCCAGAACCGATTCCCGTGTACGCCGAAATGTCCTCGCTGAATCCCGTCTTCGTGTTCGAGGGTGCCCTCAGCGGCTCCGCCGAACAGATCGATGCCCTGGCCGCCGCCTATGTCGCCGCCGTGACCGGCAGCTCAGGCCAGCTCTGCACCTCCCCCGGACTCCTGTTCGCCCCCGCAGGCGAGCTGGGTGACAAACTTGCTGCCGCCGTCGGCCGCGCCGTTTCCGCCTGCGCGGGACAAACGATGCTCACCGAGGGAATCGCGGGATCCTGGAACGCCGGCACCGAAGCCCTTGGTTCGGCCGATGGCGTCACCGTCGTCGGGCAGGGCACTCCGGGTCCCACCGAAAACGCCCCCGCCCCCGCCATCTACGGCACGCAGGTCCGGGACTTCGTCACCAACCACGTGCTGCACCAGGAGATCTTCGGCGCAGCATCGCTGGTGATCCGCTACTCCTCCACCGCGGAACTGCTGGACGCCATCGGCCGGCTCGAGGGCCAGCTCACCGCGTCGCTGCAGCTCACCGAGGCGGATTACCCGACGGCGGCACCCCTGATTCCCGCGCTCGAGCAGAAAGTGGGGCGCATCATCGTGAACGGCTGGCCCACCGGCGTCGAAGTGGGCCACGCCATGGTCCACGGCGGACCCTTCCCGGCCACCTCGGATTCCCGCACCACCTCCGTGGGTACCCTCGCGATCAACAGGTTCCTCCGGCCGGTGGCCTACCAGAACATTCCCCTGGAGCTGCTGCCGGCTCCGCTGCAGGATGAGAATCCGTGGCAGCTCAACCGGCGGGTCGACGGCACTGTGGTTGCCGCAGATGCGGAAGTCAACGCATGAGCACCCAGCCCACTGTTGCCCGCGTGGAGGTTGTCCCGGTGGCCGGCCACGACAGCATGCTGATGAACCTCAGCGGCGCGCACGGCCCGTTCTTTACCCGCAACGTGGTCATCATGACCGACTCGGACGGGCGCACCGGCCTGGGCGAAGTGCCCGGCGGCGAGAAGATCAAGGCCACCATCGAGGAAGCCGGGGCGCTGATCAGCGGCAAGCCGGTGGCGCGCTACCGTTCCCTGCTGCGGGAAGTTGCCGCGGAATTCGCAGACCGCGACGCCGGCGGCCGCGGCCTGCAGACGTTCGACCTGCGCACCACGGTCCACGCGGTCACCGCCGTCGAATCCGCCCTGCTGGACCTGCACGGCCAGTTCCTGGGCGTTCCCGTCGCGGAGCTGCTCGGTGACGGACAGCAGCGCACGTCGGTGCCCATGCTCGGTTACCTCTTCTTTATTGGAGACCACGCCCGGACCGACCTGCCGTACCTGGTGGAGGACGCGCCGTCGGACCGCTGGGAAAAGCTCCGCCGGCAGGAGGCCATGACGCCCGAAGCGGTGGTGGCCCTGGCCGAGGCGGCGCAGGAGCGGTACGGCTTCAGCGACTTCAAGCTCAAGGGCGGCGTGCTGTCCGGGGACGACGAAGTTGATGTGGTCACCGCCCTGCATGAGCGCTTCCCGGATGCGCGGGTCACCCTCGACCCGAACGGCGGTTGGCTCCTCGAGGAGGCCATCCGCCTCGGCAAGCGGATGCAGGGCGTCGTTGCGTACGCAGAGGATCCGTGCGGTGCCGAAGGGCGGTTCTCCGGCCGCGAGGTCATGGCCGAATTCCGCCGCGCCACGGGCCTGAAGACGGCCACCAACATGATCGCCACGGACTGGCGCGAGATGTCGCACGCCATCCGCAGCAACGCCGTCGATATTCCGCTGGCCGATCCGCACTTCTGGACCATGTCCGGCTCAGTCCGGGTGGCGCAGCTGTGCAACGAGTTCGGCCTGACCTGGGGCTCGCACTCGAACAACCACTTCGATATCTCGCTGGCCATGTTCACCCACACCGGTGCGGCCGCGCCGGGCGAGATCACCGCGCTGGACACGCACTGGATCTGGCAGGACGGCCAGGGGCTGACCAAGAACCCGCTGCAGATCCGCGGTGGTGCCATCTCGGTGCCCTCCGCTCCGGGGCTGGGCATCGAACTGGACCGCGCTGCGCTGGACAAGGCGCACGAGCTGTACCTGCAGCACGGACTGGACGCCCGGGACGACAGCATCGGCATGCAGTATTACGTGGACGGCTGGTCCTTCGACCCGAAACGGCCCTGCCTGGTGCGCTAGGGTCTCCGCCGTACGGTTCCGCACGGCCGGTCATCCTTCCGAGGGGAAGCGGCCGTGCGGAGCCCAACAGTTCAATACAGTTCAATAGAAGGGCGCATGTGTGGGCGGCGTTGTATCCGGCATCCTGATCGTCTCCGCCGTCATCTTTGTGGGCTACCTTTGCGCCGGGCTGAGGATTTTGGGCCCGGAGGTCCAAGGTGCACTGACCCGCACCGCCTACTACGTCACCAACCCCGCCCTGCTGTTTACGGTGGTGGCCGGCAGCGACATCCCGGCCGCGCTCGGAACCGACGCCCCGCTGGCGCTGCTCTCGGCAGCGATAGTGGGGCTTCTCTATGCCCTGGCGAGTTTCCTGTTCTTCCGGCGTCCTGTGGCGGAGACCGCCGTCGGGGCCATGGCCAGCAGTTACGCGAACGCCAACAACATCGGCATTCCGGTGTCCCTCTATGCTGTGGGCACCGCCCAGCACGTGGCTCCGGTTCTCCTGGTCCAGCTTCTGGTCCTGGCGCCCTTCTATCTCACGGTCATGGCGCTGGCTTCCGGATCGCGGCTTTCATGGAAAAAGACGCTGCTCACGCCGTTCGCGAATCCCATGATCATCGCGTCGGCACTGGGCGTGGTGGTGGCATTGACCGGCTGGGATGCGCCTGATGTGCTGCAGAAACCCGTCGACATGCTGGCGGGCGGAGCCGTTCCAATGGTTCTGCTGGCCTTCGGCTTGTCCCTCGCCGGGCGCGCGCCGCTGCAGAAGGACGACGGCCGGGTTGAAACGCTCGTGGCCACGTTCCTCAAGATTGCCGGCATGCCGGCGGTGGTGTGGGTGCTGGGCCGGTTTGTCTTTGGCCTGGAGGGGCAGCACCTCCTGGCCAGCGTGATCATGGCAGCCTTGCCCACCGCCCAGAACGTCTTCCTCTTCGCCTCCCCCTACGGCCGCGGCATGACCGTGGCCCGTGACGTCATCCTGTGCACCACCGTGCTCAGCGTGGGGGCGCTCGTGGGTGTCGCCTGGCTGGTGGGGTAGTTCGGCAGAGGCACCCATTCGGCTCGTCGGCGCCGTTTACCGAAGCCGGGAGAAGGGTATCGGATTGATTTACCCCTTCGTTGAACAACCGGAGGGGTAGGGTTGCCGGCCGGCGAGGTGCGCATCGTTTCCCTTTTGACTGCCGTTTACCAAACTGGGAAAGAGTTGCATGGCCGGCTACGGACCGGCCCACATCACTCAACCGGAGGTCTAATTTCGTGCATCCTTCCCTCAAACCCCACCCTAAACGGTTGTCCCGCCCGCTGCGCCTGACCGGTGCCCTGGCTCTGCTCGCCACCGGGGCAATGGTTGGCCCTACGATGTCCGCCTTTGCCGCTCCAGCCGAGGCAGGCTGGGATTCCTCCGCGTACCGCGGAGGAGTCGAGGTCATCAAGGCCCCGACGGCAGACCAGCAGACCCTCGACGGAACCGTGTTCGAAGACAAAAACAGGAACTCCACGCAGGAATCCGGGGAGCCGGGCCTGCCTGGGGTGACCGTCTCCAACGGCCGCGACGTTGTCACGACCGACGGCCAGGGCCGCTATGAGCTGCCGGCCTTTGAAAACATGACCGCCTTCGTGACCCAGCCACGCGGCTACCAGGTGCCCGTCGATGCAAACAACGTCGCCCAGTTCTTCTATCACCATCTGCCGGCAGGCTCCCCGGAGCTGAAGTATGGGGGCATCGCCCCTACCGGCTCCCTACCGGACAAGGTGAACTTCCCGCTGGCCCAGAGTGAACTCACCCAGTCTCCGGAACAGCACTGCGTGGTCGGCGCCGATGTCCAGACCTACAATCAGAAAGAGGTGGAGTTCGCACGCGACGGCGTCTTCACCGATTTGGCCGCCCGCAGCGACTACGCCGGCTGCGGCGCCCTGTTCATCGGCGACATCGTGGGCGATGACCTGTCCTTCTACTCACAGACCCGCGAACTGACCTCCATGCTCAACGGGCCGGCCCGCTTCCTGCCCGGCAACCACGACCTGGACTTCGACGCACTCGACGGCGAGCATGAATTCGACACCTACCGTGCCCAGTTCGGCCCGGAGTATTACTCCTACGACGCCGGCAAGGCACACGTGGTTGCACTCAGCAACATCCAGTACCCGACGGTGATCCCGGCTAAGAAGGGCAGCTACGCGTACGGTCTGGGCGAACGTCAGCTCGAATGGCTGCGCCAGGACGTCGCCACCGTACCCAAAAACAAGGCGATCGTGATCGCCTCGCACGCTCCGCTGCACGAGTTCTTCTACTCCAGCGGCTACACTCACGCCCAGATCGGTGAAATCTACGAGATCCTCAAGGGCCGTGAAGTGGTCTCCCTCGCGGGGCACACCCACATGTCTGAGAACCTCCGCCAGGGCGACCTGATGGCCGGCTGGACTGAGAAGCTCGGCAAGGCCGGTCTTCCGTTCACTCACCTGACCGTCCCGGCAGTCTCCGGCCAGTGGTACAACGGCCGAGTGCTTGAAGCGGGCTTCCCCACCGCAGTCCAGCGCGACGGAACTCCTCCGGGCGTGCTGACCCTGGATATCAAGAACACGGAAATCAAAGAGCGCTTCACCGCCACCGGCGACGACGGCTCCGACCAGATGGCACTGGGGATCAACTCCCCGACCTACCGTGCTTGGTTCGACGAATACCGGAACCAGCGCGGCAAGGCCCCGGCCCCCGAGAACCCGAACGCCGTAACCCAAGGCGAACTCAGTGAGACCTGGCTGACCACCAACTTCTGGATGGGCTCGACAGGCTCTACCGTGAAAGTATCGCTCGACGGCGGCGAGACCACCGAGGCCACGCGCACGCAGTCGATGACCGCAGACGACGTCCCGTTGATAGGAGCCGAGTACACCGATCCGGTGGCCACGCTCGAGCAGCTGGTGCATGGCGGGGGCCTGCACGACCGCACCTCACACCTGTGGCGTCTCGAGTTACCGTCCGACCTGGCCGTCGGCGGGCACACCGCCCGGGTCACCGCGATCGACGTGCACGGCCGCGAGTTCACCGAGACCGTCACGTTCGAGGTCACGCAGTAATTCTGCTTCCGAGGTGTGGCATCCACTTTGGCATGGGTGCCACCCCTGGGATGCCGGCGCAATGCTTGTAATACAAGTAGTTGACTTGTATCCTAAGTAGCAGGGCAATGCAGCCCGGCCAGCCTGCTTTCGAGGAGCATTCATGAGTACCGTCGACTTCATCCGGCATGTCAAACTTTCCACCGCCCGGCTCCCGCTGGCCGTCCCCATCAGTGATGCCAAGGTTTTCACCGGCCGCCAGAAGCCCATGACCGAAGTGGTGTTCCTCTTCGCCGAGATCACCACCGAACTCGGCCACACCGGCCTGGGCTTCAGCTACTCCAAGCGCGCCGGCGGCCCCGCCCAGTACGCGCATGCCAAGGAAGTCGCCGAAGGACTCATCGGTGAAGACCCCAACGACATCGGCAAGATCTATACCAAGCTCCTCTGGGCCGGCGCCTCCGTGGGCCGCTCCGGCGTTGCCACCCAGGCCCTCGCCGCCATCGACATCGCCCTCTACGACCTCAAGGCCAAGCGCGCCGGCCTGTCCTTGGCCAAGTTCCTCGGCGCATACCGGGACTCCGTCCAGACGTACAACACGTCCGGCGGCTTCCTCAACGCCTCCCTCGAGGAAGTGAAGGCACGGGCCACCGTCCTGCTCGAAGAAGGCATCGGCGGCATCAAGATCAAGGTGGGCCTCCCCGATACCAAAGAGGACCTGCGCCGTGTGGCGGGCATCCGCGAACACATCGGCTGGGACGTTCCCCTGATGGTGGACGCCAACCAGCAGTGGGACCGTGCCACCGCCCTGCGGATGGGCCGGCAGTTGGAGCAGTTCAACCTCATCTGGATCGAAGAGCCGCTGGACGCCTACGACTTCGAAGGCCACGCCCACCTCGCGAATGTCCTGGACACGCCTATCGCCACCGGCGAAATGCTCGCCTCAGTGGCCGAACACAAGGGCCTTATCAACGCCAACGGCTGCGACATCATCCAGCCGGACGCCCCCCGCGTGGGCGGCATCACCCAGTTCCTGCGCCTGGCCGCACTGGCGGACGAACGCGGGCTGGGCCTGGCGCCGCACTTCGCCATGGAAATCCACCTGCACCTCGCCGCAGCCTACCCGCGCGAGCCGTGGGTGGAGCACTTCGACTGGCTGGACCCGCTCTTCAACGAACGCCTCGAAACGAAAGACGGCCGGATGATCGTGCCTGACCGTCGCGGCCTGGGCGTAACCCTCAGTGACCAGGCCCGCGCCTGGACCACCGAGTCCGTGGAGTGCGGCGCGTAACCTTGAACGCATGACCCGGAACCTGACCGCGGACCTCACCGCAGAGCTTCGCACCCGCATCGTGGACGGTGCCATCCAGCCCGGAGACAAACTTCCCAGCGAGAACGAACTGATGGGGGAATTCAGTGTCAGCCGCACCGTGGTGCGTTCGGCGCTGACACGGCTCCAGGCGGAGGGACTCGTGGAAACCGAACGCGGGCGGGGCAGCTTCGCACTGACCCCGCCCGACGACGGTCACCAGCCCGTTCCCGGCAGCCGCCCAGTGGCAAGCGCTGAGGACCGCCTGCATCTGCTGGACTTCCGGCTGGGCGTGGAGGCTGAGGCAGCCGCCCTGGCCGCCCGGAACCACTCGGAACGCCAGCTCAGGACCATCAACTCCGCCCTGGACCAGTTCACCGCCAGTGCCGGGCATCCCGGCCACGCCATGAAGGCGGATTTTGAGTTCCACCGCGCCATCGCAGCCGCCTCCGGCAACCCCTTTTATACCGACTGCATTGCCGCACTCGGCCAGACCATGATCGCGATGCCGCGCACCCGGCTGCTCACCGACGTCGAGCATTACGCACGCGACCACTTCGACCAGGTGGTTCACGAGCACCGGTCCATCCTTGCCGCCGTCGCAGATCATGATGAGGCCGCGGCGGCCGCCGCAATGCGGACTCATCTGGCGAATTCCCGACGCCGGTTCAAGGCTTCCGCGCGGCACACTGGCTAAGACTCCCCGCAGCACGGTCTTTTCCCCGCGGCGTTACTTAGGGAAAAGACCATCCGGAGGGGAAAAGCCGGCGGCAGCGGCATGAACCCGTCACGGCGTTAAACAGAAGGAACCCCGGTCCGAAGACCGGGGTTCCTTCCAATGCGTGCGCGAGGGGGGATTTGAACCCCCACGCCCTTTCGGACACTGGCACCTGAAGCCAGCGCGTCTGCCGTTCCGCCACTCGCGCGCAACTTCTTTTCCTCGAATCGCGGCGGGTTTCCCCGGTCCGCAACCTTGTAAAAGCAGCGAGATCAAGCATAACGGACACCAGAGGTAAAACACCAATTGAGCTCTCAAGGCCTCCGAAACAACCCCGGAGAACCGAGCTTCCAGCGCGGAAAACCGAACTTTTCCGGCCGGCCGGCCGTTGGGGATTAAGGTCATTCACATGCCTGCCCAGTAGTATCTGATGTAGTAGTGCCTGCCGCTGCACGGCGGAGCACCGCATACTTACCTGCGCTGCTGGTTGAGTTCCGGAACGATTACTGCCCCGCAGCCGGGGGGAAAGGAGAAGGACCATGGGATTGCTGGACAAGGTCGAGCGCGGCATCGAAAAGGCCGTCCGCGGTGTCTTCTCCACCGGCTCGCGGGCCCAGGTGGAACCGGTTGAAATCGCCAGCCGCCTCCGCCGCGAACTCGACCATAAGGCCCTCACCGTTGCCGCCGGCCGCACGCTGGCCCCCAACGTTTTTGACGTCGAACTCAGTGACAACGACTTCACCAGAGCCCAGGAATGGGGAACGCCCCTCGCCGAAGAACTCTGTGATGTTGTCATCAACCACGTCCGCAGCCAGGGCTACACCTTGCAGGGGCCGGTCCGGATCTCGTTCCGCCGTGCCGAGGAGCTGCGTGCCGGGGACTTCGAAATTGCCTCCTCCACGGAGAAGTCTTCCGGTTCCCCCGCCGCCCCGGCGCCCAGGCCCAACCTTCCGGCAGCCCCCACGCGGCAGCCGGTCCGGCTCCAGCCTGTGCTGGACATCGACGGCCAGCGGTATTCACTCAATGCCCCCTCCATCGTCCTCGGACGCTCGTCCGCAGCTGACATTCTGGTGGATGACACCGGCGTCTCGCGGCGCCACCTGGAGATCCGCACCGAAAGCGGCGTGACCAGTGCCGTGGACCTCGGGTCCACGAACGGCAGCTATGTCAACGGCCACAAAGTGGCGGGCAGCACCGAACTGACAGACGGCTCCACGATCACGATGGGACGGACAAAGATCATCTTCCGCCTGCTCCCCGCCAACCCTGGTGGCCGCCCGTGAGTGACATGAGCGAACTGACCATTACCGCCCTGCGGTTCGGGTTCCTGATCCTGCTCTGGGTTCTGATCTTCAGCATCGTCTCCGCCATGCGCCGTGATCTCATGGTGGGCCGGAAAGCTGCCGCGGGTACGCCCACGGCGCGTCAGGTCCGGAAAAACCCCGAACTGGCCGAAGCTCCCCCGCAGCCGGTCAAACAGCAGGCCCACCAGCTTGTTGTCACCGAAGGTCCGCTCAAAGGCACCACGCTCCCCCTGGCCGCCAGCCCCATCCTGCTGGGCCGCGCCCAGGAAGCCACCCTCGTTCTTGAGGATGACTACGCCTCGGGCCGCCACGCCCGGCTGTTCCCGCAGGGAAGCCGCTGGTTCATTGAGGACCTTGGCTCCACGAACGGCACCTACCTCGCCGACCAGCAGCTGACCCGGGCGCTGCCCGTGGACCTGGGTGTACCCGTGAGAATCGGCAAGACGGTCATCGAATTGAGGCCATAGCCAATGGCCGAGGAAACCCCCGCAGACGAGGCCAAGCCCGTACAGCGGCCCCTGATCATGCGCTACGCGGCGCGTTCAGATGTGGGCCGTGTGCGTGCCAAAAACGACGACTCTGCATATGTGGGCCGGCATCTGGCAGTGGTGGCGGACGGCATGGGCGGGCACGCCGGCGGCGACGTCGCCTCGGCAGCCACCGTCCTGGACATGCTGCACCTGGACCACGGGGATTACCACGGCGATGCCGTCACCGTCCTTGCCGACGAAATTCAGACCGCCAACTCGCTGCTGTCCGAACTTGTGCACATCAACCCCAAACTGGCCGGCATGGGCACCACCGTCACCTCACTGCTGCTCGCCGAGGGCAAGCTTCACATCGCCCACATCGGCGATTCCCGCGCCTACCGCCTCCGCGACGGCGTCTTCGAACAGGTCAGCGTGGACCACACGTTTGTGCAGCGGCTCATCGACGAGGGACGGCTGCGGCCCGAGGAAGCCGAAACCCATCCCCACAAGAACGTCCTGATGCGCGTCCTCGGAGACGTCGATGCCAGCCCCGAACTGGACGTGGACACCATGGATGTCAAGCCCGGGGAGCGCTGGCTGCTCTGCTCCGACGGCCTGAACTACGTGGCAGGGCATGTCGTCGAGCGCACCGTCCGTGAGACCAAGGACCTCCGCGAGTGCGTTGAAACGCTGGTTGACCTGACTCTCGAAGCAGGATCCCCGGACAACGTCACCGTGGTCATGGTTGAAATCGTGGAGGAAATGCCCGACGACGTCAGTACCGCCGCCGTCGACGTCGTACCTCCGGCAGCGGCCGCCGTCGCCCAACCCGGGACTGAATCCGCGGGCGCCACAGTTGCACCCGCTCCCGCGGCCGATGCCGGCAGCGACGCACCACCGGTCCCGAAACCTGCGGCAGAACAGCCCGCCGAACCTGAGCCGGGCACCTCCACGGACCCGCACCTGGGCGAGCACCTCTCCGCCGAAGTGCTTCGCCAGGAGCTTTCCTCCCGCCCGCACGAACTGGTCGGGGCCGCTGCCACCGCCGCGGAATCCGGCTCCATTCCCACCATCGCCGGGCGTACCGTGGCCAGGCGCGCAGCCACGGTCCTGACCCATAAGGCCGAGACCCCGGCTGCCGATGATGCTGACGAGATCCTTGAGCCGGCCAAGCCCCGGCGCTGGGTCACCTGGTCCATCGCCGCCTCCGTGCTGCTGGTGCTGACCGTGGGCCTCTGGCTCGGCTACGCCTGGACCCAGACCCGGTACTACATCGGGGAATTCGATTCGCGCGTTGCCATCTACAACGGCGTCTCGCAGCGCCTCGGGCCCATCCAGCTCTCCACCCTGGAGGCAGTGACCGAAATCCGGATGGACTCCCTGCCCCTGTTCTCCCAGCAGCGGGTGCGCCAGACAGTTCCGGCGCGGGACCTGTATGACGCCCAGCGGATCGTGAAGAACCTCGAGGGGACCGGCACCATAGCGCCCGCCGATGAGTGCCTGACCGCCTCGCCGAGTGCTTCCGCCACACCGCCCAGCCCCACGCCCACCGCACCCGCTCCGCCTCCGGACGCCGCCAATCCCGCGCCCGTTCCCACGCCCACTCCGTCCACCAGCCCGACAGCCGTCTGTGAGGGGGTCCGATGAGCCAGCTCAGCACCATACCCAAGCCGCGACGCAACGTGGAGCTGCTCCTTCTCGCGCTTGCCCTCGCCGTTGGCGTCGGCGCCAACATGATGGTGGGCGTGGACAAGGCGAAGGCGTTCGACTCCGATTTCTGGTTCCAGTCCAGCCTGCTGGCCGTGGCCGCACTGGCATTCCATCTGGTGCTGCGCATCCGCGCTAAGTATGCCGATCCGGTTATACTTCCGCTGGTGGTGGCCCTCAACGGTCTGGGCCTGGCCATGATCCACCGGCTGGATGCCCCGGGCGACGACACCGGCAACAACCAGCTGCGCTGGACCCTGATCGCCATGGCCGTGGCCATCGCAGTGATCTGGTTCCTCAAGGACCATCGCATGCTGCGCCGGTTCACCTACATTTCCCTCGCGGTGAGCGCCCTGTTGCTGATTCTGCCGCTGGTTCCGGGGATCTCGGCCGGGGAGATTCTCGGCGCCCGTGTCTGGATCAGGCTCGGCCCCATGACTTTCCAGCCCGGCGAGATCGCCAAGATCACGCTGGCTATATTCTTCGCGGGGTATCTTTCCTCCAACCGCGATCTGATCCTGCTGGCCGGCCGGAAAATCGGTCCCCTGCAGTTCCCCCGGTTCAAGGACATGGGCCCCATGATCACGGCCTGGCTGGTAAGCATCGGCGTGCTGATCTTCCAGCGCGACCTCGGCTCATCGGTGCTGTTCTTCGGCCTGTTCATCGTGATGATCTACGTGGCCACCAGCCGGATCAGCTGGGTGGTGATCGGCGTGGCGCTGCTCGTCGGCGGCGGCTTCGTGGCGTCCAAGGTCTTCTCGCACGTCGGCCTCAGGATCGACGGCTGGCTGAACGCCTTCACTGAAGAGGTGTACGGACGCCAGTTCGGCGGCAGCTACCAGATCGTCGAAGGCCTGTTCGGTATGGCCAGCGGCGGCCTGGTGGGTACGGGACTGGGCCAGGGCAGGCCGAACCTGGTTCCCTTCGCCAACAGCGACATGATCATCGCCTCGCTCGGCGAGGAACTGGGGCTGATCGGGCTCTTCGCCGTCGTCATGATGTATTTGCTCCTGTTCACGCGCGGGTTCCGGGCAGCCCTGGGCACCCGGGACGCGTTCGGAAAGCTGCTGGCGTGCGGGCTGTCCTTCGCGGTGGCGCTGCAGTGTTTCGTGGTCATCGGCGGCGTGACGCGCCTGATTCCGCTGACCGGGCTCACCACCCCGTTCCTTGCGGCCGGCGGGTCCTCGCTCCTGGCCAACTGGATCATTGTGGGCCTGCTGCTGATGATTTCCCATACGGCCCGCGGCCCCGTGGACACCACACCCCTGCCGCCGAGTGACGAAACAGCACCCGACGCCACCAACAAACCAACCGAGGCGGTGAAACCCCTGTGAACCAGGCCATCAGGAACTCATGGGTTGCGGCCATCGCTTTGTTCGCGCTGCTTTTCGGCGCCATCAGCTACGTCCAGGTGATCGGCGCGGACGATCTGAAAGCGAATGCCTGGAACAACCGGGCCATCCTGCAGGACTACTGCAACGACCGGGGCGCCATCATTGTGGGCGGAAACCCCGTGGCTGAATCCGTGCCGGGCTCCGAACAGTGCGGGTTCCAGCGGACCTACCCCCAGCCGCAGCTCTACGCCGGCCTCACCGGCTACTTCTCGCAGAACTACGGTGCCACCGGGCTGGAGCAGGCCATGCGTGACCAGCTCGCCGGGAGCTCGGACCAGCAATTCCTGGACCGCATCGGCCAGCTCTTCCTGGGCAACCAGCCGAAAGGCGCCTCGGTGGAGCTGACGGTGGATCCTGCCATCCAGAAGCTCGCATACGACCTCATCCCGGACGGCCAGCGCGGCTCCATCGTGGTCACCAATCCCAAGACGGGCGCCATCCTCGCCATGGCCTCCAAACCGTCCTACGATCCCAACCTCATCGCAACCCAGGACCCCACTGCGGAAGCAGCCAACATCAACGAGCTGCTCAAGGTTCCCGGGATCAACCTGAACCAAAACGTCAGCGGTCCCACCGGTGAGCTGCTCGCGCCCGGCTCCGTGTTCAAACTCGTCACCACCGCCGCCGCCCTCAATTCCGGAAAATACAACAAGGACAGCGAGCTGCCCAACCCGGCGCAGCTGCCCTTCCCCGGCATCTCGTACACCCTGCCCAACTACGCCGGCGGCAACTGCTACACCCGGGACACCGCCACGTTTGCGTTCGCCCTGCAGCAGTCCTGCAACACCCCGTTCGCCAGCATTGCCCTGGATCTTGGCCGGGACGCCATCGCCGAACAGGCAACCAAGTTCGGCTTCGGCCAGGACGTGGGAGACCAGCTCAAACTCGCGTACGCCAAGGGCAATGGTTTCCCGGACAACCTGGACGCGCCCGGACTCGCTCAGTCGGTCATCGGCCAGAAGGACATTCGCGTCACCCCGCTGCAGATCGCCATGATGACCGCGGCCATCGCCAACAACGGCGTGCAGATGAAACCCAGCCTGATCAAGACGCTGCGGTCCCCGGATCTACGGGTCATTGACGAACCCAAACCCGAGGCGCTCCGCACGTCCACCAGCCCGGAAATCGCCAAACAGATCACTGAATGGATGGCCAGCGCGGTGAGCCAGGGCATCGCCGGCGGCGCGAGCGTCCCCGGCGTCCAGGTGGCAGGCAAGACCGGAACCGCTGAGCTGGGCAACGGCCTGAACAACTCCTGGTTCACCGGTTTTGCCCCGGCGAACAACCCGCAGGTGAGTGTCACCATCGCCATGGAGGGCGTGGACATCGCCACCGGCGCAAAGCTAACCAGTCCGAATGCGAAGAAGATTTTTGAGGCGGTGTTGAATAAGTGAGGCCAACAACGGGAATCACCCTCGGCGGCAGATTCCAGCTGACCACGCGGATCGCGATCGGCGGGATGGGAGAGGTCTGGAAGGCCAAGGACCTTGTCCTGGGCCGGATCGTCGCCATCAAGGTGCTGAAAGAGGAATACACGGGCGATCCCGGCTTCCTCCAGCGTTTCCGCGCCGAGGCGCGCCACACTGCGCTGCTGAACCACGTGGGCATCGCCAACGTCTTTGACTACGGCGAGGAAGAGGGCTCGGCCTACCTTGTGATGGAGCTGGTCCCGGGCCAGCCGTTGAGCAGCATCATCGAACACGAACAGGTGCTGTCCCCGGACCGCACGCTGTCCATGATCGCCCAGACCGCCAGGGCACTGTCCGTGGCCCACGCGCAGGGCCTGGTGCACCGCGACATCAAGCCCGGGAACCTGCTGATTACCCCGGACGGCCGGGTCAAGGTGACGGACTTCGGCATCGCCCGCCTGGCTGACCAGGTTCCGCTGACACAGACCGGCCAGGTGATGGGGACCGCCCAGTATCTCGCCCCGGAGCAGGCCACCGGCCAGGTCGCCACCGGCGCCTCGGACATTTACGCCCTGGGTGTGATCGGCTATGAGTGCCTCACCGGCCACCGCCCGTTCTCCGGCGAGTCCCAGATCGCGATCGCCCTGGCCCAGGTGAATGATGCACCGCCGCCGCTGCCCGAAAGCCTGCCGAAGCCGGTCCGGGCGCTCCTGATGTCCATGCTGGCCAAGGATCCCAAGAACCGTCCGGCCAACGCGATCAAGCTGTCCGAGGCTGCCGAAGCCATCCGCAACGGCGACATCAGCGCGGCCCACGCCGCGGTTCCGGGCATGCTGCTGTACGAGGCGGACACCGGGCCCATCACGGCGCCGGTGGACGTAGCCACGGCACCCACCGGTGTCATCAGCCAGAAGGACAGCAGCACAACGTCGACGTCGGCCCTGCCGGTGCTCGGCGCCGCAGCTGCCGGAGCTGCCGGCGGTGCCGCGGCCGGTGCGGCGGCCGCGGGCGCAGCCGATGCCGACGGCCCTGCCACCACGGCGATGACCGGAGCCGGGAGCACGCTCTCGCGTGCAGATGCCCTGGCTGCCGAGCGGAGCTGGGTCCAGGAAGAAGAAACGTACGACGACGAGCCTGCGGATGAACCCGCCCGTCGGGGCCGCAGCCCCTGGACGTGGCCGCTGGTCGCCTTGATCCTGCTGGTCCTGTTCGCGCTGGTTGGGTTCCTGCTTACCCAGCAGGGAATTCTTTTCCCGGCCAAGGAGGCGGCCACCACCTCCGCGTCGAGCAGTCCGCCGTCCACGAGCGCGAGCCCCACCCGGACTTCGCAGTCGGCGACGCCCAGCCAGCCCAGTGCCACGCCGACCCCCACCGTGGAGACGGTGAATATTATTCCCGAGGCATATCTCGGCAAGGACTACCGGACCGTGCAGTCGCAGCTCTCCGCCATGAACCTGGATGTCACCATCCAGCCGCAGGTGGATGCGACTTCCGCGCCGGACTCGGTCATTGCGCTGTCCCGGACGGGAAGGGTGGAAGTCGGGACCCCGGTGACCATCACCTACGCCGTCGCACCGGCGCCTGTCCCCACCCCGACGCAGACAACCCCAACAGCGGCGCCCCGCCCCACCGCAGCCCAGTCGCCGTCGGCCGCCTCCACCACCCTGCCCACCTGCAACCCGGGTCAGGTGCAGGGACAGCCTCCAACCTGCGCACCGTAGCCGCCAGGACACCTCGTGAATGATTCGCCCCGTACCCCGCTGCACCGTGAGGACAATGTCCCGGTGGACAACCAACGTGTCCTGAGTGGACGCTACGAACTCGGCGGACTGATCGGCCGCGGGGGAATGGCGGACGTCCACCGGGGACTGGATACCCGGCTCGGCCGGACGGTGGCAGTGAAACTGCTCCGCCCGGACATGGCCCGGGATCCGCAGTTCCGCGCCCGGTTCAAGCGGGAAGCCCAGTCCGTGGCTGCCCTGAACCATCCCTCCATCGTCGCCATTTATGACACGGGCGAACACACCGTGCAGGACGGTTCAGAGGACAGCGTCCGGGTGCCGTACATCGTGATGGAGTTCGTGGAGGGCAAGACGCTCCGCGACCTGATCCGGGCCAAGGAAGTCAGCGTCGACCAGGCCATCGAATTCTGCCTCGGAGTCCTCTCCGCGCTCGAATACAGCCACAAGGCGGGCATCGTCCACCGGGATATCAAACCGGCCAACGTGATGGTCCTGGAAGGGTCCAATTCCATTAAGGTCATGGACTTCGGGATTGCCCGGGCCATGGCTGATTCGGCCGCCACCATGACCCAGACGCAGGCTGTGGTGGGAACCGCCCAGTACCTCTCGCCGGAACAGGCCCGCGGGGAAACCGTCGACGCCCGCAGCGACCTCTACTCCGCGGCCTGCCTGCTGTACGAAATGCTCACCGGCCGGCCGCCCTTCATCGGTGACAGTCCGGTGTCGGTGGCTTACCAGCACGTCCGCGAGATCCACGAGCCGGCCAGCAGCCTGAATCCCGAGGTCTCACCGGCCCTGGACAGCGTCCTGGCCAAGGCCCTGCAGAAGAACCGGGATGACCGCTTCCAGGATGCCGCGGCGTTCCGTCGCGCCCTGCGCGCGGCCCGCGCCGGGGTGCCTGTTGCCGCGCTCCCGGCATCCGAGGCCCCCACCGATCCCAACGACCACGTCCCCACACCCATGCAATCGGCTGCCACCGAAGCGTTTTCCGTTACGGGGGCCAGTTTCCTCGACGACGCCCCGACCGGGCGCTTTGAGCTCGCGGACATGCACGACGACGGCACAACAGTTCCCGTCCACGCATCCGCCTTGGGTGAGCGGCTGGACGAGGACGAGCTGCCGTTGGGACTCCCGCCGGAACGCGAGCGAACCGCACGCCAGAAGTCCCGCCGTCGTACCTGGATCGCCACGCTCATCATATTCACGCTGCTGGTTTTGGCCGGCGGCGGTCTGTGGCTGTTCCAGATCATGAACCAGCCGCCTCCGCCGCCGCCCAAGGTGGAGATACCTGCCGTCACCTCCATGACGGAGTCCGCGGCGCTGCAGGAACTCTTCGGCGCCAAACTCCGCCCGAAGAGCCACCGCATCAAACACGACACCATCCCTGCCGGCACGGCGATTGGCACCGATCCCGTGGCCGGAACTTCGGTGGACCCCAATGCCGAAGTTGTTTTGAATATCTCTGACGGTCCCGCCGCTGTGAAGGTCCCAGACAACCTGCCCGGCCAGACCGAGGCCGCGGCCCGGGATATCCTGCGGCAGACGGGGCTGGTAGGCGCCCCGTCCACCGCCACGGCCAACAGCGCCACGGTACCGGGCGGCCGGGTTATCACCACCAACCCGGCGCCGGGCCAGATGGTGGGAGTGGGCAGCACAGTGGAGATTGTCATCTCCACCGGCAAGGTGGCCATGCCGGAGCTGCGCGGCCGCACCCGTGCAGAGGCGGAAGCCACCCTGAAGGACCTGGGCCTGGTGCCGAACGTCCAGGAGGTGGAGAACCCGGAAGTGGAAGCCGGCCGGGTGACGGACCAGAGCGAACCGGTGAACGCGGCCGTTGATCAGGGCAAAACCATCAACGTGGTGGTGGCCAAGGCTCCGCCGCCACCGCCGCCACCGCCCGCACCCTCGCCGACACCGACTCCCAGCCCCAGTCCCACCCGGACCGGCCGGGGCTAACCCAAGAGCAACGCGGGGTCACTTTCCGCCCTTCCCCGCGGGGATATCGGGCGGGAAGTGACCCCGCGTCCTTGGCGCGTGTACCTGTCAGTGCTGGATCAACTCAGTGCCGGATCAACTCAGTGCCGGATCAACTCAGTGCTGGATCAGCGGACTCAGGGTGGCCGCACGGGCTGCCGCACCCGTCATGCCCAGCGACTCCAGCCAGTTACCCAGCATCTGGTAGCCTCCCTCGGTCAGGACAGACTCAGGGTGGAACTGCACGCCGCACAGGGGTGCGGTGCGGTGCTGCAGGCCCATGATCACGCCGGAAGCGGTCTGGGCGGTGATTTCGAGAACGTCGGGAATGGTTTCACGCACGGCCGCAAGCGAGTGGTAACGCGTGGCCGTCACGGGCGAGGGGAGTCCGGCGAACACGCTGGTGCCGTTGTGCTCCACGAGTGACGTCTTGCCATGCATGAGTTCCGGCGCGTGGGTCACCGTGCCGCCGTAGGCCTCAGCGAGGGCCTGATGCCCCAGGCACACCCCGAACATTGGCTTGTTGTTCTCACCGCACCATTTGATCAGATCGACGCAGACCCCTGCCTCGGCCGGGTTGCCCGGGCCCGGAGAAATGAGCACGCCGTCACGGCTTTCTGCCATCTCGATTGCCTCGTCGAGGGTCACGTCGTCATTGCGGACAACAGTGGTTTGGGCGCCGAGCTCCTGGAGGTAGCCCACCAGGGTGTAAACGAAGCTGTCGTAATTATCGACGACGAGGATTTTGGTTGTAGTCATGGCTGGTTTGCGGCACCAATCGTTGAGTCGGTGAACTGGGTGAGATCTGACATCCAGGGGAACAGGTACTGGACCATCAGGACCAGGGCGCCGGCAATGAGCACCAGCGAAGTAAAAATCCGCAGCCACAGAGGCCCCGGCAAATGACGGAAGATCCAGCCGTACATGCTTAGCCGCCTCCCACTGCCGCCGCCACCTGGGCTGCGATTTCTGCGGGCGGTCCGGCACTGGCAGGGCGCCAACTGTCCAGCAGGGCATAGGCGATGATGCGTTCCTCGGCGCCGAAGCGCGGGTTGCAGCTGGTCATGGTGAGGTAGCTTTCGGTGGGGGTCACGCCAGGCCGGGTGGGCACCGGCTCCAGGACATCGGTGCTTGACGGCATCACGATCTGGTTGTTCCGGAAGACGTAGACGTAGTATCCGTCCTTGGTCTGCACATAGATCCTGTCCCCCGGAACAAGGGTATGAATGTTGTCCAGCACAGCCCCGTGGGTCTGCCGGTGCCCTGCCACCGCGAAGTTGCCCACCGCGCCGGGCATGGCCGTGTTGTTGTAATGGCCCAGGCCCAGGGTGTCCAGGACATCGCCGGTGGTGCCCTGCACAACGGGGCGGGTGTAGTTGTTGCCGAACCGGGGAATGTACATGATGCCGATGGTGCCGGCATGCCCTGGTGCTGTACCTACAACGGGGTCACCGTAATCAACCGGGGCTGCCGGCGCTGCCGCACTATCCCCGGAAGGGGCCGCCGGTGCCGAAGTGCCCAGCTCCTGGGCGAATTCCTTGATTACGGCGCTCTGTCTGGCGTCGGACTCCACGTTGGTCCACCACAGCTGCCAACCCACGAAGAGCAACAGGACCAGGCCGGCGGTGATCAGGAGCTCACCGACCACCTGCACGGTGCCGCGCAGGATGCCCCGGCCAGGGCGTACACGGGCGGGCCGCACGGCAGCGCGCCTCGCCCTCTCCTGCACTACCACGCGTTCTCCTCCGGGGTCCGCGCCGGGCATTAGTGCGCCCTGAACTGCGGCTAGAATTGGCTGCTAGTAAGAATCCAGATTTGACCAAGATCGCGCAGACCGCTGGCAACTTCCTTCTTGCAGGATATCAAGCCCGCGGCGCCGAGCTTGCTCCAGTCCGCCAAGGAGAGCACGTGCCCGAGTCAAAGTCACGCCGGAAGACTTCCAGCGGATCCCAGCCCGCATCCGCGTCACATGCAAACAAGCCCAATGCGGTCTGGTTCAAGCCCGTTATGTTCGGACTGATGATCATTGGACTGCTGTGGATCATCACGTTTTATATCAGTGAAGGCCGCCTGCCCGTGCCGGCCTGGGGCTCATGGAACATCATGGCCGGTTTCGGGATCGCCATTGTCGGCTTCCTCATGACCACGCGCTGGCGCTCCTGACGCCGGTACAGCGTGATCCCCGCCGAAGGCGCTGCCGCCCGCGGAGACGGCACCATCATTGGCGACGACGGACGTGCCCGCCCGCCGTGGGCCTCCGTCGATCCGCTCCTGCGGGAGTACTACGACACCGAGTGGGGCCTGCCGGTCCGTGACGAGCAAGGCCTGTACGAGCGCATCAGCCTGGAGGGCTTCCAGGCCGGCCTGTCCTGGGCCACCATCCTCCGCAAGCGTCCGGCCTTCCGGAGCGCCTTTCACGGATTCCATCCGGATACGGTCGCCGCGTATACCGACGCCGACGTTGAGCGTCTGATGCAGGACGCCGGCATTGTCCGCAACCGGCTCAAGATCCGGGCCGCCATCACCAACGCCCGGGCCACCGTCTCGCTCAGGGAGCGGGGCGGCCTGGTTGATTTCGTCTGGCAGTTCCAGCCCGCGGCGACACCAGAGCCGGCGAGCCACGCGGATATCCCCACCCAGTCAGCGGAATCTGTGGCCTTGTCCAAGGCTCTGCGCAAGGAAGGGTTCTCGTTTGTCGGCCCTACCACCATGTATGCGCTCATGGAGGCCATCGGCATGGTGGACACCCATTTGATGGCCAGCCACCGCCGCGGGTCCTCAGGAGTCTGGCCCGCCTGATCCGGGCCTCGCTGGGAAAGTTCTCCCCAACTGTTGGGAAAGTTATCCACAATGTGCATAACTTTCGGCGCAGCCGGAGTCCCGGCATCCAGCGCAGGCCCTGAAGCACGGAAGGGCGGCAGGAGTGTTCCTGCACACGGTTATTAACAGTGTGGATTAGCTGTGGATAAGCCCGCTTTCCATGGCCGTTGCGGCCGGGAAGGGATCCGGTCAGCGTTCCTGACGGACGGGATGATGGCTGGTGATGGAAACCCGGTTGAAGGCGTTGATGGTGATGGCGAGCCAGCTCACGGCGGAAAATTCGTCGGCACTGAGGTGTTCGCGCGCATAGGCCTCCTCATGCTCGCGGCTTCGGTGATCCGGCAGCTCGGTAATACATTCCGTCAGAGCCAGCGCCGCGCGCTCCTTGGCTGTGAACAGGGCCGTATCGCGCCAGGCCGGCAGAACGGCCAGACGCTGCGGGGTCTCGCCGGCCTTCACCGCATCGCCCACATGCATGTCCAGGCAGTAGGCGCAGCCGTTGATCTGGGAGGTACGCACGTAGAGCAGTTCAATGGTCCTCCGGTCGATCCCCGCCGCTTCCGCAGCCTCCCGCACCTTCAGGCCCAGCCCGTTCAGGGCACGCCAAACAACTGGATGCTGCTTGTCGAGAAAGATGTGCTGGGTGGTCGTGGCGCTCATGGCGGTCCTCCTGGCTGGGGAGCATCTGGGTTCAAGGTGGTTATGAACACCTTCCCATGGCCCGGAGTTGTCCACTTACTAACAATGAACTACCCACAAGTTATCCACAGCTGTGGACAACAATCCACAGGCCTGGAGGCCGGTGACCTCTCAGCGGCCCCGCTGCGGAAACCCGGGACAGCGAACTACCGGTCTGTAAGTTATTAACACTGTGCATAACCCTGTTGACAGGTCACCACCCGGCCGACGTCAGCAGCCCGCAGACAGCCGCGAGCTGCAGGTTCTCCACAAAGTCTGGGAAAACAGGGCTTTTTTCCACTTAACCACAGGCCCATCCCCAGAGGTTATCCACAATTGTGGATAGCGGAAACGCTGGGTTCCGAAAACTAGCTGGCTTCCGGGAGCCAGGGCCTCACCGAGCAAAGAACTACACGTGTGTAAGTTACCAACAATGTGGATAACCCCTGTGGATAAGTTTTCCCGACCTGCTGCCGTGTCCAGGATGTTGGGGTCCGTTGCCCAGCCGGTAGCGCCTGCAGCCTGCCCGCCGCGCGCGAGCGGCCTGCCCGGACGGCAACCGGGCGGGCGCAGAAGACCCCGGCGCCCACAGGGGACGCCGGGGTCTGTGGTCCGAGGTCTGAAAGGTGCCGGGACGCGGGCCGCGCAGGCGGCGCCCGGAGGGGTGGGCCTAGCCCGTGGTCACCCTGACCCAGCTCACGGCGATGAGGAGGAGCAGCACGGCTGCAAGACCCGCTGCCTGGATCAGGCCCTGGCGGGGGCCGCGGGGGGTGTACGCGATCACCGCGGCGCACAGGCCACCGGCGATCAGCCCGCCCAGGTGCGCCTGCCAGGCGATCTGGGGGACCACAAAACCAATCACACCGTTGATGATGATCAGGATCCAAAGTTGCCTGGTGTCACCGCCCCGGTGGCGCTGCACCAGGAGCATCGCCCCAAAGAGACCGAAGATAGCGCCGGAAGCACCCACGACACCCGTCAGCGGAACGCCCGGGACATACCCCGGAGTCAGCAGGAGGTAGCCGACGGAGCCCCCGATGGCGGAGATCAAATACAGTGCCAGGAACCGGATGCGCCCCAGGAGGGGCTCCAGGGCCTGGCCGAAGATCCACAGCATGTACATGTTCAGCACAATGTGGAGGATAAATCCCTGGGAGTGCAGGAAGGCAGCGGTCAGCATCCGCCAGGGCTCAAACTCTCCCCACTGCGGCTCGGCGTAGACGTTGGCATAGGCGAGATTCTGGTAGATCCAGTCGGCGGGGAGGAGCCACTGCAAAACATAGACAATCACGCACAGGGCGATGATGCCGAACGTGACGAGGGGTTTCCCGGCAGCGACGACGCCGCCGTACACAGTCTTGACGGTCGGCGTCGAGCGGGCTATTTCATTGACGCAGTCAACGCACTGGAATCCGACGGCGGCCGCCCGCTGGCAGTCCGGGCACGCAGGGCGCCCGCAGCGCTGACAGCGCACATAGGAGGGCCTGTCCGGGTGCCTGGGGCACACCGGAATCTGCGCGGACGGCTCCGCCGCCGGAATTCCGTAACTCATGGGATGGGCTAGAGCTGCTCGATGTCGATGCTGTTGATGGTGACATCCTCGACGGGACGGTCGCCGGTTCCGGTCCGGACACCTTCGATGGCGTCCACGACCTTCTTGGATTCGTCGTCGGCGACTTCACCGAAGATGCTGTGCTTGCCCTGGAGCCAGTCGGTGGGGATGGTGGTGATAAAGAACTGTGAACCGTTGGTGCCCTTGCCCATCCGGATGCCGGCGTTGGCCATGGCGAGCTTGTAGGGCTGGTTGAAGCTGAGTTCCGGGTGGATTTCGTCATCGAACTGGTAGCCCGGTCCGCCCACGCCGCGGCCCAGGGGATCGCCCGCCTGGATCATGAAGTCCTTGATGATGCGGTGGAAGATGGTGCCGTTGTACAGGGGTGTGCCGGTCTTGTCCTCGCCCGTTTCCGGGTGGGTCCAGGCCTGCTCGCCGGTGGCCAGGCCAACGAAGTTCTTGACCGTCTTCGGTGCGTGGTTCCCGAAGAGGTTGACGACGATGTCGCCGAGGCTGGTGTGGATGGTTGCTTTTGCGGTTGCGATGGCAGTCATAACGCCATTCTTTCACGACGGGTCAACGCGGAAGCTGTGACACCGGTAGTTCCGCGTTGGGTGAAATCGGCTCCAAATCGACCGGAAGAATAGCCCGTGCTAGCCAATCCACGTAGGCTAACAACAGAACCGTCACATTAATCGGGAGGTAGTTGTGAAGAAATCGGATCGTATTGCCCGTGACCTTGAACAGTCAGTCAACAACGCAGTTGAGTATGCGAAGGACTGGGCATCCCCCCGCGTGGAAGCAGCCGTGGACTGGGCGGTTCCGCGCCTGCAGCACAGCCTGGATACCGCTTCTCCCAGGATTCAGGAAGGGCTCAAGACCGCTGCCCACAACCTGGCCGACGGCGTTGCTACCGTAACGCCGCGCATCCAGGATGGCCTGGCGCAGCTTGCCCCCAAAATCTCAGATGCCGTTGAAGGCACCACTCCGCGCCTGCACGAGGCCGTGGACAAGGCAGCCCCCGTCATCCTGAATGCCCGGGACCGTGTTGTGGCAGAGTATCTCCCGCGTCTTTCGGACCAGATCGGCCACGCCTCCGACGCCGTCCACCGCACCCTGGAGAGCGCTCCCACCCATGTGGACGCCGTGGCCAAGCGACTCACCGACTCCGGAGTTGTGCACACGCTCCAGGAGCAGGCCCAAACGGCCGGCACCCAGCTGCGGGCCGCCGCGCACGGAGCCGGTAAGGCGGTGGGTCTGCAGATCGCGGAGCCCCAGAAGCCCAAGAAGCGCGGCTGGCTGGTGTTCGGCATCATCGCCGCTGCAGTGGCGGCCGGTGTGGCGGCTTGGAAGGCATCCAAGCCCGTCGAGGACCCGTGGAAGACGCCGTCGCCTGTCACCCCGACTCCTGCTCCCGTTCCGGCCACCACCGTGAACGATGCCAAGGATACTGCCGATGATGCCGCCAGCAAGGCCGCTGCCGCCACCACCACGGTGGCCGGGGCTGCTGCTGAGAAGGTACAGGACGTTGCAGGTGACGCCCCGGCAGCCGGGGACGAGGCCGGCGACAAGGCGAAGCACCTCGCCGACGAATCGGAGGAGGCCGCCTCCAACGCTTCCACGGACGCCAAGACAGCCATGAAGAACATTGCGTCCAACATGAACGGCGTCTCAGACAAGAACGTCTAAGTAATCCGGCGCTGCAGCGCCGACCGGTGAAGGGGCTCCGCAACGGCGGGGCCCCTTCACTGTTTCCCCAGAGTTTGTCCGGTCTCCGGCCCGTTACCGGTGGGGCGGACATCGATCGGTGCTAAATTTGGACTGATGTCAGCCGATCAATCTTCTGGGGATGCCTTGAACGACACAGCAGAGTTGCCCCGCGTGTCCATTGTCATCCCGGCTTACAACGAGGAAAGTGTCATCCGGCAGTGCCTTATCGCTGCCGTATACCAGTCGGTGCCGGCCCACGAAATCATCGTGGTGGACAATCTCTCCACAGACCGCACCGCCGCCATTGTGGCGCAAATGCAGCTGGAGTACCCGGAAAGTCCCATCGTCCTGCTCAGCCAGGACCAGGACCAGGGCCTGATTCCCACCCGGAATTTCGGCCTGAACCACGCCACCGGCGAGATCCTGGGCCGCATCGATGCCGATTCCGTCCTGGAGCCCGACTGGGTGGAGCAGGTCGGGAAAGCGTTTCAGGATCCCTCGGTGCAGGCGGCAACCGGACCGGTGGTCTATTACGACATGCCGATGCGGCGTTTCGGCCTGAAGGCCGATGACAAGATGCGCCAGATGATGCTGAAGCTGGCCAAGCACCAGTACCATTTCCTGTTCGGATCCAACATGGCCCTGCGCGCCACCGCCTGGGTCGCCATCCGGGACGAAACCTGCCGGGATGAGAAGGACGAAATGCATGAGGACATCGACCTCTCCCTGCATCTCGCCGATCACGACCTCAAAGTCCAGTACTGGCCTCAGATGGTTTCCGGTATGTCCGCCCGCCGGTTGGAGGATTCACCCCGTGACTACCGGTACTACGTGACCCGCTTCGACCGCACCTACAAGGCGCACAACGTCAAGAAGATGGCGCTGAAGGCTCCCATGGTGGTCTTTTTCTCCGTCTACTTCCCGGCCAAGCTCCTGCGGGCCATCCACACGGTCAACACGGCCCAGCCCGTCCGCCGCGGCGGCCAGTAATTCCGCCGCATCGTCAGTCGGTGCCGAGTTCAGCCAGCCGCTCCGACGGCGGTTCGTCCGCCCCGGTGCCTTCCCCGGCAGTTGCCGTGCGCCTGCGGCCCACTCCGGAGCGCTGTCCCATCACCACAACCGCCAGGCCCGCAAGGATGAGGGCCAGGCCGGCATAGGTGCCTGCGGGCAGTGTTTCGTGGAGGAAGACCGCTGCCAGCAGCGCAGCGCCGGGAATCTCCAGCAGGATGATCATGGATACCAGCAGCGGGCTCATGGTGGCGAGCAGGTGATTAAAGGCGGTATGGCCAACCAGTTGGGCACACACGGTGATGGCCAGGATCCCCAGCCAGCCAACGGCGTCGAACCCTGCCAGAGGCTGCCCGCTGAACAGAGCGAGCACCGCCACGAAGGCCGCGCACATGCCGTAGCAGAGTGTGGTGTAGGTGCCGGTTGTCATGGTCTGGCGGGCCTTGCCGCCGGCGAGGGTGTAGAGGCCGGCCAGGGCCCCTCCAGCGACAGCCAGGACGTCGCCCAGGAACGCGTCCGGTGAGGAACCCATGTCGAACCCGGTAATGGTGACGACGCCGCCCAGAGCAATGCCCAGCCCGGCCAGGACCTGCCACCGGTGCCTGGTCCCGCGGAAGAGCTGGAAAACGGCGATCCACGCAGACTGCAGGCAGACCAATGCGGTGGCTGCGGCAACAGAGGTGAGTTGGAGTGAGGTGATGAAGCAGGCGAAGTGCAGGGCCAGGGCTGCCGCAGCCAGCAGGGACCAGCGGAATTCGGCGCCCGTGATCCGGCCAAACTGCCGCGGTTCGCGGACCAGGGTGGGTGTGGCCATCACGGCAGCCCCGATGGCGTTGCGCCAGAAGGCGATGGCCAGGGCGCTGACGGTGGTGGCGCCGAGCGTGGCAGCGATCAGGGGCCCGGATGAGGCCACACCCAACACACCAAGGGCTGCTAGAAGGAGGTTCACTTTTTCACCCTACTGGTTGGCCACAAACGAAAAAGTCCCGGACAGCGTTTCCGCTGTCCGGGACTCCCTTATGGTGGAGGCACGGGGACTCGAACCCCGAACCCCCTGCTTGCAAAGCAGGTGCGCTACCAATTGCGCCATGCCCCCATAAGAAGCAACCCGTCAATCATACCGTAGAACCGTGGAGCCTTTAGCCAGCTTCCGGTCCGGTACGGCGGCCTATTCGACCTGATCGGTTGAATTACTCCAAACCGTTTTCCGGGCTTCGGATTCGTGTGCTTTCCTGTAGAGCAGGACGCCTGCGATCGCAGCTGCGAGTACCAGCAACCTCTTCACATGCACCCCGTTCCGGCTCTGCCTGCCGTGAAGCAAACCGAACCTTCCATGAAACCTGCACAAATTCCGTGGGCGTACCAGGACTTGAACCTGGGACCTCTTCGTTATCAGCGAAGCGCTCTAACCGCCTGAGCTATACGCCCCGATGCCTCATCGGGCCGAGACATGACTTTACAGCACATCCCGGCCCGATCTCAAATCGAGGCATTTCACCGGAGAATTCCCGGTGAAAATAAGGGATTTCAGTCGTCCGTAAGGGTCACGCCAATGCCGCCCACCAGGGTGGCGGAGATGTTGTACAGCACTGCTGAGAGCATGGACAGCGCCGTCAGCAGGACAACATTCACCACGGCGATGATGGTGGCAAAGGAAGCCACCTGGCCCAGGGACGCCACCTTCTTGAGTTCGAAGCCGCCGCCTTCCGAACCTTGCAGAGTGCCCAGGAGGCTGTCCACTTGAGCAAAGATCCCCGTGAGGTCCAAAACAGTCCATAGGACGATGGCCGCCACCACGGTGACGATTCCCAGCGCCACAGACAGCAGGAAGGCCATTTTCAGGACCGACCAGGGGTCCACCTTGCTGACCAGCAGCCGGGCCCGCCTGACCTTGGCCTTGGGGGCGGGCTTAACCAGGCCGGGCTGGCCCTGGACGGGCGCTGGCCGCTGGCCGGCCCCAGCAGGGCGCTGGCCCTGGACGGGGCGCTGAGCGGGCTGACCCTGGGCCGGGCGCTGCCCGGGCTGGCCCGCACCGGCGGGGCGCTGGCCGGGTGCAGCCGGGCGCTGACCAGGGGACCCGGCAGGGGCTGCGGGACGCTGCTGCGGACGTACAGGCGCGTTGACCCGGGGGGCGGCCGCGGGCGGCGGCGTACCGCCGGGGACGGTGCTGTTCGGCTTGGGATATGAGTCGGGATTACTCACTCGTTACCTCCGGTGTAGTCTTCGTTCGGCTCAGCGTCGCCGGAGGCGTCCTCTGACTCAACAGCCGGTGATGATTCTGGTGCTGACACTGACTCCGCGGCTCCCTCCGGGGACCCGCCGTCATCAGCCAACGTTACGTCATCCTCCGGGGATTCCTCGCCCTCGAGACCACGTTCGCTGTTCCGCGCCACCTCAATAATGCGGTCATTCTTGTCCGGTTTGGCGAAGATGACACCCATGGTGTCACGGCCCTTTGCCGGCACGCCGGCGACCGATGAACGAACCACCTTGCCGCCTTCCATGACCACCAGGACCTCGTCCTCTTCCTGGACAATCAGGGCGCCGACAAGGTGACCGCGTTCCTCCTGGTACTTGCCTACCTTGATGCCCAGGCCGCCACGGCCCTGCAGGCGGTACTCCTCCACGGCAGTCCGTTTGGCGTAGCCGCCCTCGGTAACAATGAAGACAAAGGAACCGTCGGTGACCACATCCGCGGCCAGCAGTTCATCATCCTCCCGGAATTTCATGCCGGTCACGCCCGACGTCGCCCGGCCCATGGGGCGAAGCGCATCATCGGTGGCGGTGAAGCGGATGGACTGGCCCATGCGTGACACGAGCATGAGGTCATCCGTTTCGGACACCAGCTGGGCCGAAACCAGTTCGTCCCCGTCGCGCAGGTTGATCGCGATCACGCCGGCGGAGCGGTTGGTGTCGTAATCCTCCAGCCGCGTCTTCTTGACCAGGCCGCGCTTGGTGGCGAGCACCAGGTACGGGGACTGCTGGTAGTCCTTGAGGTCCAGGACCTGGGCGATGTGTTCGTCCGGCTGGAAGGCCAGCAGGTTGGCGACGTGTTGTCCCTTGGCGTCACGGCCGGCTTCCACCAGCTCATAGGCCTTGGCGCGGTAGACGCGGCCCAGGTTGGTGAAGAAGAGGAGCCAATGGTGGGTGGTGGTGACAAAGAAATGCTCCACTACGTCGTCGCCGCGCAGCTGGGCGCCCTTGATGCCCTTGCCGCCGCGCTGCTGGGAACGGTAGTTGTCGCTGCGGGTGCGCTTGACGTAGCCGCCGCGGGTAATGGTGACAACCATTTCCTCTTCGGGGATGAGGTCCTCGATGGACATGTCGCCGTCGAACCCCATCAGGATCCTCGTGCGGCGGTCATCGCCGTGTTTGGCCACGATCTCGCCGAGCTCCGTGCTGATGATCTCGCGCTGGCGTTCCTCGGAGGCCAGGATCGAGTTGTACTCGGCGATCAGGGCTTCAAGTTCGGTGTGGCGGTCCTGAATTTTCTGGCGCTCCAGGGCGGCCAGGCGGCGCAGCTGCATGTCCAGGATGGCGCGGGCCTGCAGCTCATCGATGTCAAGCAGCTGCATGAGGCCGTCGCGTGCTGCTTCGGTGGTGTTGGACGCACGGATCAGGGCGATCACTTCGTCCAGCATGTCCAGTGCCTTCAGAAGCGCGCGCAGGATGTGCGCCTCTTCCTCAGCCTTGCGCAGGCGGTACCGGGTACGGCGTGCGATGACGTCCATCTGGTGCGTTACCCAGTGGCGGATGAACGCGTCCAGGCTCAGCGTGCGCGGAACCCCGTCCACGATCGCGAGCATGTTGGCCGAGAAATTGCTCTGCAGTTCGGTGTGCTTGTAAAGGTTGTTCAGCACCACCTTGGCCACGGCATCGCGCTTGAGCACGATGACCAGGCGCTGGCCGGTACGGCCGGAGGTTTCGTCGCGGAGATCGGCGATGCCGGAGATTTTGCCGTCCTTGACCAGCTCGGCAATCTTGATGGCCAGGTTGTCCGGGTTGGCCTGGTACGGCAGTTCGGTCACCACCAGGCAGGTGCGGCCCTGGAGTTCCTCAACGTTGACCACCGCGCGCATGGTGACCGACCCCCGGCCGGTTCGGTACGCATCCTCAATGCCCCTGTGGCCCAGGATGGTTGCCCCCGTGGGGAAGTCCGGCCCCTTGATGCGCAGGAGCAGCTCTTCGAGGAGCTCCTCGCGGGTGGCTGTCGGGTTCGAAAGGTACCACTGGACCCCGTCCGCCACCTCGCGCAGGTTGTGCGGCGGGATGTTGGTGGCCATGCCCACGGCGATGCCGGAGGAGCCGTTGACCAGGAGGTTGGGGAAACGTGCCGGCAGGATGGTGGGTTCCTGGTTTTTGCCGTCGTAGTTGTCCTGGAAGTCGACGGTTTCCTCGTCGATGTCCCGGACCATCTCCATAGCCAGCGGGGCCATTTTGGTTTCGGTGTACCGGGGGGCCGCAGCGCCGTCATTGCCGGGCGAGCCGAAGTTTCCCTGGCCCAGCGCCAACGGGTAGCGCATGGTCCAGTCCTGGATCAGGCGGACCAGGGCATCGTAAATGGCGGTGTCACCATGGGGGTGGTACTGGCCCATGACTTCGCCCACCACGCGGGCGCACTTGTTGAAGGAACGCTCGGGGCGGTATCCGCCGTCGAACATCGCGTACAGCACACGGCGGTGCACGGGCTTCAATCCGTCGCGTACGTCCGGCAGGGCGCGGCCCACAATAACGGCCATTGCATAGTCAAGGTAGGACCGCTGCATTTCGGTCTGAAGGTCCACCTGCTCAATACGGTCGATCAGCAGATCGCCTTCAAGCACGTCTTCCGGAAGGTCAGCGGAATCCGCCGGGTTCTCGGGTGTCTCGTCACTCATCGTTTTATATTTTCCGTTTCAGGTATATGTCGGTAATGGAATATCTATCCGTAAAACCGGCTAAATATCCAGGAACCTGACGTCCTTGGCGTTCTGCTGGATGAAGTTTCGGCGGGACTCCACGTCCTCGCCCATGAGCGTGGAGAACACCTGGTCAGCGGCCAGGGCGTCGTCCATGGTCACCTGCAACAGGGTCCGGTTGTCCGGGTCCATGGTGGTATCCCACAACTCGGTGTAATCCATCTCGCCCAGGCCCTTGTAGCGCTGAATGCCGTTGTCCTTGGGAATACGACGTCCGGCCGCCTGGCCGGAAACCAGCTTGGCGTCCCGCTGCTTGTCGCTGAATACGTAATCGTGCGGGGCGTTGGACCACTTGATCCGGTACAGCGGGGGCTGCGCCAGGTATACGTAGCCGTTTTCGATGAGCGGACGCATATAGCGGAACAGGAGCGTCATCAACAGCGTGGTGATGTGCTGGCCATCGACGTCAGCATCGGCCATCAGCACGATCTTGTGGTACCGCAACTTGCTGAGGTCGAAGTCCTCGCCGATGCCGGTACCGAACGCCGTGATCATGGACTGGACCTCGGCGTTGCCCAGGGCCTTGTCCAGCCGGGCGCGTTCCACGTTCAGGATCTTGCCACGCAGGGGCAGGATGGCCTGGGTCTCGGGGTTGCGGCCGCGCTTGGCGGAACCGCCGGCGGAATCGCCCTCCACGATGTAGACCTCACAACGGGCAGGATCCTTCGAGGAGCAGTCGGACAGTTTTCCGGGCATGCCGAAGGACTCGAGCGGGCTCTTGCGCCGCGCGTTGTCGCGGGCCTTCCGGGCGGCCATCCGGGCCTGGGCCGCGGAAATGGCCTTGCGGATCACGTCCCGGGCCGGGCCGGGATTGCGTTCCAGCCAATCGCCCAGTCCGTCAGTGACCACGCGTTGGACGAAGCCCTTGACCTCGGAGTTGCCCAGCTTGGTTTTGGTCTGGCCCTCAAACTGCGGCTCTGCCAGCTTTACCGAGATGACAGCGGTCAGGCCTTCACGAATGTCGTCACCGGTGAGGTTGTCATCCTTTTCCTTGATGATGTTCTTTTCGCGCGCGTAGCGGTTGATGAGCGAGGTCATCGCCGCCCGGAAACCCTCTTCGTGCGTGCCGCCCTCGTGGGTGTTGATGGTGTTGGCATAGGTGTGGACGCTCTCGGAATAGGCGTTGGTCCACTGCATCGCCATTTCCAGGGCGATCTTGCGTTCCTTGTCCTCAGTTTCGAAGGCAATGACGTCCTCGTGGACAACGTCAACCTTTTTGCCTGAGTTCAGGTGTTTCACGTAGTCCAGCAGGCCGTCGTTGTACTGGTACACCACGGTGCGGTAATCGGCGGGGACTTCGCCCTCGGTGACAACGCCGTCCAGGTCAAGATCGTCCCCGGACTCGGACTTCGCGGCCGCCGGGCGCTCATCCGTGAGGGTGATGCGCAGGCCCTTGTTCAGGAAGGCCATCTGCTGGAAGCGTGCCCGGAGTGTCTCGAAATCGAACTCGGTGGATTCGAAAATGGTCGCGTCGGGGTAGAACGTCTGCGTGGTGCCGGTCTCGGTGGTCTCTTCACCCTCGACCAGGCTCCCCTGCGGCTTGCCGCCGTCGGCGAAGGACATCCGCCAGACGTGGCCCTGGCGGCGGACCTCGGTATCCACCCGGCTGGAGAGCGCATTCACCACGGAGATGCCCACGCCGTGAAGGCCACCGGAGACTGCATACCCGCCACCGCCGAACTTGCCGCCCGCGTGCAGGATGGTCATGACCACTTCAACAGTGGGTTTGTGCTCGGTGGGGTGCATATCCACGGGGATTCCGCGACCGTTATCAACGACCTTCACGCCGCCGTCGGCCTGCAGGACAATCTCAATGTGCGTGCAGTACCCGGCCAACGCCTCGTCGACGGAGTTATCCACCACTTCATAGACCAGGTGGTGCAGGCCGCGCAGTCCGGTGGAGCCGATGTACATGCCCGGGCGTTTCCGGACGGCTTCAAGGCCTTCGAGGACGGTAATGTCGCTTGCGCCGTATTCCCGGGGTGTCACCGCTTCCGCCGGAGTGTCGGGGATATCCTCCACGGTGCGTTCCACTGCCTGGGTATCTGTATTGTCGTTAGCCACAGGTGCTGTCGACTCCTCTTTTTCGATGATGGCCGGCGTCTGCTCTCCCAAGGAAAAGCGGCCGCCGACAGGCACAAGCTGATGGCCCTGACGAGTGGATCGACGTGCAGAACCGAAGTCCGCCTGCTGTGTGCGCGCGGAAAACGGACACAGTCAACGTTTCGCCGGCGCCCAGTTATCTACTGTGATTCTACCGTGAAAGAGGCCGCAACCCCGCATTCTGGAGGCCATGCCCATCCCCGATGTGCCCGTGTGAGGCCGTTGACCGCGGCTTGGGCGCCCTTAAGGTCCCGCCTCCGGGTGCCTATACGCCCCTCGGCCCTTAGAGCGCCCTACACGCCGCCGGACCAATATTCAAGAGCCGACGACGGCGGCTAACCGTAGGTATCGCGCGGACCCCGGCCGTTGACGGTGCGGCCGCCCTTGCGCCAGCTGGGTGCCGTGGGTCCCAGTACCTGGATGCTGGTGACCACCCCGTCGCCAAGTTCCGTGCGGAATTTCTCCAGCAGGCTGATGCTCAGCAGCCGCAGCTGCGTGGCCCAGGCGGTCGAATCACAGCGCACATGCAGGGTGGTGTCGGTGAAACTTTCCGGCGTGCAATGGGCGGAGATTTCCGGGCCCACCAGGGTGGCCCACTCCGCCATGACGGAGCCGACGGCCACCGGCGAGGTCCATCCCCGTTCGGCCACGAGGCGTCCCACCACTTTGCCGAGGCCCAGGGGATCCCGCCCGGTGGCGTGGAACTGGCTGAATCCGCGGGTGTCCCTGATGCCGCGTTTGGCCTTGGCGGTCCCGGCAGGAGGAGATGACCTGCGGCGGATTTCACCGCGGGCGGCGGCTGCCTCGCGCATTCTGTTCAGTGCCGCCTGCGGGGCATCGATGTTGTCAGGATCGCGGCCGGGCTGCAGCCCGTTCTTCTCATCCTTATTCATCGATTCCTCCCGGGATGACCTTCACCCGCCGGCCGGACAGTTCGGCCGGGATATCGGCGTCGACGGCGGCGGTCACCAGGACCTGCTCCGCGCCGGAGACTATTGCCGCCAGTTTACGCCGCCGCTGCACATCGAGTTCGGCAAAAACATCGTCCAGGATGAGGATGGGCGCCGAACCGCCGGTCCGGGCGTCATCCAGCATCACGTAGTACGAAGCGAGCCGCAGGGACAGGCACATCGACCAGGTTTCACCGTGCGAGGCATAGCCTTTGGCGGGCGCCTCGCCGAGGATCAGTTCCAGCTCATCCCGATGCGGCCCCACGAGAGAAATTCCGCGTTCCAGTTCCTTCCGGCGTGAGCCGGCAAAAGCCTGGACGTAACGCTCCGTCTGTTCTTCGACGCTCAGGTAGCTCAGTTCCTCTGCCGCGGCGGACCCGGCTGCCGCAGATCCACTGCCCGCACCCAACCCTGCACCGCCGTCGTCGTCCATCAGGGTCTGGAGGGTGGACCGATACACGGCCCCGGCCTCCTTTGAACCATCCGTGAGCTGGGCGTATGCCTTGGCCAGATGCGGACGCAGCCGCTCGACAAGTTCAAGCCGCGCGTGCAGCAACTCGGCGCCGGCCCGGGCCATATGCTGGTCCCACACGTCAAGGGTGGCTTCATGGGCGGGCGTGAACTTCCCGGTCCGCGCGGATTTGAGGAGCGCGTTGCGCTGTTTGAGGACCCTGTCATAGTCCGTGCGGGTGGCGGAGTGCCGTGGAATGAGGCTGACCAGCAGTTCATCCAGGAAACGGCGCCGGTTTGATGGATCTCCCTTGACCAGCGCGAGGTCTTCCGGAGCGAAAAGCACTGTCTGACAGATTCCCAGCAGGTCCCTGGCCCTGACCGGGTTGCTCCGGTTGATCCGGCCCCGGTTGGCTCGGCTGGCGTTGATTTCCAGTTCCAACACCGTGGTCTGTTCACCACGGACCACCCTGGCCCGGACCAGCGAACGGTCCGTCCCGAACCGGAGCAGCGGGCCGTCTGAACTGACCCGGTGTGAGCTCAGGGTGGCCAGGTAGCCGATGGCCTCCATGAGGTTGGTTTTACCGATTCCGTTGGATCCCACCAGCACGGTGACGCCGGGGCCGAGGGCAAGGTCAACCTGGGCGTAGCTGCGGAAATCGGTCAGGGAAAGGTGTTCTAGGTACACGCGGTCTTCAGAATTCTGGGAACCAAGGCTCCCGGGTGGAGGCTATTTGGCGGGACGGGTGGCATGCCCGCCGAATTGGTTCCGCAAGGCGGATACCATCCGCATGGCGGGAGAGTTGTCCTCGCGGGAGGAGAAGCGGGCGAACAACGCTGCCGTGATGGCGGGGGCAGGGACGGCGTTGGCGATCGCTTCCTCAACGGTCCAGCGGCCTTCGCCCGAATCCTCGACGTAGTCATCAATGGAAGCCAGTCCCGGATCTTCGTCCAGTGCCTTGACCATCAGATCCAGCAGCCAGGAGCGGACCACTGTGCCCTTTTGCCAGGCCCGGAACGTTCCGGGCAAGTCATCCACAATGTCCTTGGCGGCCAGCAGTTCGTAGCCTTCGGCGTAGGCCTGCATCAGGCCGTATTCGATGCCGTTGTGGACCATTTTTGCGTAGTGTCCGGCGCCGACCCCGCCCACATGGACAAAGCTGTCGGCGCGTTCGCCTTCGGGACGGAGGGCATCAAAGACCGGCAGCGCGTACTCGATGTCGGCCGCATCGCCGCCGGCCATCAGTCCGTAGCCGTTCTGCAGGCCCCACACACCACCTGAAACACCGCAGTCCGCGAAGCGGATGCTTTTTGCCGCGAGTGCGGCAGCATGTTTCTGATCCTCGGTGAAGCGTGAGTTGCCGCCGTCGATCACCAGGTCACCGGCGTCGAGCTTGTTCCCGAGCTCAGTGATGACGGCGTCCGTGATCTCGCCGGACGGGACCATGACCCAGATGAGCCGCGGCGCCGGAACGGCGGCGATGAGTTCGTCCACGGATGACACATCGGTGACGTCGGGGTTGCGGTCAAAGCCCGTGACCTCGATGCCACCCTTGCGCAGCCGTTCGCGCATGTTGAAACCCATTTTGCCAAGGCCGATGAGTCCGATGTGCACGTGAGTCTCTTTTCTGCGCGGGGTTGGCGGGTGTTGGACGGGTCATCCCAACTAGGTCGCACCAAGTGTCGTTTTGGACGCCCATAACGACACTTGCTGCTACCTAGTTGGGGAGGCGGACGGGCATCACGAGGTAGCGGTAGTCATCCTGGTCCTCACCATCGGCATCCACCTGGGCCGTGATCATGGCCGGCTTCGGCGCCGTGGTGAAGGAGAACCTGACGTACTTGGTTTCAATGACCGCCAGCCCCTCCACCAGGTAGTGCGGGTTGAAGGCAACGGTGATGTCCTCGCCGGAAAGCTGCGCCTCAAGTTCTTCGGAGGCCTGGGCATCCTCGCCGGTGCCGGCATCCAGGTGCAGGAGTCCTTCGGTGAACGCGAGGCGCACCGGGGTGTTGCGTTCAGCCACCAGAGAAACGCGGCGGACTGCCTCCACGAGTTCCTGCGTCTGCACTGTCGCGTGGATGGGCGTGGAATCCGGGAACAGGGAACGGATTTTTGGATAGTCGCCGTCCACGAGCAGCGACGTGGTGGTCCGTCCGCCGCTTTCGAAACCGATCAGGCGGCTGTCATCGTCAGCCAGGGCGAGGTTGATGTCGCCGCTGTTGCCGAGGGTTTTGGCCACTTCGTTGAGGGTCTTTGCCTTGACCAGGGCGCTGGTGGAAATGCCGGGAGTTGCCGGCTTCCACGGCACTTCCCGCATGGCCAGACGGTAGCGGTCCGTTGCGAGAAGGGTGATGAGATCGTCCTCGATCTCCATCCGCACGCCGGTAAGAATCGGCAGGGTGTCATCCTTGCTGGCGGCAATAATGACCTGGGAAACCGCCTGGGAGAACGAATCTCCCGGCACCGTACCGCTGATGGCAGGCAGCGCCGGCAGGGGCGGATATTCAGCTTCGGGCATGGTGGCCAGGTGGAAGCTGCTGCGGCGGCAGGTCAGCGTGACTTTGTTGCCGTCGGTCTCCACGTCCACGGGGGCGGAGGGAAGGCTCCGGCAGATGTCAGCCAAGAGGCGGCCGGAAACCAGGATGGTCCCTTCGGTGTGGATGTCAGCCGGAATTTCCAGCCGCGCCGAGGTTTCGTAGTCAAAACTCGACAGGCTCACGGTGCCCGCTTCGGCCTTCAGGAGCAAACCCGATAGCACCGGAACCGGTGGCCGCGGAGATAACGACCGGGCTGTCCAGGTGACGGCTTCTGCCAGGACGTCCCGTTCGACTCTGAACTTCACGGAAGGGTGCCGCCTTTCATTGCTGCTGCCATATCTGAACCCGAGCTCCTCAGGGAGCCTAAAAGTAGTCGCGCTCCAACCACGGAATCTGCATGGTTCCCGGCGTGCTGAACCACAAAGAAACCCAAGGATGGGAGCGCTGCTGCCAGCTTAGCCGCAAGACCGGGGATTAACCCATCCCCGGCCGTACCGGCTGGCTCGCCGGGGCCACCTGGCCCTGGTCCGTTCGGGGTGCGGATCGAGATTGTTGTTTGAGGGAAATCAATTTCTTGGGATTAGTAGTGTTAATAACCCCTGTGGAAACTGTGGATAACTCGATCCGGCCGCAGGATCCAGCGGTTAAGCCCTGTTCATCCATTGTGGGCGAGCCTAGTTTTAAACAGGCTGTGGATGGGGATAACAATTTTTGGGTTTTTGCTGATCCACAGGCGCCTTAAGGGTTTTAAGCCCATTAAGCAGGGTTGTCCCCTTAAGTATCCACAGGGTTATCCACATGCACCTGTTAATAAGGTAGGGAGGCGCCGGGTCAGGAGTCGCGCTGCTGCTGTTTGATCCGGTTGGTGAGCTCGGTGACCTGGTTGTAAATCACACGGCGCTCAGCCATCAGCTCACGGATCTTGCGGTCAGCATGGATCACCGTGGTGTGGTCGCGGCCGCCCAGTTCCTGGCCGATCTTGGGCAGCGACATGTCGGTCAGCTCACGGCAGAGGTACATGGCGATCTGGCGGGCTGTGACCAGGGTCCGGGTCCGGGACTTGCTGCAGAGCTCTTCCATGGTGAGCTTGAAGTAGTCAGCTGTCTGGATGAGGATTTGGCTCGACGTGATCTCCTGGGCGCCGTCATCAGTGATGAGGTCCTTCAGGACCATCTCCGCGAGGGCAACGTCGACGGCCTGGCGGTTCAGGCTGGCGAACGCGGTCACGCGGATCAGGGCGCCCTCGAGTTCGCGGATGTTGCTGGAGATCTTGGACGCGATGTACTCCAACGCATCGTCCGGCGCCGAGAGGCCTTCGCTGAGCGCCTTCTTCCGGAGGATGGCGATGCGGGTTTCCAGTTCCGGCGGCTGGATATCGGTCAGCAGGCCCCATTCGAAACGGGACTTCATCCGGTCCTCAAAGCCAGCAAGCTGTTTGGGGGGCAGGTCGGAGGTGATGACCACCTGCTTGTTGTTGTTGTGCAGCGAGTTGAACGTATGGAAGAACTCTTCCAGGGTCCGGTCCTTGCCTGCGAGGAACTGGATGTCATCGATCAGCAGCACATCCACGTTCCGGTACGTGGTCTTGAAGCTCGCACCCTCGTCGTCGCGGATCGAGTTGATGAAGTCGTTGGTGAATTCCTCGGAATTCACGTACCGAACGCGGATTCCGCTGTATAGCCGCCGGGCGTAGTGGCCGATCGCGTGCAGGAGGTGGGTTTTGCCCAGACCCGAGTCACCGTAAATAAACAGCGGGTTGTACGCCTTGGCGGGCGCTTCGGCGACAGCCACGGCGGCAGCATGGGCAAAGCGGTTGGAGGAGCCGATCACGAAGGTGTCGAAGACGTATTTGGGATTCAGCCGGCCGAATTCGTGGGATGTGCTGGGCAGCATGGGCTGCGGCTTCTGTTCGATCAGCTGATCCGCAGAATAGGACGGTTCGACGACGGGTTCGGGCTCTTTATGGATGGGCACAAGGTCCGTGTCCACATCGATGGCGCAACGAATGTCTTCCGAGAAGACGTTGTGAAGGGCGTCGTCCAGGGCTTCTTTTACCTGGGTCTGCAGGACTTCGCGGGTCAGTTCGTTCGGGACGGCTACCAGGAGGGTGGATCCGATCAGGCCCTGGGCCTGCGCCAGGATGACGAATCCGCGCTGCCGAGGCGAAACGCGGTCATCCTGCTCGAGGAGGCTCACCACGCGTCGCCAGGAACTTCCGACAGTATTGGCGTGGTTGGCTTCGTCTACTGTCATCAATCGGTTCCTCAAACTTGCTTGCCTGCATTACGTTGCAGCCCAAGTCCGGAACCAGGAGTCTGGTTCAGCTTCATCCACAGGGTTATGCACAGTCCGTGGATAATCGGCTACTGAGCCACTCTAGGGGATCAAAACGCCAGAAGATAGCTGGGAAGTAGCTTGTGGATAATTACACGGGTGTGGTTCCAAAACTGGCCGTGTGAGCCACTTCATCCACAGGCTGTGGGGGCACGTTAGCCACAGCCCCGGGCACCCACCGAGGCCCCCGTCAGTTTGACTCTGGCAAGCCGTTTGCCCTAGTGTTGTGAAGTCCTTTGTGTACGCTTTCTGTCCCCATCTGAATCTCTCCAACGCCTTGCGTTTGAGCAGCCGGGGGAAGCGTGCATATACAAAACTTAGCGTCGGCCAGTTCTTCCCAATTACTGATCGGGTGGGCGCACCTTTGATCCACTGGAGTAACTAACGTGAGCAAGCGGACTTTTCAGCCGAATAACCGCCGTCGAGCCAAGAAGCACGGCTTCCGCCTTCGTATGCGTACCCGTGCCGGCCGCGCCATCCTGGCAGCCCGTCGTGGCAAGGGCCGCACCGAGCTGTCGGCCTAATAACTGACTCGTCGGTTTACATTTCTTTGCGAGTTTAAGGTGCTGGCCACCCGTAACCGTTTAAGGACTGCAACTGATTTTTCAACAACCGTACGTTCCGGTGTCCGCAATGGACGCCGGAACGTAGTGTTATATGCGGCAGCCTTGACTGCCGACGAACCCAGCCGGATCGGGTTCATCGTTTCCAAGGGTGTCGGGAACGCTGTGGTCAGGAACCGCGTTAAGAGGAGACTGAGAGAAGCCGCTGCCGGCTCGCTGAGCGAGTATGGTACCGGTTTCGCCATAGTGGTGCGGGCACTGCCTGCTTCCGCGGACGCCAGCTGGGACCAACTGCTGGCGGACTATAGGTCTGCACTGGAATCGACCACGAGCCGGTTGGGCAGCCGCCTTCCGCGGGCTGCTGTAGGCGGTTCAACCGGTACAACACAGGAAGGGACACAGCGTGCATAAGGTGACTGCCGCCGTCGTCCGCTACCTTCTTCCCGGCGTTACCGCCGTGGGCACGTTCATCTGGAACCTGCCCAAAAACATTCTTATCCTGCTGCTGATGGCCTACCGCAAGGTGATTTCGCCCTTGTACGGCCAGGTATGCCGCTTCTTTCCTTCATGCTCGGCCTATGCGCTTGAGGCAATCACGGTCCACGGGGCCGTGAAAGGAACGTGGCTCGCAGCGCGGCGCCTGGTGCGCTGCCATCCGTGGAACTCCGGCGGAGTGGACCATGTCCCCGCCGGCCACCGCCACTGGCCTGAAAACCGGACCCCCAGAATTGTTGTCCTGAACAACCCGGACAAGTACTTGGCTGCTCAGACTGATGGAGAAGGCCGCACTGCGGCCTGACGAATAGGGATATCGTATGGACTTCTTTGAAACAATCATGTTTCCGTTCAAGTGGCTTGTGTCCGTCATCATGGTGGGATTCCATGAGGGCCTGACTGTCATTGGCCTGCCTGCGGCCAACGGCTGGACATGGACGCTGTCCATCATCGGCCTGGTGCTGGTGATCCGTGCGGCGCTGATCCCCGTTTTCGTCAAGCAGATCAAGGCGCAGCGCGGTATGCAGCTGCTCCAGCCCGACCTGAAGAAACTCCAGGACAAGTACAAGGGCAAGACCGACCAGCTGTCCCGCCAGGCCATGGCGCAGGAACAGATGGCCATGTACAAGAAGCACGGCACCAACCCGTTCTCGGCCTGCTTGCCCATGCTGATCCAGATGCCGTTCTTCTTCGCACTGTTCCAGGTGCTTTCCGGTATCAGCAATGCCAAGACGCAGGGCAAGGGCATCGGCGCGATGAGCCAGGAACAGGTCATCCAGTTCGACGAATCGAGCATTTTCGGCGCGCCGCTGTCCTCCGCGCTGCTGCATGGCGGGGCCACCAACGTCTCCGTGGTTGTCCTGAGCATCGTGATGATCCTGGCCATGACGGCCTCGCAGTTCATCACACAGAAGCAGATCATGGCCAAGAACATGTCCGAAGAGGCCATGGCCAGCCCGTTCATGCGTCAACAGAAGATGATGCTCTACATCCTGCCGGTCGTGTTCGGCGTGGGCGGCATCAACTTCCCGATCGGTGTCCTCATCTACTGGACCACCACCAACCTCTGGACCATGGCGCAGCAGTTCTTCGTTATCCGCCGGATGCCGACGCCGGGGTCGCCCGCTGCGAAGGCTCTCGCCGAGCGCCGTGCGGCCAAGGGCCTGCCGGCCCTGCCCATTCTGGGCGGGAAAAAGGCCGACGCCGAAGCGGAAGCAGCTGCCGCCGCGGCAGTTATCGAGCAAAAGGGACAGCGTGTCCAGCCCCAGCGTAAGAACAGGAAGAAAAAGTAATGTCAGCCGAAAGCACTGAAAACGCCCTTTCCGACGAGATCATTGACGATCAGGACGAAGCCTCGACGGACACTGACGACAACCCCAAGGGTTCCGCTGCCAGCCGCCTCGAGGAGGAAGGCGACGTCGCTGCAGACTATTTGGAAGAGCTCCTCGACATCGCCGACATCGACGGTGACATCGACATCGAGGTCCGGAACGGACGGACCTACATTTCGATCGTCACGGAGGACGAGACCGATAGCCTGGACAGCCTGGTGGGCGAGGACGGAGAAGTCCTAGAAGCCCTGCAGGAACTCACGCGGCTGTCCGTGCTCTCCGCGACGGAGAACCGTTCACGCCTGGTGCTGGACATCAATGGCTACCGCCAGGAGCGTGCCGGCCACCTCCAGAAGATAGCTGAGGATGCAGCAGCCAAAGTGAAGGAGACGGGTGAGGCCGTGGCTCTGGAGCCGATGAGTGCCTACGAACGAAAGATCGTTCACGACGCCGTTGCTGACCTTGGCCTGGTCAGTGAGTCCGAAGGCGAAGGCGCCGGCCGCCACATCGTCGTATCCGCCGACTAGAGAATTGCTGATCCCGTTAACCATGGTTGATATCACGGCAGCTGAGCTGCTGGCGGCTGAGAAGATCTTCGGCGACCGCCTGGACCTCGCCAAGCGCTACGTTGAACACCTCGCGACATCGGGGACGGAACGCGGGCTGATCGGGCCCCGCGAGATTCCCCGCCTGTGGAGCAGGCACGTGCTCAACTGTGCGGTCATCGAAAGCGAGATCCCCCAGGGCAGCCGGGTCGCCGACGTCGGAAGCGGTGCAGGTCTGCCGGGATTGTGTCTGGCCATTGCGCGGCCTGATCTTGAGCTCACTCTGATCGAGCCCCTGGAGCGGCGCGTCATCTGGCTCCAGGAAGTGGTGGACGATCTGGGCCTGACCAATGTCACTGTGATGAGGACCCGCGCGGAGCTGGCTGTTGGCATGGTGGACGCGGATGTGGTGACCGCGCGGGCAGTGTCTGCGCTGACTAACCTGGCTGGTCTGACGATTCCGCTGCTTGCCGGCCACGGCGAGGTTGTGGCCATTAAGGGCCGCAGCGCCGGGGAAGAGATTGAGAAGGCCGCGAAGGTGATCCGCAAACTCGGTGGTGTGCAGACGAGCGTGCTCACGGTGGGTGAAAACCTGCTGGAAGAGCCAACGACTGTGGTGCGGATCGTAGTGAACAAGACCCGAAAGATTGCCTAGTCCTGGCCCGGTAACCTAGGTCTGCTGGGCGAAGCGGTTAGGCTAGACAACGGCAGGAACAGCAGAACGAGAGTGAGTGTGTCCCAGTGACCAGTAGCGAAGCCCACACACGACGGATCCCCCCGTTTGTGTCTTTGGGGTCGGCACGTTCCTTTGCTGGCATGGGTTCCGCACCGGTGCGCGGCGAGAATCACCCAAATCCGGTTGCAGCCGTAGCAGCTGTTTCACGTGAAACGTCGGGCGGCAAAACAAACGTCATCGATACCATGGACGACTCAAGCCCGATTGCCCGTGAGTTGGCGCATGAGACCAAGCGCCGGGAGCGTCTGGTCGGCCGGAAACTGCCCAAGCCGGACAAGACGAGGGTTTTCACTGTATCCAACCAGAAGGGTGGAGTGGGTAAGACAACCACTACCGTGAACATTGCCGCGGCGCTGGCTGCCGCAGGCCTCAACGTGCTTGTCATCGACATTGACCCGCAGGGTAACGCCTCCACTGCTTTGGGTGTTGAGCACCATGCCGACGTGGACAGCATCTACGACGTCCTGATCAACGATTTCCCGCTGGCTGACGTCGTTGCGCCCTGCCCGGACATCGGTAACCTGATTTGTGCGCCCGCAACCATTCACCTGGCCGGCGCCGAGATTGAGCTTGTTTCCCTGGTGGCCCGTGAGCAGCGGTTGCGCAGGGCCATCGACGTCTATGCCAAGACCCGTGCCAAGAATGGTGAAGAGCGTCTTGATTACATCTTCATTGACTGCCCGCCGAGCCTGGGCCTGCTGACGGTCAACGCCTTCTGTGCCGCCGGCGAGGTGCTGATCCCGATCCAGTGCGAGTACTACGCGCTTGAGGGACTCAGCCAACTGCTGAAGAACATCGAGATGATCCAAAAGCACCTCAACGCGGATCTGGTGGTTTCCACCATCGTCCTCACCATGTACGACGGCCGTACCAACCTGGCAGCCCAGGTTGCGGCCGAGGTCCGGCAGCATTTCCCGGACCAGGTCCTGGGCGCCGTGGTACCCCGCTCGGTGCGCATTTCAGAAGCACCGAGCTACCAGCAGACCGTGATGACATACGATCCTTCCTCCAGTGGCGCACTGTCCTATCTGGAAGCCGCAGCGGAAATCGCCGAGCGCTAGAATCTTCAAGAACTGCAACAACCGGAGTCCGGCAGCGCCGGAGTCTTCCATCGGAGGGATTTATCCATGAGCGAAAAGCGACGCGGCCTTGGCCGCGGTCTTGGCGCACTCATTCCAAGTTCCGCCGCTGGCAACGGGTCGGGAAACGGGACACCTGCATCGCGGCCCGTCGACCTGTTCTTTCCTGAGGGGCGGAAGAAGGTGGATTCCGCGGCGGACGCCGGTGAAGCGTCAGCGGATTCGTCCGTTCGGTCGCCGCTGGCTGTGGTGCAGGAAAAGCGTACCGAGGACGCTCCGCTGACTTCCGACGTGATCGAACCAAAGAGCCGGGCGGTTACGAAGCCGAACAGCAAGGCAGCCCCGGAACCTGCGTCCGCGAAAGCTCCGGCCAAGGCCCCGGCCAAGAGGCGCCCGGCAGCCACGTCCGATGAAGCCGTAGCTGTTCCGGCGGAACCAGCGGATGCCACTGGGACTAACAAAGTGGTGGCTGCTCCCAAGGAAGAAAGCGCCGTCGAGGATAACGGCGTTGATCTGGTTGAGGTCCCAGGCGTCCGGTTTGCCGAGATCCCGGTTACCGACATCCATCCGAACCGCAAACAGCCCCGCTCAGTCTTCGATGAAGATGACATGGCGGAACTCATCCACTCCGTGCGCGAAATTGGTGTCCTCCAGCCAATTGTGGTCCGAACATCAACCGAAGTTGGTGGCGAACCCTTTGAGCTGGTCATGGGTGAGCGCCGCTGGAGGGCTGTCCAGGCCGCTGGGCTGGAGACCATCCCCGCGATCGTGCGGGACACCACGGATGATGATCTTCTCCGGGATGCCCTCCTGGAAAACCTGCACCGCAGCCAGCTGAATCCCCTGGAAGAGGCGGCGGCGTATCAGCAGCTGCTGGAAGACTTCGGGACGACGCACGAACAGCTCGCGGACCGTATTGGCCGTTCCCGCCCGCAGGTGTCCAACACCCTTCGCCTGCTGAAGCTTCCACCCCTGGTGCAGCGCCGTGTGGCGGCCAGTGTTCTTTCAGCCGGCCATGCCCGCGCGCTCCTCGCCTTGCCGGACGCGGCAGCTATGGAAAGACTCGCGCAGAAAATTGTGGCTGAGGGTATGTCGGTGCGGGCGACCGAAGAGGCCGTAACGCTGTACCAGGATCCCGCAAAGCCAGCCAAAAACAACATCCCGCGTCCGGGCGCCCGTCACGAGCGCCTGGACTATCTGGCGTCGTCGTTGTCCGACCGGTTGGATACCAACGTAAAAATTTCCTTGGGAGTCCGAAAGGGCCGCGTCAGCATTGAGTTCGCCAGTGTTGAGGATTTGAACCGGATCATGGATGTTCTGGCTCCCGGATCAGATAACTAGCAAACAGCGCGAAGCTGCGAGGGCCTGTTTCACGTGAAACAGGCCCTTTGTTTTGTCCTCGCCCCTCCCCGGCGGGGCAGGGAGTCCTCCTGGCCTGCTGTGCTGTGGTAGCTGCTACGGGGCGGGTCCGGATATTGGCCAAACGAGCCGCCGGTGTGTTTGAGGAGTGTGCTTCTTGCTGGGAACGGAGAACGCGGCGCGATGGACGTGCCGCGCGTGCTTTGTTTGTGCGGCCGCTGGGTGGGTCCGGAGTGGCGGACGGCAGGGCGTGTTGCCGGCTGGCCGTATCGGCTCGACTCCAACATCACACTGGTTTCACTCGGCTGGTGGATACCGATGGGCTGGCGATTGCCTTGTGTCCTGGAATGATGCCGCCCTACTGAGCTTACGTGGCGTTTTGGCCTAGGAACAAAAGATGCGCACGGCCGTCTAGGGGAGGCTGCTTTGTCCCTGTGATGGCTGTGTCTTTGGTTCTGGCGTGGCCGTGACGTGCTGGGAGCGGGGCACGTGACCGAGGTTTGGGCTGTGGGCGTCCGGGCGATCTGTGATATGGGCAGTTCCTCGACTGACCAGCTGAGCGAGTTCGAAAACTTGAGGGCCTCGCGTCTCACAAGGAAGCGCCGCACTGTTTCACGTGAAACACTGATGCTCGAAGTCGGCTGGCCGACACAAGACCAACCGAAAAGACTGCACACAATCTCTGGCAGAATCAGAGAATCAGGAGGTGTTGGTGCAGGCGTTTTGCGCGTACTGCCGTTCTTGTTGGTGTTGGAGTTCAGGTAGATGACCTGGAGCTACTTGGCCCGCTATTCTACGGGCCGCTCTTTTGTTCCGCGAAGGTGGAGCATGGAGCCAGTCCGCACGGCCATGAGGCCTCGCTTCTTTCAAGGTGGATAGAGAGCGCCGATGACGTAAACAGCCCAGCGAAGAAGGTGGCGGACCCTCCGGCTCAGTATGGCCAGGAGGCCGGTTGTTCCCCGATAGATAGCTGTCGCTTGTCGTCTCAAGCGCACGGTACTCAACCCAGCCCAGAACCCTGGGCTTTCCAGGTTCCGAGCTGCCGACAGCGAGCGTTGCTCATGTTTCACATGAAACAATCTGCCGACGCGCAGGGCTACGTTGTCGGTTGCAAAGGACTTCGAGGTTGGGTACGGATACAGCTGGCCCGTTGAAGTGCTTGCGGCACTAGGCGAACTGATAGCAGCATCCCAGTAGCGGGTCGAATCAAGGAGTCGCTCCTCCCAGTTCTTCCGCTATCTGGGCACAGGCTCCAATTGGCAACACCATTCGAGGAGACCCCGAAGCCGGGCATCCCCCCCCGGGGGAGGCAGGAGGAGCCTTGAGGCCCTTCGGCTAAGCACAGGCCCATCGCGCTAGCCTAGGCCGGCTGCCCTGTCCTGTTCAGGCCCGGCCGCTCTGTCCTGATGAGGCCGGCCCCTCTGTCCTGTTCAGGCGCGCCCAGGACGGGACGGTCCCCACAGACAGCCCTTCATGGACCGCTGCGGCATGGACTGATGCAGAACAGGACTGAGATCACTGAAGGGATCAGCAGGAACTGGCGGGCATACCAAGGGGCGCTTGGTGGACCGCCTGGAGCACTCCCCCGGAGCTGGGTTGTTGGTGTGAATCAGGTAAAGGCCTAAGGAGGCCCCCATGTGCAGGCGAGATGATTTGCTTCCGCCAGTTCCTCAACAGGCCTGGGTATCAGCGGCTGGCACGGGTAGTCCCCCGCAACGTTATGGACCTGCCTACAAGAATGGAGAGGTTCTCTTTCGACCAGGTCATGCATCGGGTGCCGCGGCTCTGACCCGTGACCCAAGGGGCTGAACTACTACCGAAGCGGCGACCGGGAGACTCACTTCCCCGGCATCAACTTCGGTGTCCCAGCCCGCTCGTTCAGATCGGTCCATGTCACTTGTCGTCAACGCGTCTTACACCCTGCACGTTGTCCTGCTGCACTGGTTCACCCGCCGGGAGCACGAGGTGAGGGAGTGATTGTCATCGTGCGGGTCGCAGAGCCATACGGCTGGCGACAAGTCTTCCAAGGGCTGATGCGGCAGTCTGTATGGTCGGACTCCATCTTGATGGATACCTTTGGACCTCAAGAATTCGTCCGGTGGAGACGGCCAGAATTTCACAGCACGCGGATCCAGCGTGAGTAGGTGGGCAGTTTCACTGCGGTGGATATCGTTGTGGATAACTTTGTGGACAGCGACAGGTGAGGTGGTGGATAACGTGTGAGATTTCTCCTTCCAGCGAAGCCGAGGGCTGCGCGATATCGCAAGCAGCGGCCGCGTTGCGTGGGATGTTTCACGTGGAACGGACCTGCCGCTCACGTCGGACGTGTGTATGCACAGACACTATGCCGTAATGGGCTGATTTAGCACCTATTTGTGGAGTAGATCCAACATTCCGCGTCTGAAGAATTCCATTCACTTGAGTCGCCGAGTGCCGGCTGTAGCGGCGGAGATGCATGAAGCATAAGGAGTACTAGCTCTGCGCGTAGTGACCTGTTTCGGAGCGCTGTGGATAAGTGTGTTGACAGACCTGTGGATAGCCATGTGGATAACTCCTGGGGATAAGACGATATGTCGGTAGATGCCGACCCGTGGCATGTCCCCTCAGTGCTGTTGGAAGGGCCGAAGTTGCCAGCAGCCGCGCGTATTCCCGCCCGTGGCTGGGCCCATCTCTAAGGCATGGGCGCCCATGCCGCCCTGGTCACACCAGCCGGACATCTGACTTTGGGTCGAACCCGTGCACTGCTGACGCTAAGGCGTATCCAGCGTCGTAGGCGTCCCGGTACCGCACCTGCTTGGTTGCGCCAGGCTCCTCCCTACACAGTCGATTTCACGGCGGTGAACCTCGCAGGCGGCCCGTGGACAGGACGGCATGCCTTCGTCGATTGACCATTCATGGATACGCGCTACTTCTTCGACCGCTTGCCGGCATGCCCATTGCGGATGCCCTCGCCGGCTCCATGCGCCCTCGAACTGCTGAGTCGAGCCTGTGCCCGGAAGGTACGATATTCGACAGTGACTGCACCGGGCGCTTGGAGGATCTCCTCGTCTTTCCGCCATAGTTGCTCATCGTCTCGGAAGGCAGTTGCGGTTCCGAAGAGGACCGTGCCAGCACGACAATGTTTCACGTGAAACCGTCACACACATCCGTGAGGACGCACGCGTCTGGGTTGTGCCACCCATGGCACTTTGACCCCCAGCTCTACCACCGTTGGCGGCTTCCCCTGGGCCTACGTTCCGAGGACAGAACCTCACACCGTCGCAGTAGGATTACGACCGCTTTCCACGGCATGCACGTTTCACGTGAAACATACGGAGTCGGAGTCTTACAACCACGTAACCAAAGTGGGCCCCTGGGTCCATACGTTCAACTCGTCTGTCTTGCCCGTTAGGGCTCAATGGGAGTTGGCGCGCGACAGTGCGGCATGAAACGACAATCGGGTAGAACAAGAAATTTGGAGTTCAGCAAGGGTGACAAGGGGTTCGCTCGCGCGGTATCGACCCAGGGCCGTCAAACCTCTGCGGCATAGTGTCGAAAGAACTGATATCGAGATGGCTGGCCTTCCATTGGTTCGGTGGAGACATAGGGCTCTTGAGAAATGCGCAAAGTATTGCTCGTCGAGGGAAGACGCGCGGGCGGCATGCGGGTACCGGATTCCCCGAAGGTCTAGAGACGAGGGCTCTATTTTGCCTCGCAGCAATCTATCTGACAACGATTGTCGCCTCCCCTACGCGCTGTCATGTGGCGCGTGAGGCACCGATGGTTCGGAACGAGTTGTCGTAATGGCCAGAAGAACGGGACCCAGCAGAGCCCACAGCGGGGCAGTCCAGCCGGCGTTTGTAGACCCTCTCTGACTACACCGATCCCATGTCTGGCGGGGTACTGGGCCGGGGCGGGGAAGCTTTATGTCAGAGGTGAGCAGCGCTGCAACCTCATGAATCTTCTACTGATCTCCCGCCGACATCAACGCACGGAGGTACACCCCTTCATATCGTGTTGGAGACCGCACGTTTGTGGACCAGCCAGGGGGTGTTGGAAAACAGAAGGAGGCGCACTAGTCACAGAGTGGGCATCCCACGCTTGAACTCACCTCTATCGTTGAGCTGCATTTGCGGTGCGGACGCCGTTACGGTGTCCCAGCAACACCACATCTCGACAGTGCGCCATGAAATTTGTAAGACAATTTGGCCTCACGGGTGGAATTCTTGGACGCCAATGCCCAGGGTCCTGCTCTTTTGATCGTCCCCTATTCACTGCCTGGTCAATGTCAGCTTTTGCTGGAAGTTGCCCTTTGACCGCTGACGTATTGGTCTATGTGCGGGGAACAGCCATAACAAGCTGGAACCGTGGCTGACTATCCGGTGTTGAAACGAGATAGAGCTCTCTCATCCCCTCGGGTCTGGCATTTGGTCGGAGGTGTTTCACGTGAAACATTCGGAATTTGATTTTGACCCAGTGCTCAAGTTCATTGTCCCTAGCAATTCGCCTTCTATTCTGGCTAGGGTTCTGTTTCACGTGAAACAAATTCTCCCCTGACATGCAGGGTGCAGGGCGTGAAGAGGTCTTGATCTGGTCCAGATACTGACGACTGTGAGTCGCAGAGCAGGAAGGCGGTGCCGTCGCCAATGAATACTAAAGACGCCAAGCCGTGGCGGGCGTCGACGTACACCTAGCCTGGGTACTCAGAGCGCCGATCCCCCAATCCTGTCCTGGACTTCGCCGGTGATGAGGTCCCCTACCCAACGCCCTGGCACGGCGGGGTCCTCGATCTCGGGCGGGCGCTCGGAAATCATGTCTGATTGGGGTTGAACGCTGACTCCCAGGTTAGGCCCGTGGAAGCGCAACCTTGGCCTTCGGAGCGAAACGGGCCGCCGGTGGGTCCCGAATGCCAAGATGAGGCATTCAGGTCAGAATGATGATCCTCTTGTATGCGCGTTACCGCTTTTGAGCGCGGAAGTAGCTGAGTACATGGACGGTTGTACCCCGGTGGGCATTGGAGTAGTGAGTCAATGACCGGGCTGCTCATCACTGGACTTACGAATAGACGCTGACCCTCTCCCGGGGTACGGGGCAGACCTACGTATCACTGGTCGGGGTGCTCCGCGGATGTTTCACGTGAAACATCCCAATTCGCCGCAGTCCATGCCGCAAATTGTTTTCGAATACTGTTTCCTGATTTGCACACTAGTCAGACCCTTGAGCCACAAAGGGAATACTGAGCGCGTTCGGATTTTCCGGGGCTCGTGGATTGCTGGACGAAGTTGGAGCTGTAAACAACCGGTATGAGTTCCATAAACGGGATCCGAGGTGGTGCCTGACACACGTGTGGCCGCCACTTCTACGAAGCGGCGGCCACGAGTGTCTGAGCGATCTATTTCATTTATGAAAGAACGTCAGCAAATTCCTTTTCAAAGTACTGCTTGGGCCGGGCTCCGATGACAGTGCTCTTCACCTCGCCACCCTGGAACAAGTAGACCGCCGGAATGGAAGTGATGCCATACTCGGCAGCGATGCCAGGGTTGTCATCGACGTTGACCTTGACAACGTCGACCTTCTCGCTGTATTCAACCGAGATCTCATCGAGGATCGGTCCCAGCTTCCGGCACGGGCCACACCATTCAGCCCAGAAGTCCACAATTACCGGCTTTTCGGCTGACAGGACATCTGTGCTGAAGCTTGCGTCTGTTACGTCTTTTGCGTTGCTCATAGCGTTTGTCTCTCTCTTCGTGTGTGGTGCCGCGTGTTACGCGTGCAGGTCTGCGAGGTAGTGCTCCACGTCGATGGCTGCGACACAGCCGGACCCTGACGCGGTGATGGCCTGGCGGTAAGTGGGGTCCACAACGTCGCCGGCGGCGAAGACGCCCGGGATGCTTGTCCTGGAGCTCCGGCCGTCCACCGCAATGGTGCCCTCGGCCGTGATCTTCAGGGTGTCCTTGACGAGGTCGGTCCGCGGATCGTTTCCGATCGCGACAAACACGCCGGTGACGGCGAGGTCCGTTACGGTGCCGTCCTGCAGGTTCTTGATCTTGAGGCCGGTGACCTTGTCCTGGCCGACGACGTCGTCCACGGTGCTGTTCCAGATGAACGAAATCTTCTCGTGAGCCAGTGCGCGGTCAGCCATGATCTTAGAAGCCTTGAGCGAGTCGCGACGGTGCACAACGGTCACGGACTTGGCGAACTTCGTAAGGAAGAGCGCCTCCTCCATAGCGGAGTCTCCCCCACCAATGACAGCGATGTCCTGACCCTTGAAAAAGAAACCGTCGCAGGTTGCGCACCAGCTAACGCCGTGCCCGGAGAGGCGCTTTTCGTTGGGGAGCCCCAGCTCCCGGTAAGCGGAGCCGGTGGACAGGATGATGGCCCGTGCCTGGAACGTTTCGCCTGTGCCGATGGTGACGGTCTTGATTTCACCCTCGAGGTCCAGCGCGGTGACGTCCTCAAACTGGATCTCGGTCCCGAACCGGGCGGCCTGCTTCTCGAAGTTCTCCATGAGGTCCGGGCCCATGATTCCCTCCGGGAAGCCCGGGTAGTTTTCGACATCGGTAGTGTTCATCAGCTCGCCGCCGGCGGTCACTGAGCCCGCGAGCAGAAGGGGCTTCAGGTTGGCCCGTGCGGTATAGACAGCGGCCGTGTATCCAGCCGGGCCCGAGCCGACGATGATGACATCACGTACTTCGGACGCGGTGTTTTCTGCGTTGCTCACTGAACGGTGAACCTCTTCCTTAGTCGATGCGCCGGATTTCCTGACCGGCCACATGGCACAACTGAATGTTGGTGGTGAATATTCCGGAACCGCATTCCGGGCCGCTACCCCAGGGCCGGACCGGGCGGTGCAGGCAACGGCCCGCGGTTCCGCTATTGAACCTTGATTTCCGCCAATCGGATCCCGTAGCCGTAGCGGGTCTTCGGTGCAGCCAGCCTGGGTAGCGTCTTGATGGAAACAATTACATACTGCGCCTTGACCGGTTCGGCCAGGGGCATGGTCAGGTCGGTGGAGGTGAAGCTGTTGGTTCCCACCAGTTTGGCACCGTCCAGTGACGGACGATCGTTCGTGTAGACACTGAGGTTGCCGCCGGATGCTCCGAGCTGGGTCAGCGTGACGGATGAAACCGTTGCCGGGCTCTTCAACTTCACGAACAACGGCACGCCGTCGGGGGCGAGTCCGCCCCAGGCTTCCGTGGCAAACTCCATGTCGGACCAGTAGCTGGCAGCGTTGCCGTCAAATGCCTTCACAAGATCCACATCGTAGGTGGCTGCGAAATCGAAATTACCCTGGCGGGTGATGTTCTCGATCGCAGGCGGGACCGCCGGCGGTGCTGAGGAACTGGCGTTCGGAGTCGGGGTGCCCGTATCAGGAGCCGGGGTCCCGGTGGCTACGGGTGATGGGTTGGCCTGGGGGCCTCCGTTGAAGAGGCTGCCCAGATTGGTGAGGGCGAACACCAGCCCTGCGATCAATACCACTGCCAGCAGGCCGCCCACGAGCCACCGCATGGACCGGGGCTCTCGCTCCGGCTCATCATCTTCGTAGTAGTCGCTGGAATCGTCAGTGGGGGGTGCCGCGGCAGCCGCCGGAGCGGTTTTACGGGCCAGCGACGGGAAGGCCACAGCCGAACGGTTGGACTGTTTTGTGGGCTCGGGCTTCACGGCATCGCCTTGGCCGGTGTCCTGGTCTTCGGCGGAATAGTCGTCCTCGGACCACAGCGAAACCTTTGGTTTGTCCGCCCCAGTCCGGTCCGGCTGGCCGCCTGTAGCGCCGGCCCGGGGCACAACACCTGTGCCGGTTCCACGTCCCGTACCGGAAATAGGTTGCCGGTCGGCGGGCTGGACCTGCTGCGGAGCCGTTTCCTGCTGGCGCGAAGCGGCCGCACCACCGGCAATTCCGGCAGCCGCCCCAGCCCCGCCCGCCGCAGCCCCGCCCGCCGCAGCCGCGGCTGCCCCAGCCGAACCTGCGGCAGCCCCGGCGCCACGCGGGGCGCCGGCAGCAGGGCGTGTGGCCGGTCGGATCGGGGGCCGGGCCGGAACTACGGGCGGGACGTTGGGTGCCGACCGGTAAGGGTCCACCTGCGGGGGGTGAGTGTCCGCGTAATTGATGTAGCCGGCGTCGACATTTTCTTCGTCGTCATAAGGCTCGGGCTCATGCGACCGTGGCTGGCCGAAAATTTCGCTGCCCAGGGTGTCCGTGAAAAACGGTTCAACGTAGGGGGCATCAGAGGCAACCACGAGGTCGAGCAGATCCGCCGCGGACGTGTGGTTGGTAATGAGGTACGTGGCTGCTTCGGTGACGCCGAGGTCAAGGACCTGCACACTGCCGGGACGCTCACCGGTAGCCACCTCGCGGGCACTTTGGGCCACCTGCTCGGTGTTGTCCGGGCCGGCGACCAGAATGCTGACCGGACGGTTGAGCACCTGGTCCACCCCGTCCAGCACCAGATCCTGGTCGTGTGAGGTCAGTACCGTGGCAGTGACCTTGTAGCGGCCGCCGAGTACTGATCCAACGTCGATCGGGTGGGACACGTGTTCCTCCTAGGCTGTCCGGGCATTGGTGGCGTCGACGAATCCATTGCCGGCCGGAGCCGGACAAACGCCGGCCGGCTAGCCGGATTACACCTGGCCGCAAATACCCCTGTTCAGGTTCGATCCTAGCCGATTGGTCATGGCCGCCGCGGGCGACAGGCAGCCGGTGACGCCGCTGAGATTACTTTTTACGGGGCCGGCGGGGCCTGAAATGCGGGTTCCTGCCGGGCTGCCCCTGGAAGGTGCGCCGGCCGGGTAGCGGAATCTCTTCGCGCAGCAGGCCGCCGCGTGCGGTGGCGGGAACGTCTTCGGCCGGCAGATATTCACCTGAGGGTTCGGTGCCCTGTTCCGGGGAGACCGCCGTGCGGGCCGCAGGTGCCTGGCGTTCGGGTGCCGGCCCCGCGCGGAACGAGGTGGCGTCGAATTCGCCCGAGATGCGCGGAATGAGACCGGTATCCACCGAGACCGTGGCGCGTTCCGGCGTCGGACGTTCCGCACCGGAACCGGAACCGGAACCGGAAGCGGACGACGACGGCGTGCCCCCCGTTGTGTCCGACGGTCCGGTTCCGCCGCGCCCCAGCCGCCCGAGCAGGGGACGCAGCAGATCGCGGAGTTCGGAGACGTGGAAGATCTTCAGCAGGAAGACGTAGACCACCAGCATGATGGGTCCGACCACGATCAGGGTCACCAGGGCGGCGATCCGGTCGCTCCAGGCAAAGCCGTCTGCGCTGTAGCTGCCCATCAGCCAGAGGGCGCCGGCACCGGCAACAGCCGAGCCGAGCGCTGCATAGCCCATCCGGATGTAGGAGTTGGCGATGCGCGGACCGTCGAGGTGGCCGAGCAGCCGGCGCAGGAAGTAGGCGCTGATGACCACGGAGAGGATGTTGCCCACCATGTAGAGGATGGCGATCGCGTAGATGATCTGGCCCACGGGCATGAACTGGATGGCAAAGGCGCCTGCCACGTAGACCACCGCCAGCAGGAGCTGGACGTAGAACGGGGTGCGGGCATCCTCGTTGGCGTAGAAAACGCGCGACATCATGAAGTTTGCGCTCATGAACGGAGTGCTCAGCGCCAGGATGGTGAGCGTCTGGGCCAGCATGACCCCGTCCTGCCGGAGTCCGCCGGAGAAGAACATGCCCAGCGGTCCGGCCAAGGCAAAGAGCGCCAGTGCACCAAAGACCGTGGCTACGGCCATGGTGCGGAGCCCGTGCGAAAGCGCATCGCGCAGTTCGTTGCGGTTGCCGTCCTGGGAGGCGCGGGTCATCCGGTTGAAAAGGACCGTGGCGAGCGAAAGCGCAATGATCGAGTGCGGCAGCAGATACAGCTGGCTGGCCACCTCGAGCACGGCGTTGCCGGGCAGCATCTGGGCGGCCGGGTCCCCCGCCTCCTTCAGCCGCAGGCGCTCGGCACCGGGAATGGTGGCGATACGCATGACATACAGGAAGGCCAACTGCCCGACGGCGGCGGTCAGGAGTGTCCAGACACTCAGCTTTGCTGCCTGGCCGAGCCCCACTCCGCGCCACCCGAATTTCGGCCGGAGGCCAAGTTTCAGGCGGAAGACCGGGACCAGCAGGATGGCGGTCTGGGCGATCACCCCGATGGTGGAGAACCCTGCCACGAGCAGGGTCTGGGTGGAAGTCCAGGTGTCGAGGTTATGCGGGTTGACGGCGTTCTGGCCGAAGATCCAGATGAACATGCCCAGCCCGGCGATGCCCACCACGTTGTTCAGGATGGGCGCCCACATGGCCGGCCCGAAGGCGCCGTTGGCGTTGAGGACCTGCGTGAGCAGGGCGTACAGGCCGTAGAAGAAGATCTGCGGCAGGCACCAGAAGGCAAAGGACACCGCGAGGGCCTGCTGCTGGGGTGAGTAGCCCTGGGTGGTCAGCTCAATGACCCAGGGCGCGGCGAGCGTGACCAGGGCCGTCAGGCCCAGAAGCAGGAGCACGGCCAGCGTCAGCAGCCGGCTGATGTAGTCCGCTCCCCTGTCGGGGGCCTTGCTTGCCTTGATGATCTGCGGCACCAGCACGGCGTTGAACACGCCTCCGGCCACCAGCAGGAAGATCAGGTTGGGCAGGTTGTTCGCGTTGATGAACGTGTCATTGACCGTGGAGCCGAGGCCCAGGGCGGCACCCAGCATCCAGGTCTTGCCGAAGCCGAGGAAGCGCGAAACCAGGGTGCCGGCCGCCATGATGGCGCTGGAGCGGGTTTCGCTCGCGCCGGCGGGCACTTTCGGTTCCGCAGGAACACTCGGTTCGGCAGGCACGATTGGTTCGGCAGGAACACCCGGTCCGGCTGCCGGTCCGGTGGAACCCGTGCGGCTTGCGCTATTGGAGGGAGGATTGGAAGCTGACATCGAGTTCATCGTCTCACCCGGACGCTGTTTGTTAGGCACCGGAGCGTCCCGCTCCAGAGCATCGGCCGGCCCTGGCCTGCGGCGAAGGCCTTAGAGGTGTTCGGGGAGGACGTCCCGGGCAAGGTCCGCGATGCGGCGCTCATTGGGAAAGGACAGCTTCCGTGCGAGTTCCCGGATGGGCACCCACGCCACATCCACGGCTTCATGGTCAGGATCGTTTTCAATGGTGAGCTCCCCGCCCGTGGCACGCAGCAGGTAATGGTGCACTGTCTTGTGGACGCGGTGCCCGCTGACAGTGAACCAGTAGTCGATGCTGCCCAGCGGGGCCAGGATGTCGCCCTCAATGCCGGTTTCCTCGGCAATCTCACGGACGGCCGCCTGCTCGTTGTTTTCGTCGCCCTCGGGGTGGCCCTTCGGCAGGCACCACTCCAACCGTCCGCCCCTGTTAAGGCGCGCGATAATGGCCACCCTCAGTTCGGCGTCGGACGTGTCCACCACGACGCCTCCGGCGGAGATTTCCTCCACGGTGGGAAGCGAGGCCGGCGCCGAGTGCAGGGCGGGCGCGACGTGGGCACCGATTGCCGACGGCAACGGTGCGCTTGTCCTCCTGCCGGGAGCGCTCGGTACGGGATGGGCCATGCAGTCCACTCTAACGACTCTTGCCCGTTCTTGATGACCGGAACATGACATCAAGATGGACCGGACATGACTCACTTTGGGCGCCGCTGCGCGAATCGGGGTGATCTTGAGCAGATTTTGGCCTGCTAAGCCGCAGGTTTCTGACAAGCTTAAGTAACTATGGCGCACGCACATCACAAGACTGATTCCCACACCGTCGATTTCCAGGTGGACCCGGTGGTCCTGGAGCTCGGCCAGCGCTTCGTTGATGCCGGCCACGAACTGTCCCTTGTGGGCGGTCCGGTGCGGGACCTGTTCCTGGGACGCGCGTCGCTGGACCTTGACTTCACCACGGACGCCACCCCGGACCAGACGATTGCCCTGATTAAGAAGTGGGCAGACAACTTCTGGGAAATTGGCCGCGCCTTCGGGACGATCGGCATGCGGAAGTCCGGCTTCCAGATTGAGATCACCACGTACCGGGCCGAGGCGTACGATCCTGAGTCGCGCAAGCCGGTCGTGGCTTTCGGCACCTCACTGACCGATGACCTGCTGCGCCGGGACTTCACCATCAACGCGATGGCCCTCCGCCTGCCCTCCCTTGAACTCGTTGACCCGTTCGGCGGCGTGCGGGACCTCCACTCCTCGGTGCTGGCAACGCCTGGTTCCCCTGAAGACTCCTTCTCCGACGACCCCCTCCGCATGATGCGCGCCGCCCGGTTCGCCTCACAACTGGGCATTTCGGTCCACCCGGACGTTCGCGTGGCCATGGTTGGGATGGCCGAACGCATCACCATCATTTCTGCCGAACGCGTCCGGGACGAGCTGATCAAACTCATCTGTGGCGCCGCTCCCCGGACTGGCGTGGACCTGCTGGTTGAGACCGGTCTCGCCGAGTTCGTCCTGCCGGAAGTGTCCGCACTGCGCCTCGAATCGGATGAGCACCACCGCCATAAGGATGTCTATCAGCACTCGCTGCAGGTGCTGGAGCAGGCGGCCGGCCTGGAAACAGACGCCGACGGCGCGGTGCCGGGTCCCGACTTCGTGCTGCGGTTCGCAGCGTTAATGCACGACGTCGGCAAGCCGGCTACGCGCCGCTTCGAACCGGGCGGTGCGGTGAGCTTCCGCCACCACGACATGGTGGGATCCAAACTCACCGCCAAGCGGATGAAGGCCCTGCGCTTCGACAACGACACCATCAAGGCCGTGGCCCGGCTGGTGGAACTGCACATGCGCTTTTACGGTTACGGCGAGGCCGGCTGGAGCGACTCTGCCGTCCGCCGCTACGTCACGGACGCCGGTCCCCTGCTGGAGCGGCTGCACCGGCTGACCCGATCGGACGTCACCACCCGTAACCAGCGCAAGGCTGAACGGCTCGCCTTCGCCTACGACGACCTGGAAGACCGGATCGCCGCATTGCGCGAACGGGAATCCCTGGAGGCAGTCCGCCCGGATTTGGACGGAGCACAGATCATGGCCCTCCTTGGGCTCAAACCTGGTCCCGTGGTGGGCCGTGCGTACAAGTTCCTGCTGGAGGAACGGATGGAGCATGGCCCGCTGCAGGCGGAGGAGGCCGAAGCCAGGCTGCTCGCGTGGTGGGCACAGCAGCCCGAAGCGGCACCTTCGCCTGCAGAAGAACCAGAGCCGGCTGCCGGCGTCGAACTTTCCCCCACTGAGGAGTCCAAATGACTGACCCGAACACCGCGCCCCGCCCCCAGCTTTGGATCCTGCGCCACGGCGAGACGGAATGGTCAAAAAGCGGGCAATACACCGGGCTCACCGACCTCCCCTTGACGGTCGAAGGCGAGCAGCAGGCCGTGGAAGCCCGGAAAATCCTGGACCAGGTGGACTTCGACCTCGTCCTGACGTCACCGCTGCGCCGGGCAAGGCGCACGGCTGAACTTGCCGGCTTCCCCGATGCGCAGCACGAGCCGCTCGCGGTGGAATGGAACTACGGGGACTACGAGGGCATCAGCTCGGACCTCATCCGAAAGGACAACCCGGATTACCTCATCTGGACCCACGGCGTGCCCAACGGAGAATCCCTGGACGAGGTGGCGGCCCGCGCGGACAAGATTGTTGCCCGCGTGCTGGAATCCGGACTCGACAACGTGCTGATTGTGGCCCACGGACATTTCTCCCGGATCCTCACGGCGCGCTGGCTTGAATTGGCCCCCACCGAAGGCCGCCACTTTATTCTGGGCACGGCCAAAGTGTGCACCCTTGGATGGGACAAAAAGACACCAGCTATTGTGCGCTGGGGACTCTAAACAGGCCTTTCCTGAAATTTATTTAGAATCTTTCCGGAATTAACTGGCGGACGGCAACAAAGGTAGGGTATTTTTATTTTCAGCCCCAGAGCGATTCCGCCGGGGCACGGCGCCCGTTGCCAGGCCAGTCTGCTGGAGCAACGGCTGACAGAAAAGGAGGTTGGGAGAAATGATTACTTTGACTAGCGGATGGACGATGACCATCACCGCCACCCCGGCCTTCGCTGCTGCTGGGCGCCGTTTTTCTGGAGTCGTTGCCTCCTAGTCCCGTCTGACCGCCGCATGGCGGCAGTTCGGGACCTGGATACCACCCGCCTCGGCGCTCTCTTACTGCCGGGACTCCCTTTACCGGGACTCCCTTTACCGGGACTCCCTTTACCGGGACTCCCTTTACCGAGACTGCCTGTACTCCGGGCCGGCGGTGACAGCAAAACACCTGGTGTCGTTCCTTTCACAGCCGCCTGCCGTCTGCCGTCATTTCACCCGAACATTCGCATTTGCGAACCACTAATTAGCCCGGGCATTCCTGTGCCTCATTACCGCCAATACTGAAGCGAGCCTCATTGGCGCTAATTGCCATGCCCATTTCCCCCGGAAAGGAGGTGAGTGCTTTGATAAAAAAGATCAAAAAGGCGTTGTTTCTGCTTCGCTTACCAGTCCGAACCGGGCGCCGCGAATTCAATGTTGAACTGTTGAACCAACACCGGGAAGATGCCTACGCGCTGGTGCACCAGCAGACGGCCGGGCTGCGCTGAGGCGGGGGCCGAAGCAAAACGGCACCCGCCCGCACGGGCCCTGTCCCGGTAAGCTCAGGGGCATGCAGGAGACGAAGCCGCCGGCGCGCCCACAACGTGCCCGCCTGGTTGTTCCCAGCCGCAGTGACCTGTTGCTGAAGAACTTCACGGAACTGATTGGCGGGCCCATGGGCGCCCGGTCGGCGCCCGGCATCGTCTCCCCCGGGGTGTTTACCGTGGAACGGGTCCTGATCATCCTGACAGTGCTGGCTGCGCTGTGCGCTCTGACGATCAAGGGCTACTGCCGTGTCAACGGCTGGCAGACCCCGGGCCAGTTCTATTCCACCTGCTATTCGGATTTCCCCGATCTCTTCCGGAACCGGTCCCTTGGAGAGGACCCCTTCGCCTTCCTCAGCCCGGGCCATCTCTTCGAGTATCCGGTCCTGACCGGTTTTATTGCCGCCGTCACCGCCTGGCTCATCCCCGGTCAAGGTGTCACTGATAGCCGCACCCTCGGCTATTTCGACGTTAATGCCGCCCTGATAGCAGCCCTGTGGATCGTTGCCGTCCTGGCCACGGCCCGACTGTCACAACGGCGCCCCTGGGATGCGGCCATGGTGGCGCTCGCGCCGGGCATTCTGCTCGCCGGAACCGTTAGCTGGGACCTGTGGGCGGCAGGGCTGCTTGCTGTAGGGATGCTGTGTTTCGCGCGTGAACGGCTGGTGCTGGCCGGAGTGCTGATCGGGCTCGCCGCAGCAGCCAAGCCCTACGCCGCCCTGGTTCTGGCCGCCGTCTTCCTGCTCTCCCTCCGCACCGGCCGGCTCAGGGCATTCTTTCTGACCGCGGGAACAGCCGCGGCCGCGTGGGTGACGGTCAACATTCCCGTTGCGCTGGCCAATCCCGCCGGCTGGGCGTATTCCCTCGGATTCCCGGTGTCCCGGGAGGCGGGGTACGGCTCGGCGTGGTTTGCCTACAATCTGGTGGCACGCCGCCTGCGCTGGCCCGTTCTTGACCCGGGTGCCGTCAACGTTCTGGCCCTGGCCCTCTTCCTGCTGGCCTGCGCAGCTGTCGCCTACATTGCCCTGACGGCTCCCCGGCGCCCGCGGCTGGCGCAGCTCGCGTTCCTGCTGGTGGGCGCCCTCATTCTGACCAACAAGGTGTACTCCCCGCAGTTCGTGCTCTGGCTCATTCCGCTGGTGGCGCTGGCCAGGCCTCGGTGGCGCGACTTTCTGGTGTGGCAGGGGATCGAAGGCCTCTATTGGGCTGCGGTGTGGATGTACCTCGCACAGGTTTCGAGTCAAGGTCCCACGCAACACAACATTGACATGCCCTACTACGTTCTGGCGGTGGCAGCACATATGCTCGTAACTGCATATTTGATGGGTCGGGTGGTTTGGGACATCTATGATCCCAACTACGATCCTGTGCGCAGGCACCATCTCGATGACCCGCATGGAGGTCCGTTCAACGGGTTGCCGGACCGGTTGCGCCTTAATCCCCTGAATCCCTCGAAAGCAATCCTCACCGGAAGGGCGAAGCACCATGGCTGATGTCGCCGTCGTAGGTTCCGGGCCCAACGGACTCGCCACAGCTGCAGTGATGGCCCGGGCCGGGCTGTCAGTAGAAGTCCTGGAAGCTGCGGGGACGATCGGCGGAGGTACCCGCACCACCGAACTCATGCAACCGGGCCACCTGCATGACATTTGCTCGGCGGTGCATCCCATGGCCCTGGCATCCACCTTCTTCCGCGATTTCGAACTGGAGCGCAGGATCAAGCTGGTGGTTCCGGAGCTCGGGTTCGGTTCACCGCTCGATGGCGGGAGGGCTGCGCTCGGCTATCACTCGCTGGAGCGCACCGTCGAGGCACTCGGCCGCGACGGCGCGGCGTACGGGAAGCTGCTCGCTCCCCTGGTGAGCCGCATCGACGGCGTCATGGACGCCACCCAGCACCAGCTACTAAGGATCCCCAGGGATCCGGTGGCGGCTGCACTCTTTGGGCTGCGGACATTCGAACAGGGGACTCCGCTGTGGAACGCCCGCTTCCGGGAGGAACTGGCGCCGGCCCTGCTGAGTGGTGTTGCGGCACACGCTGTTTCGCATCTGCCGTCATTGGCGGCGGCAGGGGCGGGCCTGATGCTCACCGCTCTGGCCCATGCGCAGGGATGGCCCATTCCCCAAGGGGGTTCGGCTGCTATTGCCGAGGCCCTCGCGGCGGACATCCGGGCCCACGGTGGTGTAATCCGTACCGGGGAACCCATCGATAGCCTCCGGCAACTCGGTGGGGCGCGTGCAGTCCTGCTGGACGTTGCACCCCGGGGACTGCTTGAGATTGCCGGGGAGAGCATGCCCCCAAAATACCGGCGCTCCCTCGAGGCATTCCGCTACGGGAATGGTTCCTGCAAGGTGGATTACATCCTGTCCGGGCCGGTTCCGTGGGCTGCTGCCGAGCTGGCTGACGCCGGCACAGTGCATGTAGGCGGCACGCGGAAGGAAATGGCTCGGGCCGAGAACGAGGTTTCCGCGGGGAAGCATCCCGAGCGTCCCTACGTCCTGGCGGCGCAGCCCTCACGGTTCGACAGCAGCCGGGCCCCCGCAGGGCGCCACATTCTGTGGGCCTATTGCCACGTCCCCGCAGGCTCCACGCGGGATATGGGCGAAGCGGTGACCAGCCAAATTGAACGTTTCGCGCCAGGGTTCCGGGACGTGGTGGTGCAAACCCACGTGACCACGGCGGCCGAACTGGCAAGTTACAACCGGAACTACATCGGCGGGGACTTCAGCGCGGGCATCATGGACGTTCGCGGGCTTCTTCAAAGGCCCGTTGTGTCCCCAATTCCCTGGCGGACACCCCTTCGGGGAGTGTATTTGTGCTCCTCCTCCACGCCGCCGGGCCCGGGCGTCACAGGGATGCCGGGATTCTTCGCTGCTAAACATGCACTAAAGGACATATTCGGCCTTGACGTGCCGCCGCTCGGGCTTCGGCCGTAGTTCGGACCTGGCGTGGTGAACGGGCTTCCGCAGGGATGTATCGCGGATGGTCAACCCCATGACAAAACGGGGCATAATAACGCCGTGGGGAACTCAAAGAAACTTTCACTTGCCATAGCTGGTCTCATTCTCGGCGCCTCCCTGGTGTCCTGCGACGACGGCAGAGGGGGTGCCGAAGCCGCGGCCAAACAGTTCGCGGCCGCGGTGTCCGTGCTCGACGTCAGCCCCGTCGCCTTTGACGGCAAAGACTCCGGCGTGGCCAAGCAGCAGGTTCAGGACATCTTCAAATCTCTCGACCCGGACAAGCCCGCCGTGGAAACCGGGGAACTGTCACTCGAGGGCAATACCGCCACCGTTCCGCTCAACTACACCTGGAAGATCGGCTCAGGCGAGTGGAAGTACACCACCTACGCTGAGTTTAAGAAGTCCGGGGACAAGTGGCTCACCGCATGGAACCCGTCATCGCTGGTCCCGGAGCTTGCTGAGGGTGAGATCCTCACCAAGGGCACGCAGTCGCCTCCGCGGGCGGACATCCTCGGCGCCGGCGACGCGAAGCTGGTTACATACCGCCCGGTGGTCAAAGTCGGCATCGACAAACCACTGCTCGGCGCGGCAGATCCGGCCGCGTCCGCCACCAAGTTGGCGGAACTGGTGGGTGTGGATGCGGCAGCCTACACACAGCAGGTTTCGGCGGCGGGCGCCCAGGCATTTGTCGCGGCCATCACCCTGCGTGAAGAAGGCCGCAGCATAACCGACGAGCAGATCGCGGCGATCCCCGGTGGCCGGGCCATCAAGGAAAGCCAGCCGCTGGCTCCGAGCCGTAGCTTCGCACGGGCAGTCCTCGGTTCCGTGGGCGAGGCCAGTGCAGAACAGATTGAAGCCTCGGCCGGGGCGCTGAGCGCGGGCGACGTGACGGGCATCGGCGGGCTCCAGCAACAATACGACGCCCAGCTCCGCGGAACCGACGCCGTGGTGGTCCGTGCACACAGGGCAGACCTCACCCGCGAACAGATCAACGCCGCGGGCACTGATCCCCGCCGCGTGGTGTTCCAAACCGCACCCAAGCCGGGCACGCCGCTGAAGACCACCCTCGACCCCACCCTCCAGGCCCTGGCGGAGAGCACGTTGGCCGGCGTGGGGCCAGCCTCGGCCATCGTGGCACTCCGACCCTCCTCAGGCGCGGTCCTCGCAGCCGCTTCGGGACCGGGCAGCAATGGTTACAACACCGCGATGCTGGGCCAGTACGCACCCGGATCCATCTTCAAGATGGTCGACTCGCTGGCGATGTTCCGCAACGGAATGACCCCCGATTCGAAGGTGCAGTGCACCCCCACCCTCGAGGTGGACGGCCGCACCTTCAAGAACTCGGAAGGATACCCGGAAAGTTCGCTCGGATCGGTAACCCTCCGCGATGCCTTCGCCCACTCCTGCAACACGGCGTTCATCGCCGCCCGGGACAAGGTCACGCAAGCCCAGCTTGAAGCGGCCGCGGGGGCCATGGGTGTGGCCGTCGAAGCCCCGAAACTCGGTGCCGTGGCGTTCCTTGGCTCCGTCCCCGGCGAGGCCGCCGGCACCGAACATGCAGCGTCCATGATCGGGCAGGGCAAGGTGCTGATGTCCCCGCTGGCTGCTGCCATCATGGCCGGTTCCGTGGCCAAGGGTTCCCCCGTTTCACCGCAGCTGGTCCTGAACCCGGACGCCGGCGCCGCGGGTGGCACGCCCGGCGAGCCGACGGCGGAGGCTGCGCCGCCGTCGTCGACCGTTACGCCCGAAGCACCCGCTCAGGCATCCGGCAAACCGATCACGGCCGAGGAAGCCGCGGCCCTGTCTGACATGATGCGCGCGGTGGTGACGTCCGGCCACGCGGGTTTCCTCGCCACCGTGCCCGGGGCGCCGGTGGGCGCCAAAACCGGCACGGCGGAGTTTGGCAAGGAAACACCGCCTAAAACGCACGCCTGGATTGTCGCGGTCCACGGGGATCTCGCTGTGGCCGTGTTCGTCGAGGACGGCGGCCTCGGTGCCACCACGTCGGGGCCGCTGCTCAAACAGTTCCTGACCGCCGCCGGCTGACCCCGGCCCGGGCGGGCATGGGAAGATTGAGCACGTGGCTCATATTGACGTTTCCGGCATCGACTACTTCCTTTCCGACGGCACCCAACTCCTGAACGGCGTGACCTTCAAGGTCCCGGATGGCACCAAAACCGCCCTGATCGGTCCCAACGGCACGGGCAAGACCACGCTGTTCCGGATCATCTCCGGCGACCTGGTGCCGGACGAAGGAGTTATCGGGCGCTCCGGAAACATGGGCATCATGCGTCAGTTCGTGGGCCAGGTGCGCGACGATTCCACGGTCCGGGACCTGCTGGTTTCGGCGGCGCCGCCTGCCCTGGCCGCCGCCGCCCGCGAGGTGGACGAGGCTGAGCTCGCCATGGTGGAGCTCGACGACGAGCCCTCCCAGATGCGGTACGCCCAGGCGATCGTGGACTGGGGTGACGCCGGCGGCTACGACGTGGAGACCGTCTGGGACGAGGTGTGCATGGCCGCGCTGGGACTGCCCTTTGACCGCGCGCAGCACCGCCCGGCGTCGAGCCTCTCCGGCGGCGAGCAGAAGCGCCTGGTCCTCGAGGCACTCTTTGCCGGTCCCGACGAACTCCTGCTCCTGGACGAACCGGACAACTACCTTGACGTGCCCGGCAAGCGCTGGCTCGAGGAGAAGCTGAACGAGTCCAAAAAGACGGTCTTCTTCATCAGCCACGACCGCGAACTCCTCAACAACGCCGCCGGCCGCATCGTGACCCTCGAACCTGGCATCAACGGCGCCGGTGCGTGGGTGCATGGCGGCGGCTTCGGCTCCTACGTGGATGCCCGGGCCGACCGGAACGCGCGCTTCGAGGAGCTGCGCAAACGCTGGGACGAGGAGCACGTGAAGCTCAAGGAACTCGTCAACATGTACAAGAACAAGGCTGCGTTCCGCTCGGACATGGCCAACCGGTACCACGCAGCGCAGACCCGGCTGGCGAAATTCCTGGAAGTGGGACCGCCCGAGGCGCTGCCCATCGAACAGAACGTGCAGATGCGGCTCAAGGGCGGCCGCACCGCGAAGCGGGCCATCGTGGCGGAGCAGCTTGAACTCACCGGCCTGATGAAACCGTTCTCCACGGAGGTCTGGTTCGGCGACCGCGTGGGCGTGCTCGGCTCCAACGGGTCAGGCAAGAGCCACTTCCTGCGGCTGCTCGCCACCGGCGGGACCGACCCGGAGCGGGAGCACCTGCCGGTTTCCGACGTCGACATCGCCGAAGTGCCCCACGAGGGCACCGTGAAACTCGGCGCCCGGATCCGCCCGGGCTTCTTCGCCCAGACCCACGTCCGGCCGGACCTGCTGGGCAAGACCCTGCTGGAAATCCTGCACCGCGGTGACGAACACCGTTCCGGGCTCGGCCGTGAAGCTGCTGCCGGTGCGCTGGACGGATACGGGCTCGCAGGGCAGTCGGAGCAGAAATATGAGTCGCTGTCCGGCGGCCAACAGGCACGGTTCCAGATCCTGCTGCTGCAGCTCTCAGGAGCCACGCTCCTGCTGTTGGACGAACCCACCGACAACCTGGACCTGCACTCTGCCGAGGCGCTGGAGAAGGCCATTGACCACTTCGAAGGAACCGTCCTGGCCGTGACGCACGACCGCTGGTTCGCCCGCACCTTCGACCGCTTCCTGGTCTTCGGCTCCGACGGCAAAGTCTACGAATCCGACGGGCCGGTCTGGGACGAAAAGCGGGTCGAGCGCGCCCGCTGACCCGCTGACCCGCTGACCCGTTGCCCCCAACCCCCGCCCCCGCCCCCGCCCCCGGGACCCTCTCTCACTTAATGCGGGTTTGGGACCGACGCTCTCTCACCTACCTCAGGAAAGTGAGAGAGCGTCCGTCCATTAAGCGCATTAAGTGAGAGAGCGTCGGGCTGTGGGTTTCGTGTCGGTTGCTAGCATTCGAGCATGAAGACCGACATCTCCAGTACCTCGGCCGGCCCATCCCTCACAGCAGCTGCCGCGGCAACATTTGTGGTCTTCGGAGTCAACGGCTTCGTGTTCGCCAGCTGGGCGGCCCGAATTCCGGCGGTCACCGAAACCCTCCACCTCACGTCCGGCCAAATGGGAACGCTGCTGCTGTGCACGGCCATCGGCTCGCTGCTGGCGCTTCCGACGGCGGGGCTCGTGGTGGGCAGGATCGGCACCGCCAACGCCGTGCGCGCCGCCGGCGTACTGGCAGCGCTGGCCGGTGTGGGGATTGCGCTCTCCCTGTCGGCTGAATCGGTGCTGGGTACGGCGATTTCTCTGTTCTTCTTCGGCATCGGCATCGGGCTGTGGGACGTCTCCCAGAACATCGAGGGTGCCGACGTGGAACACAAACTGCGGCGGACCATCATGCCCCAGTTCCACGCCGCCTTCAGCGGCGGAGCATTCGTGGGCGCCCTGATCGGGGCCGGCCTGTCAACCCTCGGCGTTGGTCTGCCCGAACACCTGCTGGTCATTGCCGCGGTTGTGGTGGTAGTGGCACTGGTGACCCCCCGCTACTTCCTCCCCCACGAAGCCGAGACGGTTCCCTTCGACGGTGAACCCAGGCCCGCGAAGGGCCCTTCGCCCTGGCGTGACAGCCGGACCCTGCTGATAGGCGTGGTGGTCCTCGGGGCTACCCTGACCGAGGGTGCCGGAAATGACTGGATCGCCAAGGCCACGGTGGATGGCCTGGGCACGTCGGAGTCCACCGGTGCCCTGATGTTCGCCCTGTTTGTCCTGGCGATGACAGCCATGCGGTTCTTCGGCGGGCGCCTGATTGACGCCTACGGGCGCGTCGCGGTGCTTCGTGCCAGCATGGGTGCCGCGGCTGCCGGACTTGGCCTGTTTGTGCTCGCCGGAAACGTATGGCTGGCAGGCATTGGCGCCGCTCTGTGGGGCGTCGGGGCCGCGCTGGCCTTCCCGATGGGAATGTCCGCCGCGGCCGATGATCCGAAGCACGCCGCGGCGAGGGTCTCGGTTGTATCCACTGTGGGTTACGTTGCGTTCCTTGCCGGTCCGCCCCTGTTGGGATACCTGGGCGACCTCACTGGCATTCATCTGGCCCTGCTCGCCATCGTTGTCCCCATCGTGGTGGCCCTGGTCCTTGCCGGAGCCGCAAAGCCGTTGGTCCCCGAACTCGCTCCGGCCCGGGATTAGGGTAGGGGGATGCACATCAACAGGCGCCCGGGGCCGGGCTGGATCAGCCGTTTTGACCGCCGTCTGGTCCGGAGGGTTTCCTCCTTTCCCGGGGGGCCGCATGACACGTTCTTCCGCCGGCTCTCCGCCTCCGCTGATCAGGGCAAGCTCTGGATTGGTGCCGCTGCGATCATGGCACTGTTCCCCGGCAGGACGCGCCGCGCCGCCGTGCACGGGCTGATCGCCCAGGCAGTGGCATCGGCGGTGACCAACGCCGGCTTCAAGACTCTGTTGCCCCGTACCCGGCCGTTGCCTGAGCACCTGCCGGTGTTCCGGTTTGTCCATCCCCAGCCCACCAGTTCGTCCATGCCGTCCGGACACTCCGCCTCCGCCATCGCCTTCGCCGTTGGCACCGGCCTGGTCCGGCCGGCCCTCGGCGCCGTTCTGGCGCCGGCAGCGGTGGGGGTGGCCTATTCGCGTGTCCACACCGGGGCCCACTGGCCCTCCGATGTGGTTTTCGGGTCGGCCATCGGTGCCGGCGCCGCCTTGTTGACCCGTAAGTGGTGGCCGGTACGTCCGCCGTTTCCCGAGGTCACGCGTGCGCAGACGGATGCCCCCCCGCTGCCGGGCGGCAACGGCCTCAGCATTGTGGTGAACACGCTGGGCGGGTCCTACAAGGAGGAAACCGCCGCGGCCCTGCAGGAAGTATTCCCGCATGCGTATATAAAGACTGTGGACCCGGAAGAGAGCCTGGAAGAAGCGATTCAGGCCACCGCTGCGCACCCCGGCACGCTGGCCCTCGGGGTGTGGGGCGGCGACGGAACCGTAGGAACAGCCGCGGCGGCCGCCGTCGAGCATTCCCTTCCGCTGCTGGTGCTGCCCGGCGGCACGTTGAACCACTTCGCCCGCGACACAGGCACCGGCAGCCTGAAGGAGGCTGTCGCGGCGGTCACAAAAGGTGAGGCTGCGAAGTCGGACGTTGGAATGGTGACGGTGGAACGCGGGCTGGCAGGAAACCCGGAAACGGCCGAACTCATCATGGTGAACACGGCCAGCGTGGGCCTTTACCCGAACCTGGTGCGGCGCCGTGAACAGTTGCAGCCGGCCCTTGGCAAACCGTTGGCGGGAGTTGTGGCCATGTTCCGGACCTTCGCGGTGGGAACGCCCACGGTACTGATGGTGGACGGGGTCCGGCACAAGGTCTGGATCGCGTACTTGGGGCGCGGACGATACTATCCCCGGGACCACGCGCCCCTTTTCCGGCCCGTACTGGACGACGGCGTACTGGACGTCCGGATGATCACCGCTGACGAATCCTTCGCCCGGCTGCGGCTCCTCTGGTCCGTTCTGACCGGCACAGTGGCAACCTCGCGGATCACCCACCTGAGGGAGGCCACGGAGGTCCTGATTGAGTCGCCGGGTTCGCCGATGGCTCTGGCCGTGGATGGTGAAGCGCTGGCAGGCGTTCGGAGTGCCCGGTTCCGGGTCGAGCCGCAGGCACTGACGTACTATTCGCCCCGGTCCTGATCCCGCCCGATCAGGTGGAAACCGCCCCTGATCATCCGTGGGGATTACCCTGATTCGACCCTGAATCATCCCTTAGACAGGCGAAACGGGGTGCGGGCGTGAGTACCGTGGGCAGTGCACACCAAACTCCCCGCAGCCGAGAGGCTGCCGTTCTAAGGAACCCGTCCATGATTGAGGCACAAGGCCTGACAAAGATGTATGGCGAAAAGACCGCCGTCGCCGGAGTCAACTTCACTGTCGAGGCTGGCCGGGTCACCGGATTCCTCGGCCCCAACGGCGCCGGCAAATCCACCACCATGCGCATGATCATGGGCCTGGACCGGCCGACGTCGGGAAGCGTCACCGTCAACGGTGCACCGTTCGCCCGGCACGCCGCCCCGCTGCGGGACGTCGGCGCGCTCCTGGATGCCAAGGCTGTCCACACCAGCCGCTCTGCCTACAACCACCTCCGGGCCATGGCCGCTACGCACGGCATTCCGAAGAAGCGCGTCCACGAAGTCATCGAAATGACGGGCCTGGCGGAGGTAGCCAAAAAGAAGGTGGGCGGCTTCTCGCTTGGCATGGGACAGCGCTTAGGTATTGCCGCGGCGCTGCTTGGCGACCCGCAGACCATCATCCTGGACGAACCGGTCAACGGCCTGGACCCCGAGGGCGTTGTCTGGGTCCGCAACCTGGTCAAGTACCTGGCATCGGAGGGACGCACGGTGTTCCTCTCCAGTCACCTGATGAGCGAGATGGCTGTCACCGCGGACCACCTGATCGTGATCGGCCGCGGCAGGATCATCGCCGATGCTCCTATCAAGGACATCATCAACGGCAAGGGCAGCGCACGCACCCGGGTCCGCACCGACCAGCCGGATCAGCTGATGCGGCTGTTGGCCGGGGACGGCGTCTCCGTGGAGCTGCAGGACAACGAGCTGCTTGAGGTCAGTGGCCTTGACCCGCGCCAGATTGCCCGTGCCGCCTTGGACAGCCACACCATGATCTACGAACTCACCCCGCTGCAGGCAAGCCTCGAGGAGGCTTACATGGAGCTGACCAAGGATGAGGTCGAATACCATTCGCTGATCACCGCAGGCGCCGCCGAGGCTCCCGCCCAGTCCGGAGGCAACTAAGCCATGAGCTCAACCACCCTCGACCCCAACCCGTCCCGCCGTGGCGCGCACGCCGGCATTGCACCGGCAAGCACCCTGTCCGGGGACGCCACCAGCACCGGTCCCGGACCGTCATTTCCCCGTGTGCTCAACTCGGAGTTCATCAAGTTCCGCACGCTTCTCTCCACCCTGATCCTCCTCGCCTGCACGGTCCTGGTGGTGGTGGGCTTCGGCGCGCTTTCCGCCTGGGGCACGGGCCAGTTCGCCGATCAGGCGCTCAAGGACCCCGAAGCGGCCGCTGCTTTTGCCGCCCAAGGCGGCAACCTTGCTATTGGCGTTCCCACATCCGGAATTGCCTTCGCACAGCTCATTCTGGGCTCCCTCGGCGTACTGCTGATGAGCTCGGAGTTTACCACTGGAATGGCCCGTTCAACGTTCGCAGCCGTCCCACGGCGGACGCCCGCTTTCGTGGCCAAGCTGCTGGTGGTGATGGTGACAGCGTTCATGGTTACCGCCGTCTCCGTGTTCATCGCGGGCCTCGTGGCCGTGCCGATCCTGGACCACTACAACCTCAAGCTGGACCTCGCCAGCTCGCAGTCCGTGAAAATGCTGCTCGTGAACAGCATCTACGTGGCGGCCGTCGCCGCCATTGGCATGGCCCTGGGCTCCCTGCTGAGGAATTCGGCGGGCGGCATTATGAGCCTGGTGGGCCTGTTCTTTGTGGCTCCCATCGCTTTCCGGCTGATCCCGGGCGATTTCTTCGTCCAGGCCCGCAAGTACCTTCCCGGTAACACGGTGGAGCCCATGACGGCAGTGAACCACATGCCGGACACCCTTGAAGCCTGGCAGGCCGCACTTGTTCTCGGCACCTGGGTGGTGATCCCGGTGGTGCTCGCCGCCGTCGTCCTCAAGAAACGCGACGTCTGAGCTGAGGCTAGGCTCACAACATGAATGAAGCGGTACAGGTGAAGGACGCTTCGGCCCGACAGGCCCAAGCGTCCTTCGCCGAAATCACGGCCAAGCGCCGAGGCCGGCTCCGGCGGTACCTTTACCAGCATCCCCGCGTCATGGACGCGGTGGTGGTGGCCGCTTACGCGGTGTTGGTTGCCCCCACCATGGTGGATGCGGTCCTGCAGGGCTCGTGGCTCGCGGCGACGCTCCTCGCTGCAGTGGCTTGCGCACTTTTCCTTCGGCGCGCGTACCCGGTGGCCTTGGCAGCGTTCGTTGCGGTGATGGAGGTGGCCGTCACCCTTCTCCACCCGTGGGGCTCGAACGTCTCTGCCGGGCTGTGGTTCTCGCTGTATGCCGTAGCGGTGGTGCACACGCGCCGGTTCGCCCTGGTGGCTATGGCCGCGGCCACCGCTCCGCTGGCCCTGTTATATCTTTTGGCCGCGGTGGGTCCCATGAAGAATTCCCTTGTCCATGCGGCGGGCAATCCGGAGGAGTTCCACCTCCTGACGAGCATCGCCACGGGCGCCACCATCGCCCTGTCCAACGTCATCGCCACCGGAATCGGCATCTCGGTGCGGCAACGCCGCGAACATGAGCAGGAGGTTGCCGCGTGGGCATCGCGCACGGCCAGCCTGGCCTCCGTCAACGAGCGGACCCGGATCGCCCGGGAAATGCACGACGTCGTGGCTCACTCCTTGACGGTGATGATCAGCCTGTCCGACGGCGCGGCAGTGGTGGCGAGGAAAAGTCCCGAACGTGCTGCCGACGTGCTGGGCGAGGTATCGCGCACGGGCCGGACTGCGCTGGCGGACATGCGTCGCGTCCTGGGTGTGCTCAGGGATCACAACGGCGCCATCGCACCGCGGGCACCCCTTGACTCGGGCGAAGGCCTCGCCAAGCTGCTGGAGGGATTTCGCACCGCCGGGCTGCCGTTGCACTATTCACATAGCGGACCGTCGCTTCCCCGGGATCCGTCCTTCCAGCTGACCGTCTACCGGATCGTGCAGGAATCACTCACCAACGTCCTGCGTTACAGCCGCGGCCACAGCCGGGTGGATGTGAGTATTCTCCGCTCCGGTTCCACCGTCACCATTGAAGTGCTCGACGACGGGAAGGAAGTCCCCGGACAGGCATCGGGTGATGCCGGCTCACCCGGACCGGCGCAGGCGCTGGGATCAGGACAGGGCCTCCTGGGGATGGCCGAGCGTGCCCGGATCTATGGCGGCTCCGTGGAAGCAGGCCCCACAGCCCGCGGCTGGCGGGTGCGGGCGGTCCTGAGCTTGCCCGATGATGATCGTCCAGATTCTGACCCCGTTCCCCAAGTGCAAGGCAGAGCATGACTCAGACACAACCAATCACCGTCCTGCTCGTGGATGACCAGCCACTGTTGAGGATGGGATTCCGCCTGATCCTGGAGGGTGAGGACGACCTCAGGATCGTGGGCGAAGCGTCCGACGGCGCCGAAGCGGTGAGGCAGGCCCGGGAGTTGGCGCCCGACGTCGTGCTCATGGACGTCCGGATGCCCGTGCTGGACGGCATCGAGGCGACCCGGGCCATCACGGCCGCCGGGGCCACTGCGCGGATCATCATCCTGACCACCTTTGACGTGGATGAATACGCGTTCGCAGGCCTTCAGGCCGGGGCATCCGCGTTCCTGCTCAAGGACGTGGCGCCGGCTGAGCTCATCCAGGCCGTCCGGGTGGTGGCCAGCGGAGATGCCGTGGTGGCGCCGCGGGTCACCCAGCGGCTCCTCGAAACGTACGTCCGCGGCGCTGCGCGGCCGCCCGCCTCGACCCAGCGCGACCCACTGCTTCAGGACCTGACGCCGCGCGAAACCGAGATGCTCGAAGCCATGGCCGAGGGCCTGTCCAACGCCGAGATCGCGCACCGCTACTTCTTGTCCGAAGCCACGGTGAAAACCCACGTTCGCCGCATCCTCACGAAGCTCCACCTTCGCGACAGGGTCCAGGCCGTGGTCTATGCGTACGAAACCGGACTGGTGGTACCCAGCAACTCCGATTACTGACGCCGGCGCGGCGTTAGACTCGGAACCATGCCTTCACCTTCCGCCGCCGCAGACCACATCCAGGACCTCGGCGCGTACGTCAGCGCCTCGCCGTCGAGCTTCCACGCCGTCCACGAGGCCGCCCGCCGGCTGGAGGAAGCAGGGTTCACCGGCCTGGACGAGCGGGAGCCCTGGACCGGTGGTGCGGGTGCCTTCTACGTGGTCCGCGACGGCGCGCTGATCGCCTGGGTGGTGCCCGAGAACGCGGGGCCCACTACCGGATTCAACATCCTGGGCGCGCACACGGATTCGCCGTCCTTCAAGCTCAAGCCCAAGCCCACCACTGGTGCGTTCGGCTGGCTGCAGGCCGGCGTGGAAGTGTACGGCGGGCCGCTCCTGAACTCCTGGCTGGACCGTGAGCTGCAGCTGGCGGGCCGGCTGGTCATGCTTGACGGTACCCAGCATCTCACGGCTACCGGCCCGCTGCTCCGCTTCCCGCAGCTGGCCATCCACCTGGACCGCGCGGTGAACGAGGGCCTGACCCTGGATAAGCAGCGGCACATGAATCCCGTCTGGGGGCTGGGAAATCCTGCCGATTTCGACCTGCTGGGTGTTCTGGCCTCCCGTGTCCCCGGCGTTTCGGTTTATGCCGCTGAGATCGGCGGGTACGACGTCGTCATAGCGGACACGCAGGCGCCTGCGGTTTTCGGGGCCAACAGCGAGTTCTTCGCGTCCGGGCGGCTGGACAACCTCTCGGCCACCCATGCCGGGCTGGCTGCGCTGATCGCGCACGCGGAGGACCAGGGGGCCGGGGCTGGTGGCGGGGCGCCCATTGCGGTGCTGGCTGCTTTCGATCACGAGGAAATCGGTTCCACCTCGCGCTCCGGGGCCTGTGGGCCTATCCTCGAAGACGTTCTCGTGCGGATCTCCGACGGCCTCGGCGCCACGGTGAGCCAGCGGCGGCAGGCGTTATCGGCGTCGTTCTGCGTGTCTGCGGACGCAGGCCACGCCGTGCACCCCAACTATCCCGAACGGCACGATCCCGCGAACCACCCGGCACTGAACGGCGGCCCGCTGCTGAAGATCAATGCCAACCAGCGCTACGCCACAGATGCGGCCGGCGCCGCGCTGTGGGCCCGGCTTTGTGGTGAGGCGAACGTGCCTTACCAGGAATTCGTGTCCAACAACGTCATGCCCTGCGGTTCAACGATTGGGCCGCTGACCGCAACCCGCCTCGGAATCCGGACGGTCGACGTCGGCGTTCCCCTGCTCTCAATGCACTCCGCCCGTGAGCTCTGCGGCGTTGAGGACCCGCACCGGCTGGCTGTTGTCACGGAGCTGTTTTTCCGGACTGCGGCGTAGGGCCTCCGCCGGGTCAGTCACTTTCCGAAGGGGATTCAGCGGCCACCGGCTAGTAGTACTTCGTTAGGTTGGTGCTCGTTGTCGGCAGTGGGGGCAGTAGCCGAGCCATGCGGCGAGGACTCGTTGGAGTTCCTTCAGGATGCCGTAAAGGCTCAGGCTGCCCCATCTGCTTTTGGGTTGGTGAGCCGTAGCCGGGTAATGAAGAGGTGGGCTGCTGTGACGAGGGTGGCGTGGCGGTGCCAGCCGGTGAAGGAGCGTCCTTCGAAGTGGGCAAGGCCCAGGCCGGTTTTGAGTTCGCGGTAGTCGTGTTCGATGCGCCAGCGCATTTTCGCGAGCCGGACCAGGGTTTTCAGGGGCGTGTCGGCGGGCAGGTCGGAGAGCCAATAGTCGGTGGGGGCGGGCTCGTGGGCGGGCCATTCGGCGAGCATCCAGGCCTCGGGCAGCGACCGGTCCTCGTTCAGCGGGATATCGCGGTTGGCGGGGCGGATGCGCAGGGCCAAAAAGCGTGATTTCATGGCCGCGGTCCGGTTTCCGGGGCCGTTTTTGGTGCCGTGGCGCCAGGTGGCCTGGCGCAGTTGTTTGCGCCCTGAGGCGAGGGCGAGGTCCCGCAGCGAGGAGGCGCTCTCACGGTACCGGTCCGCGCCGCGGGGTCCTCTGCCGCTGTAGGGCACGGGTTCGGGTGCTGCGTTGGCGGGGCGGGCACTGGTGGAGGCCTTGACTGCGAGAACGTGAGGGATCCCGCGGTCTGTAAGGCCTTGGCGGAACGCCGTGACTTCCCCGTATCCGGCATCGGCCACGACCACAGGCGGGACCAGCCCCCAGGCCTTGAGTTCGTCGATCATTTCCAGCGCCTGGGACCATTTCGTGCGGTGCCGGACAGTGTCCGGGATCCCTGCCCGCTCCCGCCGGGCCTGCACCGAAGCGGCGGCCTCGTTCGTCTCTGCGCAGGTATCATCCCAGGCCTCAGGGACATACAGCCGCCAGTCCAGCGGGCAGGACGCCGCGTCCGTAGCCGCATGCACGGACACCCCGATCTGGCAGTTCCCGATCTTGCCCAGCGTGCCGGAGTACTGGCGGGCCACGCACGGGGAGGACGGCCCGTCCTTCTTGAATCCGGTGTCATCGATGACCCAGGCCTCGGGCCCGATCGTCTGAACCGCCAGATTCGCCAGCCGGCGCCGCACAGGCTCCACCGCCCAGGTCGAGGAGGCCACGAACTGCTGCAACTGCTGATGATCCACGCCAAGCCGTTCGGCCATCGGCTGCATCGATTTCCGCCGACCATCGAGCATCAGCCCCCGAAGATACAGGCTGCCCTTGGCCCGCTGATCCCTCCGCGGCAGCGACGCGAAAACCTCCGCAACAAAGTCCTCCAGCTTGCCTCGAACGGCCGCGATCTCCTCATCCCTCACCCCCCGAAATTAACAGACCAGGCAGGGGATTAAAAGACCAACACCCCAAAACCTAACAAAGTACTACTAGGCCGCCTGCGGGTATCCACATAGCGCCCCCTGCGTAGAAATGCCGCCGGATGGTGGTTGTAGTTATGCGCATTCCGCAGTGCCCCTTGGCCGCGTACACCGGTGGCTTGTGATGCTCTCGCGAGGTTGAGCGACAGCCACTCTGGGCTTCGTCGCTGTCGCCAGCCTTGATCATGCGTGTCCAGGCGAAACGGTTTCCGCATTTCCCACAGGTTCCGCAGCGAACCAGCCTTATCCCGCATTGGAGTCCATTTGCGCGGGTAAATGGGCATTCACCGTGCCTAGCTTGGAGGCAGCAAGACGCCCCGACAGCATTCCCAAGCTCAGGACCACGGTGAATATGGCTACTCCTTCAAATCAGAAAACGCAATTTGACCGTGCCACTGCGCCTCCCCGGGTGCGCCAGCGACGGCGAAAAATGACCCTAAGTCCGCTGTTCGGCCGCATGTCCCGGTTCGCCGCCGTCGGCGCGTTCGGCACGGTCCTGAACTTGGTGATCATGGCCGCGATGCTTGGGCTGGGGGCGCACTACCTGCTGGCCGCGATCGTGGCCACCGAGCTGACCATCCTGAGCAACTTCCTGATGCAGGAGCGGCTGGTGTTCCGCGATTTGCGTGAGGGCCGCCCTATCTGGCAGCGCTTCGCGGCCAGCGTTGGCTTCAACAACGTCGAAACGCTCGTCCGGATGCCGGTGCTCGTGCTCATGGTGGACCTGCTGCTCTTGCCCGGTCTCGTCGCCCAAGCTGCGACCCTCGCAGCCGCGTTCGTGGTCCGCTTCGCTTTCACGTCCCGGGTCATCTACCCGGTTCGCCCTTCGGCCGGCGCGCCCGTGCCGGTCACCGCAACCACCATCAGCCCGGTCGGAGTGGAATCCGCATGATCCTACGTTCCTTCACCCGCTTCACAGCCCTCATGGCCGCGGCCAGCGTTGCTACTACAGGGCTTGTTGTTCTGGCACCTCCGGCTCAGGCAGCACTGCCTACAGGCACACTGGTGTCCCCGGCCAACAACAGCACGTACGCTGCTGGCGACATCATGCAGCTCAGCGCAACAGTCCAGGACACCCCAGGTCCTACCGGCCCCACAGCCGGTGTCCGCCAGGTCGAGTGGTGGCTGTATGCCGACAAGAACCAGGGCGCACCGACCGACTTCGCCGACCAGTACCCCAACAACGTCGAGAAAAAAATCAACCTTGGCATGGCCACAGTGCCCGCCTCTGGCACCGCCGCCAATGGCACCTTCCAGGCGAGCTTCACCGTGCCCTCCGGCGGCACCATTGCTGTGACATGGGACGGTGACCACATCACGCCGATTCCGGCCGGGCAGACCCGTACGTACCAACTGCCTTCGGGCAACTACCGCGTACAGGCCCACCTCCAGGATGACGAGTGGCTGGCCAACCCCGGCACCCCGGGCCTGACGCAGGTAAACACGATTACCCTCAACACCGGCACGGCGGCCCCAGCCCCCACGCCCCCGCCGTCGGATGCCTCCAATCTGGTGGTGAACGGCAATTATGCTACGGGGACAGACATCCCGACCTGTTGGATGGAGGGGTCCTGGGGTACGAACAGTCGTTCGGCCGCGCTGTCGGCCTCGGACGTTCCGGCCGGTTCGCCGGCTGGCACTCGAAGCTTCGCCTACACGGTGACCGGCTACCAGAGTGGCGACGCCAAGATCATGGCGTCGGACGGGACGGGGTGCGCCCCGACGGTGAGCGCGAGTACGAGCTACACCCTTGGCGTGCAGTACAAGTCGACGGTCGCCACCAACGCCATTCCGCTGTTCACCGCGACCTCTACGGGTGGCTGGCAGTACTGGACAACGCTGAGCACGCTACCCGCCGCCGGTAGCTGGACGCAGGTCACAGCGCCGGTGCCCGCCATCCCGGCAGGCACCACTCGGCTGTCGTTTGGCATGGCTGCGGTCGGCAACGGCACCGTCATGTCGACGGGCTGGACGCTCAGGGGGGCCCCAGCCCCCACGCCCCCGCCGTCGGATGCCTCCAATCTGGTGGTGAACGGCAATTATGCTACGGGGACAGACATCCCGACCTGTTGGATGGAGGGGTCCTGGGGTACGAACAGTCGTTCGGCCGCGCTGTCGGCCTCGGACGTTCCGGCCGGTTCGCCGGCTGGCACTCGAAGCTTCGCCTACACGGTGACCGGCTACCAGAGTGGCGACGCCAAGATCATGGCGTCGGACGGGACGGGGTGCGCCCCGACGGTGAGCGCGAGTACGAGCTACACCCTTGGCGTGCAGTACAAGTCGACGGTCGCCACCAACGCCATTCCGCTGTTCACCGCGACCTCTACGGGTGGCTGGCAGTACTGGACAACGCTGAGCACGCTACCCGCCGCCGGTAGCTGGACGCAGGTCACAGCGCCGGTGCCCGCCATCCCGGCAGGCACCACTCGGCTGTCGTTTGGCATGGCTGCGGTCGGCAACGGCACCGTCATGTCGACGGGCTGGACGCTCACGGCGGCCGGGGCAACCACGCCCCCGCCAAACGCCGACCCGCGTGCCACCACCGGCGAGTGGCAAATTGCCTCAATCACACTGCCGAACCGGGGCATCCATCAGACGCTGTTGCGTGACGGTCGGGTACTGGTGATCTCTGGCTCGGGCAACGACGAGGGCAACTTCCGGGCGGGTCAATTTACAACGCACGTCTGGAATCCCATCACCGGCGACATGACCCAGATTCCAACGCCGGAGGACATGTTTTGCTCCGGGCACGTCACGCTGCCCGACGGCCGCATCCTTATTCAAGGTGGAACTAAGGCATGGTGGACGCCGACTGACGGTTTCAAGGGGCTGCGGTCATCCTATATCTTCGACCCTGCGACGAACCTCTTCACGCGGACGAATGACGCCAATGAGGGTCACTGGTACCCGACGCTGACCAAGCTGGGGAACGGCAACGTTTGGATGGGTGGTGGGCTTACCGATCAGGCGAACCAGTACGGCGGCCACACTACGGAAATGTTCAACACGGCCACCGGTTCCTGGCTTCCCACGGCCCAAGTACCGCAAACCTGGACGTACTGGGGCGAGTACCCACACATGTTCCTCCTCGGCGACGGACGGCTGTTTTACACCGGAGCGCACACCTTCGGTGACCAGCGGCCGGGCAGCGGATCATCCCTTTACAACTGGCTCACCGCGCAGGTTGCCGACATTCCGGGCCTACGCGACAAAGACCTCCGTGACCACGCGGGTTCCGTGCTACTGCCTCCGGCGCAGAACCAGCGCTTCATGATCGCTGGTGGTGGCTACATTGACAAGGGTGCGGCTCCCACAAACTCGGTGGACCTCATCAATATGAATGACGCAAGCCCGACGTGGCATCCTGGACCTGATCTGCCTGGGCCCGGCCGTCAATACGTCAACCTCACCAACATGTTCGACCGGACGGTCCTGGCATCCAACGGGGCCACCGGCAACCGCACGGGCAACATTAGCGCGGCCTCAATCTTCAACCCGGCGACCGATACATGGACAACAATCCCTGCTGATCCGGTGGGCCGCAACTACCACTCGATGAACCTGCTCCTGCCTGACGGTCGGGTCATGATCCTTGGCTCGAATCCGATCGACGGGTCGGTCGAGATGCGGGTCTCAATTTACAACCCGCCTTACCTGTTCCGTGGGACTCGGCCCACGGTCACGCTCGCTTCAGCGAGCGCGACCTTCGGGCAGTCACTCAGTCTGGAGGTCACCGGGAACGTAGCTAGCGCCTCGTTGACCAGCCCGATGTCCTCCACGCACCAGATGGACACCAACTCCCGGCTGGTGGACCTTCCGATAACGGGCACCGGCACCACCAGGACCGCGGTCGTACCGAGTAACGCATCTCTGCTGCCGCCTGGACCGTACATGCTCACGGTTATGGACGATAAGGGGGCCGTCTCGGTGGCCCGTTGGATCACGATAGGACGTTGATGATGAAAAAGCGCAGGATGATGGCCGCTCTGATGGCCATAGCCACGACCCTCGGGGTCAGCGGGGTGGTGGCTGCGAGGGTGGCGGTCGCCGGGGATGTTCCGGTCGCCACTCACTCGCACCATTCGACCGCTGTTCAAACGAGCCTTCCCAGCGGCGTTCCGTCGGCCCCGGCCGCCGCTCCTCCTGCTGCACTGTCGGCCCAGGGCGCCGCGCCTGCGGCTGCACTGCCCGACGTGGCATCCATCGGCGATCCACCGGGCAAGGGAAAGGCACAGAGCCTGGGCGAGGCCTTGCGCCAGCCGCACGGCCTGGCTTCGGTGGGCGCTGAGCCGGGCGACGGCAAACCGCAGAGCCTAAGCGAGGCGTTGAGAAAGCCGCATGGCGTGGCCGCGGCGGGGGTAACCCCCGAAGGTGCGGGAGTCAATGATGGCACTACCAAGCAGGCCGCCGACCTCCCGATGCGCTCACTGGCGCGGGGGGAGCAGGACGCCGGGGTCAACGACGCCGCCCGCACAGGTGGCTGCGCCCCCGGCTACGGCGACGGGCGCTCCTGCCTGCCGGTAGTCCCGCCGAGTGCCGCCCAGCACGCCGGTCACAACGTCCAGGTGGTCTGGACCTGCGAGGAACTGCTAACGCTTTTCCCGCAGGGCATCCCCCTTCAAGTCCGTGGCGTCGACCCCCTCGGTCTGGACAAGGACGGCAATGGCATCGCCTGCGCCTAAACATCATCCCTAGCAGCCGGGTCGCTGACCCTAGCGACCTAGCGTGGATCCCCATGCACTTTCCGCGTTTGGAGAAAAATGACTTCGCTCGCCCCCCGCACTGCAGCCCCCGAGCCCACACTCGTGACACCGCCCAACGATCAAGAGAAGTACGCCTACATCAAGGGACCACAGCACCGGTGGTTCTTCTGGGCACACGCACTGGCGTTCGTGGGCATCGCGATCAGCTTCTACGGCTTCTCGCGCATGGAGTACTGGACCCTGGTCTTCCTGATTCCGCTAGCGATGTACGCCGCGGAGACGCTGCTGGGCCTTCGCACGTCGACCTATAGACGCAACGTTACGCTGCCGGACCACCTTTTTATGATCGAGACGTGGGCTCCCGAGAACTACCCGTCGGTTGACGTCTTCCTGCCCACTGCCGGCGAGCCGCTGGAGATTCTGAAGAACACATATGGTTACGTGTCCAAGCTCGACTACGCGGGCACGGTCACTGTCTATGTCTTGGACGACATGGGCCGCGAGGAGGTCCGGACAGCCGCCATGGCGCACGGCTTCGAGTACCTGGCCCGTCCGGGCAACGAGTTCAAGAAGGCGGGCAACCTGCGCTATGCCTTCGACCGCACCGACGGGGACGTTATCGCGATCTTTGATGCCGACTTCGTGCCGCGCCCGGAGTTCCTCTCGGAGCTCTTGCCCTACTTGGACGACCCCTCGATCGGCATCGTCCAGAGCCCGCAGTTCTTCTCCACGCCCAAGTCCATGCACTGGCTGGAGCGCACCGCGGGCGCGACCCAAGAGATCTTTTACCGCCTCATCCAGGTCAGTCGGGATTCGGTCAACGCGGCGATTTGCTGTGGCACGTCCGCGCTGTACCGCCGCAGCGCGCTCGGCGCGATCGGCGGTTTTCCCCCGATCGCGCACTCCGAGGACGTTTTCACCGGCATCGAGATGGACAAGGCCGGCTACCGACTCCAGTACGTCCCGGTGAACCTGTCCCAAGGGATCTGCCCGGACACCATTGACTCGTTCATCACCCAGCAGTACCGGTGGTGCGAGGGCTCGATGGAGCTCCTCAAGGGCGAAGAGTTCCACGCCACCTCCGGCCTGGACGCGCGCCAGCGGCTGTCCTTCTGGTCGGGTTTCATCTACTACGCCACCACGGCAATGAACGCCTTCTTCGCTCCCTTGCCGATCCTCATTATGGTCTTAGTGTTCCCGCAGTACATGGCCGCCGCAAACTTCCTGCCCTTGGTACCGCTTCTGGTCCTATGGCTTGTCATTTACCCACTCTTGCTTACGTCGCGCTGGCGCTTGGACGTACTGCGCGCGCAACTCATATACTCCTTTACCCACGCGGTGGCGATCTTCGACGTCTTCTTCGGACGGACGTCGGAATGGGTGCCCAGCCACGGCAGCACCAAGCCTGCTCCGCTGGCAATCAAGGTCAAGCGACTCATCGTCGGCTACATCGGTGTCACTTTTGGCGCTGTCCTGGCCGGGCTTGCCTGGCGGCTGTCGCAGCCGGAATACTCGTTGGCCGACTGGTGGGCTGCCGTGATCTTCGTGGGCGTCAACGCCTACGTCTTCGTGCCGGTGCTCCTGCTTGCCTTAGGAATCGACCTGCCCCGTCTCGCCCTCACCTCACGCAAGCACCGCAAGGAGACCGACGTAACCGAGCGGTTATCCGACTTCGACCAAAACTTGAAAAGCATCAGGGGCGACGAGAAGGGTGCACGCGCATGACTGCCATCGCTCCGAGCCGCCCCCAGCAGAAAATGACCGTATGGGGGTTGGCCATCGCCTCGTTCCTACCGTCGAAGGTGCGCCCCGTGGCCCGCCAATGGATGCGGCACCTGCCGCTCGGCCTGATCCTACTCCTCCAGGCGGTCGCGAGCCTGCGGTTGAGCAACACGATCTATCGTGACGAAGGCCTGTATGTGTGGACCGGTTACCGGGTCATTGAGAATTGGCTACACGGCACGCCGCTGTACGATGACCCGAGCCGCTACTTCTCCGGAGCCCCAGCGCTCTACCCGGTCATCGCCTCGCTGGTGGACCGTGTGGGAGGCCTGGAACTGGTGCGCATTTTCAGCCTGTTGTGGATGCTCGCGGCAACGGCCGCGCTGCATGCGGTCGCGAAGCGCCTGTTTCACAGCGAGGCCGCGTTCTGGACGGCCCTCTCGTTCGCCGTTGCGAGCCCCACCATGTTTCTTGGGCATTTCGCGACCTTCGACGCCATGGCTCTGTCGCTGCTCGCGCTGGCCATGGCTGCAGGGGCCCGGGGTGTTCAGACGGGCCGGTTCGTTTGGGCGCCGGTGGTGGGCCTGCTCCTCACGGTCGCCGTGGTGTCCAAGTACGCGGCCCTAATGTTCGTTCCGGTCGTGCTGGCGGTCATATGGCTGTCCTCGGTCCGTCGCTGGCGCAGCATGAGGTTCGCCGTCGCTGGCGGCCTGACCACCGCAGCGATTCTTGCCGCCTTGGCGTTGACCGTCGGCAGCACCGAACTGGAGGGATTAGCGAAAACCACGATCGACCGGCACGTCATCACCTACGCGACGTGGCAGGACATCGCACAGATGACTGTTAATAGCATCTGGCCCTATCTGGTGGTCGGCCCAATCGCGGCCGGGTATCTAGCCGTGAAGCTGCGGCGGCCCCTCCTGGCTCTGGTGCTGCTCGGGGCAATGCTGGCCCCGGCTGTCTACCAGGCCTACATCGGGGAGAGCGTGTCGCTGGAGAAGCACTTGGGCTTTGGGCTGCTGTTCGGGTCCCTGGCAATCGGGGCGCTGTTGTCGGCCCGCATCGCGCACCCGGCCCGCAGACTGGTGTCGGTCGTCGTCATCGGGGTCATGGGGATCGCCGGCCTGGCTGAGAGCCACCGCCTGTACGGCGAGTGGTCCAACAGCGATAAACTCGCAGACGTGATGGCCTACTCTTGGGAGGCAACACCCTATATGCGGACTTTGGGCGACGTCGCGGAGCCGCTACGGTATCGCTTCATGCACGACACCGAATACTGGCAGTGGACCACCACTGACTCGATCTACTACAACGGCCAGCGAGGCATGGAGGGGGCGGAAGCCGGACTCCGCGATCGCTACTGGCAGTACGTCTACTTCGATGGCACAACAAAGGAGAGCCGCGAGCTCATGCCGAGGATGGAGTCGTTCGGCTATGCTCTCACTAAGACGATCACCCTCCGCCGTAACGACGGCACCGACACCTATTACGTCTGGGAAAACTACGAACCTGAACGCGGTGCAGCCGCCAGCGAGCGATGAGAAAGAATTCACGCGTCGCAAGCTACTGGGGATGGTGGGCGTCGGTGTGGCCGTCGGGCTCCTCGGAGGTGATGTCCAAGGGGGCAGGATGCCCGATCTCGTCACCAGGTGCCGTTTCGGTGCCTACGCGACTGATGAGCCGTACCCTATCGAATCCCACTTCGCCTTGGAGGCTCGACTCGGCGGGACCAAGCTTCCCGTCGCTTCATGGTTCCAGGCATGGGGGGGCGGCTGGATCAAGTCCGAGGCAGACAAGCTGGCGGCGCGCGGAGGCTACGATATCCTCATGTGCTGGGAGCCGCACAAGATCAATTTCGACTCGATCCTGCGCGGCGAGCATGACGCCTACATCCGCTCCTACATCGCGGAAGCGGCGGCCTACCCGAACCTGGTGTCCCTGCGTCCCTTCCACGAGTCCAATGGCGACTGGTATGACTGGGCGCCCGGCTCGGGCCGGGGGTACGTCCGCGACGCCACGCAGTGGAAGGAAGCCTGGCGGCACGTCGTGGGCGTCGCCCGGACGGTGCCCAACTCCAGCCGGGTGAAGTTCTATTGGTGCATGAACGGTAATGACGCGGGCGGCCCGAGTATGGAGATGCTCTGGCCAGGCAAGGAGTGGGTCGACATCATCGGTGTTGATGCTTACGACTGGGGCGCCCCGGGTGGTGGGTCGTTCGACCAGATCCACGCCGATGCCTACCGTAGGACCACCGCGCTCCACCCCACAGCAGAGTACTGGGTCGGGGAGACAGGCCGGGATAACCTCGGTGACACAGCCGAGTGGTACCGGGGGGCTTATCGGTCCCAGCAGTTCCCCCGGATGACTACGGTCTGCTGGTTCCACAAGAACAACTTCGTGGTGGACGGCAACCACGGTTCGCTAGCGGTGCACCGGGCGGAGCTGCCCCGGGCTCCTCAGTACGCTGGTGGCTTCCCTGCGAGCGGGACCGGAGGCCGGACCACGATGCCCCCGGCCGCGAAACTGCCCGCCGCCCCGGCGACCATAGATGTATCCGTGGCCCGGCCCATGGGCGGGGGGATGTACGAGTTCAACGTTAACTGGACAGCCCCCAAGGACGCCAGTATGGTCACGGGCTACCACGTGGCTCAGGCCAGTTCGACGCAGTGGAAGTCGGCGCTGCTCCCGACGACGGTTCGAACCTTCAAATTGACTAACTTCAAACTCGGCGAGGAGATCAGGGTCTCGGTCACAGCTACCAACGGCACGCGGGAGGGTCCGGCCGCCCTTGCAGCCACCAAGATCGCGGACACGGTCCCGAGGCCCGCGCCGACCCCTATGCCGTCGCCCGCGACTGTCACGGAGTGGCTCGTTGTTAGCCCGAATCACCCGACCAGCACGAGGAGGCCACCAGCATGACGATCACCATCACTCCCGCATCCGCTGGCGTGCCCAGCTGGCCGACACCCGAGAAGGAACGCGTGCCGAATGACAGCTGTCCTGGCGATTGGAAGCCACCCCGACGATATCGAACTGGGCTGCGGTGGCACACTGGCCCGGCACGTCCCATCCGGCGATGACGTCTATATGCTCGTCATCACCACTGGCGAGGCCGGACCCAGCATCGTGAGCGCGCGGGTCCGGGAACAGCTCGCGGCAGCCGAGATTTTGGGCGTGCCTCGGGGCCGCCTGTTCCGGGGCGAATTGCCTGACGGCCGCGTGAGTAACTACGAGCTGGATCTCGTACACACCATCGAGCGCGCCATCACCCAGACCCAGGCCGAGGTGGTGTACAGCCACGGCAACTTGGACAGCCACCAGGATAACCGCGCCGTGGCCGAGGCGACTTGGGGTGCGGCCCGACAGGCGCGGCGGGTGCTGTGCTACGACAGCCCGTCCAGCCACTCCTTCAACCCTAGTGTGTTCGTGGATATCACTAGCACGGTGGACAAGAAGTGCGAGGCGCTCAACGCCCACTCAAGCCAAGTCGGCAACTCCACCATGGCATCGACATCATTGGTGATGACCCAAGCCGGCTACCGGGGATTCCAGGCTCGGGTAGAGGCCGCCGAGGGCTTTATGCCTCACCGGCTGCTCCTCGACGTCTAGCCCGAACCGCCCGCCGTCTTCAAATCGAGGTTCGCGCCTACTTACAGTCACCGCCCGAAGCGGAAGCCGTCCCGATCGATTTTCCGGGCCGGGACGCCTGCCCAGGTTTCGCCGTCGGGCACGTTGGAGAGCACCGCAGCTCCCATACCAACCGTCGCGTAGGCCCCGACCGAGGTGCCTTCCCGGACGCTGGAATTCATCCCCAGTGAGGCTGCGTGGCCTATCCGGACACCGCCGCCCAATGACACTCCGGCGTCGAAGGTCGCGAAGTCCGCCACGTTGTCGTCGTGGGTGAACGTCACGGACGGCATTGCCACCACGTGTGAGCCGAGGGTGACTGACGCTGTCAGGGTCACGTTGCGCAGCAGGATGCTGCCCCGGCCGATCCGGCAGCCCTCCGGGCATTCCACCGACGGGTCGATCGCGGTGGCGTACCGGGCCTCGTGCAGTCCCATGGCGGCGAGCCGTTGCACCACATTTTCGCGTGACCTGCCTGCGCTGAGGCAGACCAGGACGAAGGCGTGCAGGTAGGAGGGTGCGTCATCAATGGTTCCCAGGACCGGCGCCCCGTCTACGGTGACCCCGGCCAATTCCTTGTCATCATCGAGCACCCCCACAACGTCGTACTGGCCGCTGCTCCGCACCATCGCCAGGACTTCGCGGGCCAGGCCGCTCGCCGCAACGAGGATCAGCTCACTCATCGGGCCGCAGCCCTGGCGGCAGTTTGGATCGTGTTGATGACACGGTTAATGCTGACTGTGTCCAGTTCGTGGTAAACGGGTAGGACCAATGTGCTGTCCGTGAGCCATTCGGTGTGCTGCAGCCGCGCGTTGCCGGTGTCGCGCCAGCGGTACGCCGGCTGCCGGTGTGCCGCCATGACGCCGCGGGTGGCCCCAATGCCCGCGTCAGCCAGCCTTGAAAGCAGGCCTTCCCGGCTGGTGGCAAATTGCGGTAGAACCTCGATCCAGAACGAGCGGAAGTTTGTGACGCCATGAAGCGGGTCCGCCGCCAGCCGCAGGCCGGCTATGCCCCCTAGCCCCGCAGCGTACGTGGCCGCAATCCCCCGGCGCCGTGCCACGATCTGGGCAAGGCGGCGTAGCTGCGCAATCCCGACGGCGGCCTGCAGGTCTGTCATCCCGTAGTTGAAGCCAACCTCGAGAAACACTTCCCGTGGTGCCGGTACGGAGTCCTGGCGCTCAACATCGGCGAGGCTTCGGGAGTGCTCACGGAGCGTTCGGGCCCGTGCGGCCCAGTCCGTCCTGTGCGTGGTGAGCATCCCCCCTTCACCCGTGGTGATGACTTCCCCCGGGCGGAACGACCAGACGGCCAAATCTGCTCCGGTGCCGACAGGCCTGCCCTTGTAGAGGGATCCGACGGCGGAGGCGGCATCCTCGATCACGGTGATCTCATGCCTGTCGCATAGCTCCCGGATCGGGTCCAGATCCACGGGAATCCCGCCTTGGTCAACCACAATGACCGCGCGCGTGTCCAAGGTCAGGGCTGCGCGGATTGTCTCGGCGGTGGCGTTACCTGTGGACGGGTCGACGTCGCAAAATACTGGACGCGCCCCCACATACGTGACGGCGTTGGCGACGGCTATGAACGCCAGCGAAGGCACAACTACGTCGTCCCCCTGGCCCACACCGGCCACAACCAAAGCCAGGTGCAGCGCGGCCGTGCAACTGGATGTGGCCACCGCGTGGGGAACCTCGTGCGCCGTACCGAAGTCCGACTCGAACTTCTCGACTTTGGGCCCTTGTGCCACCCATCCGGAAGCGATTACCTCGGTAAGCGCCTGTGATTCCTCGGCACCGAGCCAAGGCTGCATGACGTTGATCCGGGCAAGTGCTGTTTCCGGAATCATCGGGAACCCTGCTTTCTTGGTCGCGGCCTGTTCCCCTCATCCAAAATTTAGTCTCGAATGGGACGTTACTTGTTAGGAATACCAGGGCTGTGCGGGTGCCAGAAAGCAACAGTGCGGATACTGCGGGTACCTGCGGGTAGCCTGCCTGCCTAGAGGACCGGCAGAACGTACGGCTCCCGGGAAGGAGTTTCCTTGCCGGCGGCCAAGGCCGTCAGCTGCGCCCGCGATTCAACCCCGAGCTTTCGGTAGATGGCCGTCAGGCGTACCTCCACGGTCCGGATGGAGACGAACAACGTGGCAGCTATTTCCTTATTGCGCATGCCGCGGCAAACCATCGTGGCGAGGGCGCGTTCGTGGTCGGCAAGCATCATCAAAGCCGGATTGCCCGGAGAGCGCGGCGGCTCCGACCGCTCGTCGAGGAGAAGGTGGTCGACGTGCTGGGTCCAGGCCTGCGCGCCCGCCTCGTCAAACATCACCTTTGCACGCAATAGCCCGTCCCTGGCATCCCGTAGCCTGCCCAGGGCACCCAGCCGCTCCGCGTAGCACAGCAAAGTCCGGGCCCGTTCCAGCCGCGAGTCGTTGCCCGTCCTGCTCTCCAGCGCCTGGCTAAACAGTTGAAGCGACTGTTCGCCGTCGGCCAGCATCGCGCGGCTGCGCGCCACAGCCATCAGCAGCCAAGGGGACCTCAGCCCCACTGCGCGGCCCTCAAACCGGTGGAGGGCCTGGGTTGCCTCGCGATGGCGCCCAAGACGAATCAGGACTTCCACGAGATCCGCCTCGCAGCGGAGAAGTGTGGGATTGGCGAACCTCATACCGATCTCGGCGGCGCGGGACAGATGCGCGCAGGCCTCTGCCAGATTGCCGCGCATCAGCGCGAAGTGACCCTGCCAGGCAGCCAACTGGGCAGTGATGGCAGGATGGCTGTCCACCCCGGAAAAGTGGTGGGCGTCGGCAACATGAAGCTGGGCCAGCGCCTCATCGCCCAAGGAATAGGCTCGCCACACGCGGAAAATGTGCCGCATCCCGCGGTGATATTTGGTCTCGGGCTCGGTGAGTTCAAGGTCCTCGATGAGGCGCAGGGCTTTCCGGACGTTCCCGGCACGGATCTCATTGTCCACTGCGAAGTATTCTGCTGTCTCGCGCCAGTTGACGTTGCTCGCATCGACTGAGCTCCGCACCACGGCGAAGGCCTCCTGGGCGCGGTCATGGTGTTCCGCATAGGAGAGGGCGCGGCCCAGCACCAAAAGACTGGCCTCTGTGCTGGCGGCGTCGGGTTTCCGGCCGAATTGCTCCGTGTTGCCCCTGATCGACTCAATCAGAAGCCTGGCGCGGTCAGCCACTGCGGAGCAGTCCTTGGAGGCGGCTTCCTGGAAATCGTCGGCCTGGTGGAGCAGCCCGACAGCGTCGTCCAGTTCCCACCGTTCGGCGTAGTAGAGGGAACCGACGGCCAAGAGGGTGGCGGCATAGGCGGGGTCATGCTGGCCGAACTCTTTGACCAGGCGCAGCACCATGCAGGATCGAACTGCGGCACCTTGGATGAACTGAATTTCGAAGGCCAGCCCCGTCAGCCGAAGAATCAGGGCCGGATTGCGGGTTATTCGCCGGGCCCAGTCCAAGTACCGCTTGGCATAGACGAATTCGCCCCTGTTGAACAGGAGCTCCGCCACGGTGGTGAGCCGCGCCGCCGTTTCCGCCTCCCAGGGATTGATCGTCAATGCGCGTTCAATGTACTCCACGGCGAAAGGCATTTCGCCGGCCCGGATCAGATCGACTGCAAACCGGAGGAGGCCGAAGGGAGTTTGGCGCTCGAGCGCGCTGAAGCTCAGATGCCAGCGGCGGGCGAACTGGTCGGCCTCACCGGCCGCTTCCGCCAGGGCGCGGTGGTTGGCGGTGCGGACCGCTGGCGTCATGGCGGCGAAAACATAACCGCGCAGGAGTTGGTCCTTGATCCGGAGGTGCGGTCCGGACCGGCTGAGCATGCCATTCGCAAGGAGCTCATCCACTCCTGTCCACACGTCGCCGTACACCTTTTCGAGCGTGGCAACATCGCTTCGGCAGGACAGGGACATCAGATCAAGGACTTGACGGGCGGCAGGCGAGAGTGCGCCCACTTTCGCGGCGAACTCGGATTCAAAGCTTCCCTTGCAGGGAAGCGGCACGGGAAGCGCGTACTTACCTTCCGTATGGCGTTCCACCAGGCAGGTGTAAAGCTCGGCGGCGGCCAGCGGGTTTCCCTCGGTTGCTGCGGCAACTGCGTGGACCACCGCCGTCGCAGTCTGCCGCGCCGGAATAGCTTCCAGTATCCGAATGGTGTCGTTATAGGTCAGGGGCTTCAGATGCAGGGCCGGGAGACTGCCGAAGGGGCTGTCCGGCGCCTCGTTCCGGACGCTGGCGATGAGTACGATGTCCGTTCCGGCCAGGCGGCGGGCGAGGAACCCGATGACCGCCTGACTGCTGGAGTCAAGCTGGTCCGCATCGTCAATGACGACGACGGTTCGTGAGGAGGAGCGCTGATGAAGCCCATCGAGAAGCATCGTGGCAACCATGGGAACGTCCAGGGAGCGGGTCGAGTCCCGGAGCAGTTCATCGGCGAACCGGCCCAGGATTGGATCGTCGATTCCGTTCAGCAGCGCGGTAAGGCCTGAAAGCGGCCAGTCGGACTCTGCTGCACTTGCCCGCAGGAAAACAGTCCTATGGTCCGAAAGCCGGGGAATTTCGGACAAAAGAGCGGACTTGCCCAGCCCCCGCGGTCCAACCACGGTGAGGGCAGCTTCCTTCGGGCCCCGGATCACCGCCAGGATCCGGTCCAGCTCCTTGTTCCGGCCAATCAACGACATAGAAGTCCCCAATCCTTGAAGAAGGAGACCTGCAGCGCCCTGCACTTCACCACACCACCGTCCAGCCAGCTGCTTGACTGATCGGGCCCAACTACGGTTACCCAGCCGATGGATGACAATGTAGCCCGGCCGTATTGGGGCGCACCACAGTACTTGTGGACCCAACGAACTAAGTACTACTACTTAGGAGTACTCACTTTCCTGTGGCGCGGGCTTCTGAGTGGGCCGGTGCCGGCATGGCGGGCCGCCTCGGTCAGGGACGGTTGCGTCAGTGTGCCGTGCCGAACGGATTGTAGGTTCGGGTTCCCTCGGTAATGTCCTTGTTGAGCTGAGTGAGCCGCCGGACAATCTCTTGGGCATCCTGCGCTGTGGACTTCGGCCAGCCATAACATGCGGCCACTGCTTCATCCAGCTGCTTGTGCAGCTTCTTCAGGTCCGCGTAGCCGCCGTCGTCCATGAGGTTGTAGAGCTTGGTTAGTCCGAAGTTCTCCGCCTTGCAGATCTCCTGCCGGCGTGCGACGACGGCCCGGCTGAGTTCCGCGACAGCCTCGCGTTGCGCCGGGGTGACCGGGTCCGGCCAGGGAAAGGTTTCGAAGACGGACGTTGGGGTGTAGCGGAGGCGCGTCTCGAGGGTGGACGAGCGGTGCCAGGCCCAGGCGTCGTGCGCCTTGGAGAGGAGGATGCCCATGGAGTAGTCATCGTCGAAGGCAAAAACATTCGTGGCATTGCTGGCCAATGTCCGAGGCTCGCACCAAATGACCTCCAGGCGTTTCGCGTGCCCGGCCACGGCGCCGTAACGTGGCAGTCCAAACAGGGCACCTCTCATTGCAGTCCTCGGCTCTGCGAAGATCCACCACTTTTCGCGGTAGGACTTCCGGTTGTTCTTTTCTCGCTCCGGCTTCACGTCCCGTCGGACAATAGCTAAGGGGGCTTTGTAGGGTAAGCACTTCTCCAGCGGCCGCAGTCCAAAGTCGATGGCCCATCGGGATGGGCCTTGTGTTGGGGAATCCGTGATGTCGCTGGCCGTGAGGTACGGACGAACAACGTCGGCATTCAACTCATCAGCCCTCAACAGCATCTCCGCAGTTGCATCGTCGATGATCAGCCCCTTCGCTTTCGGACTGGGACCTTCAAAGCAGCGATTTTTGTTCGCCGTCAGCGGTTGCGGTGCCCAGCCGTTCGGGTCCTCGTCGCGGAGGGACGGATTGATGGCGGTGACCGGCACCCCATCGAGCATGAACTCGGTGGGTGCCATGTCCGGCGCGTTGACCCAGTTCACGATGCTGACGTGGACCTTCGCTTCGCCTGGCCATTTCTGGCTGGAAACAGCATCCGTGATGACGCCGCCGTTGGCCAGGACGTATTCCAGCGAAGCCGAGCGGCCAAGGTTCTGCGAGATGGAGTTGGTACCAACCAGCCCTGCCCGCTGCCCCGGCTTCAGCTGATCCTGCGCCTTACGGAACCAGTAGACGCACAAGTCCTTAATACCCACGCCGAACTGTTTCTTGAGCCAGCCGAGGTAATCGTCGCCCAGGGACCGACGAAGCAAAGACGCCCCCAGGAACGGCGGGTTGCCGATGATCGCGTCCACCTCCGGCCACTCAGCAGCCAGCGCGTCGGCCCGGCGGATCGAAGACATGTCCACCAGGGGCAGTGGATCCTCGGCGGCGCCGAAGCGGTCGATCATCTGGCGCTGGCCCATCCACAGCGTCAGCCGGGCGATCAGCACGGCGATGCCTTCGATGTCGATGCCGTGCAGGTTGTTCAACGGGTAGTAGGGCAGCGGACCAGCAGGCGCCGGCACTCCGGTGGCGTGCGCCGTCGTCGTAATTCTTTCCTTCAGCTCCTGTTCCAGGCCGCGCAGTTCGCGGTAGGCGACGTAAAGGAAGTTGCCGCAGCCGCAACTCGGATCCAGGACCTTGAACGCGCACAACTCGTCCAGCAGCGCCACGCCGCCGGCCACGCAGGACACGGCGTCGATCCGTTCGCGCCAGGGCCTGATGATGGTGGGCGTGACGATCTTCATGATGTCTGCCTCGTGCGTGTAGTGGGCGCCGAGTTCCGCCCGGCGGTCCTCACCGAGGACGCCCTCCATCAGAGAGCCAAAAATGGTGGGGTCCACCTGCCGCCAGTCGAATTCGGCGGCCTGGTCCAGCATCTTCAGCTCGTCGGTGGTGAGGTCCACTTCAGCGGCTTCCAGGAAGAGTGAGCCGTTGACGTAGCGCGTGCCGCGCAGTTCGCCCTTCCGGTTTTGCGCGCCTTTTTGGTTCAGCACACGGAACAGGAAGCCGATTTCCTTGGCGGAATTGGGCTCGCTCTCGTGGAGGAGGCGCTTGACGATGGTCTGCAGCGGGTAGCCATCCAGCATGCCCAGGTCCTCGGCGAAGAGGCACCACACGGACTGCAGGACAAAGCGCTGGATTTCATCGATGGGCGCTGCGCTGCGATCCGCCAGCGACAGGTAGAGCGTGGCGATGTGCTTGGCCGCGTCCTTGCTCATGGCCCGGTGGTGTTCGGCAAAAACCGGGTCCAAAGTGGTGTCGGCCAGGAACAGCAGGGAGTCGTATTTGTCCGGCAGGTCCTTGAGCGGGACGGTCAACCGCGGCTTGGTGGGGAAGCGGCCGGGCTCCCAAATCTCGAATTCGTGGAAGTTGCAGATCACCACGAAGCGGGCGGCCGGGATGTCCGCTGACTCGTCCGAGGACTCCTGCCAGTACCGGTGGATCTGGTCCCGTGCCGATTCGACCTTGATGCCGGGTTTCTTCATCTCCACGATCAGCGTGCCGGGCCAGTGGAGGTCCATGAAGCCGGCGCTGGATTTGAAATCTTCGAAGACGGCACCGGAGGTCTGGCGGTTGGAGCCGTAGCACTCAAAGAGTTCGTTCAGGAAGGTCTGGGCTTCAGCTTTTTCGCTGCCACCGTAGGTCCCCCACTTGGCCGCAAACTTGACCAGTGCTGCCCTGATTTCCTCGCCACTGCGCGCCAAAACGCTCCCCCTGTATTCGCCGTCGTCCTGGCCTGCGGTGAGGCCTACTGGTGCTGAGGTTACAGCAGGCGCAGTGCTTCCTGGCGGTAATACGCGTCCTGCATGAGCCGCTTGCGGGTCTTTTCCAGGGCGTCGATGGCGTCGTCCAAGGCGAGCTTGGCGTTCACTTCCTCGTCCGCCTTGGCTGCCTGTACGCGCACCTTCTTGGCACGGCTGAGGGCATGCTCAATGTTCAGCAGTACATCGGAGACGCCGTTCATGACGAGTTCGTGAGCAGCTTCCTCATTGGAGCGCCGGGCACCGGTGTCGCTGGCCATGTATTGCCTCCTGGAATCGCGTGGCGGGTGCTGGTGATCGCCTGACGCTTGCGTTTAAGGCTAGCCCACTCGGCTCTTCGGCGTGGGCGATATCCACAGAAACCTGACGTGCGTCCTGTCGGTGCCGCAGTTTTCCACATAGCAGCGCCCCGACTTCCCTGCACGAATTGCGGCGCCTAGCCTAGAGTCAAGCGCGAATCGCCTATCCGCTCCAGATGCACTAAGATATTGAAGTCTGTGCTGCGCCCTGCCTCCGTTCCGTTGGCCGGGCATGCATGGCAATCGCAAATGAACCTCCTGTTACGGAAATGCCGTAACCGCTTAGCCCAAAGGAGGTGGGTTCACATATGCGTCCTTACGAATTGATGGTAATCATCGACCCCGAGGTCGAAGAGCGTACCGTTGAGCCGTCGCTTCAGAAGTTCCTGAACGTCATCACAAACGATGGTGGAACCATCGAAAAGGTTGACATCTGGGGCCGTCGCCGGCTGGCTTACGAAATCAAGAAGAAGTCTGAAGGTATCTACGCCGTGGTGAACTTCACCGCCAAGCCGGAAACCGCCAAGGAACTTGACCGCCAGCTGTCTCTTAACGAGACCATCATGCGCACCAAGATCACCCGCCCCGAAGAGCAGAAGGTTGTTGCTGAGTAATTTCAGCTTCGATTTTCATTCTTCACACCGCAGGATCGAACTCTTCATCCAAGATCGAACAAGGAGGCAGTAGATGGCAGGCGAAACCACCATTACGGTCATCGGTAACCTCACCAATGACCCGGAATTGCGGTTCACACCGTCAGGTTCGGCAGTAGCGAACTTCACCATCGCTTCCACCCCACGCACCTTTGACCGCCAGTCCAACGAGTGGAAGGACGGGGAAACCCTGTTCCTCCGCGCTGCGGTATGGCGTGAAGCAGCCGAGAACGTCGCCGAGTCCCTGACCAAGGGCATGCGCGTGATTGTTTCCGGCCGTTTGAAGAGCCGTTCCTATGAAACAAAAGAAGGCGAAAAGCGCACCGTTATTGAGCTCGAAGTCGATGAAATCGGCCCGAGCCTGCGTTACGCCAATGCCAAGGTCAACCGAACCCAGCGCTCCGGCGCCGGGGGTGCCGGAAGCGGCGCACAGGGCGGCTTCGGCGGCGGCAACAGCGGCGGCGGCTTCGGGGGAGGCAACTCTGGTGGAAACCAGGGCGGCAACTCCGGCGGCAACCAGCAGGCTGCACAGGAAGATCCTTGGGCAACGCCTGGTGTCTCCAATGCAGGCGGCTGGGGCAACGGCCCCGACTCTGAACCTCCCTTCTAAACCAAACTCCAGGCCCGACGCCGGGACCGCCCGGGTGCCGCAACGCACCAGGTGACTGCCGCCGTCGGACCACCACCATCCCGTGGATCAACATCCACGGGCTCCAAAGAATAGGAGCTCCACGATGGCTAAGGCTGAACTCCGTAAGCCCAAACCAAAGTCCAACCCCTTGAAGGCCGCTGACATCACTGTCATCGACTACAAGGACGTAGCATTGCTGCGCAAGTTCATCTCCGACCGCGGAAAGATCCGCGCCCGTCGCGTCACTGGCGTCACGGTGCAGGAACAGCGCAAGATCGCCCAGGCAATCAAGAACGCCCGCGAAGTTGCTCTGCTGCCCTACTCCGGCGCTGGCCGCGGCTAAGGAAGGGACTGACTAACATGGCAAAGCTCATTCTGACCCACGAAGTAACCGGTCTCGGTGCCGCTGGCGACGTTGTCGAGGTCAAGGACGGTTACGCACGTAACTACCTGCTGCCCCGCAACTTCGCCCTGACCTGGTCGAAGGGTGGCGAGAAGCAGGTTGAGTCCATCAAGGCTGCCCGTGCCGCCCGCGAGCACGCTTCCCTGGAAGATGCTCAGAAGCAGGCCGCTGCACTCTCCGCCAAGCCGGTCAAGCTCGTCGTCAAGGCTGGCGAGACCGGACGCCTGTTCGGCACCGTCAAGCAGGCCGACGTGGCCGACGCTGTTGAGGCTGCTGGCCTTGGCAAAATCGACAAGCGCAAGGTTGAACTGCCGGCACACATCAAGTCGGTTGGTTCCTACCAGGCAAACGTTCGTCTCCACGAGGACGTTTCCGCTGTGATCGAACTCGACGTAGTCAGCGGCAAGTAGCCTTTCCGGCTACGCGTTCCTGAACTGCTGGAAACCCCCGCTGCCCTCACCGGCGGCGGGGGTTTTTGCGTGCCACCTCTCAGGCTCTGTGAAGGACCGTGGTCACGTGCCGGTAGCCGGTGCGGATCAGTTCGGCCAGCACAGCCTCGTTGATGTCGTCCAGCTTGTTCACGTACAGGCAGCCTGCGCCCGTCCTGTACTTTCCCAGCCGGGCCAGCAGAGCCGCAGCCTCGGGCGCGGACGTCAGCCCGTACAGCGAGAGGCTCGCCTTCCTGGGGGAGAAGCCCACCGCCGCGGCGTCGCCCTCCCTGCCGGTCGCGTACGTGTAGTGGTACTGACCGAATCCCACTATGGTCGGCCCCCACATTTGAGGCTCTTGACCGGTGATGTCCTGCATCATTTCCAACAGCCGCAGGCCGTCCCGGTGCCGGACAGGATGCTCCACTGCGGCGAGGAACCCGTCCACTGACGCGCCGGTCAGCTGGGTTTTGTTCTCAGTCATGAGGGAAGTCTGCCAGAGCCCGGCCCACCTGTCCGGCCCGCCTTCGGGGGTGATAACCTGCGGCGGTGAGCCAGAACCCTTCCCCATCGCCCCGCCGTCGTCCGTTCACCCAGATGGATGTGTTCACGGACGAACCTTACCGGGGCAACCCGCTGGCGGTAGTTGTTGAAGCCGCAGACCTCACTGCCGGGCAGATGCAGCAGTTCGCCAACTGGACCAACCTTTCGGAAACCACCTTCCTGCTGCCGCCCACGCATCCGGAGGCCGACTACCGGGTCCGCATTTTCACTGCGCACGAGGAGTTTCCCTTTGCGGGCCACCCCACGCTGGGCTCGGCGCAGGCGTGGCTGGATGCCGGCGGAATCCCGAAGCAGGACGGCGTGCTTGTCCAGGAGTGCGGGGCCGGCCTGGTGCGGGTAAAGCGCGACGACGGACGGTTGGCATTCGCGGCGCCGCCACTGACGCGCTTCGGGCCGGTGGCCGAAGAAGACATGGCACAGATCGCGGACGGACTGCGGCTGCCCCGGCACGCGCTGCTGGACGGCTCCTGGCTGGTTAACGGTCCGAACTGGATCGGAGTGCTCCTGGCGTCCGCCGCGCAGGTAATGGGTATCAGACCGGACTTCTCCGCCCTGGGGGACCTTAACGTCGGCGTGATCGGCCCCCACGCCCCGGATGCGGAGGTGGATTTCGAGGTCCGCACTTTCATTCCCGGCGACGCAGCAGTTGAGGATCCGGTCACGGGCAGCTTCAACGCCGGCGCCGCGCAATGGCTGATCGGCAGCGGCCGCGCGCCGTCGTCGTATGTGGCCGCGCAGGGGACGATGCTGGGGCGGGCGGGACGGATCCACGTGGACGCCGTGGGCGGCGACACCTGGGTGGGCGGCCGTTCCGCTGCGCGCATCGGTGGAACGGTCGTGCTGTAGCCGGAATAAATGCGGGAGGTCTCCGGTTATCCAGATACATGCAAACACATCTAGCCTTGCGTGAACCGAACCTGAGGAGTCCATGGTGGAAACCCGCCGCATTACCGTACTGACTGCCGGCCTGGGCGTGCCGTCCTCCAGCCGGCTGCTCGCTGACCAGCTCGCCGCTGCCGCAGAGCACGCACTTACTGATGCCGGCTACCAGGTAAAGGTGGACGTGGTTGAGCTTCGTGATCTCGCGGTGGATATCGCCAACAATTTCGTCACCGGCTACGCGGCTCCACGACTCGCCGACGTCATCGCCGGCGTGGAAGCTTCGGACGGCATCATCGCGGTGAGCCCCGTCTTCAGCGCGTCCTACAGCGGTCTGTTCAAATCCCTTATTGACGTCCTGGACCCCAAGTCCCTGGAGGGCAAGGCTGTCCTGCTGGGGGCCACCGGCGGCACCGACCGTCACCAAATGGTTCTGGAGTACGCCATGCGGCCGCTGTTCAGCTACCTTCGCACCCGAATGACCGCCACTGCGGTATTTGCCGGACCCCAGGACTGGGGTAACACCGACGACGGCGCCTCGCCCCTCTCCGACAGGGTGCGGCGGGCAGCGTCAGAGTTCGCCGCGCTCCTGAAGGGTGCGCAGCCGGACCGGAGCCCGGCGCTGGCCGAGTCCCTGCCGTTTGAGCAGCTGCTGGCCGGCATCTCCGGCGGAAGGTAGCAGCTGCCCGCGCCGTGCCGACGCCTAATCGTCCAGGAGGGCGATGAACTCGCGGGCCTGCTTCATCGAGATGTCAGAGTGCTTGGTCAGCGCCGTGGCCGCACCCTCAATATCGCCACTGCGAGCCAGCGTGCGGATCCGCCCGTAGATTTCGTCGTTAAGCATGTTGCTGCTGACCTCCCGCGTGACGTCGCCCTTGCTGGCAATGGCGCGGTACCGGTACGGGAACCGCTGAGGGGTATCGTCGTCGGCTTCAACGTCTTCAGCCTCCGCCTGGGGGCCGCGGAAGGGCTGGGGATGGGCGGCCAGCGCCCCGACAGCGTCCCGGGCGGCCCTCAAGCCCTCCCCTGTGGACTCGTAGTAGAACTTGATGGCCGCCATCGCCTGCCCCTGTGCGATCAGGGCATACAGCTTCCGGTGCTGCTCCTCGTTTAGCTTGGCGGCAGCCAGGCGGGCCAGCTCGGACGCGTCCGGAGCGGGTGCTGTGGCGGCTTCCCTGGCGGCTGCCTGGCGCCTGCCGATTGCTTGGGCTGCCAAGGCGACGCCGCCGGCCACAACCGCGAGGATAATAACGGGGATCACGAGCGATTCCATTTCTAAAGCCGATCTACGTACTTCTTGGCGGTGGCCAGGTCGGTGTGGGTTGTTTGGCGCAGAAGCTTGATGGCCTGGAGCTTGTGCCCGTCACGGGCCATCGTCTGGAGCTGCATAACAAGCTGCGGATCGAACAGGCCACCGGGGAGCAAATGGCCGTGCGCTCCGGTGCCGGCTCCGGTAGAGGACCCGGTGCGGGCCTGCAGTGCGGCACGGGCGTGGTCCGCCTGCTGCGACTGCTGCTGTTCGTTCTGGCTTGGTCGGGTATTCGCTTCCAGCCGGGCGCGTACGGCGGTAGCCAGCCGCACCTGTTCCGCATAGTGGGCGGCGGAGCGCCTGGCGAGGTCCTGCTGGTACTTTTCGGCTTCCGAGATTCCGGTATCGCGCGGCCTGAGAGCCGTTGTGAGCGTCCACAGGACTGCCACCAGGATTCCGGCCGGCAGTAACACCATCAGTATGTCGCCCATGCTTAGAGCTTATGCCAGATGGCCGTTATCCACAGCACATTCCTGAAGCTCCATACAGCGCCTGCGCCCCAAGGTCAAAACCTGAACCTTGTGTAATTTTCCTCACCCAGTGCGGGCTGGCGTGGAGCTCCGATACCACCCAAATACGCGGTGATTTCCACCGGCCGGCACCTCAGGCTGTGGATTAGCCTTTCCCCAAAGAATTTTTTCGTCCACATCCACCCGGAAGTGTTTCCGCAGTTCAGAGGCGTATAAGGCTGCAAAGTTTTTTTGTTTCCACAGGTTCATGCACAGACTGTGCACAAGCTATGCCCTGTAGTGCACAGGTTATCCACAGGCTGCGGGGACGGTGGGCTTGGAGGCTGGGTCGCTGGCGGCTACCGTTGCGGGATACCTGTTGTTGGGGAGTGAAAAGAACGCGCCGCCAGCCGGTGGCACCGCTGCCAAGGGGTTCCTTTCCCGGGCCGGCACCTTCTGTGGATAACCTGTGGATTGTGGGGATAACTTCTGCGCGCCCGCGGGCTGACTCGCCGGTGGAGCGGCGCGGTCCACGTTTGTCAGTGGCCGCTGATACACCTGAAGGTACGCCATGCTGTTGAGGTTTAACAGCCCGGCTCCGCAGGACAAGATGACTTACGTGCCGCCTGCTGCGGCACACAATGGAGGACGGCAGCTTTGTCAGTAACGCACCTGGATTCAATCGAGGGTACCCGAGGGTCGGAGACGAGCCGGAAGCCTCCCCAGGACATACCGGCAGAACAGTCCGTGCTGGGCGGCATGATGCTCTCCAAGGACGCCATTGCTGACGTTGTGGAGATCCTCCGCGGCCAGGACTTCTACCGGCCCGCGCACGAGACCATTTATGAAGCGATCATTGACCTCTACGGCCGGGGTGAGCCTGCCGACGCCGTGACGGTTTCGGACGAACTGACCAAGCGTGCCGAGATTAACAGGATCGGCGGCCCGGCCTACCTGCACGAACTCATTCAGACCGTACCCACGGCCGCCAACGCCGGATACTACGCCGAGATTGTGGCCGAACGCGCCGTCCTGCGCCGGTTGGTCAACGCCGGCACCAAGATTGTCCAGCTGGGTTACGGCTCCGACGGCGAGGTGGAGGACCTGGTCAACCAGGCCCAGGCCGAGGTCTACGCCGTCGCCGAGCGACGCACCGCCGAGGACTATGTTGTCCTCAAGGACGTCATGGAATCCACGGTTGACGAGATCGAGGCCTCCGGGCACCGGGGCGAAGGAATGACGGGGGTGCCCACCGGCTTTTACGAGCTGGACGAGCTCACCCACGGCCTGCACCCTGGCCAGATGATCGTCATTGCCGCCCGCCCCGCCGTGGGTAAGTCCACGTTCGCCCTGGACTTCGCCCGGTCCGCAGCCATCAAAAACAACCTGGCAACGGTCATGTTCTCGCTCGAAATGGGCCGGAATGAGATCGCCATGCGTCTCCTGTCCGCCGAGGCCACCATCGGCCTCCAGGACCTCCGCAAGGGCACCATCAAGGACGAGCAGTGGTCCAAGATCGCCACCACCATGGGCCGGATGAACGACGCCCCGCTCTTCATTGACGACAGTCCCAACATGTCCCTGATGGAAATCAGGGCAAAATGCCGGCGGCTCAAGCAGCAGCACGACCTCAAGCTGGTCATCCTTGACTACCTGCAGCTCATGAGCTCGGGCAAGAAAGTTGAGTCGCGCCAGCAGGAAGTCTCGGAATTCTCCCGTGCCCTCAAGCTCTTGGCCAAGGAACTGCAGGTGCCCGTTATCGCCCTGTCGCAGCTCAACCGTGGCTCCGAACAGCGCCAGGACAAGCGGCCCATGGTCTCGGACCTCCGCGAATCGGGCTCCATTGAGCAGGACGCGGACATGGTGATCCTCCTGCACCGCGAAGACGTCTATGACAAGGAGTCGCCGCGGGCCGGCGAGGCTGACATCCTGATCGCCAAGCATCGTAACGGTCCCACCAAGGACATCGTGGTGGCCTTCCAGGGCCACTACTCGCGCTTTGCCAACATGGCCGCCGACGCCGGAGGCGGGGGCTTCTAGGGTCCGGTCACCGGACCGGGCAGGGGTTCAGCCCTGCTGCAGCAGGTGGTTGGGCAGCCGGTTTCCGGGCGCTTTCCCGCGGATCTCCAGCAATTCGCGGGCATGGGCGTGCAGGCGTTTGTCCTCTTCCGTGACCGGCACCCACGGCGGGACGGGCACCGAGTTTCCCTCGGCGTCGCGCGCCACCATCACGGTGAGGCAGTACGTGGTGAGGTTCAGTGCGCCGCCCTTCGGATCGCCCGAACGCACGTGGACGGCGATGTGCATGCCTTTGGTCCCTGTGTAGACCAGCCGGGCCTCAACCTCCACGACATGTCCGATCAGGAGGGGCCGGTAGAAGCGCACGCCGCCGGAGAAGACCGCCACAGTGTCCATCCCGCAGTACCGCGAGGCGCAGACGTAGGCCGCTTCATCGATCCATTTCATGACGATGCCGCCATGGACCTTCCCTCCCCAGTTCACGTCGGTGGGGGCCGCCATGAACCGCAGCGTCACACGTTCGGCCGTTCCGGCGTCGGTATATTCCTGGGCGTTCATGGCTTTGACGATCTGTTCGCGGATCCTGATCCGGGCGAGTGCGTGATCGCGCTCTTGGATCTCAGCCGGGGTGACCGGCTCGAAGTGCTTCACGGGGACGGGCTTGCCGTCGTCGCCCACGGCCACGAAGATCACCATGCACTGGCTCCGCATGGTGGCAGGGCCGCCCTTGGGATCGCCGGAGGAAACCACGGTCCGGATGTGCATGGAGGAGCGGCCGGTGTAGACGATGGTCGCTTCCACCTCCACCATGTCGCCGCTGTTGACCGGGTCGGCGAAGTGGATGTTGCCCACGTACGCGGTGACGCAGTAGGACTTGGCCCATCCCACCGCGGCGGCATAGGCGGCCTTGTCCACCCATTCCAGGACGGTGCCGGCATCCACTGACCCGCTGTGGCCCACATCAGTGGGTGCCGCCAGGAAGCGCAGGGTGACGGAATTTGCCGCGGTCTCAGTCATGCTGCCCACCTTAGAGCGTGCCCCCGGTCCGCCGCACTTATGACGCCTGAGCCGCCCGCGGACCCTCCCCCCACGCCAGGCCGGACGCTCTCTCACTTAATGCGCTTAAAGACGGGATGCTCTCTCACTTTCTTCAAGAAAGTGAGAGAGCATCCCGGGAAAACCCACATTAAGTGAGAGAGCGTTTTTTGGGCGGGGGTGGGTGCTTAGGCGAGGACCGCCAGCTTGTTGTTCATGCGGCCGAACAGGGCCCGGTCCACGGAGATGCGGCCGGCGCCGGTGAGGGCGAGGGCCAGGGCTGCTGCGCCCAGGAGGAGGACGAGTTCGTAGCCGCCCTTGTCGGCGTAGACGCCTGCGCCGGCGTGCACCAGGACGAGGGCACCGAGCATGTCCAGGGCCAGCAGGGCACCCACAACGCGGGTGAGGATGCCCAGGATGAGGGCGATGCCGCCGGCAAGTTCGAGGACGGCCACGAGCGGTGCCGCCAGGTCGGCTGCGGGAACACCCATCTGGCTGAAGGCAGCCTGGGTGCCGGCGATGGTCCACTCGTTGAACTTCTGCCAGCCGTGGGCAGCGAAGAGGAAGCCGAGGGCGACGCGCAAAATGGTCAGGGCGGAGGTGGTGAGGCGTGACTGGTTCATGTTTCGAGTGTCCCCGATGATTGGTTGAAGTGTCAACTAATTACCGGCTTTTGTGTTCCAGCTCATGACACGGGGCGTCACGGAAGCCGGGCCTGAACAGTCGCCGCCCCGGTTAAGCTGGCACTGTGCCGAACCGAACTTCCGCTGCTGCGGTACGCCCCGCCAGCCCTTCCCGGGACATTCTCCGGCTGGCCGTCCCGGCGTTTGGCGCGCTGATTGCCGAGCCGCTCTTCCTGCTCGCGGATTCGGCCATTGTGGGGCATCTCGGTGTTGCCCAGCTGGCTGGCGTGGGGCTCGCCTCCGCGGTGCTGCACACAGCCGTCGGCCTGATGATCTTCCTCGCCTACTCCACCACCCCTGCGGTGGCCCGGGCAATGGGCCACGGCCAGCTGGGCAAGGCCCTCGCCGCCGGGCGCGACGGCGTCTGGCTGGCTTTCCTGCTGGGCGTGGTCCTGGCGGTGGCAGGCTTCTGGGCGGCCGAACCATTGCTCACCCTGATGGGCGCCGCCGGCGACGTCCGGACCTTTGCCGTGGATTACCTGCGCTGGTCCATGCCCGGGCTGGTGGCGACGCTGCTGATTTTCGCCGGAACAGGGGTCCTGCGCGGGCTGCAGGACACCAGGACCCCGCTGGTCGTGGCCACCGCCGGTTTTACCCTCAACATCGTCCTGAACCTGTGGCTGGTCTACGGCCTTGGCTGGTCGGTGGCCGGCTCGGCGATCGGCACCAGTGCGGCACAGTGGGCCATGGCTGCCGTCTACCTGGTGATGGTCCAGCGGAATGCGGCCAGGCACGGCGTCAGCCTGATGCCTGACTGGCGCGGGATCCGGGCACTGACCCGCGTGGGGTCCTGGTTGATGCTGCGCACCCTCAGCCTGCGCATCGCCATCCTGGCCACGGTTTTGGTGGTCACGGAACAGGGGGCCGTCAACCTGGCGGCCCACCAGCTGGCCATGACCATTTTCTCGTTCCTCGCCTTTGCCCTTGATGCCCTCGCCATCGCGGCGCAGGCCCTGATCGGCAAGGAGCTGGGGGCGTCCAACCCTTCAGGCGCCCGGCGGCTGACGCGGACGATGGTCCGCTGGGGCATCGGGTTCGGGGTTGTCACCGGTGCGCTGCTCGCCGTCGCCGCGCCGTGGGCGGGGGCGCTGTTCACTCCGGACGCCGGCGTCCAGTCCGCCCTGACGTACGCCTTATGGATCCTGGCGGCCGGCCAGCCCATCGCCGGCTACGTTTTTGTCCTCGACGGGGTGCTGATCGGGGCCGGCGACGCCCGGTACCTGGCCGTGGCGGGGCTGGTGAACCTCGCCGCGTATGTCCCGCTCCTGCTGGCTGTTGCCACTGGCGGCGGGACCTCACCGGCAAGGCTCGCATGGTTGTGGGCCGCTTTCGCCATCGGCTACATGGCCGCCCGCGCCGTGACCCTTGGCCTCCGCGCCCGATCGGACCGCTGGATGGTGCTGGGTTCGCCATAGGACCTGATCCCACTAAACTGGACCGGTGAACCAACCACTGACTCCTGCAGCCACGGCCGCAGGCACCGCCCAGCAGGCTGACCTGTGGAAGCCGGTATTGCTCCGCGCCCTGGCAGCACTCGCCTTCGGTGCCCTGACGATTTTCTGGCCTTCACCCTCAATCCAGGGCATGGGCTGGGCGGGCGGTCTGTACCTGCTGGCCACCGGACTCCTGGTGCTTTGGGGTATCCCCAAGGCGGGCGACGCGCGGAACGGGATGCCCGGCAGGATCGTCTCCGCGGCCGGCGCCGTCCTGACGGGGGCGGGCGCCGCGCTGGTACTGCTGCACGGGAGCGGGGTGTTCGGCGTGGTCGCCGCCCTGGGCCTCGGCCTGGCCGGCGCGGCGGAGTTGTATTGCGGCCTCCGGTGCCGGGCCCGGCATGTGCTGGCCCGCGACTGGATCGCCTCCGGCGTCATAGGCCTCGGCACTGCCGCGGCCCTGCCCTTCTTCATCAGCCTCGGACCCCATGCCCTGCTCGGTGTTGCCGGCGGCGGGGCCATCATCTCCGGTGTGTTGTGGGTCCTGTCCGGGCTGACCCTGAGGCACGATGCCCGGAGCGCCGCCCGGAAGCCGTAAACTAGAAGAAGACCGTTCTACCCAGTGTAGAAAATATGCGGGGCGGGACAATCCGGAACATTCGAAACCAGCAGGCCGATTCGGCCCGGCTGTAGGAGGAAATATCGTGGCAGACCAGCAACCAGGCAAACCGCGCAAGCTGCGGACCTCGGTGAAGGGGCCGCTGATGTTCTCCGCGTTCTGGGCCGTCCTCGCCTTCGTTTCGGTGTTGATCTTCGCCTCCGGCGGCAGCGCCAAGACCCCCCGGTTCGATCTTGCCTTCACCGGCGCGGGCATCGCGTTCATCGTCACGCTGGTCATAGCGGCCATGCTCTCCATGAGCTATAAGGAGAACGCCGAGCACCTGGGCAAGGGCTCCGGGGTCAACCTCAGCTCCGCCAAGAATCCCTCGCACGGGTTTGGCGGGAACGGCCAGGGCCACGCGGACGGCCCTTCGGAAACGCCCGACGCCGACGGCCCGGGTACCAGCCGCTCCTAGCCGGCCGGTCCTACCCCGCCGTCCCGCGTCCGGCCGTCCCGCGTTCGGCGGTCCCGCGTTCGGCAGTCGCCTGGCGCGCCCGATAGGCAGCAACGTGGGTCCGGTTGGCGCAGTTGCCGGTGTCGCAGTATCGCTTGGACCGGTTTCGGCTCAAATCCAGCACCACGGCATCACAGTCGTCCGCCGCGCAGACAAGCAGGCGGTCCATCTCCTTGCTTCGGATGACGTCCACGAGGGCCATGGCGGCCTCGGTCCCCATCCTGTCGGCCAGCGGTGCCTCCCGGGTGGTGGCGTGCAGGTGCCAGTCCCACCCGTCGTGTTTTGTCAGTTGCGGGAGTGCATTGGCCTCGCGCAGCAGCCGGTTCACCCCGGCCACCGCCGTGTCCTCGTCTGCCGTCCACAGCGCACTCAGCCGGCTGCGCAGTTCGCGAACGCTCGCCACTTCGGCGTCGTCGCGGGTGCGGGATCCGCTGAAGCGCTCCACGTCAAGGAAGTGGTCCAGATCGGCCACGGTAGCCAGGGATTCGCGCCCGTTTGCGGCCGTGTTGATCAGGTTGACCACCGTGCGCAGGGCAACCTCGGTGTCAGGAGCAAATACCATCTTGACTCCTTACCAAAGCCGGGCGTAATGTCAGGACCATAACCCTACTTTACTCCTGACAGGAGGCGCCGGTGTCTGCCGCCCTCAATCCCGCCGCCGCGCGCGGGTTCCTCGGCTCCGGCCTGGGAATTGCGCTGTTCTCCTCTGCCGTGTTCGGCCTTTCCGGTTCCTTTGCCAAGGCTCTTCTGGAGTCCGGATGGTCCCCCGGGGCCGCCGTGACCGCCCGCTTGACCGGTGCCGCGCTGATCCTGGCACTTCCCGCGGCCCTGGCCTTGCAGGGCCGGTGGCACCAACTCAGGGACAACTGGGTCACCATAGCCCTCTTCGGCCTGATCGGCGTGGCAGCCTGCCAACTCTTCTATTTCAACGCCGTTGCCCGCCTGTCAGTCGGCGTGGCGCTGCTGCTTGAGTACCTCGCCCCGGTCCTCATTGTGCTGTGGCTCTGGATTGCCAGCCGCAAACGTCCGCGGATCCTGACCTTCGGCGGAACTGTGCTCTCCCTCGCGGGCCTGGTGCTGGTGCTGGACCTTGCCGGTGCCGTCAAAATCGACGTGGTGGGGGTCCTCTGGGGCCTGGCCGCCGCAGTCTGCCTGGCCATCTATTTCTTCATCACGGCAAAGGAGAACGATTCGCTGCCGCCCATCGTCCTGGCATCGGCCGGACTGCTGGTAGGCGCTGTGGTGATGTGGCTGGCCGGCGCCACGGGACTTCTGCCCATGGCGTTCAGTACCGGGGATACCCGGCTGGGCCCCTGGATTGCGCCGTGGTGGGCTGCCCTGGCCGGGCTGGTCACACTCGCCACTGTCCTGGCCTATGTTTCCGGCATCATGGCTGCCCGCGCGCTCGGCTCCAAGGTGGCGTCCTTCGTCTCGCTGACCGAGGTGCTGTTCGCCGTGATCTGGGCCTGGCTGCTTCTTGGCGAGCTGCCGGGCCCGGTTCAGTTGCTGGGCGGTGTGCTTATCGTCGCGGGCGTGGTTTTGGTCCGGCTGGATGAACTGCGCGCCGGGGCGGCCGCCCTCGCCGGCACGGCCGCACCGCTGGATCACGCGAACGACGTCGAACCCGTTCCCTGAGTGCCGGCGCGTTTAGCAGGTGCCACGCACCCGGGGCTGCGCGCACCTGACAGCGGTGCACCCCCAACGCCATCCGCCGATTAAAGTACGGGGGCCCGGACCGTTCGTCCGGGCCCCCGTACAGGCAGAGCGGGTTTAGCGGGAAGCCTGATCCTGCTCATTGGCGTTCCTGGTGGCCTTCTGGCCGGCATCCTTGAGCGCCTGGATGACCTGGTTCAGCGCACTCGTGTGCGTGCCGGACCATTCGCCGCGGAAGTGGTCCGCGTCCGGGCCCTTCCACTGGGTGCTGTCCAGAATGCGGGTCAGGTTGCTCCGCTCCTGCTCGATCGTGGAAGCACCGGCCTGCAGCTTCGTGCCAAGAGTCCTGAGCTGCTCTACATCTGCGCCCCAAATAGCCATCAGTTTCTCCTCATAAAGTCATTGGATCCGATCCGGATCGGCATCCCCAGCGGCCCCCGGCTCATCCGGGAGATCCATTGCCCCCAACCTATCCCGGCCCCGCAAACCCCGTCGATGGGCACCGCTGCCCATGCAGCCCTCGCCACGGGAGTGCCTCCCGGGGCTGCCCGCGGCAGGGGGTCGATTCCGGGCGTTCCAGAGCCTAGCATGACCGTATGTGCCGGAATATTCGAACCCTCCATAACTATGAACCGCACGCCACGTCCGAGGAAGTGCACGCGGCCGCCCTGCAATACGTGCGCAAGGTCAGCGGGAGCACCAAGCCGTCCAAGGCCAATGAGGAAGCCTTCGAAGCTGCAGTGCATGAAATCGCGCATGTCACGCAGCACCTGCTGGACTCGCTGGTGACACATGCGCCCGCCAAGGACCGGGACGAGGAGGCGGCCAAGGCCAAGGCCCGCTCCGCCATCCGCTTCGGTACCGCCTGAGCGGAGCCTCCCGTCATCTGGGTAGCAGTAAGTGTCGTTTTGAAGCGTCAAAACGACACTTGCTGCTACCTGGTTGGGCCGGTGCGCCTATTTGCCGAAGCTGCGCAGCCGCAGCGAGTTCGCCACCACCAGGACCGAGCTCGCCGCCATCGCACCACCGGCCAGCATCGGGTTCAACAGGCCCAGGGCAGCCACCGGAATGCCGATGGCGTTGTAGAAAAAGGCCCAGAACAGGTTGGTTTTGATGGTGGCCAGGGTCCGCCGGGAGAGTTCGATCGCCTGGGCGACCTGGCCGAGGTCATCGCCCATGACGGTGAGGTCTGCCGCTTCAATCGCCACGTCGGTGCCTGAGCCCATGGCGATGCCAAGATCGGCCTGCGCCAGGGCGGCGGCGTCGTTCACGCCGTCCCCGGCCATGGCCACCGTGGCACCCCCGGCCTGGAGCTTTTTTACCGCCTCGACCTTTCCGGCCGGCAGCACGGCGGCGTGAACGTCAGCGGGGGAGATCCCGACGGCGGCAGCCACCTGTGCGGCCACGGCGGCGTTGTCTCCGGTCAGCAGGATAGGCCTCAGCCCCAGCCCCTTCAGCCGTTCAATGGCCGCCGCCGAGCCCGGCTTGATCGTGTCCTGCAGGCTGATGATGCCGGCCGGAACCCCGTCCACCGCAACCCAGATGGCCGTGGCGCCGCCCGCCTCCGCAGCATCCAGTGTTTCCTGCTGCAACGCGGTGATGCTGACGCCGTTCTCCCTCAGCCAGCCCGTGCGGCCCGCCAGGATGACGCGGCCCCCCACGGTTCCGGCCACTCCGCCGCCGGGCGCCGAACGGAAGTGTTCGACGGCGGGCAACCGGCCGCCGTCGTACGTGCCCTGCACCTCCTGGGCTGCTGCCGCGATGGCGCGGGCGATGGGGTGCTCCGACGCGGCCTCGACAGCACCGGCGAGGCGCAGCACGTCCCGCTCCAGGTGGCCCTCAAACGCCGAGGTCCCCGCCACGGAGAGCTTCCCGCTGGTGATGGTGCCGGTCTTGTCCAACAGGATGGTGTCCACGGTTCGGGTGTCTTCGAGGACCTGCGGGCCCTTGATCAGGATGCCCAGCTGGGCCCCGCGACCGGTGCCGGTGAGGAGGCCCACGGGAGTGGCGAGGCCCAGTGCGCAGGGACAGGCGATGACCAGGACCGTGACCGCGGCGGTGAACGCGGCCCGAAGTTCAGCAGGATCAACTGCCGGGCCGCTGGCCACGAGCCACAGCCCAAACGTGACCACGGCGATGACCAGCACCAGGGGGACAAAGACCCCGCTGATCCGGTCGGCCAGCCGCGCGATGGGCGCCTTTCCGGTCTGGGCCCGGGACACCAGCCGCGCCATCTGGGCAAGGGTCGTCTCGGAGCCGACCCGGGTAGCCCGGACCAGCAGGCGTCCCGAGGTGTTGATCGTGGCCCCGGTGACCTTGCTTTCGGGGCCAACCTCCACCGGGACGGATTCGCCGGTCAGCAGGGACGCGTCGACGGCGGAGCTGCCTTCGAGAACGACGCCGTCGGTGGCGATTTTCTCGCCGGGGCGGACCACCACAACGTCCCCCACGCGGAGCTGATCGGCGGGAATTTGGTGTTCGGTGCCGTCCTGGAGGACTGTGGCGTCCTTGGCGCCGAGGTTCAACAGTGCCTTCAGGGCATCGCCGGCCTTTTCTTTGGCGTTGGCTTCGAGGAACCGGCCCAGGAGCAGGAAGGAGGTGACCACCGCGGCGACTTCAAAGTACAGGCCGCCGGATTCCATGCCTTCCATGCCAGGGTGCTCAGTCAGGCGAGGGTCAAGCGCCAGCTGCCAGACGCTGAAAAGGTACGCGGCCGCGACCCCGATGGAGACGAGGGTGTCCATGGTGGAGGCAAAATGGCGTGCGTTGACGGCGGCGGCGCGGTGGAACGGCCAGGCCGCCCAGCTCACCACGGGAAGGGCCAGCACTCCCGCCACCCAGCCCCAGTTCGGGAACTGCAGGGCCGGGACCATCGAGATCAGGAACACCGGAACCGTCAGGACTGCCGCCACAATCAGCCGCGGCCTGAGTTTGGCAGCGGCTCCTCCATTGGCCCCATGGTCCCGTTGCGCACCGCCTTCGGCCACATGCTCCGCGTGCTCGGTCGTTCCTCCCTCAGACGCACGCTTCCGCATGTCACCGGAGTCGGTGCTCTGGCCATCCGGGGAACTGGTGTACCCGTCTTCCGGACCACCGTGACCACCGTGACCACCCAGATCGTGCGGATCTTGGTGAGTGGGGGCGGGGGGCTGGCGGAGGGTGGCTTTGTAGCCTGTGGCGTTCACGGTGTCCACGATCTGCTGGTCCGTGATGCCTGCCGGAACCGTGACGTGGGCGGATTCCAGGGGGAGGTTCACGGAGGCTTCCACGCCGTCTAGCTTGCGGAGTTTCCGTTCCACGCGGTTCACGCACGAGGCACAGGTCATGCCCTCGATGTCCAGTTCAACCACCCGGTTGCCCGCTTGGCTCATTAAGTCCTCTGTGTGCACGGTGCGTGGCCCGCCTTCTGAGTAGTTACGCTTCGTTTGCCACAACCAGGTAGCCGGCTTCGGCCACCGCTTCGCCGATCTCGGCCGGCGACAATTCCTGGCTGGAGGTAATGGTGACAGTGGAGATGCCCCCGGCGTTGAGGTCCACGGCGACCTCTTCAACACCGGCGAGGGATTCAATTTCTTCGGTGACGGAGGAAATGCAGTGGCCGCAGGTCATGCCGGACACGCTGACAGTGGTGGAGACGGTGCTCATGGTTGCTCCTTTAAAGGGGGCCCGGCAGGTTGGCCTGGCCCCGGGTTGGGTGTGTCTGGTTGGGCGGTGGCTGGAGGGTCACCGCAGGAGGCGGCCGATTGCTTCCGCTGCCTCCTTGACCTTGGCGTCGATCGCTTCAGCCCGCAAGCCAGGGTCGGGTTCGGCGGCCGCGCCCACGACGCAGTGGCCGATGTGTTCCTCGACAAGGCCCAGGCTGACGGCGTGCAGCGCCTTGGTGACAGCGGAAACCTGAGTCAGGATGTCGATGCAGTATTTGTCCTCGTCCACCATCCGGGCAATGCCGCGGACTTGCCCCTCGATCCGCTTGAGCCTTCGCAAATAGGCGTCCTTGTTGGCGGTGTAGCCATGCGGCGGCGCGGGCTGGGCATCAGCCTGCAAGGGGACGGTTGCCTGGGAAGATTCCATGAGTCCAACCTATACCCCAAGGGGGTATGCCACAAGTACCCGATGGGGGTATGAGTTCCTCAGTTTCGGACACAAAAAAGCTCCGGAGTGCGTTATTGGGGGATACGCACTCCGGAGCAGCCTTTGGGCAGATCTGTCCGGCCCCCTGGCCGGATCTCTCTGCTCGGTTCAGCTTACTTGCCAGTATGGCTGTCCGCCACCACCTCGAATAACTACTTTCGCTTTATTTTCTAGGCCGCTTCAACACGCTATTCACGGTCCTCGCGTGCCGCCCGGCGGTAGGGGACAACCAGCACGGGCCGGCTTTGGTGATGGGTCAGCCAGAGTCCTATGGAGCCGTTAAGCATCTCGGAAATCCGGTGGGACAGGCCGCGTTCCGAGGTGCCCACGATGATCATGGGCGCGTTGGTTTCGGCGGCGAGGCGGGCGAGGGCGCGCGCGGGGTCGCCCGTGAGGGTTCGCAGTGTCCATTCCACCTGCACGCCGTTTGCCCTGCTGTGTGCCACGCTGCGTTCAATGTCGGCCTTAATGCCTGTGGTCACAGCCCGGACGTCGTCGTCGTCCTCCCCGGGATGGAGTGAGAGGCGGTGCGCCGACCGGGCGGGATCCCACTCCACCAGGTAGCTGGCTTCGTCAACATAGGCGCACAGCAAAGGCACCGAAAGCCGTGCCGCAAGGTTCGCTGCGGTGGTCAGTACTTCCGGGTGCTGGTTGGGCAGTACCCCCACCAGGAGCGGGGGCGGTCCACTGAAGGGTTCGGGAGTCATAACCCCATTTTGTGCCGGACGGCGGTCCTTGAACAGGGCCGGGAGTTCGGACTGGTCGACTGCGGGCCGGCGTGTACCCCGTCGTCGCCAGCCAGTCAGCCGGCCGCAGGAGAGGCCGAAACCACCACGTTCTTCCCCCAGGGATCCTCGGTGTAGCAGCTGATCAGCACAACGCGATTGGGCACCATGTCCCAGATGGGGCTGTCCTTGAGGCTGGCCTTGAGGTAGGTGGTGACAGAGTCAACGCGGTAGCGGATGGTGCCGGTGGCCGTGACGACGTCGAACCCGTCTCCTGTGTTTGCCCGGGAGCTGAGGTGGTTGAACGGGGCATCCCGGTCCTCCCAGCTGTGCCCGATGATGTACGTGGTATTGCCGGAGCCGCTGCCCGGAACTCCGAAAGGTGTCAGCCAGTAGCCGTCCATGGTGGACGGGGGCACAACAGTCCGGCTGGCAGCCGCGGCGGCATCCGGTTCGAGCGGATGGACCTCGGTGTCAATGGCCGCCGCCTGGTACCGGACCCGCAGGGGTGCGGAAGCATCGGGCAGCACCGGCCCGGCGTCGGGCGTCGCTGACGGGGCGACGGACAAGGGTGCCGCCGTGGGCGCCTGTTCCGCGGGTTGTGAGGGCATGGGAACGGACGACGGCGGCGCTACCGAAGGTGCCGCAATTTCGGCCGCGCGGACGCCGGACCCCCCGTGGTTGCCGACGTCCGGCGGGCTAAGTAACGGGCCGCCGAATGTCAGCGACAGGAAACCCAGGACACCGCACAGGAGAATAGCCAGGTCCCCCCTGTTCAGGCGGTTCCAACGGGACCCGCGCACCACGCGTCCGCGGGCGGTGTGCCTGGCGGGCTGCTTCGACATGGGGCCCTTTCCGCGCCGCTGGCCGGTGCTGGTGTTGATCGGTGCTGGTGCTGGGTGAGGCTGATGGGGGAATGCGGTGAGGGCGCCCCGCCGGGACTGGCTGGGCGCCCTCACCGGTATGGCTGGAGACCCGGGCGGGTCAGCCCGCCGTCGGCGATTCGGTGCGGGACTTGCGCCGGACCGAGACCACGGCCCCCGCACCAAGCAGGACGCCCAGCCCGGCCAGCCAGGTGGTGCTTCCGCCGGTTCCGGTGACGGACGTCTGCGCGTTGTAGCCCTGATTGGTGCCGCGGCTGACAACAGCCGCCGGTACCTTGGCGACCGCACGCTGAGGGACGGCCGCCTGGCCCGCAGGCTTTTCCGCGGCCGGGGCGGGCGTGACCGGGGTTTCCGGTACCACCGGCGGCTGTTCCTCTGTGGGAGGCTGGTCGGCCGGCGGCTGTTCCTCTGTGGGAGGCTGGTCGGCCGGCGGGTGTTCCTCTGTGGGAGGCTGGTCGGCCGGCGGGTGTTCCTCTGTGGGAGGCTGGTCGGCCGGCGGGTGTTCCTCCGTGGGTGGTTGTTCGGCCGGCGGCTCTTCTTCGGTGGGTGGTTGTTCGGCCGGCGGCTGTTCCTCCGCAGGTGGCTTCTCCTCAACGGGCGCGGTGGCTGTGCAGTACTTGGCAAAGTTGGCCATTCCTGCAGTCGTCCAGTTATGGCCGTCCGTCAGCACGGAATTGGGCGCCACGATGTCTGCCGTTTCGAGCCTGTGGCTGCTCAGGGCGTTAATGCTGATGAAGGTGGCTACGTAGGGGTTGGTGGCACTGCTTGTGGCATGGCAGACGAGGACCTTTTTGGCGTTGTCGTCTGTGCCGGCAAAGGCCGGTGCGGAGACGGTGAGCAGTGCCAGCCCTGCGACCCCCAAGATTGGTAGGGCTCGGTTCATGATTTTTTCCCCAGACTGTAGTGAAGCTGGTCATGACGGGGGAGCGGCAGCTTCCTTGTTCCCCAGATGCATGGTCAGCTTGCTTGTGATGTCAGGCTAGGGCTCCGGGCGGGGACGGGTCCTGAGTAGCGGGTACTCGACTTAAGGGGCGGTTGACCTGCGGCGATACCTGCCCCTACCCGAAAATGACAGCACACTACCGGGTGCAGTGCGGTGCGCACGGACCCTTGAACGGCGACTTGCCCGCGCCTACCGTTGATGCATAGGAAAGGTGCGTGACGGGGCATGGAAATTTACATGTGGTGGCTGGACGTAAACCTCGACACCAAGGAATGGCTGCGGGAAAACCTGCGGGCGGGGGAATTGCCGCTGCCGGTCCTGCAGGGCATCGCCGAAGCGGGCGGACCGCATCCCGGGAATCCCGTGGAGGTCCTCACCGCGGCGGACTGGGATTTCATCGAGACGCAGTCCGAATTTGTCGACTGACCGTTCCCCGCGCCGGCCGGGTTATTCCACATAGCCGGGAAAACCGTTGCGGCCTTCCGGCCGGGATGGTTGCATGGGGTGCATGGCAACCGCAGAGAGTTTTGTCCTGGCGATCGGCACCAAAAAAGGCCTCTGGCTGGCCACGAGCCCGGACCGGCAGCGCTGGTCCTTCTCCGGTCCGCACTTCCTGATGAGCGAAATACCCAGCATCGGCATAGACACCCGGGCCGGCAGGACCCGGATCATGGTGGGCGTCAGATCCGAGCACTGGGGCCCCACGGTGGCTCACTCCGATGACCTTGGTGCCACGTGGTCCGAACCCGAAAAGGGTGCCATCACCTTTCCAGAAGATGCCGGCGCGGCCGTGGAACGGATCTGGCAGATCTATCCGGACGCGGAGGCCCGGCCCGGCGTGGTCTGGGCAGGGGCCGAGCCCATTTCGGTGTGGAAATCCACCGACGGCGGCGAGCACTTCGAGCTTAATCGCGGGCTCTGGGACCATCCCCACCGCAGCGAGTGGGGTGCCGGCTACGGCGGCGCCGCCGCACACTCCATCCTTGTCAATCCTGCAGGGGACACGGTCCATGTCGCCATGAGCACGGGAGGCGTGTACCGCTCGCTCGACGGCGGCACCTCCTGGGAGCCCCGCAATAAGGGGATCTCGGCCTACTTCATGCCGGATCCCAACCCGGAATTTGGTCAGTGCGTGCACAAGATCGCGGCGGATGCCGCCGTCGAAGGCCGCCTCTACGCTCAGAACCATCACGGTGTGTACCGCACCGACGATAACGGCGAAAACTGGAACTCCATCGCCGAAGGGCTTCCGGCCGACTTCGGCTTTGTGATGCTGACGCACCCCCGCCGGGAAGGAACCGCCTGGGTGGTGCCGTTGAAGGCCGACGGCGAGCGGATCCCGCCGGAGGGCAAGCTTGCGGTCCACCGGACGGACGACGCCGGCGCCACGTGGAAACGCCTGGATTCCGGGCTGCCCGCCCACGAATACAACAGCGTGCTGCGGGACGCCGCCTCGGTGGATTCCGCTGAACCGGCCGGCGTTTATTTCGGGACACGCGGCGGGACGGTCTACGCCAGCGCTGATGAAGGCGAAACGTTCACCGAGGTGGCATCGCACCTGCCGGACGTCCTGTGCGTCCGCGCGGCCAGGATCCCTGGTGCCCTTCCGGTTCAGGAAACGGCAGCTGCCCAGGGTGCCTGAGGTCAGGATGCCTGAGATCAGGGTGCTGCTGCCCAGCGTCCTCCACCCGCTGGCCGGCGGACAGTCCATCCTGACCGCCCCCGCCGAGGGCTCCATGACGGTGGGGGAGTTGCTCGAACGGGTGACTGGAAACTATCCGGTCCTCGCCCGGCGGCTTCGGGACGAAACCGGTGCCCTGCGCCGCTTTGTGAACATTTACGTAAACGGCGACGAAGTGCGGCGCCTCCGTGGCCTGGACACCGAAGTGGCTCCGGGCGAGGAGGTGCTGGTCATCCAGTCCGTGGCCGGTGGTTAGGCGCCCGTAGGGGTCAACCGGGCGGCATTCTGTTCCACCCCGCCGGGGACTTCCTTCCACCCGGTCAAGGGGAAACCAAACTCGTTCCAAAATCGTTGACAATTTCGTTTTCGATCCGTACCGTCGGTGTCGTGCGGACGTGACGGACGCGTCCATCCCGGGCAACGATGCGACAGGAAGGTGGAGGGTGGCCGCAAGCCTGAGCCTCACGGACGTCAACCTCCACTTCGGCGGGGTCAAGGTGCTGCAGGACGTCAGCATGAACGTGGCGCCGGGCGTCATCTTCGGCCTCGTGGGCCCCAACGGCGCCGGCAAGACCTCCCTCTTCAATTGCATCAGTGGCCATTACAAGCCAAGCTCGGGTTCCATCACCATTGACGGCACTGAAGTCCTCGGCAGCGCCCCGTCCCGGCTGTCGCGCCTGGGGCTGGCGCGGACTTTTCAGCATCCTGCCCTCCAGCTGCACTCCACGGTCCTTGAGAACGTTCTGCTCGGCGGCCACACGCGGCTTCCGGGCGGCCCTCTCCCATGGGCATTGAGGCTGCCCTTCACTGCACGCGCTGAGGACGAAATGCGCTCGGAAGCGCTCGAACTCCTGGATCGTGCCGGACTCGGCTGGGCAGCCGGCAAGCCCGCCGATGAACTTTCCCACGGGCTCCATAAGGGCATCGAGTTATGGCGGGCCCTGCTCTCCAAACCCTCGCTGTTGCTTCTTGATGAGCCGGCGGCTGGCCTCTCGCACGCGGAGGTAGAGCAACTCATCAGCACCGTGAAGCGTGTCCGGGATGAGCAGGACATCACCATTGTCATTGTCGAGCACCACATGGGACTCATCTCGGCTCTCACCGATCAGGTGGTGGTCCTGGATCACGGCCGCAAGCTGATGGAGGGCACCGCGGCCCAGGCGCAGTCGGACCCCCGCGTCATCGAGGCCTACATCGGGAAGGACGCAGCGGATGACGCTGCTTGAACTCTCCGACGTGACTGCATCCTACGGGCCTGTGCAGGTCCTGGACGGAGTCTCCCTCAGCGTGCCCGAGGGTGGATCTGTCGGTATCCTCGGCGCGAACGGAGCGGGCAAGACCACCACGCTGCGCGCCATCAGCGGCACGGTGCGGACGGGCGGACGGATCACCTTCGACGGCCGGGATATCCGCGGCTTCCGCCCCGACCAGGTCGCCGCCCTGGGGATCGCCCATGTGCCGGAAGGCCGCGGAACACTCGGCCAGCTGTCGGTGCGGGAAAACCTGATGGTGGGCGCCTACCTCCGCAAGGGGAAGCAGAAGATCGCCGCCGACGTCGACTATTGCCTCGATCTGTTCCCTCAGCTCCGGGACCGCATCGGTTCGCGGGCTGCGGCGCTTTCCGGGGGCGAGCAGCAGATGCTCGCCGTGGCGCGCGCGTTCATGGCCAAACCCAAGCTGTTGCTTCTTGACGAAGCATCCCTCGGGCTGGCGCCAAGCACGGCGAAGACGGTCTATGAGGCCATCCGCCGGCTGCGTCTTGACTCGGGAATCGCCATGGTGGTGGTAGAGCAGAATGCCAACCTGGCCTTCTCGCTTGTGGACACGGCCACCGTGCTGGAAACCGGCCGCAACGTACTGACCGGTTCCTCGGCCGAACTCAAGGGCATGGACGAGATCCGCCGCGCCTACCTGGGGGGCTGAACCATGGGAACCTTCATCCAGCTCGTAGTGGACGGCCTGGCCACCGGCTCTGTCTACGCTGCCCTGGCCCTGGCCATCGTGCTGGTTAACCAGGCAACCGGCCTGATCAACTTCGCCCAGGGCGGCATGGCTGTCTTCTCCGCCTATATTGCCTACGCCTTTGTGCGGGTGGGACTGCCGCTCATTGTGGCGATCCTCCTTGCGCTGGTGATTTCGTTCTTCATCGGCGCCCTGGTGGAACGCTTCCTGGTCCGCCGGTTCGAACGGGGGGACCCTGACACGGCCGTGGTGGTGACCATTGGCCTCCTGACCCTGGTCACGGGCATCGCCGCAGTTCTCTGGAGCTACAACAACCTTCCCTTCCCGTCACTTTTCCCGCTGACCAGCGTGGACATCCTCGGCGCGGTGGTAAGCGTCCGGTCACTTGCCACCACCGTGACCATCCTCGTCATCATGGGGGTGCTCCAGGTGCTCTTCCTCCGCACCAAGCTGGGGCTCGCGCTCCGGGCAGTCGCCGACAATCCCGGCTCCGCGGCGTTCTCCGGTCTTCCAGTAGGACGGCTCCTGATGATCGGCTGGGGCCTCGCAGCCGCCCTTGGCTGCATTGCCGGCGTGCTGGTGGCCCCGCAGCTGACCCTGACGCCGGGCATGCTGGACACCGCGCTCGTCTACGCGCTCGCCGCTGTCATCCTCGGGGGCCTGAGCAGCCCGATCGGCTGCGTGGTGGCCGCTTCTGCCATCGGCGTGCTGGAGAACCTCGTCGCCGTCTACGTACCCCTCGTGGGGCACGACCTCAAAATCGCGGTGCCTTTTGCACTGATCTTTATCATCCTCATCCTCCGTCCCCAAGGCCTGTTCGGGCGAAAAGTCGTGGTGCGGGTCTGATGAGCAACCCTTCTTCCCTTGTTCGCAACAAATTCGGCCGCACCGCCCTCATCGCGCTGGTTGCGGTGGTGTTGCTTGCCGCCCCGCTTTTCCTTCCGCCGTTCGCCAACCAGACGCTGGTGCGCATCGGTGTCTACGCTGTCGCGGTACTGGGACTGAACATCGTCATGGGCTACACCGGCCAGGTCAACCTCGGACAGATTTTCTTCGTCGGGCTGGGCGCCTACGTCACCGCCTACGGCGTCAACCAGGGATGGAACATCGTCCTTGTCTTCCTGGCTGCCTGTGCCATCGCCGGCATCGTCGGGCTGCTGGTGGCCCTGGCGGCCGCCCGGCTGGGCGGCCTCGCGATTGCGATGGTCACCATCGCGCTGCCCATCGTCGGTGTCCCGCTGGCCAAGCGGCTTGAGGAATTCACCGGCGGCTCCCAGGGCATCTCCGCCCGCTTTTCGGACGCCCCCGACTGGTCGGGCCTCTACAGCGACCAGTGGCAGTTCTACATCATCCTTCTGGTGACCGTCATCGCCTTCCTGTTGGCCCGCAACCTGGTGCGTGGCAAATACGGCCGGGCCTTCGGCGTCGTGCGCGAAAACGAAGCCGTGGCCGCGTCAATGGGAGTCTCGCCGTACCGCACCAAGGTACTGGCATTCACCATCGCTTCCATCTATGGCGGGGCGAGCGGTTTCCTGTATCTGGCAGCCGTGCAGTACACCTCACCGGAAACCCTCAGCTTCGGCCACTCCATCAGCCTTGTTGCGGCGATGGTGATCGGCGGCGCGGGAAGCATCGTCGGTTCGCTGATCGGCGGGGCCTACTACGTCTTCGTTCCGCAGCTCACCAACGCCATTGACCCAAGCTTCACCACGCTCAGCCAGGGCGCCATCCTCCTCGCCGTGCTGTTCCTGTTGCCCGAAGGGCTGGTCAGCCTGCCACGGGTGATCCGCAGGCTCACCCGCCGGGGCAGTACCCGATCCATCCCGGGGACCGATCCCCCCCAAGACCGCTTCGCCGCCCCGGCCAGTCACGGAGGCGGCCCCGGAGGAACTCGAACCAACTGAGAGGCAAGATCGATCATGAAACTGAGAAAAAAGTCAGGCGGGGTCCTCGGCGTCGTCGCGATGGTATCGATCGCCGCGCTTTCCCTTACCGGGTGCACCCGCACGGCGCCGGGGGAGGGCGGCGGCGCACAAGCGGCTCCGGGAGTCACGGACACTGCAATCACGCTCGGCGTCACCACTCCGCTCAGCGGCGCGACGGCGGGGCCGGGTACCTGCACCGTGGCAGGCGTTACCGCCTACTTCGGCTCCGTGAATGCCGCCGGCGGCGTGAAGTTCGGCGACGGTAAGACGCGGACGGTCAACATCAAGGCGTACGACGACGGCTACGATCCGCAGAAGTCTTTGGCGAACTTCCAGCAAATGGTGTCCGACAACGTCTTCGCCGTGACGGCCGGCCTTGGCACTCCGACCAACCGGGCCTTCCGTGACGCCGCCATCAGCGCCAAGGTCCCGCAGGTGCTCGTGATGACCGGCGACCCGCTGTTCAGCGACCGGAAGCAAAGCCCCTGGCAACTCGGGTTTGTGCCGATCTACCAGAATGAGGGTGCGGCGTTCGGCAAACTGCTGGCCCAGTCGAAGGGACAGCACAAAGTGGCCATCCTGTCGCAGAACGACGATTACGGCAAGGGCTACGTAGCGGGCTTTAAGGAAGCCACCAAGGGTGCCGCCAATATCTCCGTTGTCGGGGAACAGACTTATGAGGCCACCGATACATCCGTGGATGCCCAGCTCACCCAGCTGGCGTCGTCGGGCGCGGACGTCTTCTTCAACGCCATGTCGATCACCCCACTGATGATCGCTTCGCTGCAGAAGGCGCAGCAAATCGGGTGGAAGCCGAGCTGGTTCCTTCCCTCCAACACCTCAAGCCCGACGGCGATCCTGGAACCGGGCGGTGCCGGCGCCTACCCGGGCGTTTACACGGTGTCGTTCGCGAAAGCCCCGCAGAGCCCGACGTTCGCCAAGGACCCCGACGTCGTCAAATTCCTTGCGGACCTCAAGCAGTACGGCAACTACCCCGACGTGCCGGCGTTCCCGCACTGCATGTGGAGCTACATGGTGGGAGCCACGCTGGAGCAGGCCTTCAAGGATATGAAGGAGCCCACCCGCGACAGCTTTATGACCTCGCTGCGGAACATCAAGGGCCTGAAGGCGCCGCTGATGCTCGAAGGAACCGCGGTGGACACCACTACCGATGGCCAGCCGGCCGTCTCCTCGGTGCTCGTGCAAAAGTACAACGGCAAGGGCTACGCCACTGCTGAGAACTTCGGGTAACTGCGGGGAAGGCAGGGATCAGACGTGGGCGGAGTTCGGGTCAGACCGGACTCCGCTGCCTGCGTGTTGCAGTTCGTCGATGAGCCGGAGACCGCGTTTGGCCCAGGAGATCTCGCCCCGGGCCCTGTCCACCAGGCCTTCGTAGGTGAACCGTTTGAAGGCGATGGTCCGTTCACGGTCCTCCGGTTCGGTGACCGCCAGGCGCCGCACCAGCATCGGGTTGGCGACCTCATCGATCCGTAGGAGTTCGCCCTCCCACTGCGCCAGTTCACGTTCCCACTGATTGATGTGGGCACGGAAAAAATCGCGGGCGGCGTCCGGGGCGGCGGCCTCAAGGTACGCGGCCCGGAGGTGGGCAGGATCGCGGACCCGCGCGTACTCCAGCGGCGTGTGCATCCAGGTGAGGAACGCCTGCTCGCCGGCATCCGTCACGTGGTAAACCCGCCGGGTGGCGCGCTGGCCCCGCGGCTGTTCTTCGCCCTCGATGAGGTGCTCGGCCTCCATCTTGCGCAGCTCGGGATAAATCTGGGAGTCCGGCGCATGCCACACGTGACCCACCGACAGGGAGAACTGTTTCTGCAGTTCATATCCTGAGAGCGGCCCCACTCGAAGCAGCGCAAGAAGCGCGTATCGCAGGCTCATGGAGGATCCCTTCGGTGGCCGTTGCTGTCAGGGACGGACCCGCCCCTGACAGCACGGCTTCCAGCCTAGGCTGACTTGTAGTTGGTGCGCCAGCCGCCGTGGTACGTGGCGCGTGCCACTGAAGAGTATGGCACCGGGCTGACCACTGCCCGCACTTCCGTTTGGACGTGGGGTTCGACGGCGGCCTTGGACGTTCCGCCGTCCGGCTCGCCCCACACCACCTTCAGTTCGGTCCCTTCGGGCACGTCGGGATCGATGGTGGCCAGCGAGAGGGCCCGCCGTTCGTTGGCGCTGTAGCCGGTGAACATGGAGTATCCGACGACGGTGCCGTCCGCGTCGACCACGGAGTCGTAGTTCGCGGATCCGTAATTTGCCAGCGGCAGGTCAAAGAACTTGTAGCTGGGTCCTTCAACGTTGAAGAGCGACGCGAAAATCGAGGTCACATCCCCGCCGTCCCAGGCGAGCGTGACCTTCTTGCGCTGGGCGGCCACGTCCATCTTTTCCAGTGCGTCACGGCCGATGAAGTCATGGTCAAACTTCACGAACGAGCCGTAGCCGAGCTCCCAGGGGGTGAGGTAGTAATCCTCGATGTTCCCCGACACGAAGGACCCCGCGAGCGTCCCGGTAGCCTCGTAGCCGTCGGCGGGAAGCCATTCCCGGTAGCCGCGCTCGGCCTCGCCGCTGTAGATGGCCGGCAACGGCGAAGGGATCCAGCCGGACTCCAAAGTGTTGGAAGGATAGGCGCGGGATCCGACGGGGACCAGCCCGAACTCGGCACCGGCCTCGACGATCGCGTCACGGATGCGGCCATGGTCAGCATACGGACCCCAGACTTCAAGGCCCGGCGCCCCGGCCATGCCGTGGCGGAGGGTGCGCACGGTGGTGCCTGCGATTGTCATGGTGGACATGTTGAAGAATTTGAGCTGCTCGAGCGGGCCGCCGTTCAGCTTTTCGATCACCTGCCAGGCGTTCGGTCCCTGGATCTGGAACCGGTAGTACTGGCGGGTGACCTTCTCGCCGTACGGCCGGGACGGCGAACGCCGGTCCACCGTGATATCAAGGTTCCCGTAGCCGCCCGTTTCGCCGTGGTAGAGCAGCCAGTTCGCCGCCGGCGCGCGCCCCACGTAGACGTACTCGTCCTCACCTTCGCGGAACAGGATGCCGTCGCCGATCACGTGTCCGGACGCAGTGGTGGGCACATACTGCTTGGCCTTATTGACGGGGAACACGGCAGTGGAATTGATTGCCGTGGATGAGATGAGCTTGATGGCGTCCGAGCCCTTCATGAACAGGTTGTCCATGTGGTGCGACTGGTCATACAGCACTGCAGTCTGGCGCCAGGCGGTCTGCTCCTTGATCCAGTTCTGGAAGTCGGCCGGGACCACCGGGTAGATGTAGGAGCCGATCTGGGAGTTGCGGAGCAGGTCAACTGCGCCGCGGGATGAATCGAGTACTTCCTGCAGATTCCTGGGTGCCACGATGAACCTCTTATCTGTGTCGATTTATCTGTGTCGATGGTCGGTTTTGTTTGGTCAGGCTGATCCGCCGGCCGGGGATCAGAAAACGATGGTCTGGTTGCCGTGCCGGATGACACGGTCTTCGGCGTGCCACTGCACGGCCCGCGAGAGCACGGCCCGCTCGACGTATGCTCCGCGGGCCTGAAGATCGGTGGCCGAGTGGGCGTGGCTCACGCGGGCCACATCCTGTTCGATGATGGGGCCCTCATCGAGGTCCCTGGTCACGTAGTGCGCGGTGGCGCCGATCAGTTTTACGCCCCGCTGCTTCGCCTTCCGGTACGGGGCCGCGCCGATGAACGCCGGCAGGAAGGAGTGATGGATGTTGATCAGCGGCACCCCGGCCCGGTCGAGGAAATCCGGCGACAGGATCTGCATGTAGCGGGCAAGCACCACAAAATCCACATTGCCCGCAAGCAGCTTCAGGATCTCGGACTCCGGGTGTGACTTGTCGGCGTCGCCCGAGGGCACGTGGAAGAAGGGCACCCCGAAGGAGCGGACATCTTCAGCGGTATTGGTGTGGTTGGAGATCACCATCGGGATGGTCACCGGCAGCTCGCCCCGGCGGTGCCGCCAGAGCAGCTCGAGCAGGCAGTGATCGGACGTCGAGACCAGGATGGCCATGCGCTTGGGCACGGATTGGTCGGTGAGCTTCCAGGCCATTCCCAGCGGGTTCAGGGTTTTCTCCAGATCATCCTTTATCCCGGGCATTGCCACCGCGAGGTCGGGCCGGGAGAACACCACCCGCTGAAAGAAGTCGCCGCCCGTGGGATCGGACGAATACTGGTCGAGCGAGATGATGTTTCCGTTGTTGCGGGTGACCAGTGCGGCGACCGCCGCAACGATTCCCGGCTGGTCCGGCCCGTGGACTATCAGGCAGGCCTGGTCACGTTTGGCCTCGGTGTGTACAGCCACTGCTGCCGCCTCACTCCTCACCGGGGTTGAACCGGCGGACCCAGCCCGCGGTTTCCGCGAGGCCTCCGAAGGTGTAAAAATGCAGTCCGATCTGTCCGCCCAGCCCGGGGCCCGCGGCGTGTTCGGCAAGCACGGCGGCAAGGTCGTTGACGAAGTTGTCCGGTCCCGCAACCCCCATCAGGTTGGTGAGGGAGAAGCCGTATTTCTTAACGATCATGGCATTCGCGCCGATGCCGAAGCGGCGTGCGAAGCCCAGGAGCCGCTTGACCCCGGCCGGTCCGGGGGTGCCGATGCGGATGGGCGCCTTGATGCCCCTGGCCCGGACGGCGTCGACCCACCCGGCAACGGGAGCGCTGTCGAAGGCGAACTGGGTCACGATCAGAGGGTCGAAGCCGTGCTCCTCGAGGGCGGCGGACTTCTCTTCCAGGGCCCGCCACAGGGTGTCCGTGGAGATGTCCGGGTGGCCTTCGGGGTAGCCGGCGATCCCGACTTCGCGGACCCCGAACTGCTGCAGGATTCCGCTGTTGATCACGGCCAGCGAATCCGGGTAAGGACCTTCAGGCCGGGTGGGATCGCCGCCGATGACGAACACGTGTCCGGTGGCGTCCACTTCCTGCAGGCGGCCGAGGAACTCCTCAAGCTGCTGCCGGGACTTCAGGCGGCGGGCCGAGATATGCGGGACGGGCACGAACCCGAGTTCGCGGACTGCCTTCGCCGCGGCCACACGCATGTCCAGGTCTTCGTTGCCGAGGAAGGTCACGTTGATCCTCGTCCCGAGGGGGATGAGGGGCCTGGCCTCGATGAGCGCCGGGATGTCCTTCCCGGTCATCTCAAGGGAAAAATCCTTCATGAGTTCGAGCGATGCTGCACGGTTGGTCGCGTGCGAGATTTTGGTCACGATCGCAAATCCTTTCGGCGGGGCGCGACAGTGCGCCTGCCCACCACTTTACCTATGCACATAGGGAATGTATATAGGTAAAGTGGTGGGGGCCTGGGATGCTTCCGGAACTAGCCCGCCGGGGGCCCTGCGGGCGGGCCTTCGGGCTCGAGGTGGGCGATGGAACGGGTGTCCTGGAACGCACGGACGCCCTCGATTCCCTGTTCACGGCCCATGCCGGACTGCTTCATCCCGCCAAAGGGCGCCCGCAGGTCCAGCCGGGTGGCGCCGTGATCGTTGACCCAGACGTAGCCGCAGACCAGCCGCCCGCCCACCCGGTTGGCCTTGTCCGGATCGGCCGTCCACACCGAGCCGCAAAGCCCTGACCACGAATCGTTCGCTGCCCGGATGGCCTCGTCCTCGTTGTCGAACGGGATGAGCGGGATGACCGGGCCAAACTGCTCCTGGGTGACAACGCGCAGTGACGGGTCGGGGTCGATCACGAGGGCGGGGCGCAGGAAGTTGCCGCCTGCCAGCTCCGGATCGGTTGGCAGCGTCCCGAACTCCCGGACGTCTGCGCCTGCCGCCTTCGCCTCCTCGATGATCTCGCTGACGAACGCCTTCTGGGCCGGAGAGTGCAGCGGGCCCATCGTGGTGCCCTCCGCCAGGCCGTAACCGATGACCGCCCGGTCCAGCCGCTCCGAGAGTCCGCGGACCATCTCGTCCAGACGGGAGCGGTGGACGTAGATCCGCTTGGCATTCATGCAGATTTGCCCGGTGGTGTCGAAGACCGCGGCGTACAGGCGGTCCAGGTGCGTGTCGTCCAGGACCGCGTCCTCGAGGACGACGGCGGGGTCGTTTCCGCCGAGCTCCAGCGTTACCCGGGTCAGCGACTTCGATGCCATTTCCATGATCCGTTTGCCGCCCGCCACACTGCCCGTGAAGCAGACCTTGGCCACATCCGGGCTGGTAATCAGGGCGGACATGTCAGCGTCCTTGCCGGTGACGACGTTCAACACTCCCGCCGGCAGCTTCTCGGCAATCCTCTGGACCACACGGGTGGTGGCAAGCGGCGTGGTGGGCGGCGGCTTCACAATCGCGGTGTTCCCGGCGAGGAGTGCGTGCGGCAGGGACGCCGCGAGTATGGCGATGGGCCAGTTGAACGGCACGATGATGGTTACGACGCCGAGCGGCTGATACGCGACGGTGGTGGAGACGGGAATCCCGGGTGCCGGCGGGAGCACCTTGGTCGCGTCCACGTCGTCGGCCAGCGCGAGGGCAAGGTTCCAGCGGATCTCGAAGACGAGGGAGTCCACCCAGGCCTCCATCCGGATCTTTCCGTTCTCCTGCGAAAGGATGGCGGCATCCTCATCGCGAAAATCGGCGATGCCCTCCAACGCCACGCGCATCTGCTCGGCACGTTCCCTCGCGCTGAGCGCGGACCAGGAAGGATAGGCCGCCTTTGCGGCCGCGATCGCATCGTCGACGTCGCCGGGCCCGGCCGCTGCCGCGTGTCCAACGATGAGACCCGGCTTGCCTGGATCCGCGACTTCCAGGGTCCCGGCGGCCTGCCGTTCCGCGCCCCCGATAAAGAGCCCCGTTGCTACCGGGGCCGCTGTGTTCATTGTGTCGGTCATGGCTTAAGCACCTCTCTGTGCAGTATTGCCGGATAACTTCATTGTGGTCACTGGACGTTCGGGGTTCCATGAGTATGGAACGTTTCGATGGTCTTCATGCCCCAGGCCTGGCCTTTCTTGCGTTCCTCCTGGGTCCACTCCACCACGGGCGAATCGGGGTCCAGCAGGAGCCGGGCGCCGGCGTTGGCGAGTTCAATCCGGTTCCCGCCAGGCTCCCAGACGTACAGGAAGAAGGTCTGGTTGATGGCATGTTTGTGCGGCCCCGACTCGATGTGGATGCCGTTCTCCAGGAAGATGTCCGCCGCCTTCAGGATGTCCTCCCGGGTGTCCGGGGCGAAGGCGACGTGATGGAGCCGGTTGCCGTGCTTGAGCCAGTCATCCGAGTAGACAATGTCGTAGGACTTGTTGTTGAAGTGGAACCACCACGCGGCGTACCCGCCGTCGTCGAGCTTGATCCGCTCACTTTCGCGTCCCCGCAGTGCCGAGGCGACGAACTCGCCGTTGGCCACCACGTCCTTGGCCAGGAAATTGATGTGGTCCAGCCTGCGGGCATTGACGCCGCGGCCGGGGAACGCGGAGGCCTGGTTCTTCAGCGCCGGTTTGTCATCGGTGGCTACGTAACGCTCGGTTTCGTAGTAGATCGCCAGATCATGCCCGTCAGGGTCGCGGAACGCGTACGTGGGACCGGTACCCACCTCCCCGTCAATCCAGCCCACGCCCAGTCCGGTCGCCTCGATTGCCGCGACCCTGCGCTCAAGAGCCTCCTGGCTGGTGGTCCGGAACGATGTCCGCCCCACGCCGGCGTCTGCCGCTTCAGTGAGCTTCACCGTGTAGAGCTGGTATTCATCCCACGTGCGCAGATATACCGATCGGTTCCCGGACCCGGACGTCCCGGCCTCTCCGGATTCCGCCACGACCCGCATGGCCAGCAGGTCACGGAAGAACCACAGGCTCTTCTCGAAGGTGGGCGTCAGCAGCTCCACGTTCCCCAGGTGGGCGACGTCGAACGAGGTGAACTCGGTCATGGACTTGTCCTCTCTCGGGGTGGGTATCAGAGACGCGGGCGCGGGAAAACGCGTCCGTCGAAGATTTTCCGGGCCGTGCGAAGGGCGGCCGAACGGGTGACCCTGAAGCCGGCGCCGGCCCTTTCCACCCCGACCTCAACATCGAAGTGGCCGGTTGGATGCTCAATCCGGAAGGGCCTTCCCGCGGTCGGCAGTACGGCGAGGTCATGGCCCACGGATCCCTCGGCCAGGACTCCGGCGCCCACCGTGAGGGCGCCGAGCACCCCGATCGAGGTGTGCACCCGCACCGGCAGAAAACTCCGGGTGGCGATCGCACCACCGGCACGCGGCGCGGCCAGCAGCACCAGTTTCGGCACGGTGGCGCCGGTGACATCGCCCATGCCCATCAGCTCGGCTGCCGCCAGGCGAAGCGCGGCGAGACGCTCGGCCAGGGCGGCGTCCGCTTCGAGGTCTTCAGGTGATTCGCTTCCGGTGACGCCGAGGTCCGTTGCGCGCATCAGGACGCTCGGCATGCCGTTGTCCACGCAGGTCACGTCCACTCCGGCCACCCTGTCCCACACGTGGCCGGAGGGAAAGAGCGCACCCGTTGCCGCGCCGGCCGTGTCCTCAAAGTTGAGTTTGATCGCGCCGGCGGTACCGGGGACGCCGTCGATCGCCAGGTCGCCGTCGTAATCCACCATGCCGTCGGGTGTGGCGAACGTGGCGGTGGCGATGCTGTCCGTGTTGACCATGCGGATGCGCACCCGGGTCTGCTCGCCGCCGGCGGGCACCAGCCCGCGCTCCACCGCGAACGGTCCCACGCCGGCAAGGATATTGCCGCAGTTCTGCCGGTCGGTCACGAACGCCGAGTCCACGCCGAGCTGCAGGAAGAGGTAATCGACGTCGGCGTCGCTGTTCCCCGAGGGTGAAATGACGGCGACCTTGCTTGTCAGGGGATGCGCCCCGCCAAGCCCGTCGATCTGCCGGGGGTCCGGTGTGCCCATGATCCGCAGCAGCACGTCATCGCGGTCATCAGGGTTGCGGGGAAGATCGGAGGCGAGGAAGAAGGCGCCCTTTGAGGTACCGCCGCGCAAATACATGCAGGGGATGCCCTCAACCGTGGCCATGCCCCGCCTCGACCCCGCCCGCGCTGCCAGACCCGGAACCATATTCCGCCGAGCTGACATACCGTACGCCTAAGTTTTCAAGGGCACCGCGAAGGTTGTTCCGGTCCAGGCTCAACTCACCGCGGCGGTAGGCCGCGCGGGACTCCGCCTCTTTGGCGGCCCGCGCATCGGCAGCCCCCAGTACCTCCTGCACGTCGGGGCGCGGCACGCACAGCACGCCGTCGTCGTCGGCCACTATGACGTCGCCCGCGCGCACCAGGGTGCCACCCACCGGAATGGGCACATTCACCGCGCCCGCCGTCGCCTTGACCGTGCCCTGGGCATTGACCGCTGCGGACCACACCGGAAAGACCATGGCCCTCAGGTCAGCAACATCGCGGACCCCGCCGGTGGTGACCAGGCCACGGACGCCGCGGTGCTTCAGTGCTGTGGCAAACAGCTCCCCGAACGAGCCATCCAGCGAGGGGGAAGCCGTGGTCACCACGAGGACGTCACCAGCGCGGCACTGTTCAACGGCGGCATGGATCATGAGGTTGTCTCCCGGCCAGCAGAGCACGGTGACAGCCGACCCCGCGATCCGGACGCCTTCCTGGATGGGGCGGAGCGAAACGCCCACCAGCCCCGTACGGCCCATCGCTTCGTGAACCGTGGCGACACCGTGCGCTGCGAGCCGTTCGATGTCCGCGGCCGCCGCCCGTGCCACATCGGTCACCACAACGGTCTTCATTCAAGGACCTCGGTGACCTGGGGGTAGAAGCGCATGTAGGCTTCGCCTTTGGTGTCCACCGGCAGGCCGAGGTTGGGACCGGCGTTCCGCTTGACCTGGACTCCCCGGCGTACCGCCAGTGAGGTGTAGTAGTCCCACATGTGCTGCTGGGCGGGCAGGCACTCCATGGCCTTCTGCTTCGCGGGAAAGGCGGCCGTGATGTCGAGGAGGACGTCGGGCTTGAAGTCGCACTGTTCCGGCTGGTGCGGCTCGAAAAAGAACACCGGCGGCGCGCCGAGCACCTCGCCGGGGGCGTCGTAGCCGATGGCCTGGGCCAGGATCCTCGCCTCGATGGCGAGCTTGGCCGCGGCGGGATGATCGCCGTTGTACGGGTCCAGCAACGGGTGGGTCAGCACGACGGTGGGCTGCACCCGCCGGTAAATAGTGACGAGCTGATCGAGCAGTTCGCGGCTCGGCAGCAGCGGGTAGTCCCCCGCGTCGAGGAATTCCACTTCGGCCCCGAGTGCGGCGGCGGCGGCCTCGGCCTCGCTGCGGCGCAGGGCCTTGATGTCCTCCAGCGACTTCCCGGCAAGCCATTGGCTGGCCGATTCGCCGCGCTCGCCGTAGGAGAGGCAGACGACGACGGCCCGCTCGCCGCGGGCGGTTGCGGCGGCGATGGCACCCCCGGCCCGCCAGACGAAATCGCCCGCGTGCGCACTCACGATGAGCACAGTGCCCTTTGTGGCCATGATCAATCCCTTCCGGATCGCTCCGCACCGTGTCATGCCTTCGCATTCCCGACAGCCGGCAGCAGCGGACAGTGCCAGACAACCACGCCCCGGCACCTTAATCAAGGCTTCGGCTACAATTTTGTTACCAATCCTGGCACGCATGTTCTAGACTCACGATTCAGGAGCCTGCCGCTCATGGCGCGGGGGTCGAACAAAGGAGTTCTCCGTGACGAAGACAGTGCAATGACTGAAACCCTGCAGGCCGCGATCGAACGGCTGGGCTCTCCAACTGAACTGCTGCGCAACTCGCAGGCCAGCCCCACCGTCTTCCCCGTGACACCCGAGTTCAGCAACTGGCGCTCCGAACAGCGCTCCTGGCGGACCAGTTGTGCCCTGCTTGACCAGTCCCACCACATGACCGACCTGTTCCTTCGCGGCCCGGGCGCCGAAGCGCTCCTTAGCGGGCTCGCCGTGAACTCCTTCGCCACCTTCCCGGCGGACCGCGCCAAGCAGTTCATTGCCGTCAACCACCAGGGGCAACTGATCGGCGACGCCATCCTGGCCCACCTTGAGGAGGACTCCTACAACCTGGTGGGGCACCCGATGGTGCTCGACTGGGTGCAGTTCCATGCCGAAACCGGCGGCCACGATGTCGAGATGGAGCGGGACGGGAACTCGATCGTGCGGCCCGGGGACCCGCGGCTGTTCAGGTACGAGCTGCAAGGGCCAACCGCCCCCGCCATCATCGAGAAGCTGATTGGCGGCCCCGCTCAACACATCGGCTTCTTCCACATGGGCCGCTTCCCGATCGCGGGGCTGGAAGTGCGCAGCATCCGGCACGGGATGGCCGGCCAGCCCGGGTACGAGCTCTTTGGACCGTGGGCCGACGGCGCCCGGGTCAGGGACGCGCTGCTGGAGACCGGCGCGGAGTTCGGCCTGACCCAGGTTGGGGCCAAGGGGTACTCCACCGCGAACCTCGAATCCGGCTGGGTGCCCTCACCGGTGCCGGCAATCTTCTCCGATGACGCGCTCCGCGCCTACCGCGAGTGGCTTCCCGCCGCGGCGGCCGGCTCGCTCGGCGGAAGTTTCGCTTCACCGGAGATCGAGGACTACTACCTGACCCCGTACGACCTCGGCTACGGCCGCTCCGTGGCCTTCGACCATGATTTCATCGGCAGCGACGCGCTCAGGGGCCTGCCCGAGGGCTCGCACCGCCACAAAGTTACGCTGGTGTGGAACCCGGACGACGTCCAGGAAGCGATCGGCTCGCTCATGCGGCCGGGCCTTCCCGCGAAGTACATCGAGCTGCCCAAGGCACGGTACGCCCTCTACCAGGTGGATCTGGTCTTCCGGGACGGGGCCGCGATAGGCCAGTCCTTCGACTGCGGCTATATCGCCAACGAGCAGTCCTTCGTTTCGCTCGCAAGCCTGGACCCGGGCACCGCTGGGCTTGGCGATGAGGTGACGGTGCTCTGGGGCGAAGAGCCCAATTCAAACAAGCTCCAGGTGGAGCCGCACCGCCAGGTGGCCGTGCGCGCCACTGTCGCCCCCGCACCGTTTGTGCAGTTCGCCCGTGAGAACTACCGCGTCGCATAGGGGCGCGGCCAACGAACCCGCCCGTACAGAAGGAGAAGAACCGATGGCAAGCAAGTCCCTGCAGGATGTACTCGACGAGGCAGGCAACACCGTCGAACTGTTGCGCAACTCCCAGCTAGGCGCCTATATCTACCCGGTGGTCCCCGCGGAGTTCACCAACTGGCGGCGGGAGCAGCGCGCGTGGCGGGAAACCGCCGTGCTCTACGACCAGTCGCATCACATGGTGAACTTCTTTATGAAGGGCCCCGGCGCCCTGAAGCTCCTGTCGGACACCGGGATCAACAGTTTCGCCAACTTCCCCGTGAACACCGCCAAGCAGTTCGTGCCGACGGCGTCCAACGGGGGCGTGATCGGGGACGGCATCCTGTTCCACCTGGCAGAGAACGAATTTGTCTACGTGGGACGGGCTCCCGCGGCGAACTGGCTCCAGTTCCACGCCGAAACGGGCGGGTACGACGTCGAATGCACCTATGACGACCGGTCGCCGTCGCGCCCCTACGGCCAGGCGGTCCGGCGCGAATTCTTCCGCTTCCAGATCCAGGGCCCCAAGGCCTGGCAGATTATCGAGAAGCTCAACAACGGGACCCTCGAGCAAGTGAAGTTCTTCCACATGGGGCACCTGAATATTGCCGGGGAGCAGATGCGGACCCTGCGCCACGGGATGGCGGGAGCCCCGGGACTGGAGATCTGGGGGCCTTACGAGCAGCATGGGAAGATCCGCGACGCTGTCCTTGACGCCGGCAGTGAGTTCGGCATCGAGCCCTGCGGGTCCAGCGCCTACTCCTCGAACACTTTGGAATCGGGCTGGATCCCGTCGCCGCTGCCGGCGATCTACAGCAGCGACGCCGAACGGGCCTATCGTGAATGGCTGCCGGCCACGAGCTACGAGGCCATCAACGCGCTCGCGGGCTCCTACGTCTCGGGCAATATCGAGGACTACTACCTGACGCCGTGGGAGCTTGGCTATGGCTCGTTCGTGAAGTTCGATCATGACTTCATCGGCCGCGACGCCCTCGAAAAGGTGGATCCTGCTTTGCAGCGCAAAAAGGTCACCCTCGCCTGGAACGATGAGGACCTGGCCAAAATCTGGGCGTCATTCCTGGACCGCGACAAGCCGGGCTACCAGTTCTTCGACATCCCGAATGCGAACTACGGCTCATCGAACTACGACTCCGTGGTGGACGCAGACGGCACGGGCGTGGGGCTCTCCCTGTTCACCGGGGTCACCGCCAACGAACGGCGCGGCCTGTCGCTGGCAACGGTTGATTCCGACGTCGAACTTGGCACCGAAGTCCATGTCATCTGGGGTGAGCCGGACGGCGGATCACGCAAGACCACCGTTGAGCCGCACGAGCAACTCAGTGTGCGCGCCGTGGTGAGCCCTGCGCCTTATGCCGTCACGGCCCGGACGGAGTACCACGGCGGCTGGCGCACTGCGGGGACCGCCGCCCGATGAGGCTACGGTGCGGCAGGCGGCACGGAGTCGGCGGATGAGACTTCACGAAGTGCCTCGATGACGCTCAGCAGGTGGCTGCGCACCGCCTGCTCCGCAGCCTCAGGATCGCGGGCCACCACGGCGTCGATGATGGCGGCGTGCTCCCAGACCGAGACCTTTGCGCGCTGGGGCCGGGACGACAATTTGAACTGGTGGCGGACGCTCTGCGCGTGCAGCCGCGCCAGCACATCGGCGGCCGTGGCATGATTGCTCAGTTCGCGGATCCTGACGTCCAGGTAACGGTTAAGCCGGGCATATTCGACCAGGTCTCCCTCGGCGACCGACTCGATCATGGCAGCCCTGAGGCGGCCGAGGGCTTCGGCGTCCTCATCCGTGAGACTGGCGGCTGTTTTGGCGGCGCACAGGCCTTCGACTCCCATCCGCACCTCCAGGATTTCGATGGCCTCATCCACGGAAATTGACCGGACCCGGGATCCGCGGTTCGGCAGCCGTTCCACCAGGCCTTCGCCGGCAAGCTCAAGCAGGGCGGTGCGCACGGTGGCCCGGCTTGCCGAGAAAGCGGCACTGAGGTCCGCCTCAACGAGCCGCTGGTTGGGAACGTACTCACCACGGATGATGGCGTCGCGGATAATGTCGGTCACCCTCTGATCAGCGCCGGGTTCCGCGTCCGCTGACGGTGAGGCATTTTCAAGCGTTGACGACATTCCTGCCCTATCTCCCATAATCGCCGAACAGAGGCACCGCTGATGCTGGCCACCATTTTGTCTACAATCTTAGGAGCAACGGAGGGAAGTGTCCCATGCAGGTCGCCGTTTTAGGTCTCGGGGAAGCCGGAAGCATCTATGCAGCAGACCTCGCCCGGCTGGGGCTGAGCGTTGCGGCAGTTGATCCGCTCGTTGCCACGGCGCCGGAGGGGGTCCGTTCCGAGGACGACGTCGCCACGGCAGTCCGCGGGGCAGCGCTCGTGCTGAGCCTGGTGGGCGGCCGCGCGGCGGGCACCGTCCTGGACGCGGCGTTGCCGGCGATGGAACAGGGAGCCATCTTCGCTGACATGAATACTGCCGGCCCGGCAGATAAGCTGCTCCTCGCGAAACGAGCGGCCACGCATGGCATCGCCTTTGTTGACGTGGCGATCCTCGCCCCGGTTCCACGATCCGGGGCCCGGACCCCGCTGGCCATGAGCGGACCCGGGGCCGCGCAGCTGCAGTCCATCCTGGCCGGACTGCAGATTCCTGCCAGCACTGTGGGCGAGGAAGCGGGAGCCGCGGCGGGGCTCAAATTGCTGCGGAGCGTCTTTATGAAAGGCCTCGCCGCGGCGGTCCTCGAATCCGTCACTGCTGCCCGGGCGGCAGGAGCGGAGGAGTGGATCATTGACCAGATAGCTTCCGAGCTTGGCCCGGAAGGGAAACGTGCGGTGTCCCGGATTCTCGAGGGCACATCCACGCATGCCGCCCGGCGCGAGGCCGAGATGCACGACGCACGTTCGTTCCTTGAAACTCTCGGCGTAGCCCATCCGATAACTGACGGCGCCATCGAGTGGCTGCACTCGCTGTCGCGGCCGGATCCGGGCTGAACCGGGCTTCACCCGGGCAGGCGGCTCGGGTGAACGTGGTTCGGAATTGGGTGCTGGCCGGCGGGCAGTCCTTACTGACTACACCCGCCACCGGCCAGCACCTCCAGCAGACGGCTCAGGCGACCCGCCACACACTGCATTCGTCTGTGTTGACGGCTTTCCGGAGGCCGGTCAGACGGTCCATGATCCACACAACACCGATGCCCGGCGCTGTTTCCTGAACGCTGCCGCGCCGGATAACCACATCGTCATAGTTCGGGCCCACTGACAGGCGGGCTTCGATTTCGTCGCCGCGGTGGAGTTGGTCCAGGGCGCGGACCCGGGTCGCGTGGGCTTTGACTTCCTTCAACATGGTGGCCTCCTGGCTGGAGCTGGTGCCTGCATTTGCCGGCACTTCCAGTGTGGCCGCGCATTGTTGCGGTGCGGTTTCCTGATGGTTAGGGCCCTGTTAGTTCCCTGCGCCGGTCCGGTTTCGGCGCCCACGGAAGAACGGCCGGTCGGAAATGGGCCGCTGCAGCGCGGAATTGGGCCGCTGCGGGGAACCGGGCGCATAGGGTGGTGGCATGGAACTCGGCAGCGGGATCTGGACAGCCATCCTGGGCGCAGCGGCCGTGGCCCCGCTTGCCACCTTTGGCGTTGTTCTGGTGGCCTTCCTGACCTACCGGCAGAAATCGAACGCCGACAAGCGGGACCAGTGGTGGAAGCGCGCCCAGTGGGGCATCGACTCTGCGCTGGACGACGCCGATCCCAAGCGACGGCTGGCCGGGATCCAAGTCCTCGTCCAACTGATCGGCAGCAACCTCGCGACGCCGGAGGACGCTGATTTGATGAGCGCACTGGCAGTGGGCATCCAGGACCAGGAGCTTGACAGGCACCAGCTGGTGGACACGCGGCAGGAAGGCCTGGTCCCGGCGCCCGGCCATGGCACCCGGGAGGGTCCACGGCACGAGGTCCGGCTGGCCTCGCGGGGCACCACCGTCGCGGTGGACTCGGCGGCAGCGGCCCGCATCCTCCGCGAATCCGAGCTGCTCCTCGCCGCTGACGTGCGACGATCCCAGGCCTAGCCCTACCGCCGGCGCGGATGGCGGGCAAGAATGGGCACTATGCAACTTCCCGTGATGCCTCCCGTTTCACCCATGCTTGCCAAATCCGTCAGCGGCCTTGGCGGCGTCCCCGAAGGGAGCGGCCTGAGCTACGAACCCAAATGGGACGGTTTCCGGTCCATCATCTTCCGTGACGGCGACGACCTTGAAATCGGCAGCCGCAATGAAAAACCCATGACGCGGTATTTCCCCGAGCTGGTGGTTGCCCTGAAGGAGAATCTGCCACCCCGGTGTGTGGTGGACGGCGAGATCATCCTGGTGGACGCTTCCGGCCAGCGCCTGGATTTCGACGCGCTGCAACAACGCATCCACCCCGCAGCCAGCCGGGTGAAACTGCTCTCGGAGCAGACGCCCGCCAAATTCGTGGCCTTCGACCTGCTGGCGTTGGGGGAGGAGGACTTCACCGGCCGGCCCTTCGCGGAGCGCCGGGCCGCACTGGAAACGGCGCTCGCCGGCAGCAAGGCTCCCGTCCACCTCACCGCCGCCACCGAGGACAAGGCACTTGCGGAGCAGTGGTTCCAACAGTTCGAGGGTGCCGGACTGGACGGAATCGTGGCCAAACCGCTCACGGGCACCTACCAGCCGGACAAGCGGGTGATGTTCAAGATCAAGCACGAACGCACGGCCGACTGCGTGGTGGCCGGTTACCGTTTGCATAAGAGCGGGCCGGACGCCATCGGCTCGCTGCTGCTCGGGCTGTACAAGGACGACGGCGGTCTGGCCAGCGTGGGGGTGATCGGGGCGTTCCCGATGAAGCGGCGGCAGGAACTCTTCGAACAGCTCCAGCCGCTGGTCACCGACTTCGAGGACCACCCGTGGGCCTGGGCCAAGCAGGCGGACGGCGAGCGGACGCCCCGCAATGCGGAAGGCAGCCGGTGGAGCGCGGGCAAGGACCTGTCCTTCGTCCCCCTCAAACCGGAACTCGTGGTCGAGGTCAGGTATGACCACATGGAAGGTGAGCGCTTCCGGCACACAGCCCAGTTCTCGCGCTGGCGGCCGGACCGGGATCCCGAGTCCTGTACCTACGCCCAGCTGGAGGAACCGGTCAACTTCGACCTCGCCTCGGTGCTGGAGACCGGCCGGCCATAGGCACCCAAAGCCGCCCGCCGCCGTCGTTCTTCACACCGGAACAACCCGGTCATCACCAGGAAAGCCCGCCACTCGAGGAAGTGGCTGGCTTTCCGGTGTCAGATCGGGCTCATGCGCTACTTCAGGCCGAGCTGCTTAGTGGGTACCTTGTAGGTTTCCTTGGCGGTGAGGGCGGAGATTGCCGCGATGCCGCAGATCACGGCGGTGAAAATGCTGATCTGAACCCAGCCGCCGGGCTTGATGCCGCCCATGGCGGCGACAATGGCCGGAGCGAAGCCTGCCATCAGGAAGCCCAGCTGCGTGCCGATCGCCAGGCCGGAGAAGCGGACCTTGGTGCTGAACATCTCGGCGTAGAAGGAGGGCCAGACGGCGTTGGAGGCGGCATAGCCGAAGGAGAAGAAGCCGATGGCGGCCACGAACATCAGCGGCACGCTGCCCGATTCAAGGCTGAGCAGGAACAGCGGGGTGAGGATGGCGCTGGCCACGGCGCCGTAGATGAAGACCGGCTTGCGGCCGATCCGGTCGGCAAGCTTGCCGAACAGCGGTTGGGTGCCCAGTGCCACGAGGTTGGCGCCCACCACGAGCCACAGGGTGGTGGTTCCGTCCACCCCGGCCACCGTCTTGGCGTAGCTGATGGCCAGCGTGCCGAAAACGGTGGACACGGCGGCGATGAAGGCGCAGGCAACAACGCGCAGGACGTCGCGCCAGTGTCCCTTGAGGAGGTCGGCAACGGGGAGCTTGGAGATCTGGGCCGTCTTCTGTGCTTCCGCGAAAGCGGGGGGTTCGTGCAGCGAACGGCGGATGAAGAACGCAACCACCACAACCACGGCGCTGAGCCAGAACGGGATGCGCCAGCCGATGCCGTACTTGATCTCGTCCGGCAGGGCCAGCACGGGGATGAAGACGAGGGCCGCGAGGATTTGGCCGCCCTGGGTGCCGGTGAGGGTCCAGGAGGTGAAGAAGGAGCGGCGGTTGTCCGGGGCGTGCTCGAGTGTCATCGAGGAGGCGCCGGCCTGTTCACCGGCGGCGGAGAGGCCCTGGCAAAGCCGGGCGAGGACCAGCAGGGCCGGAGCCCACCAGCCAACAGTTTTGAAGTCGGGAAGGCAGCCGATGAGGAAGGTGGAGGCGCCCATCAGGACCAGCGTGAACATCAGGACCTTTTGCCGGCCCACCCGGTCCCCGAAGTGGCCCAGGATGACGGCGCCCACGGGGCGTGCCACATACGCAAACCCGAAGGTGGCGAAGGACATGATGGCCGCGTTCGCGTCAGCGCTGGGGAAGAAGACGGTCGGGAAAATCAGCGCTGCGGCGGAACCGAAGATGAAGAAGTCGTAATATTCGACGGCGCTGCCCAGGAAGCTGGCGAGGGCTGCTTTCTTTGGCGTCCCGGCCGGGGCAGCAGTGCCCGGCTCCGCGGACGGAAGTGTCTGGCTCATGAAAGTTCCTTTGGTGTGACGACGTTGTCGCGGATGGATCTGGGAAAGCGCAGCCGCACCTGCCTGTCGTGGCAGAGGACGGTGCGGCTGGTGTCCGTTCAAAGACCCGGACTAGTAGCCACATGGTGGGAGCTACTTGTGCGATATAGCAATGATGGCTGTGAGCGCAGTCACTTGTCAAGAAAATGATCACCATCTAGAAATAGCTCTCACAATGTGGCAACATCGAGGTATGAGTGTGAATCAAGCCACAACTGACGATGACGTCTCAATCGACCAGAAGGCGCCCAAGGGCGACCGGACCGACATGGTGGGCAAGGCGCTGAGCCTGCTGGTTCTCCTGGGGGATGAGCCCCGGGGTGCCAGCGCAGCGGAGATCTCGCGCCGCGCCGAGCTTCCATTCAGTACCACCTACCGGCTGCTGGGTTCCCTGACCCGGGACGGTTTTGTGGACTACGAGCCGGACGGCCGCCGGTATCACCTGGGCCTACGGATCTTCCAGCTGGGCCAGCGGGTCTCAAACCATCACGGCTTTGCCGGCACGGCGCTGCCGATCCTTCGCCGCGTCACTGAACAGACCGGCGAGGCCACCATCCTGAGCGTCCGGGACGGGCACCACCACCTCACCGTGAACAAGGTGGACGGCCCGCAGACGTTCCGCGTCACCAGCGATCCCGGCCACTTGGGCGCACTGCACGCCACCGCCGTGGGCAAGGCCCTCGTGGCATTTGCCGAGGAGGCGGAGCGGGAGGCGCTGATCGAGGAACTCGAACTGAAACCGCTGACTGAGCACACCATTACGGACCGCGCCGTGTTCCGGGCGGAAATGGACCGGGTCCGGCGCCAGGGGTACGCCGTGATGGATGAGGAGAACGAGAACGGGATGCGCGCGGTGGCCGTTCCGCTGCTCAACGCCCAGGGCCACGCCTTCGCGTCGCTCGCCACGGCCGTCCCCGTTTTCCGCCTGAGCATGGAAGGCCTCCTGGCGCACGTTCCCCTGCTCCAGGATGCCGCCGCCGAACTCGCCGCACGGCTGCCGCAGCGCTAGGCAACAAACTAAATGTTCGCATCAAGAACATAAGTGCGATAAGTGAACAAGTGTTGTACTGTAATCCCTATCACCTGGCCCGCCGCGTCCGCCCCAAGCGCCGCCGCCCGCCACGTGCCGTACCAAAGGAGCTTCCCGGATGAGCATTCGAACTGAGTCCTACCTTGTGGGACTGGTCGGCGACGGCGTCACGCCGTCACTCACTCCGCCCATGCACGAACGCGAAGGCGACGTCCAAGGCCTGCGCTACCTGTACCGCCCCATCGACCTGCTGGAACTCGGACTGCCGGGTGACGCCGTCGGCGAACTGCTCAAATCCGCCCGCAGCCTCGGCTTCAACGGCCTGAACATCACCCACCCCTGCAAGCAGCTGGTCCTCCAGCACCTGGACGAAGTCTCACCGGACGCCCGCAGGCTCGGCGCCGTCAACACCGTGGTGATTGAAGACGGCCGCTTTATCGGCCACAACACCGACTTCTCCGGCTTCGCCGCCGCCCTCGCGGCCGGCCTCCCGGGCGCCCGGCTGGACCGCGTGGTCCAGCTCGGTGCCGGCGGCGCCGGGTCCGCCGTCGCCTATGCCCTGCTCACCGCCGGCGTGAAGGTGCTGGACCTGGTGGACATGGACGCTGCCCGCTGCGCGGCACGCGCCGCAGAACTGTCCGGCTTCTTCCCGGACGTCACCATCACACCGCGCACGACGGCGGAGCTGCCGCAGCTGATGCCGCAGGCGGACGGCCTGGTGCACTGCACGCCGGTGGGGATGGCGGCACACCCGGGCGTCCCGCTGGATTTGGACCTGCTCGAATCCCGGCACTGGGTGGCGGACATCGTTTACCGGCCCATCGAAACCGAACTTGTGCTGGGCGCCCGTGCCAAGGGCTGCGAGGTCCTGGACGGCGGCCGCATGGCCGTGGGCCAGGCCGCGGACTCCTTCCGGATCTTCACCGGGCTCGACGCCGATGCTGACCGCATGCGCGGACACTTCCTGGAACTCGTGGCCCAGGAAGAGGTGACTGCCTGATGCGCACTGGAATCGCCACCGTCTGCCTCTCCGGCACCCTGAAGGAAAAGATGCAGGCCTGCGCCATCGCAGGTTTTGACGGCATTGAAATTTTTGAACAGGACCTTGTCACCTCGCCCCTCACGCCCGGGGAGGTGCGCACGATGGCGGCGGACCTCGGCCTGACGCTGGACCTTTACCAGCCCTTCCGCGACTTCGACAGCGTGCCCGAGGACCTGCTGGCCGCCAACCTCCGCCGCGCCGAGGCAAAATTCAAGCTGATGGCGCGGCTGGGCATGGACACCATCCTGGTCTGCTCCAACGTGGCCACCGCCAGCATCGACAGCGACGACCTCCGCGCGGAACAGCTCGGCCGGCTGGCGGCGCTGGCCGAGGACCATGGCGTGAAGGTCGCTTACGAGGCCCTGGCCTGGGGGAAGTACGTCAGTGACTACGAGCACGCCCACCGGCTGGTGGAGGCCGTGGACCACCCCAACCTCGGCACCTGCCTGGACTCCTTCCACATCCTGTCCCGCAACTGGGACACCGCGCCGATCGAGGCCTTCAGCCCGGACAGGATCTTCTTCGTCCAGGTGGCGGATGCGCCGAAGCTCTCCCTGGATGTCCTGTCCTGGAGCCGGCACTACCGCGTTTTTCCCGGCGAGGGCCAGTTCGAGCTGGCCAAGTTCATGGGCCACGTGGTCCGGGCCGGGTACAGCGGCCCGGTGTCCCTGGAAATCTTCAACGACGTCTTCCGGCAGTCCGACGTGGAGCGCACCGCCGTGGACGGCATGCGCTCGCTGATCTGGCTGGAGGAGCAGAGCGCCAAGTGGCTGGACGCCAACGCCCCGGTTCTTGCCGCTGCCGGCGCCGGAACTGTTGCCGGGTTCGCGGGGGCCGGCCGCCGTCGTTATCCCATGGAACTTGCCACCCTGCCGCAGGTGGCCGAACCTGCAGGCTATAACTTTGCCGAGGTCAGGGCCGCCGACCCCAAGGGGCTGGAAACCGTCCTGGGCCAGCTGGGCTTCGAGTTCAACGGCCGGCACCGTACCAAGGACGTGCAGCTGTGGACCATGGGACACGCCCGGGTCATCGTCAACGAGGATGCGCCTGTTGCTGCGGGCAGCACGGCGGACGCCGCACCGGCCCTCACCGCCGCTATCGGTGCCCTCGGCTTTGACGTCGATTCCCCCGTGATTGCCGCCGCCAGGGCGCAGCAGCTCAAGGCCCCCGCGGTACCGCGCAAAAGCCAGGCCAACGAGGAGGTGTTCCAGGGCTTCGCAGCGCCGGACTCCACGGAGATCTTCCTGTGCCAGGGCAGTCCCGACGGCACCGCCGCCTGGACACATGAGTTCGGTGAAGGGCTGGATGCGCCTGCGGCCGGGGAGGGCGCCGTGATCGATCACGTCAACCTCGCCCAGCCGTGGCAGCACTTTGACGAGGCCGTGCTGTTTTACACCAGCGCCCTGGCACTGGAGCCGCAGCCCTTCGCCGAGGTGCCCAGCCCCACCGGCCTGGTCCGATCGCAGGTCATGGCCACCGCAGACCGTGCCGTCCGGCTGGTGCTGAACCTCGCACCCCTGATCCAGCGGGAGGGCGACGCACAACCGGAGCCATCGGGGACGGGCGCCCGGAGGACGTACCAGGAACACATCGCCTTCGCCGTGCCTGACCTGGTGGCCACCGCCAGGGCCTGCAAGGCCCGGGGCCTGGAGTTCCTGCAGATACCGGCCAACTACTACGAGGACCTGGACGCCCGCTTCGGGCTGGACCCCGCCTTCCTGGCCACGCTGCAGGAGCTGAACCTTTTGTACGACCGCGACGCCGACGGCGAGTTCCTGCACTTTTACACCGCTACCGTGGGCAGTGTGTTCTTCGAAATGGTGGAACGCCGCGGCGCCTATGACGGCTACGGGGCGCCCAACGCCCCCGTCCGCCACGCAGTCCAGTACGACCTGATGCACCGACTGAATAAAACCACGTAACACCAACACCCTATGAAAGGAGGCTGCTGTGCCTGAAGAAATCAACCTTGAAACGTACAACGCGGATCCGCTCACCGAAGACGTGTCCGACGAAGCCACGGAGGCCGCACCGAAGCAGTACGCACCCCTCGATGCCGCCGCGGAGTCACAGGCGGATCTCAGCGCAGAGATGAAAGCTCTCGGCGACGCCTATGCGCAGGCCGTCAAGAACGGCGCCCCGGCGGAAATCCAGCCGAGGCTGGACTACGCCCCCTACCGCAGCAGCGTCCTGCGGCACCCCACCAAGGACCTGCACCACGCGGACCCCGAGACCATCGAGCTGTACTCTCCGGCGTTCGGGCACATGGACGTGCACGCGCTGGAGTCGGACCTCACCATCCAGCACAACGGTGAACCGCTGGGCGAACGCATTGTGGTGTCCGGGCGCGTCCTCGACGGTGACGGCCGCCCGGTGGCCGGCCAGCTCGTGGAGATCTGGCAGGCGAACTCCGCCGGCCGCTACATCCACAAGCGCGACCAGCACCCGGCGCCGCTGGACCCCAACTTCACCGGCGTGGGCCGCTGCATCACCGGGGCCGACGGCTCGTACAGCTTCACCACCATCAAGCCCGGCGCCTACCCGTGGAAGAACCACCTCAACGCCTGGCGCCCCGCCCACATCCACTTCTCCCTGTTCGGGCAGGAGTTCACCCAGCGGATCGTCACCCAGATGTACTTCCCCGGCGACCAGCTCTTCCCGCTGGACCCGATCTACCAGTCCATCGTGGACCAGGACGCCCGCGACCGGCTCGTGGCCACCTACAACCACGAGCAGACCAAACCCGAGTGGGCCCTCGCCTACAACTGGGACATCGTGCTGACCGGGTCGAAGCGGACCTGGACCGAGAACGAGGCCCTCGGCGCAGAAGGAGACGACCATGAGTAACCCCGGCCCCACCAAGCTGACACCCACCCCCGGCCAGACCGTAGGACCCTTCTACGGTTACGCCCTTCCCTTCACCAAGGACCGCGAGCTGCTGGCACCCGGCTCCCCGGGGTCCATCCGGCTCCAGGGCACCGTGTACGACGGCGCCGGGCACCCGATCCCCGATGCGATCCTGGAGATCTGGCAGGCAGATTCCCAAGGCAACGTGCCGCAGCACACCGGGTCACTGGTGCGCGACGGCTACACCTTCACCGGATTCGGCCGCAGCGCCGTGGGCAACACCGGCGTCTTCACCTTCACCACCGTCAACCCCGGCCCCACCGAGGAGGGCGCGGCACCATTCATCTCCGTCGCGATTTTTGCCCGCGGCCTGATGAACCGGCTCTTCACCCGGATCTACCTGCCGGACAACGAGGAAGCCCTGGCCAAGGACCCGCTGCTGGGCTCCCTTGACCCGGAACGCCGGAAGACCCTGATCGCGCGCCGCGACCCGGACGGCGGACTCACGTGGGATGTCCGCCTGCAGGGTGAGGGCGAAACAGTCTTCCTGGACTTCCAGTGACGGGTGCCGCCCTGGGTTACGGAAGCACGGCGGACGGCGACGTCGGCCTGCTCAGTCCTGTCTCGGCGTCGCCCCTGGTGGCGGCGCTGACCGGTGATCGGGCGGTGCTCGCGGCGATCCTCGCTGTCGAGTCCGGCTGGGCCGCGGTGCTGGAAAGGGCAGGGCTGGCACCTGCCGGATCCGCCGCCGTCGTGGCTTCCGCCGCGGCGCCGGGCCGCTACGACCCGGCAGGCATTGCGCTCCGTGCCCAGGGCGGCGGCAACCCCGTCATCCCTCTGTTGGCTGACCTGCGGAAGCAGGTTTCGGCGTTGGATGCCACCGGCATCGGTGCCGGCAAAGCCATCCACACCTCGCTGACCAGCCAGGATGTGCTGGACACTGCCCTCATGCTCCTGGCCCGTAACACCGTGGAGGCGCTGCTCGGCGACCTGAAAGGCGCGACGACGGCGCTCGCGGCCCTGGCGGAGAAGCATGCGGACACGCTGGGCGTGGGCCGGAGCCTGACCCAGCACTCGCTCCCGTTCACCTTCGGGCTGCGGGCAGCGCAGTGGTTCCACGGCCTCGCCGCCGCCGGGCGGCAGCTCGAGTCCCTCCAGTTCCCGGTGCAGTTCGGCGGGGCCGCCGGGACCCTCGCGGCCGGCACGGTGCTGACGGCCGAATCTACCGCCACACCCTTTACCTTGGCCGATTCACTCGCCAAACAGCTGGGGCTCGCCCCTGCGCCCGCGCCATGGCACACCAACCGGCTGGCTGTCACCTCCCTCGGGAACGCGCTGGCCGCCGCGCTCGGCGCCGCCGGCAAGATCGCCACCGACGTCCTTTTCATGAGCCGGCCCGAAGTGGCTGAACTCGCCGAACCTCGCGCGGCCGGGCGCGGCGTGTCCTCGGCCATGCCGCAGAAGCAGAACCCGGTGCTGTCCGTCCTGATCCGCAGCGCCGCCCTGCAGGCTCCGCAGCTCCTGGCCCAGCTGCACCTGGCGGCGGCCAACTTCAACGACGAACGCCCCGATGCAGCCTGGCATACCGAATGGCCCGCCCTGCGTGAGCTCCTGCGGCTGGCCCTCGGCGCGGCCGGCCACCTCCGCGAGCTGGCGGAAGGACTCCAGGTTTTCCCGGCCGCCCTGCGCCGCAACCTGGAACTGGCCGGGCCGCTGCTCCTCGCCGAAGGGGTGGGTGCCGCCGTCGCTCCGCTGTTGGCGGAGAAGGACGGCCGCAGCGGCAAGGAACAGCTGCAGGACGTGGTGGACCGGACCCTTGCCGCGCCGTCCGCCGAGCAGGACGCCACCTACCGGCACCTGCTTCGCGAGGCCGTCCCCAGGGGTGCGCTGACCGATCTGCGCCTCGACGAGCTCCTGGACCCTGCCAGCTACCTGGGCCAGGCCGCCGAAATCTCCCGGCGGATCCTGGCCGCCTACCCGGACTTTTCCTCTTCAGCAACCCCCGACCAGAACGGAGCCAACCGTGGCTAAACCGACCCTCAAAGCAGTCCTGCTTTCGCCCGAACGAACCCTTGGCGAACGTCCGCTGCTGGTGGTGGGCCCCTCCCTGGGCACCTCCTCCGCCATCCTGTGGGGCCGGACGGCGGCGCTGCTGGCCAATGACTACGACGTGGTGGCCTGGGACCTTCCGGGGCACGGCGTCTCTCCGAAGGCCACGGAGGCCTTCGACGTCGCCGACCTGGCGGAGGCCGTTGTGGACCTGGTGGACTCGATCGCTCCCGGCGAGGCGTTCCATTACGCCGGCGTTTCCCTCGGCGGAGCCACCGGCCTGCAGCTGGGCATCAAACACGGCGAACGCCTCAAGAGCCTGTCGGTACAGTGCTCCGGCGCCAAGATCGGCACCCCGGAAGGCTGGCTGGACCGCGCCGAACTGGTGCGGGTCCAGGGCACCCCGGTTGTCATCCAGGGCTCCGCCGAGCGCTGGTTCGGGCCTGGCTTTATGGACCGCGAACCGGACCTGAGCAGCAAGCTCCTGCACTCCCTCCGCGACGCCGACCGCTTCAGCTACGCCTTCTGCTGCGAGGCGCTGGCCGCCTATGACGTCCGCGCCGAGCTCGGCAGCATCTCCGTCCCCACGCAGGCAGTGGCGGGTGTGGCGGATACTGTTGTGCCGCCGTCGTTCGCGGAGGAAATCGTTGCCGGCATCACCGCCGGGGGAGGCACCGCGAACGCCGTTTCCCTGGAAGGCGTGGCGCACCTCGCCCCCGCGGAGGCACCTGCCCATGTTGCCGAACTGCTGCGGAGCCTCATCAGCTGGAGCGAAACTCGGCCGGCTAAATGAGCACCGGCCAGATGAGCACCCCCAACAGTTCCGAGCGCCACGGTGTGGTCCAGCCGGACGCCACCAGCCAGGAGATCTACGACGGCGGCATGGTGGTCCGGCGCGAAGTGCTCGGCGCCGCGCATGTGGACCGCGCGAACACCAACAAGGATGAGTTCACCGAGGACTTCCAGGACATGATCACGCGGATTGCGTGGGGTGGCATCTGGACCCGGCCCGGCATCTCCCGGCAGATGCGCTCCGCCGTGACCATTACGGCGATGGTGGCGCACGGGCACTGGGAAGAGCTGGCCATGCACATCCGCGCGGCCCTCACCAACGGCCTGAGCCGGGACGAGATCAAGGAAATCCTGCTACAGACCGCCATCTACTGCGGTGTGCCGTCCGCCAACACGGCGTTCAAGACCGCCCAGCAGGTCTTCCGCGACCTGGACAGCGCAGAGTCGGCCGCCGCGCCCACCACAGAAACCCCCACCCCGCCCAACTAGGTAGCGCCAAGTGTCGTTTTGAGCCCTCAAAACGACACTTACTGCTACCCAGTTGGGACGGGAACGAACATTAAGAGGAGAAGTTTTGAATCAGGCTTTTGTGTACGACGCCGTGCGCACCCCGTTCGGTAAGTTCGGCTCCGGTCTCGCGGCCGTTCGCCCGGATGACCTTGCCGCGCACGTGATCAAGGAATCCGTGAAGCGCGCACCGGGGCTGGATCCGGAGCGGATCGACGAGGTGGTGTTCGGCAACGCCAACGGCGCCGGCGAGGAGAACCGTAACGTCGCCCGGATGGGCACCCTGCTGGCCGGCCTGCCGGTCTCGATCCCCGGTACGTCGGTGAACCGGCTGTGCGGGTCGTCTTTGGATGCGGCGATCATCGCCTCGCGCCAGATCAACGCCGGCGACGCCGAGCTGATGCTCGTGGGCGGGGCCGAATCGATGTCCCGCGCCCCCTGGGTGCTGCCCAAGACCGAGAAGCCCTACCCGGCCGGGGACCTGACCCTGGCCTCCACCACGCTGGGCTGGCGCCTGGTGAACAACGCCATGCCGAAGGAGTGGACCATCTCCCTGGGCGAGGCCACCGAACGGCTCCGCGAGAAGTACGGCGTGACCCGCGAGCAGCAGGACGAATTCGCCGCGAACTCCCACAACCTCTCCGCCGCCGCCTGGGACGAGGGCTTCTACGACAACCTGGTCACCCCGGTCCCGGGCACCGACCTGGTCCGCGACGAAAGCATCCGCGCCGGTTCCTCCGCGGAGAAGCTCGCCGGGCTGAAAACCGTGTTCCGCACCGAGAACGGCACCGTCACGGCCGGGAACGCGTCCCCGCTGTCCGACGGCGCCTCCGCGGCCTGGATCGGCTCCGAGAACGCCGCCGGGCTGCTCGGGCTCGAACCGCTGGCCCGCATCGCCGGCCGCGGCGCGCACGCCAACGATCCCCAGTTCTTCGGCTACGCCCCGGTGGAGGCCGCGAACAAGGCCCTCGCGAAGGCGGGCATCGGCTGGGACCAGGTGGGCGCCGTCGAACTTAACGAAGCGTTCGCCGCGCAGTCCCTGGCCTGCATCAACGCCTGGGGCATCGACCCGGCCATCGTCAACCGGCACGGCGGCGCGATCGCCATGGGCCACCCTCTCGGCGCGTCCGGCACCCGGATCCTGGGCACCCTCGCCCGGTCCCTGCAGGCCTCCGGCGAACGCTGGGGCGTCGCCGCGATCTGCATCGGCGTGGGCCAGGGCCTGGCCGTCGTCCTCGAAAACGTCACCGCCGGCAGCGGCACCAGCACAGGAAAGGCATAAGAATGCTGAATTTTGTAGACACCGTCAACGAGGCCGTAGCCGGCATCAAGGACGGCTCCACCGTGATGATCGGCGGGTTCGGCAACGCCGGGCAGCCCTTCGAACTGATTGATGCGCTGATGGACTGCGGCGCCAAGGACCTGACCGTGGTGAACAACAACGCCGGCCAGGGCGATCAGGGCCTGGCCCTGCTGATCAAGGAAGGCCGGGTCAAGAAAATGATCTGTTCCTTCCCGCGGCAGTCCGACTCCTGGCACTTCGACGCCAAATACCACGCCGGCGAAATCGAACTGGAACTCGTCCCGCAGGGCAACCTCGCCGAACGCATCCGCGCCGCCGGCGCCGGGATTGGCGGGTTCTTCACCCCCACCGGCTACGGCACCATGCTCGCCGAGGGCAAGGAGACCCGCATCATCGACGGCCGCGGCCAGGTCTTCGAGACCCCCATCCACGCGGACGTCGCGCTGATCAAGGCCCTGAAGGCCGACGGCGTGGGGAACCTCGTGTACCGCAAGACGGCCCGGAACTTCGGCCCCATCATGGCCGCCGCCGCCAAGCACACCGTGGTCCAGGTCTCGGAGATTGTCCCCACCGGCGGACTCGACCCGGAAAACGTCGTGACCCCCGGAATCTACGTCAACAGCATCGTGAAGGTGGCCTGAGCATGAGCACCGCAACTTCCCTCCAGACCAGTGACAAGCCCCTGGGCCGCGACGCCCTCGCCGAACTCGTGGCCCGGGACATCAAGCCCGGCTCGTTCGTGAACCTCGGCATCGGCCAGCCCACCCTGGTCTCGAACTACCTCAAGCCCGAGCAGAACATCACCCTCCACACGGAGAACGGCATGCTGGGCATGGGCCCGGTGGCCGTGGGCGACCAGATCGACGGCGACCTCATCAACGCCGGGAAAATCCCCGTCACCGAGCTGCCCGGGGCGTCCTACTTCCACCACGCCGATTCGTTCGCGATCATGCGCGGCGGCCACCTGGACATCTGCGTGCTCGGGGCCTTCCAGGTCTCCGCCACCGGTGACCTCGCCAACTGGCACACCGGCGCCCCGGACGCCATCCCCGCCGTCGGCGGCGCGATGGACCTCGCCACCGGCGCCAAGGACGTCTTTGTCATGATGACGCTCCTGACCCGCGAGGGCGCCTCCAAGATCGTGGATGCGTGCACCTACCCGCTCACCGGAGTCGGCTGCGTCACCCGCGTCTACACGGACAAAGCCGTCTTCCTGACCGGACCCGACGGCGTCACCGTCCGCGAGACCTTCGGCTGCACCCTGGCGGAACTTCAGGAGCTTGTCCCCGTCCCGCTGAAGGCGGCAGCGTAACGCCCCGCGGCCTCTAGGATTGGTAACCATGACCGACGCACCAGCAACTGCACGCACCGCTCCACAGGCGGGCGACCAGTACGTGCAGTCGCTGGCGCGCGGCCTGGCCGTGATCCGGGCCTTCGACCACGACCACCCGGTGATGACCCTCACCGAGGTGGCGGCCCGGACCGGCCTGACCCGCGCCACCGCCCGGCGGTTCCTGCACACTTTGGTGGAACTGGACTACGTCCGGACCGACGGCAAAACGTTCGCGCTCACGGCCAAGGTCCTGCAGCTTGGCTACGCCTACCTTTCCGGGCTCTCCCTGCCCCAGCTCGCCCAGCCCCACTTGGAGGAACTCTCCCTGAAACTGGGGGAGTCCACGTCCGCGGCGGTGCTGGACGGGACGGACATCGCCTACATTGCCCGGGTGACCACGCGCCGGATCATGAACGTGGGCATCACGGTGGGCACCCGGTTCCCCGCCTACGCCACGTCCATGGGCAGGGTGCTGCTGGCCGCCCTGCCGCCCGCCGGGCTGAAGGCTTACCTGGCCGAGGCGGAGATCAAGCCGCTGACGCCGCGGGCGCTGGGAACCGTGCCTGAGCTGTTGGCCGTGCTGGACACCGTCCGGAAACAGGGCTGGTGCCTGCTGGACCAGGAGCTTGAGCTGGGGCTGATGTCCGTGGCGGCGCCGGTCTATGACGGGCCCACCAAAGTGGTGGCCGCGGTCAACGTATCGCTGCAGGCCCAGGCCGTGGCGGCCCGGCCGGACCCGGACGCGTACCTGGCCTCCGTGGCGCAGGAGATTGTGGCCACGGCCAAGCTCATTTCGGCGGACCTGACCGCCCGGCGGTAACCCGGCAGGCGTTATTTTCCCGATCCGGGGACCCGGAAGTGCGAATATCTGACCAAAAACTCCCCGGAGCGCTTTAGACTCAAGCCAACTACGTCCGTAAGGGAGCTGGCGGTTGAAACTGGGCATACCGCGGGAACGGCATGAGGGTGAGCGCCGTGTTGCCGCCACACCGGAAACGGTCAAACAACTGGCCGGGCTGGGCCTGGACGTCCTGATCGAAGCGGACGCCGGTGCCGCCGCCGGGCACGCGGACCTTGAATACCTCCAGGCAGGGGCCAGCGTGGTCCCGGCCCTCGACCCCGCCGTGCTGGACATCCTGGTCCACGTCCGCCCGCTGGAGCCCGCGACGGCGAAAGCCCTGAGAAAGGGCGCCGTCACCGTGGGCCTGGCCTCGCCGTCGTCCGAGCTGGCAACCGTGCAGGCACTCGCGGAGGCGGGCGTCACGTCCTTCGCCCTGGAACTGGTGCCCCGGATCTCCCGCGCCCAGTCAATGGACGCGCTCAGCTCCCAGGCCCTGGTGGCCGGCTACCGCTGCGTCCTGGAGGCCGCCATCCGGCTGCCACGCTTCTTCCCCCTCTACATGACCGCGGCCGGCACCGTCCCGCCGGCCCGGGTCCTGGTGCTTGGCGCCGGTGTTGCCGGGCTGCAGGCCATCGGCACCGCCAAGAGGCTCGGCGCCCGGGTGTCCGCCAACGACATCCGGCCCGCCTCCGCCGACGAAGTGGCGTCCATGGGCGGCACCTTCATCAAGCTGGACCTGGAAACCGCTGAGGCATCCGGCGGCTATGCCCGCGAACTCAGCGCCGACCGCGGCGCCCTCCAGCGCGAACTCCTCGCCCCGCACGTTGCCCAGGCTGATGTGCTGATTACGACGGCGGCAGTCCCCGGCAGGCGCGCGCCGCTCCTGGTGAGCCGCCGGATGGTGCAGGGCATGCGCCCGGGTTCGGTCGTCGTCGACCTCGCCGCCGAGTCCGGCGGGAACGTGGAAGGCGTGGTTCCCGGGGCGGACATCCTGGTGCCCACCGCCGACGGCCAGGGCCACGTCACCCTGGTGGGGCTGAAGGATGCCCCGTCCGCCATGGCCTCGGACGCCTCCCGGCTGTACGCCAAGAACGTGGCCAACCTGCTCGCCCTGATGACCCGGGACGGCACCGTGGCTCCCGATTTCGGCGACGACGTGATCGCCGGGGCCTGCCTCACACACGACGGCGCGGTGCGGCACCTGCCCACGGCCGAGGCGTTGGGGGCGGTCATTCCGGCCCTGCCGGACCACGAGCCAAGCGTCCAGGACGACAGGCTCCAGAGCGAGGGGGGAATCTGATGGACGGCATGAGTCTGGTCACCGTCACGGTGCTGGCGGTGTTTGTGGGCTTCGAGGTGGTCTCGAAGGTCTCCAGCACCCTGCACACGCCCCTGATGTCCGGCGCCAACGCCATCCACGGCATCATCCTGGTGGGCGCCATCATCGTGGCAGGCCAGGCCGCGGATCCGGGCATCCTGGCCGTGGCGCTGCTCGCCGTGGTGCTCGCCACTGCCAACCTGGTGGGCGGTTTTGTGGTCACGGACCGGATGCTGCACATGTTCCACGGCCGGAAGGAGCCCGCCCGCACGGGAGCAGCGGGCAGCGGAGCCACCGCGCGGGAGGACCGCCCATGAGCCTCCTCGATCCGGTGTGGACCTCCCTCCTGTACCTTGCCGCAGCGGTGTTTTTTATCCTGGCACTCCGCGGCCTCAGCTCTCCCCGCACCGCCCGCCGCGGCAACCTGATCGGTGCCTTCGGTGCACTGCTCGCCGTCGTGACCGTTTTCCTGTCGGCAAGACTGGAGAATATTCCCTGGATCATTGCGGCCATCGCGGTGGGCACGGCGGTGGCCGCGCCCGTGGCCCGGCGCGTCAAAATGACCCAGATGCCCCAGCTGGTGGCGCTGTTCAACGGTGTGGGCGGCGGCGCCGCGGCGCTGGTGGCCCTTTTGGAGTTGAGCCATAACGGGGACCCGTGGGTGCGGCTTGCCATCGTCTTCACGCTCCTGGTGGGGGCTGTGTCCTTCGCCGGGTCGGGTGTCACCTTCGCCAAGCTCCAGGAGCTCATGACCACCCGCCCGGTGGTGTTCCCGGGGCTCCCCGTGGTGATGGCGGCGGTCCTGCTCGCGGCGGTGGGGACCGCCGTCGCCGTCGTCTTTACCGGGTCCCTGGCGCTCGCGGTGCTGCTCATGGTGCTGGGACTTGCCGCCGGCGCGCTGCTGGTGCTGCCGGTGGGCGGGGCGGACGTGCCGATCGTCATCTCCCTCCTGAATGCGTTCACTGGCCTCGCCGTGGCAGCGTCCGGTGTGGTGCTGGGCAATGTTCTGCTGGTGGTGGCGGGCACCCTGGTGGGCGCCTCGGGCACCATCCTGACCAGGGCCATGGCCGCTGCCATGGGCCGGAGCGTGGCCGGCATCCTGTTCGGCGCCTTCAAGGGCGGCTCGACGGCGGGATCCACCGCCGTGAGCGAACGTCCCGTCAGGTCCTCCAGCGCCGAAGACGTGGCTGTGCTCCTGGGTTATGCGCAGCGGGTCATTATTGTGCCCGGCTACGGGCTGGCCGTGGCGCAGGGCCAGCACACCGCCGCGGAACTGGCGCAGGCCCTGGAAGCCCGCGGGATCGACGTGGACTTCGCCATCCACCCCGTTGCGGGCCGGATGCCGGGGCACATGAACGTGCTCCTGGCCGAGGCCAACGTGCCGTACGAGTCGCTCAAGGAAATGGGCGAAATCAACTCCGAATTCCGGACCGCGGACGTGGCGCTGGTGGTGGGCGCCAACGATGTGGTGAACCCGGCGGCGAAGACCTCATCCGGCTCGCCGATCTACGGCATGCCCATCCTGGAAGTGGCCGACGCCCGCCAGGTGATCTTCCTGAAGCGCTCCATGCGGCCCGGCTTCGCGGGGATCGAGAATGAGCTCCTGTACGAGCCGCAGACGTCCCTGCTCTTCGGCGATGCCAAGGAGTCGCTCGCGAAGGTACTGGGAGCCGTGAAGGCGCTGTAGCAAGTAGCCTTTGCATAGGCATTACTCAACTTCACCGAAGGACACCATGACTGCCAACAGCTCCACCAGCCTCAAACGGCCGGCCATCATCATCAATCCCGCCAAGCCGGTGGAGATTGACGTGAAGGCACTGGCGGCCAAGCACTGCTCGGAGAACGGCTGGGGTGAGCCCATCTGGCTCGAGACCACCAAGGAGGACCCGGGGGTCGGCCAGACGAAGGAGGCACTCAAACAGGGAGCCGACGTCGTTATTGCTGCCGGCGGCGACGGCACCGTGCGGTGCGTGGCCGAGGTCCTCGCGGGCGGGGACGTGCCCATGGGCCTGCTCCCGTTCGGCACCGGCAATCTCCTGGCACGCAACCTGGGCATGGACGTCACGGATTTTGACAGCGCCATGGCCGGTGCCCTGGCGGGAACTGAGCGGAAGATCGACGTTGTCCGCGCCCGCCGGAACAGCCCGGACAAGGAACAGGTCTTCCTGGTCATGGCCGGGGTGGGCTATGACGCCACCATCATGGCCGACACCAACGAGGACCTGAAGGACAAGGTGGGCTGGCTGGCCTACGTGGATGCCGGCATCCGGAACCTGCCGGGCAAACCGGTGAAGGCCACCATCGCCATCGACGGCAAGGACGTGGTGCACCGCGGCGTGCGCAGTGTGATGGTGGGCAACTGCGGCAAGGTCCAGGGCGGACTCGAGATCTTCCCCGACGCCAAGATGGACGACGGCCTGCTGGATGTCGCCGTGCTGGCCCCGCGGGGAAAGCTTGGCTGGTTCTCGGTAATCGCCGGCATGATCGGCAAGGGCCGGGGCAAAGACACCTCCGTGGAGTACTACCAGGGCAAATCCGTGGAAATCACGCTGGAGCACAATGACGATTACCAGCTCGACGGCGACCATGAGGGCGACGGCAAGCACGTCCTGATGACCCTCGACCCGGGGGCGCTCACCATCCGCATGTAGCCCGCCCAACCAGGTAGCGCTATCTGTCGTTTTGAGGCCCCAGAACGACAGCTGACGCTACCTACATGGGGTGGGTCGGCGCCGGGCCGTGGGCCAGGATTTCAGCCAGCTCTGCGAGCCGGTGCGCGCGGGCTGATTCGGCCGGCGTGAACGGTTCGCCGGGACGGGCAAAGGTCAGCGGCCCGTGCCAGGCGGTGGGAACCTTCAGCCGCGTGCCGGCGTCGTAATTTTCGACGGCGGCCTCGGTCGGTGTGAGCACCCGTGCGTGCAGCAGCTCGGCCACGGCCAGCGGCAGCTCGTCCGGTGCGCCCGCGATCCGCGCCGCGAGGCTCAGCGCCCGGGTCTGGCCGTCCGCCATGGCCAGGGCGGTGGTGGGCCACACCTGGGACCGCGAGCCGCCGCCGTCGTCAAGGGCCGCCAGCAGCTGGCGCTCGCTCAGGTCCCCCGGCGCGGAAAGCACGAACTCATCGAGTACACCGCCGGCCACGGGGTGGACGTGGATGCTCAGGATGTTGGTATCGAGCCGGGCCAGCGCCCGGGTGATCTTCTGCAGCGAGCCGGGCTGGTCCTGCAGCATGGTGCGTGCCCGCCACAGGGCGGGGGCAGCGCCCAGTTTCCTGCGGTGCCGGAGCGCGGGAGCGTGCAGCCAGCCGCGCAGGATCCGGGCAGCGGACGGCTCAGCCACCCAGATCACCAGGACGGTGGCCGTCAGGGTGAGCGCCAGCACCTTGGCCAGGTACGGCAGGTGCGTTCCCACCACCAAAGCGTGCACCAGCAGTTCGATCGGGAGCATCACGGCCACGTTGGCAACGGTCAGCCGGGTCTTGGTGGGTTCTGGCATCAGGCCGCACACTTCACAGCTCAAGTCGGCCGCAGCGGGGTTGCTTCCGGTGTGTCTCATGGCTCAAGCGTGCCGTGCCGGTGTTTCGATGATGTTGCTCCGCCGTTCCGAACGTGGGAAAGGTCCGGGACATAGGATTGGGGAGGCCGGTCCTGCTGTTCCCGGCGGGTACCTCCCGCCCACGGGCCATCGAAGGAAGAGGCACCCGGAACTTGAAGTTTTTCGCTGAAATGTTCAGCATTGCGCCGAGCAACAACGATCACCAGCCGGCCCTGCGCTGCGCCGTCGGAATCTTTGTTCCCCTGATCACCCTGCTCTTACTAGGCCGGCTGGACCTGGCGATTTTCGCCTCCTTCGGTGCGTTCACCGGAATCTACGGGCGCAATGAACCGCACGGCACCCGGTTTGTGTTGCAGCTGCGCGCAGGCCTGCTGATGCTGTTGGTCATGTTCCTGGCTGCCCTCGCGGCCAGGGCGGGGAACGCCTGGGGGCTGGACCAGGCGGCGGCCACCTGGCTCCTCGTCCTGGCCACCACCCTGGTGGCCGGCGGGTGTTCCGTGGCGATCTCGCTGCTTCGCCTTCGTCCCGCAGGCTCGCTCTTCCACATCTTCGCGTTCGCCGCCATCGCCTCGATTCCAAACCAGCCGCCGGTCCCGGAGGCGATGCTCGTGGCGGTGCTGACCACCGCGCTTTCGCTGGTGATCGGCTTCTCCGCGCGCGTTCTTCCCCGGTACCGCACGCCCTGGGCGTGGCCGGCCCCGATCCGGCGGGCCGAGGGCGAGAAGCGGACGGCGTGGCTGGAAGGCCTGGGCTACCTCGTAGCGGCAGGCATGGCAGGCTCCCTGGCCACATTGGCCGGCACGTGGCTTGGATTCGGGCACAACTACTGGGCGATGGTGGCAGCTGTGGTCCCGTTGGTGGGGCACAGCACGCGGCACCGGATCCGCCGCGGCATCCAGCGAATCATCGGCACCGTGCTGGGCCTGGCGCTGCTCGCCGTCATCCTGCTGCTGAACCTCGCTCCCTGGCAGATCGTCCTGGTCATCGCCCTGTGCCAGTTCGGCGCTGAACTTTTCATTGCCCGCCAGTATGTGCTGGCCCAGGTGGTGGTGACGCCGCTGGCTCTGATCTCCACGCTGCTGGTGGTGCCGGCGTCCCCCACCATTCTGCTGCGGGACCGCATCATCGAGACGGTGATCGGCGCGGCGGTCGGTGTTGCCGTGGTCCTGGCACCGGCCTTGTGGCGGCGCCTCCGAGTGTAGTCTAAAATCCTCACCATTCAATGGAAGGGCGGTCATGGCTAATTCACTCTCCGGCGATTCCGTGGTGGACCGGGTAGTCCGGGTGATCTCCGCCTTTCCCGAAGGCGTCAGCAGCCTCCAGCTGTCCGACCTCGCGCACCGGGCGGGGCTGCCGCTCACCACCACGCACCGGCTGGTGCGGCAGTTGGCTGCGCACGGTTTGCTGGAAACGGTCGACGGCGGTGCGGTGCGGCCGGGGCTGCGGCTGTGGGAGCTGGTCAACCGGAATTCACCCACGCTGGCGCTGCGGCAGGCTGCCATGCCGTTCATGGAAGACATCCAGCAGGTGCTGAACCAGAATGTGAACCTGGCGGTCCTGGACGGCTGGGAAGCGCTCTTTGTGGAGCGGCTTTCCCGGCGCGGATCGGTGGCCAACAGGGCCCGGGTGGCCGGCCGGATGCCCGTCCATGTTTCCTCCGCCGGGCTCGCCCTCATGGCCCATCAGGACAAAGCCGTACAGGCCGCGTACCTCGGTCAGTTCTCGGATCCTGACGCCAGGGTGACGGGGGAGGCGGTGCGTGCCTTGCTCAGCGAGGCGGCCCATCAGGGCTTTGCCCAACTCGCGGGCGTGGTGGATCCGGACACCTGGGGCATAGCCGTCCCCGTGCTGGACGGCCGGCAGCGCGCCGTGGCCGCGCTCGGCGTCGTGGTTCCCCTGCGGGAGATGCGGCTCCAGGCCCTGGTGCCGGCCCTGCAAACCGCTGCCCGGGGTATCGCCCGCAGGCTTGGTGACGCCGCAATCCGGGATTAGATTCCGTTGAACGGAAAGAGTGTTACCGCAATCACGTTCCGGGCTGCACACTGATAGCCAGACGAACCAATCACCGGCTCTGCAGATTGCCAGAGCCCCCGCAACGAAGCGAGGCCCAGCCATGGCACAACGGAAAATCATCACCACCCAGGTGGCAATCATGGGCGCCGGCCCCGCCGGACTCATGCTCTCCCACCTCCTGGCCAAGGCCGGCATCGAATCCACCGTCATCGAGGTGCGCAGCCACAAGGAGATCTCCGAGACGGTCCGCGCCGGCATTTTGGAACACGGCACCGTCAACCTGCTCGTGGACAGCGGGGTCTCGGACCGGGTGCTGAGGGACGGCGACCGGCACGACGGCATCGAACTGCGTTTCAACGGCGAAAGCCACCGCATCGATTTCAAGGACCTCGTGGGCGAATCCGTCTGGCTCTACCCGCAGACGGACGTCTTCCTGGATCTCGCCGCCCGCAGGAAGGCCGACGGCGGCGACGTCCGGTACAGCGTCACCGACACCACCGTCCACGACCTCGAAGGCAAACCGAAGGTCTGGTTCACTGACGCCGACGGTGTTGAGTACGAGATCCAGACCGAGTTCCTGGTGGGCGCGGACGGTTCACGCAGCCACTGCCGCTTCCAGATCCCGGAAGCCCACCGCAAGTGGTACTTCCACGAGTACCCGTTCGCCTGGTTCGGCATCCTCGCCGAGGCCCCGCGCAGCTCCGACGAGCTCATCTACGCCAACTCGGACAACGGCTTCGCCCTGATCAGCCAGCGCACCGAGACCGTGCAGCGGATGTACTTCCAGTGTGACCCCAAGGAGAACGTGGCCGAGTGGGACGATGACCGGATCTGGGCCGAGTTCCGCAGCCGGGTCAACGGCAACGGCTTCGAGCTCAAGGAAGGCCCCGTCATCGACAAGATGGTGCTCCCGTTCCGCAGCTTTGTGCACACCCCCATGCGCTACGGCAACCTGTTCCTGGCCGGCGACGCCGCCCACACTGTTCCTCCCACCGGCGCCAAGGGCCTGAACCTGGCCATCCACGACGTCAAGATGCTTTTTGAGGGGCTGGAATCCTTCTACGGCAGCGGCTCCAGCGCCCTGCTGGACAGCTACGGAGACCGGGCGCTGGAGCGCGTCTGGAAGGCCCAGCAGTTCTCCTACTGGATGACCACCATGCTCCACACCCCGGCTGACGCCGATGACTTCTCCCGTGCCCGCCAGCTCGGCGAGCTGAACTCGGTGGTCTCCTCCCGCCACGGCAGGGCTTACCTGGCCGAGGCGTACACCGGCTGGCCCGGAGGAAAGTAAGGCCGCCGCCGACTAGGTGCCCAGGCGTCCGCCGGATGCCTCCAGGTAGCAGGACCCGCACAGGGATTCGTACCAGACGTCCTGGCCGTCGATGGCTACCTGGTCGCCATCGAACACCACGTCACTGCCGACGCGCCGGGTGTTGAAGATGGCTTTGCGGCCGCAGCGGCAGATCGTCTTGAGCTCCTCCAGCGTGTGGGCGACCTCCAGCAGCCGGCGTGACCCGGGGAAGGCGTGCGTCAGGAAATCGGTCCGGATGCCGTAGGCGAGCACGGGGACGTTGTCCAGGATGGCGACGCGGAACAGGTCATCCACCTGTTCCGGGGTGAGGAACTGCGCCTCGTCCACCAGGAGGCAGGCCACCGGCTTCTGGTCCACGTGCTCCAGGAGGGCATCGGGGTCATCGCCGGCCGCGTGGGCGGCGAAGAGTTCCCGGACGGAGGTGCCCAGCGAGATCAGGAAATCCACGGACCGGGTCATTCCCAGCCGGGACACAATGTCGGTGTCGCCTTTGGTGTCCACGTCGGGTTTGGCCAACAGGACGCGCTGGCCGCGCTCCTCGTAGTTGAAGGCCACTTGCAGGAGTCCGGTGGATTTGCCGGAGTTCATGGCGCCGTAGCGGAAGTAGAGCTTGGCCAAGATGGTCCTTTCAATGGGTCCGGCTATCGATCTTATGCCGAAGCCCGGACTCCTTCGCCGAACGGCCGGGCGGCCGGGTGGTCCGCCAGACGCCGGACGCCGCCCGCTCAACGCGGCCAGTAGCTCACAGCCTGCCGGCGGGCAGCGGTGCGGCGTCGGGCACGGAGGCGGCCTCCGCCTCGGTCACCTCGACTGCCGGGCCGCCACGGCGTTTCCCGGAGGTGCGCGTGCCGCGCCGGCTGGACCGGCCGTAGACCAAGTACATGGTCAGGCCCGTGATGATCATCAGCAGGACGGTGTAGACAAACGTGTTTGCCACGCCCTCCACCCCTTCGGCGCCGTCAGTGTTCGCCTTGATGACCAGGCCCAGCGGCTGGACCAGCGGATGGGCCAGGAAGATGGCCGTGTCGTAGTCATCCAGGAGGCTGTTGAAGTTCAACGCTGCAATGGCTGCCGCGGCGGGAAGCACCAGCGGCAGCAGGATCCGCCGGAAGACGTACAGGGTCTTCGCGCCCATGATGGACGCGGCCTCCTCCAGCGAGGAGTTGACCGACGCGAAGGACGCCTTCAGCATGCGGAGCGTAAACGGGATCTTGACCGTCACGAACGCGATCAGCAGGATCACCGTGGTTCCGGTCAGCACAGCGCCGCCCACCAGGGGGTTGGGGTGGTCGTAGCTGAGGATAAGCCCCAGGGCGAGCAGCGCCGAGGGCAAGACCCAGGGAATATGAAGGAGGTACTCGAACAGCGTGCTGACCCAGTTGCGGTACTTCTGCAGGAGGCGCGCCACAAACAGCAGCCCGCCCACCGCAATAATGGCGGCCAGCGCGCTGTAGACCACGCTGACGATGAAGGGACGCAGGCCGGATTCCTGCGTCAGGACGCGAACGTAGTTGTCCAGGGTCAGGCTGCCCGGCGAGAGTTGCCCGGTCTGGATGGCCGCCCCGTCAGCAAACGAATACAGCACAATCAGCAGCACCGGCAGCGTGTAGACAGCGAACAGGACGTAGGCGATCACATGCACGGCGACGTTGGCCGCCGGATTGGTGATCTGCTGCTTCTGCAAGGCGGAGGACACCTTTGATACCGAGAAGTAGGTGCCGCCCTTCTCGAGCCGGGTCATGACGGCCAGCATCAGGATGGTGGCCACCCCCAGGATGACAGCCAGCAGTGCCGCCAGATCGCGCGAAGTGGGGCTGTTGGTAAAGGTCAGGATCATGGGCGTAATGGTCTGGAACTCGCGGCCGCCCAGGACCTGGGGTGCGCTGAGCGCTCCCAGCCCGGTCAGGAAGGACAGGATGGTGACGGCGAACAGCGTGGGCTTGAGCATGGGCAGCACCACCCTGCGCAGGATGGTCCACGTGGAGGCGCCCAGGTTCTTGGCCGCCTCGATGGTCTGGTAATCCACGCCTTTGAGGGCGTTGGCGACGAACAGCATGTGGTTGGTGGTGGTGGCGAACGTCATCACCACCAGGACCGCGAAGAAGCCGGAGAACCAGGCCGCGTCCATGCCCGGGAACGCCTTAAGGAGCAGGGACGTGACAATTCCCTTGTCCCCGTAAATGAACTTGTACCCTGCAGCGAGCACGATACCGCCGTAGATGAAGGTGGAGGCGTAGCCCAGGAAAAGGATCCGGGAGCCACGGATCCTGAAGTAGTGGGTGACCAGGACGATGAAGATGCCCACCACATTCACGGTGATGGACAGCGCCACGGCGAGCATAAAGCTGTTGCCGAGGGATTTCATGGCGCGTTGGGAGGAGAAGAGCTTCTCCGCGGCCCGCCCGGAGAAGCTGCCGTCCGGGAAGAAGGTTGCCATCAGGACGTTGAGGTTGGGCCAGACCAGGAACGCTGCGATGAACCAGGTCAGCACCGTTCCCACAATCAGGATGAAGGGGGATCGGAGCATGCCTTTCGTCGACGTCCCGCTCATGGCGCGGCCACTGCCTGGTCCTGCTTCTCCAAGGCCTTGCCGGTGTCCGGGTGGTACTGCAGCACGTGCCCGGGCTGGACGTAGACGGTGGTTTGCGATCCTGCCGCCGGCTGCGCGACGCCGTCCTCCTTCACCAGCAGCCGGAGGTCCGCCCCATGGCTGCGCACAATGTAGCGGCTGTGCAGCCCGTGGTACGTGCGTGACACCACCTGCCCGGAAAGCCCGACGGCGGTGCCTCCGTTCGGGGGCTGCGTCAGTGACGCCTTTTCCACGCGGAGATAGGAGTTGGCGGCGGTGCTGAGCCCGGCGCCGGAGAGCCTGTTCAGTTCCGTGATGAATTCCGGGGTCAGCGGCGAGCTGTCACCGATGAAGTTGCACACAAATTCCGTGGCGGCATCATCGTAGATCGACTGCGGCGTCCCCACCTGCTCCACCACGCCCTTGTTGAAGACGGCCACCCTGTCACTCATGGCCAGGGCTTCGTCCTGGTCGTGGGTGACATAGACGGTGGTGATACCGAACTCGCTCTGCAGGTCCTTGAGCTGCTGCCGGAGCTGGTGCCTGAGCTTGGCGTCCAGGTTGGACAGCGGCTCATCCAGCAGCAGGATTTTGGGCCGCAACACCAAGGCCCGGGCCACCGCGACACGCTGCTGCTGACCGCCGGACAGCTCGGCAACATTCTTATGCAACTGGTCGTCGCTGAGCTCCACCCGGCGCGCGATGTCGCGCACCAGGTGGTCGGTCTCGGCGGATTTTTCCTTCCGGACCCGCAATCCGAAGGCAATGTTCTCCCAGACGCTCATGCTCGGAAACAGCGCATAGTTCTGGAACACCATGCCCACCTGCCGCTTGTCGCTCGGCAGCCGGGTGACATTCTTCCCGTCCACATGGACCGTACCGGCCGACGGTTCGATGAAGCCCGCCAACGTGCGTAACGCCGTCGTCTTCCCGCACCCGGAGGGGCCCAGCAGAGTGAAGAACTCGCCGGGTTTGACGTGCAGGTCGAGGTTCGGGATGGCTACGAAATCGCCGAACGTCACTTCAATGTTGTCGAGACGGATCATGAGTTACCTGTCTGGATTGCGGGCTGGCCGGGGTGCGGGACGGTGCGGGGTGGCTCCTACTGCATGTATTCGAGCTCAATCTTCTCGACCCAGGAGCCCATGTTCTCCTGGACAAATCCCCAGTCGATGTCCTGCTGCTTCACGGTGGAGAAGAACTTGACCACCTCGGGGTTGGCCTGGGCGGCGGCAGCCTTGTTGACGGGCATGGAGTTGAACTTCTTGGCGAAGGCGCCCTGCACGTCGGCGCTGCCGAACCAGTCGATGAACTTCACTGCCTCAGCTTTTTTCTTGGTCCCCTTCACCAGGGAGATCTGTTCCACGGCGAGCGGAACGCCGACGGTCGGGATCACCGGTTCCACCTTGACGTTGAAGGACTTCTCACGCTCGGCAATGATCGATGAGGGCATCTGGCCCATGTCCACCTCGCCCGAGGCGATCCGGGCGAAAAGGTCGGTCTTGGCCACGGCGGGGCTGCCGTTCCGGAAGTACTGTTCAACCTGCTTCCAGCCGTCGGCTGAAATGCCCAGGTCGCCTGAGCTGTCCTTGTAGCGGGACAGGATGCCGGCGAAGACCAGCTGTGCCGTTGCGGTTCCCAGCCCTGTCACCCGCTCGTAGCGTGACTTGAATTCGTCCTTGGTCCAGAGGTCGGTCCAGTCTTTCGGGGCCGCGCCGGCGCTGATCTTATCGGAGTTGTAACCCAGGAGGATGGCCTGCTTCACCAGCGGCCAGTAGGCCTTGCCGTCACCGTTGTCTCCTACCGCCGTATCCACTTCGCCTGCCCAGGCTGGCTCGAAGGGCTCCAGGGCACCTGCGGCCTTGATCTGCGCGAAATACATGTTGTTCAGCCCGAAGGCGACATCAGCAATGGGGTTGTTCTTTTCCGCGATGAGTTTGTTCGTGGCATCTGCGCCGCCGGCCCCCACCACTTCGATTTTGAAGCCCGCCTTGGCGGCCTCCGCGGTCCACCAGTCGCCGCGGCCCTCGCCGTTGGAGTTGGTGTAGACCACCAGCGTCTCACCGGAAGGAACAGTGGACGTGGACGACGGCTCACCGGATGCCGCGGGGGTTGCCGTGCCGGCACCACAGCCGGCCAGGAGGGTTACGGCCACGGTGGCGGCCATCAAAGTCTGCAGTTTACGCACGATCAGGACTCATTTCTGAACTTGGCTCGGAGCATTGTCCGGCAAGCCTATAGCTGGACTCGACACTTGGGGGCGTTAAAAGCTATCGATTCGATAAACAGCCCGGCTGTCTAGTCTGGTCCTTTCGCCGGAACGTTCAGGGCACAGTGCGTAAACGTGCGGTGAACGTTGGCGCTCTGCTGCGCCGGGGAGAGGATGCGGCGGGTCCCGCCGTCGTCAGTCCTGGTTCAGGGTTTCCGTGAGGTGATGGGTGGGGATGCGGTCCCGGTCATAGGTGATCTCGGTGTAACCGTGCGGCTCCGGCTGGCCGGACGCGCTGAGGTTCACGAAGACGATCTGCTCAATGGTGAGGATGCTCTGGCGGGTGATCATGTTGCGGACTTCGGCCCGCATGGTCAGGGAGGTGCGGCCGAACCGGGTGGCCGTCAGGCCCATCTCGATCAGGTCGCCCTGGACGGCCGAGCTGACGAAGTTGATTTCCGAGATGTACTTGGTCACCGCACGCCCGTTGCCGAGCTGGAGGATGGCATAGATGGCCGCTTCCTCGTCGATCCACTTCAGCAGGCTTCCGCCGAACAGCGTGCCGTTGGCGTTGAGGTCCTCCGGCCGCACCCATTTGCGCGTGCGGAAGGTGATGTCTGCTGGTTCCATACGGCGAGGTTAGCCGAAGGGCCCCGCGGTACGCAGTCTTTGGCGGCTGTATGACGTCTGCCCGCCCCGGCCGTTCTGTGGCGCCCCGGGGCCTCAGGCCATGGCTGTGTGGGCTGCGCTGTGTGAGTCGATTCGTTTGGCGTAGCAGTACGAGTGCTCGAGGCCGGCATAGGCGCCGAAGTTGGGGACGGGTTCAAAGCCGGAGTTCTCGTAGAAATTCCTGCCATCGGGCTGCGCAGAGCCGGCTTCGGCCTTGATCCGCGTGATTCCCTGTTTGTGCGCCTCGGCCTCGAGGGCTGCCAGGATGGAGCTCGCCACGCCTGAGCCGCGCGTGTAGGGAAGCACATAGAGCCGCTTGATCTCCGCCGTGGCATCGTCCAGGAGCCTGAGTCCGCCGCATCCCACCGGCTGGCCGGACCCTTTGTCGTAGGCGACGAGGAAGACCGCGCAGTCGGCGCCCGACGGCGGTATCCCGGGTTCGTGGTTCGGCGTGCCAAAGCGGGCGTCCAGTTCCGCCTGCTGGGCCCTGCGCAGATCGGCACCTACGGGGTTGGACCAGGTCACGGACCGGATGTTCAGGCGCGGGTTGGTCTGCATGGGTGCCTCGATTCGCCGAAGGGATATGCCTGACAACCTATGGGCCGTGGGTTACGCCCGTGTTTCCTTGCCGTAAGGAGTGAGAGAACACCACCATCGACCTGCAAAACAAACATTCTCGACTGCCTAGTTATTAGACCGCCTAAGATGATTGAATGGGCTCCACAAATGAAGGTTCCGGCTACTGGTACGGGCCGGACGGTCAATTGGACTACAGCGCTGCGGTGCTGAAGTCCCTCCGCGATTACCGCAGCGCCGAAACCACCGTCCGCCGCTCTACCCGCGACTCCATGGGCATGGGCGAGACCGACATCCTCGCGTTGCGGTACCTCTTGCGCGCGCAGGCGTCCGGGGGCACCGTGGTACCGAAGGACCTCAGCAAGTTCCTGGGTATAACCAGTGCCTCCACAACGTCCCTCATCGACAGGCTGGTGGCGAGCGGACACGTCCGGCGCGAGTCGCATCCGACCGACCGCCGATCGGTGGTGGTGGTGCCGACCGCCGAATCAGACCACGAGGTCCGTGAGACCCTCGGCGAGATGCACCGCCGCATGATGTCGGTGGCCGAGGACCTCTCGGCGGAGGAAGCCCGTGTGGTGGTGGACTTTCTCCGGCACATGACCCGGGCCATCCAGGGCGGACGAGGCGACACGAAAGAAAGTATCTAGTCCGGCTAGTTAGTCCGACTAGTAATATGTATGCTTAGGATCAGTCCGAAAGATCCTGAGGGAGTCATGAGCGCCATCAACGCATATTTTGAGGCAGTACCGCCGGGTCCCGTTTCCGCACAGGCCGCAGACCCGGTCCACTGGCCGGTGCATTGCGCCACGGAAATGGAAATGGTGATTCCGGAAGTGGGCGGCACCGCCGTCGGCTACACGTTTGAACCGGACGACGGGCCCGTCCGGCTGCCCCCTGTGTGGCGGTGCGGCTGTGGTTTCCAACTCGATGCCTGGGCAACCGGCTGGCCGGAGCTGGAAGCAGCACCGCTGACTTCCGAGCAGCCCGCTGACCACCGCGTGCCGGCCCTCAGCATCAGGTCATGACCGCCCTCGCGCTTTCTCCCACGGCACCTTCCCCCGCATACGGCGGCCTGCCTGCCGGCGAGCTGGTGGGCGCCCGCTTCCACCTGAGGGAACAACTGGGGCGCGGCTCCATGGCCCGGGTGTTCCGTGCCGTGGACCTGGCGGGGGGCCGCGATGTCGCCGTGAAGATCGCCCATGACGACTCGCCCAAGCACCGGGGCAGGATCGCCACCGAAGCCGCCGTCCTGGCCGGTTTGGATCATCCGTCGGTGGTCACCTTCTTTGGGGAAGGTACCGTGACCGGGCCGGGGGAGCTGTCCGGACGGCCTTACATTGTGGAGGAACTGGCACTCGGACCCTGCCTTGCCGAAGTGGTCCGCGGTCCGTTGCGTTCCCCGCTGGACGTTGCTGCGCTGGCTGCCGGACTTTTTGATGGCCTCAGCCACCTGCACCGTCGGGGTGTGGTGCACCGCGACATCAAGCCCGCCAACCTTATGCTCAGCGGGCTGCGGCGAAGCCCGGTCCGGATCGTGGACTTCGGCATCGCCGCCCCGGAGGGCGCGGCGCCCGAGCCGGGCATCTCGTCAGGAACGGTGCACTACATGAGTCCGGAGCAGGCCTCGGGCGGGGCCGCGCAGCCGTCCTGGGACGTCTACGCCCTGGGCCTGGTGCTCCTGGAACTGCTGACCGGAACAAGGGCCTACACCGGCACGGCTGTGGAGTCCCTGGTGGCACGGACCCTCCGCAGCCCGGCGGTTCCCTCCGCGTTGGGGCCCGGTTGGGGTGATCTTCTGCGTGCCGTCACCGCCATGGACAGTGCCGCGCGGCCGTCCGCGGCTGAAGCGGCCGTCATGGCCCGGCGACTCGCAGTTACCCGCCGCCCCATGCAGCTCCTGCGCGCGAGCTGAGAGCCCTGCGGCTGTTAGGTGCCGTCGACGTCCATGCCGGTCGGGTCCTCGGCCGTGGGGTCCGCAAGGGCAAGCCCGCCGATGGGGCTGCCATCCCAATGGATCAGTTTCCACCCTGACGCGGGATCCCCTTCCACCGCCACGATGCCGGTGTTGGCCAGGACATGGCGGGCGGCGAACTCGTGGCCGGCACCCGCGGCACGCAGGCCAACCCATGTGCGGATGGCGGCGCCGTGGCTGACCATGGCGACTGCCGCGGAGCCCGGGTCCCCGGCGGCGCGGTCGGCAATCCTGGTGATGTCGGCGTCGTACCTTTCAAAAAATTCATGCCCGTCAGGGCCGGCAGGCATGCGCCGGTCCAGTTCACCGGCCGCCCAGGCAAAGACCGTGGACATGTACTGCTTATGGGCTTCCTCATCCGTGAACTTCTCCAGGGAGCCGGCCTCGATCTCATGGAGTCCGCCCAGCACCTCAACCTCGAGGCCCTGCAACCGGGACAGCGGCGCCGCAGTGATCTGGGTCCGTACCAGCGTCGAGGCGTACAGGGCGCCGATCTGTTCGTTGGCCAGGGACCGTGCCATGGCCGCCGCCTGCCGTTCGCCCAGCTCGGTGAGCCCGGGCCCGGGATGGGCGGTGTCCAGTTGGCCAAGTACGTTGCCGGGGGTCTGTCCGTGCCGGATGAGGAGCAGCTTCATGCTCCCAGTTTCGCACGCCTGGAAGTCCAAGACCGGTCTTCGCGTTGACGCTAGGCGGTGAGGACCAGCGCTCTTCGGGAGGCGCTAGACATCAGTGCTATACGGGTTTTAAACCTGGGCTGAACCGATTCTAAAGAGGCGAGGCGATCCCAAAGGCGGAAGGTTTAAGCCGAATAAGATCATAAAAAACCTCAGTGACCATCTCTCGGTAGTCGTCACTTGGGTTGTAGTCTTCCAGAACCCCCGAGGGCACTTTAGGAACACCATTCAATCCGTCAGAAGAGTTGTGCGCTTTTAGCGAATTTCTGATCTTGTCGATGGCCAAGTCAATACTTGCAGCGTCTGAAAGGGGGCGGCTGGACCTGACTTGAGCGATTCCCACTGTCAACTCAGTGTGAGGAAGTCGTACCACTAAGTTCTCAACTTTTCGCATCCAACCTGGTCGGTTGTAGTTTTCCACAATCAGGATCGAATAAACGATGAGTTTTAGTAAAACGTCATCGTTTGTTTTCGCCGATATTCGTTCTCCGTGAACTGAACTCAGTTTCTCAAACCAGTGCACGATATACGTCGAAGGCTGTCGACGCTCGGACGACTTGTCATTCTTCGTTAGCCTACTCGAATCAAAATACAGCACCACGAGCAGTGCGGCGAAAAGCGAGGACCAGAGATTGTCTATCAAACCTGAGAAATCAGGCGCAAGCTGGACGAGGTAGGGGTTCTTGTCTAGCAGAGCAACGAGGGATGCGGCGACGAATGATAATGCTACACAGGCCGCATGAATGCCTCGCTCGGCCGGAAGGCTTCGCCGAGCAAAGACTAAAAAGCCGCTGCGAGGAGCTGTAGTGAGAATAGCCACCAGCAGAGTGTAGGGATAGACGGGAAGTTCGGGTAGATATCTGTTCAGAACGGCAGCGAGTAAGAGCATGATTAGGCTTGGGGGAACTGCTCGAAACGCAAAGAACGATACCCAGCGAATTTGAGGCAAACCTGCGATGGCGCTGACGGGTAGGTAGTGCACGGGACTATAAGTCAGAACTGACCTCGGATCAGCACCGGACTTAAGTAGCCTAAAGATCAATTCAACAAGTAATGCAGAGCCCAGTGACAGTAGCAGCGCAACTAGAATATTCACCCGTCTAGAGCGTTTTTTTGTTGGCTGAGCGGTGGTCTTGGGGCTCTATCACTTCAGGTGGTCCACCAGCTGGTCCGCGATGCCCGTGTACTTGCCCGGCGTGAGGGCGAGCAGCCGGGCCTCGGCGTCGGCGGACAGTCCCAGGCTTTGGACGAACTCCTGCATGCGGGCGGCGTCCACGCGCTGGCCGCGGGTGAGGTCCTTGAGGCGCTCGTAGGGGTTTTCCATGCCTTCGACGCCGGCAATCGCCTCGGCGCGCATGACCATCTGGATCGCTTCGCCCAGGACTTCCCAGTTGGTGTCGAGGTCAGCGGCCAGGACGTCCTCGGCCACATCGAGCCGGTCCAGGCCCTTGGCGACGTTGGAGATGGCGAGCAGGGAGTGGCCGAACGCTACGCCGATGTTGCGCTGGCTGGAGGAGTCGGTGAGATCCCGCTGCCAGCGGGAGGTGACCAGGGTTGAGCCCAGGACGTCCAGGAGGCCGGAGGAGATCTCCAGGTTGGCCTCGGCGTTTTCGAAACGGATGGGGTTGACCTTGTGCGGCATCGTGGAGGACCCGGTGGCGCCGGCCACCGGGATCTGGGTGAAGTAGCCGATGGAGATGTAGCTCCAGATGTCCGTGCAGACATTATGCAGGATCCGGTTGAAACGAGCGACGTCGGCGTACAGCTCAGCCTGCCAGTCATGGCTTTCGATCTGGGTGGTCAGCGGATTCCAGGTGAGGCCGAGGCCCTCCACGAATGACCTGGACACCTGCTGCCAGTCGGCGCCGGGAACGGATGCGACATGCGCGGCATAGGTGCCGGTGGCGCCATTGATCTTGCCCAGGTATTCGGTCCTGGCAATCCGGTCCAGCTGGCGGGTCAGGCGGTGCGCGATCACGGCCAGTTCCTTGCCCAGCGTGGTGGGGGTGGCGGGCTGGCCGTGCGTGCGGGACAGCATGGGCACGGCGCGGTTGTCCTCGGCCATCTTGCTGATCTGGGCTACCAGGGCGCGGGCGGCAGGGAGCCACACGTCCTCCACAGCGCCCTTGATGCCGAGCGCGTAGGACAGGTTGTTAATGTCCTCGGAGGTGCAGCCGAAGTGGACCATGGCCGTGAGGTTCTCGATGCCGATGCCCGCAAGGCGGCGGCCGATGTAGTACTCCACTGCCTTGACGTCGTGGACCGTGACGGCTTCGATGTCGGCCAGTTCAGCGACGGATGCCGCGTTAAATTCCATGACGATGGCGCGCAGCCGGTCCTGCTGCTCCTGGGTCAACGGGCCGGCCCCGGGGAGAACGTTGTTGCTGGTCAGGTGGATGAGCCATTCGACTTCAACCGCCACACGGTCCCGGTTGAGCGCCGCCTCGGAGAGGTAATCAACAAGGGGTGCGACGGCGGACTGGTAGCGGCCGTCCAGCGGGCCCAGGGCGATCGGCTCCGGTGACGCGGCGAGGGCCAGGCGTCCGGAGGGCGTGCGGGTATCAGCTGTGGCGGCAGTTTCAGGCATGTGCTGATTCTTTCACGAACTCCGGCCGGGGCTTAAGCGGAAGTTCATGCGCCGGCGGGCAGGGCTGACGCGGGAGGTTCCGGGTGGCTTGTCCACATAGCCGACGGCGGTGCTTCCCTGCCGTTTCCAGGGTCCGTAGCGTCAGAGGACAGGAGGCGCGGTCCCGCGGATGCGGCACGGAGCGCTCTGGGCGAGGCAAGGGATGCAGGAGGCAAGGGGGAAACATGAGCGGGGACTTAATTTTCGGCGATCTTGCGGCGAAAATGCGGCGCGGCAGTGAGGTTCAGGACCTGGCAGGGCGGGTTGCCGTGTGCGCGGACCGTGTGGCGCGGGTTATCGCCGGCTTTCGCGAGATCCAGTTGTTGGAGTGGCAGTCGCCAGCCGGGCGGGCCTACCGCGATTCGGTCGCCCTCCAGGAGGTCCAGCTGGGCCGGGCCAAAGTTGTGATCGAGGATGCGGTGGCGGCGGTGGGCCGCTACGCGCAGGAGGTGGCCTCCGCACCGGCCGCTGAAGCCGCGCCGGCGGGACATTTCCCATGGCCGAGGTAACACCGTCCGGTGCGGGTGGACCCATCAGGCTGACAGGTCCCACCGCGGCGGGAGGCCTGGAAATCCGGGGCGGCATTGGCGGAATCACGTTCCAGCTCGAGGAACTTGTGGGCGGGGCCGAGAAGCTGGACGGCCTGGCGGAGGAGCTGGCCAGTGTGGAAACCGACGTCCAGCGCATCCAGGGCAACTTAGGCCCCTACCAGCTCAGCCAGGCGCATTCCTGGACCGAGGCCATGTCCACGCTCACCCGGTCCTGGGCGGGCATTCAGGCTGTCCGGGCGGAGCTGCAGGCCATCAGCAGCCAGGTCCGTGCCAGCAAACGGGACTATGAAGCCGCGGAAGCGGTAACGAGCCTCTTGGCCAATATGGGCATCCCCTCCTTCCGCGACTTCGATCATGTGCGCCTGGACGATCCGCTGTGGCCGGACCTCCATGGCACTGATCTGGCGTTGCGCAACGCAGTGAAGGCCAGGCACGAAGTCCTCGGCATCGCGGAGGCTCTCTTTCCCGCACTGGAACCGCGCCGTATTGCGGTGGACCGGCAAGAGACCATGCCGATTGACTTCGACGGAACCCCTGCTGCGCTGCTGGAGCGGGCCCGGATAGTCGATGAAAGAGGGCCTGGTTACATCGAAGTCATCGAAACCGATTCGGGCGGGCAAAAGGCCTACGTTGTGGTCATCCCCGGCACGCAGGCAGGCGATGACATCGGGGGAGCGAACCCTTTTGATGTTGCAGGGATAGGCGAAGCTGTGGGTCACCAGTCCGCCGAGGTCAATATTGCGGTGCGGGCCGCATTGCAGGATGCCGGGGCGGAACAGGGGGCGCCCGTGGTGGCGGTCGGGTATAGCCAGGGTGGGATCCATGCCATGAATCTCGCGGCGGACCCGCAGTTCCGCAGCGAATACGAGATGAAGTACGTCCTCACGGCTGGATCCCCGGTAGGCGGCATCGACCCGGTTGCGGGCGTCACGTCCCTCCATCTCGAGCATCGCCAGGATGCAGTTCCCGGAGCCGACGGCACTCCGAACCCGGATGCCCGGAATCGCGTGACGGTAACGCTCCTGGACCAGGTAACCACGCCGGAGGGCGAAGACGTTGGCCTCGGCCCGGGCCATAGGCTGGCCAACTACCAGAAAGCAGCCGGCCTGATCGGGGCCAGCGATGACCCCACACTGACGGATTCAACCGCTGTCCTGGCGGGGGTGGTGGGACTTGGCGGCACGGCCACGGCCACTCGCTTCGCACTGACCCGAACCCCGGCAGCGACTGCCAGTGCTCCCGGTCCACTGCAGCAGCCCGCCCAGGGTCCACCGGTGCAGAAGTCCGAGACGGACCGGCAGGTGACCACCGGGAAAATGCAAGGCTGAGTGTTTGCCGTGCCGGCGGGGCCGGTGGGCCGGCGGGGCCGGTGGGAACTGGGGGACGGCGGGGCCGTACCCGCTGGGCGTTACCGCCTGCGTCCGCCTGGCACCCGTCCCGCCACCAGGGAGATGAGCGTAATGATGATCGCGGCAAGCACCGCTGTCCAGAAGAACGAGTCGATGGTGAAATGCACCGGTGTATAGCTGCTGAGCCATGACGTCAGGTACAGCATGGCGGCGTTGATGACGATCGTGAACAGGCCCAGCGTGAGGATGGTGATGGGCAGCGACAGGAAGCTGACCAGGGGACGGACAAACGCGTTCACCACACCGAAGATCAGCCCGATGAACAGATAGGCCAGGATGATGCCGGTGGTCTCCGTGCCCTGCGATACTCCGGTGTTGGCCACAGCCGCGGTGGTGGCGGACGTGGAGATATCCAGGCCAGGCAACAGCCAGCTGGCAATCCAGAGGGCCAACCCGTTGATCAGGACCCGAACAAAAAAGGAGCGCATGGGATTATGCTGTCACACCGCCCTGTGAGCTGTCCGGACCTGTGAGCTGTCCCGACCCCGCCTTGGCCCTTCTTCGGGAGAAGTAGGCTAGTTTTTATGACGTCATCAGAGATCCTGCCCGGGGAAATCCGGCCCCGCCCCGTGGTGGGCCGGCTTCCCCGCTACGCCGCAGGGAAGCCGCCCGTCGCCGTGGACGGACTGGCCAGCTACAAACTCTCCTCCAACGAGAACCCCCTGCCGCCGCTCCCGGCAGTGCTCGAAGCCATCGCCAACCAACAGGACTTCAACCGCTACCCGGACCCGCTCAGCAGCAAGCTGCGCGCGGCGCTCGCCGACTTCCTGGATGTTCCGGCAGAGGACATCGTCACCGGCGCCGGAAGCCTCGGCGCCCTCAACCAGCTCCTCGCCACCTTCGCCGGGCAGAACGACGACGGCAAAGCCGACGAAGTCATCTACGCCTGGCGCTCCTTCGAGGCCTACCCCATCAGCGTCGGACTGGCAGGCGCCGAAAGCGTCCGGATCCCGCTGCTTAACGACGGGCGCCATGACCTCGCCGCCATGGCCGCCGCCGTCACGGTGCGGACCCGGGTCATCCTGCTCTGCACGCCGAATAATCCGACCGGCCCCATCCTGACGGCCGCGGAAACGGAACAGTTCATTCAGTCCGTCCCCGCGGATGTTGTGGTGGTTATCGACGAGGCCTACCAGGAATTCGTTCGGGCCGGGGACGCTGTGGACGGCATCGCCCTCTACCGCCGCTACCCCAACGTGGTGGTCCTCAGGACCTTCTCCAAGGCCCATGGGCTGGCCGGTCTGCGGGTGGGGTACAGCGTCTCAAACCCGGGCCTCACCCAGTACCTGCGGGTGGCTGCCACGCCATTTTCCGTGTCACAGATCGCGGAGCAGGCGGCGATTGTTTCCCTGCAGAACTACCCCCAGGTTGTAGAAAGGGTACAAAGCATCGTGGATGAACGTGACCGGGTTACGGCGGGACTGCGTGAGCTGGGTTGGTTTGTACCTGAGGCCCAGGGAAACTTTGTCTGGCTGGACCTCGGGGCGAACAGCGCGGAATTCGCCGAACTGGCGGAGAAACAAGCGCTTTCGGTGCGGGCGTTCGGCGCCGAGGGGGTCCGCGTCAGCATCGGCGAACCGGAAGCGAACAGCCGGTTCCTGGCGCTCTGTGCAGACTATACAAAGCCGCCACAGCGTTCCTAGCGCTTAACGTGCGCTTTGACGAGGACCTACTGAAGATAAAGTAAGGATCAGTAAGCCAATATATATGCCGGATCGGTGATGCATTCCGACTGAGGCATATATCCCAGCGACATTGCAACGCATCCGCATGCGGCAAGCAAGGAGACGGTATGGGCGCCACACATTTGCCCTCCACCGAGTTCGACGGTACAGCGGTAGACGACCAACGTGAGGCCGAAGCCGAGGCCCGCCTGGGCGGCCCTGCCGAGCCCATGGTGCAGCTGCTGGCGCCCGACGGGACGCTGGGCAGCGACCCGGTTTTTTCGGCGTACGCGGACAGGCTGGACGCGGATAAGCTGCGCGGCTTTTACGCCGACATGGCCAAGATCCGCCGCTTTGATGTTGAGGCAACGGCCCTTCAACGCCAGGGCCAGCTGGCGCTGTGGGTCCCGCTCACGGGCCAGGAAGCGGCTCAGATCGGCTCGGGACGGGCCAGCCAGCCGCAGGATTACATCTTCCCCACGTACCGGGAACACGGTGTCGCGCTGACCCGCAACGTGGACCTCGCCGAACTCCTCCGCCAGTTCCGTGGGGTCTCCAACGGCGGCTGGAACCCCAAGGACACCAACTTCCACCTCTACACCCTTGTCCTCGCAGCCCAGACGCCGCACGCCGTCGGCTACGCAATGGGAATCCAGCGGGACCAAAAGCTCGCGGCTGCGGCTGCCGGGGATGGCACCGCCCGCCCGGCCGAGCCCAAGGCTGCCGTCATGGTCTACTTCGGGGACGGTGCCAGTTCGGAAGGCGACGTCCATGAATCCATGGTGTTCGCCTCCTCCTACGACGCCCCCGTGGTCTTCTTCTGCCAGAACAACCACTGGGCAATTTCGGTGCCCAGCACCGTGCAGACGCGAATCCCGCTGTCCAACCGGGCCAAGGGCTACGGGTTCCCAGGCATCCGGGTCGACGGGAATGATGTCATCGCCGTTCATGCCGTTACCGAATGGGCGCTGGAGCGCGCCCGGGAGGGGCACGGACCGGTGCTGATCGAAGCCTTTACCTACCGGGTCGGCGCGCACACCACCGCCGATGACCCCACGAAGTACCGGGAGTCTTCCGAGGAAGCCCTCTGGCGGGCGAAGGATCCGCTGGACCGCCTGGAAAAATACCTCCGTGCCCAGGGATTGGCGGATGACGCCTTCTTCGAGCAGGTCAAAGCGGACGGCGATGAGCTCGCCACCTATGTCCGGAAGACAACGCATGACCTCGAGACACCGGACATCCGGACGGCGTTTGCCAACACGTACGTGGAGGCCCATCCTCTGGTGGCGGAAGAACTCGCCTGGTTCGAGGAATACAGTGCAGGGTTCGCTGACGAAGCACACGCCGGCCTTCCCGGGCCCGCAGGCACGCAAGACGATGAAGCAGCGACAGGAGTGGCCCGCTGATGACCACCATGACCATAGCGAAGGCGATCAACGAAGGCCTGCGCGCCACCCTGGACAACAACCCCCGTTCGCTGCTCATGGGCGAGGACATCGGGGCGCTGGGCGGCGTGTACCGTGTCACCGACGGCCTGCTCGCCGAGTTCGGTGCCGACCGGGTGGTGGACACCCCGCTTGCCGAGTCCGGCATCATCGGCACCGCCATCGGCCTGGCCCTGAGCGGGTACCTGCCCGTCTGCGAGATCCAGTTTGACGGCTTCGTTTTCCCCGGCTTCAACCAGATCACCACCCAGCTGGCCAAGATGCACGCGCGCAGCAATGGAAACCTCACGGTTCCCGTGGTGGTCCGGATCCCCTACGGCGGCGGGATTGGCTCCATCGAGCACCATTCGGAATCACCGGAAGCCCTTTTCGCCCACACGGCAGGCCTGCGGATCATCACGCCGTCGAACGCCCATGACGCCTACTGGATGATCCGGCAGGCCGTCGAGTGCCAGGACCCGGTCATTTTCTTTGAGCCGAAGCGCCGCTACTGGCTCAAGGGTGAGGTGGATACGGAGTCTCCCGGTGCATCGGCTGATCCGTTCAAAGCACACGTGCTGCGTGAGGGCACCGACGCCACCGTGGTGGCCTACGGACCCCTCGTGCCGGTGGCGCTGGCCGCCGCCGACGCCGCCGCGGAAGACGGCCGCAGCATTGAGGTCATCGACCTCCGCTCGCTTTCCCCCATCGACTTCGACACTGTCACCGCCTCCGCCAGGAAGACCGGCCGGCTCGTCGTCGCCCACGAGGCTCCGACCTTCGGCGGTATCGGCGGCGAGATCGCCGCCCGGATCAGCGAACGCGCTTTCCTCTCCCTGGAGGCTCCCGTGATCCGCGTCGGCGGCTTCCATATGCCGTACCCCGTAGCCAAGGTCGAGGAAGACTACCTTCCCGGCATCGACCGAATCCTCGAGGCGCTGGACCGCGCCTTGGCCTACTAGGCCCCCAGCACCGCTTGCGCCCGCCGCACAACTCGTCGCAAATGAGGACACCATGACTCTGAACAAGTTCAACCTGCCCGATGTGGGCGAAGGCCTCACCGAGGCGGAAGTTGTCGCCTGGAAGGTCAAGCCCGGCGACACCGTGGCGGTCAACGACGTCCTGTGCGAAATCGAGACCGCCAAGTCACTCGTTGAGCTGCCGTCCCCGTTCGCCGGGACCGTCACCGAGCTCCTGGTCGCCGAAGGCGTGACCATCGACGTCGGAACCCCCATCATCAGTGTCTCCGACACTGTCACCGGTGACCCGACCCCCGCCGATGTCCGCGCACCGGCCAGCCCCGTGCAGCCGCTGTACGGCACGCTTCCAACCGACGACGGCGACACTTCCGGTGGTGCCCCGGCCGGCGGTCCGCTGGTGGGATCGGGGCCGAAGGCGGACGCCGTCAAGCGCCGGCCCCGTAAGGCGGCTCCGGCCTCCGCACTGTCAATGAACGCCCCCGAGGTCGAACCCGTCCAGCCCCACACCCTGACTGAAGTCTTTGCCGGCCGCCCAGAGAGTGCCGCCGGTCCCGGCAACCGGGCTTCCGGCCAGGCCCTCCCCGTTGACACCCGCCCCACCCTCGGCGGAACCATCACCGGCCTGGTGAACCGGGTCCTGGCCAAACCGCCGGTCCGCAAAATTGCCCGCGACCTGGGAATCGACCTCGCGGATGTGGTGGCCACGGGTTTCCGGGGAGAAGTCACGCGTGAGGACCTGGTCAGCTACCAGGCGCAGCGGGACGCCGAGCATGACAAGGCAGACCACTTCTGGGGCACGGCCGGCAAGCCGCAGGACCAGCGGATAGAACGCATTCCCGTCAAGGGCGTCCGGAAGGCCACTGCCAAGGCCATGGTGGAGTCGGCCTTCGCCGCCCCGCACGTAAGCATCTTTGTTGACGTCGATGCCAGCCGCACCATGGAATTCGTCAAGCGGTTGAAGGCCTCCCGCGATTTTGAGGGGATCAAGGTTTCGCCGCTGCTGATCCTGGCCAAGGCCGTCATCTGGGCTGCCGCCCGGAACCCCAGCGTCAACGCCACGTGGGTGGACAACGTGGACGGGACGGACTCCGCCGAGATCCACGTCAAGCACTACATGAACCTGGGCATCGCCGCCGCCACCCCGCGCGGGCTCATGGTGCCGAACATCAAGGACGCCCAGGATCTTTCCCTTAAAGAGCTCGCGCTGGCCCTGAACAACCTGGCCACCACCGCCCGGGCAGGCAAAACCCGGCCGGCCGAGATGCAGGGTGGAACGCTCACCATCACCAACATCGGTGCTTTGGGGATTGACACGGGAACGCCCATTATCAATCCGGGGGAAGTGGCCATCGTGGCCTTCGGAACCATTAAGCAGAAGCCGTGGGTGCTCGACGGCGAAGTCATTCCGCGCTGGATCACCACCCTTGGCGGCTCGTTCGACCACAGAGTGGTTGACGGTGACCTGTCTGCCCGTTTTATGGCCGACGTCGCCGCGATCCTTGAGGAGCCGGCGCTCCTTCTTGACTAGGGAATCCAGAGCTGCGAGCCCGGCGGCGCTCCGTGCCAGGAACCGGACGGCCAGATGGCTGACTGAGGCTTTCCAGCCGCCGGTGGTGGTGACGCTGCAACTGCTCATCAGCCCCGTGATCGAACCCGGTTTTCCGGGGACCATCGGCTACGGGGCACTTGCTGCCGTCTTTGTCTGTGTGCTGCCGCTGTTCCTGCTGCTTATCCTTGTGCGGCTGGGCAAAGTCACGGACCATCACGTCAGCGACCGGCGTCAGCGGGCGCCGGTGCTCCTCATGGCACTGGCCTGTGTCATCGCCGGGCTGGTGGTGCTCTCCGCCGTCGGGTCGCCGCGCAGCGTTGTGGTCATGGTGCTCGGCATCGTGGCGGGCATCGTGATGCTGGCCGCCGTCAGCCCGTTCTGGAAGATCAGCGGGCACGCGGCCGCAGTGTCGTCGGCAGCGGCGATCTCCGTACTGATGCTCGGCCCGGCGTGGCTGCCGCTGCTGATACTGATTCCGGCCGTCGGCTGGTCCAGGGTGGTCCTGCGCGCCCACACATTGGCGCAGGTGGTGGCCGGCTCGCTGTTCGGCGGCCTGGTGATGGCCGGGCTGTGGGTGGTCCTGCGGGACTGGCTTCTCTAGCTCAGGGCCGTTTAGTATCCGTAGGCGGAGTAGGCCGTGAGCATCTCGAGCATTTCCGGGCTTCCGGCCCATGTTTGGGTCAGGGCGGCTGATGTTCCGAAGACCAGACCGCCGAGGATCACGGCGACGGCCGCGATCCCGGCGAAGAATTTCCTGTCCTCATAGAGGACGCTCCGGATGGTGGCCGGGAGGCGGAGGTCCGGGGCGATGAGGTTGGGCGCGCTGTCCACCGAGCCGTCGTCCAGGAGCGCAATGACCCGTCCGGCGCCGCGGTCCAGGCGCATTGAGCAGATGTGGTTGCCGTGGCGGGCAAGGAGGATGTCGTGGCCAACAAACTGGCGGCGCTGGAGAGTAAGCAAAATGGGGCCCCTTTGGAGGTGGAGAGTGAGTGACCGCTCCGTTGGGGGCACTCCCATTTTATCGTCCGGGGCAGGCCCAATCCGGCTGAAACGGGGTGAGAACGGACACCATGCACAGGCTCAGTGCATGGTGTCCGGCTCGCGGTCAGTCGGCGTCGTACGTGTTGGCGATGTAGACGTCGCAGGTGGCGTTGTGCGCCACGCTGTTGGCCACGCTGCCCAGCACGCGGCCGATGCCGCGCATCCGGCGGTTACCCACCACGATCATTTTGGCGCCGAGGCGTTCGGCTTCGTTGATCAGTGCGTCGGCGGGCTTGCCGCGGGCGGCCGAGTACGTGACCTTGACGCTGCCGGCCAGGGCATCGGCCACGGTTTTGGCCACGTGCTCCGCGCCGTCGGCGTCAGAAACGATCCACCGGTCACTCCCGGAGCCGAAAACCTCTGTGCGGTCACTGTCGAAGGCCGAGACCACGTGCAGGGAGCCGCCTAAAGCGACGGCGAGGTCCCTGGCCGCCTCGGCAGCCTTTTTGGCAGTCCCGCTGCCATCAACGCCCACAACGATAATTCCGCTCATGCTTTGTACTCCTTGTAGAGATGAAGTTGGCCGTACTCAGTCCGGCCAACGTTACAACGCCGCGAGGTTTTCCCGCAGTACCCCGGCAAGGCGTCGAACTCCCTCGTCAATTGCTTCTGGCGGCACCGCGCTAAAGGCCAGCCTTAGCTTGTTCGACGGTTCATCGGACGGCGTGAAGGCGGCCCCCGGGATAAAAACGACGCCGGCGTCGATGGCCTGCTTCAGCAAGGGGTAGGTGTCCACGCCTTCGGGGAGGGTGACCCATACGAAGAAACCGCCCTCGGGGCTGGTCCAGGCGGTGCCTGCGGGCATATGTTTTTCCAGTGCGGCCAGCATTGCCGCGCACCGTTCAGCGTAGATGCCCCGGTAGGTTTCGATCTGGCCCTTCCAGTCGTAGTCCCGGAGGTACGCCGAGACGAGCATCTGGTTGAACGCAGGCGGGCACAACGTAACGGACTCCGAGGCCAGGTAGTAGCGCCGCTGCAGATGGTCGGGCACCAGGGCCCAGCCGATGCGAAGGCCCGGGGCGAAGATCTTCGAAAAAGAACCCAAGTAGATAACGTCGGCGGGATTCGCGGCGCGAAGGGGTTCCAGCGGCTGTCCCTGGTAGCGCAACAGACCGTACGGGTTGTCCTCAAGCACAATAATATTCGCCTTGCGGCATATATCGACAATCTGCTGCCTGCGCTCCGCACCCAACGTGATCCCGGAGGGATTGTTGAAGTTGGGGATGGTGTAGAGCAGCTTGATGTTTTTCCCGGCGGTCTGGAGCGCCGCGATCCTGGCCTCCAGCAGCTCGGGCACCAGGCCGTCGTCGTCCATTTCCACGGTGGCGACTTCAACCTGATACGCCTCAAAGGTGTTCAGGGCTCCCACGTAGGTGGGGTCCTCCACCAGCACCACGTCACCCGGATTACAGAAGACCTTCGTGGCCACATCCTGGGCCGACTGGGAGCCGGCGGTGATCACCACGTTCTGCGGCAGGGCATCCAAGATTCCTTCGGCGGCCATCACCTCGCAGATCTGCGCGCGCAGTTCCTCGGTGCCCTGGCCGCCGCCGTACTGCAGGGCGGTGAGTCCGTCCTTGGCGATGATGTCGGCGGCCGTCGCGGCGAGGCGTTCCAGTGGAAGGGACTGCAGGTAGGGGCTGCCGCCCGCGAGGGACACGAGTCCCGGACGCAGCGAGATGTCGAAAACGTCCCGGACGGCGGATTGCTTGATATTGGCGGCGCGCGCCGAAAAGAGGGCCTCGTGTGGATGCGCCGCGCGGTGGGCAGAGGTCGCCGCGCGTTCGATTGCGTCAATGGCTTCGGCCGGAAGTGGTGCTTCTGCAGCATCAAGCGTTTCGTGGGTCACATCCTCAGGATACAGCCGCATGTTTCCAATAAGGCAACATCTGTTGCTTTGATTGCCAGAGGCCGTCACTTCAGGCCGTCACTTCAGGCTGAGAACATCCGCGAGCCTCACACCATTGACATAGATCTCCGCGCGGATGGCGCCCACTGACGCCACGGCGGTTTGGGTGAGCTGGGCCTCGACCCTGGGGATGTCGCACACTCCGCCCGGATGGAGTGTGCCGGAGAGGTAAACGGTCACCGTGTAACCGTCGAACGTGCCGGACAGGAACGTCAGCGTCGAGGCTGACAGTGCGTTGTACAGGCCGGGGGACGGCTCCACGGACCCGTCGAGCAGCGCATTCATGGCCGCAGCCAACGGCTCGGCCGGTCCCCCGGGGGAGCGGCGGATACCTGCGAGGCTGTCATTGCAGCCAAAGCGGACACCTTTCGCGCCGGCGTCGCCAAGCACCACGTAGTAGGCCGTGACCGGCCTGCCGGGGGTCTGCTGGCCGGCCTGGCGCCCGGACGCCGCAGGCGGCGGCGCCGGCGGCGGGTTGGATGGCGGCGAAGGAGATGGTTCAGGGGCGGGAGAAGGCCTCGGTGCTGCCGGGCCGGGTCCCGCACCGGAGGCCGAAGCGGTTTGGACTATGCCGGCGCTGCCGGTGGTGCCGCCGGTACCGACGGGCGGGGTGAGCTGCTGTGCTGTAACCGGGGGAACGGCGGCGGTTTCCGACTCCGCCGCGGCCGGGGGAGGCGACTGCGGCCGGGGCGCCGGCAGCGAAACTGCTCCCGGCGCCTCCGTGGCCCCGACGCCAGTGGCGCCGGCCGGGACGCTGCCGGCGGGAGGGGGCAGGCCCGGTGTGCAGGAGCCGAGCCACAGCGGCAGGGTGAGCGCCGCCGTCGTCACCGCAAGCCTCCCGGCCCTCCAGCTGCCTGCCATGCCCCGCCGCGTTTCCGTCAACCTCGTGTGCAGGTGCCTGCTGCACGTCGTTCCCTGCTCCATTTCCTGCAATTAACGGTACGGCGGTCCCGGCGCGGTGAGAATGGCCGACCGGTAGCGGTTGGGCCAAGACTTGGTTACGTGGGCGCCGCGGGGCGCACGCCGCGGTAACAAAATCGTCACGGGCAGACAGATGGCGGGCGGACAGATGCCCCGGCCAACTTGCGGTGTCCGGGGCATCTGAGGATCTGGGGGCTGGCTCGTGCCAGCGCCGGCCTTAGGCTGCGGTCTGCGCGGCCCTCTGAGCGGCGGAGATCGCGTCGAAGACGCCCTTGATCTGCTCCACTACCTCGGCGTCGTCCTTCGGGTGCAGTTCGGCGAACCGGACCATGGAGCCGGGGACGGCCAGCTTGGCGTCCTCGAGGACCTGGGCGCCGGCAATGCCGACTGCCTTGCGGGCTTCGTCCTGGGCCCAGACGCCGCCGAACTGACCAAAGGCGGTTCCCACGACGGCGGTGGGCTTGCCGGCGAGGGCGCCGGCGCCGAAGGGGCGGGACAGCCAGTCGATGGCGTTCTTCAGGGACGCCGGAACCGTGCCGTTGTGCTCGGGGGTAACCAGGAGGACGGTGTCGGCCTCGGTGGCGGCAGCGCGCAGGGCGGCGGCGGCAGCGGGCACCTGGCCCTCAACGTCGATGTCTTCGTTGTAGAAGGGAATGTTGCCCAGGCTTTCGTGGATGACAACGTCAACCTGCTCGGGGGCGTTGAGCTGGATGGCTTCGGCCAGCTTCTGGTTGGTGGATTCGGCGCGGAGGCTGCCAACAAGGGTGAGGATGGTGCTCTTGGACATACGAACTCCTGGTGTCGGGCCGGGGCTGGGCCGTCGGCCGGTGGAAGGGTGGAGGCGCAGATTGCCGCCTTCATCAGCTAAACGGACTGCGGTCCGATTAATATTCCCGTGCGGCTAGGATGTGGACTGTGAGTTACATCCCATTGCTGCCAGCATCGCGTGCCGCACCGCTGGTTGGCCCGGTGGCGGAGCGGAGTGATGCGGCGCGGAACCGGGAACGGCTGCTGGGCGCAGCGCGCGACCTGATCGCCGAAGGCGGCGTGGACGCACTCACCATGGACAGGCTGGCCGAGCGTGCCCGGGTGGGTAAGGGAACTGTCTTCCGCAGGTTCGGCAGCCGGACCGGGCTGATGATGTCCCTGCTCAGCGATTCCGAAGCCGCCTTCCAGGCCCGGTTCATGTTTGGCCCGCCGCCGCTGGGACCCGGGGCTCCAGGCCTGGAGCGGCTGATTGCCTTTGGCTCGGCCCGCGTCGCCTACGTGCTGGAGCACGGAGATCTGGTGCGCGCCGCGGAGAGTTCGGCGCAGGGCAGGTATGAGGTTCCCGCGGCGCTGCTGTGGCAGCGGCACGTCGAAGTCCTGCTGCGGGAAGAAAGCATGGAGGCGGACCCCGTGCTGATGGCCATGACGCTCATCTCCACCCTTGACCCGGAGCGGCTGCTGTATGCGGTCCGGGTACAGGGCGTGACCCCCGAGCGGCTCACGTCGACGTGGCGTGAACTTGTCACGCGGGTTGTCAGTCGCCGTTAGGGTAGCCGCAAATGCTGTCACCGTCCAGTCAAATCAATTCCCCTGAGTTATTCATAACGATCTGATACGGGGCCGTCGGTTTCGACGAAAATGGCCACTTTCGGGCTCCGTCTATGTGGTAGTTTCCTCTGGAATGTGACCCGCAACATAGTCCACTACCCGGGCTGGCCTGCGACGGTCGTCGGAGGCCAGCGACGCGCTGGTGTACACCTGGGAGCCGCGAGACCCGCGGTGCGGCAGGTAAATTTTGGAAGGATCTGGAACATGGATGCACTCAAGGCATACACTCCGTTGCATACCTGGGGCGATCCCCTGGGATGTTCCTGTGCAATCCAAACGGCGGCCCAGATCCTGAAGTAGACGCCACATGCTCCGGTACCTTGCCAAACGCGGCATCACCTACGTTTTTATGATTTTCCTGACCACGTCGGCCGGGTACTTCCTGGCGGTCAGTTCCCTCAAGCCGGCTCTGCTGGAACAGGAGCGGATTCCCCGTCCCACCCCCGAACAGGTTGCCAACTCCATGCGCCTGAAAGGGCTGGACCCGGACCTGAGCCCCTGGGAACGCTACGTTGAGTGGCTTACCGGAATTGTCACGCGCTGGGATTGGGGACGCAGCCCCAACGGTGCCTTTATCAATGCCGAGTTCGGGGACCGCGTCTGGATCTCCACCAGGCTGTTCCTCGCCGCCATCATCCTGACGCTGGTCATCGGTGTCGCCCTTGGCGTGTACTCGGCCGCCCGCCAGTACAAGTTCCAGGACCGGGTGATCACTTCCTACAGCTACCTCGCCTACATCGTCCCCGCACCCATCGCCTACTTCCTGGTGCAGCTCGGCGCCATCAACATCAACGAGACCGTCGGCGAACGCATCTTCTTCGTCACCGGCATCTCCACCCCCGGCATGGCGCCGGGGTGGGCACAGTTCGCGGACATGCTCGCCCACTATGCGGTGCCCACCATCGCCATCACGCTGGTGGGCTGGGGTTCATACCAGATCGCGCAGCGGCAGTACCTGCTGGACAACGTCAATGCCGATTTCGTCCGGACCGCCCGTGCCAAGGGCCTGACCCGCAACCAGGCCATTTCCCGGCACGCCCTGCGGGTCTCGTTCATCCCCGTGGCCCAGAGCATCGCCTTCACCGTCCCGGCAATTTTCGCCGGCGGCTTCTTTGCCGAGAAGATCTTTGCGTGGCCCGGCGTCGGCTCGTGGAGCATCGACGCCATCTCGCTGCAGGACGTCAACGCCGCTACAGCCACGCTGGCCTACGGTTCGGTCATCTTCGCCATCGGTGCCATCCTCGCGGACTTCGCCACCACGCTTGTCGACCCGAGAGTGCGGGTGCAGTAGCCATGACCAACCTCAATTCAGTTGATGCCGCAGCGGTGGCCCAGGATGCGCACCTGGACAGCGCCGACGCCGTGATCGGAAAATCCACCATCATCTTCCGCCGCTTTATGCGGAACAAGACGGCGGTCGCAGGGCTGGCCATCTTCCTGGCACTGACCATCTTCTCCTTTGTCGGGGGCTTCTTCACGCCCTGGGACAAGGAAACCATCGACCCGTTCAACATTGGCATGCCGCCCTCCGGCGACCACTTCCTTGGCACCTCCCAGGCGGGCATCGACCTCTACGCCATGACGGTTGAAGGGACCCGCATCTCCATCCTGATAGGCCTGATTGTGGGCCTGGTGTCCGTCCTGATCGCTGCCGTGTACGGATGCACCATGGCCTACTTCGGCGGGAAAGTGGACAAAGTCATGCTCTTTGTCCTGGAGGCCCTCATCATGATGCCCGCGCTGCTGGTGGTGGCTGTGGCCACGAGCGGCGGCGGGGGCACTTTGAAGCAGAACCTCCCCAGCTGGCTCCTGCTGATCATCGTTCTTTTGGTGTTCAGCTGGATGGGCACGGCCAGGCTGATCCGTTCACTGTCCATGTCGCTCATGCAGCGTGACTTCGTCAAAGCAGCCCAGTACATGGGGGTACCGCCGCGCCGGATCGTCTGGCGGCACCTGGTGCCCAACATCGGGTCGCTACTCGTCCTGGACATCACCCGGGGTGTCACCGGCGCCATCCTGGCCGAAGTCGCGTTCTCCTTCATCGGCATCGGCATCAAGGTTCCGGACGTCAGCCTGGGCGTCCTGATCGGCGGCGCTACGTCCCAGGTCCAGACCTTTCCCTGGATGTTCTGGGTTCCGCTGACGGTGATGTTTCTGCTGACCGGGTCCCTGGCCATGATGAACGACGGCCTTCGGGACGCCTTCGACCCCAGCTCCAGTTCCGTTGGCCGGGCAAAAAAGAAAAATGGACAGAGGGCCGGCAAATGAGCAACGAAACCACCATCGGTCCGGCTGACCCGGCCGGCACAACAGCCGAACGGCTGCACATCGCAGGCCTCCACTCGCCGTCGGACGCGGTGCTGTCCGTCCGGGACCTGCACGTCAGCTTCAACTCCGAAAACGGCTCCGTGCACGCGGTCCGGGGCGTGGACTTCGACCTGATGCCGGGCAAGACCCTGGGAATCGTGGGCGAGTCCGGCTCCGGCAAGTCGGTGACGTCGCTGGCCATCATGGGCCTGCTGCCGTCCACTGCGGAGATCTCCGGCTCGGTCCGGCTCAAGGGCCAGGAACTGCTGGGCCTCAGCGACAAAGCCATGTGCGCGCACCGCGGCAATGACATCGCCATGGTGTTCCAGGACCCACTGTCCTCCCTGACCCCGGTGTACACGGTGGGGGCCCAGATCACCGAGGCCCTGACCATCCACAACCCCGGCATGAGCAAATCGGCGAAGGAGGCACGCGCCGTCGAACTGCTGGCGATGGTGGGCATTCCCAGCCCGAAGAACCGGCTCAAGGCCTTCCCGCACGAGTTCTCCGGCGGCATGCGCCAGCGCGTGATGATCGCCATCGCCATCGCCAATAATCCGCGGGTCCTGATCGCTGATGAGCCGACGACGGCGCTGGACGTCACCATCCAGGCCCAGGTGCTTGAGGTGCTTCATACGGCACAGGAGGAGACCGGGGCCGCCGTCGTGATGATCACGCACGATCTCGGCGTCGTGGCGGGCATGGCGGACGACATCATGGTCATGTACGCGGGAAAACCGGTGGAAACCGGCCCGGTGGACGATATCTACTACAACCCGCGCATGCCCTACACCATGGGGTTGCTCGGGGCCGTTCCCAGGGTGGATGTTGCAGAGAAGTCCTCGCTGGTACCGATCGACGGCATCCCGCCCAACCTGCTCCACACCCCCACGGGCTGCTCGTTCGCACCCCGGTGCCCGCTGGTCACCGAGGCCTGCCTGGCCGGGGAACCGCCACTGCTGCCGGCCGACGGCCACGCCTCGCACAAGGCCGCCTGCATCAGGTCCGAAGAACTCGGCGGAGACGTTAATGCACTCGAGATCTTCTCGGCTCCGCCGGTTCCCGTCTCACGGTTTGACGCCATCCCCCGCGGGGAACGCTCCACTGTCCTGGAACTCAAGGAAGTCCGGAAGTACTTCCCGCTGACCAAGGGCGCCCTCCTCAAACGGCGCATCGGCACGGTCAAAGCGGTGGACGGCCTGAGCTTCGACATCCGCGAAGGGGAGTGCTTCTCCATAGTGGGGGAGTCCGGCTCCGGGAAAACCACCACACTCCTGGAAATCATGGAATTCCACAAGGACCAGGACGGTGAGGTGGTCATCGGCGGGATCAGCAACAAGCAGGCGGTTGATGCCAAGGCCAAAGCCGCCATGCGCAGGGAAATGCAGATGGTTTTCCAGGATCCCACGGGTGCACTCGATCCCCGCTTTACCGTCTACGAGGTCCTGGCTGAACCGCTCCAGAACGCAGGCATGGACAAGCAGGCCATCAAAAAGCGCATCATGGAACTGATGAAGCTTGTGGGGCTGCAGCCGGACCACGTCAACCGGTTTCCCAACCAGTTCTCCGGCGGCCAGCGCCAACGGGTGGGAATTGCCCGGGCCCTGGCTGTAAACCCGAAGCTGGTGGTCCTGGACGAGCCGGTGTCCGCGCTGGACGTCTCCGTGCAGGCCGGCGTCATCAACCTGCTGGACCGGCTCCGCGCCGAACTTGGCCTCAGTTACCTGATGGTGGCGCACGACCTCTCGGTGGTCCGGCACATCTCCAACCGGGTGGCAGTGATGTACCTGGGCAAGATCGTGGAGGTCGGCGAGGTACACCGGGTCTTTGACAACCCGCGCCACCCGTACACCCGGGCGCTGCTGTCCGCCATTCCCGTGCCGGACCCGCAGTTTGAGCGCACCAGGGAGCGGATCATCCTCAAAGGCGACCTCCCGTCCCCGCTGGATGCCCCCAAGGGCTGCAACTTTGCCACCCGGTGCCCTGTCTTCGCGGCACTTCCGGCCGCCAAACAGGAAAAGTGCCTGGCCCTTGAGCCGCCGCTCGAAGCTGTGCGGCCCTCCCAGGCAGGGCAAGCCCTGGAAGCCGGCCCCACCGCTGCCGTAGACCAGCAGTTCGCCTGCTTCTTCCCGGACGGCGAACTGGACGAAGACATGCTGGTGGTCCACGAAGCGGCGGACCCCAGTGCACCCTAGGTTTTACATACCCATCACAAGCACCACCCGCACCTATGAAGGGAAAACAATGAGGAATCTGAACAGGATCGGCGGAGCTGCGGCACTTGCCGCAGCCCTGACGCTGACGGCCTGCGGCGGTGGCGGGGGAACCCCCACCGGCCCGGAAACGGCCAAGGGCCAGGCATCGGGCAGCGATCTGTCCAAGCTCATCAGCATCAACGAAAAACCAGCCGCGGATCTTGAGCAGGGCGGCAAGGTCACCCTGCCGCTGGGCAACATTGGGCCTGACTTCAACGGGTTCTCCAACAACGGCAACAGTGCGGACAACTCCGCCCTGCAGGTCCCGATGAACCCGATCGGCATGAACAGCGGCGGCATCGGCGGCTGCTGGAAGGTGGACTTCAAGGGCAAAGTCACACCCAACACGGACTTCTGCGAGTCCGTGGACAGTGTGGTCAAGGACGGCAAGCAGACCGTCACCATCAAGGTGAACCCCAAAGCCACCTACAACGACGGCACCCCCATTGACGTCAAGGCTTTCAAGAACACCTGGAACATCCTCAAGAGCGCCGATGCCGGCTACGACATCGTGAGCTCCGGGGCGTACGAGTTCGTTGATTCCGTCGAAGCAGGCAGCAGCGACAAGGAAGTCATCGTCAAGACCAGCCGTCCGGTCTTCCCGGTGGATTCGCTCTTCTTCGGGCTCATCCACCCCGCCGTGAACACCCCCGAGATCTTCAACGACGGCTACAACGGCAACCTGCACCCCGAGTGGATGGCCGGTCCCTTCAAGCTGGACCAGTACGACACCGCCGCCAAGACCGTAACCCTGGTGCCGAACGACAAATGGTGGGGCCAGAAGCCGGTGTTGGCCAACGTGACCTTCCGCCAGCTGGAAACCAGCGCCCAGATCGCCGCTTTCAAAAACGGTGAGATCGACGCCATGTCCGCGAACACCATCTCGCTCTACAAGCAGCTTGACGGCACCAAGGATTCCGATATCCGCCGCGGCCAGCGGCTCTTCGCCGGCGGCATGAACCTGAACGCGCAGCGGATCACGGACGTCGCCGTGCGCAAGGCGATTTTCGCGGCCGTGGACCGGGAGGCCCTCCGCAAGGTGCGCTTCAACGGCCTGAACTGGGAGGAGCCCAGCTCCGGATCCATGATGCTGTTGCCCTTCTCCGAGTACTACCAGGACAACTACCCCGTCAAGGAAACCGGCCCGGACGCCGCCAAGAAGGTCCTCACGGACGCAGGTTACACCGCGAACGCCAGCGGCATCATGGAGAAGGACGGCAAGCCGGCAGCCTTCAAGATCAGCAACTTCGGCGACGACCCCACAACCCTGGCCTTCGCCCAGACACTCCAGAACCAGCTCAAGGCCGGCGGCATGGACGTGGCGATCGACCAGCGCGCTTCCGCCGACTTCGGCAAGGTCCTGGGCTCGCGCGAGTTCGACATGAGCATCTCCGGCTACACGGTTGGTGCTGATGCAACGGACGCCGTCAAGCAGTACTACGACTCCAAGGTCAACGAGAACAAACTCGGCGACGCGGATCTGGACAAGAAGATCGCCGATCTGGCCTCCATCGAGGACAACGCCGCCCGCAACAAGGCAGCGATGGACGTGGAGAAGGAGCACATGGCGAAGTACTTCTCCATGGGCGTTGTCATGAACGGCCCGCAGATCTCCTTCGTCCGCACCGGCCTGGCCAACTACGGCCCGTCCCTGTTCCAGAGCCTGTCCCAGGTTCCGGACTGGACCACCCTCGGCTGGCAGAAGAAGTAACGCTCTCTCACTTAATGTGGGTTTTTCCTGAACGCTCTCTCACTTCCGGCCCGTCATACGCGGGGAGTGAGAGAGCGTTGGGTTTTAACGCACATTAACTGCGAGAGCGTGCGGGTACGGTACTGCCTATGAACACCACTGAACCTGAACGCGCCATCCGGACCGCCGTCGTCGGCTATGGCCTCTCCGGGAGCGTCTTCCACGCGCCGCTCATTGCCGCGGACCCCCGCTACTCGCTGGACGTCATTGCCACCTCCGACGCCGGCCGGCAGGCTGCGGCGACGCAGCGGTACCCGGGCGTCAAAACAGTGCGCGACGGCGGTGCTGTCCTTGAGCTCGCCGGTGACCTTGACCTTGTGGTGCTGGGAACCCCGCCCGCCACCCATTTCCCGCTGGCGAAGGCGGCGCTGGAGGCCGGGCTGGACGTGGTGGTGGACAAGCCGTTCGCGGTCAGCAGCGCACAGGGCCGGGAGCTGATCGCCCTGGCCGACAGGTTGGGCCGGGTGCTCACGGTGTTCCACAACCGGCGCTGGGACGGCGACTTCCTGACTGTCCGCAAGCTCCTGGCGGGGGATGCGCTGGGTGAGGTATCGCGGTTCGAGTCCAGCTTTGAGCGGTGGTCGCCGGCGATTTCGAAGGCCTGGAAGGCCAGTGCCACCGCGGCGGACGGCGGCGGTGTGCTGTTCGACCTCGGCACGCATCTGATCGATCAGGCACTCCAGCTGTTCGGGCCGGCGGAGGTTGTCCACGCCGAGCTTCAGATCCGCCGGCGGGACGAGAAGGCGGACGACGATGCGTTTGTGGTTTTACAGCACGGGTCGGGCGTCCTCAGCCACCTGACCATGAACATGCTGTGCGCCCAGCAGGGCCCGCGGTTCCGGATCCTCGGCTCCGCCGGGGCCTTCACCAAGCACGGGGTGGACCCCCAGGAGCCCTACATTGCGGCCGGCGGCGGCCCGCTGGATTCCGCATACGGCGTGGAGGCGCCGGAGTGGGCAGGGGCGCTGGGCCGGGACGGGCACCTGGATGCCCTGCCGACGGAACGGGGCGCCTACCCGGAGTTCTACCGGATCCTGGGGGACAAAATCCTCGACGGCGGGAGCACCTCCGCGCTGCCCCTGCCGGTAGACCCGGATGATGCGGTGGCGGTGCTGGGCATTATCGAGGCAGCCCGGAAAGCCGCCACCGCGCGCTCTTGAAATTGTGTGAGGTGTGTCACTAGGGTCTGGTGTTGCGGGTGTTATCCCATTTGCTGGGCGGGGTATCCGCAGGGATCCGGGCAACAGCCCTCAGGATCGTGAACCAGGACTCTTGCCCGTGGACGTGGCTACCGCTGCGACGCCGGCAGAAATGGAGCTAGACCATGCAAGGATTCACAAAACTTGTGGCTTCCGCAGGGGCGTTGGCGCTCGCCATCGGCCTGGCTGCGGCCACAGCCCCCGCGGCGGTCTCGGCCGACGGGCAGGCAGCACAAGCCGCGAACCTGTCGACGACGCAGGGCGGCAAGCAGACCTACATCGTGCTTTACAAAGGCAACGGGGTGGCGGACAAATCATTGTCAGCGGTGCGCAACGCCGGCGGCACCGTCGTGCAGGCCTATCCGCAGATCGGCGTGGCGATTGTGACGTCGGACCGGGCCGGTTTTGACGCCGCCCTCCGCGGGGCGGACCCTGCAGTCCAGGGAGCCGCCTCCACTGCCGGATTCGGCGTGGCTGTTGAAGCCGGGAAGGACGGTACCAACGAAGCGGCCACCGCCGCCGTCGCACCCGGCGTGCCCGCGCCGGGGGAGGACGCCCTGGGCGGCCTCCAATGGGACATGAACCAGATCCAGGCCCCGGCAGCCCGTGCCATCAACGGTGGCAGCCGCTCGGTGGTGGTCGGTGACATTGACACCGGACTGGACTACACGCACCCGGACCTGGCCCCGAACGTCGACTTCTCCAGGAGCGTCTCCTGCGTGGGCGGCGTCCCGAACACCAGCCCCACAGCATGGATGGATGACAACGGCCACGGAACCCACACGGCGGGAACCATCGCCGCGGCCAAGAACGGCATCGGCATGGTGGGTGTAGCCCCCAACGTAAAGATCGCCGGAATCAAGGCCGGCAACGCTGACGGCCTCTTCTTCCCCGAGGCAGTAGTCTGCGCCTTTATGTGGGCGGGAACGCAGGGCATCCAGGTGACCAACAACAGCTACTTTGCCGACCCCTGGCTCTTCAACTGCAAGAACGACCCCGGCCAGCGGGCCATCTGGGAGGCTGAGCGCAGGGCCATCAGGTTCGCGCAGCAAAGCGGAACCACCGTGGTGGCAGCCGAAGGCAACCAGGCCGATGACCTGGCCCATCCCACCCAGGATTCCACCAGCCCCGATGACACCACGCCAGTAATTCGGGACATCACCAACGCGTGCGCTGTGATCCCCACGGAGGTTCCCGGCGTGATCGGCGTGACGGCCAGCGGCAACAAAGGCTTCAAATCGTTCTTCTCAAACTATGGTTCGGGCGCTGCCGATGTTATGGCACCCGGCGGTGACTCGGTGCTGCAGGTGACGGCTGCCGCACCGAACGGACGAGTGCTTTCCACGTACCCGGCTAGCCTCCTGACGACCACATGCCTGCCGACCCGCCGTGTTGTTGACGCCAGCGGGGCCACCTACTGCTACCTCCAGGGAACCTCGATGGCCTCACCCCACGTTGCCGGTGTGGCGGCACTGATCGTCAGCACGGGCGTCAGCAACCCCGGAACCGTTGCCGCACGCATCACCGGCACGGCGGACCCGGTGGCCTGCCCGCCGGACACGAGCATCTACAGCTTCTACCCGGCGCTGGACAATGGAGCCCCGCAGGTCTGCAAGGGCGGCGCGGGCTACAACAACTTCAGTGGCCACGGCCAACTGAACGCGCTCCGGGCGATCGGCGGCTAACCCGTCACAGGTCGCCAGAACGGCAGTCATCCAACGCGTGCTGCTCCCCACCGGCCCCCTAGCCTCGCAAGCTCGGCCAGGGAACCCTGCCGGTGTGGGCCCATTTCGTCGCTTTGACGCACGCTTTCTGGATGGCTGCCGTTCTGACGTTAAGCTCCGGCGTCCGCCGCGGTTGCTGGTGCCAGTATTGATCGGTGGAGTCTGGCTAGGCCGAAACGAGCTCGTGCCAGTCCGCGACCAGGGGCAGGTGGTGGGCCTCGGAAACGGAGTGGTGTGCCACGTGGCCGCCGGCGATGTTGAGGCCGGCTGCCAGGGCAGGGTCACGGTCGAAGGCGGTCCTGACGCCGAGGTTGGCCAGCGCCACGGCGTAGCGCAGGGTGACGTTGGTCAGCGCGTACGTGGAGGTGTTGGGTACGGCGCCGGGCATGTTGGCCACGCAGTAGAAGATGGTGTTGTGCACCTTGTACGTGGGTTCCTGGTGGGTGGTGGGGTGGGTGTCCTCGAAGCAGCCGCCCTGGTCCACGGCGATGTCCACCAGCACGGAGCCGGGCTTCATCCGGGAGACAAGCTCGTTGCTGACCAGCTTGGGGGCCTTGGCGCCGGGAATCAGGACCGAGCCGATCACCAGGTCCGCGTCCACCACGGACTTCTCGATCTCATACTTGTTCGAGGCCACGGTCTTGAGGCGTCCGGCGTACTGGGCGTCCAGTTCGCGCAGCCGGTTGATGTTGATGTCCAGGATGGTCACGTCTGCGCCGAGTCCCAGAGCCATGGCTGCGGCGTTGGTGCCCGCGACGCCGGCGCCAAGGACAACCACCTTGGCCGGGCGGACACCGGGAACGCCGCCGAGCAGCACGCCCTTGCCGCCGGCCGGTGCCATGAGTGAGGTGGCGCCAACCTGCACGGAGAGGCGTCCTGCAACCTCGGACATGGGGGCCAGCAGCGGCAGGCTGCGGCCTTCCTGGACGGTCTCGTAGGCGATGGCCGTGACGCCGGTGTTGATGAGCTCCTGGGTCAGTTCGGGCTCGGCGGCCAGGTGCAGGTAGGTGAAGAGGATCAGGCCCTTGCGGAAGCGGTGGTATTCGGCCTTGATGGGTTCCTTGACCTTCATGACCATGTCCGCGCGGCCCCAGACGTCGTCGGCGTCGGCCACAATCTCGGCGCCGGCGATCGCGTATTCCTCATCGGTGATTCCGGAGCCGAGCCCTGCCCCGCGCTCAACGAGGACGGTGTGGCCGTGCGTGCGGAACTCGTGAACACCTGCGGCGGTGATGGCGACGCGGAATTCGTTGTTCTTGATCTCTTTGGGGACACCGATGATCATTTTTGGGCTCCATGTTCTCTGGCCGGATAGGCCCGAAATTGCGGGGTAAGGTTGTGATTCCAGAATAAATCCGGCTGTGACCCAGCTGACAGCGATCCCGGCCGCCGGGCACCCGGCGCCCGCGGCATTCCGCGGTCTTTGGTTTCCGCAGATCGACAAATGTTTAGCCTGAGGGCGTCAGGTGTCGCCTCGTGTCCGTTCGCTTCGGGAAGCCGCGGGGCAGTAGTGTTAGCCCATGCAGCAGGATGTGGAAGAGCTCGTGGAGCAGGTCGCCCAAAAGCTTGGGCGCGGACTTTCGCTGGAAGACCTGGACGGCCTGCTGCTCGCGTACAGCTCCAATCAGTCGCACGCGGACCAGGTCCGGGTGAACTTCCTGTTGAGCAAACGGGTGCCGGCGGACGTCAGTGCCTGGCAGCTGTCCCACGGCATCGCCACAGCGGTCCGCCCCGTGGTGCTCCCCGCCAACGCGGAGCTGGGCATGCTGGGCCGGGTCTGTGTTCCCCTGATGGTGCGCGGGTTCCGCGTCGGGTATCTCTGGGTGCAGCAGGACTCAGCCGAGGAGAACCCGGCGGCAATCCTCTCCCAGCTTCCGGAGGTGACCCGCGAGATCGAACTGCTTTCCGGCCTCCTCCTGGATTCCAACACGGCCGAGTCGGAGTTCCGGCGCAGCCGGGAACGGGAATTCCTGGCGGCCTGCGCCGGCGAGGCCAACGCCGTAGCCGCCGTGGCCGGGTGGAAGGAAATCCAAGGCAAGGGTCCCTGGCAGATGGTGACAGTGCTCGACGCCGATGGCTGGGCCGGCGGCCCGGACCCCATCGCCTCCACGCTGATTCACCGATCCGCCGCCCTGCAGGCCACAGTGGGGGTGGACATGGCGCTGTTCAGCGCGGGCACGGAAACCCACTCCGTGGTGCTGTTCAGCGAGTCCGTTGGACGCGCCAACCACGCCCAGGTGCTGGTCCATTACCAGCTTGAGCTCGCCAAACGCTCCGGCCGGCCGGTGCACCGCATCATCCTGGGCATCAGCGAGGGCTTTGCCCGGCCGCGCGAACTGGCCGAGGCCTACCGGCAGTCCCGGCAGGCAGCGCAGGCAGCCGCCGTGGATCCGCAGCTCGGCGAACTGGTGGACTGCCGGGCCACGGGCGTCTACCAGTTGCTGGCATCGGCCGGCGGGGGAGCCGGGGCCTGGACGGACACCGGGTCCGTCTACGTCCGGATGCTGGAGGACCACGACCGGAACCACGAGCTGCTTCCGGTCCTGGAGCTCATTTACGATAACGATGGTTCAATCCAGGACGTGGCCACCAAACTGCACCTCCACCGCAGCAGCGTCTACAACCGCCTGGGCCGCATCCGCCAGCTCCTCGGCGTCGACCCCCTGAAAGGGATGCCGAGGCTGGAGCTGCACGCCGCACTGAAGATGCGCCGCTGGGCCGCGCGGCCCCGGATCTAGGGCGAGTCCGCGGGCCGTTGTGCCGGCTCGGCCTGCCTCGCGTGCTCGTTTTTCTTTTGTTGATCCAGCCAGGCCATGATGGCGGCCAGCCTGATCCGGCGGTGCGTGCCGCGGTACTCCACGGGAATCTCGCCGCGATCGGTCATGTTGCGCAGGTACGTGTGTGAAATCCCGGCGAGCTCCGCGGCCTGTGAAGTGGTGAGCATTTCCTCCACGCTGCTTACAGTCACCGCTTCGCCGCGACCGAACCTGCTGAGAAGATCGACGACGGCGTCCCTCGCCCGGGGCGTGAGCCGGTGGACCGTGCCGTCCACGAAGACGGTGATGTCATGCCCGCCTTCGAGGGCCTGCCGCAGTTTGGCTGCGTCCTCCGCCGGCAGGCCGGGCGTCATCCGGGGAGCTATCAGTGCCATGCCAACAGCCTAACCGGCGCCGGGACGGGCCGGCGGTATGCTCGCTGGGTGAAACTTAATGGTGGCAGGGACATCGAAGCCGGCGGCCTGGCAGGCCGGCTTTACTCTTCCGTGGGGCCTGCCGCCGATACTCCCCGAAGGACCTACGTCCTGCTGCACGGGATCGGCGTTTCGCACCGGTACCTCGCACGACTGCACCAGGAACTGGCCCTCGGCGCCGATGTCCACTCCTTTGACCTCCCCGGGTTCGGCGATGCGCCCAGGCCGCGCCGCCAGGTTCCGGTGGGTGAGTATGCGGCGTTTGTCCGTGCCGGGCTTGCCGCGGCCGGGGTGAGGTCCTGTGTGGTGATCGGTCATTCCATGGGAACCCAGCACGCGGTGGAACTCGCCCTGCAGGAGCCGGACCTTGTGGACGGCGTGGTGCTGATGGGCCCCGTCGTCGACCCCCGGCGGCGGACCGTTGTGCAGCAGGCGCTTGCGCTGACCCGCGACGCCATGTTCAGCGAGAGCATCTCCGCGAATGCACTGGTCTTTTCCGACTACTTCCGCGCCGGCCCCCGCTGGTACCTCACCGAGTTGCCCGTCATGATGGACTACCCCATGGAGGCAAGGGTTCCGGGCGTGAGCCAGCCGGTGCTGGTCCTTCGGGGCAGCCAGGACCCGGTGGCTGACCGGGAATGGTGCCGGCGGCTCGCGGACCGGGCACCCCGGGGCAGCCTGACCGAGATCCCCGGCCATGGCCACGTTTTCCAGCACACCGCCACCGGGCCGGCAGCTGCGGCAATCACCAGCTGGGCCAGGGCGGCGGACGGCTTCGGCGTCATCGCCTGACCCCCAGCCAGGCGTCGTACCTTGGGCGTTGCCTACTCCGCGTCGAGGTCCGTTTCCAGCAGCTTTACGAGCGAATCCAGCGCCGCGTCCGCGCCGTCACCTTCGGCCCGGAGCACCACCACATCGCCCTTCGCGGCACCGAGCGTCATCAGGGACAGGATGCTGGACGCGTCCAGTGCCTCGTCTTCCGGTTCGCCCTGCTTGGCGATGGTGACGTCCACTCCCACGTCTCCGGCCGCCTCAGCGAAAAGTGCTGCGGGGCGGGCGTGCAGGCCGGAGCGGCTGGCGATGGTGGCAATGCGTTCGGGCATGGTTCCTCCTGGTTGATGCTGTGGGGGTGGTGGGCAACGGCGGGGCGGGCTGCCTAGAGCCCGAGTTCTTCGAGCACGGGAAGTTTCTCCCGCACCCAGGCCCGGGCCTCGGTGGCGCTCGGCGCGGACAGCGCCAGCTTGGCCAGTTCCTGCGCCTCGGCCAGCGTGACCGTCTTCAGCACCGCCGCCACGGCGGCGAGGGACCGCGCGGTCATGGACAGCGTGTTGACTCCCAGCCCCGTGAGGACGACGGCGAGGGCCGGGTCGGCGGCAGCCTCACCGCAGACGCCAACAGGTTTGTTGTTGCCTTCCGCGCGGGAGCCTTCCACGGTGAGTCCCACCAGGCGGAGGACCGCCGGCTGCCACGGGGTGTTCAGGTTGGCGAGGGGGCCCAGCTGCCGGTCGGCGGCCATGGCGTACTGGGTGAGGTCGTTGGTGCCGAGGCTCGCGAAGGCCACCTCGCGAAGGATGGCTTCGGCGGTGAGGGCGGCGGACGGGACCTCCACCATGACGCCGGGGGTTTTGATGCCGGCGTCCGCGCACATGGAGGCAAAGCGGGCCGCCTCTTCGGCGGTGGAGATCATGGGGGCCATGACCCACACGTCCGCTTCGGACTGCTTCTCGGCCAGTGCGATTGCTTCGAGCTGGCGGTCCAGGACGCCGGGGGTGGTGAAGTCCGTGCGGTAGCCGCGGACGCCAAGCGCGGGGTTGGGTTCCGTGGAGTCAGTCAGGAACGGGAGGGGTTTGTCGGCGCCGGCGTCGAGGGTCCGCAGGACCACCTTCTTGCCCGGGAAAGCGTCAAAGACGCTCTTATAGGCGGCGGCCTGCTCTTCCACACTGGGTTCGGTGTCCCGTTCCAGGAAGCAGAATTCGGTGCGGAACAGCCCCACGCCCTGGGCTCCCAGCTTCGCGGCGGCTTCCGCGTCCTTGCCGCCGCCCACGTTGGCGAGCAGCGGCACCAGGTGACCGTCCGCCGTCGTGCCCGTGCCGGTGAACTCGGACAGCAGGGAAGCCGTTGCCGCCCATGCCTCCGCGGCTGCGCGGAAGGAGTCGTCCGGATCGGAGGTGATGCTGCCCGCGGCGCCGTCCACAAACACCTCGGTACCGTCCGGCAGTTCGTCAACGCCCACGGCCGCAACGACGGCGGGTAGGCCGAGGGAGCGGGCGATGATGGCCGTGTGGGACTGCGGGCCGCCGCCAGCCGTCACGAGTGCAAGGACCTTGTTCGGGTCCAGGGTGGCGGTATCGGCCGGCGCCAGGTCCTCTGCCACCAGGACGAAGGGGGTGGTGGAGGCGGGAATGCCGGGCGCCGGAACGCCCCGGAGTTCGGCCACGATCCGGGCGCGGACGTCCAGGACGTCGGTGGCGCGCTCAGCCATGTAGCCGCCGAGGTTGTGCAGCATTTCCGAGACCGAGGAACCTGATTCCCAGATGGCCCGCTCGCTCGAGGTGCCGCGGGCCACCAGCTTGGCCGCTCCCTTGATCAGCATGGTGTCCTTGGCCATCAGTGCAGTGGCTTCCAGGACCGCCTTGCCGTCACCGGTGGCGTGAGCGGCACGGGCCTTCAGTTCATCGTGCACCGCCTGGGCCGCCGCCTTCAGGGCGGCGGTGGCATCCTCCGCGGAAGTGCCGGGCGCCAGCTGCTCGCCCGCGGGGGGTTCGCTGATCGGTTTGGGCATTTGGCGGATGGTTCCGATGACGCGGCCGGGGCTGACGCCTACTCCTGAAAAGGTCTGCACTGAAGGTCCTCGTTCTCTGCCGGTAGCCAGGCGCGTCCCGGAACATCCCCGGCGCCATGCCGGGGTGCCGCGACTGCTGCGTGCGGCGGTGGAAACGTGCCTGAAAAAATTGTATGTGATTCAGTTCATATAGCAATGCTATAGGTGATAGGGTAGCGGCTATGAGTTTGGATGGCCAGCTTCCTCCCAAAATGCGACTGTTGCGAGCAGCAGCCGAATTGCTGGCAAATTCAGCCGGGGCAGCCGTTTCCACCCGCCAGATCACCCAGCTGGCGGGCGTCACGGCGCCCACCCTGTACCACCACTTCGGTGACAAGGAAGGTCTCTTCGACGCCGTTGTGGCCGCAGGTTTTGAGGAGTATGTAGCGGGTGAGAGAGATTTCGCCCCGTCCGGACAGCCGCTAGAGGACATCCGGCGGATGTGGGATAACCACGTCCTGTTTGGGCTGAAGCAGCCGGAACTGTACCTGGTCATGTTCGGCAATATCCGCCCGGAAAGCCGTCCCGCCATCGTCGCCGACGCGGAGGCGCTGCTGGAGGAAATGCTGACCAAGGCAGCGGCTGCGGGCCAGCTGAACGTCCAGCCACGGGAAGCAGCCAGGTCCATCCTGGCCGCCAACGTGGGCGTGACGCTCATGCTGATAGCGGAGCCGGCCGCTGAACGGAACCTTGAACTGTCCACCATGACCCGGGATGCCATGATCTTTGCGGTGTCCACGGAGCAGGCCGCCGGAACATCCCGGGAAGACTCGGGCAGGTCCTCGGTGGTGGTGGCCGCGATCGCCCTGAATGCCGCACTTCAGGCGTCGCACTCGGACCAACTATCAAGTTCAGAACTGAAATTGTTCCTCGAATGGCTCCACCGAATCTCCACCAGCACGTCGTCGTAAATATCGGACCCATCCTGCGCAGCAGCAGGAAAAGACGGTTAGGAAATCACATGGCAACGCAGACAGTTGCAAAACCCCGCACCAGCGTGCGGGTCGGCGTCCAGAAGTTCGGGACGTTCCTGTCCGGAATGATCATGCCCAACATCGGGGCATTCATCGCCTGGGGCCTCATCACCGCCCTCTTCATCGAAAAGGGCTGGATCCCGGTGCCGGGCCTGGGAGGTTTCGGCGAAACCGACGGGAAGCCGAACATTGGCCTGGTCGGCCCGATGATCACCTACCTGCTGCCGCTGCTGATCGCCTACACCGGCGGCCGGATGGTCTATGACGTCCGCGGCGGCGTGGTGGGCGCCATCGGCACCATGGGCGTCATTGTGGGCGCCGGCATCCCGATGTTCATCGGCGCCATGATCATGGGCCCCCTCGGCGGCTGGACCATGAAGAAGATCGACTCCCTGTGGGACGGCAAGATCCGGCCCGGGTTCGAAATGCTGGTGAACAACTTCTCCGCCGGCATCTGGGGCGCCTTCCTGGCCATGCTCGGGTTCTATGGCATCTCCCCGCTGGTGCAGGCGTTCAGCACGGCCGCAGGAAACGTGGTCCAGTTCCTGGTCAACAACGGCCTTCTCCCGCTCACCAGCATCTTTATTGAGCCGGCCAAGGTCCTGTTCCTGAACAACGCCATCAACCATGGCGTGCTGACCCCGCTGGGCATCCAGCAGTCGCTTCAGCAGGGCAAGTCCATCCTGTTCCTGCTTGAGGCAAACCCGGGCCCCGGCCTGGGCATCCTGCTGGCCTACATGTTCTTCGGCAAGGGCGTGGCCAAGGCTTCGGCTCCTGGCGCGGCGCTCATCCACTTCCTCGGCGGCATCCACGAGATCTACTTCCCCTACGTCCTGATGCGCCCGCTGCTGATCCTCGCCTCGATCGCCGGCGGCATGACCGGCATTGCCACGCTGGCCATCACCGGCTCCGGCCTGGTGGCGCCGGCAGCACCTGGTTCAATCCTCGCGGTGCTCGCCCAGACGTCCCGCGACAGCTACGTGGGGGTGATCCTCGCGGTCCTGCTCGCCACCACGGTTTCCTTCCTGGTGGCCTCCGTGATCCTGAAGACCACCAAGCACAGCGACGAGGTTGACCTGAACGACGCCACCTCCAAAATGGAGGCCATGAAGGGCAAGAAGAGCTCCGTCTCCTCCGTCCTGACCGGCGCCGGTGCGGGCGGCGGCGTGGGAACGGCCGTGCTGGCCGGCCCGGTGCGGAACATTGTGTTCGCGTGCGACGCCGGCATGGGCTCCAGTGCCATGGGCGCCTCGGTGCTGCGGAACAAGATCAAGGCTGCCGGGTTCCCGGAGGTCAAGGTCACCAACTCGGCCATCGCCAACCTCAGCGACACCTACGACGTCGTCATTACCCACCAGGACCTCACCGAGCGGGCCAAGCCGGCCACCTCGAGCGCGGTGCACTTCTCCGTGGACAACTTCATGAACAGCCCCCGCTACGACGAAATCGTGGAGCTGGTCAAGGAAAGCAACTCACCCGAAGCCGGGGGCGGCGAGGCTGAAACGGCCGGCGCCTCGGGTTCAGGCACAGCAGGCGTTCCGGTTGCAGCAGCAGCCGCGGGTGCCGGAACCGCCGCGGCCGGCCATGGCGCGCACGTTGCCAACGCTCCCGTGGACGGGGCACCTGCCGCAGCCGCGGCGCCGTCGGACATCCTGGTTGCGGACAGCGTCATCCTCAACGGCCGCGCAACCACCCGTGATGCCGCCATTGACGAAGCGGGCCGGCTCCTGCTGGACCGCGGCGCCGTGGATGAGGGCTACATCGCAGCCATGCACGAACGCGAGGAGTCGGTGTCCACGTACATGGGCAGCTTCCTGGCCATCCCGCACGGCACCAACGCCGCCAAGGACCACATCATGAAGTCCGCCGTGTCCGTGATCCGCTACCCGGACGGCATCGACTGGAACGGCAAGCAGGTCAAGTTCGTGGTGGGCGTGGCCGGCATCAACAACGAGCACCTCCAGATCCTCTCCTCCATCGCCAAGGTCTTCACCAACAAGGCCCAGGTGGCCCAGCTGGAGGCCGCGACGTCGGTCGAAGAAGTCCTGGACCTCTTCGGAAAGGTCAACGCATAGTGAAGGCCGTACATTTTGGCGCCGGAAACATCGGCCGCGGGTTCGTGGGGCTTCTGCTGCACCAGGCGGGCTATGAGCTGGTGTTCGCCGACGTCGCAGAGGCCCTCATTGACCAGCTGGCGGCAGCTGACAGTTACAACGTCAACGAGGTGGGGGAGAACCCCACCGTCCGGACCGTGGACAATTTCCGGGCGCTGAATTCGGCCACCCAGGAAGCGGAGCTGGTGCGGGAAATCGCGACGGCGGACATCGTCACCACCGCGGTGGGGCCGCACATCCTGAAGTTCGTGGCGCCCGCCATCACCAAGGGCATCGCCGCGCGGGAGGCCGGGCTGGCGCCGCTGCAGGTGATGGCCTGTGAGAATGCCATCAACGCCACGGACATCCTGCGGGACGAGGTGGCTGCCCTCTGGGACGACGCCGCCGGTTCGCTGGCTTCACTGGCGGTGTTCGCGAACACCGCTGTGGACCGGATCGTGCCCAACCAGGAACCCGGCCAGGGCCTGGATGTGACGGTGGAAACGTTCTACGAGTGGGTCATCGATCGGAGCGCCTTTGGTGATGCGGCGCCGGTGATTCCCGGTGCCACGTTTGTGGACGATCTCTCGCCCTACATTGAGCGGAAGCTCTTTACCGTCAACACCGGGCATGCCTCCGCGGCGTACTTCGGGTTCGAGGCCGGGCTGGAGAAGATTTCCGATGCCATGGCTGATCAGGACGTTGCGGAGGACGTCCGGGCGGTCCTGGAGGAGACCAAGCAGCTGCTCGTGGCCAAACACGGGTTCAGCAACGATGAGCAGGAAGCCTACGTCCAGAAGATCCTGGTCCGGTTCTCCAACCCGCACCTGCCCGATACCGTGACCCGCGTAGGCCGCGCGCCGCTGCGGAAACTCAGCCGGCACGAGCGGTTCATCGGTCCGGCTGCCGAGCTGGCGGAGCGCGGGATTGTGCCCGAGGCCCTGCTGGGTGCCATTGCCGCGGCCCTGCGCTTCAACGATCCCGCGGATGCCGAAGCAACAGAGCTGGCGCAGATCCTGGCGGCCTCGTCCCCTGCGGATGCGACTGCGCAGATCACCGGGCTGGCCCCCGAACACCCGCTGTTCGCCGCCGTGTCCACGCTCGTGGAGGAGCGGCAGGCGGAAGGAGCCAAGGCCCCGGCCTGACCCGTCTGCGGTCCTCACCCGCCGCCTCCCACCCCGGACGCTCTCTCACCTGATGCGGGTTTTCCGAAACCCTCTCGCAGATAATGCGGGTTTTCGGGGAACCCTCCCGCACCGAAGCACGACGCCGGCACTCACCCGAGTGCCGGCGTCGTGCGTTGTGATCCCGCTCACTTATTTCCGGAAACCGTCCTGACGTTTTGAAGTTAGCCTTACCTTACTTATAGAGTTCAGGGACATTAGGCAACAAACTCGTGACGTTATTAGCGGACTGGAGATTGACGTGAAAAAGAAGCTTTCGAGCTACTTGGGGGCACTGGCTGCGGGAGCTGCGCTGCTGGGCGTGACCGCGTGCGGCGGCAGCGCCACCGCGACGCCCGCATCTGAGGCAGCGGCCGGCATCACGGTGGAACACGCCCAGGGCAGCACGGCCAACGTGCCGGTCAACCCGGAGAAGGTCTTCACGTTCGATCTCGGCGTGCTGGACACCCTCGATGCACTCGGCGTCGAATCGGCCGGGGTGCCGGAGGCGAGCTACCCGGCGTCGCTCTCGAAGTACGCTGACGCCAAGTACGAGAAGATCGGTTCGCTCAAGGAACCCGACTTCGAAGCCGTCAGCGCCGGCGCTCCGGACCTCATTATCATCTCGGGCCGCACCGCCGGCGCCTACGAGGAACTCAGCAAGATCGCCCCCACCATCGACCTGTCCATCGATGCCGCAAGCCCGATGGAAAGCTTCAAGGACCAGACGAAGAAACTGGGCGCCATCTTTAACAAGACTGCGGAAGTTGACGCCAAGCTGGCTGGCGTGGACGCCACCATCGCCGCGACCAAGGCCAAGGCGGCTGATGCCGGCAAGGGCCTGATCGTGCTGACCTCCGGCGGGGAGGTCACGGCCTACGGCGCGGGCTCGCGCTTCGGCCTCATCCACGACGTCCTGGGGGTCCCCACCGCAGCCGACGTCAAGGCCGACGGAAGCCACGGCGAATCCGTGTCCTTCGAATACATCAAGCAGGTCAACCCCGACCTCCTGTACGTGATCAACCGCGACACCGCCATCGGTTCCGAGGCCGCCGGCGCCAACCCCGTCCTGGACAACGAACTGGTCCGGTCCACCAACGCCGCCAAGAACAACAAGATCATCAGCCTGGACCCCGCCGCCTGGTACATCGTGGGCTACGGCTTGAACAACGTTGAAGCGATGGTCCACGCCGTTGCCGAGTCGGTGGCCTGAGCCCGCGCCTGACTGCTGACGGAGCCTGAGAAACTGACGTTCGAATCATGACAACCACGGCGGTGCGGACCGTCGCCCCCGGTAGCCGCGGCCGGGCCCGCCAATACGCAGGCCTGGTCGCTGCCGCGGCCGTTGTGCTGGCACTCACGGCCGTCAGCATGTTCGTGGGGGTCAGCGACGTGTCACTGCCGGCCCTGCTGGCGGGCGACCCGGCCGCCGTCGACATCTTCTGGATCTCCCGCGTGCCCCGGACCCTGGCCGTGATCCTCGCCGGAATGTCGGTGGCCGTGGCGGGCCTGATCATGCAGCTGATGGCCCGGAACCGGTTTGTGGAACCCTCCACCGTGGGAACCGTCGAATCCGCAACGCTGGGCATCCTGGTGGTAACAGTGGCAATTCCGACGGCGCCGATCCTCCTTCGAATGGGCGTCGCCAGTGTCTTCGCAGTCATAGGCACGGCACTGTTTTTGGCCATCCTGCGGCGACTGCCCACCCGCAACACCCTTCTGATCCCGTTGGTGGGCATCATGCTCGGCGGGGTCATCGCCGCCGTGACCACGTTCTTCGCCTACCGGTTCGACCTGCTGCAGACCCTGAGTAACTGGATGATCGGCGACTTCTCCGGGGTGCTCCGCGGCCGCTATGAGCTGCTGTGGATTGTGGCCGCCCTGATGCTCGTGGGGCTGCTGGCCGCCGACCGGTTCACCGTGGCCGGCATGGGGGAGGACTTCACCACCAACCTCGGCCTGAACTACAACCGCACCATGCGCCTGGGGCTGGTCATCGTTTCGCTGATCTCCGCCGTGGTGGTGACCACCGTGGGCGCCGTACCGTTCCTGGGCCTGGTGGTCCCCAACATCGTCTCGCTCCTGTTCGGCGACAACCTGCGCCGGGCCGTGCCGTGGACGGCCGTGTTCGGGGCCGGCTTTGTGCTGGTCTGCGACATCCTTGGCCGGACCATCCGCTATCCCTATGAAGTTCCCGTGGGGATGGTGATGGCCGTGGTGGGCGCCATCCTGTTCCTTGTCCTGATCCTGAGGAAACGCAATGCCTGAAACTGCCGCCCCTGCCGCCCCTCCGGACCCGGCTGAGGTGGCCGGCAAGGGCGCCACGCGTCCCGCAGCGTCGCTGCGAAACCGCATCAGGACTGCCCCGCCGCGGCTCGTCATCGGCATCCTGGCTGCCGCCACCGTTGCCGCCGTCGTGTTCTTCCTCTTCAGCGACCTCAAGGGCAACGTGGGCTACGTGCTTCCCCGCCGCGCCCTCAAGGTGGCCGCGATGCTGCTGGTGGCCGTCGCCGTGGGGGTTTCCACCCTGCTGTTCCAGACCGTCACCGCCAACCGGATCCTCACGCCCTCCATCATGGGCTTCGACTCGCTCTACATCCTGGTGCAGACGGCGCTCGTGTTCACCGTGAGTGCCGCGGCAGTCACGTCAGCGCCGCCCACGCTGCAGTTCGCCGTCGAGGTGGTCCTGATGGTGGCCTTCAGCGCTCTCCTGTACCGCTGGATGTTCACCGGCGCCACCCGTTCGCTGCACCTCCTGCTGCTGGTGGGCATCATCCTGGGCAGCCTCTTCCGTGGTTTCTCCTCGCTGCTGCAGCGGCTGATGGAGCCCAGCGAGTTCATCATCCTGCAGGATCTGTTCTTTGCCAGCTTCAACAACGTGGATCCGGCGCTGCTGGGTGTCTCCGCTGTGATCATCGGCGCCGTCTGCATCCCCGTGTGGCGGGCCCGGCACACGCTGGACGTCCTGGCGCTGGGCCGCGATCTGGCCATCAACGTGGGGGTGGACCACCGCCGCGTGGTCATGCGGATCCTGCTGGCATGCTCCCTGCTGGTGGCCGTTTCCACCGCACTCGTGGGTCCCGTGACCTTCTTCGGGCTGCTGGTGGTCAGCCTCGGCTACCAGCTGTGCCGGGGCTTCAACCACGCCCGGCTGATCCCGATCGTGGTCCTGATCGGCGCCGTGGCGCTGGTGGGAGGGCAGCTGATCCTGGAACGGGTCTTCGGCTTCGCCACCGCGCTCAGCGTGGTGATCGAGTTCGCCGGGGGCATCCTCTTCCTTTACCTCCTGCTGAAAGGCTCGCTGAAATGATTGACGTCCGGAACGTCTCCAAGAGCTACGGCGGCCAGCAGGTCCTCGACGACGTCAGCTGCGTGATACCCCGCGGCGGTATCACGTCCATCATCGGGCCCAACGGCGCGGGCAAGTCCACGCTGCTCTCGTTGATCAGCCGGCTCCAGCCGCTGGAATCAGGGGCTGTCTCGGTGGACGGGCTGGATATTACGGCCACGCCCAGCCGCGACCTGGCCCGTACGCTGGCCATCCTCCGCCAGGAGAACCACCTGACCATGCGGCTGCCCGTCCGCGACCTGGTGGCGTTCGGCCGGTTCCCGCACTCGGGCGGCCGGCCCACGGTGGAGGACCTGGCCAAGGTGGAGGAGGCCATCGCGCATCTGGACCTGGGCGCCATGGCGGACAAGTTCGTGGACGAGCTCTCCGGCGGCCAGCGGCAACGCGCCTACATCGCCATGGTCCTCGCGCAGGACACCGAATACCTGCTCCTGGACGAACCGCTGAACAACCTGGACATGAAGCACTCGGTGGAGATGATGCGGCTGCTGCGCCGGTTGGCCGACGATCTGGGCAAAACCATCGTCCTGGTGGTCCACGACATCAACTTCGCGTCCTGCTACTCGGACACCATCCTGGCCATGAAGAACGGCCGGCTCATCCATCAGGGGAGCCCGGCGCAGATCATGCAGGCCGCCATGCTGCACGACGTGTACGACATCGACATCCGTATCGAGGAGATCGACGGGAACCGCATCGGCGTCTACTTCGCCTGACCCCTCCCGACGCTCTCTCACTTGATGCGGGTTCCCTCTGCGTCAGGCTGGTTGTGAGTCAGTCAGTGATTGAAGAGGAATGGGAGCAGCTATGACTGTTGGCCCGCGAGGTATTAGCCGCGATGAGATTCGGGAGTTGGTGCATCAGTATTACGTGCAG
>NZ_JARESG010000030.1 GCF_029076445.1 Pseudarthrobacter naphthalenicus
GAACCCCGAACGATTCCACCAGCGCCCCATCACACCAGCCCCCGCCAGCCACGCCGGAATCAACCTTCCCGCAACAAAAACACCCACACAACAAACCCAATGACTCCACACAGCTTGACAATCTGCGAACGCGCATTAACTGAGAGAGCGTCCGGGAAAAACGCACATTAACTGAGAGAGCGTTTGAAGGGGGAGGTCATCGCGGGGCAGCGCGCAGGGCTACTTTGGTGCGGTGATTCCCAGCCGGGCCATGCGCCGATAGATCGTGGCCCGGCTGATCCCCAGTTCCGCGGCGGCGGCGGCAACGGTTGTGCCCGGCCGGGACAGGCACCTGGCAATCTCGTCCCGCTCAACGGCCTCGATCCGCGTCAGCCTGGGACCTGAGCGTCCAAGCAGTGCGGCCGGCAGGTGCCGCACATCGATGGTTTCCGTGCGCAGGGCCGCGTCCTGGACCATGCTGAAAAGTTCATCCACATTGCCGGGCCAGCCGTACGTGGTGAGCGCCTGTTCCGCGGCAGGCGTGAAATCCACCTCCCGCAGCCGGGCCTGGCGGGCGGCGTACCGGGCAAGGGGCATCACGTCGGCGTTCCGGTCGCGCAGCGCGGGCACCGGCACCACGGTTTCCACCAGCGCAGCCAGTTGCGCCGGGATGGCGGTGAGGTCCTCCGCCGTGACGGCCCAGGTGACGGCGGCGGGATGGCCCCCGAATCCCGGGTCACGCGAACTGACTGCCCGGGCACTGAGCTCCTGCGCGGCCCAGGCTGGCAGGAAGTCGGTGTTTTCCACGATCACCGCGGTGTGGGGCTTGGACAGCTCCGGCGTCCACAGCGACAGCCAGGCTTCAACGTCCTGGGGCGCCGGAACCGCAGCGCAGAGGATGCGGCTGCCGGGGTGCGCCTGGCGGATGGCCTGCCCCAGCAGGGTGGCGCGTCCGGTCCCCGGTTCCCCGACGGCGGCCACTACTTTGCCGGAAACCAGCGCCGCCGCCGCTGCGTCCAGGGCTTCGGTCCAGGGCCGCGACATGGCGCGCAGTGTGCCGGAACCGGGCTCCAGCCTGCCCCGCTGCACCCGGAACACCCCGCCCCTCGGCCCGGGTTTCGGCTGCCGGCCCCCGGACTTGGCCAGCATCAAAGCCGACATTGTGCTCGCGGCGGACTGGGCCAGGGCCAGCAGCAGTTCCGGGGAGGACCTGGACCAGGTGGTGATGTTGACGCTGCCCTCCAGCCGTCCGGTGAGGGGATCAAGCACGGGGACTGCGGCACAGGTGTAGGTGCGCAGGCTTGCGCTGTAGTGTTCCTCGGCGCGGACCAGGCTTGGCGTGCGGTCGGCCAGGGCCAGGCCCAGGCCGGTGGTTCCGGCTTCCCGCTCGGAGAATGCGAAACCAGGCGCCAGGTGCACCTTGTCCAGCGCCCGCAGCAAGGTGGTGTCGCCGCTGAACCGGTTGAGCACCAGTCCGTCGGCGTCCGTGAGCATCAGGCTCAGCGGCTCGTTGGCCAGGGTCTGGTACAGGCCGGTCAGCACCTCCTGCCCGCACTGGTAGAACAGCGAGTCGGAAGCGACACTCCCGGCCCACACGGGGTCCACTTCCTCCGCTGATACGCCGTATTCCTCGCTCCGCTGCCACGACGCGAGAAGGCGCCGGGAGGCAACCGCCAGTTCACGGTCCTGCCCGCCACGGTCCGGCCGTGGACCAGGCACGCGCTGATTCGGCACCATTGCCGGCCTCCTTGTGCTGGTTATTCGAGACTACGTCGCTATGACCGGCACGGCGAGCCCCGAGTGTCTCAAAATGAGACACCGGTCACAGGTTTAGGCCTGCCGAACCGCCCTACCCTGTTGGTGTGGCGACTATGGCAGTCGCCTTGATCTGGCGACTACGGCAGTCGCCGGGAGGAGACGGACATGTACAGCAAAGACGGCGAGAACTACTTCATCGTCGACGCCCACATCGCCTTGTGGGACGCCCGGCCGGAGAACCAGCGCAACATTCACGGCAAGCAGTTCATCGATTGCTTCTATGACTACCACCGCAATCTCTCCCCCGCGGAGGAGCTGTGGACCTACGAGGAATACCTGTACCAGGGCGGTGAGCGCCTGATGAAGGATCTCTTCGAGGACGGTTACGTGGACCACGCGGTGTTCCAGCCCGCGTACCTCGGCGATTTCTACAAGAACGGCTTCGGGCAGACGAAGGAAGCCTACGAGCTGGCCGCCGGGCACCCGGACAAGCTCACCTACAACCACTGCTTTGATCCCCGCAACGGCGAGCGCGGCCTGGACCAGCTCCGCGCCGACCACGAGAAGATGAAGTTCAAGGGGGTCAAGCTCTACACCGCCGAATGGCACGGGGAGTCCCGCGGCTACAAGCTCTCCGATCCGTGGGCCTACCGCTACTTCGAGGAGTGCCGCACGCTCGGCATCAAGAACATCCACGTCCACAAGGGCCCCACCATCCGCCCGCTGGACCGGGATGCGTTCGACGTGGCCGACGTCGACAACGCCGCCTCGGACTTCACCGACCTGAACTTCGTGGTCGAACACGTGGGGCTCCCCCGGCTGGAGGACTTCTGCTGGATCGCGACCCAGGAACCCAACGTCCACGGCGGCCTGGCCGTCGCCATGCCCTTCATCCACACCCGGCCGCGGTACTTCGCGCAGATCATCGGCGAGCTCATCTACTGGATCGGGGAAGACCGGATCCAGTTCTCCAGCGACTACGCCCTGTGGACGCCGCGCTGGCTCATTGAGCGCTTTGTGGACTTCCAGATCCCGGAGGACATGAACGAGTACGCTCCGCTGACCACCGACCAGAAGAAGAAGATCCTCGGGCTGAACGCGGCGAAGATGTACGACATCCCCGTGCCGGCTGAGCTGCAGCTGCCGGCCGCGGGCGAACCGGCCACCGGCCCGCGGCAGCCCGAGCGGGCGGACCTGGCCGGCACGCCATGACGCTGACGCAGCATGATGCCGCCGCATTCCAGGACCTCCTCGCGGCGTCAACGGAAGCGGTCGCGGCAACGGTGAGGGAGGCGGACGTGCGCCGCGCCCTGGATGCGGTCCTGGACCCCGAGCTCGACGAGCCCATCACCGGCCTCGGCTTCGTCCGGTCCATCGACGTCACAGCCGCGGCGGACGGCACGCTGGTGACCGTGCACCTGCGGCTGCCCACCTCGTTCTGCTCCCCGAACTTCGCCTACCTCATGGCCTCCGACAGCAAGGACGCCATTTCAGCGCTGGGGGTTGGAAAGGTGGTGGTGGAGCTCGATGACCACCACGACTCCGCCCTGATCAACGCCGGGCTTGCCGCCGATGCCGGGTACAAGGGCACCTTCGGGAACGAGGCCGAGGACAGCCTGGACGAACTGCGGCTGACGTTCCGGCGGAAGGCGCACACCGCGGCCATGGAACGCTGCCTCACCGAACTGCTGCGGGCCGATCCCGCGCTGACCGAAGCGAACGTGGGGACGGTGCGGCTCGGTGACCTGCCCGCGGGCCGGACCAAGGACGCATTAGTACGACGGCGGGTGGCCCTTGGGCTGCCGACGGAACCTGCCGCCGTCGTACTTGTTGACCAGGACGGCCGCCCCTATCCCGCGGAGCACGTGCCGATGGCGCTGCGGCGGGCGCGGTCCACGCGCATTTCCATCGACGGCAACGCCCATTTCTGCCGCGGCCTGCTCCGCACCCGGTACGCGGGATCGGGCGCCGACCAGGCGGACCGGCCCGAAGGGGCTGAGCCGGCCGACCATCACCATCTGCTCCCGTTCACACTCAAGGAGGAACACCCATGAACACCATGCGCGCCGTCCAGGTGGTCGGCTACCACCAAGGCCTGAAAATGACCGAGGCGCCTGTCCCGGACGCCGCCGGCCCCTGGGACGTCGTGGTCAAAATCGGCGGGGCTGGCGTGTGCCGCACCGACCTGCACATCCTGGAGGGCCAGTGGGCGGAGAAGTCCCAGGTGCAGTTGCCGTACACGATCGGCCATGAGAACGCTGGGTGGGTGCATGCGGTGGGCAGCGCCGTCACCAACGTCAAGGAGGGCGACAAAGTCATCCTGCACCCGCTGATCACGTGCGGGCTGTGCCGGGCATGCCGGTCCGGTGATGACGTGCACTGCGAAAACAGCAAGTTCCCGGGGATCGATACGAACGGCGGCTACGCCGAGTACCTGCTCACCTCCGCCCGGTCGGTGGTGAAGATCGATGATGCGCTGGAGCCCGCGGACGTGGCGGCCCTTGCCGACGCCGGCCTGACCGCCTACCACGCCGCCGCGAAGGCGGCGAAGAGGCTGACGCCGCGGGACACCTGCGTAGTGATCGGCGCCGGCGGCCTGGGGCACATCGGCATCCAGGTGCTGAAGGCCCTCACGCCGAGCCGGATAATCGTGGTGGACCGCAACCCCGCCGCACTGGACCTGGCCAAGTCCATCGGTGCGGACGACGGCGTGGTGGCGGACGGCAGCCAGGTGGAGCAGGTGCTGGCCCTGACCGGCGGCCACGGCGCGGAGGTGCTGATCGACTTTGTGGGCGAGGGCGGGGCCACCGCCGAAGGCATCGCGATGCTGCGCCGCGCCGGTGACTACTTTGTGGTGGGCTATGGCGAGAACATCGATGTCCCGACCATCGACATCATCTCCGCCGAAATCAACATCATCGGCAACCTGGTGGGGTCCTACAACGATCTGCAGGACCTGATGGCGCTGGCGGCACGGGGCGCGGTGACGCTGCACACCCAGAAGTACAAGCTGGACGACTTCCAGCAGGCCATCAGCGACCTCGATGCCGGCAAGGTCCGCGGCCGCGCCATCCTCATCCCCTGATCCGGCGTACCAGGCCCGACGGCGGACGGCGGGCCTGGCCCGGACGGCGGGTTATTGCCAGGGCTGCGGCGGAAGTGCCTCCTGGGCGTTGATGCTCACCAGCATGGTCCGGTTTCGCGCCCCGGTCTTGCGGAGGATGGAGCCCACATGCTTTTCCACCGTCTTGACCGATATCTGCAGCTCGCGGGCAACCTGTTTGTCCGCCATGCCGCGGATGACCATGTGGTGGACTTCGCGTTCACGCGCCGTGAACTGGGCGGACCCCGCATCGGCAGCGGAGCCGCTGATGAGGTGGTCGAAGATTTCGCCCTCCATGGAGGCTTCGCCCTGACCGGCGGCCACGATAATGCGGGCAATGGTTTCCCCGTTCGCGCGCCGGTTGATGAAGCCGCGCACCCCGGCCTGCCGGGCGGCGCGGACCTGCTCCACGGTGGGGTTGTCCGTGAGCACCACGATCGCGACGCCGGGGTCCAGCTCGCGGATGCGGGCAAGAAGCCCGGTGGTGTTCTGGTGGACCATGTCCAGGTCCATCAGAATCACATCGGGGCGCAGCAGTTCGTAGGCGTCGCACAGCTGCTCGGTGGAGGTCACCTCGGCGCTGACCTGGATGGCGGGCTCGGCGATCCCCAGCAGTCGGACCAGGCCGGCGCTGACGATCGGATGATCGTTGGCGATCAGGACCTTCCACTGCGGCTGTCCTGACGCCTCCGGCGCTCGGGCACGGTCCGGGAGGGTGGCCCGCACCTTCGTCCCCCATCCCGGGGTGGACTCTATATGCAGGTCGCCGCCGAGCTGCACGGCGCGGGAGGTCATGCCGTGCAACCCCAGGCAGCCGGAGGGAAGCGTGGCGTGGTCTCCATGCGCTGCGGCGAGGTCGAAGCCCTGGCCGTTGTCCTCCACTAGGACGGCGAGCGCGCCGCGCCCGTAGATCAGTCCGGCCCGCACCGTCGAGGCACGCGCGTGGACCACCACGTTGTTCAGCGCCTCCTGGACGATTTTGAAGGCCTGGTGCGCGATCTCGGGTGCCAGCGGGCGGGATTCGCCGATCACGGTCAGCTGGGTGCCGGCGCCGGTCATCGATTCCACCCACGCCAGTTCCGCGGCGAAGGCCTCGTCAAGGGTCCGGCCCGCGAGCGCGGCCGGCCCCATGCCCAGGGCCGTGCGGCGGGTCTCGGCGAGGGCATCGTGGGCAATGGTCCGGGCTTTGCCAAGGTGCGGGGTGACGGCATGTTCCGCCCCGTCGAGCCGGCTGGCTCTCTCGGCCTCGTCCAGGCTGAGCAGCAGGGTGGCAAGGGCCCGGCCCACGGTCTCGTGCACGTCGCGGACCGCCCGTTCGCGTTCGGCGGCGACGGCGGCCTCGAGTTCCCGGGCTGAGGCTTTGGCGTGCAGGTCGGAGTTGGCCATGGCAATTGCGGCGTGGCTGGCCAGGAGTTCGGCCAGCCGGGCTTCCCCGGGTGTGAACACCCGGCCCCGCTCCGGGCTGAAGACAATGAAGGCGCCGACGATCTGCTCTCCCCATTGGATGGGGACGCCGATCACGGCACAGTCCCATCGCGGATCCGTCGGTGGAATATGCCCGCGTTCAATGCTGCTGTAGGCGTCGAGGATGACGGTGGACCGGCTGCGGACTATCTGGCCGGTGAATCCCTCCTGCAGGGAAAAGGTCTGGCCTTCCTGGCATCCGACGCCGATGTCAACCTTTTTGGTGTAGGTGCCGCCGGCCTCGTTGACCAGGGCGATCGATCCCGATTCGCACCCCAGCAGGGAGGTGGCGTGGCCCAGGATCCGGGCCAGCAGCGGCTGCAGCTCGAACCGGCCCGCGAGGTCCCGGGCCAGGGCGACGACGGTGTCCAGGTTGTCCTGCGTGTCTTCGGCGTGGCGCAGGCTGCTTACCGCGGTGGCAGATCGCGTCCCGGTGTCGGTCATTTCTCGTCCTCCTTGACGAACCGCGCGCCGCAGGCCACGCGGCAGTGCACTGCTGATCTGTCCCACCATAATGGCACCTTGCACGCCGATGTGGGGGTGGAATATCCCGCCTGACCAGCGGCGACTGCCAGCAGCAGCGGAGCCGGCCACCTGAAAAGGTGACCGGCTCCGCCGTCGTACTTCACTGACCGGGTACCCCAAATGACGGGGAGGGCCCTCAGAACACCCGGATGGGAATCTCCGCGGGGTCCCTCAGCAGCGACTCGATCTCGTCGTCGAGCTTGACCAGGGTGATGGACGCTCCGGCCATGTCCAGGGACGTGCAGTACTCCCCGACGTAGCTGCGGCCGACGCTGATGCCCTGCCCGGCGAGGCGTTTGTGGGCCAGGCCGTAGAGCAGGTACAGCTCGCTGATGGGGGTTCCGCCCAGGCCGTTGATCATGAGGGCCACCCGGTCGCCGTCGCCGAACGGCAGGTCCCGGACGATCGGGGTGAGCATCTCCTCGACGATCTCGTCGGCGCTCATCATGGCCCCGCGGCGCCGTCCCGGCTCACCGTGGATGCCGACGCCGATCTCGATCTCGTCCTCACCGAGTTCGAACAGCGGGCTGCCCTTGGCCGGCGGGGTGCAGGCGGTCAGCGCGACGCCCATGCTGCGGGTGACGGAGTTGACCTTCTCCCCGATCCGGATCACCTCGTCCAGGTCCGCGCCGCGTTCGGCGGCGGCTCCGACGGCCTTGATGACGAAGAAGTTCCCGGCCACGCCGCGGCGGCCGATCGTGTAGGTGGAGTCCTCCACGGAGACGTCGTCGTTGATGAACAGGGTCCGGACGTTGATGCCCTCGGCGGAGGACATTTCCTGGGCCATGTCGAAGACCATCTTGTCGCCGGTGTAGTTGTTCACCAGCAGCAGCACGCCTTTGGGCGAGGCCATCATCTTGGTGGTCTCGTAGACGTAGTCGAACGGTGGTGCCGCGAACACGTCGCCCGGGCAGGCGGCGTCGAGCATGCCCTTGCCCACGATCATGACGTGCGCCGGTTCGTGGCCGGAGCCGGAGCCCTGCACGATCGAGACCTTGTTCTGGTCCGGGGCGTCGGCGCGCATGATCAGGTTGTATTCGGGAACGTACTTGAGGGTTTCGGGGTTGGCCAGCGCCAGGCCTTCGAGCATGTCGGGGACGAACTGTTTGGGGTCGTTCAGGAACTTTTTCATGTGATCTCCACGTCGTTGTGCTGGTCAGGGTGATGAAGGACAAACAGGGCTCAGCGCTGGTCCCAGCCCTCGGTGATGCGTTCGATGATGACCGCGAGCGCTGTGGCACCGGCGTCCGGGGAGCCGATGCTGCGCGCGCCGCTGTAGCTGGCCCGGCCCCGCTTGGCCTCGAGTTTGCTGGTGGCGTCCGCGCATTCCCGGACGGTTTTGGCGAACGCGGCCCGGCATTCGGCTGCTCCGGCGCCGGCGGCGAGCTGGCGTTCCAGCTCGTCGGTGGCCGGGACCAGGGCGTCCAGCAGGGTTTTGTCCCCCAGGCTCGCGCCGCCGCGGGTCATGATCCCTTCGGCGGCGGCGCGCAGCATGGCGACGGCGGCGGCTCCGTCGATCCTGTCCACGGTCTTCGCCGCGGCGGAGGCGCGCAGGAACGCGGTCCCCCACAGCGGTCCGGACGTGCCGCCGATCCGGCTCGCGATCGCCAGGGCGATCTGCTGCAGGAACGTGGGAACGTCGTCGCGCTTGAGGCTGTCCCAGTCCTGCAGGACCTTCTCAAAGCCGCGGGCCAGGGAGTAGCCCAGGTCGCCGTCGCCCACCACGGCGTCCAGGTCGCCGAACTCTTTTTCCTTGTCGACGGCGGTCTGCGCGAGGGTGCGGACGACGTATTCGACGTCGGCGAGGTCGGTGGCGGTCATGGGGTCTCCGTCGGGGTCGAAGGGGCGGTGGGGGTTCCGGCGCCGTTGCCGGGCGGCCCGGGCCGGGGCCGGGACAGGATGGCCTGCAGCGTCGCGAGGGTCACGACGTTGGGGACGTCGACGCCGGCCTCGTTGGCGAGGACTTCGGGTGCCTCCCCGGCGGGGTCGCCCAGCGAGCTGACCACGAGCGAGGCGCCGGTGAAGTCCTCCTCACGGGTGTAGCCGCTGACCGTGACCAGGGTGCGCAGCCCCGCGGCCAGGGCGGCGCGCAGGCCGTTGGCGCTGTCCTCGACCACGATCGCGTCGTCCGGGTCCAGGTTCAGCTCGCGGAGCGCGAGCAGGTAGATGTCCGGGGCGGGCTTCTTCGCGGGGACAATATCGCCGGCGAACACCGCGAAATGCTTCGCGAGGTCCTCGCCGACGGCGTGCGTGAGGACCGCGCGGACGGCCGGTTCCGCGGAGGTGGAGGCCACCGCGAGGGTCCATCCGGCGTCGTGGGCTTCCTGGACGATCCGGGCGATCCCGGGCCGGGCGGGCATGACCCCGGACGCCACCATGTCCTTATAGACGGCGGTCTTGCGCTGGTGCCAGGCCAGGATGGCCTCGTCCACGGCGGCGTCATCCTTCAGGCCCAGGCTGCGGGCGAGCTCCGGGGTGACGATGCTGCGCATCCGTTCCTTGCCGCCGCCGATCTTGACCTTCTCGCCGTATTCCTCGACGCTCCACTGGACGGGGACGTTGAACTCGGCGAAGGTCCGGTTGAAGGCCGGGAGGTGGCCGTGCTGTTCGGTGTCGGCGAGGACGCCGTCGCAGTCGAAGATCAGGGCCGGCATCAGCGGCCGCCCTTGCCGGCGCTGCCGAACTGTTCGGTCAGCTCCTTGACCATAGCCATGACTTCCGCGCGGGTGTGCCGGAACAGCGACGGCGGGTCCCACTTGTTGTTCTGCTCGGCCTGTTTCAGGAAGGCCAGGGAGGACTGCATGAACGTTTCCTTCAAGGCGGTGGAGATGTTGACCTTCGCGCAGCCCCGGGCGATCAGGTCCGCGAACTGCTCCGGGCTCAGGCCGGACCCGCCGTGCAGGGCGATGGGGATGTGCCGGGCCTCGACGATCTCGGTGACGCGGCCAACGTCGAGCACGGGGGCGGCCTTGTAGGAGCCGTGCGCGTTGCCGATCGAGGGGGCGAAGACGTCGATTCCGGTGGCGTCGATGAAGTTCAGCGCCGTCTCCAGGCTCTGCTGGAGGGCCACGTTGTCCGAGCCGTGGTCATCCTCGACGCCGGTGATCGCCTCGATCTCGCCCTCCACCTGGGCGCCGTATTGCCGGGCCTCGGCAACCACTTCGATGGTCTGGCGCTGGTTTTCCTCCACGGGCAGGTTGGAGGCGTCAAACAGGACGGAGTTCCAGCCGGCCTTGAGGCATTCGGTGACCACGTCGCGGTCCGGGCAATGGTCCAGGTGCAGGGTCACGGGGACCTGGATGCCGAGGGTCAGGGACTTCCACATATCGAACAGCTGGCGTGAGCCGATGCTGCGGACCGTCTTGACGGAGGTCTGGAGGATGACCGGGGAGTTTGCTTCCTCGGCTGCGGCGAGGACCGCCTCGATGGTCAGGTCGTTGAAAATGTTGATGGCCGGGACGCCGTAGCGGGCGTGAAAGGCGGGCTCGACGATGTCCTTCAGGGGCACAACACCCATGGCAAACCTCCTTGTTTGGCTGCCTTCCACGCTAGGCGGGCTTTCCCTTCCTGGGTACGGGGGGAAACCCGCATACGGGTTGGGGGTCATCCCCACCTGTGGTGGGCCATGGCCCGGCCGAGCCAGTCGTTGAGCAACGCGGCGAGCAGTTCGGGCCGCTCGTGCATGAGCGCATGGCCGGCGTCCTCAAGGATGGCCAGGGTGGCGTGCGGGTAGCGTTCGAGCAGTGCGGCCGTGTCCGCGTACCCGGCGACCGCATCGCGTCGGCCCGCCACCAGCAAGGTGGGCGAGGGAAAAGCGGTCAGCCCGACGTCCACCGTCCACCCGGCGAAGATTCGGCCCAGCGCAGCCTCGTCCGCCATGGCCATGCCCGGCGCTACGGTTTCCCGATATCTGCGGGCGGTGGCCCGGGTGCGCCAGACAAAGTACTTGTCGAACCCCGTCCGCTGTGCGGGGTCGAGTTCGTCGTACGCGCCGGCGTCCTGGCGGACCACGTTGTGGTCAGGCACGCTGCCCGCCCGCTCGGCGACGGGGCACACCAGCGCCAGACCGAGCACGCTGTCCGGACGCCGCGCGGCCACACCGCGGGCCAGATAGGCGCCGTAGGAGTGCCCGAGCAGCATCACCGGTCCCGCGCCCAGGTGATCTAGGAAATCGCACAGCAGCGCCACCACATCGTCGTTGCAAGTCAGGCCTTCAGCGGTCGAGAGGCCCATCCCCGGCAGGTCCGGATAGATCCGCCGGTATCCCGTGCCGGGAACAATGGCCTCGACCGCCGCCTCGATCTCGCGGTGATCAACCCCGGCCCCGTGCAGGGCAACCAGGGGCACGCCGGTTCCATGCTCGGCGTAGTGGATCAGGACGTCTTTGATCCGGCACTCCATGGGGACACTTTAATCCTAGGGCTTGGTGAGCGTTGGGGAACGGCAACAGCTGCCCTAGGCAATCCCGGTCTCACTCCGGCCGGGAATACGAGGAACCCGACGCGGTCCGCTCCAACAGCCCGAAGTCGACAAGGTAGCGGCGCAGCAGCACCACGTCGTCGGTGTAGCTCAGCAGCCGTTCATTGACCTGCCGTTCGGTCAGAGCCTCCCCCGGCTGGATCGCTTCGCCCACGATCCAGGTCAGGAGTTCGCGCCGGTCGGCCGCGCTGGCAGGGTACCTGTCGATTTGGCCCAAGCGGAGGAAACGGTCCACCCCGGTCTTCGGCTGGCGTTTTGGCTGCTGGGACAAGAGTTCGCGGAAGACCGTCTCGGCGGCCTGATAAGCGTCGCTTCCAGTCCGCTCCACCAGCCCGGCTTCCAGCAGAAGGGCGATGGCCCGGTTGCGGCGCTGCTCCTTCGCGTCGGCAAGGATTTCCTCACCGAGCGCGATCTGCGCGTAGGCGGTTCGCGCGTCAGGGTTGGCGAGCGCCGCCATCACCCGGCGCCAGTGCGGCCCGCTGTGTCCTGACGGTCCGTTCACTGCCTCCACCTCCAACTGCTATTCGGAGCCGCCCTGTCAGCGGGACGGGATGACTGTGGCCACCACTTCGACGGCGGAGCGAGGGCTGGTCAGGATTGGAGTCGCGAGCCCGGTCAGCAATGCGGCGGCAGGTTCCATGCTCGCCTGGGCGAGGACGACGACGTCGCAACGGCCTGAGAGTGCGCGCGCCGCGTGTGCAACAAGGGAGCGGTAGCCCTCAGCATCTCCGCTGAGGAAGGCATCCCATGCGTCAGCCACGACACTGACTTCCAGCGATATTGCGACTCCCGCGTCCGCGGCCTCCTGCGCGAGGACGCGCGCGGTCGGCTCCACGGTGCTGGTGAGGGCCGCGACCACACCGATCCGGGGGCCGAGCGTCACAGCCCGGCGAAGCATAGGCCGGTCGATGCGGATCACTTGGAGGCCGTCTCCTGACAGTCCTTCCGCGACCTCACCGAGCGTTGAGCACGTGCAGAGGATGACCTCGCATCCTGCCTCCCGGAGTTCCGAAAGGTAGCCGGCTACCACCGCGCGCACGCGCTCCCTTGGTCCGTCCTGCCTGGCAAGCTCCAGAGCTTCGGGATCCACGCGGTGGATCGTGCGTGCGGACGGGAGGAGCTCCCGGGCCAGGGACTCGAAACTACTTAAGTGGACCTGTGCCGTGTGGAGGAAGCCGACTGTGGCTGGACCGTCGGGGCGGAGTTCGGTCATGGAGCCTGAGACTAACAGAGCCTGAGAGAGCGTTCATCGAAACCTGCGTTAAATGAGAGAGCGTTCGAAGGGAACCCGCACTAAGTGATAGAGCGTCCGAGGAGGACGGCTAGAGTGAAACCCGACGTGACGCACCAAACACGGGACCCCAATGGACTTCTACGCCATCAATTCCCTGCGCGAGAACCATGCAGGCTGGTCCCTGCTCCGTGCCCAAAACGCACCTCTGGCCCTGACTTTCTTCATGGCCGCGTTTACGGGGCCCAACCAGCGCAACCTGCGCCGGCAGGAGCTGATCGACGTCCTCGATGACGTGCTGTTCGGCCTGCGGGACAGCGAAGGCGAGGACAGGTTCCCTCGCCCCGCCGGTGAATACCTGGATGACTGGGCTGCCGACGAACGCCAGTGGTTGCGGAAGTACTACGTCCCCGGCGAGGACGAACCCCACTACGACCTCACGGCCGCCGCCGAGGACGTGGTCCGCTGGGTGGAGAACCTGCGCGGCCGGGATTTCGTGGCCACGCAGTCACGCCTCACCAGCATCTTCGCGGTGCTGAAGCAGCTGGTGCAGCAGTCCGAGACGGACCCGGAGGTGCGGCTCGCGGAACTGCAGCAGCAGCGGGACGGGATCGACGCCGAGATGCAGCGGATCCGCGACGGCAACATCCGGGTCATGACCGGCCCGGAAGCGCTGGACCACCTCCAGCAGCTCACCGCCCTGGCCAAGGACCTGCTGTCCGATTTCCGGGAGGTGGAGCAGAACTTCCGCAAGCTGGACCGGCAAGTCCGCGAGCAGATCGCCACCTGGGACGGCACGCAGGGTGAACTGTTGGAATCGATTTTCGACAACCAGCAGGACATCAGCAGCTCCCTCCAGGGCCGCACGTTCCAAGGTTTCTGGGACTACCTGATGTCGCCCCAGCTCCGACATGAGCTGCAGGACCTCCTGCAAAGGGCAACCCACATCGAAGCCCTGGCCAAAACCGACATGCAGGCGGTGGCCAACCTCCACCAGGACTGGCTGCCCGCCGTCGAACAGACGCAGGCAACGGTCCGCCAGCTGTCCCAGCAGATGCGCCGGCTCCTGGACGACAAGGTGTTCCTGGAGAACAAACGCATCATGCAGCTGATCCGCAGCATCGAATCCGGTGCGCTGGGCACCCGGGAGGCACCGCCGTCGGGCGCTTTTATGGAGATTGACGCGCCCTCCGTGGACGTGGTGCTGCCCTTCGAACGGCCCCTCTATGAGCCCAGCCGCAAGGTGCTGGTGGACGATGCCGTGGAAACGGCCGACGACGCCGACGTGGACGCATCGGCCCTGTTCGGCCAGTTCTTCGTGGACAAGGAACGCCTGCGGGCCAACATTGATGCCATCCTGGCCGAGGCGGAGCAAACCACCCTCGCCGAAGTCACCGCGGCGTATCCTCTTTCCCAGGGCCTGGCGGAGGTGGTGGCGTACTACCAGCTGGCCACCGAATCGGACTGGGCCAGCATCAACCCTGAGCAGTCCCAGCGCCTGTCCTGGCAGCTGCCGGACGGCTCCATCCGCGAAGCCACCATCGAACAGATCATCTTCGGAAGGCCGGCATGAACACCCCAGCCACAGCTGAAACCCATACGCCCGAGGAGCTTCCCGCCGTCGTCACCCGGCTCTTCAAGGGCGTGCTGTACGCGGAAAACGATGAGAAGCTGTGGCAGTCCCTGCTCGGGCTGACCTCACACGTGCGTGACTACGTGTCGGTGCTGGGCCTGGACCTGGTCCTGGACGAATCCGAGGGCTACGCGTTCCTGCGGTCCAAGGATGATCCGGACGGCACGCTCCCCCGGCTCATCGCCCGCCGCACCCTGACCTTCAACGTCAGCCTGCTGCTGGCCCTGCTCCGCCGCCGCATGATGGAGTTCGACATCAACAGCAGCCAGGTCCGGCTCATCATGACCGAACAGGAGATCGCGGACATGGTCTCGGTGTTCCTGCCCGAATCCAGCAACGAGGCCCGCGTCCTGGACCGGCTGGGCACGGACATCAAGAAGGTGGTGGAGCTCGGTTTCCTGCGCAAGCTCAAGGGGCAGGCGGAGACGTACGAGGTGGCCCGGATCCTGAAGGCGTACGTGGATGCGCAGTGGCTGGAAGAGTTCGACGCGCGGCTGGCTGACTACCGTGCCACGCTCGCCGGTGAACCGCCGGCCGCAGTCGCGGCCGGCGGGGCACCCGGGAAAGGGGACGACCAGTGACCGCGGATTTGGGCACGGACCTGCAGGAGAGCCTATTCAGCCTGGACGATACCGCGGCCGACGGCGGCACTCCCCCGGGTTTCCGGCTGCACCGCCTGGAGCTGCTCAACTGGGGCACCTTCCACCAGGGAGTGCGCACGTTCCGGCTGGACGGCGCGAACAGCCTGCTCACGGGCGACATCGGTTCGGGGAAGTCCACGGTGGTGGATGCGATCACCACGCTGCTGCTTCCGGCGCACAAGATCGAGTACAACAAGGCCGCGGGGGCGCAGAAGAAGGAACGCTCCCTGATGTCGTACGTCCGGGGCTTCCACAAGAGCGCCCGGAGCGCCGGCGGAGAGTACTCCAAGCCGGTGGCGCTGCGCGGCTCGGGCCAGCTGACCGTGGTGCTGGGCGTCTTCCACAACGCCGTCCTCGGCAAGTGGGTGACGCTGGGCATCACGCTGTGGGCCACGCAGGAGGCGGGCCAGCCCAGCCGGTTCTACTCGCTCGCGGAAGCGGACCAGACCATTGCTGCGGACTTCAGCAACTTCGGCCAGGACCCGCTGAAACTGAAAAAGAAGCTCCGCGCGGCCGGGGCCACGGTCCATGACTCGTTCGAGCCGTACTCGGCCGCGTTCAAACGCCAGTTCGGGATCAGCGGCAACCAGGCCATGGAGCTGTTCCACCGCACCGTGTCCATGAAGCAGGTGGAGAACATCACCTCGTTCGTCCGCAGCAACATGCTGGAGGAGGACGACGTCGCCACCCGGATCACCAACCTGATCCACCACTTCGACGACCTGAAAAAAGCGCACGACGCGGTCCTCCGGGCCAAGGACCAGATCGCCCTGCTGACACCCATCAAAGAGGGCGCCGCCCTGCATGCCGGGCTGACCGCCGACGACGGACAGGCTCGCACACAGCGCGACCAGCTGCACCCCTGGTTCACGGACCGGAAACTGCAGCTGAGCCTGGAGCACCAGGCCGAGCTGGAGCGCACGGGCGTGCGGCTGCAGGAGGATTCAGTGCGGCTGAACGGCGAGGTCAAACAGCTGCGCCGGGACCTCGCCGGGGTGGAGGAAGACATCCGCACCAACGGCGGCGGGCGGCTCACCGCGATCGACGCCGAGCTTGCCGCACTGGCCGCCAAGTCCGCCGAGCAGAAACAGCGGTTCGAGGCCTACTCGGCCGCCGCAGCGGACCTTGGCCTGCAGGCCCCCGAAGACCGCGTCCTCTTCGATGCGAACCGGGCGGGACTCGCCGGGGTGGAACAGGACCTGGCCGTCCAATCCGAGGCGCTGCACGAAGAGCGCACCGCGCTGTCCATGCAGCAGGCAGGGCTCAACACCAGGTCCGGGGAGATCAAAGCCGAGCTCACCAGCTTGCAGGCCCGGCGCAACCTGATTCCGCTCCCCCAGCTGGATATCCGCCGCCGGCTCTGCGAAGGCACCGGGATCACGGACAGCGACCTGCCCTACGTGGGTGAGCTGCTCAAGGTCCGTGACGGCGAGGCCGCGTGGGAGGGCGCTGCCGAGCGGACCCTCCGCGGGTTCGCCCTCTCGCTCCTGGTCCCGGCGGAGTACTACGCCGCGGTCAGCAGCTGGGTGGACACGAACAACCTGCGCGGCCGGCTGGTATACCTCAAGATCGGCGAGTCCCCTGCGCCCAGGGCCGCCGAGCCGGGGACGCTCGCGGCGAAGATCGCCATCAAGCAGGGCACCCCGTTCCGGGACTTCCTGCAGGAGGAGCTCAGCAGCCGGTTTGACTACTTCTGCTGCGAGAACCTGGCCGATTTCCGCCGCTACCCCAAGGCGCTGACGGCCAACGGCCAGCTTAAAGGCGGCCGGGGCCGGCACGAGAAGGATGACCGCAAGGACCTGGCGGACCGTCGCAACTACGTGCTGGGCTGGGACAACCACGACAAGATCGCCGGGTTCCGCGCCGATCTTGACGAGGTGCAGGGCACGCTGAAGGTCGTGGCCGGGCAGCTGGAGCGCGTCAACACCAGGCTGGGGGCACTGGGCCGGCAGAACCAGCAGCTCGGCGTCGTCGGTTCCGTCACGGAATTCGGCGAGATCAGCTGGCAGGCCACCGCCCGCAGCATCGAGGACCTGAAAGCGGAGAAGCAGGCCCTGGAGACCACCAGTGACGTCCTGCAGCAGCTCATGGGCAAGCAGAAACAGGTCACGGCGGAGCTGGAGCGGCTGGAGGAGAAGGCGGGCAAGCTGCGTGAGCGGCTGGGCGCCAATAAGAAGGACGCCGGGGACATCGCCGAGGCAATCCAGGAGTGCCGCGGCACGCTCGCAGAAACGCCGGTGACGGACGACGGCGGGGTGCTGGCCGCCGTCGAACGCCTCACCGCTGCAGCGCTCGGGGACAAACCGCTCACCTATAAGAACACCGTCACGGTGGAGAGCGCCGTGCGGAACGGACTGACGGACACCATCGACGCGCTGTCCAAGCGGATCGCCCGGGCTGCAGAGAGCACGGTCCGGCAGATGGCGGACTTCCGCAACAAGTACCCGAACGAAACCACCGATGTCGACGCCTCGTTGGAGGCCGCGGCGGACTACAACCGGCTGCTGGAGCAGCTGGTGGGCAACGACCTGCCCCGGTTCGAGAACCAGTTCAAGGATCTGCTGAACCAGAACACCATCCGCGAGGTGGTGGCATTCAACGCGTTCCTGGACAGCCGGCGGCAGAACATCATGGACCGGATCGGCGAGATCAACCAGTCCCTGGCCGGCATTCCCTACAACACGGGCCGGCATATCCAGCTGGAGCACCAGGCCGCCTCGGACCAGGACGTGCGCGAGTTCGGCAGCGACCTGCGGGCGTGCTCGGAGGGGACCATCGGGCAGACGGATCAGTACTCGGAGCAAAAGTACCTGCAGGTGGAGCGGCTGATCGACCGGTTCCGCGGCCGGGAGGGCCTGACGGACCTGGACCGGAAGTGGACTGCGAAGGTGACCGATGTGCGGAACTGGTTCACGTTCTCGGCGTCGGAGAAGTGGACGGAGACCGGCGAGGAATACGAGCACTTCACGGATTCGGGCGGCAAGTCCGGCGGGCAGAAGGAGAAGCTGGCGTACACCATCCTCGCGGCCGCGCTGGCGTTCCAGTTCGGGCTGGGTTCCGGCAAGGGGGCGGGCAGGAATGCCGGCAGCGGCAGGAGTTTCCGGTTCGTGGTGATTGACGAGGCGTTCGGCCGTGGCTCGGACGAGTCCGCCAGGTATGGGCTGGAGCTGTTCCAGCGGATGAAGTTGCAGCTGCTCATCGTCACTCCGCTGCAGAAGATTCACGTGATCGAGCCGTTCGTCTCGCACGTCGGGTTCGTGGCGAACACCAATGGCGACGATTCGCAGCTGCGCAACATGACCATCCAGGAGTACCGCGCGGAGAAGGACCGGCATGGCGGCTGAGTCCTGGACCACGCTGGCTGACCTGAAGGCCCTGTCGATGAAGGCGTGGAGCAGCGGTTCGCTCCTCCGGGAGCTGCTGGAACCCACCGGACTGTACCCCCGGCGTCGTCCGCTGAAGCGTCCGACGGCGGCTGCCCTCCTCCGGGATTACGCCGCGGCCGGTGCGTGGGCGGGTGAGCTGTTTGCTGCCGCCGGTCCGTTCAGCCTGGAGACCGTGGAGGTGGGCCGGAGCACGATCGGTTCCAACCGGCTGCCCGCCGCCGCGGTGTTTGCGGCGGCCGGGGATGAGATCGGGTTTGTTGGGAAATCGAAGGACGCTGCCCGGTTTATGGAGCTTGCCGGGGGCCTGGCTGCCCTCGATCCATCGCTCCGTCAGTGGGTGCTGCGGCGGCCGCTCAGGCTGCTGGAGCTTGGGGCGGATGCGCTGACAGCCGGGCGGGTGGCGCTGTGGCTGCGGGACAATCCCGATCCGGGGGTTTACGTCCGGCAGCTCAGCCTGCCCGGCGTGCACACCAAGTTCATCGAGAACCACCGGAGGGTGATCGATGAGCTGGCGGAGTGTTTGCGTTCGCAGGCTCTCGCGGAGGCGCCGCCCGTTGGCGGGGACCTGCCGGACGTCCCGGCGGAACCCGATGCCCTGCTGGGGCAGTCCGCGGCAGGGACGCCGGCCGCCCGTTTCGCGGCACGGCACGGATTTGTGCATCCGCCCGAACTGGTCCGGTTCCGGATGCTGGACCCTGCGGTCCCCCTGCTCGGCGGTGCGCGGGACCTCACCGTCACGGCGGCGGCGTTCGGCTCGCTGCGGCTGCCCGTGGCATCGGTGATCGTCACAGAGAACCTGGTGAACTTCCTGGCTCTGCCGGAGCGTCCGGGTTCGCTGGCGATCTATGGCGGCGGCTACGGATTCTCGTCCCTGCGCGATGCCGGCTGGCTGCGTGAGTGCGAGGTTCTGTACTGGGGTGACCTGGATACCCACGGCTTCCGGATCCTGGATGAGCTCAGGGCAGTGCACCCGCACGTGGTGAGCGTCCTGATGGATGAGGCCACCCTGTTGGAGCACCGGGACGTGTGGGGCAGCGAGCCGCAGCCATCGACCGCTGACCTGACGCGGCTGACCGAAGAGGAATTGGCGCTGTACCAGGCGCTGGGGAGTGACACCTTTGGCCCGGCCGTCCGGCTGGAGCAGGAGCTGATCCGGTGGGAGTGGGCGCTCGAAGGTATCCGTTTGCGTTGAAGTGCAGAATGCTACGATTGCTACGGAGGTGCGCATGACCACAATTCCCCACCGCGAATTACGAAACCAGAGCAGCAAGATTCTGGAGCGGGTCAAGAACGGCGAGACCATCGATGTCACGAATAATGGTGAAATTGCAGCCACCCTGATTCCGCCAGCAGCCTCCCCCTTCGAGCGCCTACTCAAGTCCGGCAGCGTGCGCCAGGCAGCGCAGAGCCCCGTCGACTTCCGGTTGCTGCAGCGTGTGGCTTCTGAGGCCGGCACGGCAGAGATGATCGCTGACCTCCGCGGCAACCGATGATCGTCTACGTCGACACGTCGGCCGCCTTGAAGCTGGTGGTCGAGGAACCGGAATCCGGTCCCACCGCCGATTTCCTTTCAGAAGCCGGGCAACGGGGTGATCGGCTTGTAGCCTCAATGCTCCTTCACACGGAACTGCACTGTGCCGCCAACCGCCGCGGCCTGCCGCCGGAACTGGTCAACGCTGTCCTTGACGCATTGAACCTGGTGGACCTGACGCGCTCGGACCTCCTGTATGCGGCCGCCCTCCCGGGAAGCCTGCGCAGCGCCGACGCGATCCACCTTGCCGCGGCGATCAGGCTTGAAACGCAGGCCCTGGTCGCGTTCGACAAGGAGCTTGTGAGGGCAGCAACTCAAGCCGGACTCCATACGGTCTCGCCCGGCGGCTGACAGGGTTTCCGCTACTCGGCGATGTCCTCAGCCCAAAGGTCCGGGTTGTCGGCCTGGAAGGTGCGCATCATGTCGACCGAACGCTGATCATCCAGGACCACCACCTCCACCCCGCGTGTCCGCAGGAGCTCCAGCTCGCCGTCGAAGGTGCGTGCTTCACCCACCACCACGCGGGGAATCTTGAACTGGACGATGGTTCCGGCGCACATGGCACACGGGGCGAGGGTGGTGTAGAGCGTGGTGTCCCGGTAACTCTTCTGCCGGCCGGCGGCCCGGAGCGCCGACATTTCCCCGTGGGCAATCGGATCGGCGTTCTGGACCCGTTCGTTGTGCCCGCTGGCAATGACCACGCCGTCGCGGGCGAGCGCCGCTCCGATGGGGATGCCGCCCTCAGCCAGGCTCTTCCGGGCGGCCTGATAGGCGGCTTCGAATCCCGGGTGGGCGGTGCGGTCCAGTTCCGGCGCGGCGGATGCGTGCAGCTCGTGGGTCATGGCGTCATTGTCGCACGGACTGCTTCCGTCACGCGGGCCTGAACCGCGACGCTACCGCCTCACGTATCTGTGCCACATCAACATCGCCGGCTGTTTGCTCTGCCAGCAGTTTGGTTAGCCGTCTCGGCCAGAGAACGTGAACACCCCGAGTCGAGAACGAGCCCCCGATGAGGGGCCAGTCCGCTTCGACGAAGCACAGTGCCCCGGTGACCGGGACATCCCCCACGAGGTCGCGCACGACGTCGACCTGTTTGAGCACCCCGTCGACCAGTTTCGTGCAGTCACGGCGGCCAACGAGGAGCTTCTCGACGCGTGGGCGGATGATGCCGCCCTCGATTTTCAGTTCAGGCCGGCCCTTGTACCGCTTGGCATCAATAACCCAGATACCGCGGGGCGTGATGGCGATGTGGTCGATGTTGGCCTTCGAGCCGGGGATGCGCCGGTCGTGGAGGACAGCAAGACCGGCTGAGCCCATGGCATTGAGCCGGGCGCCGAGGCGTTCCTCACCGACCGCGCCCTGATCCCAGGCTTTAGTGGGCTGGCGCTCGTCCGAGAGGGCGACTGCAAGACCACCGAAGCGACCCCACTTCTCGCGGAGCTTCTCCTCGTCCTTCGCCTTTCGGCGCTCATACTCCCGTCGAGCGGACGAGCCGGCTACTCCGGAGTCATCGGACAATGACTCATCATCAGGTGGTTCGAGTTCGGGAGGATCGTTTTCCTGAGCCTCGGTGGCGCATTCCACACAGCGGACGGTCTTCGTCTCGCTTTCGTAGATCGCTTGTGTTCCGGCCGGCAGCGACGCGGCACATAACCGGCACGTTCCGGCGTATCGGAGCCTCATCTGCTTCACCAGGAGGCGCTTTGGATCACCAGCACGGATACGGTCTGCTTGTAGGTCACCGCGGACGGGCCGCGTTTGTGCTTTGCCATGGCTCCATCCTCACTCACGACAGGAAGGTTTTCGCGGTGTGCCGCGCACAGCGGGGAATCCCCTAGGAGGAGCCGTTCGACTCCCGGAACTCTCGCCGGTTCAAATCAACACTTTCTTGTCACATAGTTAGTGATTCTTTGATGCTGCTAGCAAGATCCACCAATGCCCGCGGCACCTGCACGACGGCGCCGACGTTCTCCTGCTGCTGCGGGAATGCCGGCTGGCGCGGGTCATGCTGAACAACCTGCTGTCCGATGAGATCAATTTCCGGCTACAGGCCCAAACCTAGAACCTGCATACAGCGCAGCCCAAGCATTTTTAGTTAAAGATTCAATCATTCAATCATACGTTGATCTTGTAAATAACACACACGATGCCACTCAGGCTTGTCATATTTGGGATTACGTACTGTCGTAAGGCGCGAAAACCTTTTACGTCTGCCATATTTGAGCCATGACAACACCAGAGTTCCCTGGGGCGGGCTCACAGCAGACTTCGCCCAATCATCCATCCCCCGCGCAGGCTGATCACGAGGCGTCAACGCAGACCCTCCCGCCTCAGCCGGCGAAGCCTAAAAAGCCGTTGAACATCCTGGGGCTCATCGCCCTCATCACAGCAGCGCTCGGGTTCATCTTCGCCTGCATGCCCGGAGCCCTGATCGTTGGCTGGATTCTGCTGCCGATTGCATTCATTCTGTCTCTCGTTTCCTTGTTCCTTAAAGACAAGCCCAAGGGAATGGGCGTCACTGCCTTGATCCTGTCAATCGTCGGAACAATTGTCGGCGTCGTCGTATTTTTCTCCGTCGTGGGGTCGGCGGCCAGCAACGCCTTCGGCAGCGGCGACACGAAAGTCGTAGCACCGTCCGGAGAGGCAGGTAAAACTGACGGCGGGGCAGCGGCAGCTCCCGCTGGCAAAACCGGGACTCGCGAGACCCCATATCCAATCGGCTCGGTCATTGAGTCCAAGGACTGGCGCGTTGTGGTCAACTCGGTCACCCTCGCCGCCACAGACGCTGTTGTCGCTGCCAATCAATTCAACAAACCGCCTGCCGCCGGCTCCGAGTATATCCTCGTGAACTACTCCGTCACCTACATCGGCGATGACGCTAACGGACAGACGCCTTCGTTCGTATCGATCGAATACGTGACAGCAGACGGTAGGACCGTGAACAGCTACGACAAGTCCATCGTAGAACCTGATCCCATCAGCTCAAACGCGCTCTATAAGGGCGCCTCGGCAACCGGCAATCAGGCGTTTGAAGTGCCGTCGGCCACCGCGTCGCAAGGCGTTTTCGCCGTCAGGCCGGGCATGTTTGGTGACAAAGTATTCGTCGCAGCCAAATAAAACTCCGAAGAAGTTCGCGAAGCCCCCGGCCGATCAGCTGGGGGCTTCGCTGTGCCGCCTTCCGGAACGGACGCGGTGCACTCCGTACTCCCGCGGGTGTTGTCCATACTGATAAGCGACGTTTCATCGACCGAACGGCAGCTGTGGCCAAAGTGCGAGAGCGTCCAATAAAACCGCACATTAAGTGATATGGCGTTTGGGGTGGGCGGACGACGGCGGGCTGCCGGGGTTGGGTGCGTGCCCAACCCCGACAGGCGGGCCTTACCTCGTGTGGTGCGTCGGCTGCAGTTCGTAGACCGGCGTCTCCAGTCCTTCCATCCGGGCCTTCAGCTGCAGGGCCAGGTACGCGGAGTAGTGTCGGCTCTGGTGGAGGTTGCCGCCGTGGATCCAGAGCTGGGGCACGTTGGTGGGCTTCCACATGTTGCGGAGCTCGCCTTCCCAGGGGCCCGGGTCCTTCGGGGTGTCCGAGCCATACCCCCAGCACTTGCCTACCCGGTCCGCCACTTCGGGAGAGACCAGGTCCGCCAGCCAGCCGTTCATGGAGCCGTAGCCGGTGGCGTAGACGATCAGGTCGGCCTCCAGCTCGGTGCCGTCAGCCAGGACCACGGCGTTCCCGGTGATCTTGGCAACCTCCCCGGACTTAAGCTGAACCCGGCCGTCGATGATCAGCTGGGAGGCGCCGACGTCGATGTAGTAGCCGGAGCCGCGCCGCAGGTACTTCACGAACAGGCCGGACCCGTCCACGCCGAAGTCCAAGTCGAACCCGGCGGCCTCCAGCTGGGAGTAGAACTCGGCATCCCGCTCAGCCATCGCCTGGTACACCGGCACCTGCGCCTCGGGCAGAATCCGCATGGGCAGCGACGCGAACAGCAGGTCGGCCTTCTCCGTGGTGACACCGGCAGCCAAAGCCCTCTCCGAGTACAAATCCCCCAGCGCCAGGTCCATCAGCGACTCGCTCCGGGCGATGTGGGTGGAGGACCGCTGCACCATGGTGACGTCGGCGCCGTGCTCCCACAGGTCCGCGCAGATATCGTGCGCGGAGTTGTTGGAGCCGATCACCACGGCCTTCTTCCCGGTCCAGTCTCCGCCGCCCGGGTGCTGCGAGGAATGCCGCTGCTCCCCCAGGAAGGACCCCGCGCCGTCGAACGCGGGAATGTTCGGGTAGCCGGAGACGCCCAGGGCGAACACGAGCTGCTTCGGCCGCAGGGTCACCGGCGACCCGTCGCGGACTGCGCTGACCACCCATTCCTGGGTGCCGTCGTCGAACTCGGCGCCCACGCACTCGGTGCCGCCCCAGTAGTTCAGCTCCATGATGGCGGTGTAGTGCTCCAGCCAGTCGCCGATCTTGTCCTTGGCGGCGAAGACGGGCCAGTCGTCCGGGAACTTCAGGTAGGGCATGTGGTCGTACCAGACGGGGTCGTGCAGGTGCAGGGACTTGTAGCGGTTCCGCCAGGAGTCGCCCGGCTTCTCATTCTTCTCGATGACCAGGGTGGGGACGCCGAGGCGCCGCAGCCGGGCCGCGAGGCCGATGCCGCCCTGCCCGCCGCCGATGATGACCGTGTAGGGCTGCTCCTCGTAGCCGAGCCGCGCCTCGCGCTCCTCCTTCTGTTCCAGCCAGGAGCGGCGGCCCTTGATGATCTCGTGTGCCACGCTCTTCTCGCGGCGGGTGCCCTTCTTCTCCTCGAAGCCCTTCAGCTCCTGCATGGTGGTGAGCAGCGTCCAGCATTTGCCGTTCCGCAGCCGGAGGTGGCCGTAGCCGCGAGCGGCGGCGGTTTCGAAGGTGATCCAGGCTTCCACGCTGCCGTCGGAGCCGGTGGCGTCCTCGGAGAGCGCCCAGTCAGAAGGCTGCACGTGATCCAGCGTCGCCTCGAGCATCTGCCGGATGTCCGCCTTGCCTTCCAGTGTTTTCAGGTTCCAGGTGAACGCCACGAAGTCGCGCCAGTAGCTGTCATCCTCGAAAAGTTCGACGGCGGCGTCCACGTCGCGCCGCTGCAGGGCGGTATCCAGTTCCGTCAGCCAGGCCTGCGCGGCTGCGGTGGGTGTATCGGTCATGTCCACTCCTTTGTGTCGTATGGTCCGTGTGTCTGTTGGTCCCGGCGGCCCCGTCCCGCCGGTGTCCCCTGCGCTATGCTGGATCGGACGTGAGCTGCATCACCATTGCAACCCAGTGGGGGTTTCAACCGCGTTACACGGGCACTGCCGGCAAGGACGCCGCCGGTCAGGAGGACACTGTTTTGGACTATGGCCTGAGGTTTTCGGACCCGGCGAAGTATTCGCGTGCCCTGCGACGCGCCCACGAACTGGTCATCTCCGGCGTCCCGCGCCCGGAGATCCCAACTAACTTGGCGGATTCATGGCGCCGCTCCATGGCCCTGGGTATCAGCCCGGACCAGCACAGCCCCCGGCACCTGCACGACGTGTCCGACGTCCTGGAGCTGCGGCGGGAGCACCGGCTGCAGCAGGTCATGCCGGCGCTGCACGACCTCCTGGCCGACGATTCCAGTTCCGGCCGGCACCTGCTGGTGCTCACCGACGCCAGCGGCGAGATCCTGTGGCGGGTGGGCAGTCCGGACGTGCTGCGGCGCGCAGACCGGCTGGAGTTCTCCGAAGGTGCCGACTGGTCCGAGGCCGGGATCGGCACCAACGCGATCAGCGAGGCGCTGCTCACCGGCCAGCCCGTGCAACTGTTTTCCGCCGAGCACCTGGTCCGCACCCACCATGAGTGGGCCTGCACCGCGGCGCCCATCACGGACCCTGCCACTGGTCGGCTGCTGGGCGTGCTCGACGTGTCCGGGCCGCTGGACACCCTCAGCGCGGACACCCTGCGGATGGTGCGGTGCGCCGTTCGTGTAGCGGAAACGCTTCTGGGAACGCACGACGGCGGGGCCTCCTTGGGTGCGTTGCCTTCTATTCGTGCCCCGCGTGCGTCCGTTCGGCGGCCTTCCGTTGGTGTGGAGTCGCTGGAGCTGCTCGGCGACAAACCTGCCGCGCTGTTTGCTGATGGGAGCCGGGTGCCGCTGACGCTGCGGCGGGCGGAAATCCTGGCCCTGCTGGATTCACGCGCTCAGGGCTGGTCCGCCGAGGAACTGACCTATGAGCTCCACGGTGATGCGGGCACGCCGCAGGCCATCCGGACGGAGATGTTCCGGGTCCGCTCCATGCTGGGCGATGCCGTGGAGTCCAGCCCTTACCGCTTGGCTGCGGACCTGACGCGCCGTTCGGATTCGGGACGGGTGCTGCGGCTGCTGCGCGAAGGGCTGGTGGAGGAAGCGCTGGAGGCGTATACCGCTCCCCTGCTCAGCCGGTCCGGGGCGATGACGGTGCAGCTGCTTCGCGACCAGCTGGACCTAGCTGTCGGGTCGGCCGTGCGTGCCAGCGGTGACGCCGAAATGCTCATCCGCTGGCTGTCCACAGACATGGGCCGCGCTGATTTTGAGGCCGTCGAGGCCCTGGGGCGGCTGTCGGGACGTGGGGATGCGCGGTATCTGTCGTTCCGGGCTGGCACGAGCGATACGGGGAGAAACTTATTGGGTTAGCCCCGGCGTCCGCTCAGGGGTCAAGCCGCTTGCGCAGGAGGCAGAACTCGTTGCCTTCAGGGTCAGCCAGGACGTGCCACTGCTCGCTGCCTGTCTGCCCGACGTCGGCCGGGCGGGCCCCAAGGGCAAGCAAGCGTTCGAGCTCCGCGTCCTGGTCCCGGTCCACGGGGTTGACGTCGATGTGCAGCGGGAGGCGTCCGGTGTGCGGGTTGCTGCTCGGGCTCAGGATGATGGTCGGCTGCAGGCCGCCGAACCCGGCGTCCGACGGGCCGATCTCGATGGCACCGTCCTCCCTGCCAAGCTCGACATAGCCGAGGACCCCGCTCCAGAACCCTGCGAGGAGTTCCGGATCAGAGCAGTTGAGGACCAGTTCGCTGATACGGGAGACCATAAACGCCAGTTTACGGCGAGGCCCTACTCGGCGATGTCCTCGGCCCAAAGGGCCGGGTTGTCGGACTGGAAGGCGCGCATCATGTCGACGGAGCGCTGATTATCCAGGACCACCACCTAAACCCCGCGGGTCCGCAGGAGCCACCACCAGATAGGCGGCTTCTAACGCCGGGTGGGCGGTGCGGTCCAGTTCCGGCGCGGCGGATTCGTGCTGCTGGGCTATGGCATGACGTCATGCGGGCCTGAAATGCGAAGCCATCAATTCTCGCAAGCGTGCCACATCAGCGTCGCCGGCTGTTTGCTCTGAAAGCACTTTGGCTAACCGTCGCGGCCAGAGAACATGAACGCCACGAGTCGAGAACGAGCCCCCGATCAGGGGCCAGTCCGCTTCCACGAAGCACAGGGCCCCGGTGACCGGAACATCATCCCCGACGAAGTCGCGCACGATGTCGACCTGTTTGAGCACCCCATCCACCAGTTTCGTGCAGTCACGCCGGCCAACAAAAAGCTTCTCGACGCGCGGGCGAAGGATGCCACCCTCGATCTTCAGTTCAGGCCGGCCCTTGTACCGCTTGGCATCAATAACCCAGATCCCACCGGGAGTGATGGCGATATGGTCGATGTTGGCCTTCGAGCCCGGGATCCGCCGGTCGTGGAGGACAGCCAGACCGGCCCCGGCCACGGCATTGAGCCGGGCGCCGAGCCGTTCCTCACCGACCGCGCCCCGATCCCAGGCTTTAGCCCGGGGTTTTCATGGGGGTGCCGCTGGGTTGGCGTGTTAATCAGGGAAAGGGTGCTCTGAGCTGGGAAAATAGTGGTTGTCGAGACCGTTATTTGCCGAGCGAGGGAGCACCCTTTCGATGCAGAAGTCTACCGCTGTTTTCCCGTCCCTGCCGGTCAGTTTC
>NZ_JARESG010000031.1 GCF_029076445.1 Pseudarthrobacter naphthalenicus
AGTGAGCTCCATGAAAACGGGCATAACCCGCATCCGCTGCCACCGCCGGAAACCACGCCGCTACGCGGAGGTTTTCAATTGAGGCAACGTATCCGGCTACGCGGAGGTTTTCTATGAGTCAACGCGGTTGCTGGTCTTTTCCGGTTACAGCAATTAGCCTGGCGCAGTGAAGATATCCGGTGGGGGATTGGCAAAGGCACAATTGTCCCCAGGCCTGTATGAATTGCTAAACACCGAGGGGCTGACGGCAAGCCTGTCCAACGTTCCTGACTTGGAACCACGCTTTGGGCTAATAGATGATGAAGACGCGCCGGCTGTCCTCTCCCGCCATCTGGCTGATGCCATCCGGCAAGCGCTCGTCATAGCAAAGCCGCAAGACCGAGTCGATCTTGTCAACCGCCTGCTCCAAGAGCTTCAACACGGCGACCGCATTGCAGACGGTCCCACCCAGCTCCAGTCCCTCCACCGCCCCGACGCGCTCAAACGCCGCCAACTCCGCCGTCCCACGACCAAGCTAAGCGATTCAGCTCTTCTCACAAACAGCAAGGACGAGCCGAATCTTGCCGCGGACCTGCGGGCCGAGATCGAGTCCGCCGACACCGTCGACCTGCTCTGCGCCTTCGTCCGCTGGACCGGCCTCCGGCTGCTCGAGCCGGCCCTAGAGCGGCTCAAGGATCGGGGAGCCCGGCTGAGGGTCCTCACCACTACGTACATGGGTGCAACGGAACGCCGTGCCATTGACGAGCTAGTTACTCGCTACGGGGCTGAGGTGAAAATCAACTACGAAACCCAGGCAACCCGGCTCCACGCAAAGGCCTGGCTGTTCCGCCGCAACTCCGGCTTCGACACCGCCTACGTGGGCAGCTCCAACCTGAGCCAGGCCGCCCTCCTCGATGGCCTGGAATGGAACGTCAGGCTCAGTTCTGTCGGTACCTCCACGCTGCTGCAAAAGTTCCAGGTCACGTTCGACAGCTACTGGGAGCAGCGCGCCTTCCAAAGCTACGATCCGGAACGGGACGGCGAGAAACTGGATGCTGCCCTGGAGCGCAACGGCGGCCGGCGCACCGCAGCGCCGGACGCAGCCACGGGGCTCGAAGTCCAGCCGTACCTCCACCAGGAGGAAATGCTTGAAGAGCTGGAAGCCGAGCGGCTCAAAGGCTTCAACCACAACCTCCTGGTCGCCGCCACGGGCACCGGCAAAACAGTCATCGCGGCCCTGGACTACAAGCGACTCTGCGAAGCGGCTGGCCGCGATCTGAAGCTGCTCTTCGTTGCCCACCGGCAGGAAATCCTGAAGCAGGCCATGCGTACCTATCGGGATGTCATGCAGGATGGCGCCTTCGGTGAACTCTACGTAGGGAACCACAAGCCGCAAGAGTGGAAGCATATCTTCGCTTCCGTCCAGTCGTTGTCATCGCTCGGCATCAAGCAGCTGGAGCCGGACTTTTTTGACGTCGTCGTCATCGATGAATTCCACCACGCCATGGCGCCCACGTACCGGCGCTTGCTGGATTATCTCCAGCCGCAGCAGCTTCTCGGACTGACTGCGACGCCGGAACGTGGCGACGGCGTCGACGTCGCCAAGCAGTTCTTCGATGGCCGCACCGCCAGCGAGCTGCGGCTCTGGGATGCGCTGGATGCCGACCTGCTGGTGCCGTTCCACTACTTTGGTGTGTCTGACGACGTTGACCTGAGCCAGTTGGAATGGAAGCGCGGAAACTACGACGCAGCGCAGCTCAGCAATCTCTACACCGGCAACGACGCCCGCGCAGCCAAGGTGATCCGCGAACTCCGCGACAAGGTCACCAGCACCGACCATATGCGGGCCATCGGTTTCTGCGTGTCGGTCCAGCATGCCCACTACATGGCCGAGGTGTTCAACCGCGCCGGCATAGCGTCCGTTGCCGTCGACGGCAGCACCCATGACGCAGACAGGGCAGCCGCGCTGGAACGCCTCCGACGGCGGGAAATCAACTGTATCTTCGCCGTCGACCTCTTCAATGAAGGGCTGGACCTGCCGCAGGTGGATACCATCCTGCTGCTCCGGCCCACGCAGAGCGCCACAATCTTCCTCCAGCAGCTGGGGCGGGGGCTGCGCCGTGCCGAGGGCAAGGCGGTGCTGACGGTCATGGATTTCATCGGCCAGCAACGCCGTGAGTTCCGCTTCGATCTGCGCTACCGGGCGCTCACAGGCTATGGACGCAAGGAGCTGGAGAACGCCGTCAAGGACGAGTTCCCGTACCTGCCGTCGGGTTGCCAGATCGTGCTGGACCGTGTGGCTCAGGACGTGGTGTTGAAAAGCATTAGAGCGCAGCTGCTATTCACTCGAAAGGAACTGGTCCGGGATATCGCCTCATATGCCGAGACGGAGTTGGCGGCGTATCTCGAGCGGTCAGGGAACGACGTGAAGTCGATCTACCGGTCGACGAAGGATTCGTGGACCGGCTACCTTCGCGAGGCTGAGTTGATCGAGGGGTTCTCGCCGTTGGAGACAGCGCTTCATGGCAAGCTCGAGGAGCTCAAGGACGCCGTTGAGAGGAAGCTCTTGGGCCGGATGGCTGCGCTTATCCATGTGGACGATCGGGAACGCGCCGAGGCGTATTCGATGCTGGTCGGCCCCGATGCGCCGCGCTACGCGGAGCTTGCAATCCGTGAGCAGACTTTTGCCCGAATGCTGTTCTATACGCTGTGGGGCGACGGTGGCAGTTTCCACACGTACGACGACGGACTGGACTACCTGCGCGGCTACCTGTTTGTTTGCAGCGAGATCCGTCAAATCGTGAAACTCGGAGTGGCAGCGTCAAAGCATGCCGCGAAGGGTCTCGGAGCGGGGCTGCAACATGTGCCGCTACTCTCCCACGCGACCTATCGGCGCGAGGAAATTCTGGCGGCGCTCCAGTACGGTTCACTGGAGCTCGGCAAGAATGTGCAGCACCGTGAGGGCGTGGCCTGGTGCCCGGCGACATCCACCGATGCCTTCTTCGTCACCCTCAACAAGAATGACAAGAAGCACTCAGCAACCACGACGTACAAGGACTACGCCATCAGTCCGGAGCTGTTCCACTGGGAATCGCAGAACGCAACATCACCCGGAAGCCCAACTGGCCGACGGTACCTGGACCGGGCCTCGCACGGCTCGAAGATCCTAATCTTTACGCGGGATACTGCCGACGACGAGACCGGCATGACAGTTCCCTATACGTGCCTCGGGCAGGTGGACTATGTACAGCACGCAGGCGAGAGGCCGATTGCTATCACATGGAGGCTCCACCGGCCGATGCCCGCTGACGTCTACGCCGCAGCTGCAGCGGTGGCGCAGTAGTCGATGCGGCCCCGTCGACCGGTCCGGAAAGTTGGTATCGGTCGCCGTCGTGCACGCCCGCGCGCGACGGCGAACGACTACCGTCGCGCTCTGGTGCCGTTGTTATGGCTTTGACGATGAAACTCGAAATTTTCCCTGGTTGCATCTGAAAATGCCAGACAGCGGGAACCCCCAAGTTTGTCCAGCACGCTCAGCAACTCGGGGTCATCCGTAGGAGTAATCCGCACCAGGCCGCCGTCGTCGACAGTGAGATATCCGCGTTCGAACAGTGCATCACACCCCAGGGAACAGGCGAGCATGGCCGCCGCTGCAAAATCGAGACGATCTCGGTGGCTCGATTGCGAACGAAGCTTGATGTGCGCTGCGATCAGCAGGTTCTTGGGAAGAAACCGCCCGCAAATAGCGCATTGATTGCCATATCGGGCCAGCAGGGCTTCCCTAAGGTAGCGCTGTTCCGCGCGTCGGAACATCGACCCGGCGATGTCAGTGGTCTCAATGTCAAGCTGCTGGCCGGTGTCCGACTCACCCGTTGATCGAGTTTGTGCGAGGGACCGCATCCCCAGAGATCCGGCACTGAGATAGTTCGTCAGGGGCTCGCCTACCTCAGGAGGGATCGCGGCTACGTAGACCCTGCCAGGGTTCCCTGTCCTGTTCATGGGGCCAACGCCCGGTGGAAAGACCGTCTTGAGGACGTCCAGACGCACTTCCATATCGACGACGCAGGGCTTAACAAGTACCAGCGTGCCATGAACATATCCGTCATACCCTGGCGGACGGTCCGATTCCACTCCCGCTGCTACGACCAAGGAGATCGCCTTGAACTGCTGAGCGGCGTAATGAAAGACCACGTCACCAGGCATCATGCGGTGTAACGCCTGCCAGTCATCGTGTCCGGGCTGCCCGTCGACGCGGAAGTGTGGAGCCCAAAGCGAGCCCTGTTGAATGACGGTCGAGTAGTTTTCTCCCTGGCTGGCCCACCAATAGTTACGGGTGACGTGAGCCGAAGAGTCCGCGCCCGCAGCGTCAGGGTTGCCTGGGCCACTTCTGTCCCCGTTTTTCAGACGGTCGGTATCGATCCAAGGTATGTCACAACCATCGAGTATCCGGGTCGTGGCCACCCCGCCTGATGAACTATCCGACGTAAGTGCCAGCGGCGGTGTCAGATGCGCTGCCACGGCAGCCGACAAGGCCTTGCTGTCGAAATGGTGCCCCGCAGTGACTGCGACGAACTTCTTCGCCGAGCCGAAGCCGTACTTTCGTCTCAGCCCGCTGCGACCCAGGCTGACCGCTTCATCGATGGCTCTCGACTTGGCCGTTCGAAGTTCCGACTCCGAGTATCGTCCGAAGAATGTTGCCACGGTCCCCTCATTTCTGTTTCAGTGGCCTGCAACAGAGACAGCACTCCAGGTCCGTTCATTAGATTAGCCGTGAGACTCGAAAACATCTGTGCCCCTGACACTCGGTCTCCTCGCGGCCCTATAATTCGCGACTGCCGAAGCAGCGCCAATCCTGAGGAAATCCCTCGCTCCTCGGCGAGCGGTGCCCAGTTCTGCCTCTCATACAACGACTGGGGTGGGGCGCAGCTTCGGACGCCAAGGAGGTCAAGGACCTCGCCGGCGAGGCGCAAAAGGTCCTCGGTGCGTGGCGTAAGTCCGTGCGTGTGAAGCCTTCGAAGCAGCAGGTCGACCGCCTGCTCAACCTGTCCCGGCGGGTCGAAACTCTGTGGAAGCTCACGCTGCGCCGCTTTGAGATCGCAGACCAGGAAGCCCGCCGGGAGATCGACTACTTCGGCAAACCGCCGGTGCCTCAGCCTGTCGAAAACACGCGAGCCGTGACCCGTGCCGAGATCGAGCAGGCACTCAACGACCCAAACGGCGCCTACCAGCGGCTCCGTCGTGTGATGGACGCCTGGAACGCGTTATGGTTCTGGCCGCTGACCGAGCAAGCCACGAAGGGAGCCGTCCCGCCGAGTGTTGACCAGTGGCTCGAGGTGCTGGAAGCACTCCTTGGAAGGACCGGCAAGGAGTCCCGCATGACGGGCCAGCGGGCCTTGAGCACGGGCGCAAACTGGGATGAGCTGAACGACGCCGAACACGCCGACCTTCAGCTCGCACTGGCGGGTGACGTAAAGAGTCTGCTCGCGGAGCATCCCTGGTTGTCCGTATGCGACCGTGTGGCTCGAGATCAGGGATTCTTCCACTGGGAGCTGGACTTCGCCTCCGTTTTCGGGCGCGGAGGATTTGACCTGCAGGTGGGAAACCCGCCGTGGGTCAGGCCGCGTTCTGATGAGGCCGCGCTCCTTGCTGAAGGTGATCCGTGGTGGCAGCTTGCGGAGAAGCCAACACAGGCTCAAGTTCGCTCGAAGCGCGAGGCAACGTTGGCCCTTGATGGAGTGCGTGAGTACTTCGTCGATGCGGCGATTGTTACGCCCCAAGTGGCCGAGTTTGTAGGTGACCCGACTGTGTATCCGCTCCTAGTGGGGCTTCAGCCGGACCTGTACCGCGTGTTTATGGAGCGGGTCTGGAACTCAGCCTCGGCGCGAGGCACTGCCGCGCTGCTGCACCCGGAGTCTCACTTCACTGAGAAGAAGGCAGCAATGCTGCGTGCGGAGACATATCGCAGGCTCAGGCGGCATTGGCAATTTGTTAACGAGCTATCGCTTTTTGAAATCGATCACCACGTGTCATACGGCGTCCATGTGTATGGGGCTCATGTGGAGAACCCGCGATTCAAAATGGCTGCCTCCCTGTACCACCCGGAGACCGTTGTGCGATCGATGGCGCACGATGGCGCCGGACCGGTCCCTGGGCTCAAGGATGACGACGGCAACTGGGACCTCCGGCCCCATCCGGAACGGATCATCGATGTCGACGAATCGGTCCTCACAGTGTGGGCGGACATCCTCGACGAGCCCGGGACGCCACCCGTGCAAGCCCGTATGGTCTACCCCGTGAACCGAGCCAGCTCCCGGGTTCTCGAAAAGCTGAGCAAGGCCCCGCGGGTTCGCGAGCTGGGCCTCCAGTATTCGAGTGGCTGGCACGAGACGGCCGACCGCAAGAAGGGCTACTTCGAGGTTGGATCTGCCGTACCCGAGTCTTGGAACGACGTGATCTTGCAGGGCCCTCACTTCACGGTGGCCAACCCGTTTGCGAAGCAGCCCAACCCGACGATGAAGAACAACCTCGACTGGACTGAGATCGACCTCGAAGCCCTGCCGGAAGACTTCATCCCCCGCACGAGCTACCAGCCAGCTGGAGATCCTGTTAAGTATGGCTCTGACTATGGACAGTGGAATGTCCGCGATCTGGCGGTAGGCGTTCATCAAACTTGGCGAATCGGATGGAGGCTAATGGCGGCAACAACGGGCCAACGGACGTTCATTCCGTCGATAATCCCCAAGGGTGCGCGCCATACCCACGGAGTGCTATCGACAACTTTGCCTGAAGCCGAGGACATGGCCGCACTACTTGGCCTTTGGTCATCGATTCCTGTGGACTTCCAGGTCAAGGCTTCACAGATCGCCAATCTAACGGGTGCGGCGGTCAGTAGCCTGCCAGCCCTTCCAGCCGATGACAGGATACGGACGATGCTTGCCGAGCGGGCACTTGCCCTCGCTTCATTGACCGGGAAGATGGATGAGTTTGCGCAACTTGCGGGCTTTGTTGGGATCAAGGCGGTTCGTCACGCAGATGCCCGGAGGCGTGTCCTGGTGGAGCTCGATGTGCTAGCAGCGTTGGCGTTGGGGCTTAGCGCAACAGAACTATCCACTATATATCGTGCCCAGTTTCCTGTCCTCGTCGGTTATGAGCGAAACGATCTTTACGATGCAAACGGTCGTAAGGTTCCGACCGAGATGGCTAGGCTCTATCGCCAACGTGGAGAAGACCTGACGCTCGAAGAACGGACCTGGACCCACCCCCAGAGCGAGGTCGACTACGTCTTCGAGTTCCCGTTCGTTTCGTACGACCGAGAAGAGGACATGCGCAACGCCTACTCCCACTTCGAGAAGCTCTTGGCGGAGAAGAGCTGATGGCAGTCCTACTGCCCACATATCAGGTCGAGGACCTTCAGGTTGGGCTGATCGACTACCTGTCCACAACGTTTGCCTTAACGGATCGGGATGCGCGCAACGGCCTGCAACGGTTCCTTGAGGATCCGCAGGACGGGATATTCAAGGGTCCGTTCGTGCGGCTCAAGCTGCCCTTCGAACCTGCTGCAAACGGGTGGCGGGGTGGCCTCGACTGGTACAAGGGATTCGCCCCGTATGGCCACCAGGCGCTTGCCTTTCAGAGACTGACGTCAAAGCCGGAGGTTTCAGCAGGCTCAACCACGGTAGAAAGCGTTTTCCGGCGACCGCAACCGACCTTGGTCACTACCGGGACGGGGTCCGGCAAGACCGAGTCCTTTCTCTACCCGATCATTGACCACGTCCTCCGGGCCAAGGCCGCGGGCGTCACCGGGATGAAGGCGCTCATCCTTTACCCGATGAACGCCCTCGCCAACGACCAGGCGCAGCGCCTCGCCAGCCTGCTCACCGACAACCCCGAACTCGGCGGCATCACCGCCGGCATCTACACGGGGCGGAAGGACGGCCAGAAGCACACGAAGGTTTCAGCGGCCGGGCTGATTAATTCTCGTGAGATCTTCCGCAGCGAGGCCCCGGACATCCTCCTGACCAACTACAAGATGCTGGACATGCTCCTGCTCCGCAGCGAGGACGCGTCGATCTGGGCGCAGTCCGCCACCTCCCTGCAGTACGTGGTCCTCGATGAGTTCCACACCTACGACGGCGCCCAAGGCACCGACGTCGCCATGCTCTTGCGCCGCCTAGGACTCACCCTGAAGAGCCACTGGCCGGAGGAACTCAGCACCATCCCCCACGGACCAAGCGAGGAGGACAGGGCGCGCCCGCTCGGCCGCATCACACCCGTCGCCACCTCGGCGACCCTAGGCGCGAAGGGCGAGGCCGAGCCCATGCTCCGCTTCTCCAAGACCGTCTTCGGCGAGACCTTCCCCGACGAATCAATCGTCACCGAATCCCGACTCAGTGTCGATGCGTGGTGTAGGGACTGGGACGGAGACCCTGCGGATGAGATTGCCCGCGTCGCCGACGGCATTGAGGTCACCGGCAAGGCCATCGAGGCGGTCCTCGGCGCGGGAGCCGACGAACCCAACGCCGTCATCGTTGAACACATCTCCCAGCTCCTCTTCGGCGGACAGCCAGCGGATCTCCTCGGCGCCGTCCGCCGGCATCCGCTCACCCGCGCAGTACTCAAACAGGCGGGCGACGCCGTCGTCCTAACCGACCTGGCCGAGCGCGTCCTCGGCGGGTTCAACACCTCAGGCGGGCCCCGCCGGCGCGCGACGCTTACCGGGCGGCACACAGAGTTCATGGCCCACTTCATAGCCCTCCTCAGCCACGTCCGCGCGGTCCCCGAACCCAACCGCGACGCCATCTCCGTTGAGACACACCTCTGGGTGCGTGAGCTGTCCCGCCTCGACAAGTCCGTGGACGGTGAGCACCGCTACCGCTGGGGGGACGACGGCCCCCACACCGACCGGAGCCTCTACCTCCCGGCGGTCTATTGCCGGCACTGCGGCCGCTCCGGCTGGGGCGCCGTCCTTGGCCCCACGGGCACGGACCTCGAGAACGACGACTCGAAGATCCGCCGCGAGCAGGCCACCGGCAACCCGCGCTTCCGCGCGCTAATCCACGCCCCCAACGAGGACGCCCTCCGCGCCGAGAAGGGCGAGATCGCCGACAGCCTCGTCTGGCTCGATACGGTCAAGCGCAGCATCCTGCACGAGCCGCCCGCCGAGGACACCGCCGAGGCCCACGAGGGCCACATCGTCCCTGTCCTCATGCTCCGGGGCCAGGACGCGGACGACGACTCCAAGCGCGAGGTCTGCCCTGCCTGCCAAACGGCGGACGGCATCCGCTTCCTGGGCAGCGCCATCGCCACCATGCTTTCCGTGAGCATCTCGAACCTCTTCGGCGCCGATGGCCTCGATTCAGGGGAGAAGAAGGCCCTCGTCTTCACCGACAGTGTCCAAGACGCCGCCCACCGTGCCGGCTTCGTTCAAGCCCGTTCGCACATCCTCACCCTGCGTTCCGCCTTCCGCCGTGCGCTCGAGGTCGCTGCAGCGGACGGGGGAGTCGCCACACTCAAGCAGCTGGTCGACACCGCTATCGCGGGCGCCATCACCCCCGTCCGGAAGTACCAGCTCATCGCCCCCGACTACGCCGACCGGCCGCAGTTCCGTGCCTTCTGGGATCATGAGGCCAGCGCTCAGGAACGGCTCCGCGCATCCCGCAACGCCGCCAAGCGCGTACTCTTCGACGCCTCCCTCGAATTCGGCCTTCAGTCCCGCCTCGGCCGCACCCTCGAGCTCACCGGCAGCATTGTCGCCGAGACTGACGCCGGATCGCGCCAGGCGATGCTCGCGGCCGCCCGCGCCGCGCTCGAGGCGACGCCCGGCACCCTCGGCCTCGAGGACCAGCTCACCGACGACGGCGCGCTGCTCGCCTGGGTACGCGGCGTCGTCGAACGCGTCCGCACCCAAGGCGGCATCCGCCACCAGTGGCTCGACGACTACATGGTCGAGGCGGGGGAGAAGGCCCAGCGCTGGAAGGTGTGGGGCGGCCGACGCCGCAACGAGGGTATGCCCGCCTTCCCGGCCGGCCGGTCCAAACCCGCCTTCCCGCGGCTCGGCGGCGGCGACTCAGGCTACATGGACCCGATAGCCCAGGCCCAGAGCTGGTACTCGCGATGGACCGCAGTGTGCCTCAACATCCCGAAAGCGGACGCCACCTTCGTAGCCAAGGCTCTATTCGGGCAGCTCGCCGGCCAGTGCGTACTCGAGACCGTGCAGGCCAAGGATGGCGCCACGATCTTTGCACTTCCCACCGACAGGATCCTCCTGCAGGCACCCACAGGCGAGGACCTCGGGAACGGCCGCCACTTCCTGGCATGCTCCGTGTGCCGGGCGGTCACGCCCGGTTCAGCAACTGTGGTGGACCAGCTCGACGGTGCCCACTGCCTGTATGTCCGGTGCCCCGGGCGGCTCGCCCGGCAGCCGGAGGAGGAGAACTTCTACCTCAAGCTGTACGGAGCACGCGAGCCCAAGCGAGTGGTGGCCAAGGAGCACACCTCCCTGCTGCCCGACGAGGACCGGGTGCGCGTTGAGAACGAGTTCAAAGCCTCGGTACAAACGCCTCAGGCGCCCAACGTCCTCGTCGCAACCCCCACGCTCGAGATGGGCATCGACATCGGTGACCTCTCCTGCGTTATGCTCGCCTCCCTCCCCACGTCCGTTTCGTCCTACCTGCAGCGGGTGGGGCGTGCCGGCCGCCTCACAGGGAACTCACTCGTCCTCGCGTACGCGCGCGGCCGCGGAGAGCACCTGCCCAAGCTCCACGACCCGCTCTCCGTCATCAACGGGCAAATCCGCCCGCCTGCCACCTTTCTCGACGCCGAGGAGATACTGCAAAGGCAGTACCTCGCCCACCTAGTGGATCGGTTCGCGCGCGACGCCGGCCGTCCCCATCCGCGCAAGGCCGCAGGCGCACTCGCCGGGGACGGACCGGGAACCTTCCTGGGCGACCTCATCGAGACAGCCCACTCCAACGCGGACGAATATACCGACGAGTTCCTCGGGCAGTTCGGGGATCTTCTCGCTCCCGCCAGCGCTGCGAGGCTCCGGGAATGGGCTGCCCCCCGTGCTGACGGGTCGAGCGAGCTCGCTGTGCATGTGGTCCGGGCTGCCAGGCTGTGGGCCGACGACTGCGAGGAGCTGAAGGCCCGCATCGACGACATCGAGAAGGCGATGCCGGAGCTGAAGGCCATGGCCGAATCCAATGCCGCGACGGACGAGGACAAGCGTGCCCCCAAATCCGCCGAGGCCACCCAGCGCATGCTGCGGAGGCAGCTCTTCGCCCTGCGAGACGAGTACTGGATCTCCGTACTCGAGAAGTACGGCCTGCTGCCGAACTACACGCTCCTCGACGACTCGGTGAATCTCGACATCGGTGTGACCTGGCAGGAAGTCGAAACTCAGGACTACGTCACCGAAACCATCTCGCTCCAGCGCGGGGCGGCCATCGCGATCAACGAGCTTGCCCCCGGGGCGACGTTCTACTCCCGTGGCCTCGAGGTGAAGATCGACGCCGTGGATCTCGGCCCGCAGCAGAGCCACATCCAGCGCTGGCAGGCGTGCCCGGAGTGCGGGTGGATGCACGTGGACCTGGACACCGCAGGTCCGGTCAAGGCATGCGGGCGGTGCCACCTCAGCGGAATCGCCGACGTCAGCCAGCAATTCGATGTTGTGGTCATGAAGAACGTCTCAGCGGAGGTGCGCCGCGACGAGGTGGCCATCGGCGACCGCAGCGACCAGCGCGTCAAAGAACGTTTCAACACGATGCTTGCAGCGGACATCGACCCTGAGCATGTCACCCAGGAATGGTTCCTCCAGGACTTCGAATTCGGCGCCAAGTACGCGAACCGGGTACAGCTACGGTGGCTCAACCTGGGACGTTCCTCCGCCAACGCCGCACCGCGGATCATCGCCGGCAACGAGTCCAAGGCGCCCCTGTTCCGGGTCTGTTCGTACTGCGGCAAGCTCGACTCCGCCGGGCGTGCGAACAACCCCGATGAACACCGTTTCTGGTGCAAATACCGCAAGTCCAGTGACGAACACGTGGCAGAGGTGGCCCTCGCACGTGTCCTCGCGACCCAGGGGGTTGCCCTCCGCCTCCCTGCCGGTCGCGTTATGGGCGATGATTTCGCCCTTCCCAGCCTGACCGCCGCGTTACTCCTTGGGCTGCGCGAAGTGATTGGCGGATCCCCCGACCATATCGCCGCCGTGCCGATCAACGAACCTGCCGACGGCGGCACCGCCGTCTCCCTGCTCCTGCACGACAAAGTACCCGGCGGCACTGGCTACCTCGCCGACTTCGCCGACCCGGAGAAGGTATGGAACCTGCTGCGGGCGGCATGGGACGTGGTGCGGAACTGCGAATGCCGCGACGAGGAGCGCCTGGCCTGCCATCGGTGTCTCCTTCCTTTCGCGTCCCCTTGGCACGTCGACAAGGTGGCCCGCGTGACCGCGGAGCGTCTCCTGCGTAGCATCCTGGCCGGGCACGACGGTGTTCCGGACGACGGCGATCCCGACTTCGACGGCTGGACCGTGACCAAGGTTCCTCCACCGGCGCCAGCCCTGGAATCACACCTCGAGGTCAAGTTCCGCAAGGCACTCGTGGACAGGCTTGCCGCCGTCGGCGCCAACGTCAAGGTCACCCCCGGGCTTTGCGCAGACAAAGTGGAGTTCCGCCTTCCGGGCGCCAAACACATCTGGTGGCTGGAACCCCAGGTGGACATTCACGGCACTCGGCCTGACTTTGTCCTCTCAACGGCAGACCCGAACATCCCGAAGATCGCGATCTACACCGACGGCTACATTTTTCACGCGTCCCCCGAGCACAATCGTGTGGCGGACGATGCGGCCAAGCGGGAGGCTTTACGGGCCGTTGGCGTGGTTCCGTGGGCCATTACGTGGGAGGACATCGATGCCTTTTCCGGCGACGGATTGTCGATGCCGCCGTGGTTCACGGACAAAGCAGCGAGCATCGTGCAGAACGGGACGACGCCGCTCCAGCCCGCGCTGCTTGCTGCGGTCAAGTCCGACGCCATGAGCCAGCTGTGGCAGTGGATCCGGGAGCCAAACAGGGACGCATGGGCGGACCTGTCCGATGCCATCCCCATGCTCATGCTGGGCAAGTGCACCCCGTTCAAGGGTTCCGTTGTGGGGCTTCCGGATTTCGTGCAGGCCACCTTGGATGACCCTCTTGCGGCGCCCGGCCTGGGAGTGGGGCGCGCATGGATGTACGCGGACGGCCCTCTCCGCTGCGCTGCAAACCTGACATCGCCGCTCATGGTGAGCGCCGACGTCGTGCTGGTCCTCGATGGACGGGACGACGCAGTGGCGCAGCCCGGCTATAAGACTCTGTGGCACGAATGGCTGCGTCTGAGCAACTTGCTCGGATTCAGGAGGACAGCCCCGGCCATCGGCGCGGTTAGTCTCGCAATGCCCTCGGTTTCGGTCCTTGTGGAACCGGGAGCCCTGGGTACGCACCTCCGGCCCGGATGGCAGGACCTTATGGACATTGCGACACACGCCGAGCGTCAACTGTTGGCAGTGCTGGCAGAAATTGAGGGGTGCCCCCTGCCCGAACTCGGGTACGAGCTCCAGGACGGGACGCCTCTGGATATCGCCTGGCCGGAGCACAAAGTTGCTGTCGTCCTCCACGGAGAGGGCGAGTATGACGGCTGGACTATGCTGCCGGGCGATGCGGAACCAATTATGGAAGCACTGAAATTGAAGGAGAACGACTAATGGCATCGGTAACCCTGATGAAGGGGGCCAACAAGGTCGACGGATCGCTCAAGGGCAAGGTCCTGGACTTCCTCTATAAGCTTCAGGAAGACGACACTGCCCCCGGCCTCCACATCGAACCGATGAAAACCTACAAGGACTCCCGGGCGCGCACAGGCCGCGTTGACCAGCAGTTCCGAGCCGTGTTGTTCAGGCTCAACGCCGGGACAGAACCGCATTACGTCTATGCGGGCACGTTCAACCACGACGAGGCAATCAAGAAGGCCCAGACAAGCATCCTGACCGTCAACCCGGTCAGCGGTATTGCTGAACTCATCAGCGCACCGGCAGAAGGATCAGCGACCCCGCCACCGGCCGCTGTTGTTCCCCCGGCAGCGACAGGTCCCGCCTATGAGAACGGCCTTCAAAAAGCTGGCTACACGCCGTCGTACCTCCTCGAGGAGCTGGGCATTCCCGAACGTACCGGCGCAGCTGCGATCGGTGCGGCTTCTGTGGAGGCGTTCGAACAGGTGGTCACTGACGAAGCAGTCCCCGAATGGCAGGGGCTTGCCCTCATTGACCTGGAGGCTGGAAAGTCCCTCCCGGACGTCAAAGAAGGCCTGGGGATTGGCGACTATGTCGATGACCCCACGAAGTCCGAGGATGAAAAGCTTGCCGAGGCGCTTAAGCACCCTGCCTCGAAACTCGAGTTCACCTACGCCAAGGGGTCCGAAGACCTCGAGTACGTCATCAACAACGAAAGCTTCCAGGACTGGCTGGTCTTCCTGCACCCGGCCCAGGACCAGTACGCGGTCAAAGACCGCAACGGAGCCTTCCGGCTGTCGGGCGGGGCTGGTACGGGCAAAACTGTGGTGGCGATCCACCGCGCCAAGCACTTGGCGGACCACTTCCCGGACTCACGCATCCTTCTGACCACATACACGAAAACGCTGGCCGATAGCCTTGCGCAGAACCTGGGGCGTCTCGATCCCGGACTGAAGCAGAGCGACAAGCTTGGCGAAACCGCCGTGACTGTCACCGGCATCGACTCTGTCGCCGCGCAGATTTGGGCGAAGGCCTCGACCGAGGAACAAACCGGCGCTTCTAGCGCGGTGCTCGGGACTCCCGATGCCGCGGCGACAAGCAGGTCCAATGACAAGGAATGGGGTGAGGCCCTAGAGCAAGTGGAGCACAAGCTCGAGCCCGCGCTCGCGAACCCTACATTCCTTGGCCAAGAGTATCTGTCCATCGTCCTTGCCAATTCCGTGACCGACAGGGACGGGTACCTGACCGTTCCGCGAGGAGGTCGCGGCACGCCCTTGAACCGGACGAAGCGCATCGAAGTATGGAAAGTCATTGAGGCCTATCGGCGGATCTGTCGGAGCAAGGGAGCCGTGAGCTACCCCGAACTCGCGGCGCTGGCCGCAGAGGTCCTTCGGCTTCGGGCCGCCGGAGGAGGGGGCTGCCCCTTCAACCACGTCATTGTTGATGAAGCCCAAGACTTTCACGCTGGCCACTGGCTCCTGCTCCGCGCACTGGTGGCGCCGGGCGCCAACGACCTGTTCATTGCGGAGGACTCCCACCAGCGGATCTATGGGCAGAAGGTGCCCCTCAGTCGGTTCGGCATCCAAATCGTGGGCCGCTCGCGGCGTCTGACCCTCAACTACCGGACAACGGCTCAGAACCTCGCTTTCGCCGTCGGGCTGCTCTCCGGGATTCCGTTCACTGACATTGAGGACACTGCGGAGGAATCCGCGGACTACCGGTCCGCCAGAAGCGGACCGACCCCCCAGCTCGAAGGCAAGGAATCGCTCTCGAAGGAGCTCGATAACGCCGCCGGCTGGATCAAGGCATGGACCACCGATCCGGACTTCGCACCGGAAACCATCGGCGTACTCGTGCGCTCGGGCAAGCAGGTGGACCTCCTGGTGAGCGGGCTGCTCGAGAGAGGCGTCTCTACCCAGAAAGTCTCCGGGGACAAGGAAGCCCATCCCGGCGAGCCCGTTGTGATGACCATGCACCGGGCGAAGGGCATGGAGTTTTCCAAAGTCATCCTCTTCGGAGTGGGGGAGGCGAATATGCCTCTGCAATGGGCGCTCAAAGATCTCGGCGAGGCCGAGAAATCTGACGCTCTGTTGCAGGAGCGGTCGTTGTTGTACGTGGCGGCGACGCGGGCGCGGGACGAACTGGTTGTTTCGTGGAGTGGGAAACCGTCGGAGCTGTTGGGAGTTGGTGCCTAAAATGCCTCATCCATTTTCCGGTTCCTGGGTTGGTGAATACCGACAATTGGGCGAGGACATTCCTGAAATGTCGGTGGTCCCGGCTACATTATTACGACTGAGATAGATAGGGCCTGAAACGGCCACAAAATGGGGGCAATAGTGAGTGTAGACACCGGCGTCGGAACTCTCTCGAAGACGGCTGAACTGCAGCGTGAGCAGACATTTTTCGATCTCGCGAAGCAGCATCGAGACAGCCAGCACACCGCTTCGTCCATGGCTGGCGCCTCCGCCGGGACCGCCGTCGAGCGTCGCGCATATAAGAACGCGATGGAAAAACGCAAGGTTGCCTCTCCCGATGATCCCGTAGCGCTTACCCGGATCGACTACGAGGACGATACCAAGCTCTATATTGGCAAGGTTGCCATTTTCGACGAGGAAAAGAATCTCCTGGTCGTGAACTGGCAGGCACCAGCTGCTGCCGTAGCCAACCAGGCATCGGTGCACGATCCAATGGGGCTCCGGAGAAAACGAATCTTTGATGCACCCTCGAACAAGATCACCAGTTTCGAGGACATCGTCTATAAAGTGTTGGCCGAGGCTGTTAGCGATCTTGATGACCACAGCTACACAGGCGACGCTCTGCTCCAGTCCTTGAGCCGCAAGCGCGGATCGGAAATGACGGACATCGTCAAGACGATCCAAGCTGCCCAGGACAAACTGGTTAGAGCCGAGAAAGACCAGCTGCTCATTATTCAGGGCGGCCCAGGAACAGGCAAGACCGCCGTAGCTCTTCACCGCGTGTCTTGGTTGCTGTTCAACTACCAGGAGGAATTGCCGCCAGAAGACGTCTTGGTCGTGGGCCCGAACCCGACCTTTACCCGCTATATCCGCCGTGTGTTGCCGGATCTGGGAGACGACGACGTGGTGCAGCAAGCGCTTCAGAACCTGCTGTCCAATGACGTTCAGCTGATAGGCAAGGACGATCCAGCCGTGGCGTCGGTCAAGGGATCGGGTCGAATGAGTCAAGTCCTCCAACGCGCACTGAGACAACGAATCCGCGTGCCATCCGCCGACATCAGAGTTCAGCGACGGAACACCGTGCTGACGGTGTCAGTATCCGCTGAGAGCATTGCTGAAGTGTTGAAGAGTCTTCAATTTGATTCGTTTGCTGATGGTCGACGCAGGTTTAGGCAGAGGTTGGTTGAACTGAGCGCACCGCAGTTGGGCAATATCCGCCGAGTGGATCCCGAACAGTTCCTGGATCTGCGAGCACTCGATGCGGAAGTGGAGAAGATCTGGCCACAGATCACGCCCCAACAGTTCCTCCGGGACCTTCTTGGGTCGAAGGAAAGGATGAAGAGGGCGGCCGAGGGCCTCCTGGCACCTGACGAGATGGAGGCGCTCTATCGCCAGCAGGCCGAGAAGGTCTCGGATGAGCCATGGACCATGGCTGACTTGGCGCTTCTCGACGAGGCTCAGGCTGCCATGAGGGAAGCGCCCCGCACGTACGGGCACATAGTGGTGGACGAGGCTCAGGATCTCTCCAAGATGCAGCTCAGAGCCATCCGCCGCCGTTCAAAGAACGGCTCCATGACTGTGGTTGGCGACATCGCGCAATCGACGGGGCCCTATTCGCGCGACTCCTGGGATGACGTTGTCGCCATCCTTGGGCACGAGGTACCCGTTCATGTGACCTCGCAACTGGCAGAACTTGAGCATGGCTATCGCGTCCCGAAGCAGGTTTTTGATGTGGCGCTGCCGATCCTGCAATCGGCGGCGCCGTCGGTGACGCCGCCGCGAATTTTGCGCGATGTGGAGTATCCGCCTCGGTTCGCTGGTGTTCCGGCCGAAGGGCTTGCGGAGGAAGTAGCCCGCACTGTGTTTACCCACAGCGGCCGTGGTCGCTTTGTGGGGGTGATAGCTCCCGTCCAGCTTTGGCCAATCATCCGTGAAGCTTTCCAGGCTGACGACCTTCAGTGGAGCGAATCGACAGAGGGCGAACTGTCGACCGCCATAAACTTGGTTACCCCAGAGGATGCAAAGGGACTCGAGTTTGATGCCGTGATAGTGGTGGATCCGGCGACCATTCTTGAAATGCCGCATGGTGAGCGCATGCTGTACATCGCGTTGACGCGTACCACGACCCATCTGGATGTTATCTACCCGTGGGGATCGCTGCCGGCGATCCTCGGTGGCAGTGACGAGCAAATTCCGGAGGCGCCTGAAGTCGACGACGACCAGCACATTGCATCGCCAGCTACCTTGACGGGTACAGAGGAGGCACCGACCGGTACCGAGGATTCCGAACCGGTGGGGCGGGATGGTTCCTCGACTGATGGGCCCCTCGATACTGATCCGGAACGGCTTCCGGACACGATTGCCGCTGAGGGAATCAATGAGAACACTTCTCCCATGAACGGAATGGCCGCTCTCGATGGCTTGCAGCAGGCTATGGCCGTTCACTGGGCGAAGTTCTTCTCCGCCCAACTGAGCGAAAACGTGCCAGCCAAGCTGATTCCTGCGGTCCTAGAAGAATTGGCACGAATGAAGCTGGATGACGGCTTGACTTGATTCAGCGTTCGTATTGGTTCATCAGCTGCGGCCACGTCGACTCAATGGCCGAATGGAGCCACAGCCCAGATACTCTTCATTGAAGATAAAAGCGTTCCGGTACCGGCAGCGTAGGTAATTAACAGACATTCCGACCGGTTCGGAAGACAGGGGGAGTGGTGTCGACAGGCAAAGGCGTCTTGGACAAGAAGCTCGCGTTGCAGATGCAGCGGTGGCGCGACGACTTGCTGTCAATAGACAGGCGTCAGCGACTCGTCTACTTTCAACATCCCAAAAGTGGGACTTTTGAAATAGTTGAACCTGGTTGCTTGGACGTCGAAGCCATTGTCAACGACGGCGACGTGATCCTCGAAAGCAGTGAACCGGTCGAGCGAGACGAACACGATTCCGCTGCGGGGATGGGCCTGCCCACAAGGGGACCTCGAACTCTCAGGATTGCAGCCAAGACGCCAGCGCAAATCCTCAGTACGTCCAAGCGCCTCCATCAACGTTCGGAACAGGAATACGCCGACCGAGGCGTCTGGACCCTGTACTTGGGTTACGGCATGCTCAACTGGATCGATCCTGCCGACTCTAAGAAAATCTCAAGCCCGTTGCTCCTAGTGCCCGTCCGGCTCGTCAAGGAAGGCCAGCAATATGTGCTGCGCAGAACGGAAGACGAGCCGGCGCTGAATACAGCGCTCGGGCTCAAGCTCAGCAGGGACTTTGCGGTCGAGCTGCCGGAGTTTGAGGTAGACGACCTCAACGTTGCGAAAGTCCTTTCCGGTGTTCGCCGAGCGGTCTCAGACAAACCGGAATGGACGGTCGATGAACGTACCGTCATGTCCATCTTCAGTTTTCACAAGGAAGCTATGTACCGCGACCTTGATCAGAACGAGGGGAAAATTGTCGCCAATGGCATGATTCAGTTGATGGCTCTCGGCCCGGATGCCCCGCATTCGTCGGACTTCTCCTTTGACCCCGTAGCCGATGAGGATCTCGATTCCCACCTGGCGCCTGAAAAGCTTCATAGCATCCTCGACGCGGACGGCAGCCAGAGAAAATGCGTACTGGCCGCACGTGAGGGTCGAAGCTTCATCATGGACGGGCCCCCAGGTACCGGAAAAAGCCAGACCATCGCCAACATCATTGCTGAGCTCATGGCGACGGGGAAGACCGTACTCTTCGTCAGCGAGAAGGCAGCTGCCCTGGACGTGGTGCGTGATCGATTGACACAAAGGCAACTGGAACCCTTTCTTCTCGAACTGCACAGCCACAAAGCCACCCGCAAGCAGGTAGTTCAAACCCTTCATGAAGAACTGACTCGCAGGCCGCGGGCGAAGAGTTCGTTCTCGGACACTGACCGGTCCCAGCTCGCCAAGAGCCGGAAACGTCTGACCGACCACGCCAATGCCATGAACGAAATACGCAGGCCGCTCGGAAGGAGCCTTCACGAAGTCCTGGGCAGGCTTTCTCAGCTGACGGAGTTTGATGCGTATCCGGCAGGCGATCCAAAAATGCTGGGAGCGCTGTCCGCGGACGGCTTGGCTGAACTCCAGATGGCGGGGACCGCCCTGTCGAAGGTTTGGCGCCCAGCTGAGGAAGGTGAATCCTTCGCCTGGCGCGGGCTCGCCGGTGAGGGACTAAGCCAGTCCCAGATAAAGGACCTGGATAAGGCCGTTACCAGACTGGCCCAGGCCACCGAACGTCTACTTCGGACTGTCCGCCTCTTTGATGCCCAGTTGCCTTTTTGGTCAGTCAGGCTGGACGTCGCCGGGATCCAAGCCAGGACACTGCTCACGTCTTTGCTCCGGGCCCGGCGGCAGGTGCCCCGCGCGTGGTACTCAACCCCAAAATTGGGTCCGTTGCTGACCAGAATGGAACAGCTTCAAGCGGATGAGAACTTGTTCAACGCCTTGGAAGATCAGGTGCGCCAAGCATGTGCCGATCGATGGACCAGGAATGATAAAGATCTCCAGCCAGCACTCCAGGAATTTCTCCAACGGGATTCCAAGATCTTCAGCCGCACCCTCAACCAGTTCACTTTCAGTCAGATCGACAGCAATGAGGAGAGTGCGATTGCCGCGGCGGATCAAATTTCAACACTCATGGAAAAGGCCCGGGAACTGGGCCGGCTCTTCGATGTGGAACTTGCGACTCTTACGCTAAACAAGTGCCGCGCCCTTGCTTCCCTTGCGGAGCTGAGCCAGGGCGGAAGTTTGCCCGAATCTCATTGGATCAACCCGAGTGTGCAAGGCGCCCTGGACGAAAGTGCACGTGTTCTTGGGCAGCTCTCCACGATCGTGCGTGAGCGCCAGATGGCGATGGAGTCGGTGTACAGTCCGGACATCTTGTCGCTGGATATCAATGGGCTGAAGGTTCGCTTCGAAACTCAACATCGAGGATTGAAAGCTTGGAGCAAGCAAGCCCGGCTGGACAAGAAGACTCTCCGCGCGGTCACAGTGGCCGGCGTTGTAAACAAAGACGTTATCGCGTTGCTTGGCGACGCCTTGGCTTGGCAGACGGCACAAGAGAACCTCTCAGCCAACGAACCGGAATACGGTCCCCGCCTTGGAAGCTACTACCAAGGCGTCGCAACGGACTTCACACGAATCGCGCACGCCCTCGAAGTTGCGCGCTCCGCCATCGAACTGGCCGGTGACGACGTCGGTCCCTCTGCTCTGGCCCGCCAGCTCAGCCGTTCCAGCACCCCTGATGCGGATCTGATTCCGCTCGCGCGGGATGTCGCCCACAGGGTGGAGCGCTTCGCTGCCGAAACAGGTGCGCTTTTCAGCGAGAAATTCCTTGAATCCATTGGTGACATCCCGTTGGGTTCGCTTCACGAAAGCCTTAGTGCGGCGATTGACAACCTGGCTGCAGCGAAGCCCTTGCGGGATCGCCTGTCAGAAGTAGTTGGCGAGATCGCAACCCCTTCCGCCGCGAACGCAGCGCTAGGCCACATCAGCGACTTGGCACGAATGGAGGATGCAACTGCTGACGCTGCGTCGGCCAATTCGGAGGTATTGGGTTCGCGTTACCGGACTCGTGGCACAGATTGGGTGACGCTTCGCGCAGATCACGCATGGATATCGGCAGTGCGCGACGTCATTGGGGCTCCCATCGATGAAGATGCGGTCCGGTTCGTCGGGGAATTCCAAGCCTCTGAAATTGACTTGGCACAAGATCACGCCACCTGGTTCGAAGCCCGGGACAGGCTTGTCGGCTCCTTCGAACCTGGGCGCTCGGGTGAGCTGAAGGCAGAGCTGGACTTCGACCTCGAAAATGCCGAGGAGATCCTGACGGAACTGGGGGCAGACGTATCCTCCGAGGTCGACATTTGGTTTGAATTCAAGAAGCTCTTTTCCACGCTCAGCGCGGCAGGCCTTTCCGTAACCCTGGCATCGCTCAGGGACGCACGTGCACCCTCATTTCACGTCGTATCCGCCGTGGAGCGGGCCGCTCTGGAACCTTGGGCGGAGCAAGTCATTGAGGCAGACGACAGACTCTCCGAACACCGGGCCTCTGGTAGGGAGAGTTTGCTTGAACAGTTCAAAGATCTGGATTCGCGGCTGATAAGCAACGCCCACACAGCGATCGTGGAAGCTTGCGTCGCCAGGCGTCCCCGAAGCAGCGCCGGTCCGGCTGCTGTCATTGCTCACGAGGCGAACAAGAAATCACGGCACAAGCCGATCAGGCGACTGTTGGAAGAAACCGGTTCAATCGTTCAAGCGCTCAAACCGTGCTTTATGATGAGCCCTCTGTCCGTCTCCCAGTACCTGCCACCCACGCTCGAATTCGATGTCGTGATCTTCGACGAAGCATCGCAGGTTATGCCCGCTGACTCTGTGAACTGCATATATCGTGGCAAGCAGCTCATAGTTGCGGGAGACCAGAAACAGCTCCCGCCGACGTCGTTCTTCTCGTCAGCAGACGTCGAAACCGACGATGAGGATGAACCCGACAATTTTGACAGCGTTCTGGACCTCTGCAAGGCATCCGGCGCGATGGTCTCGCTGCCGCTTTCTTGGCACTACAGGAGTCTGCACGAAGACCTCATCACGTACTCGAACTATCGGATCTACGAAGGCAAGCTCAACACCTTTCCTGGGGCCACCCAGGAAGCGCACGACCTTGGCGTGCACCACGAGTTCGTGGCTGGCATCTATCAACGCGGTGCTGGGAGCCGAAACCCGATTGAAGCGGAGCGCGTCGTTGACCGTGTGCTTGAACACCGGCGCCTCAACTCGGGTCTCTCCCTTGGCGTGGTGACTTTTTCCAGTCAACAGGCGGAGGCCGTTTCGGAGGCCATCGAACGCCGTGCGGAGTTTGAACCGCTGCTGGCGGGTCTCATGGAAGACCACGATCGCCTGCGCGGATTCTTCGTCAAGAACATCGAATCCGTTCAGGGCGACGAACGCGACATCATTATCTTTAGCGTTGGATACGGCCCGGACGAGCTGGGCAAGCTGACCATGAACTTCGGCCCACTAACGCGAAAAGGCGGGGAACGGCGACTCAACGTTGCAATCACCCGTGCACGCCGGCGAGTGGAGGTCGTCAGTTCGTTCCACGCCGGGGATATGACCGACGGAACGTCCGAAGGCAACAGGCATCTGAAGAACTATCTCGACTTCGCGGCCAGAGGCCGCGTCGCTTTGGCCTCAGAAATTTCCGGAACTGCGGGCGACGCTGACAGCCCGTTCGAAGAAGAGGTCCTGCGGGTCATCCAATCCTGGGGGTTCAACGCAGTCTCTCAAGTCGGAGCGGCGGGATACCGAATTGATATCGGTGTGCGCCACCCCGACAGAGAAGGAGCGTTCATGCTCGGCATTGAATGCGATGGGGCGGCTTACCACTCTGCGAAAAGCGCACGCGACCGTGACCGGCTCAGGGAATCCGTACTGCGTGGTTTGGGGTGGGAAATCCACAGAATTTGGGGCCTCAGCTGGTACCGGGACCGCCCTGCACAGGAGGCGGCTCTCAAGGACGCTTTGGATGCATCCCTCCGTGGTAAGAATGTCGTCCCGGCGATTTCCGGTCCCGTCGAGGTGCCAGAGCCTCTGGAGTACGAGGAAATCGATCTCTCAGCGTCGCCGGCATGGACCGTTCCGTACGCGATGGCCCCTCGCCCGGCCCACCGATACTGGTATCAGCCAGGGGATGCAGACGCACTTACGGACCTTATTCAGTACGCTGGCCACGTGGTGAGCGTTGAGGCTCCGCTTCACATTGATACATTCCACGCCAGGCTCCGTGAACATTGGGAATCGGGAGGAATCGGATCACGTGCTAGGGCGAACGTCGAACGTGCCTTGTCTCTCGCCAAAGTCAGCGGCTTGAAGGTGAAGCTGGACAAGGAAGGCTTCATCCGGGTCGACGGCGCAGATGCGGTCAATGTCCGACGCCCAACCGGAACCGCTGATGTACGGAAGGCCGGTGCAGTTCCTCCGGAGGAGTTTGATGAGGCAGTGCGGCTCGTGGTGGCTGACGCGATCGTCATCACAGAAGATGAACTGCTCGTCGCGGTTCGCAATGTATTTGGATGGGCTAGGCGCGGCGCAGACATCCAGACCGCGCTCCAGCGAAGCCTCCTCAGGGCCGCCAAGAAGGGCTACTGCACTCGGAAGCCCGACGGGTCCTACGAGACCACGCAATAGTTTGATAAGTGGGGGCGCGTGAGCGAAAGCTGCTGCGCCCCCACTGGCCCAGTTATCTAAACGAATAGACATAATCCCTGCCGCCGCTGGTCCGCGGCACCCTGCAACCGCGCATTTACACTCGATCGGAGCACCAATGTCCCAAGAACCCTTCCTGCTCTTTCTTCACGGCGTCGGCGACGGAAACAGGGACGTCGCATGGCTTACCGGGCTCAACGCTGCGTTGTCCCGCCTGGGATATGCAGACGTGGACCCTGAGCGTGTAATTGCACCAATCTACGCCCATGCGATGAGAGGCAGCGACGAATCATTGTCGCTTCCTCGAGTAACGGTCAAGCAGCCGGCCAGGGATAAAGTCCGGCAGAATCGCCGGGATTTTGAGCGACGCACGGCCGCGCTCGAATTCCGGCTGGGACGACACCATCAAGGCAATGGCTGGGGCGGCGCTGAATTAGTGGTCAACGGGTCGGCCAGCCTTCCAGGCTTCGGGCAAGTACGAAAGTACCTTGGCAACGCGGATGTCCGGGCACAGGTTCTGCATCTGATCCTGAAGAAGCTGCCCGCTTCCGGCCGGATCGTGATTATCGGCCACAGCTTGGGGTCCGTGGTCGCAGCGGACCTCCTTCAGCGCTTGCCAGCAGGGCTTGACGTGGTAGGTATGGTCACCATCGGCAGTCCACTGGCCAGCGGCCGATTCGACGTCGACAAACTACGCGAGAGTATGGAGGAACCTCCTACCAACTTGAACTGGTGGGCCAACTTCTGGAACGTGTTGGATCCAGTAGCGGCTCATAGAGGCCTGTCAGCGGTATACAACTGGATGCTTGACTTCCGCATTGGGACCGGATTCAACCCCCACGTCCACAATGCGGAGGCATATCTCTCCCATGATGCCGTAGCCGAAGCCATAGGGTTTGCGCTCTTCGGATCGAAATCCACCGAAATCGTCAGCGTGGATCAAGGCGTGGACATCCAACTGGACGCATCTGAAGTCACGGCATTGGTGGCATTACGCTATGCCTATTTGCTGAAGTCACGGCTTGAAGGCGAGCAGGCCGACCGGTTTGCCGGAGCCTTGCGGCAGGTCCAGGCTACTGCTGTGAACGAGATCCGCCAACGAAACCGGGAGGCGGGAAGGCCGCTGCCGTCGCAGATTGCAAGGTTGATCTTCGACCCATCCGACCCAGACGCCTTTGTTCCTGAACCACTGCCGAGCCGCCATCTGACCAAGGAAGACGCAGTAACCCTTCTGACCGTTCTTGCGTCCGAAAATGTCATCAGGCCATTTGAAATTGACGTTGACCGCAACAAATGGCGCGGAGCCATGAAGGACCTCACCGCGGAGATGGGTCTGGGAAGCCAATACGGAGCTCATGTTTTCGATGCCGCTAAGGAGGCCCAAGACGTCCTCAGCGGAGCGCTCGTGGTCAATTGGAAGAAATGGGGAGCATTGGGCGCCGGCGCCGTCGCACTGGTGGTCGCCACCGGTGGCCTTGCCTTAGCTGCAGCCCCCGGGGTGGTCGGCGCAGCAGTCATCACAAGTGCATTGGCCGGATTCGGCCCGGGCGGAATGATCGGTGGGCTGTTGACCGCAGGGACATTGGTTGGAGCGGGGGGCGGCGGCATCGCCTTCAGTCTTGCCAGCCCGGGTACCACAGCCGAAACCGTCGAAGCAGTGGTGCGGCGTCGTTTGGCCGCGGCCATCTTGCGCCAGCACCAGAAGCTTGAACCCGATTACACCCTGTGGGGCATCTTGGTGGCGAACGAAATTGCATTCCGCCGGGAATACGAACGACTGGATGAATTCTCCGACGAGTCTGCCCAAACACTGAAGGAGCTGAAAAAGAAGCTCGAAACCATCGAAAGGGCGATGAAGTATTTGTCCGAGAACAGCTTGGAACCGGACCTGATCGAAGATCCCGCAGAGAGCACTCTGGAGGCTGAGCAGAGTCAAGAGGGTGTTATGCGCTAGTGAGTTGCGTCTTGGTGAAGAGCGCCCTCTTTGGGTCGCTGCGCATCCGCTCGCAGCCGCATATCCAGGGGCCGATAGAGCGCGCCGTCATCGGCCAGTTCCTACTTGCATATATGGTTTCGAGGGGACTTGACGCGTCGATCTGATTGTGGCCGTTCCACACCGCTGAATTCCGAGGGCGTTTCGACGTCGAACGAAACTGGAGACTGAATCGTCATGAGCTTTTTCAAAGCACGGGTTCTACTGTGGCCTCTACTGCTGCTCATCGTGCTGGTTGTCGCGGGAACGGGCACCGCATTCGCATCCGGTGGACTCAACGCTCTCGCTCTCGGTTCCCTGTTCAGCAGCAGCTCGAACGAACGCGATTCGCAGGTGGTTCAGGCTGTTACGCGCGTGCAAGAGGTCGCCTTGCTCAGCCTTCACATTGAAGGTGTCGACAGGAACGAAAGCAACGGAGAGATTTTCGGCGTGGCCGTACCCGCGAGCGAGAAGACGACGCTGCTCCAGTACAAGTTCGACGCAAAATTAGGCATCGATGGGTCAAAGGTGAGGATCGAACCCACCGGCCCCGAGTCGTTTCGGGTGACTGTCCCTCAATTCATTGGCATCGGCTTTGACGATCCCGTGTTCGAGTCCCCCCTCGAGAGCAACAACCTGCTTGGCTGGGTGGCAGCGCCAGCCGTACAAACGCGCATGATCAACAACATTCTCAGCGACGAGAACAAGCAGAAGTTAATCACCCAAAACGCAGCAGCGCTGAAGGAGCAGGCCAAGGATTTCTATTCTGGAATCATCAAAAGCGTCGACCCCAAAATCACCATCGACTTTGAGTTCGCAGGGTAGATACCCTAGCGCCCCTCCTCGCTGCATGAACCGGAGGGTGACGAAGGCTGCTATTCCCGGCGAGATGACGATTGAGCCGGAGGAACCCATTGAGCCAGCTGGAGCGCGGTACACCGCGAAAAGTTCCCGGCGTAGGTGAGGACTGAGCCATGTCAAAGCTTAAACGCGGGCTGACCGTCGTGACCTCCGAGCTGACTGCATCCGTGCCGGTGATCCAAATAGCGTCCTCGTGAAGCAGATGAGGCTCCGGTATGCCGGAGTGTGCCGGTTGTGTGTCGCCTCGTTGCCGGCCGGAACACAAGCGATCTACGAAAGCGAGACGAAGACCGTCCGCTGTGTGGAATGTGCCACCGAAGGTCCTGAAAACGCTCCTCCCGAACTCGAACCACCCGCTGACGAGTCATGGTCTATTGATTCCGGGGTAGCCGGCTCGTCCGCCCGACGGGAATATGAGCGCCGGAAGGCGAAGGACGAGGAGAAGCTCCGCGAGAAGTGGGGTCGCTTCGGTGGCCTTGCAGTCGCCCTCTCGGACGAGAGGCAGCCCACTAACCCCGATTTTTCATGATGCGCCGTGACGGTCGCGGTTTTGCGCCTGCGGCTGATCCGAGTTTTGTTTTCTGTTTTCGGGCAGTCTGGTGTGGCCTGTTGGTTCGCTGGGTTGGCGCCGGTTCCACTT
>NZ_JARESG010000032.1 GCF_029076445.1 Pseudarthrobacter naphthalenicus
GCAGGGGACCTGGCCAGGACTGGCCTCCTTCTATGCCCGCTACGCTTCCCAGCACCGACGTAAGTCGCTGCACCGCGACTGGCTGGAAGCGGTCACATACGTAAAGAAAAACCCAGGACCCAAAGCAGGAAAGAACAATGCCCGTATATCCCCCACAAGCGAGCCAACTACACACGCCCAGGGGAACCAAGCGAACTCGCCCTCCACGAGTACCGGTGCAGAGCACCAGTACATCCGAACGTGGCGTAACGCGCTCCGACTTAAAGAGCATGCCTACCTCGATTCGAGGACCGGGCTCGCCCGCAGAATGGTGCTGAGGTCACTCGGGGAGGCTGCACACATGACCGCATCGAGGTTTGTGGAATTCGGCGTCAGGTCCATCGCCATCGCTACCGGACTGGACCACACGACTGTTGGGTCCCATCTGAGAGCCCTGCGCGACGAGAATGACGGCTTGGTGACTTTGGTCGAAGAAGGTCGCGGCACTAAAGGGGATCTCTACATGCTGACCGTGCCGGAAGACGTGAAGGCGGCAGCCGAGGACTTGACGTGGCAGAAAGGGAAAATCCATGCCATGAGGCCCATATTCCGCGAACTAGGCCTGCCGGCGGCTTTCGTTTACGAGGCATTGGAGCACTCCCCCGGTCTGTCGACGACCGACATCATTACGCTGACTAGGCTCTCCCGGACGGCTGTCAGCGAAGCGCTCGAGGTAATGGCCGCCTGGAACATGATCGCCCGGGACAACAAAAGATCCTGGTCAGTCGTACCTACGACGTCGTTGAAGGACCTTGCCGAGTACTTCGGGGTCATGGAAGCTGTCGCCGCGCAGTTGCATCGCTACCGGATAGAACGAATCCTCTGGAAGGAATGGCTGTCAAAGAACGTCAATACCGTCGCCGAGCTCCTCTCCCCCGGTGAGGACTATCCGTGGGAGGATTTCGAAGGTCCACCTGATGAATGGGCACTCGCGGATTTGGCATTCGCCAGATCTGGCTAGTGACCGTGCGCGGGAGGCATGGCATCCCACTGCTAAGTATCGAGCAGGTTATCTCGGAGTTCGGTCACGTATCGATTCCATGCCCCACTGATCTTCTCGAATTGGATCGTTGCATTCTTGAATATGCCTGTTCTACTTCATGCCAACGCATTTACAAGTGCAGTTTTGACTGCCTTTCTACTGTTCTATCTACTGCGTGGCAACGTGGTTCGTGTGGTTGAGCGGGCCGGGGGAGTTGCTTAGCACTAGGGGCTTTACGCAGTTCGGATCACAGAGGTTTTCTCCGGAAACGCTGGGTCTGATGCTTAAGTAAGCTAGGTTTTTCTGCGGGCACCATGTGCTGCCGTGGCGAAGAGGCCGGACTGGCTATAGGAGGGATCAGGCTGTACCTGAGCACCCGCCGCCCTGCTGCGGGACAGCTGCCCTTCCTTGAGCCATGGCAGCAGCCTTGGACTCCGTCGCCTTCAAATGGTCGCACTCAACCCTCCTTAACGTAGGGACCGTCGGCGGCCGCAGTATTGTCCAAACCGGAACCAGGGTTGCGTCGCGAATTATGTACGCGACGTTCGGCACCGGACGGACTGGATAGATATGGGCGGATCGCGCAGCCATCTGGCTGACCGTGAGTACGGTTGGGCCACGATAGCTCGTGTCCGCAGCCGGGAATACGAAGTTCTCCTGTCCGGAGAGTCGGTGACGTTCACGGTCGAGGGCGCCGTCCGTGGCTCAACGCTCGTCCCTGTTAGCCCGGTGGTTCATCTGCGCCGATCCTGGCGGCGGCAGAGTCTTATCACGCGGCCAGCGGCCTCTGCCGCCGCCAGGATCGGCAGGGTCGTCCTTGATGCCGGAGGTTTAGCCGACAGGATTGGTGGCGGGGCTTCCGCTGCACAACGCCTGGGCACGTGCACTCCGCTCCCCCGCCAGGAGATGCTGGTGGCGTTCTATTTCTATTTGCCTCTATTTGTCTACTGCGTTACTTACTGCGCGTTTAGCGCTGTGTGAGCTGCTTAGAAAGTCTGCGGTCACCGCGGTGATTAGTGCGCAGTAAGTGCATAGTTAGTGTGCAGCGGTCTTATGGTGGATCCCTAATAGTGCGCCGCTAGGATCGGCAAGGTCGTCCTTGATTCCGGAGGTTTAGCCGACAGGATTGGTGGCGGGGCTTCCGCTGCACAACGCCTGGGCACGTGCACTCCGCTCCCCCGCCAGGAGATGCGGGTGGCGTTCTATTTCTATTGCCTGTCTAATCTTTGTTTACTGTGTTACTTACTGCGCGTTTAGCGCTGTGTGGACGGTGCGGTAACTGTGCAGTTTACTGCATTATGTAGAGCGTCGTAAGTGCACAATTAGTGTGCAGCGGCCATTTGGTGGATCTAGAATAAGCAGTAGTAGCAGCAGGGTTCCTAGTGTGACCCGCGTGCATAGCAACTTTTTGTTAGTTACCTAAGTAACGCGGCGCAGTTTGCAAGCAGAATTATAGTTACTTGCGAATGGTCGTGGAGCTAGTCGCCTTCTACTGGATGTCAACTCCGTAGCTAGTGGGACGCTACTGTACAACTACTGCAAAAGTAACTTCGACTGTGTTGTATCCCGACACCATAGTGAATGTGCAGCTGCCTCGCATTGTCCGCGTCTAGGATGTGCACTATGGATACGGCAACTACCTCTTACACGTTGTCGCCCGCCGTTCAACTGGCGTCGCGACGTACTATCTGCATCTCCAATGGCAAAGGCGGAGTCGGCAAGACGACCGTGACCACCAATCTCGCTGCTCTTCTCGCTGAAGCCGGCTACAAGGTGTTGGTCGTTGACCTAGACTCTCAAGGCGACACGTCAACCAATTTGGGCATCATCAATGATGACCGATACGACCGTGGCGAAGCGCTGGATATCGCGGTCCGGTACGACAAGATCCCGGTGCCAATCAAGGATGTACGGCCCGGACTGGATGTCCTCGCCGGCGGCAATCACACAGCGCAGCTCATGGACACATTCCAGGGAGACGCCTCCCGTCAAGGAAAGATGCGCGGGGGAGTGGCTCGCACCTTGGCCAAGATAGCCCCGAACTACGACATCGTCCTGATCGACACCCCGCCGTCAGAGGCCGGCTGGACCGCTATTGAGGAAGCGATGTTGGCCTCTCGTTGGATTCTGGCTCCGGTGAAGCCTGAGCCGAAATCCATTCGTGGTCTCGAGTCTCTGGCCCGTCGCATTCTCAGTGTCCAGAATGACAATCCAGCAGTAGCGCTGCTCGGTGTCATCCTCTTTGGCATTCCCACGAATGCCAGAAACGTGGACAAACAGGCGCGCACCCTGCTCCAGGAGTCCCTGGACGGCATCGCGCCTGTGTTCGAGGGCAGCATCCGCGACGTTGTTGCAGCTGACGCCGACGCCAGCTTCCGGGGTCTCGCAGCACATGAGCTGGCCGCCAGGGCAGCGACTCAATCACCGTTCTGGGAGCGGTTGCGTAACAAGGGCAAGAGCTCGGATGAACCCCGTATCGCACAGTCAGCAGGAAACTTGGCCGAGGATTACATGCGGCTGACTGAGCAAATCGTCCATGAGCTTCAGTCCCAGGAGGAAGCGCTTGACGAGAACCTTGAGGTGGCCGCCAAGTGAGCCTGCCGTCGAGCCCAGGAAAGATGGACCTCAGCGCCCTGAGCGGCTTGAAGAGGCGCGTGCTCCAGCCGGTGCCGTCTACTCCAACCGAAGTGGCTCCAGCCGAGCAGGTTCCTGCAACAACGCCGGAACCCGTAGCTGAATCGACCGAGAGTTCTCGTGCGCCGGATTCTGTACCTGCTAAACCTGCCCCTCCTACCGGGGAACCAAGCACGGTGGAAGAGCCCGAATCGGAAACCGCGGCGGCGGCTCCACCCGTCCAGTCCGTTGACCAGCCCGCGCCATCTGATGGGGCAACGGTCGCCCCGAAGATCGAACCAGCAGAAGAGGAACACTCAGGCCACGTCACTCTCTACCTTCCCAAGGACTTGAACCAGTGGCTGGGAGAGCACCATGACATCACAGGGATCTCGTACCCAGGGATTGTCCTGAACGCGATCAGCTGGGTCGCGGCAGAGAACCGGTTCGGCCAGATTTTCGCGCCGGATGACAGCCAGATTCCAGCGAACGACATCTTCGGGCGGGCGCCAGCCACGCCTAAGCTTGCTCGTGGATCAGTTGAACCGGAGACGAGGCCGCTGCGCTTCCGCAAAAACCACATGAAGGTGATCATCAGTCTCGCTCGGACCTGGACAGCTGACAACAGGAATGCGTTCTTCGTCGGAGTTCTCACCGCCTACAGGAAAGAACATAACAACGAATAACGATCTGTTGGCCCTGGACAAGTCCCATGCCAACAAGAGCCGCGGTGTCGCCCGAAAGACCCCGCTGGGACGAGATATTTCGTGGCTTGGTCGCCTAGTTAAATGACAGGCACACGCGTGCGAGTCGTGCTCGTTGATGCCTATGCTCATCGAGGCCACGACGGCGCCGGGGAAGCAGCACCATGCCGCAGGCACGGATCCTTTTGAACGGCTCATCAAGGAGCACAGCGCGCAGCAGCTGGGTTGGCGACGGGCCGCACTTGCGCCGTCAGTATCAGGCGCTAGCTCTCTTCAGAACTGGTTGCCGGTATCAAAGCTTGGTCGGAATTGCGGTCAAAGGTTTTGGAGTTGGTACGGCGGCCGCCTCTGTGGCCGCGGCCGTCCCGCCACCCAGGTAGGACCTCGTTCAGCCTTTTCTCCCTGGTAGGGTCCAGCCTGCCGGCGCGGTAGTCGATCCGCTGTCCGTGCAGCCAAATTCCCAGGGTGCGTTCATGGGTGTCGTCTGTTTTTTGATGTCTCGGCCAGTCCCCGCCGGCGGCACGGATTTTTTGCAGTTCCTGCAGCCGCTGCTGCCAGCGTGCCTCGTCGTCGGCCTTTCGTGTTGAGGGCTTGTCCCATCCGGGGATGACTGCCAGCGCCTGGACATAGATGGGGGAGAGGGTTTCTTGTGCCGCCTCCCGGCGTCGGTGCGCCAGCCATACACCCAGTGCCCGCTCTCTTGCTGTTTTGCCGTGGGTGACGGGCAGCCTGCCCTCGGATTCGTGGAAGGCGATGACGTCGGTGAGATTCCGCATGCCCGCCTCGGGTGTTCGTCGGGCTGGTGGGGTTAGGGCTGCTTGGTGTTCGTCCCGGATGCCAGGCTCTGCGCGGGCAGCAATTTGAAGGTGGTAGCGGACGGTGGTGTCCGCGACGTCCTCTAGGGCGGCGATCTTTGATGTGGGGATGCCTTTGCGGTACATCAGCACGAATTCCGGGTCAGGGGCGACGCGCTTCACTCAGATCACCTCGTTGCTTTCCATGCGCAGATAGCGGTACACCGTGGCCCGGCTGGCGCCGATGATCTTCCCGATGTCGGCAGGCGTTAGCCCTTGAGTTTTGAGGTCGCGGGCACGCTTAACCTTCGCGTGATCGGCGGTTATTTCCCTTCGCCCGGCCCTTCGCCCATGTTCGGTGGCCGCAGCCATGCCCGCTTTGGTCCGCTCGACCAGTTGGTCGCGTTCGAGCTGGGCGAATGCCGACATGACGGTGAGCATGGCCCTGCCCATCGGCCCCGTTGTGCTGATGCCTTCCGTGACGCTGCGGAAGTGCACGCCCCGGCGCTCCAGATCATCGATGAGGGTCAGCAGGTTCCTGGTATTTCGCCCCAGGCGGTCCAGCTTCCAGACCACGACCTCGTCACCGTCCCGCAGGTGTTCGAGCATCCTGTCCAGCTCTGGCCGGCTAGCCAGCGATCCGCTGACGCCATGGTCGGTGAAGATCCGGTGGCAACCAGCTGCCTTTAAGGCCGAATGCTGCAGGTCCGAGTTCTGGTCGACGGTGCTGACCCTGGCGTAACCAATACTCCCCAAACCGACTCCTCATAGCTCATCAAAGGCTCTATTCCGTTTTGTTGAGAATAACCCAGGTGAGACACATTGTTGAGACGACCCACCGCGCCCTGGAACCCCAGAAGACAGGTATCAACGAAGGTTACTATGAGCAGCTAGCCGCATCTTGATAAAGGATCCTTTTGTGAGATAGCCAGCGGGCAGGCCCATCGGTGTTCCCGCCTCCGGGTCTTCCTTGCCGGTTTGTGCCCGTAACAGGCGCCTTGGCATGCCGCTCGGTCCGCGGGCACGCGGGCCTTCATCCTGTCTTCCTCCGCCGGGAGGGGGTCAATACGCTTGTTCTCATCTAAGCGGGCGCAGCTGAGGACGATGCGGTCATCAACCGCCATAAAACGCTATCGCCGCAGCAGAACGAGACGGAGTCCGGCACGTCGTTTACACTAGCTTGGCGGGGGAGGGTGATCATCTTAGCTTCGCCTTGGCCCACCGCTGGACAGAACGCCGACTCCAGCTGAGACATGATTGCTAGGCCCGAGTCAGTGCCTGTGAGCACTCCTTAAATGTGCAGGCATGGACGTCATCAGCTCCAGAAGGCGAGGGTCAGAGAAATTTGTCGAGGACCTTCTTGAATGCGATCGGCGGCCTTCCATGCGCGTCAGGATCTGGCGGTTTCCGGTCTCAAGGGACAGGGTTCAGCCGCCAGGGCCTTTGCCCTCACGACCCCGTGGACGGAGGCGGAGGTCCCGTCCGGCCAGGAGGATTATCCGAGCAAACTTGGAGCGGGGAGATCCGTGGTTCAGAATCCCGGGGCTCTGTTTCGTATAAGTAAAGCCGCTCTGTCCATTTGAGCTTTGGCTTGGTAGCAAGAATGTACATGATCGGTCGGGGGCATCGGCTCTCCGGCGAGCTGGCAATCGATGCAAGTAGGGAGACGTCAGTTTTGCTTGGGAATGGAACACCGCGGGGATGAGTGTGCCAGTCTCCAAGGTATTGGATTGTGCCCTGAGACTCGGCAAACAGTAAGTCGATTTGCTCATATTGCCAGTCACGATCAGGTGTGAAAGCCGCGATATGGTGTTGGGCTTTGGGGCCCGGGCCAACCATGTTAGTGATTACGACGTTTCCGTAGTGCCAATGGCCGAGGAGGATCCCCCCCGTTTCATATGGCAAGGCGGAAGCTGCTTCCCGCAGGATGGCACCTCTTGATTCAGCCTTCCATTGGACGGTCACTTGAGCCTCGGTATCACACATCATGACTTCCGCATTCTGGATGCCTGGTCACCCGAAAACCTTGCCAGACGGGCGGTATGGGTTGCCCGTCCTCATTTCTGAGGTTGAGGATGTGAGCGTCGTAGCCGTCTTCGGGATATCCGCTTGGAGTTGTTCGCATTAGCGCACCCACGATCACTCTCGCCGCCTGGAGCGCGATCACGGAGAGATCGAATCCGGCGCCTGTGAACGTTGGCGCCGCACAGCCGACCGGCTGAACTAGAGCGCTGTGTACCGCCGTTGCCTCGGGTATGGACCCTGCACGTTGATGCCGTTGGAAGCAGCCGAAACAACCGTCGGCATCGGGAGTAATCTTCACGACAGTGCCGCCGCCGATTCCGGGTGTCCCCTCAAGGGAAACCCATGGAGTGCTGGTGTCCCAGGCGAGCAAGCTCGTGTATTGCTGGACTCCGACCTCTACTGTCGCATCTACTACCAAGTCCACTGAGGTGAAAAGGGCTTCGAGGATTTCCGTTTCTGATTGGCCGTCGACGAGTGCAGGCAAGCCGACGTGGAATTTCATTGGACTCGCTTGAGCATAGGGATTAATTTGGCGGACCCGATGGGCCATGGCTGCACTCTTATCCAGGCAGACGCTGTCTAGCGCTCCGGCGTGGCGAGCGAGGTTGCCTGGTTCCAGTATGTCTTGGTCGAGCAGATGAAACCTCCCGACGCCGGCACGGGCAAGGTGTTCTATTAAGACACTGCCGATTGCGCCGCAGCCAATCACTGCCACGGACTTTCCTTCAAGACCATGAGTCTCGGGCGTTCGGTACGACAGGTCGGAATGGCCAGCGCGAAAAGCGCGGACAAGTTTGTGCGTTTCAGGTGTCTTGAGGACGGTTGGTGAACCCTTCCCTCTGCCCTTTTTCGCTTGCTGGATAGTCCCGTGTTCTTTTAGAACGAGGAACCAGCCGAGGCCGGTGACATCCCTGCCGTGCTCCTCGGGGAATCCCACCGCACGGACTTCCAAAGCTGGTGCACCAGGATTTTGTGGAAAATTGTTCGGCCAGGTACTTGCGCTATCCGCTTCCCGGGCTAGCCGCCAGATGTCCTTGGGGTCGTTCGTGGCGGGGGGCTTATCCAAGATGATCCAACGTCCCGAGAGTGCGCTCGGCCGATAGGGTTCAAATGCTGTGTGAAGGCCGTCCGGTGCTTCATAGGCAACTTGGCGGCCCGTTCGCATCTGATCCAGAATGATGAGCAGGCGTCCGGCGGCACCGTACGCGATTGAAGCCTGCAAGTCTCCGGATGTGCCGACGGAAAGGTCCATGCGGGCTGAATCAATGAGGAACCCTGCAGACTCTGAGTATGTGTAGTAAGCGCTGAAAGGCTCGCCTTGTTCAAACTCGTCGAGACCTTCTCCTGGGGCTGCTTGTCCGGCAGCCACTGCGCGTTTCAACTGGTTGTCCAGAAGTCCGGCCAGATGCCATTCAGGGATCCAGTTTTCGGTGGACCTCTCTATAAGGCAAAGATCTTCTGCAAAAGGATGCTGATGGTGACCCATCGTCAGATCCGACGTTGTTACCCTCGGTGGCAACAGTGGGTAGGAGTCTGGGAGCGTGATCGAAAGCGTGAGAGGACCGGTGCCCGTTTTTTGCTCTGGTGCCAGGACGGTCAGCACCCATAATTTTCCGCCCTGAATGTCCTGCTGAAGGACGTGGTAGCCGGCCTTCTGGAGCTGACTAATTTCCTGCTCCAGAAGGCCGTCCCGCAATCTGCGGATAGACCGCATGTTTAGCCGACCTTGCCAGGCTTCGGCGGGCGGGGAGGAAAGTCGGGGTTGTTGGGCGTGTCCGGGTGTTCGGGGTGCTCCGGGTGTTCCGGGTGTTCCGGCTTATCTGGTTTGTCAGCCACTAGGGGTCCTAACCTCTTCAGGAAGCCGCGACGGTCACGGTCCCGATCCCATTCTTACCCACGGCACCGACAATTAGGGGAAGCGAGGCATCGGCGTCTGGAACGGATGACTATCATGATTCCGGCGCCGTTCTCCACTAACCTGATTCGCTGACTAGCACCCTTCTCCCCGCGGGTGAGTTCCATCTTGGACGATTCGGTAATGATCGGTTCGAATGTTCTGCTGAATGCTTTAGGTATTCACGGCCTAGTCAATAACGACCGTTTGAGACCAAGGCGTGGGCATGTGCTGCTGAACGCAGATAGATCGACGGATGGTGCTGTCAGAACTCTTTGTCGTTTTCAAAGCGGGTCAGAACCGAGGAGGGGCGTTATTGACTACTGGTCAGGGGCGTAGTCGTAGCCGGGCTGCAAACACGGTCGGTGACGAACTCGTCAGGTTGGGGTATTCGTTGGCAGGCATAACGTTAGTGCTCGTAGTTAGGTCTAACGGGCGTGTCATGGTTCAACCGCCATATGTAGGCCTTGACCTTCGGTATCGTCGCAAGCATGACTCCATGCGCTGTTCTCCGCTGCCAGGCCCCCGGTTCCGACGTCGTCACAGGCGGCCACTACCTCAACGACGTGCACGAGGCGTACATCTGTGCTGAGCACAACGAAAAGATCAATGCCGGGGAACTCTGGGACGTGAAGGACGGGACCGTCCTCATGGGGCAGGACTTGCCGCCGGCCCTCACAGGCTGGAACAGCTCCGACAGCAGGGGCACACGCGGATTTGTGTTGTCACTGAAAACATCAGATCCAGAGGCCAAGCCCTTTGACGTGTTCATCACCCCCGATTTCGCCAAGCACTTGCACATGCTCACTGAAACACGCCGGGGAGAATGACCAACTGTCCCGCCTGGACTCTCACTGAAGCTGTCCAGCCCACCGGGGCCAGCCGCTCCACGCTGCGTCGCTACCAAGCCGCCGGCAAGTGTCCCAACGCCTACAAAGCCAGCTCCAACGCCTGGCGCTTCCCCTTGGAAGGCCTTGTTCCTTAGTTTGGTTGTCAGCGTAGGCATTACTGTCCACGCCGCTCAATACAACGCCAGCCGAAACGCCGTCTCACCGGCACCATCGACGGCTCGTATGGGGATTCCTGACAGTGCCCTTTCAGGTCGAGGTGCAGCTGATGGCAAACCGGGGGAGAGGTGAGCTTGCCGTACAGCACCGGTGAAGGGGGAGGCTGGATGAGGGCCGCAATGGTGGTGTTTATCCTGTTTCTTCGTCGAGGACCCAGGCGCGTGTGAGGCGAATTCTCATGCGTAGTTCATCAGGGAGCCGGTCGTAGACCTCGAAAAGGTGATCGAGTACGTCGTCGGCGTCCCAGACTCGCGTTGTGAGGCGGTCGGTGCGTATCTCGGCTCGTGCTTGCTTGTTCAAGCCGCCCCAAGCGACTAGGAGGCATTGATCGGCCCTGTGCTGGCTCATGGCTCCTTGAAGGCCGCGTACAACCGGTGAGCCGATAGATCCGTCTTCCGATTTCACCTCGACGATGAGGGTGGGGGAGTCCAGGCCGAGGGGTCCGCGGCCGGCGATGATGTCCACTCCCTGATCCGGTCCCGGTGGAGACACCTCGCAGACGTAGCCCTCCACACGCAAGATCCCTGCCACAAGCTCGGTCAGGCCATGTCCTCTAAAGTTCTCGACCAGGTGGGTGCGTACCCGGTCCCGAATGGTCTCCAGAGTTGGAATGGCAGGTGGGTCAACAACGTCGTCAGCCTCGCCACCATCAAACGAACCGGTGGCAGCGGTCGCGGTGGTGGTCGTGGTGGCAGTTCCTGTTGGCGTGGGGTGGGTGTTGTTGCCCGGGTCGAGCCCGGTGTCGAGGAGACGCCGCAGGCGCTGCTCGGCGTTGTTCTTCGACGCCTGAAAGACGGTCATAGCTCCGTTGATGGTGTTCAGCAGGTCGTCCTTGATAGCGGCCCGGGGGATGTCGGTGGTCTTCCAGTCAACGGTGAGCGTGTGGCGGGTGTTTGGGTCGAGATCATCCGCCCTGTATTCGTAGCCTCTGGCGCAAATGCCGAGGGCGATCTTCTTCGTAGTCTTCAATGGCATCACCACCAGATCGCCGGGTGTGATGGTGTGGCGGATCGCCCAGAGCTGGCCGGTGAAGTTCGCGATTCGTCCGGCTGAGGCGGTCGGGAACGCGGTCTCGACTGCGGCGCGGACTTGGTCCTTCGTTGTTGCTGCGGTTAGGTCCGCGACCTCGAACCAGCCCCCACCCGATAGGCCCTTTTGGAGGGCCCACTGCTCACGTTCGCCGTACTTACCGGCTCGGATGATCCACGCAGTCATTCAGCACCCCCGTTCAACAAGTCCCTCCGTACAGCGTCTACCAGTCTCAGCGTAGTCGTGAACTTATCCGGAACCTTCTGCCAAGGAATCCAGACGACACCCTGTGGAAAGCGCGCCGCGGAGCCGCGCGTTCTGCGACGCGTTAGTCCTAGTTGAGCGGCAATCTCGGGCTCATTGGGGACCATTCAGGGATCCTTCACCGGACGCGCAGCTTTGCAGTCCTGCGCTCTCGTATGACTAGGGTTTCGAGGCGGGAAGGTTACGAGACGCAGAGGTCACCGAATACGGGGTCGGCGAAAGCCCTTGCACCGATCTATTGGCGCGTGTTCGAAGAGAAGGTCAGTGGCAAACTCGCCTTTGACGAACGCCCGGGCTGGCAACCGCCCCTCGAAGATGTACGACAAGATAGCCCGAGGTCCCTGAAACGGGCCGGGATGTTTGGCCGCACTCGCGCGTCTGCGGGGTGTGATATTTGCGGTAACCCCGGCGGTACCGGCCCCGGCAGGCGTGCCTGGTGCTGACGCCGCGCGCCTTACTTTCGGGGGCTTACTGATCCTCTGGAAGGTGTCCCAGCGTGCCAGCTATGAGTCGAGCGGACTTGACGCTTAGGCGGGCTCCCGCGGGGATTACGCGAGAAATAGTATGGCCAGAACTACATCAATGTAATTATGTTTCCGTTATCAAAAGCCGCTGTAAGGCGATTTGAGGGCCAGACGGGCACCGCACGGTACATGTTGCCGGCGTTCCGGATAAGCCTTGGGAGGGGCCGTGGAAGGCTGCTGAGAGGGTGCTAGGACGGTGTCGTGCACAAGGGCCGAAAAGGTGTGCTAAAATTAATAGCAAGGCCAGTTTTGGGAACGCTAGAATGCCCTGCTGGTTACCTCCAAAGGTGGAGGAGTCCAAGCAGGGCTAGGTTCCATATCGTTGCTCAGGCGATAGATCTAGCTTACTCGGACTTGGCCGTTGTGTCTAATTACGAGGACACGGGGGCTGCCCGTTCTCTGGCGCCGTCAGGAGCGAAACAGTTCAAACCCCCGGTTGGAAAGCCGGAGTGAGCAGATCATCATGACCTTCCTTTCAAATATTTACGCCCTCCCCCCGAACGTCCCGTTTTTGGACGTTGACGTGGATAACGACAACCTTTTGTTCGCAGATGGCAGTGCCATCCGCAACGCCGCCGGCCCCTACGGGGTGCGGGCCCAAGCCCAGTTGACCGGTTTCTTCACCGGCCTGATCCAGCTCCGCCAAAGCCCGTCACTTGCTGACAGGACCCGAGGGCTTTCCATCCTTCAGCGAATGAGTGAACCCGGGGAGACCCGGTTGGGCTACTCCGCAAAGGGAACGAACGGCAAGGGATTCGGAAACGGACTTGGCAGCGTACTTTGGACCGCACTTGGGAACCGCCTTTGCCAGGAACAAGCGCTGACCCGGATCGAACACCTTCCGCTGTTCCTTGACGGCGTTGACCGGGACCTTATGTCCGACATGATTACGCGTGTGGCCATGGACATCTTGGTTGACTTCACGCATGACATGATGCGCCAATATCCCGCCCTGGCCGCCACCACCACCACGCAGAACTTGATGGTGTGGGACCCCCAGAAATTCGACTGGGTCTCCAAGAGCTGCCAGCTGCCATTCGTCGGCGGGAAACAGCTGGTCCTTATTCCCCGGAGCTGGGTGACGTGGCAGCCGCTGATGCACCCCAACCCGTTCTACAACCGCTACACGACTCAGGCGGTTCAGGACGAGCAGACCAGCATCACCCTGGACGGGAAAATTGATAAGCCATACAAATGGCAGATCAAGGCCGATCACCCGAAGATCAAGCAGTTCAACTCCGAACGAACCCTGAAGGACATGTCCGTGAGCAATCACGTACAGGAATACCAGCAGGAAGTCGACCAGGCGTATGTCCCGCTTGATGCAGACGAGGCCCGCAGCCGCATTTTGAAGGGTCTGCCGAAGGCCAGCTAGGCCCGCCCTTGCAAAGCTGGGCAGGTCCCCAGGAGGACCTGCCCAGCCCTTCGGGGGCCACGGCCCTCCTGTTATCGCAAAGCGCGGATGGCGATCCTTAATTGGGCGGTTGTAAACGTGCCACAAGGGTCTATGCATCAATCCAAGGGCTATGAAGCGCCACAACCGCAAAGCGCACGGCCGGAATGGGCCCGGGGCCGGCACCTGAAGCCCCTCGGTGGTAGCCGCTTGTCCAACACTTGAGGTTTGCAGCTTCAGTGCCCACGAATTGAATGTCAGACATCGGCTGTACCGTTCCAAGCATCGGCTACGAGTGAAGGAAGAACACGATGTCACCTGACGGCTACCCCAACCCAGTCGCGATCTCGCGGCTTACCCCGGGCGAGATGTCCCGCGAACCACAGAATGTGCGTGCGATCAACTGGTTGCTCGCACAGCCCGGTGGACCCGTTGTGGTGGTGACGCCGCGGAAGGACTTTGATGGAACGAGCCTCATGAAGCTCGTTGCGCAGCCACGCGTGACGCATCGGACCTGGCGGGGTTTCTCACGAGGGGTACTCTCCGGCACTCGGGTTATTCACGCTTGGCCTGACCGTCAGCACTTGGACGATCTTTGGGGGTGCGCAGCAGATGCGATCGTCGTCATCGAGTGGAACGAACGGCACACTGCTGAATGGATTGCAGACGCCAAGCCGGTGCAGCTCTTTCTCGATCAGACGGTGGATCCGAACTTGGAAGCTGTGGACGAGGAAGCACAAGAGCCGCTTCCGAACGGGGTGGAGGGCATCTTGGAGCACATCGCGCATATGGCTGCCGGCTACTCGTCTGGTCTGAAATGGAACGAAGAAGACAAGCTCAAGGCCGACATGATGAATCGACCGGAGCGATGGGGACCGATCACTGTGGACCAGGTTCGCGTTAAGTGCCGCGAACTTCGAATGAGGCCTAGGGACGTAGACACGATCGCAGGGTTCCTCCAGCGCCGCAAAGAGGGTCGGCGCTTCAACGTGCGCAGCTCTTACCGCGGGTTTCAGTTCAACTGAGCTGCGGGTGACAAGGCTTTGCATTGACGGTTCGTGGCCTGGATTGCTTTGCGGGAGCCTGTCTCACCGAAGCGCAGGACGTCAATCAAATGGCTGTTGACGCTCGATCATCCAGACACGGTGACGCTCGCCTCTAGCGAATCCTAGATCGGACGGCCGGAACCGGCTGACGGGAACACGCTGAATGCGACCCCCGATCGCTTGGGCGAAACGCTCATTCAAACTTCGCGCGGCGGCGTTGTCCTCGAGAGTGGCCATCGCTATGCCGCGTTGCGGCTGCCATCTGACGGCCGCTTTTAGGAGCCCGAGTCCTACCCCTCGTCGCCGCGCGGAGGGAACTACTGCGACCAACTGAATGAACAGCGGGTCGGAATCGGCTTGACCCGCGAACACACAACAAAAACCGACAGGATAATCAGCAATCTCTGCCAGCAAAACGAGTTGCTGCCCAATCCTCGACACGTTGTCCTCGACAGAATGAATGTTGGTTGACTCGCAGTCTGCCTGCATCCACCGCATCCGGCGACCGTCCTCCGCCGTCTGCTCCGCCCTACGGATCAGGACCTCCGAAGGTGGCAATGCCTCTAGCCCTTGCTTCCATGCGCCAAACCCTGGTTCGTAATATGGGGAGTAGGGGTTGAACATACCCGAACACTACCAATGGCGAATGGCCGCTTTGGGACCTGTCTGAGCGGTGGCAGCATGGTCACCACTCAGCCTGTGCCCGTTAGCCGGTCGATCAACGGGCGCAAGATCATCGGATCCCCTAGGGGCTCAGTGCTGGTTCATCCCCCAACTGCAACCTGCTCCCGAACGTCTCGTATCCCTAGTCAGTCGACGTGTCGGTGAGGCTGAGTTTCAGCATTTCCGGCCTCACAAGCACAGCCGTCTAAAAAGACACCTCGCCGGAAATGTCAGAGGCAACCGCTATGTTCTGCGCATGTCGAACGAATCGTTCCCGGAACGCCGCGATATCTACGCCGTTCTTGGTGCTCCTGACTCGCGCGTCCCGGTCCAGGCCCCGGAAGATCGCAAGGAAGCCCGGAGGATGAAAGGCGGGAATTCCTTCTACTGCTCGACCGCACTCGGCGGATGCGGAGGGGAACTTACATTTGCGATCGGTGATGTCAACGTTCCCCACTTCAGGCACCAAGCGGGAAGCAGATGCTCACTCATCTCATCCAAATCCCAGGCTGACCGCTACACCCACCTTGCCATGCAGGAAGCATTGAGGAGCTGGATCGAAACCATGCCGGGATTCTCCTGCCGTCTTGAGGTCTCAATCGAAAACGGACGAACGGATGTTCTGGTGACGGGTCCGTCCTTTGAAGTTGCACTAGAAGTGCAGCGTTCGGCGCTCTCGGCCCGCAACGCCCTGGAACGAACCGCGGTCTACGGCCAGAGGGCCAACGTCGTGCAGTGGTTGTACGCGTCCAAGGACATCGAGGCCTACAAGACAGAACTTGCTGACCGCGGCTGGAGCCTGAGGATCTGGTGGGGCTGGGCCAAAAAGGAATGCAGGATCGGCGTCAGCTACGAGACCGATAACGAGACCGACGTTGAAATAAAGGAAATCGGCGGACCCCTGGGCGACTGGGAGGTAACCGCCCGCGGTTTGGCCTCGGCCCATCTCCGCAAAGCGAAAGAGGCAGTGGAACGCCGACGAGCCGCGGAGCGCGAGCGACAGCAGCAAGAGGCTGAGGACGCGCGTTTGCGTGAAGAGGCCAAGAAGGCACGGGAAGTAGAAGTGCGAAAACGCAGGATCGAGGAGCAGAAAGCATCACGGGCAGCGCTTCTTGAAGCCCTGAAGCATACCCCGGAGGGGCTGGAAAACAGATGGCCCTCGTCATGGCCCCAGCTCAGGGGCAGCCCCAGCCAGGTCGCATGGGCAGAATCAATCCGAGCCCGAGCCGTCGCCTTGTTGCGTGAAGAGCTGGTTGAGGAGTGGCTTCCCGAAGCCCGAGGGGTGCCGGTCGCCCTGTGGTTGGCTATACAGTCGTCGGCCTCATTTTGGATCAATTGCCGCTTCAAGGACACCCTGGCCATAGTTCAGACGTACGAGCATCAATTCGGTTCACCGGGGCAATCCCGACGTTGAGGAGCCGGACTACGGAAGGTTGCCGCACGCTTCTATCCGCCGATTTCATAAACCAAGTGAGTCGAAACGCTAACGGATTCACGCCCGGACTGCTGCCCGTAAGCCGGTCGATCACCGTACCGCGGAAGTCCGCCGCCACGTTCCGCGCGGTTGCTGGCCCAGGCCATGTACGCAAGACCCGCACGATCAAATGCACGGTGATGGGGGGGGATTACTGCAACCATGTTCGTTATGACTGGAATGAAGATCGGTTATGCCCGGGTCTCGACGAACGACCAAGACCTGACCGCCCAACGCAATGCCCTCTTTGCCCTGGGTGTAGAGGAGGCTCAGATCTATGTCGATCACGGACTTACGGGAGCGAATCGGGTGCGCCCTGGGCTCCGTGAAGCGATGGCGGCGTGCCGGGCCGGCGATACGCTCGTGGTGACCAAGCTCGACCGGCTGGCGCGCTCCCTTTCCGATGCCAGGGACATCGCCGACGAGCTGACAGCCAAGGGGGTAGTGCTTAGTCTCGGCGGCAATAGCCACGACCCAACTGACCCCGTGGGCCGGCTGCTGTTCAACGTCCTGGGAATGGTGGCCGAGTTTGAGGCAGACCTGATCCGGATGCGCACCCGCGAGGGCATGGCAGTCGCAAAAGCGAAGGGGCGACTGAAAGGCAAGCAGCCAAAACTGTCCAAGACGCAGCGGAAGCATCTTCTGACCCTGCACGACGCCGGCGAGCATACGCAGGCTGAATTGGCCGAGCTGTTCCGGGTGTCACGGACGACGGTGTACCGCGAGCTCCAAAGACGCACCATCTGAAGACCGACGCCGTGCCGACTGCCAGGAACGCGCCAAATAGCGCCGCATAAAGACCGCCGTTTACCGCCGAAAGTCACAATCCCGGCTGCGACCAACCGAGGACGCTTCGGGCCCTTCGGTCCTGATAAAGGATCCATTGCTGAGATGTCTTCCCGAGGCCCCTCACACCGCCTGGGCCAACCACTCCTTGATGCGCGAGACCGTTTCGTCCGGGCGCGGGGCCGTGGAGTAGACCCGCAATTCAAGATAGTCAGGCACGTCTATCCCGAGTTTTGGCAGGTCGTCCTCCCGCAGGCGCACGACGCGGTAGCCGGCAGCGAGCAGGTCACGGCTCTTACGCCGGTCCACCTCCATCTTGGCTTCTGGCCGGTGCCAGTAGGCGCCGTCGTACTCAACAGCCACCTTCACTCCCTCGTGCTCAACGAGGATGTCGACCGACCACCGCTTCCGGGTACTGAATGCCGAGTCCCGCACGAAAGCGCCCGACTTCACTGTTGTGAAGAGTAACTTGGCGGCATCAAAGTGCTGCTTCTCCACCCGGGATTTTCCACCCTCACGGCATTCCGGGCATTCGGAGCCGTTAGAGCGGGAGGAAAGGTCGGCTTCCCACCGATGGGAGGGGTCAACGGAGCATATCCACCCCGGAGTGAAGGCCGTACGGCCGTGGGGACGGACATGCCAGACGTCCACCGGATTCGTGGGATCCCATTCGGCGGCCAGACCTGGATCCACCCATCCCACGGAGTCCAGGATCGTCTCGCATCGCGGGCACCGCAGTCGATGGTACTTGTTCCGGTCACGGACAGGCTCTTCCCACTCATAGCCGCAGCAGTCGGCCAGCCAGTACGCCATCCTCTTGGAATTCGGACCGACCTTCTGAGGCGTCCCCTTGCCGTTCAATGTCGGGTGCCACTGGCTCGCAATCTCCGGCAGAACCTCGGCGAGGGTTGTCGATGGTCCATCGACTTTCGGCGTGCGGCAGAACTGGCAGCCCGAGCTGAGAAAGGTGCTTGGCGGCACTCTCGGGTGATGCCCGTTCTCGCAGCGAAAACGTCGCGGGACGCCGCCGGCGGTCATCACCAAGCGGGGGTCGGCTTCGTCCGCCCAGGCTGAGAAAAGCTCCGGAATATCGGAAACCGGGGTAGCTTTCAACCGTTCCCATTCAACATCCCACGCGGCGCGCCGCTCCTTCTCACACTTCGGGCACTCGGCCTTGCTCGTCATCGAGTACACGGCGGCAGTGAAGCAGTGTCCACACGACGGGCACCCCCAGTGGCATTCCCTATGGGCGCGTGCAGTAATGGTTGCCAAGACCGAGACGTCGTTGAGGTCATGGTTCCACCAGGCCAAAGCAGGGTTCTCGGAGTCGATGAATAGGTTCTTGGCCCTGCGAGGCTTTTCCGCGAGGGAGCTGCTCGACTTCCCATTGCGTGTGCAGACACACCCCCAGCCAATGTCGCCCATTCGTTCGGCCTGCTGGATGCCACACCGTGTGCAGCGGGTGATAATTGGCCATCCCCCGCTGGGCAGGTCCACAATCTCTTCGACCGGCTCGAAACCGTTCCGCGCCAAGTGTTCCGCAACTTGAGCCCTGCTGACGGTGTCCCGGCTTCGGGAGATGATGTCGGCCTCAAGCGTCCAGTCGACCCAGTAGCACCGTCGGCACGCGGGCTCATCGCGCATGCGCAGTTCGAGGAGGTAGTCGAACTTGTAGTCGCATTCGGCGCCGCAGTGGCGGCAACGGGTGCGCCAGCGTTCGGCCTTACCAGGGAACGCCGTCACTGGATCCATACCCAGCTCACCGAGGATCTCCACAAGGCACGGCTCGCACCATGCCGGCTTCGTTCGCGTGGTGAAGGCCGCCGGGTTGGCGCAGCCCGTCGTCGAGCAGGTCTGAGACGCAATCGGCATGAAATCCCCTTTTATCCTTTGCTTCCTGCGTCGGGTGAATATGAGTACAAGGTTCCAAGGAGCGAACTCATAGAGGCAGCAAGCACCTGACGGCATTTGCTGAGTTCGTCTACCGCTGTGTGGTACCGAACATGGTCACGTGTCTTCCATTCCGGAGGAATGTGCATGAAAGCTTTGTCACCGGCCTCGCGTTCTGCCCTACTTCGGCTTTCAAGCCACATGTTCTCGTTGATTCTGTCTGCGAAATCATCCAGCGCAATTCTGAACCTCTCCCACTCCTCTCGGAGAGTAGGGTTTTCAAGCTTGCGCGGATCTCTGTCCCACATAGATCTACGCTCATCCATTTGCTGCACGAACCACAAAGGCAGATGGCCAAAGTGGATGTGCTCGACGAGGTAGACATGGAAGACGCCGTGGAGGTCCCAGCCGCCCAGCCACTCGCGCACGAGTAGCAAGTCTTTGCTATCCCGTTGAAGAGCCCATTGTTCGGCCTCCCACTCCCTCCTTAAACCAAGTTGCTTTGCGCGCAGCTGAGAACTCGCCCAGAAGCGCACGAGCCACGGGAGCAGCCCCAATAAAGTCGCGAATGCGACCCAACCCCACAGCCCCGTGGCTGTGAGGAACTCCTGGGTGAGCGGAAAAAACATTCCGATCAATGCTGCTACCCCGCCGATGGTCGCTGTCCAGGTCAGAGTCTCGCCGACGGGGTTCTTGGTATGACTAGCCACGACCTGACTCTAGCTGGAAGGTTGTCGGTTCACGCTCAATGCCTGCCCTGCTAGAACTACCCGATTCGGGACTCCAGAGCTGGCGGCGCCCGAGGACAGAATGCACCGGTGACCCGTGGTGTCCCTGCACGGCCACATAGGATGGGCGCACATGGGGGTTAGCAATAAGGGGGATGTTGTGAAGTTCAGGATGATCGGTGTGGCTGCGGCGTGCATCGGATTACTGTTGGCAGGGTGCGGTACGCCGACGGCTGAGCCGGCGGCTTCGCCGACGCCCACCAAGACTGTGAAGCTAACGAAGGTCCCCGACGTCGCCGGCAAACCGTTTTCGGAAGCCCGCGACCTGCTGTTCAAAGCCATCATCAAGTACGAGGCTGTGGGCAGCGACGGCGTGAAATTCACTGCGACGCCAGACGCCGTCTTCATGGTCGTGAGCTCCGACCCTGCGGCGGGCTCGGAGATCGAGGCCGGGGGAACAGTGGCCCTGAGCCTGGAGGCAACCCAGGCGGAAGCCACCGCGGCCGCGGCCGTGAAGGAAGCTGCGAGGGTCCGGTCCCTGCGGTACAGCTTCAAATGCTCCGCGTCGGAGAACGCCATCACGGCGAAAGATAACAAGTCATTCACCAAGCTCCAGGAGATCTGGGAAGCCCCGGATTTCGCACGGTTCAAGTCGTGCGACCTCCGCGTCGGGGGCAAGTGGTACATGGATCGGTATGAACTGGAACCCGATGAGGCCGCTGTTGTGAAGCAGATCGGAGCCGACGGCGGGGATGCCAGTGCACCCTATATGGCGTACGGGAGCGTCTTGCTGCTCTGCGCCATCCCGCCCAAAGACGGGTGGGACACGAAGTACGGCGAATACCCCTCGGGCGGGCCGAAGGTCAGGGCCGTGGCCAAAGCCGCAATGACGATGTGCCCGGAGGCCCCGTTCGTTGCGGAGCTGTTACGGGTCGCAGGTGGTGTGCCGCCTGCACCGAAGACCGCGATGGGGGACGGAACATTCGTGGTGGGCAGGGACATCGCCGCCGGGTCCTTCCAGGTGAGCGTCCCGTCCGGGGCCAACGGCGTGCACGACTGCTACTGGGAACGCACGAGCCCCCAGGGCGAAACGAGTGCCAATGACTTCATCTCGTTCGCGCCCCAGGGACCGGTGGTCACCGTCTATGCAGGTGAAGGGTTCGTCAGCCGAGGCTGTGGCAACTGGAGCATGATCGGCTGACCTCGGCTGGAGGAACGGGGCGTCATTGGTCCGTTCCCCCAGCCGCGGCAGGGAGTCGACCAGCAGTACACACTATGTCCTGGCTCCAGATCACGGCTTCACCGTCGATCACGCATCCTGGGGGAACAGCCGACGCGACCGCTGAACAGAGTTCGGGGAAGTACCGCGTCAGTTCCTTGCCCTGCCGGGACCATCAAGTGGCGCGGTCGTCGGCCCTTACTGCAACCGGCGTCTTGGTGACGGCACGGGCCAACGCGACTGTCACCGGGGGACAAGCCCGGCCGGCAACCCGGCTGTGGGTCCATGGCCTAACGCTACGCAGGCCGGGGCCTAGTTGTCAGTGACAGCTTCCAGCAGCCACTGCTCCGACGGCGGGTTCCGGCGCAGCTCGAAGGTCCGCAGCGGCGAGTCCGACGTGTAGCGGACTTGGACCTTCCAGTGCTCGATATCAACGACGTTGCCGACGCCCATCGGGGCGCTCCGGCGGGTGTCCCACCAGGAGTCCCTGGTGAACCAGTGGACAGGTTCTTCGGCAACGGCCCAAACCTGTCCGTCGTGGCGGACGGCCAGGGGAGCGCCTGCGGGTGTGAACCGGACGTCCACGGGTGCATCACGGGTGGGGGTTCTGTGGTGACGGTCATGAGGGTTTGTTCCTTGGTAGTGCTGGGGTGTGGTGGTCAGGCGGCTTTGACGAGGGGCAGTTCGTCCCAGTGGGTGGTGTAGCGGGGGGAGAGCATGTCGCGTTTCATGGTCCAGTCCGGCCCGGCCCGGATGCCGCCGTGGCCCAGGCCGATGGAGCCGCGGCCGTACCTTCGGGTGACGTCCTCCAGGAGGGTTCCGATGTGGCGTTCCTCGTGCGGGTTCTCGAACAGGGACAGTGGTGCCTGGTTGCCGGTGGGCCGCAGGTCGGTGAGCATGATCCCTGCCCGGGCGTAGCGGACGCCCTCGACAATCCGGGGCAGGAGCGCGTGGCCGGCTTTGGTCAGGATCACCGGGTCGGCGGTGGGCGTCGGCAGCGGCACACAAACTGAGGGGTAGGAGGTGTCGTTGGGGTTGAAGTGCGAGGTGCCGGCGAACGCGGTGAGGACTTTGGCCTGCAGCCCGTGTTTGGACAGCCGCGCCGATGCCTGCTGCCCGTACACACTCATGACCTGGCGGATCCCGGCGGCTGTGGTGATGGGTGTGGCGAAGGAGCGGGAGAAGATCAGTTGGTCCCTCCCGATCCGTTCCTCTTCCATGGAACTGCAGGGTGTGCCCTGCAGTTCCAGGACGGTGCGCATCATCACGACCGAGAACTTGTCCCGGATCGCGACCGGGTCCGCGCGGACCAGGTCGGCGATGGTGAAGATGCCGATCACGTTCAGCCGCTTGGTCAGCCGTCCGGCGATGCCCCACACTTCCTCTACGGACAGCCGCCCCAGCAATGTCTCCTGCGCCGCAGCGGGGACGGAGTCCCAGTGGCAGACGCCGTCAAAGGCTTTGTTGTTTTTCGCCCACTTGTTGGCCAGCTTTGCCAGCGTCTTTGTCGGGGCGATCCCGACACAGACCGGCACGCCGACGTTCCGCCGGACCGCCGCTTTCATGGACCGGCCCATCGCCAAAAGCTCGTCGGGGGTGCCTTTGACGCCGAGGAAGGCTTCGTCGATGCTGTAAACCTCCAGCCAGGCCGAGTACCGGCCCAGCAGTTCCATCACCCTGGCACTGATGTCCCCGTACAGCTCGTAGTTGCTGGACAGTGCGACGAGGCCCCATTCCTTGGCCCGGGGGGCGAGCTTGAACCAGGGCTCGCCCATCGCGATGCCCAGGGCTTTGGCTTCGGGGGAGCGGGTGACTGCGCACCCGTCATTGTTGGACAATACGATCACGGGCTTGCCTTCCAGGGAAGGGTCGAACGCCCGCTCCGCGGAGGCGTAGAAGCAGTTCACGTCCACATGCGCAATCTGGGGCATGTGCCGCATCGGCACCGGCTTAGACATTCCGGCCCCTAGACATGATGCAGACACCGGATCGCGGTACCCCAGATGGTCAGGTCCGACAACGCCGGCACGTCGATGTCCGGGTACGCCGGGTTCTCGGCCTGCAGCACCACCCCTGTCGGGGTGATCCGCAGCCGCTTGATCGTCAGCTCCCCGTCCAACACGGCGATGACCACAGAGCCGTCCTTGGGTTCCAGGGCCCGGTTCACGATCAGCTCGTCCCCGTCGCTGATCCCCGCGCCGGTCATGGACTCCCCGGACACCCGCACCACGTAGGTGCTGGTGATGTCCTTGATCAGGTGCGCGTTCAGGTCGATGCGGCCGTCAAAGTAATCCTGCGCCGGCGACGGGTACCCCGCCGCGACCGGCCCCGGGGAGACCAACACCGACAACAATGACACGCCCGCCTCTATCACGCGGGGGCCAATAATCACGCCCACAACACACCTTTTTCGAATATATGTTCGATTCGCTGTTAACCATACGCCCTGGCTCTGACACTGGTCACCACAAGGAACGGTTTGTACCCAATGGGGACAGCTTTGAGCTGTGCGGAGGGCTCCACCTGCCCGCCAGTGGGCATAACCCGTTCCCGGCCCCGCGCCAGGCGGTGGTGAGTCGGCCAAGGGGGTTTCGGTGGGTCGGGGCTGGCGAACTGCTGCGCTTCCGGCCTTCCATCGCGGGGCAGTTACATCGGCGGCGAACCGGCGCGGCGGCCGCCGCTTCGTGCCCTGCCTTCACGCCAGCCGGGAAGGGCTGAGTTCAGTTGTGCTTTTCGGTTCCTGGTCAGGATTCCGTTGCGGTGGTTGATCCGCTGCCCGTGGAGCCAGACTCCCAGCACCCATTCCTCCTCGGTGGAGGTCTTTTTGTGCAGCGGCCAGTCGTTGCCGGCCTTCCGGTATTTCACGAGCTCGGCCAGCCGGAGGTTCCACCGGGCTGCGTTCTCTTCGGTCCGGGTCGGTGGGGTGTTCCAGTCGGGGATGACGGCCAGGCCTCCGCGGTAGGCGGGGGAGAGGGTGCCGGCGGCTGCAGCGTTCCGCTGGTAGGTGAGCCAGGCACCCAGTGCCCGTTCACGGGCGGGCTTCCCTCCCGTCGTCGGGAGCCGGCCCTCCTTCTCGTAGAAGGTGATGGTGTCGGCCATGTTCTGCAGCCCGCGTGATGTCTCCCGGGTGACAGCGCCCCGGGCTGCCTTGTGCTCGGCCCGGAGTCCTGGCTCGGCCTGCGCGGCGATGCCAAGGTGGTAGCGGACGGTACCCAAGGGCGCCCCTGTCACGGCGGCGATCTTCGTCGGGGGGAGGCCCTTCCGGTACATCAGCACCCACTCCGGTTCCGGTGCTTTTCGGTGGATCTGCGTCTTCACAACATCATTCTGCTTCGGCCGGATCCCGCATCGCGGCATTCCCGGCCGGCGCCCGGGTCCGGACTGTCGCTGATGAGGAGCCTTTTCGAGGGCGTTCACCCTAAAGACCACGCCGGGGGGCGTCCGCTTCGCGGCCGGCTGTTTGGGTCCAGGGTGCGCCGTCGCAGAGCTCCGGACCCCTGAACCTGGTCTGTCTACGACGTTTTTGGGCTGCTGTCCTTCGGATTGTACGTACCCGCTCCGGCCCCTCTAGCCCCTCCTTCGTCGGGGCCTGCGCCGCGGAAATTCTTCTCCGGCGCTCCTACGTCGCTGATTTCCTTTCGAAGATTTTCCGCCTCTTGCCCTGCGGGTAGACCGGACTCCACGGGCACAGCTCCGCAAGCTTCGCCAGCAGCCAAAAAACAACGGGGGGAGAGGGGACGCTGGCCGGTCACCACGAGCCGCCCCACCCACCGAACTTCTCGGCAAGAAGGAGCAACACCATGAGTGCAGTCCGCACCGCATCAGTGACCACGAAGGACACCGGCGAAACGATCGACGGCGTGACCGTCTTGGGGAACTACCACATGAACGACGGGTGGGACTGGATGGACCTGATCGGCCAGCACGGCTGGGTCGCTGTGCCCGGCTGGGGGTCCGACGGCTGGGATCTAGGCCAGTGGCCGTATGTCATCGTGGCCGCAACGGCTGCCACGGATAACACCGGGAAGCTGTTCGGGGTCGCCACGTACTGCGAGGGCGACGTGACATGCACCTACTACCGGACCCAGGCCCGGCAGTGGGACGCGATCACCGAACAGGCGTTCTTCCACTGGAAGAACGGGCAGGCCCACGGCCCGGACGACCTGCCCGAAGCGGCCGCCGAGCTCCCGAGCCGGTACCGGATGCCCCCGGGGTGACCGGATCTTCGGGGCCGGTCACCGTGGGCGGTCCGCCGCCCCTGGGCTGGCCTGGGTGCGTGGTGGCCGGCGGCGGACCGCCATACCGCAGGATCCAGGTGCGGGGGGGCCTGCCGCCGGCGGCAGGCCCAGGTGCCGCACGAGCGGGTGTTCTCCCTGTGGTCCGGGTGGAGCATGTTCGCCACGGCTCACACCCGTAAGGGCGTCCGCTGGCGCGGCCGGCTGTTGGGTCCAGGGTGCGCCGTCGCAGAGCTCCGGACCCCCTGAACCTTGGTGTGTCTACGACGTTTTCTGGTTGCTGTCCTTCGGATTCTAGGCGTCCGCTCCACCCCGTCTAGCCCCTCCTTCGTCGGGGCCCGCGGTGCGGGAATTTCCCTCCGGCGCTCCTGCGTCGCTGATTTCCTCCGGGAATTTCCCGCCCCTTGCCCTTCGGGTAGACAGGCCTCCGTCGGCCGCCGAGCAAGCAAGCTTGCCAGCAACCAAAAAACAACGGGGGGAGAGGGGACGCTGGCCGGTCACCACGAGCCGCCCCACCCACCGAACTTCTCGGCAAGAAGGAGCACCACCATGAACGACGAAAACCGCACCGCACGCGCCGCACTGACCCGCCTCTTTGAACCAGGCGACCTTGTCGGCCGGGCGCTGGTTGCCAAACACGGCGCACACGCCGCCCTGCGGATCGCCATCGGCGCCCGCCCGGCCTTCCCGTTCTGGGACGTCGACGCCGACGAGCTGGCCGAAGGCCTCAGCCGCTGGGCACCGCGCATCCACGACCTGGACCCGGAGAAAGACCTGGCCACCATTGAACGGCTCGGCGGCGGCTTCCTGGTCCCCGGCGATGAGCACTGGCCGACCGGCCTGGACGACCTTCCCGATGCCCCGTGGGGCCTCTGGTACCGGGGCAACATCGGCAACGGCATCCCCGCCCCGTCCCGGTGCGCGGCACTGACCGGCTCACGGGACAGCACCAGCTACGGCGCGGCCGTCACTGGAGACATCGCCTACGGTCTGGCCCAGCGCGGGATCTGCGTCATCTCCGGCCTCGCCTACGGCATCGACGCCCACGCCCACCGCGCCGCAGTGGCCGGAAGCACCGGAGAGGGCCCGGCCACCATCGCCGTCCTCGCCGGAGGACTTGACCGGGACTACCCGTCCGGAAACGCCGACCTCGCGGCCGCGATCCGCGCCAACGGCGTGACGCTCTCCGAACTGCCCCCCGGGAACGGCCCCTACCAGGCACCGTTTCCTCCAGAGGAACCGCATCATCGCGGCCCTCGCAGGAGTCACCTGCGTCGTCGAAGCGCGCTGGCGCTCCGGTGCACTGAACACCGCACACCACGCCGAAACCATCGCCCGCCACGTCGCGGCGGTCCCGGGCAGTGTGCACAGCGTTATCTGGGTGCTGTCAACACTGATGCGCTGGACGCCGCGGATTTGTTGTGTCAACGACGTCCACGACTGAGGGCGATTTGTCAGGCGTGATGCCGGTCAGCGTTCGTCGGGAGGATCTC
>NZ_JARESG010000033.1 GCF_029076445.1 Pseudarthrobacter naphthalenicus
TAGTGAGCTCCATGAAAACGGGCATAACCCGCATCCGCTGCCACCGCCGGAAACCACGCCGCTACGCGGAGGTTTTCAATTGAGGCAACGTATCCGGCTACGCGGAGGTTTTCTATGAGTCAACGCGAACCCTTGAACGGCCGATGCCCCGGGGTTAACATATCCGGCACGCGGCGCAGCGGAAGCCGGCGCTTGATCAGAACGGGGAGTCGGACATGAGCGGGACAACCACCCGGGCGTCATCGGCACAGCTGATGGTGGACCTGATTATCTCCCTGGACGGCTATGCCTCCGCCGAGGGATGGCCGGGCTGGTGGGGCCTGGAAGGGCCGGAATACCTGGCCTGGCTTGAGGAGGAGGGGGCGAAGCGGTACACGATCCTGATGGGGGCGAACACCTACCGGCTGATGTCCGGCATGGCGGCGGACGCCGAAGCGGACGGCTCCGCATTTTCCCGGGAAGAGGGTGCGAGCCTGACCGGCCTCGCCGCCGTTACCAAGATCATCTTCTCCGCCACCTTGCCGGCGCCCCTGGCCTGGCCGAACTCGGAGCTCGTCACCGGGGACGCCGTGGAGGCCGTGAGGGAAATGAAAAGGACCGGCACCGGCACGCTGAGCACGCTGGGCAGCCTCAGCCTGTCCCGCTCGTTGCTGACGGCCGGTCTGGTGGACCGGTTCCGGGTGGTGGTGTTCCCCGTAATCACCGGCCGCACCGGACGGGAGCGGATCTACGACGGCTATCCGGACGTCGCGCTCGAAATGGTCGAAAGCAGGACCTTCGACGGCCGGCTCCAGCTGCTCGAGTACGTCCCCACGGTGCTCACCGGGCCGCCGGCCCGCGGACCCGGTGAACAGCGGACGGGATGACGTCCTTGCGCAGCCCGGCACAGCGGTCCCGCACGTTCACCGGAATCCTGGTGAATACTGCCCTTGCCAATATCACCACCAGTTACCTGTGGTTCGCCCTGACGTTCTGGGTGTACCTGGGGACGCGCAACGTGATCGCCACCGGCGTGGTGGGTGGTTTGTACATGCTGCTGATCGCGCTCTCCAGCATCGGCTTCGGCACCTTCGTGGACCGCTACCGCAAGCTGGCCGTCATGCGCTTCGCCGCAGGGTTCACCCTGGTGATGTTTGTGCTGGCGGGGGTCATGTTCCTGCTGACACCGGCCGCCAGGCTGCTGGACCTGGCCGGGCCGTGGTTCTGGCTCTTCACGCTGATCATCCTGGTCGGTGCGGTGGTGGAGAACATGCGCAATATCGCCCTGTCCACCACCGTCACTATTCTCATCGAGCCCGACAGGCGGGCCAATGCCAACGGGCTCGTGGGCATGGTGCAGGGGCTGATGTTCATCGTCACTTCGGTGCTCTCCGGATTATCCGTGGGGCTGGTGGGCATGGGCTGGACCATCGTCGTCGCCCTCGTGCTCACCGCGCTGGCCTTCGCGCACCTCCTCACACTGCGCATGCCCGAAGAGGTGCGTGCGGCGGCCACGGATGCACACGGCAGCTTTGACCTGCGCGGGTCCCTCGCCGCCGTGCTTGCCATCGCCGGCCTGTTCGCGCTGATCCTGTTTTCAACCTTCAACAACTTTATCGGCGGGGTCTACATGGCGCTGATGGATCCCTACGGCCTGGAGATGTTCCCCGTGGAGCTCTGGGGGACCTACTTCGCGCTGGGCGCCACCGGCTTCATCGTGGGCGGCGCGCTGGTGGGCAAGTTGGGGCTCGGGTCCAATCCATTGCGCACCATGCTCATCGCGGTGATCCTGATGGGCGTTCTCGGCGCCGTGTTCACAGTGCGGGAATGGGCCTGGCTGTACATCGCGGGCATCTGGCTCTACCTGGTCCTGGTTCCCGTTGTGGAGGCTGCAGAGCAGACAGTCATCCAGCGGGTGGTGCCGCTGCCGCGGCAGGGCCGGGTGTTCGGGTTCGCCATGGCGTTTGAGTCAGCGGCGGCACCGATCACGGCCTTCCTCATTGCGCCGATCGCCCAGTTCTGGATCATCCCGTATGCGCGGTCGGCCGAGGGCGCGGCCCAGCTGGCCCCGCTGCTGGGCGAGGGCACCTCGCGCGGCATAGCGCTGGTGTTCCTGGTGGCCGGAATCATCATGGTGGTGGCCGCCCTGCTGGCCTTCCTGACTCCGGTGTACCGCCGCGTCTCGGCGTCCTACTCGGGGGGAACGGCAGAAGCGGAGGAAGCGGCGGACACTGCCAGGTGACCCGCCGCTTCCCCGAACCCCTGTCAGCCCACTGTCACCGCCGCGGGGAGCGGTTCGAGAGGCACGTGGCGCACGGCCCCTTTGTCCGCCGAGAGCGCGAAGGCGGCGTAGGCCCGGAGCGCCGGTGAGACCGCCCGCTCACGGTTGCGGGGCCGGTAGCCGCTGCCCGCCTCCAGCAGTTCACGGCGGCGGTCAAGCTCGGCGTCGGACACTTCCACCGCGATGGAGCGCGCGGGGATGTCGATGGTGATGATGTCGCCGTCCTCGATGAGGGCGATGGCTCCTCCCGCGGCCGCCTCGGGAGAGATGTGGCCGATGGACAGTCCTGACGTTCCGCCGGAGAAGCGGCCGTCGGTGATGAGCGCACATTTGGCGCCGAGCCCCAGGCCCTTGAGGAACGACGTCGGGTACAGCATTTCCTGCATGCCCGGGCCGCCGCGCGGGCCTTCGTAGCGGATCACCACCACGTCGCCTGCCTCGATCCGTTTGCTCAGGATGGCTTCCACGGCGTCGTCCTGCGATTCGAAAACCACGGCCGGCCCGGAGAACTTAAAGATCGATTCATCCACGCCGGCGGTCTTCACCACGCAGCCGTCCACCGAAATGTTGCCCCGCAGCACGGCCAGCCCGCCCTCCACGGTGTGCGCATTGGCGACGGACCGGACGCAGCCGTTGGCGCTGTCCGTGTCCAGCGTGTCCCAACGTTCGGACTGGGAGAATGCAGTGGCTGAGCGGACGCAGCCGGGCGCCGCGTGGAACAGCTCGACGGCGGTGTTGGTCGCCTTGCCGCCGCGGATGTCCCAGTCGTCCAGCCAGGAGCGCAGGTCCGGGCCGTGCACGGAGCGCACATCGTGGTTGAGCATCCCGCCGCGGTCCAGTTCACCGAGGATGGCCGGGATGCCGCCGGCGCGGTGGACGTCCTCGACGAGGTAGTCGCCGTTGGGGGCAACCTTGGTCAGGCAGGGGGTGCGGCGCGAGATCGCATCGATGTCCTCGAGCGTGAAGTCCAGCTCGGCCTCCTGGGCTGCGGCGAGCAGGTGCAGGATGGTGTTGGACGAGCCGCCCATGGCGATGTCCATGGTCATGGCGTTTTCGAACGCGGCGCGGCCGGCAATGGCCCGCGGCAGCACGGACTCGTCGTCGCCGTCGTAGTAGGCGTTGGTGATGTCCACGATTGCCTTGCCGGCGTCCTGGTACAGGTCCTTGCGTGCGGTATGCGTGGCCAGCGTGGTGCCGTTTCCCGGCAGCGAGAGGCCCAATGCTTCGGTGAGGCAGTTCATGGAGTTGGCCGTGAACATGCCCGAGCAGGAACCGCAGGTGGGGCAGGAGGTTTCCTCGATCCGCAGCAGGTCCTCATCGGAAACGGAGTCGTTGACGGCGTCGGCGATGGCGGAGATCAGGTTGAGGCGCTTCCGGACGGTGCCGTCCACCAGCACGGCCGTGCCGCCCTCCATCGGGCCGCCGCTGACGAAAACCGTGGGGATGTTCAGGCGCAGCGCGGCCATCAGCATGCCGGGGGTGATCTTGTCGCAGTTGGAGATGCAGATCAGGGCGTCGGCGCAGTGCGCGTTGACCATGTACTCGACCGAGTCGGCGATCAGGTCGCGCGAGGGCAGGGAGTACAGCATGCCGCCGTGGCCCATGGCGATGCCGTCATCGACGGCGATGGTGTTGAACTCGCGCGGGATGCCGCCGGCCTCAATGATGGCGTCCGAAACGATGCGTCCCACGGGCTGGAGGTGCGTGTGGCCGGGGACGAATTCGGTGAAGCTGTTGGCGACGGCGATGATCGGCTTGCCGAAATCGTCGCCGTTGACGCCGGCGGCGCGGAGCAGGGCGCGTGCGCCGACCATGTTGCGGCCGTGGGTGACTGTTCGTGAGCGTAGTGGAGGCATGGAAGCAGTCAACCAGTGCCGCCGCTGCGGTGGAAGACGGTCCTGGTACTAGTAGTGGGAGTGCTAGATTTTTGGGGTGAGTGATGAACGACGGCGGGAGCTGGGGCAGTTCCTGCGTGACCGGCGAGGAAATCTGGTGCGGGCCGAGCTGGGGCTGCCGCCCATTGGGCGCAGCCGCACCCAGGGGCTGCGCCGCGAGGAGGTTGCCTCCTTTGCCGCCGTGAGTGTCACCTGGTACACGTGGCTCGAGCAGGGCCGGGAGATCAACGCCTCCCGCCAGGTCCTCGAAGCCATCGCGCGGGTGCTGCAGCTGACAGCAGCGGAGAACGCGTACCTGCTGGCTCTGGGAGGCTACGCCCCGGTGCCGGCGGCGGACATCGTCCCGATCGAGGAAGCGCCCGCCCATGTGCAGCGGCTCCTGGATTCCCTGGACTTCCCGGCTTTTGCCGTGGCCCCGGACTGGGGGATTGCGGGCTGGAACCGGGCCTACGCCGGCCTGTATTCGCGCATCGCGGCCATCGGCCCGGCGGACAGGAATCTCCTCTGGCTCATCTTCACCGACCCGCACCTGCGCGACATGCTGCCGGACTGGGAAGAGACCTCCCGCCATTTCGTCGCAGAATTCCGTGCCGAAGCGGGAGCCCGGCTCGGCTCCGCCGCCCACACGGCCCTGATCTCCCGCCTGACCGGGGCCAGCCCCGAGTTTGCCCGGCTTTGGGCGGACCGCGGCGTGGAGCGCTTCGCCTCCCGGCAGCGGGTGTTCCTGCATCCCGACGCCGGCCGGCTGGTCTACGAACAGCACCGTCTGGTGCCCTCGGATGCACCGGAACTGCATCTGGTCATGTACGCCCCTGTGCCGGAGAACTGACCCGTCCCTCGGACAACCCCGCACTCGGCCTGGTCCTTGCGCTCGCAGAGCAGGTCTGGCCGAGCCCGGCCTAGCGCCCGCAGCGGCGCGAAACCCGCGCTACTCGGCGGAAGGCCGCCGTCGTTGCTGTTTGGTTGCCGACCGCTGCTGCTTGGCTGCAAGATGGCGGTATTTCGATCCCCGCGTGGGTTTGGTGGGCCGGCGGCGGGGACCTTCCGGGGCAAGGGCAGCCCGCACAAGGTCAGCGAGCTTGGCCAGCGCGAGCTCGCGGTTGCGCAGCTGGGAACGCTGCTCGGAAGCGGTCACGGTGATCACGCCGCCGATCAGGCGTGGTCCGAGCCGCTCCAGTAGCGCCAGGCGCTGGCTTTCCGAGAGCACCGCGGAGCCACTGACGTTCCATGAGAGCTCGGCCCGGCTGTCCGTGGTGTTGACATGCTGGCCGCCTGGACCCGACGAACGGGAGAACCGCCAGCCCAGTTCCGCCGCCGGAATGATGAGCGCGGGCGACACCTCCAGATCCATGCACCCAGCGTCGCACAAAACGCGCTTCGCCGGCGCCGCCACCCGGCTCCACACGGACGTGAGCAGGCAAAATGGTGTCGTGGACGATGCTGATGCTGTAACCACGCAACGCACCACGGTAGAGGATTGGACCCGGGCGCTGGCAGAGTCCAGCGGCTCGCCCGGCGGCGGCGCCGGGACCGGAGTCATGCTGGCCATCGCCGCGTCGTTGACAGCGATGGTTGCCGGCTACACCGAACCCGACCCGCACCAGCGGACGGAGCTCGACGCTATCCATGAACGGGCGCTGCTGCTCCGCCGGACCGCCCTTCGGCTGGCCGACGAGGACGCCGCCGCCTCGCAGGCTTTCGGAGCGGCGTTCCACCAGGAGCCGGGACCGGACCGCGAGGACGCCATCCACCGGGCCTCCGTGGACGCTGCGAAGGCATCGGCAGTGCTCGGCGACCAGGCGATCGCAGCCATCGGGGATCTGGGCTGGCTCGCTGCCAACGGCAACCCTGCCCTCATTGCCGATGTCGTCGTCGCGTTCGGTGCCCTCAGAGCCGCGGTCACCGGGGCACGCACCAACGTGAGTTTTGACCTCGGCGCGCTCACGTCCGCAGGTGCCACTCTCGAGGAGGTCCGCGGGCAGCATCCGAAACTGTGGGAGACAGTCCAGCGGCTCACTACCGCTCTTGACCGGATTGATGACCTGGCCGCAGGGATAGACCACCGCGCCGCCCCGACAGATGCCGGTTAGGGCCGATCCGATGCCATGGTTTGCGGCGTCCCCGGCCTGAGCTCACACCTGACCTCACACCTGACCTCACACCAGCGGCCACGGGTACCGCATGCCGGTCTGGTCCACGGGCAGGACCCCGTCCAGCAGGACCCGCCGTACCCTCCGCTGCAGTGCGGCGACCTCGGCCTGGGTGAGAAGTTCCGCCACCTCGGCCGGCACGGCCTCGGCGAGCGGAATGAGGTCCTCAAGCAGGGCGCCGGGGATCGGTTCTCCGGCGAAGTCCCAGATGACGGTGCGGAGCTTGAACGGCGCGGCGAAGCACAGCCCGTGATCGATTCCCCAGATCCGCCCGTCGTCGCCACGCAGCACGTGCCCGCTCTTGCGGTCCGTGTTGTTGGTGATGTAGTCGAACAGGGCAATCCGGGCAAGTTCGCGGTGGGTCTCCGGGGCGTCAGCGTACAGGGTGAAATAATGCTCCCGGAAGTCGCACTCGACGAACCACTGCAGCGACCCGATGCCCAGTGGCGCGTCGTCGCGGATTACCGTGGTGGGAACCAGACCCCACGCCAGGTACTCGCTGAGCAGGTACGCCGCCCGTTCCCGGCGAAACAACCCGGGCAGGAAATCGGACAGCGGGCGCTCGCCGGCCTCAGGCTTGTAGACCGCACGCCCGGAATCCGCCCCTCGGGAGACCCGGACCAGGAAGGTCTCATTGCTGCTGCGGAGGATCCGGCCAAGCACCTCCACCCGGCCCTGGTTCAGCAGGGTCAGCTCGCGGCCGGGCACCAGCCGCACCCTTCCACGGTCGGCCGCACGTTCACGGCACCCTCAGTCCACTCAGCGGTTCAGCGGTGGAGTTCACCAGCAGCACCGCCGGTGCCCGGCCAGCCACAAAGGAGATGGCGGACACGGAGCCGGGGCTGACCACAATCCGCTGGAGCAGGTCCAAATGCGTGCCCAGGGCGTGGGCAAGAGCCGCCTTGATGGGGTCGGCGTGGGAAAAACATACAACCACGCCCCCGGGGTTGGCGGCGCAAAGTGCCTCGAGCGCCCCCACCACGCGTGCCTGCATCTGCACGAAGCTCTCCCCGTTCGGGAAGCGGAAGGCCGAGGGATTGTGCTGGACGGTCTGCCACTGCGGAAGGACCGCCAGGTCGGCGAGCGCGGCGCCCGTCCAGTCCCCGAAGTCGCACTCGATCAGGCCGGCATGTTCCCGCACTTCCAGGCCCCTGCGGGCGGCCGTGGGCGCGGCGGTCTCGCGGGCGCGTTCCAGCGGCGAGGAGTAGAGGCCGTCAAGGGGCAGGCCGTCCAGGCGTTCCGCCACGCGTGCGGCCTGGTCGCGTCCCCGGTCGGACAGATGCAGTCCCGGGGCGTGCCCCGGCAGCACCATGCCGGTGGTGGGCGTTGCACCGTGCCGCACCAGCAGCAGCAGGGTGTCCTGTGGGTCCGGCGCCGGGGCCGGATGTCCCGGGGGAGGGGCTGCAGTCATCAAAATCCAGCGTAACCTTCCCCGCGTCCGGCCGGGCAGGAATTGTGGCGAATTGCTCGATTCCCTGCTGGTTTGGGGTCTACCGTAGAAAGGTGAGTGATCGCCCCGATGTTTTTACTGTTGGTGAGTTGCGGGCCGCCGGCCATGTCCGGAAAGACCTGCGGCATGAGATCCGCGACAATCTGCTGGCCGCGCTCGCCGCCGGCCGGGATCCGTGGCCCGGGATATATGGATTCGGCCGGACAGTCCTGCCCCAGCTCGAACGCGCCCTGATCGCCGGGCATGACGTCGTCCTGCTCGGTGAACGCGGGCAGGGCAAGACCCGGCTCCTGCGCACCCTCGCCGGGCTGCTGGACGAGTGGTCGCCGGTGATCGAGGACTCGGAACTGAACGAACACCCGTACGAACCCATTACCGAGCAGTCGCGCGCCCGGGCCCTCACCGAAGGTGACCGCCTGCGGGTGGCGTGGCGGCACCGCTCGGAGCGTTACGTCGAGAAGCTCGCGACGCCGGACACCTCTGTTGCCGACCTGATCGGCGATGTTGATCCCATGCGGGTGGCCGAGGGCCGCCGGCTCGGAGACCCCGAAACCATCCATTACGGCCTGATCCCGCGCTCCAACCGAGGCATCGTCGCCATCAACGAACTGCCGGACCTCGCCGAGCGGATCCAGGTATCGATGTTGAACGTCATGGAGGAACGCGACATCCAGATCCGCGGCTACGTGCTGCGGCTGCCGCTTGACGTGTTGGTGGTGGCCTCCGCCAACCCGGAGGACTACACCAACCGTGGGCGGATCATTACGCCGCTGAAGGACCGCTTCGGGGCGGAGATCCGCACCCACTACCCCATTGAGCTCGAGGACGAGGTCGCCGTGATCCGGCAGGAGGGCCAGCTCGTTGCCGACGTCCCCCCGGTTATCCTCGAAATACTGGCCCGGTACACCCGCGCCCTCAGGTTGTCGCCGGCCGTCAACCAGACCTCCGGGGTCTCGGCACGGTTCGCCATCGCGGGGGCCGAAACGGTTGCTGCCGCAGCCCTGCGCCGGGCCAGTGTGCGCGGCGAGGATAAGGCGGTGGCGCGGATCATCGACCTGGAAACCGCTGTTGACGTCCTGACCGGCAAGATCGAGTTCGAATCCGGGGAGGAGGGCCGCGAACAGGCGGTTCTTGACCACCTCCTGCGCACGGCCACAGCGGAGGCGGTGCGGGCGCACTACCAGGGCCTGGACCTGGGACCGCTCGTGGCCGCCCTGGACGGACACCGGACCGTCACCACCGGAGATCAGGTCACCGCCCGCGAGTTCCTGGAAAACCTCCCCTCGCTCAACGGGTCAGCCCTTTACGACGAGATCAGTAACAGGCTCGGCGCCCAAAATGACGGCCAGCGTGCCGCGGCGATCGAGCTTGCCCTCGAAGGTCTCTACCTCGCCCGGCGGATCTCAAAGGAGTCCGACGACGAGGAAACCATCTACGGTTAGCAGTCCGAAGAGAGACGAATCATGAGCTTCCATCACCGATCCTCCAAATACGGCCGATACACGGGAGGGCCGGACCCCCTTGCCCCTCCGGTGGACCTGGCCGAGGCCCTTGATGCCGTGGCCGAGGACGTCATGGCCGGGTATTCGCCCAGGCACGCCCTGCAGGAATACCTTCGGCGCGGCGGCCGGCACATGGAAGGGTTGGATGACCTGGCCCGGCGGGTTCAGCAGCGCCGCAGCGACCTGTTGAGCCGCCACCGGCTGGACGGCACTCTGAACGAGGTGAAGAAGCTGCTGGATACCGCCGTCCTGGAGGAGCGCAAGCAACTGGCCCGGGACGCCATGATGGACAACACCGAGCGCGCCTTCCGCGAGATGCAACTGGAGAACCTGCCCCGGTCCACGGCCGCAGCCGTCAATGAGCTGGCCTCCTACGACTGGCAGTCCAGTACGGCACGGGAGGCCTACGACAGGATCAAGGATCTGCTGGGCCGCGAGGTCCTCGACCAGCGTTTCGCCGGCATGAAACAGGCACTCGAGGGGGCTACGGAGGAGGACCGGGCGGCCGTGGCCGAGATGCTGCAGGACCTCAACGGGCTGCTCGACAAACACCGCCGCGGCGAGGACACCGACGCGGACTTCCAGAAGTTCATGGCCAAGCACGGCCAGTTCTTCCCCGAGAACCCGGAGTCGGTCGAGGAACTGATTGATTCCCTTGCCCAACGTGCTGCCGCAGCCCAGCGGCTCCTGCAATCGATGTCCCCGGAGCAGCGGGATGAGCTGATGAGCCTGTCCGCCCAGGCCTTCGGCTCGCCCGAACTCATGGCACAGCTGGGCCGGCTCGATGCCAACCTGCAGGCCCTGCGCCCCGGCGAGGACTGGACCGGCTCCGAACGGTTCGAGGGGCAGGAGGGCCTGGGGCTGGGGGATGGCACCGGCGTGCTCCAGGACATCGCCGAACTCGACGAGCTGTCCGAACAGCTCTCCCAGTCCTACAACGGCTCACGTTTGGATGACCTGGATGTGGATGCCCTCGCCCGGCAGCTCGGCCAGAACGCCGCGGTGACAGCGCGCACCCTCGCCGAGATCGAGCGCGCCATGCAGGACGGCGGCTACTTGCGGCGCGGGGCGGACGGCGACCTCCGGCTGTCCCCGCAGGCGATGCGGCGGCTCGGCAGGTCGCTGCTGCGCGATACCGCCAAGCAGCTCTCCGGGCGGCAGGGGCGCCGGGAGACCCGGCTGGCAGGCGCCGCAGGTGAGCAGACCGGGTCCAGCCGGCAGTGGGAGTTCGGGGATGCGGAGCCCTGGGATGTCACCCGCACCATCACCAATGCCATCCGCCGGACCACGGCCGACGGCGGCGATCCGGGCAGCGGGTTGCGGCTCAGCGCCGGGGACATCGAGGTGGCGGAGACGGAGGCACGCACCCAGGCCGCCGTCGTGCTGCTGGTGGACGTCTCGTTCTCCATGGCGGCCGAGGGGCGGTGGGTGCCGATGAAACGCACCGCACTGGCCCTGCACCACCTGGTTTCAAGCCGGTTCCGAGGGGACCGGCTGCAACTGATCACCTTCGGCCGCTACGCGCAAAGCAGGGACATCGGTGAACTTACCGCATTGGCCTCCCGCCGGGAGCAGGGAACAAACCTGCACCACGGCCTGCTGCTCGCCAATCGCTTCTTCCGCCGGCACCCGTCCATGCAGCACGTCCTCCTGGTGGTGACCGACGGCGAGCCCACCGCGCACCTGCTCCCGGACGGAGACTCGTGGTTTGACTACCCGCCTGCCCCGGAAACCATTCGCCTGACTATCGCCGAGCTCGACCGCCTTGGCCGGGCAGGCACCCAGACCACGTTCTTCCGGCTGGGTAACGACCCCGGGCTCGAACGGTTTGTCCAGCGGATGGCCCGCCGGGTGGACGGCCGGGTGGTTGCCCCCGACGCCGGCGACCTCGGAGCAGCCGTGGTGGGGGAGTACCTCAGGGCGCACTTCCGCGACCATCCCTACGACGACGCCGACTGGGCCTCCTAAGCCTTCCGTCACCCATCGGCTGAAGAATGCCCGCCGGCGGCGGTGGCGATGGCCGCGGAAGGTTCAGGATCTGCGACGATGTGGGAAGGAAAATTCCCAGGAGGATGCATGCCGTACACAGTCGATTTCAAGAACGTTTCCACCGTAGGGCTGGAGTCGTCACCCGTTGCCGACGCACTGGCCGGCCTGCGCGCCAACGAGGCCCGGTACTTCAAGAACAAGTTCGATCACGATTTCACCGTCCAGCCGGCGGACGAAGCGCCCCGGACACTCGACTGGATCCACGGGGTTCTCTCCAGCGAACGCAACATCTCCATCGCTGCCCGTCCGCTGGAGGTCTCGGACTTCGAGGTGGACGGGACGCGGATGGCCTATGTGTTCTACGAGTCCGGATTGTCCATCAACGTGATGTACGGCATCGAGGATGGCAGCAAGCGGGCAGTAGGGTTCAAGCTCTCCGACGGCATGGAGATTCCGGAGGAGCTGGCATCGAGCTTTAAATTCGCGCGGCAAAAGTCAAAGCTGGCCGGCACCATCCGCGGTTCCTACTTTGTGATCAAGGGCCAGCACTGACACCGGGCCGCCGCGGTGTTCTGTCACGAACGGCCCAAGCAAGGTCCTGAGGTGTGAGTGGACCTGCTCCAGCGTCTGCCCTGATTCGAGCATGCGGGTGCCGGCGTGAACAACGGAGTTGATCATCCCTGCCAGTGAATCGGGGTCGGCGACCCCAAGCTCCGTGAGGGTTTCTATCAGCGGTTCCTGGAGCTGCCGGTGCATCCGCGTGGCTTGCTCGTCGAGTTCCTCACCGGGAGCCAGGGTGGCCAATGCTGAGCCGACGGCGTGGGCTCCTTCGGCGACGAGGTCCACGTTGGCCGTGGCGTAGGCCAGGATGCGGTCGGCTTTGGTGGGTGCCTCGGCCATGGCGCCGGTGACGCGTTCGGTCCAGCGCGGAAAAATGTCGCGGACCAGGGCCTGGAGGAGGTCCTGGCGGGAGCCGAAGTACTGATAAACGCTGGGCCGGGACAGTCCTGCCCGCAGGGCGACCTCGGCCATCGTGGGCGCTTCCGAGGTTTCCTGCAGGAGTTCGTGGGCGGCGTCCAGCAGTGCGCGTTCCTGTGCGGCGCGGTGCTCCGCTACGGTGGCGGCACTTATTCTGGGCATTGGGTGATCCTTTGACACTGGCTGGGGTACGCATCAAGACTACGACGCGCGACGGCGGCCCGCTGAGCAGGCCGCCATCGTCGTTTCCGGGCCCGGATGTGTTAGCTGACCGGTGCGGGAAGCCCTAAACGGCCGTCCACCATTTCTACGATCCGGTCGCAGTGGCCCAGGACGTCATGGTCGTGGGTGACCATGACGGTGGCGACGCCATGTTCGCGGCTTTGCCGTGCAAGGAGCTCCACCACTTCGCGGCTGCGTGCCCGGTCCAGGGATGCGGTGGGCTCATCCACCAGGAGCAGTTTCGCTCCGGAGACAAGTGCCCGCGCGATGCCTACACGCTGCCGTTCGCCGCCGGAAAGCTGGCCGGGGCGGTTGGCGGCGCGGTGGGCCATGCCGACGGAGTCCAGCAGCGCCATCGGATCGAAGCGCTTCGGTCCGCCGGCAAGCCTGTTGACCAGCCGGAGCTGGTCCGCCGCGGTCAGCGCCGGGATGAGGTTGCCGGACTGGAAGACGAAACCTATGTTGGCCAGCCGGAACGCGGCGCGTTTGCCCTGGCTCAACCGGGAGAGGTCCTGGCCGTTGACGGTGACCGTCCCCGAATCCGGGGAAGCCAGGGCGCCGGCGATGGCGAGCAGCGAGGATTTGCCGGAACCGGACGGCCCGACGATGGCCAGGAACTCGCCGGGGGCAACGTCGAGGCTGACGTCATCCAGGGCTCTCACCCGGGTGTCACCGTCGCCCAGTTCCATCACGGCGTGGCGGATGGACAGGCCTGTGCCGAGATGCGTGCCGGCCAGGCCTGCGCCGGCTGCTGAGAGTGTGGGGTTGGTCATCGCTGTCCTCCAAGTGCATTGAGCGGGTTGATCCGGGAAATTCGGACCACGGCCACCGCGGCACCCAGCAGGCCCAGGCCGATGGTGAGGGCCGTGGCGCTGGCGATGGGTGCGGCCTCGAGAGCGAACGGCATGGCTTCCGGCATGGCACTGCCCAGGCCCAGCCCGGCAGCCACGCCCAGTGCCGTGAATCCCACCAGCAGGATCGCGGCCTGAGCCAGTCCATCCCGCAGCAGGTAGCCGGTGGACGCGCCCATGGCCCGCAATACGGAGATTTCGTGCTTGCGCTGGATCGTCCACACGGTGAAGAACGCGCCCACGACCAGGGCGCAGATCGCGTAGAGGAACACCTGGATCATGCTCAGGGTCATGGTTTCGGCTTCATAACCGGGTGAGGCATTGAAGGCCGCGGAGAGGGACTTGCTGGAGGTGCCGGCGGCGGTATCGCCCGCGGTGAGGTCCACCTTGGCGCCGGGGCTGGCCTGCACGGCCACCACGCTGGCGGTATCAAAATCGAGTCCGGACAGCTGCGCGGCGCTCGGAGCGCCGGCGGCCGCCTGACCGGAGGCGATCAGCTGCCAGGTCCTCAGGGGCAGATACGCAACATCGACGTGGCCGAACGTGGCCTGACCGTCGGTGAAACCGACAACCTTGAGCTTCGTGCCGATCCGGTCGAGCGTCAGAACCGTTCCGAGGTCGATGCCTTCGGCCTTGGCGGTGGAGGACACCACCACGCCGTCGGTATCTCCGAGGCCGGCTCCTTCGGAACGGGTCGGTTCCAGGAAGGATCCGGGCTGGACGCCGAATAGCGTGAGGTCAACCTGCTTCCCGGAATCGGTGGTTGCGTTGGCCATGCCGACGCCCATCTTCTCGGCGGCGGCCACGCCCTCGACGCCCCGCCAGGCGCTGAGCTGCCGGTCATCGATGACGGAGCGCGAGAAAGCGTTATCGGTCTTAGTGCCTTCATCGAAGGCGAAGGCGGTGACCGGCATCGACTTGAGGCCGGACACGCCGTCATTGACAAGGCCGGAGGACAGGCCGGAGAGCATCACCATGAGGACGGCGATCAGCGCAATGACACCGCCCATCAGGCTGAAGCGGCCGCGCGCGAAGATGAGTTCGCGGAGTGCAAGGAACATGGGGGAATCCTAGGTTCAGAGGAGAATGAGAGAGTTGCTGACATGCTGTCGGCATCTTTCTGACAGCATGTCAGGAAAGTGGGTGTGGTTCAAATCCGGCAGCCCTGCATCCAAACCCATCGTTGGCCCGGTAGTAGGGGTGTAAGCAAAGCAGCCCGCCCGCGGGCCAAACGAGGAGAAGGACATGCGCAGAAGCATTTTCACGGCCGGAGCCGGAGCAGTGGCAATTGCAGCAGCAATGGCCCTGGCCGGCCCTGCCCAGGCCGACGGCGGGGACGCCCGGCTTTCAGTGCTGCACGGAGTGCCCGGACTGACGGTGGACGTCTGGGTCAACGGCGCCCGCACCCTGGATGATTTCGCCCCCGGCAGCCTTGCCGGCCCGCTGGCGCTGCCGGCCGGAGCCTACGAACTCGCCATCACCGCCGCCGACGCCGCCAATGCTTCGGCTCCCGTCATCGGTCCGGTCAGCGTGACTCTCGCCGCGGGCGGGAACTACACCGCGGTGGCCAACCTGGACGCCACCGGCAAGCCCGCCGCGAACTTCTTTACCAATGACGTCTCCCGGATTGACGCGGGCAAGGGAAAGCTGACCGTGCGGCACCTGGCCGCGGCCCCGGCCGTTGATGTGCTCGCGGGCGGCGCCCCTGTGGTGTCCAACCTGGCCAACCCCGCCGGGCAGACCCTCAGCCTGGGCCCGGGAACCATCTCAGCTGCGGTGGCAGCAACCGGCACCACCGCCCCGGTGATCGGGCCGGCCGATGTCACAGTCTCCGAGGGCACGCACACCATTGTCTACGCCTGGGGCAGCCTGGCGGACAAGAACCTCCAACTGGCCGTCCAGACGATCGACGGGCTGCACTCGGCGCCGGCCTCAGTACCGGGAGCCCGTGACGGCTCACCTAAGGCCGCAGCCGCCAGCACCGGCGTCCCGGTCAGCGGATCGGCTGGCCCGCTTGTGGTCACCATCGGATTCGGCGTTTTGGCGGTAGTCCTGCTCCTGGGAGGCATCGGAATGGCGCGCACCATTGCCGAGCTGCGGGCACGCTGATATCAGGCGCCGGCGGGTAAGCCGGGGAGCAAATTCGCCAACAGCAGTATGAGTGCCTGCCGCCGGTACGCGCCGGCGGCAGGCCTCTCCGTTCACCCACACGTGAGACTCAACGGCGGGAAAGGCCGGTCATGAAGCCACGCACGACGACGGCAGGTGAGTCCCGCCGTCGGGCCCGCCTTCCGTGGCGGGTTGCCCTGGCCGCTGCGGCGGCACTGCTGCTTCCGGCCTGCGCCCCGGCCATTCCAGCCGCCCCCTCTGCGCCGTCCACGCACCAAAGCGCGGCAGGCGGGGATTCCACGCCCGCGGCAGCTGCGCCGCCCGGAGATACTGCCACGGTCCGCCCTCCCGCCGTGATCCCGGTGCGGCCGGCCACACTGCCGCCGGCCGATGCGGCGCCGCCTGTTCCGACCTCCCTCACGGTGGCCGGCACGTCAATCAACATGACCGTTGTACCCGTGGGTGTGGCGGATGGTGCAGCCATGGAACTGCCGGACACCTTCGACCAGGCCGGGTGGTACCGGTACGGGGCGGCCCCCGGAGCTGCCGCCGGGACCGCCGTGATAGCCGGACACATCGACACAAAATCGGACCTGGCACCGTTTTCCCGGTTGAAGACCCTGGCAGCGGGGACGATGATCCGCGTGGGACGGAAGGACGCGCCGGCCCTGACCTACCGGGTGGTCTCGGTTGACCTGATGGCCAAGGACAGTTTTGACGGCGATTCGCTGTTCCGCCGCGCGGGTCCGCACGAACTGAAGGTGGTGACCTGCGGCGGCCGGTGGCTGGACGAACGAATGGACTACAGCGACAATGTGATTGTCACTGCGGTTCCTCAGTGAGCGTTGATGAGGCCGTGGTTCTCGTCAACGGGGCCGGGAAGGAGTCCAGGTTGGCACTCCCTGACCAGGCGTCCTCCGGATGGGACGACGCGTTGACCTCCTCCTTCATCGCCGGCGATGAGCAGGTCCTGGCAGCGGCCTACCGTGAGTTCGCGCCGCTCGTGCAGACGCTTGCCCTCCGGGCCCTGCGGGACCGATCCGCGGCTGATGACGTCACGCAGGAGGTCTTCATCCGGGTGTGGCGGTCCCGGGGCACGTTCAACCCCCAGGTGGCCCGGCTCCCCGCCTGGATCGTCGGGATCACCCGGAATGTCATCGCCGACGCCCACGCCGCTTCCACACGGGAAATCCGGAAGGTTCTGGCGGTCGCCGGGGTGCGGGGTTCCGGTGAGGCGGATCCGGGGCAGGAGGCAGCCGAGGTTCTGGCGGACAGGCTGCTCCTGGACGGCGAACTGGACAGGCTCGGTGAACCTCAGGGGTCCATCATGAAGCTCGCCTTCTTCGAAGACCTCACGCACGAACAGATTTCCCGGAGACTGGCACTTCCGCTTGGTACGGTCAAGAGCCATATCCGACGCAGCTTGTCGCACCTGAGAAACAGATTGGAGGTAGACCATGCCGCACCTTGATCCGGACCGGTTGAGCCTCCTTGCCCTGTATGACGACTGGCTGGACGACGAGGGCCGGGAGCATCTGCGCGGTTGCGCCGCCTGCTCGGCGGACTACGCGGCCCTGCGGCGCGCGGTAACCGCCGTGAAGGCGCCTGCTGACGCCAGCGGACTTGAGGTCCCCGGCCCGCAGGTGTGGGCCGGCATACATCGGGAACTGGGCCTGTCCCAGGCAGTGCAGGAAGATCCGCTGGGTCCCGAACCGGAGCAGCCGGCTGCGCCTGCGCCGCTCGCAGCACGTGCTGCGCGCCGCCGCCGGGACCGCTGGTGGCAGCGTCCCGGCACCTGGCTTGCCGCCGCTGCGGCCACGCTGCTTGTGGCCGGAGCTGGGCTGTGGGCGCTGAACCGGGTCCCGGAACCGCTTGCCCAGGCGACGCTGACACCGTTGGCCCAATACTCCGCCACCGGGTCGGCGAAAGTGGTCAGGGAGCCGGACGGTTCCCGGATGCTGGAAGTGAAACTCAGCAAGGACGAAGCCCGGGGCTACCAGGAAGTCTGGCTGATCGCTCCGGATCTCTCGCGCCTGGTCAGCCTCGGCGTGATGAATTCGGACTCAGGTACCTTCGAGGTGCCGGCCGGCCTGCAACTGGCGGACTTCCCCGTGGTGGATGTCTCTGACGAGCCGCTGGACGGGAACCCGGCGCACTCAACGGTCAGCATCGTCCGGGGCACGCTGAACTCCTGAGTCCGGGGCGCGTCCGCCGGGTTATGCCTCAGATCAGGCCAAGTTCGGCAAACGCGTCCACCAGGCCTTCGCGGTGCGGCGGTGCCGCCACCCGGTCAGCCAGGGCGAGGAGCTCCGGCGAGGACCCTTCAATGGCGATGCCCACCCCCGCAAAAGCGATCATTTCCAGGTCGTTCTGGCCGTCACCCACGGCGACGGTATTTTCCTGTTCGATGCCCAGCCGGGCGATGACGGCGGCAACGCCGTCGGCCTTGCTGATGCCGCTCTGGTACAGCTCGCCCGAGTGCCGCCCCTCGTTGGCGATTGAATTGGCCACCACGGCAATGCCGGCGCCGATTTCCCGGGCAATCTGCTCCAACGGGACCGGTGCTTCGAACACCGATATTTTGGCGAAGGCCGTGCCCGCGCGCTCTGACGTGGCGCGCACGGAGCCAAGGATGGCGGAGGAGCCCTGCGCATGTCCGTCCGGTGCGCGGCGGAAGTGCTCTTCGATGATGGCCCGCAGCCGCGGCTCGGCTTCCGGGGCGACATGCAGCGAATCCTGGGCTTCAAGGATGTAGACGGCCCGGTGCCCGTCCAGGACGGCCATCGTCCTGGCGGCGAGCCCGGCAGGGAACCGGCGGTTCAGCAGGACCTCGCCGTCCACTTCGGCGTAGGCGCCGGCACTTGCCACCAGGCCGTCAAAGCCGGCCGCGAGAATGCTCGCCGGCAGCATGGAGACAGGACGTCCGGTGCAGAGCAGGACCTTGTGCCCGGCCGAGCGCGCGGCACGGACCACCCGGACATGGCCCTCGGGGACCACCCCGTAGTCCGCGTAGGTGCCGTCGACGTCAAGGAAGATGGCACGGACGGTTGCTGTGGAGGCGCCTGCTGTGGAGGTGCCGGGGTGGAAGCTCATAATCCCGGATTCTACAGGGGCGTTCCCGCTCGAAGACCGGTCGGGCGGCTACGATGATGTGGCCGCCGGTTCCACCCCGGGTCGATACCCAAGGAGCAAGGAACGCTGAGATGGCACAGTCATACTTCCAGGTAGTGGTGCGCTACACGGTTAAGCCCGAGGAAACGGAAACCGTCCTTCGGCTGCTGGGCGAGATGGCTGCAGCCACCCGCGCGGAAGAAGCCAACCTGTCCTATGAGTTCTTCCAGAGTACGGAGGACCCCGCCCAGATCGTCATTCTGGAGCGCTACACGGATGCGGCCGGCTTTGCGGCCCACCGCAACTATGACCATGTCCAGAGCATCGGTGCATCCCAGATCATCCCGCGGTTGGAGCGCCGCACCATCCAGACTTTCGAAGCCACGGAATAGGCCGCGGAATAAGCCCGGGCCCCGGTCCGGGGCCAAACCCGCGTCCGGGGCGGAAGCCGCTGGCCTCTGCCTGCGACGGCTGCTTCCGTGTCAGGATCAGTTATGACCCAACGCCTGATGCTGCTCGATACCGCGTCCCTGTACTTCCGCGCCTTTTATGGCCTGCCCGACACCATCCGCCGTGCCGACGGCACACCGGTCAACGCCGTCCGCGGCCTCCTGGACATGATCGCCAGGCTCACCACTGATTACCGGGCAACGCATCTGGTGGCGTGCTGGGACGACGACTGGCGGCCGCAGTGGCGGGTGGACCTCATCCCGACCTACAAGGCGCACCGGGTGGCTGAGTTGGTGGCGAATGCCCCCGACCTCGAGGTGGTGCCGGACGCCCTCGAGGCACAGCTTCCCATGATCCGCCGGGTGCTGGAGCTCGCCGGCATCGCCGTCGTCGGGGCTGCGGACCACGAGGCCGACGACGTTGTGGGAACCTATGCGAGCGCCGCCGGGCTTCCCGTGGACGTGGTGACGGGCGATCGGGACCTCTTCCAGCTTGTTGACGACGACCGCCAGGTGCGGGTCATCTATACCGCGCGCGGCATGCGGAACCTCGAGGTCCTGACTGACGCCGTCGTGGCCGGTAAGTACCGGGTGCTGCCCAAACAGTATGCCGATTACGCGACCCTCCGCGGCGACGCCTCGGACGGGCTGCCGGGTGTTGCCGGCATCGGCGAGAAGACGGCAGCGGCGCTCCTCGGCGAGTACGGCACGCTGGAGGGATTGCTGGCCGCGGCGGCGGATCCGGGGAGCGGCCTGTCCGCCTCTGTGCGGGCCAAGCTTGGCGCTGCCAGTGACTATCTCCAGGTGGCGCCTGCGGTGGTAAACGTGGTGCGTGATTTGGCGCTGCCCTCACTGGAGGAGGCAGGGGCGGCACTGCGGCCCGTCACCGGGGAACCGCGGACCGAACTTGAGCGGCTCGCCGTTGAGTGGAACCTGGGCGGCTCGATGGCCCGGCTCCTGACCGCCCTGGACCTTCGTGCGTGACGGCGTGCCCGTGACCTAATTTCTCTCGCGGATGTCCGGCACTAATCCGGGGCCGGCAGGAACCGGCTGTTCCGGATCCGGGACGGGCCGCAGGAGACAGAGACCGTCCGGATGTCCCACGGCCCGCGTTCCCGCAGCGGCGGCCGTCCGACCGCGACGTGGGGCACCCAATGGGGATACCGGAAGCCCAAGGCCGGCGAACCCAGAATGAAGTCGTCCACGTTGTCCACGAGGAGTCCGTCCAACAGTTCCCGCAGACCCTGGACCAGGGAAACCTGGTAGTCGTGCACGTGCTGCGGCACCTGCACTTCGAGTCCGGCAATCCGGCCGCCGCCCAGCGCAATCAGCCGGTCCGAGGTTGCGTCGAAGCCGTCCAGCGCAGGCAAGGAATACAGCCAGCGAACCGTTACCCGGGCCGCGTGGTCTGCCGGGGTGATGCCCTTGGTCCAGTCCTCAATCTCGCGTGCCAGGTCCTCGAGGATGCCAACATGCAGCAGGGTCAGGTGAAGACCCTGGGGCTTGCGGAGCGACTCGACGAGGCCACCCAGTGACTCGTAGTCGGCCGGGCCGGAGCCCACCGCCAGAACCGGAACCTCCACGGTGATGCGCGGCGGCGGCGCTTGCATACGGACCTCCTCAGGCCAGTCTCCCGGCAGCCATTATCCTCCCGCAAGGAACCCCATGGCGCGGGAACCTATTGCCGATCAGAGCGCAAAGGTGTCGAATCAAAGTACACGATTCGGCCCGGTGCACGGCAGACGCCAGGAGGTTCCCATGTCAGTGAAAGGCGCAAAGGACGCGGCACGGATACCGGGGCGGAGCGGACCCGAATCGCGGCGGGGAGACGCTTCGGCCAGCCTCGCAGCAGACAGCCCGGGCCAGGTGCGCAACGTGGCCCTCATCGGGCACTCGGGCGCCGGGAAGACCCTGCTGATCGAGGCGCTCCTCGCCGCGCACGGCATGATTTCCCGCAAAGGCTCCATCGCCGACGGGACCACCATCAGCGACTCGGACCCCGCCGCCGTCCGGCAACAGCGCTCGGTGGGGCTTGCCGTGGTGCCGCTGGTCATCAACGACATCAAGGTGAACCTGCTGGACACGCCGGGCTATCCCGACTTCATCGGGGAACTGCGGGCAGGGCTGCGGGCGGCGGACGCGGCCCTCTTTGTTGTCTCTGCCGTGGATGGCATTGACGCCACCACCACGGCATTGTGGGGTGAATGCGAGCACGTGGGGATGCCGCGGGCCGTGGCCATCACCCGCGTTGACCATCCCCGGGCGGATTACGACGGGGTCCTGGCCGCCTGCCGGCAGGCGTTCGGCGAATCCGTGGTGCCGCTCTACGTCCCGGTCAGGAGCGGTGCAGAGATCACCGGACTGCTGGGACTGCTGCAGGGCACGGTTTCTGACTACTCCGAGGGGGAAGCAGGCACCCCGCCCCGGGACGCGGACCCCGGCGAGCTTGCCGGCTCGGAAGCTGCACGGGGCCAGCTGATCGAGGGGATCATCGCCGAAAGCGAGGATGAGACGCTGATGGACCGCTACCTCGGTGGCGAGGACATCGATACTGAGGTGTTGGTCACGGACCTGGAAACCGCCGTCGCCCGCGGTTCGTTTTTCCCGGTGGTTCCCACCTCGGCCGTCACCGGCCTGGGGGCCGCCGAACTCATGGAAGTCCTGACCCGGGCGTTCCCGTCGCCGCTGGAACGCGGGCTGCCCAAGGTCACGGATCTCTCCGGCGCTCCGGCGGCCGACCTGTCCTGTGATCCGGACGGGCCGCTGGCCGCAGAGGTGGTCCGCACCACCGTTGATCCCTTCCTGGGCCGGGTCTGCCTGGTCCGGGTATTTTCGGGCACCCTGCGGGAGGACACCCCGGTGCATGTTGCAGGGTTCGGGCTGGCAGACCGCGGCCACCAGGATCACGATACGGACGAGCGGGTCACACATTTGTACTCCCCGCTGGGCGCCAACCTCCGGCCCGTATCGCAGTGCGTTGCCGGGGACATCTGTGCCCTCGCCAAACTGGGAAGTGCCGAGACGGGCGACACCATCTCCGCCAGGGAACAGCCGCTGCTGCTGTCCACCTGGGAAATACCCGAAGCGCTGATGCCGGTGGCCGTGGAGGCTGACTCGCGCAGTGACGAAGATGCCCTGTCCCGGAGCCTGGCTAAAGTTGCCGCGGGGGACCCCACCTTGCGGGTGGAGCGGAACGCCGAAACACACCAGCTGATCCTGTGGTGCATGGGTGAGGCCCACGCGGACGTGGTGCTGGAGAGGCTGCGCGAGCAGGGCGTGAAACTGCATACGCAGGACGTGGTGACCCCCCTGCGGGAAACATTCGCCGCCCCCGCGGAGGGCCATGGCCGGCACGTCAAGCAGTCCGGCGGCCACGGCCAGTACGCGGTCTGCGACATCACTGTGGAACCGCTGGCGCGCGGTGGCGGGTTCGAGTTTGTGGACAAGACAGTGGGCGGGGTGATCCCCGGAACCTTCATCTCCTCCGTGGAGAAGGGCGTGCGGGCCCAGATGCAGAAGGGGCTTGCCGCCGGCTTCCCGGTGGTGGACCTGCGCGTGACCCTGCTGGGCGGCAAGGCCCACAGCGTTGATTCGTCCGACGCTGCCTTCCAGGCCGCCGGTGCCCTGGCGTTGCGGGAGGCGGCAGCGGCGGGCCGTATCCAGCTCCTTGAACCGGTCTCCTCGGTCAGCATCACCGTTTCGGACGAGCATGTGGGGGCCGTCATGAGCGACCTCTCCGGACGCCGCGGACGGCTGACCGGCACAGCCTCGGCAGAGGGCGAGCTGACCGAAATCAATGCCGACGTCCCGGACCAGGAACTGGTGCGCTACGCGGTGGAGCTGCGGGCGCTGACTGCGGGAACCGGCCGGTTCCGGCGCCGCTACCTGCGCCATGAGCCTGTACCCAGCAGCTGACAAGCCGCTTTGCCGTGAACGCCGCCGCCCGCAAGATCCAGCGCATCTACCTCACCCTCACGCTGGGCAACACCCTTGCGGCCTCGTTCATCTGGGGTATCAACACGCTCTTCCTGCTGGATGCCGGGCTGACCAACCTTGAGGCCTTCACCGCCAACGCATTTTTCACCGCCGGGATGGTGCTCTTTGAAGTGCCTACCGGGGTGGTCGCCGACGGCTGGGGGCGCCGGGCATCGTTCCTGCTCGGGACGGTCACACTGGCTGTGTCCACGTACCTCTACTACCTCCTCTGGCAGCTCTCCGCGCCGTTCTGGGCGTGGGCGGTGGTGTCGGTCCTGCTGGGCCTGGGCTTTACGTTCTTTTCCGGAGCCGTGGAGGCCTGGCTGGTGGATGCCCTGCATTTCTCGGCCTACGAAGGCAACCTGGAGACGGTGCTCGGGAGGGGCCAGATGGTGTCAGGCATCGCCATGCTGGTGGGCTCGGCGGCCGGCGGCGTGATTGCCCAGGCCACCAACCTGGGTGTGCCGTTCCTGCTGCGCGTCGGAGTGCTCCTGTCAATGTTTGCCGTGGCGTTCCTGCTGATGCATGACGTGGGGTTCACGCCGGAACGCTCCCCGCATCCGCTGCAGGCCACCAGGGCGGTGCTGACCGCATCCATCGACGGCGGCCTGAAGAACCCGCCCGTCCGGTACATCATGCTCGCGGCGCCGTTCAGCGCCGGCGTCGGCATTTACGTCTTCTACGCGCTCCAGCCGTTCCTCCTCGAACTCTTCGGTGACCCCCGGGCCTACTCCATTGCCGGCCTCGCGGCGGCCATTGTTGCCGGCGCCGAGGTGGTGGGCGGCTGGCTGGCACCGACCGTCCGGCGGCTGGTCCGCAAGCGGACCACGGTCCTGGTGGCCACCAGTGCGCTGGGCGGGCTCCTCCTGATGGCCCTGGGGTTCACCCGCCTGTTTTGGGTGGCATTGCTGCTGCTGACCCTGTGGGCGCTGGTCACCGCGGCAGCCACGCCCGTCCGGCAGGCCTACCTCAATGACATGATCTCCTCCAGGCAGCGGGCAACAGTGCTGAGCTTCGATTCCCTGATGGGATCCAGCGGCGGGATCGTGGTGCAGCCGGTGATGGGCCGCACGGCAGACGTGTACGGGTACTCCCTGTCGCTGGCCCTGAGCGGGGTGATCGGACTGTTCGCGGTGCCGTTCCTGCTGGCAAGCCGCCGGCGGCGCTCGCCGGCCGACACCGCTGCAGCCGCTTCTGAGGCACCCCTCTGACGCAGCGGCGGGACGCTGTGAGGCGCCCCCTGTTGCCTCATTGCAATACCTCCGGGAAGACTTATTCGTTGCCTCATCTGAAAACCTCCGGTTGAGGGTTTCGTTGCCTCATTGAAAAACCCCCGGTTCTTCAGTTGTTCCAGGCCTTGTTG
>NZ_JARESG010000034.1 GCF_029076445.1 Pseudarthrobacter naphthalenicus
GCCCAAGGGCTTACGGTGCCATCGCTCCGGACCCCGGCCCCGCACACCGAATGTGTGTCGTCCCGGCTGAAAAAAACCCAGCCACCACGACCAGGGGAGACGGCTGCCCGATGGCTTGGACCATGGGAAACTCTCCCGTGACCGGCCGGTACTCTACGGAGGCTGTGCACGGGCCACCGCTCGCCCCGGTGGACGTGAGGACGGCTGGTGACGTGGTGGTTGTGTGCAGGCGGTCAGTTGGGTCCGGTCGTCCCCATGTGTGCGGGAAAAGCCCCGAAGGAGATAGCTTTTGCCGTGCCAATGGGGGCGAGGGGTTACTCACCGTCGCTGGTTGCGCCAATCATTTCTTTCTCGCGTGAAGCGTCGTCATTTGCTTTCGTCTGGCGGGCGGCCTTGGTGCCACGTGGACGGCCGCCGGCCTTCTTGGTCGGGGCGTCCAGGCCGAAGCCGCGCAGATCGGATTCGGTCCAGTCCGCGCGCAGGGCGGCCTGGTAGTCCTTGGCGTACTTCTGCTCTGCGGCCGCTAGCAGCTGGGCGGCTTCTGCGAGTTCGACGCCGCTGGCAGCTGCCGTCTTCACCGCGTTCACTTTCGCGTCCCGTGCAGCGTCAATTTTTGCAGCCGCTCTTGCGGCTATGTCGTTGATATCCATACCTCAAGCCTAACCGTTCCTCCCAGCCGTGTCGGGAGGTTTTGGCGAGGGCACACCCAATGGTGCGAAAACCAACGAAGGCAGCCGAAACGGAGCAAGCTGGGTACTTATCTACGATAAGTCCGCTTCAACCTCGCTTTCGCGCTCGGTTGGTGGCAAACTGGTGTTTGCGTCCCCCATGTCTGGGGGTCGCTGCGCTGGGCTTTTTCAGTGACCGTGAGGAGGGAACGTGCCGGATCGTCGTCGTCGTGCGAATGTGAAGGGCGGGCGTCCTCATTCGTGGCAGGTGACCGCTTCCGATGAAGAAGCCGCTGCTTTGGTTGTCCGGGCTGAGCAGGCCCGTAAGACGGTGCCGGCCTTGCTCTTTGACGCTGCGATGGCCCAGGGCATGGCGGAACAGTTTGTGCTTGACGTTGAGGTTCGTGAGGAGCTGACCGCGATCCGGAACATGATGCGGGCGTTGGGTAACAACATGAACCAGCTGGCGAAGCACGCGAACGCGACGGGGGAGTTTCCGGCAGAAGCAACTGCCGTTATCAAAGCCGTGCAGCGCACCGCCGCCCGCATCAATGACACACTCTTGGATCTAGGTCAGCGATGATTCCCAACGTCAGCACCGGCAGCCGCATGTTCGGCCTCATCCAATACCTTGCCGGACCCGGACGGGCCAACGAACACACCAACATGCATGTGGTCTGCGCGTCGGAGCAGATCGTATCCGTGCTGGACCGGCAGGAACTCGATACCGAAAACACTCGTGCCTTGGGACACGAAATGAACTTCCCCAAGAAGGCATTCCGGGTCTCCGATGACGACCGCGATCACGTGCTGCATGTTTCGTTGTCGCTGGACCCGGACCAGCTGGGGGAGTCGGGCCAGCGTGACGATGAGTTTTGGGAAACCGTGTCGCGGAAGTTCGTCTCCGAAATGGGTTTGGACGGCGCGGACGGGAAAGCCGGGTGCCGATGGGTTTCCATCCGCCACGGGCTGAGTAAGAACGGCAACGACCACGTTCACCTGGCTATCTCCATGATCCGCGAGGACGGCACATGGTGGAGCGATTACAAGAGTAAGTTCAAATCCCAGAAGGCCGCCCGCGTGATCGAGAAAGACCTCGGCCTGCGCGTGCTCGGGCAGGGTCTTAAGACCAAGGGAACCAAGCCGGGGGAGCTGGAATCACTGGCCCGCCGACGTGCCGAAGCAGCGTACGGGCGCGAAGCTAAGAACAACCAGTCCATGGTGCCCTGGGCAATGCTGGACAAGACCGCCCGTGATCACCTGATCGGGGTGCAGCGGACCATCGAGCAACCGCGCGTGGAGCTTGCCCGGCGGTTGCGCGGAGCAGGCGCTGGAGCACGTTCGGAAGCTGAGTATGTGCAGCGGCTCCGAGGCTCGGGCCTGTTAGTTCGGCCCTACTTCGCCAAGGGCAGCACCAGGACAGTTGCCGGATATTCGGTAGCGTTCCGGCCGCAATCGGGGGAGCGTCCTATCTGGTACGGCGGCGGAACCCTGGCAAAGGATTTGGCGTTGCCAGCGCTGCGCGGACAGTGGCCCGAAGCTGACCCCGCGGCCGCCGTCCCGGAATGGAAAGCCGCAGGGAAGAACAAGGCATTCGCTACCGCCGTCCCCGCCGGTTCGGACGTGGTGTCCGCCGAGGTTGTGAACGGCTTCTTCCGGGAGATGAAAGACGCCGCCGCGCTATTCCGCGACGTGCAGGGAACCGACCCGGCACGGTTCGCGCAGATCGCCCGGCAGGGTGCAGGAGTGCTCTCGGCGTGGAGTGTCGCAGCCGGGGCAGAGGGAGACGCAGCGGCCAAGAACCTCGCGGCCGCCGCCGATCTTTTCGCCAGGCACGCGCAGCTGGCCGAAGAACCTAAACGAGCCGTGCTGCCCACCCGCGAGATTATTGCCGGGATCGCAACGCACCAGGCCATCAGCCTGTCCAGACGGGCCGGGGCGTCGGCCGTTCTGGCCGCATGGAGTGATTTCGGGACCCAGTTGGGGAAGGCGTTCAAGGCCCATGATTACGGGCACACATCCGACCGGCTGGCCCGTGAGGTTCGGCAGAACCTGACGGCCGTGCAGCGGGCTTACCTGTCGGTGGACGGCAACCCGATACGGCCCCACTTCGGTGGCACCGCGCCCATGAAGAGCACTGCGGATGCAGCGGTGGCCGTACTTGACCGGCCCGTAGTGGCCGCACGCGGTGAAGCACCGGAGCCGGTTCAAAAGCCACGGCCGCGCCTCGAGGTACTGGAGGAGCAGTTGCGGGCGGCCGGCCTGCCTGAGCAGGCAATCCGGGCACGGCTCCAGGCAGAGAAGATCATGCCGACAGGTCCGCGCCCCGCCCAGGGGAAGGCCGCGGTGCCCAAGGCGTCCAGGGCACCGACACAGGGACCAGACCAGAAAGTACAACAGAGCAGGGATCAACAGAAAGGTGGGGGATGACGTTGAGCGAGACTGACGGCGTGGATGGGTTTGTTGAAGAGAGTTTCCAGCATGCGTTGGCGATGGCCGCGCAGATTGGTTCCAGTGCGGCCCGGACGTGGCAGCAGCATGCCGAACGGGCGCGGGCCGATAACAGCCGGCGCGGTGCGATGGACCGGCTGGCGTTCGATTCGGAGAAGCTGGCGGCCGCGACCGCGCTGGCCCCGACTGCCAGGAACCAGTGGTGGGAATCGGCCGGGCAAGCAGACATTGTGGATGCCTACCGGATTGCCACGGCGTGGAAGGACCACGACCCGGTGGCCGCGTCGGCTGAGCAGAATATCCGGACCCAGCTGCAGGAACGTTTCGGGTTCGACATTACCGATGTCGTGCGGGACCAGCAGCGCATCGACGCAGCCCACACTCCGGAGGCTTCCGTGGAGGCGTGGTTGAATCTGGGTCCGGGAGAGCGGTCCACGGTGCAGGCACCGGAAGCCGTCCAGGCTGCCGCCCAGCGGTGGGCCATCATGCAGCAGAGCCCCGATTACCAGGACCACGTGTTGGGGCAAGTTCAGGCCAACAACCCGCAGGCCAAGGACCAGCTGGTGAAGGACTGGCTGGCGGCCGGATCACCGGAGGTCCGGCCGTTCGATCCGGAGTTCCTTGCAGCGCAGAAGCGGTTCGATGGCCGGGAGCCTGCCCGCGCCGAGACTCGCGCACGGGAGGCAGAGCAGCGCCGGCAGGAGTTCCTTGCCCGGCAGGGACGGACCCCCCAACAGGCACATAGCCAGGTCAATACGGCCGGTTCCACCGAGGCCAGGAAAGACGCCGAGGGCTATAAGGCTGTTGCAACGGCCGAGTTCGCCCGTGCTGATCAGGCCAAGGACGAATCCGCACGCGACAAACTGGGCGGGCCCTCTCACGCGGAGGAGGAGTGGTACCGGGACGAGTTCCTTGCCCGCCACCCCGAAGCCCTCGACGCCGAGGTAAAGACCGACACGGCGGCCCACCAGGGGGCCAGCCACGAACGTGCGGGCAACGTAGCGGAAGACCGCGCGGCGGCCGCCTATGGGACCGCTGAGCACCGTGCGGCGTTGGAACAGCAGCTCGTGACAGCCGGGGTGCCCGCCGAGGCTGTCAAGGCACGCATGCAGGGCGAGAAAATCCAGAAATACCCGATCACCCACGCCGCCGCCGGCAAGGGCGCGAAGGCCGGTAAAACCCGTGGAGCGAACGCCAGTCAGGCACAGGCACAGAGCAAGAACCGCACGCGCGGCCGCTGACTCCCGGACCGCATGGAGTAGCCCCGCACACCGTTGGTGTGCGGGGCTACTCCCTTTTATGGCAGGCGCGAACAACCGCCAAACAACAGCTCCCCGACGAGGATTTGAACCTCGACTATCGGCTCCAAAGGCCAGTGTGCTGCCATTACACCATCGGGGAAAGTGGCCGCTGGAAAAGGAGGTTCCAGCATCAGCTAGTACGAGAATACTGGTCATGGCATACTCTGCATGACCAGCGGCAAGGCGTTGCGGGACAAGTCGTCCCGCCGGAACGAGGGCCACCGTCCACGCTCAGTAAGATTGTCTCTCGTGAGCGACGAACCAGGACTCTTTGATATCCCCTCCCAACCAGCTCCAGAAGCTCTCCGGGATCTGCCCATTCGACCGGAACAGGTCCAGCAGATCCGCCAAGCTTTTGACGATGCCGGTATCGCAGAGCAAGAGGATAGGAAGGATCTGATCAACTCTGTCGTTATCCGCGATGTTGCGTCACTGCGTGAGCTGCATGCAGTCGAGGTGCGCCGGGTACTCCTGGCGATCGAACAGCGGACTAAGCCCAAATCCACCGGATCGGCTTGGGACAATCGCGAAGAGGACACCTGGATAGACAAGCTGTAGGCAGTGCCGCTGCGTCCAGCGGACAGCTGCCAGGTCTAACGGGATTCCTTTTCCCCGGATAGCTTCCACTGTCCGTGAATCGTTGCGGCACCGATGTGAACGTGGAGCTTCACTTTTGCGTCGGAACGGTCAATACCGATCTTGAACATGGGAACAACGGCGTCAGCGGGGAACGGGATCGTGCCCTTCTGGGCGTTCTCTACTGACAACGAGTCGACTGCCTCAAACAGTGACGTTGGTATTTCCACCAACTGGTACCGGACACCCTCTTCTTCACGGAAAGCCCGCAGAATGACGATGCCATCCGTTATGTCCCGGTATTCCTTGAAAAGCGCCACAATGCGGTCACGCCGCTCGGCTTGCCTCCGGGCATCCTGTATCCAGGCGCCCTCGGTCAGCTTGGATATTTCCACCCAATTTTCTTTGAGGCCCTTGGCGGCCGTCGATTTCAGAGAAAGAACCATCCTGGTTCCGTCCTGGACAATTACGGTGTCGAAGAACCTGTTCGTAGCTCCCGCAGCGGCGCTTACGGTCCAGCCAGCCGCCTCGGAAGCATCGTTGAAGGCTGCCTCGAATTGCAGCGTCCCCAACGGTTCTCGGCTGAGCCCGTGATGAACTCTGAGCAGGGCGAGGAAGGCTTCGGCCCACTCCTTGGTGGTGAGCCAGGAGTCCTTTAGGACTGTGTGTTCGGCCGGCGCCAGGATGGATGTAACGACCTTGTCAACGATGATGATTTCCTGAGTGTTCAAGTCCTCAATTTTGCTGTGCAGCTGGGTTTTGCGGTCGCCGGAGGGGGCAGGGGTGGTCACGATTCAGAGAGTCTTTCGGAGATGAGCGGGAGATAGTCATCGTTGATTTCGCAGCCGATGAATTTCCGATTGAGCTTATGGGCAACAGCCCCGGTCGTGCCTGAGCCCAGGAAGGGATCGAGGATGTAATCGCCGGGCTCTGAACCGATCAGGGCGCAGCGGCGAACGAGCTCTTCGGGGTAGACGGCGAAGTGTGCCCCGTTATATCCCTTGGTGTTGATCTCCCATACATCACGCAAGCGGCGGCCGTTAGGACCTTTAACGGCGTCGATATCGTAGTGGTACTTCTCGTTCTTGCTGAACAGGAAAACATGCTCGTGGCTCCGCGTTGGGCGGTCCTTCACCGACTCGGGTTGGGTGTTTTCCTTGTACCAAATGATGTCGCTACGGAGGTACCACCCCGCCTGTTGCATGGCGAAGGCGAACATCCACGGCACACCGATGAGGTCTTTAGGCTTCAGGCCTTCGGGAGTCTTGGGGCGGACCGACATGGCGCGATTTGCGTTCTTTTTGTCGGGGGCTCGGTAACCCCGGTTGCCCGAGGTATAGCTGTCGCCGAGGTTGACCCATAAGGTTCCATCGTCGGTGAGTACACGAGAAACTTTGTCGAAGATGACTGTCAGGGATTTGATGAACTCGGGAAGACTCTCGTCTCTGCCGATCTGCCCATCATGGTTGTAGTCCCTTAACGACCAATAGGGCGGGGACGTAACTACGGAGCGGACAGTCCGACTCGGCACACGGTCAAGCATCTGCCCGGCGTCACCCAGGAGCACGGCAGAGCGTCCGGATGAAAAAGTAGTTGCGGCAGATTCATCCGTGGTAGACGCGTTGATCACATCAAAAAGCATGGCAAGTCTCTCGTTTGGTCTGACTCAAAGATATAGGTAGGCCTTCCAAGAACAGGTATTGGTGGAGCGTGAGTTTGGTCCTCACTTCCTGCAGGGCCGGCCACGGCAGAAGCTGTGACTGGTCAGTTCTCGGCGGCGGCGTTCTTCCCTGTTCAGAGGCGCTCCTTTGCTAGTCGTTGCCGGGGTGTGCTGGCGGGACGGTTGTTGCGTCGAGGTTCAGTCCTTCGGGCAGCGGGTCGGTGGGGTAGCGGACCATCTGGTTGCCGTGGTCAGACCGGCATTCGGAGAGCGGCCCGCCTTCGGCCATGATCCGGTCGAAGTGGCGGTCTGCGTGGTCGAGCATCCAGGTACTGACGGCCCCGCCGCCTTCGGCGTAGGCGACTTCGTATCCCTGCCACAGAGCGGTCATGCGCATCATCACCGATTGGTGGTTCCACCACTGCCGGCACCACCTGATCCCGGTAGTACCGCGCTGGGCCATGACGCCGGGTGCGGAATCGAAGTGCTCATACAGGGGGCCGTAGATGCCTTCGTAGAAGTCATAGACGGTGCGGAATGCTGGCTCGGGAGCCTCTTCGGTCTCCTCAGTGACGGAGGCCGAACCTTCCGTGTCCGGGGCGGCGGCCGGGTTATCGCTGATTTCACCGGTTTCGGCGTTGACCCCGGCGGCTTCTGCCACGTGACCTGCCACACGGGATTCGATGCCGGCGGCCACTTCTGACCAGTCCAGGTCATCGAGCCGGGCGTCCACTGCTTCCTCGATGCGCTTGGTGTACCGGCGGAGAGCTACTTTGGTCAGCAGCTTCTCGACGGCGGCGGCGTCTAGCCCGGCCAGGGCGGCACCGCCAGTACTCAACGCGCTGAGAGCCGCTGACTCCTCCGGGCCGGGTGCTGCGTCTGCAATGGGATCGGCGGCCGCCGTCACGTTGGGATCAGGTTCGTTGGCTGTGTCATCGAAGAACAGGCCGGATCCCGGAAGATCATCCTCCGGGACCCGCTCCGAGACTGACTGGGTGTCGCTCACGGTGCCGCTACCGGTGTGAGGTCAGGATTGCGGCGTACGGCGTCGGCTTCGGCCTCTGCATCACTGATGGTGCGGTCTGCCTGTGGGTCATGGGCGTGCAGGGAAGCCTTGACGGCTTCTTCGTGCTTGGTCCACATCCACGGGGTGGACTTGACCAGGGCAGCGCGGTTCTGGCCGGTGATGAGGATGCCCCGGCCCTTGGGGAGTGCGGCGAGTTCGGCTACATCGAAGATCCGGTCCCGGTGTTCCTGTTCGGGGCCTCGTGGGGAGTTCTTGGATCCGGGTGAACCGGGAGTTGTGTAGTAGTAATCCCCCACGGCTTCGGAGGTTTTGGACAGGAACGGCCCCGGCTTGTTCCCGCCCAGGTACAGAATCCAGTTCGCGGCCTGATAGAGCGCTTCCATGCCCTTTTCGCCCCAGACGGATTCACCCTGGGAGTAGGACTGCAGAATGGTGGCCACGAGGATTCCGCGTGAGCCGAAGTGGGAGTATTCCTTGGGGAGCTTGGACCAGCGGCATACGTTGGCCGCTTCATCCAGGATGGCCGCTAAGGGCACCGGCAGTCGCCCGCCAGGGCATTCTGTGGCGTACTCAACGGCTGCTTCCAGGACGGCCACGGCCATGGCCGTTACGAGGGCGCGCCCGCCACCGGCGGAGTCCTTGGAGAGCGAATACAGGGTGTCGTTGCCCCGGACGAACTCTGCCGGGTTGAAATGGGGCCGACCCCGGTACACGGAGCCCTCAATCTCGGGGGAAGCCACGACATCACCCTCAGCAGGATTGACCCACCGGGAAATCTCCTGATTGGTCAGGCACTCAGTCATGATCTGCGCCGTGGAGAACACACCGGAGCGTTCGGGCAGCGAGTCCGGGGAGAAGATGCTCGCCAGCTGGTTCAGGACCTCCACATGGCGCGTCTCGTTCAGGATGGCAATCGCTTCGGGCTCCCGCACGTCCCGGTCAGAAATCCAGGCCTGCACCGTGGACAGGGGCAGGCCCTTCACGGCGGCCGCGAGGAAGAACCCGCGAAGCAGCTGCGTGGCGCGGAGCTCGAAGAACTGGAAGCCCTTCTCTCCCACCGATTCCATCTCGGCCTTCGCGAACGTGTCAGCCAGCGTCCACGCGCTGGCCGCGTCATGGACCATCGAGAGCGGATTCCACCACCAGGTGGGTTTCTCCCCAACGATTCTCTGCGGGTCAAAGACCCAGATGTTCCCGCCGTTCTTGGCCCGCACGTCACGGGTGGCATCGGTAAGGAACCGCTTGTTCTCCGTCACGATCACCGCACCAGGGGATTCAAGGATGAAAGGCACCGCGTAGGAGGCGGACTTCCCGGCACGAGGGCCGGCAAAGATCAGCCCGACAAGTTCAGCGTTCGCGTACAACGGCTGGGAGGTGGGGATGATCTTGCCCAGTTCGAAGCCGGGCCAGCCTTCGGCCTGGCATTTCATCTTCCGGTTGTCGGCCAATGCGCTCTTGACCGAGAGTGACTTGACCTCTTTGGCCGTTGCCATGTGCCGGGCCGCCGCGTCTACCCACGAGGAGCGGGGGGCGAGCTTCCGCAGCAATAGCCAACCACCCACGATCAGGGCGGCCAGAGCCACCGCAACGGTGGCTATCCCGGCGACGTACAGGCCCGAGAATTGACGCGGGCCCTTCACCAGCTCCTGGATGATGACCGGCGGGTTGGCCCACGTCCCGGTGACGTAGAACCCGCCAACACTCAGGCCGCCCACCACGGACAGCAGCACTCCGACCAGCACGGCCATGCCGGCCGTCGTTGCAGCGTTTTTACGGCGCAGGTACCGCGCCCGTGTTGGCGCACCCATCAGGCAGCCTCCTCTTCTTCCGTCCGAACGAACCGGTTACTGCGTTCGTCGGTGACGTGATGCTTCTTCTCGATCTCAGTCAGGGTCATCTGCACCGGGATACCCACCCGGCCGGGGACCTTCAGGAGGATCTTTCCCGCGCCCGGAGGGGCGGCGGGGGTTCCGTCAGCGTTCAGCTTCGGCTTCCAGTCCGGCGGTGCGTTGAAACCGGATACCGTCTCGATTTCCTTGGCGTTGAGCGGCTGGACCGCGCTGAGCTCGTGCAGGTCATCCAGGGACAGGGCCATGAGGCCCAGGAGGCCGCTGCGCTGGGCGAAGCCCTTGGCCGTGGCCCGGTCCTTTGCGTTGGGCAGGGACAGGAAGTCCTTGGGGCTGTGCGTGATCTTCAGCTCTGCTACACCCTTACCCCTGTTAGTCCGCCCGACCCGGTCGGCCCGGTCGATGATGCCCTCACAGGCCCGCATCGGGTACCAGAACTCGTCCTGCACGGACAGGTAACCGCCCCAGTGCACGGACGGGTCATACTGGGACAGTTCCCAGTGCGCGTCGATGGCCGAGAAGCCGATGTTCCAGGTGGCGAGCATCGCGGCCGAGAGCAGCTTCGTGTTCGAGTCCGGGATTGAGGAGGTATCGAAGCAGAACCCGCCGGGATTTCCCACGGGAATGCTCATGGATTCGCTGCCGCCAATCAGCGGCCCCATTTCGCCGTTGAGGACGGCCAGCACGGACAGGTGCAACGTCCGGTACTCCGTGAGGAACTGCTGAGCATCGTTGCAGGCCACCGCCGAGAGGACTTCCGGCGGCGGGTTCAGGAACGCCGCTTTCAGGTCATACAGGGAAGGCCTGCGGACCCGGTTGATGACCGAGCGCACCAGCAGGGCCAGTACCGCATCTTCACTGTCGGCCAGCGGTAGGCCGCGGTTGATCTGGACGACCAGGGCAACCATGTCCACGGCCTTGCCGATGGCCTCCTGCCGCATTTCCTCACCCAGGACACCGCCGATCCTTGCAGCGGCATCCCCCAATGCCCCGAGGTGCAGGAGATTGATCCTGTCTTTCCCGCGCGGGCCGACGCTGAACACCGTGCCGCCCATCTTTTCGATGGCTTCGCGGTATTCGTTTTTCAGCGGGTCAAAGACCATCGGGACGATGCCGCGCGCGGCCATGGAGTAGATGAACCGCTGCGCGACCGAGGACTTGCCGTTCCCGTTCAGGCCAAAGAGCATCATCGAGGGTGAGGAAATCAGGCCCGCGTCGTACCAGGTCTTCATGTCCCCGGCCACGGCGGTGCCCACGTTCATATCCCGGCCCAGCGGAGTCCCGACGTTCGGCCGGGACGTGCCGGCCGAAAACGGATAAATCCCGCACAGCTGGGTCGAGGACGAATACCACTGAGGCGGCGCTGGGCGCTTGCCCCATCGGCCGCCGCCAAACCCGGTAAAGCCCTTGGATGTTTTGACGTGATTCACTTCGCTACCGCGCTTACTCATTTGGTGCCACTTCCGATCCAGAGGGGCGTAGTGCTGTACCGCCAAGGAAGAACGCCGAACGGAAGGGTGGTGTGGAACGCGGCCGAACCGGCGTGCTCCACGAACCGGTACGGCATGATCAGCTGGTTCATCAGGGACTTCACCTGATTCAGTGCGTCCCGATAAGACTTCTGATCCGGGGCAAACGTCACGGTGACCATCATCGAAAACAGCGACAGCCTGGCACCCTGCGCCAGCTCCTCTTCAGTCTTTTCGGCTACAGCCTTGGCCGCCCGGTCCCAGGACGTGGGCCGGCCCTTGCGGGTGCTGATCTTCCAATCAGCGGTTTTCACCAGCTTGTCCACGATTCTGGCCCCGCTACCGGGGTCCACGGGACGGTAGAACAGTGCAACGCGCTTGCGGAGGAACTTCGCGTTCGGCCCGAAAATCCGGTCAAAACTGCGCGAGGTTATGTGCGCGCCCGGAGGAACAGTCATCATCAGCGTCATCGACGCAACGCCATCGTGGAACACCACGCGGCCCTGTGAGTCATCGAAGAACCCCGGCCCGGCATGCTCCCAGTCCTTGACCGCCTGGCGGCCTTGGAGAGCATCCAAAGCCATTTCCTGATCGCGCATCGGCTGGTACGCCAGCTGCGCGACGTGGGCGAGTTCTTCTTCCACCAGTGGTTCGGGTGTGCCGGCGCCGGCATCACGGAGCATTTCGCTTTGGCCAGGAAGGCGGGCGGCTACCTCAGCTACGGCAGAGGACACGTCCTTATCGGTTGCACCCAGCGTTGCTGCATCCCAGACCATCGTGGCGTAGACGTTCAGCACGGCCGAGCGTGCGGGCAGGGTTCCCACCGCGTGGTCCAGGACTTCCTTGGCGAAGGCCGGGCCACCAGGGGCGACGTCGTCACGGATTGCTGCGCATGTCCCGGCTGAGGATTCCGAGGCTGAATCGACCACAACCGTGGCCCCCGTCAGGCCTTCTTCCACGCTCAGGGAAGAGAGCCAGCTGCCGTACTTGGAGACCTGGGCGTTGACCATGGATTGTTCCTGCATCGAGGCCCCGTCCGGGGAGCAGCCGAATACGGCTGCCAGCTGGTTCACGGCTTTGTGGTGAAGCAGCGAGTACTTCCGGCCCAAGCCGTCAGTACCTGAAATCGTGTCCACGTCCAGCAGGGCACCGGGCAGGCGCTCCGCGTCTTCCGGCGGAAGCGTGGACAGCGCCCCTGTGACGTAGAACGCCGAGCCGGAGGACTTCCGGGTAGCCAGGGACAGCGAATCGGTGATTTTGCCGATGATCGTCCGGCCGCCGAATTTCACCATGCCAAACAGCACGATCAAGGCCGTGACCAGCAGCACTACCAGCGCCACCAGATACAGACCCTTCATCATGAATAGCAGCGAAAACACCAGGCCCGCAGCCGAGACGATCAGCGCGGGAAGGCTGAGGCCATAAAGACCAGGTGAAGCAGGCTGAAGCCAGTTACCGAATTTTTCCTGTGCAGCGTTATCGCTCATGAGCCCAACACTCCCTTTCCATCAGAGTCTTTAGCTCCCTGAGCGACAGCGCCGCCCAGAGACTGAGAAGCAGCCTGAAGCCCCGAGCCGGGCCCGGAAGCCCCGGCCGACGCACCGCCGCCAGCGGCCAACCCGCCCGAGGAAGGCGAACCACCGCTTGGACCAGCAATGCCGCTACCGCCAGGTGTCCCAGACGGACCAGCACCGCCGGTAGAACCGCTCGGGCCAGAGGAGGAACCACCACCTGAGCCGCCGGACGTGGAAACGTCTGGTGAAGCACCCTGCGCTGTGGAATTGCCGGGAGACGGTGAACTGAACCGGCCCGCAGTTCCCCCAGCGGAAGCGCCAGCGGCGGCAGAGCCGCCCCCGGTCATAACGGCCGCTCCCCCGGCCACGGCGGCACCGACGACAGCAGCGCCGGCAGCCATGGCCATGGTCCCGCCAGCAGCTGAGCCCATCGCGGCCGTCGCTGGGCTAAGGAGCTTCATAAGCGCCGGAAGGGCAGCAACAGCCAGCACCAGCAGCAACATGCCGTTGATGACGCCTCCAATCCCGTCATCACCCGACTTCAACTTCCACGCGAACGCGTAAATGATTGCCGCGACAGGCTTATAAATCAGGAAAGCAATCAGCCACTTAGTGACCGTCGAGAAGCCACCTTCGGCACCGCGGATCATGGCCGCCGCAGCGGCGACCGGCCACACAGCGACCAGCAAAGGCAGGACCACGGCGCGGACGATCATGATGATCCACTGCAACAAAGTAGCGATCACCCCGAAAATTCCGGCCACAATCGCCAAGCCGGGACCGATTTGACCAACGGCCCCGGCTGCCGGGCCGAGCTGGTCATAACCGTTAACGGTCACGCCGGCCTCGTCGAGGATGTACTTCGCGAAGGCGTCTCCAGCGGGGATGGCGACCTGCATCAGCGCGGTCCCGGCTGTGGTCACCATGAAGACCATGAAAAGGGCCTTCGAGGCCTTCACTGCCTGATCCCCACGGGCGTGGACCATAGTCCAGATGCAGGCGACCATGATTCCCACCGTCGTCAGGAAGATGCTGATTACCTGCAACTGGTCAGACAGCCACTGCATGGAGGCACCGTCCAGGCTGACGAGCATCCCGGCATCCAGCCAGGAGGTCAGGAAACCCTTCATGATCGAATCCCAGGCGCCCATCATGGCTTCACCCAGGCTGTTGGCTCCCGAATCGACGGCAGAGTTCACCGCACCTGAGGCCGCGTTCCCCACACCGCCAACCACTTTGCCGGCAACGCAGGCCAAACCATCCGTCAAAGGATTGCAATCAGCCATTTGAACCACTCCACTCCACAAATCCGCCCTTGACGGGAACGGGCGGCTGGCCGACAAAGGTCGAGCCGTCGTCAAGAACTTTGAGCTTCCAGTCCCCGTCAACCCAGCGGAAGGTGAGCGGAAGACCGGCATAGCCTGAACTAGTCGCAGCGGTAGCCACGACGAGCGTTATTGACGCTTCGTCACCGGTGAAGCTGTCCACGATGAATCCGGCGAAGGTTGCAGGAGTGGTTCCTGCGGCCTTGTCCGGGGTCTTGTCCAGCAGAACCTTCTTCCCAGGGGAATCGATCGCGTAAACCTCACCCGCTTTGCGTGCGTTGATGAGGTTCCCCGCCGCATTCATAGACACAGCGGTGAGTGCCGCACCCAAGGGTGAGCGGGCGAAGCAGACAGGGAATCCGTCTTTTGTTTTGGTGGGGCCGTAGGTGTCCGAGACGGGCCACGTCCACCCCTTGTCGGCTTCCCAGCGGAGGTCTTTGGGCATGGCCGGCTTAGAGGACGTGTCCCCTTCGGGCACGTCGCAATCACCTGTTGCTTTGGTGGTTTCTACCGCTATCGGGTTGGGCGGTGTCGTTCCGGCTGGTTTGACCAGGATCAGGAACAACAGAATGGCGACGAGGAAGACCAACGCGACTGATGCCCACAGCGCGACCTTTCCCCTCAACGTTTGGGGGTTCTGCACCTTGCTCATGGTCGCCTCCTTATCCGACGAACAGTGCGCCGAGGAGGCTGGCGGTACCCAGGCCGATAGCGCCTGTGAGCCACCATCCGGCCTTGCCCATGAACTCTTCACCGCGGCCGCGCTGGTGAGCGAAGAACAGGCCGATGAAAAGGATCATCAGGCCCAGCACGGCGAGGGAACCGCCGATGATCTTGGTCCACATCAGAACGGTGTCAAGGCCGTCCTGGACCGGGCCGGGGAGCGGCTTGGCTTCGGCTACAACCATGGTTGCTACGTCGGTGAGTTTGGTGAATACAGTCATTTCATTTCTCCTTTAGTGATTGAAAGTGCGGCTCGGACCTTTGCCAGGTCTTTTGCCGGTACATCAGTGAAATCGGCCAGTGCAGAGCGCTTGATCAGCAACCCCGGAACCCAGGGGGCGGGGACCAGAGGAACGGCACCAGCTAGAACCTTGAGTTCGTTCTGGATCAGCTTGGGGGTCCGTCCCGGTACGGCCGGGACAATCAGGACCGCGCTGAACGCAGCCCGGCCGTGGGCAGCAATGGCGGCTTTGGCCGCATCGATGCCGTGCAGGCTGGCGCGGGCGACAAGCACCACGGGTGTCCCGTCCGTGGGAAGCTGCTGGCCGTGGTCGGCACCATCCAGGATCGAAGCCCAAGCCGTGGCCCCGGCACCGCCGTGCGCGGCCACGAAACCGACAGGCTGTTCTTCGGCTGCCGGGGTTGGTTCCTCTTCAGGTGCGGCCGCGCGGACTTCCGGTGCGATGCTTTGTGCGGCCGTCACCCAGGGACTGACGTTCTCGGTCTTTTCGGTCACGTTCATAGCCCACGCGCCACCGCTGCTGCCGCCCGCAACCACGCCCTGCGCGTTGCAGGCTGGAGGGCGCCGAAACGGATCTGACCGGACTTCAACGCCTCATCAAAGGGCACCACAACCACATCCCGGACGTAGGGCCGGAACTTCTCTGCCGTCTCCTGCGAGAGCCGGGCCTCGCCTCTTTGCCGTTCCGAGACGATCACAACGGCATTGGAAGCGAGTTCGGCAGAGCGCTCAGCCTTCAGGTCCAGGCCCTGCAATGTCAGGAGAGCAGCCTCTACCCGGTCCTCTTCGTTGGTGGTGGGAACCACCAGCTGGTCCGCGTGGTCGATCATGCGGTTCCACTCGGCGCTTCGGTGGTTGTTGCCTGAATCCATGAGGATCAGCCGGTAGTACTTGGAGACGACCCGATGCAGTACGTCAACCTCTTCAGCGGTTACTTCGTGCGTGCCATCCACATCAGCGTCAGAGCGCAATACGTCGTACTTGTCCGTGCTCTGGTGGTGTACGAACGCGTTGATGTCCGCCGACTGGGCTGTGGGCGAGAGCAGCGCATCAGCGGCGGCGATTACGTCCAGTGCGCTCCTGGCATGGTCGCCCTTCTCTGTACGCCACCCCAAAGTCCCTGTCGTGGGGTTGTTATCCCACCCCACGACGCTGCCTCCGTTGCGGCCGAAAACGGCAGCCAAGCCAGCCACGGTGGGTGTCTTGTTCGATCCGCCTTTCTGATTGACCACTGCAATGGTTCGGGTGCCGGCGAAGTGCTTGGATGCCAGCCGGATATCCTCGCGTTCGCTCAGTTCATCCTCGGACGGCGCGAGGGACAGGCCCAGGCTGTTCAGCAGACCCCGGAATCCCTGAGTAGCCGGCTCAACGGCGCTGGGGGCAGCAAGGAAGCTCCCCGCTTCCCTGATAGACCGGCGGGTAACAGTCTCTGCCGCTGCTGGTGCAGCGGCCGAGGCTGGCTCCCTGACGACGGTCGTAGTGGACCTAGCCGCCGCCAGCGTGGTTGTCGCGGCGGGCGCGGACGGGATGCGCTCAATGATCGCGCTGGCATCCTCCGGGACCGTTGCGGGCTGCTCTTCCTCGACTTCACCAGACGGTGAGACCACCAGGTAGGAAACCCCGGTGTCGTCCATCGAGGTCACACGGACGGGGCGGCCGAGGGTGGCTGCCTCTCCGATGACGCGCTTCATGAGCGCCTGGCGCAGGTCGTTCACGTCGGTGGCTTCGTAGGGGTGTTCTTCCCCGTTGATCTTCAGGACTCCGGTGTTGTCACCGTTGATGATGGCGCTGATCACCGGTTCCGGCTGGATCAGCGATTTTTCGATTGCCATGGGCCTACCTCTTTCTTTTCGGAGTGGTGATGCTGCTTAGGAATCTTTTGGAGCGACACGAGTAATCAGCCACGGTTCCTCCTGCCCTGACCGGTGGAGAGAGAGAACCCACGGGCCGTTATTCGTGGAGAACTCCGCCGTGACCGACATAGGGTTCCCCTTCTCCCTGACCAGGACCGGGCCAGAGAGAATCTTGGTGACCGGGATCCGGCCAGGGTCGATGTACTGCGCGGACTCCTGATAATCGGCGCTCATGCGCGGCTGGAGCGCATCGAACCACGCCCGTGCCGTCACGTCCGGACGGGCAAACTTACCCATCAGATCAATGGCAAGAGCCTTGACCTCCGCTTCCGCCGAGGCATCCCAGGTCACGACCGGCACGCCGTGATCCTCGTCGTGTTCGTGCAGCTCCACTGCGGCGCTGCTCGACTCGGCAGGCTGAGGAGTGGTGTTCGAAGCCGGGGCAGCGCAGCCCGTGAGGGCCGCGGCCGCGACCGCGAGGACAAGGCCGAAATTCTTGGTGCTCATTAGAAGCTCACTCCCTGTGCTTTGAGGATCGGTGCTGGGTCGGTGGTCTGGTTAATCGGGACCATGGGGTTGGGCAGGGCGCCTGGGAAGAACTCCATGTGCAGGTGCCGCCCGGTCACGTTGCCCGTGGCCCCCTCGGTTCCCAGCGGGGTCCCGGCGGCCACCACGTCGCCTTCCTTGACCTTCACTGACCCGGCCTCCATGTGGTACATGCCGATGGTCAGCTTCCCGTCCGTGGTTTGGCCGGTCACCCCCGTGCCGAACGTGCCGTCAAGGTTGCGGACCTTGACGATCTTCATGTCCGTCACCGCCACGATGGTTCCCGCGCGGCCGGGAGTAGCGAAGTCGATCCCATAGTGGAAATTCGCCAGCACTCCCCCAACCGTCCCGGCAGGTGCAGCGCGGGGGCCATAGCCACTACTCATGACCGCACCGGGCAGCGGGTGGACCCACTTACCGGAGAGTTCACCCAAGACAGCTCCCCCGGCGCTGGGGCATGCCCCGCTGGCATCAATCCCGGCCGTGGCTTCCCCGCCCAGGGCCTTCACTACCTCAGCTGCAGGAGCACGGAACTGCGCGTAGTGGTCCTCCACGGCATTGCCCTGAACGCGGTGAATGGCCGTACTGGGCTCCAGCTGCTCCCAACCAGCAACCCTGCTCAGCGCCTTGAAGAAGCTCGTGGCGCTGATGTAGGGGTCCATCCGGTCCGAATAAGAGCCCCACGCGCCGTTGTCCCGCTGCTGGAACAGCCCGCGTGAGTCCGGGCCCGCCACGTCGCCGTGGTCGATGACGTTCAGCGTGGACTCCCCAATAGCGGCCTGCACACCAAGAATCTGAGCCGCCGCCGGCAGACCAAGATCCTTCGCCGCCTTCATGATCGCGGCCGCGTTCTCCAGCTGCTTACCAGAGAAAGCACCCGCCTTCGCCGGAATGCTACCCACGGCCACACTGCCGCCGGCCACACCACAGGAGGAGGCAGCCTTAGCCCCACCCGCACCCAAGAACAGCACCACAATCAGAATGGGGGCCAAAAGAAAAGCCCCTACAGCCAGGCCTACGCTCCCAGCGCCGCCCTTCACGATGCGGACCGAACGGCAGAACGCCGCCGCACCCAGGAGTCAGCCATCCACAATGGCCCGGCAGCCTCCACCGTCAGGACCACGTCCGGGCGGCGGACACGGAAAACGACGCCGGGGCGACGGTCTGGGAAAACGTCTGATGCGGGATGGGATGTCAACAAGCCGGCGGACACTAGGTCGGCCACGACGGCGTTCAGGGAGTCTCCCAGCCCCGTAAGCCGGGCGACCTCGGCCTCATACGTCACGCACGCGGCCCTGCCTTCGACGAACTCCCGCGCGTCCATCATGCCCAGAAGCTCAGAGAGCACCCGCACCTGATCGTCCGGGAGGTTCAAGCCATCAACCCACGAGCGGAAATTCTCGCTTACCTGCGCGGCCCGATCACGAAGAGCTCCGTTCATCGGCCACTCCGTGCCGAACGGCAATGAAGTCTTCACTATCTGCCCATCCCCCTAGAACATCATTCCCACAACTAACAGCAACGACCGACAAAACTGACGTTGACCAGCTCGTCATTCTCCACAGACTGGACCAAAAGTGCTTGTCACACGGCCTCCCTGTGCAGAAGCTCACGCCACGCTGGCAGCTGAGTTTCGGGCCATATCGTCATATCACATTATATGGCATATCATCAGGAATGCACAGTTTGATACACAATAGGGAGGTGCCGAAATATGTCCCACTCGCGATTCCTGGCCTCACGGAGGGGTCCTTGAACATGCTTGGGGTCAACGCGCTCCGAACATCGATCCTTCGATACCTCGCCCAGCATCCCGATGGAGCAACTTCCGGGGAAATTGGTCGCGATCTAAATGTGGATTACCGGACCGTCTGGAGATATCTAAAAGAGATCGAGACGCAGCGCGGCGTGACCTCCCACCAGGCAGAGGGTAAGGGCCAGTCAGACAGGTGGCGCGTCTACAAGTTGAATGTGGAAGCCCGCGAAGCAGCCATAAACACTTACCTGGATTTCCTGCGGGGAACATAGCCTCCACGTTGTCGTACTTAATGACACATCGGACGTGCGGCGCGGCGTGTCGGAAAACTTTGCACTAGCCCTATGGCTAGTGTGGGCGTCATGGGAACTGTTCTTCGCCGTAAACGCGGCACAGGTATCAGCAACGTGCAGGTCAACTACGCAATCCCGAAGCACTGCAAGGACAAACTCCATGAGGTTTCCGAGCGCATGGGACTCAGTGACGCCCAGGGCCTGGAACTCATCCTCAACCACCTTGAACTTGAAGCGGACGGCCTCCCCGCGTGGGTAGACCGTCAGAGCCTGCAGGAGGCATTGCCTATCGCTAAGGCCAGTTAAGAACTGAAGGCCCGCACTAGGCGGGCCTTCATTAAGTATGTCGTTCAGATCCTTGTTCTTGGCGGATCACGATCTGAACTATTCAAGCTTCCTCTCGCGAGGACGCTCCCCTTTTTGCACCCTTCAAACGAAAGGTTATTGCTGCCTATGGTACCGGACCCGGTTCCGGCGTCAACGCATGCTCGTAGTCGTGTTTCCTGTCAAGTCACAGCCGATGGACCTCGGCTAGAGGATGAGCCAGGCCCCCGGCGGCTACAGCTGACGCCCGAGAACGTCTCTGCTCTGGGAGCAGGCCTTCCGGCCGTCGCTGAACCCGGATCTGGATCCGCTATTGGCTCCAGGAAGCGCCGTAAAGGGCGCGCTGGCAAGTACAAGCCCAGACGCGTACGCAAAGCCAACGAGCGCAGCAACCGCGCCGTATGGTCCGTCGTGCCGGCCGGGTACAGGCCTGCCCGCCACATCATTCGCTGGCTGCGTAGCATTCAGGAGCTCGCGGAGTTCCAGCTGGCTCGCAAAGACTTGAAAGCCAACATCTGGCGGTTCGTGAATGCCATCGCCCAAGGCCCTGGCTTTGACCCCGCCAGCATGACCATCATGCCGCTCTGGCAACGACTCCAGGAGCGGTTTGGATTCCCCCCCAAGAGCATCTCCAATTACTTCCGCCGACTCCGTGACTGGGGCGTCCTCGCCGTCGTGGCCACGGGTCGCACAGCCGAGTTCACGCCTAAATCCAGCGGCCGCACCGAGAACGAAGCAGCCATCTATGTGCTGCTGGAAAAGGCCGACGTTCAGTCTGTGGAAAAAAGTAGCGTACCGGTGCCCACTAGGGCTGTTAACAACCCCCCGCACGCGACGCGCGAGGGGGATTCAAAAATTCAAATGGAAGCGGCTCCACCGCTGACTTCTTCCAAACGCGCCGCACAGCGGCGCGAGGTCAATCACCAGCTGCTCAACCGGAAAGAACCCTTTTGGGATCCAAACACAACGACAAACGCCGGGAACAAGCGTGAGCGCCGCGAGGCCGAGCGTCTAGCCTCGCTGGAGCTCCAATTCAGGTCTTTTCCCCTCCAACGCATCTCCACAGCCCATGTCGCCGCCATCTGCCGGCCTTTCCTCCGGGCAGGCTGGACGGTCAAAGACCTCAAGCACGCCATCGATTGGCGCCCGAACACGGACGCCCGCTACCACCACGACGGAGCGGCCGGCGTTGACAACACCGGGGCTTGGCTCCGCTTCCGTTTGGGCAAGTGGATCCGCCCGGATGGCGGGTTCTACCGCTCTCCCAGCCAGAAGCAGGCAGCCGAACAAGCCCAGCGGGTGGCCGAACGGCGCGCCGCCCAGGAACGCCGGGAACGCGAACGCGGCGAATGGGCCACCTACACCCCTCTTGCCATGGGGTGGCGCGAGCGAGTTGCCCTGGCACAGGAAGCCCAAAGCGCATGACCATGGCTTCCCAAAATGAGAAGCAAACTACGCGCTGACACCCAATGTGGACCGCTTTGAGATGTATCCTCCGGTCTCCACCGGCCCACAGTGGGCACAGCGCAACGGCGAAGTTTCCCATGGTCCAAGCCATCGGGCGGCCGTCTCCCCTGGTCGTGGTGGCTGGGTTTTTTTCAGCCGGGACGACACACATTCGGTGTGCGGGGCCGGGGTCCGGAGCGATGGCACCGTAAGCCCTTGGGCAGGTTCTAAGGCGCGCAGGGGGCTCCTGCTCGGGCTGGGGGCGGTGATTACCACAATGGCTGACGGCGACAATCACCACTTGGTGCCGTAGGCCCGCGTGATCCAAGCAATGGCAGTCCCGTCATTTCTGGAAAAGCAGAAATCTACATTCCAAGAAATCCGGAAAACTTCCTCTAAAATCTCCTAGGGGGACTTGCAAAAAAGTTCCTAGGGGGGATAGAATAGATATAAGAAAGCAGCCCATCCGGAAGGAACACGAACCATGGCCACCGCCACCAAAACCCGCAAGACAGCCGAAGAGCGCAAGGCTCAGGCCGAAGCCCTTCACGCGCAGCTCACCGCTCAAATCGAAACGTTCACCAGCTCGGCCGAGTGGATGAAGTTTCTCGCCTTTGCCCAGGCATTCCACGCCTACAGCCTCAACAACGTGATTTTGATCCTCTCGCAGTGCAACATCGCGAGCCGCGTTGCAGGCTTCCGCAGGTGGCAGGACCTCGGCCGTCAGGTCCGCAAGGGTGAGAAGGCCATCAGGATTTTTGGCTACAGCACGAAGAAGGTCACCGAAACCAACGAGGCCACAGGCGAGGACGAGGAAAAGACCGTCGTCCGCTTCCCCATCCTCTCCGTTTTCGACATCTCACAGACCGACGTCATCGAAGGGGCCGAGGACTACAGCAGCCCCGCCCGCCGCCTGACCGGCTCTGATGATCTGGGCATCGTCGCCAACGTCACAGAATTTCTGACCGCGCGCGGCTGGAGCGTCACCCACGAGGCCATCCCCGGCGAAGTCAACGGCTACACCACCACGGACGGCACGCGCCGCGTGGTGATCGACGCGAACCTCTCCCCCGCGCAGGCAGCCAAGACAGCCATCCACGAAGCCGCCCACGTGATCTTGCACGCCGAGGAGGACCACAAAGAATACGTGGCACACAGGGGCGTCAAGGAAACCGAAGCCGAAAGCGTGGCCTACGTCATGGCCGGAATGCTCGGACTGGACACCAGCGCCTACAGCGTCGGCTACGTCGCCGGATGGGCCAAGGCCGACATGGAAACTATTAAGGCCACCGCCGCTAACGTTCTCCGCGCCGTCCACGAGCTCGCGGAAGCCCTCGACACCGACGACGAAGCCGCATAGAGCAAACCCAATTCCGGCCCATTTAGGGCCACGGGGTGGCCCGAAATGGGCCACCCCCCTTACCGAAGGAGCAACCTTGCAGCAGCTCGAAGGCCAGGGCGAACTCTTCGCCATCGCGCCCGATCCATTGATCTACACCAACGGCGAGCACCCCACTCACTGCGTGAAGTGCCGCGAAAAGCTCACGATGGCCTACGAAGGCGGAGGAGGCAAAGGCTACCGCTGGGAGAAATGCCAGAAATGCGCCCGAACCAAAGATCCCGAGTTCACGCGGAAACTGCGCGCAGCCATCAACGAGGCCCGCAGCAAATAGACCAGTAAGCGGCGGCCGAAAGGCCGCCGCCGTCCTCGCAAGCTCGGCCGGCGGTCCACGGCAAGTTCCATGGCCCCAGGCGTACCGCTGCCGTCTCCCCAGACGTCGTGGCTGTGGAGTACCTACAAACCAGGATCCGCCGGCACCAGGTCACCGCGGCGACCCAAAAAGCCTAGAACACGCTGATTCGGAGACGCTGACCAGAAACGTCGGGTGTAGGAGTCCTACAAGCCGGGGCAAAGTCCCCCATGGTCCAAGCCATCGGGCAGCCGTCTCCCCTGGTCGTGGTGGCTGGGTTTTTTTCAGCCGGGACGACACACATTCGGTGTGCGGGGCCGGGGTCCGGAGCGATGGCACCGTAAGCCCTTGGGCAGGTTCTAAGGCGCGCAGGGGGCTCCTGCTCGGGCTGGGGGCGGTGACAACCACAA
>NZ_JARESG010000035.1 GCF_029076445.1 Pseudarthrobacter naphthalenicus
AACCCCGAACGATTCCACCAGCGCCCCATCACACCAGCCCCCGCCAGCCACGCCGGAATCAACCTTCCCGCAACAAAAACACCCACACAACAAACCCAATGACTCCACACAGCTTGACAATCTGCGGTTTTTCTGAAACGCTCTCTCAGTTAATGCGGGTTTTTCTGGAACGCTCGCGCACTTAATCGCCGACGGCGGCACTCACCGTGAGTGCCCCCGTCGGCTTCGTTTGTGACTGACGTGGAGGGTCTAGTCGGCGGGCGGCGCACCGTGGATTGGTGCCGGCAGCCTACGCGCGATTGCTGCTTCCGTGTGGCGCATGACGAGTGAGGCGGAGATCAGGGCTGCCGAAAGGGGCAGGAAGAAGAGCGTCACGAGCTGAAAAAGGGTCTGGAAGACCACGCCCAGCGCCTGGGAGTAAGCCGGTCCGAACATGAGCAACTGCATGATTTGGGGAGCGAGGATGACCGAGAACGCGCCCACGGCACCCACAATAATTCCCGCCCGCAGTGTTTTCCTTGGCAATCCAGAGAGCGCGTTACTGTCCATTCCAGACCCTCCCCCAATTGAGTGACGTGTGCCAGCGCCGGCTCCTCAGCCAAACACGGGAATGCCTGGATCACAAGCACCGGGTACAGCAAACCCTCTCCCGCCAAGCCGGTGGGAGAGGGTTTGCCGAAAACCCACATTAAGTGAGAGAGCGTCGCCGGAAAACCCACATTAAGTGAGAGAGCGTCCGCGTGGGGGTGGGGTGGGGTCAGGCCGGCTGGTTGGCGGCGGCGGCGGAGGTTTCGGCGTCGGCCATTGCCTTCCACTCGGCCACGCGGGCCTGGTGCAGCGGGGTCCGCCGGACCAGGGCATACGCCACGCCCAGGACCGCGAACCACACCGGCGTCACCAGCAGCGCCGTCAGTGTGTCCGGCTGGGTGGTAAGCGCCCAAAGCAGGAACGCGAAGAACGCGAAGACCACCCACACCATGGGAATCCCGCCGGGCATCTTGAAGGCGGATGCGCTGGCCAGTTCGGGCCGGCGCTTCCGGAAGGCCAGGTAGCTGGCCAGGATGATCGACCACACGAACATAAAGCAGACGGCAGAGACGGTGGTGACCATGTCGAATGCCACGCCCACGTCCTTGCCGGCATAGAGCAGGGCCACGCCGGCGAGCAGCAGCACGCAGGACAGGAACAGGGCGTTCTGCGGCACCTTGCGGCTCGAGAGGCGGCCGAAGAGCCTGGGGGCGTCGCCGTCCTGGGCGAGCCCGAACACCATGCGCGAGGTGGAGTAGATGCCCGAGTTGGCCGAGGACATCGCGGACGTCAGCACCACCAGGTTGACCACCATCGCTGCCATGCCCAGGCCGGCGAGGGAGAACATGCCGATGAACGGGCTGTGGCCGGCCTGGAACTCGGTCCACGGCGTAACGGACATCAGGATGATGAGGGCGCCCACGTAGAAGAGCATCACGCGCAGGGGAATGGCGTTGATGGCGCGGGGCAGGTTGTGCTCCGGGTTCTTGGTTTCGGCGGCGGCGGTGCCGACGAGCTCAATGCCCACAAACGCGAACACAGCGATCTGGAAGCCGGCAACGAAGCCCATGAACTCCTTGGGGAAGAAACCGCCATGGCTCCACAGGTTGGTGAAGCTTGCCGTGCCGGCGTTGGAGGTGAAGCCGGTGAAGATCATCACCAGGCCCACCACGATGAGCGCCACGATGGCAATAATCTTGATGAGCGCGAACCAGAACTCGGTTTCACCGAAGGCTTTGACGGTGGGCAGGTTGAGCAGCAGCAGGATCACGATAGTGGCGATGCCGGGGACCCACAGCTGGATGCCGGGCCACAGTTCGTTGGCGTAGCCGGCGATCGCAATCACGTCGGCCACGCCCGTCACCACCCAGCAGAACCAGTAGGTCCAGCCGGTGAAGAACCCGGCCCAGGGGCCCAGCAGATCGCCGGCAAAGTCGCTGAAGGACTTGTAGTTCAGGTTGGACAGCAGCAGTTGGCCCATGGCGCGCATGACGAAGAACAGCATGAAGCCGATGATCATGTACACAAAAATCACGGACGGGCCGGCCACGGAAATGGTCTTGCCGGAGCCCATGAACAGGCCGGTGCCTATCGCGCCGCCAATGGCCAGGAGCTGGATGTGCCGGTTGCTCAGCGAGCGTGAAAGGTGGGGCTCGCTGTCCCGGCTGGAGGCAGTTCTCTGCCCCGTGGTTGTCTGGTCAGACATGTGCAAAATCCTTCGGATGGTCCGCCGGTAAGGGTGACGGCGGTTACAAAATCAGCTGTACCACCGTACACCGGCGGCTATGGAATGCTGGTGGCGTGACCCGGAACCCAGATGCGCCCACCGTTTTACTGACTGCCGACGTCGACGGCGGGACCTTCCGCCTCCGCCACGCCTCACCCGCGGACCTGCCTGCCATCGTTGCGCTGCTGGCGGATGACGCCATGGGTGCTGTCCGTGAAGCGGGCGGGGACATGGCGCCTTACGAGCGGGCGTTTGCGGCGATCGACGCCGATCCGTCCCACCTGCTGGTTGTTGGCGAGTTGGTGCCGCCGGGAACAGCCGGATTCGGCAGCGGTGAAGGCACCGTGGTGGCCACGTTCCAGCTGAGTTTCCTGCCCGGCATCTCACGGCACGGCGCTTGGCGCGCCCAGATCGAAGCGGTCTGCGTGGCCGGCAGTCTCCGCGGCCGGGGCTTCGGGAACCTGATGGTGCGGTGGGCAATCGGGGAGTCCCGGCGTCGCGGGTGCACACTGATGCAGCTGACCACGCACAAGTCCCGGACGGCCGCCCAGCGGTTTTACGGGCGCCTGGGCTTTGACGCGAGCCACGAGGGCATGAAGCTCACGCTCTGACCGGGGCGGGAACGCCGCCCGCGGCTCTCGCCGCCTCTTGACGCTTCGGGGTGCGCGGCGTAAACAAGCCTCTATCTATCCGTTCGCAGGTTGCCTTGGTGGTAGGCCTGTCCGACAAAGGAGTCGTTATGGCGGTCGCAATAGTCATGGAGTTCGAGGGTACGGGTCTTGAGCAATATGACCAGGTCAACAGGTTGATGGGGCTCAGCCCGGGCGGACCGGGCCCCGCCGGATCCCTCTCCCATTGGGCAACCATGACAGAGAAGGGCCTGCAGGTCACCGACGTCTGGGAGTCCCGTGAGAAGTTCGATGCCTTTGCCCGGGACAAGATGGGCCCCCTCACTGCGGAGGCCGGTTTCGCCGGGCCGCCGAAGATGACTTTCCACGAGGTGCACAACTACTTCACTGCCGGGAACGGCGCCTGAAATCGATCTTACGACGGCGCGTGGCCACCTCAGGCGGCCACGCATCCCCGCGTCAAGTGAGAGAGCGTCGCCAAAAAACGCGCATTAAGTGAGAGAGCGTCGGAGGGGACCGGGGGGAGGGGGGAAGGCGGGGGCACCGCAGCCGCCCGTCAGCCCTTCTTCGAACCCTTCGGCACAAACAGCGTCTCGGCCTGCTCCAGCGACATCCCGTTGGTTTCCGGCACCTTGAACATGACAAAGAAGAACGACGCCGCCGCGAACAGCGCGTACATGGCGTAGGTCAGCGGCAGCGAGGCGGCGGCCATCACGGGGAAGCTCAGGGTGATGGCAAAGTTGGCCACCCACTGCGCGGCGGCGGCCAGGCCCAGGGCGCGGGCGCGGATCCGGGACGGGAAGATCTCGCCGAGGAGGACCCACACCAAGGGCCCCCAGGAGGCACCGAAACTGACCACAAAGACATTGGCCGCCACGAGGGCGATCGGACCCCAGGCGCCGGGCAGCGAGATTTCCGAGCCCGAACCAACGGCTGAGGAAAAGGCCAGCGCCATGGTGCCCAGTGAGACCGCCATGCCGATGGAGCCGGCAAGCAGAATGGGGCGCCGGCCAATCCGGTCCACCAGAGCGATGGCCACCAGGGTCACCAGGATGTTGGTGACGGATGTCGCCACGGAGATGGTGAGCGAGTCCTTCTCCTGGAAGCCCACGGCCTTCCACAGGGTGGTGGAGTAGTAGAAAATCACGTTGATGCCCACGAACTGCTGCAGGACGGAGAGGATGATGCCCACCCAGACCACGGCCTGCAAGCCGAACGTTTTGCCGCGCAGCGAGCCCTTCTGGCCGGCCAGCTTGTCCTCGTCGATGGCGTCCCGGATCTCGCGGATGTGCCGGTCGGTGTCCTCCGGCGCGACGATCGAGTTGAAGACTTTCCGAGCCTCGTCCTCCTTGCCCTGGAACACCAGGAACCGCGGGGATTCAGGCAGCGTGTAGGCGATCACGCCGTAGACCACTGCGGGAACGGCGGCGGCAAGGAACATCCAGCGCCAGGCCTCCATGCCCAGCCAGAACGCCTGGTCCGCGCCGCCGGCAGTGGTGGCAAACAGCGCGTCAGAGAGCAGCGCGGCGAAGATACCCGTGGTGATGGCCAGCTGCTGCAGCGAGGCCAGCCTGCCGCGGACCTGCCGCGGCGAGATCTCGGAAATGTAGGCAGGCGCGATCACGGAGGCCAGGCCGATGCCCAGGCCGCCAACCAGCCGCCAGAAGATCAGGTCCCAAACGCCGAACGCGAAGCCGGTCCCGATCGCGCTGACCAGGAACAGCAAAGCACCAAGCTTCATCGCGGGGATGCGGCCGTAGCGGTCCGCGACCTTTCCGGCGAGGAAGGCGCCGGCAGCGCAGCCCAGCAGGGCAATGGCCACCGCGAACCCCGTCACGGCCTCGGAGAGCGCGAGCTCATCCTTGATCGCATCCACGGCGCCGTTCACCACGGAGGAATCGAAACCGAACAGGAAGCCGCCCACCGCCCCCGCTAGTGCCAGCCAAATCACCCGCTGCGGTATTTTGGCGGATGTCTGCTCCTGGACCGTGGGCATGCTGCTCCCTGCATTGGGGGTGGGTGGTGGCGGTGCGGACATCGTCGGCCGGAGTGCCGGCCCAGCTGGCCGGCGCACGCGCGCTACACAGTGTGGCACGCCACCGCCCAACGTTCCACTTAGAAACCCGTGCAGGGCCAAAGCAGAGACGACGACGGCGGGCGGCCCGCCGTCGTCGTCCTCCGTTCTGGAATCCCAGATTCAGCGCACCGGAGTCAGTGCGCTGCCACCGCAGCTGCGTCTGCCCGCGGCGCTGCCTTCGGGTCCGTGAGTTTCTTGTTCGGCAGCGCGAAGCTGATGAGGAAGGCGATGCCGGTCAGGACCGCGGCAGTGAGCATAACGGCGTCGATCGCGTAGGAGAACCCCTCGGTGATGGGGCGGGTGAGCACGCTGTTGGCGGAGTGCAGCCAGCTGGTGTCGTTCAGCGAATCGTTCGACCCGCCGTTCTGGAAGAACTCGTACAGCTTGGCGTTGGCGGGGTCCGTGGCAACCGCCGGATCTTTCAGGACAGCCTGGTAGTCGGCGCTGGACATGGCCGACTTCATGCTGTCCGCGATCCGGCTGGCCGCAACGCTGAACAGCATGGAGATGAACACGGCCGTACCCACCGCGCCGCCCATGGAACGGAAGAATGCCGCGGACGAGGTGCCCACGCCCATGTCCTTCGGGGGCACGGAAACCTGCATGGCGAGGGTCAGGGGCTGCATGCAGAAACCCAGACCCATGCCGAAGAACACCGCGATCACGCCCGGAACCCAGAGGCCGGTGTCCACCCCGAGGGACAGGCCCATGGTCACCGCGGCAACGGTCAGGATGCCCGTGCCCAGAATGGGAAAGATCCGGTAGGTGCCCGACGCCGAGATGGTCCGGCCGGCCGTGATGGAGCCGAACAGGATGCCCACCGTGAAGGTGATCATCATCAGGCCGGCCTCGGTGGGGGTCAGCCCCTTGACCAGCTGCAGGTACATCGGAAGCATGGCGATCGCCCCGAACATGCCGATGCCGATGATGAAGTTCAGCAGCGAGGACAGCCCGAACGTGGTGTTGCGGAAGAGCCGGAGCGGGATCAGGGCGTAGTCGCCGGCGCGCTTTTCGGCGAGCAGGAACAGGGCGATGCCCGCAACTCCCAGCCCGTAGCAGAGGAACGCGTTCAGCGAGGCCCAGCCCCAGCTGCGCCCCTGCTCGGCCACCAGCAGCAGCGGCACGATGGCCAGGGTGATGGCCGCCGCGCCCCAGTAGTCGATCTTCTGCTTCACGTGTTTGGCCGGCAGGTGCAGGAACAGGAACACCACCGTCAGCGCCGCGATGCCAATGGGGAGGTTGATGAAGAACACCCAGCGCCAGCCGTCAAAGCCCAGGATGTTCGCGGAGCCGGCGAACGCGCCGCCCACCACCGGGCCCAGGACCGAGGAGATGCCGAACACGGACATGAAGTAGCCCTGGTATTTGGCCCGGTCCTTCAGGGACACAATGTCGCCGATGATGGTCAGCGCGAGGGCCAGCAGGCCGCCGGCGCCCAGGCCCTGCACGCCGCGGGCGATGGCCAGTTCCGTCATCGAGTGCACCGAGCCGGCATACAGCGAACCGGCCAGGAAGATCACGATGGCGGTCAGGTACAGCGGGCGGCGGCCGAAGATGTCGCTCAGCTTGCCATAGAGCGGTGTGCTGACGGTGGACGTGATGAGGTACGCCGTGGTGGCCCAGGCCTGAAGGGACAGCCCGTCGAGGTCGTTGGCGATGGTGTAGATCGAGGTGGACACGATGGTCTGGTCAAGGGATGCCAGGAACATGCCCAGCATCAGACCCACCATCACGGTGACGACCTGACGCGGAGTCAGGGTTTCGCCGGCGGCACGCACGGCGGATGTTTTGGACATGGCTTCTCCAGGAAAGGAAATGGCTGAATTAAGCTTGATAGTTGCTTTCAGTAACTATGTTACTTCCCTGGTTGTTCCCGGGATCCCATTTTTTCCTGGCGTCCCCATCGAGGGGCGACATCCCGGCGCTAAGCCGGCCCCATAGCGCCGGGACCTCGCCTCCCGATGCGGGAACCTAACGCTCCACGAGGATGCCGTCCGGATCGCACCAGACCATCACACCGGGACGGAACGTGACGCCGTCGAGCACTACATCCACGTCAACTTCGCCGGCGCTGGCCTTGGCGCTCTTGCGCGGGTTGCTGCCCAGCGCCTTCACGCCCAGGTCCAGCCCTGCGATGGCCGCACGGTCGCGGATGGCGCCATTAATCACGACGCCGGCCCACCCGTTGGTGACGGCGCTTTCGGCGATCATGTCCCCCATCAGGGCCGTGCCCAGGGAGCCGCCGCCGTCCACCACCAGGACCGCGCCGTTGCCCGGGGTGGCCAGTGTGGACTTCACCAGGCCGTTGTCCTGGAAGCAGCGGATGGTCCGGACGGGGCCGCTGAAGTGGGAACGCCCGCCCAGGGACTGAAACTGGAGGGAAACGGACGCGAGTTCATCGCCGCGCTCGTCGTACAGATCAGCGGTGTTGACTGTGGGGCGGGGGCTCGGTGCCGGTGCGTTCATTGGGTCTCCATAAGTCCGGTGCGTCATGTTCGGGCCGCCACAGTGCCCGGTTTTGACATGTGACAAGCGGTGTAATGAAGCCCACGATAGTCTGATTTTCAGCATCACCAACCGTTCCAGGGGGAACCAGCCATGAGCCTGCCCGACACACCCGCAGCAGCGGATCCCAGCCCGGCGACAGGTTCCGGAACGGAAAGGTCGACGGCGGCGCTCGCCGAGCCCACGCAAAAGGTCACCGCACGCTGGGTGACCGGGCTGGTGCTGGTCAACGTTGGCATCAACGCCGCGTTCTTCGGCCCGATCAACGTCTTTATCGCCGAGCAGGCCATTGGCATCGACGAAACCAACAAGGAAGCCATCGCCTCCCTCGTGCTGGGGTGTGGCGCCGCCGTATCCCTGGTGGCCAATCCGCTGTTCGGGGCGCTGTCCGATCGGACGGTCTCGGGTTTCGGCCGGCGTTCCCCCTGGGTCCTGGCAGGTGCCGTCCTGGCCGCCGCTGCCTTGCTGGCAATGTCCGGGGCCACGGCCGTTGCCCTCATGGTGCTGTTCTGGTGCCTGGTCCAACTGGGCGCCAATGCCGCCTACGCCGCCATCACCGCCGCCGTCCCGGACCGGGTGCCGGTGCCGCAGCGCGGCGGTGTCGGGGGACTGGCCGCCCTGGGCCAGACGGCGGGCATCCTCCTGGGTGCAGTCTTCGGGGCGGTGGTTTCAGGAAACTTCATGGTGGGGTACACCATGTGCGCGGCCGCCCTGCTGTTCTCCGTGCTGCCATACCTGTTCCACCGGAATGACCCGCCGCTGCCCAGGGAGCTTCGGCCGCCGTTCTCGTGGGGCAGCTTCCTCCGTGGCTTCTGGATCAGCCCGGCCCGCCACCCGGACTTCGCCTGGGCCTGGCTCACCCGCTTCCTGGTCAACGTCTGCAACCAGCTGACCATTGTGTACCTGATCTTTTTCCTCGGGGACATCCTCAAGCTGGAGAACCCGGCGCTGGGAGTCCTGATCCTGACCGGCATTTATGCGGTGTTGGTGATGGTTACTGCGGTGATTGCGGGGCCATGGAGCGACCGGGTGGGCAAGCGCAAGCCCTTTGTGATCGCCTCCTCCGTCATGATCGCCATGGCCGGCCTCACCATGGCGTTCTTCCCCGTGTGGACCGGCGCCCTGGTGGGGGCCGCCATCCTGGGCATCGGCTTCGGCGCCTACCAGGCTGTTGACTTTGCGCTGCTGACGCAGGTGCTGCCGCAGGCTGCCGACCGCGGCAAGGATATGGGGGTCATTAACGTGGCCGCCTCGTTGCCGCAGGTCTTCGCGACCGGCCTCGCGTTCCTCGCGGTGAGGTACTTCGGCGGGTACGTCACGTTATTCGTAGCCGCGGCTGTCATTGGGCTGCTGGGCGCCGTGTTCGTGGTCAAGATCAAGGGCGTGGACTGAGCTGCCGTGGCCCCGCCCCATCCGGAACGGCCTGCCCTAACAGGCCCGTGCCGTATAGTTGACGCCGACTGCAGGGCGCCCGGGATGGGGGAACAACCGGCCGCTGCACCGCAAATTCACTACCCCGGAATGCTGATGCCCGAGACCCTTCCCGACCATCCGCCCATGGCCGCCCGGCCCGCTACTCCCCGCCAGAGGCTGCGCTACGCACGCGTCCTCGAATCCGCCGGAGGGTTTGCCCGCAAGGGCCTGGAGTCCGTGGACCTCGCGGAAATCTCGGAAAAATCGGGCGTCCCGCTGGGCACCCTTTACCGGTATTTCCCTTCACCCACCCACCTCATGCTGTCCCTGTACCGCCAGCAGCTGGATGAGCTCCAGGCCAGGGCCCGCACGTCGGCAGCCAGTTTCGGCGGCCGCGCGCTCACCGGCGTGGTGATGGAAATCTTCCACATGCGGGTGATGCAGCCGGCGGTCGAACAGTGCCTGGGCCGCAGCGTGTACCTCAAGGGCAGGGACACCACGGAGCTCCTGCAGGAGATTGACGAGTTGAGCGAAAAAGCGGTGGCCATAGCCTCCGACGACGCCGTGGCGGCCCGCGTGCTCCTGCTGACAGTCACTGGTCTGGTCCAGTCCGTCCGCAACCGCCGCCTCTCGCTGTTTGAAGCCGAAGAGGACCTGAAGAAGGCCTGCACCCTGCTCGCGCCGGTGTCATCGAATACCCGCGCCGCGCACCGATCCGCGTAACTGGTCTAGACCGGTAAGCGATTAAATACGCCTTTATGGCGTGATGTAAATCACAAAAACGCCTGATAAATCGTTTTGGCGCCGCCCGAGCCGCGTGACGCTGCCTTTTTCGTCCATCGGCGCTGTTTACTATTGCAATACCGGAGTGGCTGGCAACCCGCAGCTGCAAGGACTTCACCCCGGACCCGTCACCCTTGGGTCCGCGAAGTGCCGAACCCCACCATCTTGAGCCTCCCTGCGCTTGAGCCATTCTGCGCCGTACGCCACGGCTAGCCCCAGGAGACAATGAAGTGTCCATTGACGCAATTGCCACGACCGACAATTCAGCAGCCACTGCCCTGACCGAAGCTGAGATCTTCGACGCCCACCAGGGCGGCAAGCTCTCGGTCACCAGCACGGTCCCGCTTGCCAACAAGCGCGACCTTTCCATCGCCTACACCCCCGGTGTGGCCGATGTCAGCCGGGCCATCCACAACAACCCGGAGCTCGCCAAGACCCTTACCTGGGCGCAGCGCCTGGTGGTAGTGGTCAGCGACGGCACCGCGGTGCTCGGCCTGGGCAACATCGGCGCCAGCGCCTCACTGCCGGTCATGGAGGGCAAGTCCGCCCTCTTCAAGACCTTCGGCGAGCTGGACTCCATTCCCCTGGTCCTGAACACCACCGACGTTGACGAGATTGTGGAAACCCTCGTCCGGCTCCGCCCCAGCTTCGGCGCCGTGAACCTCGAGGACATTTCCGCCCCGCGCTGCTTCGAGCTGGAAGAAAAGCTGATTGAGGCGCTGGACTGCCCGGTCATGCACGATGACCAGCACGGCACCGCAGTAGTGGTTCTCGCCGCCCTGACCAACGCCGCCAAGGTCACCGGCCGCGAACTCGAGGGCCTCCGCGTAGTGGTCTCCGGCGCCGGTGCTGCAGGCATCGCCGTCGCCGAAATCCTGCTCACCGCGGGAATCGAAGATGTTGTCCTGCTCGACTCCAAGGGCGTCATCAACCGTGACCGGGCGGACATCGCCGCCGACGCGCAGAGCAAGAAGTCAGAGATGGCCCAGCGCAGCAACCCGCGCGGCGTCACCGGCGGACCGGGCGACGCGCTGCTCGGCGCCGACGTGTTCATCGGCGTCTCCTCCTCGAAGCTGGACGAGGAACACCTGAAGCTGATGAACACCGACTCCATCGTGTTCGCGCTCTCCAACCCGGACCCCGAAGTCCTCCCCGAGGTGGCGTCCAAGTACGCCGCCGTGGTGGCCACCGGCCGCAGCGACTTCCCGAACCAGATCAACAACGTGCTGGCATTCCCCGGCATCTTCCGCGGCGCGCTGGACGCCGGCGCCCGCCGGATCACGCCCGCCATGAAGCTTGCCGCGGCACGCGCCATCGCGGAACTGGCCGAAGGGGACCTGTCCGTGAACTACATCGTGCCCAGCCCGCTGGACCCGCGCGTCGCCCCGGCAGTAACTGCCGCCGTCGCCGCCGCCGTGGAAGCCGAGTAGCCTCAGCCGCCACCCGCTGACCTGACGCCCGACGGCGGTGCCTCCTCTCGAAGGGAGGCGCCGCCGTCGGGCGTTAAGGCGCACTAGCGGGCGGGAACGCGGTGCCGGTTGCCGGGTCCCGCCGCCCTAAACTGGGGCTCATGAACTCCGAAACCGTTGTAAGCATCCTCTGCGGCGTTGCCATTCTGGTGGGCGTGGCCGGCACCATCATCCCGGTGCTTCCCGGCAGCTTCCTGATCGGCCTGAGCCTGCTGGCGTGGGCCATCTGGGGCGGTGCGGGATCGCTGGGCTGGGTGATCTTTGCGGTGGGAATGGTCTTTGTGGTGGCCGGCATGTCGGCCAGCGCCGTACTGACCGGCCGGAAGCTCAAGCAGCACGGCATCCCCAGCCGGAGCGTGGTGGTGGGCCTGGTCGCGGGCGTGATCGGGATGTTCATCATCCCCGTGGTGGGGCTCTTCATTGGCTTCGCGGCAGGGCTGCTCCTGAGCGAACTGAGCCGCACGCGGGAGATCCACACCGCAGCCACCACCAGCTGGGCCGCCTTGAAGGCCACGGGCCTGGGCATGCTCGCGGAGTTTGGCCTGGCCTGCCTGGCCGCCAGCACCTGGGTGATCGGACTCTGGATCGCCGCGGTTACCTAGGGTCCGCGGAGGCCATCCACGTAGCATGGAGGAATGACCGTGGGGGATGCCAGAGGACCGATCTACCGGGACACCCGTGACCTGACACCATTCGGCAATGTGCAGCTGCGGACCCCCGTCCGGGAACTGGCGGGCAGCGTGGGCGGGCTGATCCACGGCGTTCTGGGCGGGCGCGATACCGCGCTCCTCGCCGTGGACGGGGATGTCCCCAGGCTCAAGCTGATGCCGGGCAGGGCGGCCAAAGCTGTCCATCACGCCATCTTCAACAGCAAGGAACCCGAACGGCTCATCGTCCTAGGCCGCACCTACCCGGGCTGGGCCGGGCTTTGTTCCGTCATGGCGGGCCTTCTGACTTACCAGCACGGCGGATACCTGCGCGCTTCCGAACTCCTGCAGCGCGGCCTGTCCATCAGGAACGACGACGACGCCAACCAGTACGCGGCCACGTACCTGACGCGGGTGGTCACCCGGGTGGAGGTTGCCGAACGCGTCGAAGTCCCGGTGCTGTTCGGCCAGGAATCCGTCTTCCTGGCCTTGTCGCACTCCCTGCGGGAAACCGGGCAGCTGGAAGCGGCGCTGCAGACGGTCACCGGGTTGCCGCCGTCGTTGCCCTCAGCCCTGGCCCGGTGCGCGCTGGCGTGCGCGCTGGGGCGGGACAAGGAAGTGGTGATCTGGACCGAGGGCCTGCTCAATTCCGATGATCTGTCGGCCGCGCTGCTGCTGCTCCGCGGCCGCGCACTGCGGCGTCTCGGGGCCCACGCGAAGGCGCAGGAGGTGCTCCAGGAGGTGCTCCGCCGCCGCAAGACGGACCCTGTGCTCCGCAACGACGCCCTGACGGACCGTGCCCTGCTGGTGCTGGACAACGGCCGGAGGTCCCTCAACCCGCGGGACTGGCTGCGGGGCCGTCCTGCGGAACTGGAGACCTTCGAGGTGATCCGCAAGGATGTGGACGCGCGCAGGCTGTGGGAGCAGGAGTGGGAGAACCTGGACGGGAAATGAGCCTCGCGCGCCGGACGCCTTGTGGGCTGCCTGCGCCGGGGGTACAACGGAGGCATGAGCGACGCAGTCCGGACCTGGATGGAAAAGTACATTGCGGCGTGGGAGACCAACGAACCCGACGATATCCGCGCGCTGTTCACCGAGGACGCCGTCTACGCTACCCGGCCGGAGGACAAGGACCCCTGGCGGGGCCGCGAGCAGATTGTGGACCGCTGGCTGAAGGCGCGGGATGAGCCCGAGGAATGGACCTTTGAGTGGACCCTGCTGGGCATCGACGGCGGCCTGGCCTTCGTGCAGGGCTTCACGCACTACTTGGGCGACCGGCCCAGCTACGACAACCTGTGGGTGATCCGGCTGGAGCCTGACGGTCGGGCGTCCCGGTTCACCGAGTGGTTTATGGAGCGCGGCGTTTAGGAAGCCGGCGTCAGGACTGCTGCGCCAGACCGGCCATCAGCGGGGCAACCTGCTCAGCCAGGAGTACCGCGCCGAGGAGAACCATGATGACCCCGCTGGCCAGCGTGACTGCGCGGGCGGCGCCGGGGCGGGACTTCAGGAGTTTGCGGGCCAGGAGCGCGACGCAGGTGTAAACGATTCCGGCCAGCAGGACAAACGTCAGGCCCAGCAACCCGGACTGGACCGGCAGCGGAAGGGTGGCTTCCGGGCTGACGAACTGCGGTACCAGCGCCACGTAGAACAGCAGGCCCTTGGGGTTGATGCCGCTGGTGCCCATGCCCTGGAGGAAGGTCCGGAGTTGGTTCACGGGCTTCCCTGCCGCGTCTGCAGCACTGAAGGAGGCCCCGCGCCAGGAACGGAGGGTGCTGATGCCCAGCCACAGGAGGTACGCCGCTCCGGCCACCGTCAGCCAGCCGAGGAGGCCGGGCAGGCCGGACAGGAGGGCCGCCAGTCCCACCACCATCAGTAGGGTGTGGAGGACATAGCCGCCGCAAAGTCCCGCAACGGCCGGAACAAAGCTGCGCTGCCGCAGGCCCGCGCTGATGGAATAGGCCCAGTCCACGCCGGGAGTGCAGGCGAGGGCGGCGGCCACCAGCACAAAGGCGAAAAATAACGGGGGATTCATGACGGGCTCCTGTCCAATATCTACAGCACAAACCCTACGAACTTTGCCGCCATAAGTGCTTACCTATTTAGCCGTCTTCAGACAGAAAACGGTAAGATTATTGCGTGATTGACCATATCGACAGAAACATTTTGCGCTATCTCAAAGAGGATGGCCGGATGACTGCCACGGCGCTGGCCGCGAAGGTGGGTTTGACGGTGGCGCCGTGCCACCGGAGGCTGCGGGACCTTGAAGCGTCCGGAGTGATCCGCGGCTACAAGGCGGACATCGATCCGGCCGCCGTCGGACTGGGTTTCGAGGCGATCGTCTTTGTCACCTTGCGCCAAGTGGACCGCTCCACCATGGAGATCTTTGAAAACCGCGTAGCCGACACCCCGAACATCGTGGAGGCGCAGCGGCTCTTCGGGTCACCGGACTACCTGCTGAAGGTTATCGCCGAGGACCTCCCGGCGTATCAGCGCTTCTACGACGCCGAACTCACTTCACTTCCGGGGGTGGAGCGGCTGACGTCCACGCTGGTGATGAAAAACCTCAAGGCCAACGCGGGGCCGCCGGTGTAGGAGGCCGGTGTAGAGAGCCGGCGTAAACAGCAGCGCGGGCTTCGTGCGCGGGCGGCACGTGGACGACGGCGGAACCGTTTTTGGCCGCCCGGTTCCTTTCCGCCGCATCCACGGCAGGGCTTAGCTCTTCAGCAGCCCGGTGGTCCGGTAAGGGATAACCTCGCGCAGGAACATGCTGGTGGACGTGCGGACGATCCCCGGGCAGAGGCGGATTTCCTCGGACACCCTGTACAGATCATCCGGGCTGGTTGCCACCACGCGGATCACCAGGTCGGTGTCACCGGCGGGAGCGTGGCACTCGAGGACCTCGGGGATCTCGCGGAGTGCGGCGATGGCTTCATTGAGATGGCTTTGGTCAAGCTCGGCGCTCACTGCCGCCGCCACCCCGCGGCCCAGGGCGGACGGCAGCACGCGGCTGCTGTTCGGGCGGAGCGCGCCCGAGGCGCTCATCCGCTCCAGACGTGATTGCACGGTGCCGCGGGCCAGGCCCAGGCGTTGCGCCAAGACCATGATGGGGAGCCGGGGGTCCTCGTCGAGGGCGCTGAGGATCCGTTTGTCGGTGATGTCCAGTTGCTGCAATGTGATCACTCCCTGCTGGTGACAGCGGCATATATTGATCAGTCTGACTACTCATCATTATGCCTGTTGTGCCAACTGCATGGCGTCTGCTCAAATAGTGGCAACAAAGCAGTGCGAGGCTACCGCCGGCACCGCTGGCTTACAGGAACCCCGGCACACCACCCGGAATCTGGACAATGCCTCCCGCACGGAGGCCGCCGCTGATGACACTTGTTCACACCACGGTCATCCTGCAAACACGACAAGAGCCCCTGAACTCCCGGGCGCCGGATCTCCCGGCGTCATCGGTAGCTGAGGGGCTCTTGTGTTTTCCTGGCTGCGACAAAGGCTCTTACCGCTACGCGGGGTCACTTCCGGTCCCATGGGAGCCCCGCATCGGGCGTGACGTGACCCCCTGTTATCCCTGTGCGTAGGGTTGCTATATGAATCGAGCCGGACGCTTTGCCCCCAGCCCCTCCGGTGAACTCCATGTTGGCAACCTCCGTACCGCCATTCTTGCCTGGCTGTTCGCCCGATCCACAGGCCGGGACTTCCTGCTTCGTGTTGAGGACCTGGACCGTGCGCGTGCCGGTGCGGAAGCTGAGCAGCTCCGCGATCTGGCGGCCATCGGCGTGACGTGGGACGGCGCCGTCGTCCGCCAGACGGACCGCGGCGCGGTGTACGGCGAGGCCATTGCGCGGCTGACCGCAGCGGGCCTCACGTATGAGTGCTTCTGCACGCGCCGCGAAATCCAGGAGGCGCCCTCCGCTCCGCACGCACCGCAGGGCGCCTACCCCGGCACGTGCCGCAACCTTGATCCGGCCGAGGTTGAGTTCAGGCGCTCCAACCGGCCCGCGGCCATCAGGCTGCGCGCGGAGGTAGCGGAGTACACCGTGCGGGACGTGCTGCACGGGGAATTCACCGGTGTGGTGGATGATTTCGTCCTGCGCCGAAACGACGGCGTGACCGCGTACAACCTCGCGGTGGTGGTGGATGACGCCGCCCAGGGCATAGATCAGGTGGTGCGGGGAGATGACCTGCTGTCCTCCACGCCGCGGCAGGCCTATCTTTCGTCCCTCCTGCATATGCCCGTTCCGGAATATGCGCACGTACCGCTGGTAGTGAATGCCGACGGCGCCCGGCTGGCCAAGCGCGACGGTGCGGTGACGCTGACCGATCTGTCCCGCGAAGGAGTCGCCGCTGCGGCAGTTCGCGATCTTATCCTGCAGTCCCTGGGGCTGCCGCGCGGGACCTTGGAATCTGCGCTCTCCGCGTTCCGGCCGCTGGATCTTCCCCGCGAGCCTTGGGTGTGGCGGCGCCTCTAGGTCCCCTGAGAATCGGGGAAAATCTTCAGTCACCTCTTGATGAGTGGTTAAAGCGGTGGTAAAAAATCTATACCAGCCAATATAGATCGGCTGGGGGAATGTGGTGGCCCATCTCTGACGAGGAGGGAAGTCATGTTGATGCAAACCGATCCGTTCCGTGAGCTGGACAGGCTGGCCCAACAGGTCCTCGGTACGGCTGCGCGGCCCGCGGCGATGCCCATGGATGCGTGGCGGGAGGACCAGGCATTCATGGTGGCTTTTGACCTGCTGCGGAGCGGCCGCGCGGGGTATTCAGCCGCCAACTGATCCTCGGAGCGGCGCTGGACACGGAGAAAATTCAGGCGTCCTACGACGACGGCGTACTGAATCTTCGGATTCCGGTCAAGGAGACGGCCAAAGCGCGCAGGATCCAAGTGGAAGCCAGGGCGAAATGCACCTGTAGCTCAGCTGGCAGAGCAGCGGACTTTTAATCCACGGGTCGTGGGTTCGAATCCCACCGGGTGCACAATGGCGCCTCATCGATGGCGCTCCACGGTCCAGGCCGCCGTCCTGCAGCGCCGGATGCCGGAACAAGGCCCCGCAGCAGGACGGTGGTTGGAAACTTTTTGGGTGGTCCACTCCGGCGAGGCAGCCCGGGATGTCATTATCAGTTCATGAGCATCCGGCGATTCAGCACTCCGGTCCATAACACGCGGGTCCGGCTGATTGTCATGGCGGCCGGCGGCACGGCCGTTGCACTGGTGGTCGGCATTGCGGGTTCCTGGGCCTATGCCCCGGCCATCGGGTGGGCGGCGGCGTCAGTCATCTACTTGGTCTGGGTTTGGTCCGTTATCGGGCATCTCGATGCCGCTGGGACCTCTGCCCATGCCCTCCGGGAAGATCCCGGCCGGCTTGCATCCGATGTCCTGGTGCTGGCGGCGACGGTGAGCAGCTTCGGCGGGGTCGCACTCATCCTGCTCGATGCAGGTTCCGCGGCAGGCGGCACGAAAGCGGCCATCATTGGCCTTGCCCTGGCAAGTGTCGTCCTCTCATGGCTCCTGGTCCATACGCTCTTTACGCTCCGGTACGCCACCCTCTACTTTCAGGCAAACGATGGAGTGGACTTTAATAAGAGCGAACCGCCCAGGTACGCGGACTTTGCCTACCTCTCATTCACTATCGGCATGACGTTCCAAGTCTCCGACACCGCCCTGACCACCCGCACCACTCGGTACACCGCACTGCGTCAAGCCCTGCTTTCCTACGTACTGGGAACAATTGTGCTCGCCACCACCATCAACCTTGTCGCCGGACTTGTCCGCTGACATCCATCACACGGACGGTCCTCGGGTTTTCATCCGGTGCCGGACGTGTCCGCGAGGACTGCGCTAAAGGTCTTGGCGTCTTTTCCACGCTGGGCGGTGATGCCGACCTCCTGGCCAGGTTGGGCCTTTCGCAGGGCTGCCAGCAGGTCGGTGACCCCCGCGATCTTCTGACCGTCGAACGCGGTGATGATATCCCCGGCCCGGATGCCTGCCTTGTCCGCAGGACTGTCAGGGGAAACCTGGATGACCAGTGCCCCCGTGGTTGTAGCCAGGTTGAACCTCTGGACGATCTCCGGGGTCAGATCGGCAGGGACCACTCCCAGTACGGCGTGGGAGGCCTTCCCGTTCTTCAGTAACTGGTCCGCGACGTTTGTAACGGTGGCAGCCGGCGTGACGAACCCGATAGCAACCGCACCGGAGCTCGGGGGCAGGTATGCCTCGGACAGCCCGATCACCTGTCCTTTTCCGTCAACGACGGCACCACCGGAATTACCCGGCGAGATCGGGGCGTCGGTCTGAAGCAGGTCGATGGCCCCCTGCGGCCGTTCAGCCGATGGTGGCATGTTGCGGTGGAGCCCCGACACGATCCCCGCGGTGACGGTCTCTGTGAGGCCGAGCGGGGTACCGATCACCACGGCCAGGTCCCCGACGTCGGGAGTTGTAGCCGAGAACTGCGCTGCAGGAAGATCCGAGCGGTCCGCTTTAATGACCGCCACGTCACTGGGGTCATCCACGCCGATGATTGAAGCGCTGGCTTGGCTGCCGTCAGCCAATTGGACCTGAACAGTCCCGTATGGCTGTTTGCGCTGGTCCTCGACCACGTGTGCATCAGTGACGATGACGCCGTCGCTGCGGTAAATCACGCCACTGCCTATCCCGTCCCGGGTTGTGATCGTCACCACCGAAGGCTCCACGTTTTTGACGATCTGCGGAATGGACAGATTCCCGGCCGGGCTTGGCGACCCTGTAGGTACCGGCGACTCAGGCGAGGATGCGGTGGCGCCCGGCGAAACTTCGGCCGTAGGGGACGACAGGGGAGAAGACGTACCGGAGCTGCCGGGCGCCTGGCCTGCGCCGGGCGCCGTGCACGCCGCAACGGACAGCAGTAAGGCTGCGGTGAGAACCGGGGCTATATGGCCTTTCCTTGGTCTGATCCAGGACATTTCTGTTCCCTTTCCCCGCGGCTGCGGGACCCATCCCAGAGCAGCCGATTCCTCTCTGTTGTTGACGTCTGTTACCCGAGCCCGGGTCCGCCGGACGCCTCATGATTCAAGTAAATACCCTGACGGCCAGCGGGGGATACATCGTCAAAAGAGGCCCGGGAGCTGCGCCGGGATGCCTCTTGGCCCCCGGGCGGGGCAGCGGGGTGCAAGGGCCCGTAGGCTTGGACTATGTCAGACCAGCACTCCACGGAGCACAGCGCCACGCCCGGATTTACTGTTGAGACCGCAAGGGTCCTGGCGGAGGTTGCCCACAACCGGCAGAAGGACAAGCTCAAACGGCCCTATCGTGACCACGTCATTGCCGTGGGGGACGCCCTGGCCGATTTCGACGACGACATCCGGATCGCCGGCTACCTTCACGACATTGCCGAGGACACTCCCATTACCCGGCAGGCGCTTCTGGACATGGGCGTCTCTGAGCGGGCAGCGGACATCATTGAACGGGTGACCAACCGGCTGCACGATAACCCGGACGACTACCAGGCCGGCATCCGCTACATCGCCGAGGACCATGACGCCGCCTTGGTGAAGATCGCCGACAATGCCCACAATTCCCTGCCCGAACGCGTTAAAGCCCTCGCCGAGAAATGGCCGGACAAGCCGCCGGTCACCAAGTACCGGGATGCGCGCCCGGTACTGTATGCCGCTGTGGAAACCGAGGAGATCCGGAAGATCCTGGGCAGGGTTAACCCGTGGCTGCTGGAAGAACTGGATGACCAGCTGGATGAGGAAGACAACACCGACTACGAGAACCTCTCCTACGATTCCTAGCGGACGTCTTTCCAAAGGCCGCGTTCCCACGCCCGCGGGTCATGGATGACGCCTGAGCTGGTGTCGAAGAACATCGTGGCCCGGCCGGCGCGCTCATAGAGCGGCCAGCCGGGATCGCCGGTGGCGGCGAAGGAAACCCAGGCTGTGTGCATGGCATCGGCCAATGGCTGCGGCGGGTTTGGTCCCAGGAGTGGCCCGAACAGCCGGGAGTCCCCGTCCAAGGTGTCGAAAACGAACGGCACTTCCACGGCGTGGACTGCGCCGAGGCCGGGGGCGCGCCACCCGAACTCGTACATGTACGTCCGTGCGCCGGTGGTCAGTGCCGCCGCCTCGTGGGCTTCCGCCAGGCGCAGCGCGGGAATCCTCACCCACCAGTCAGTTTCCACAGCGGCCAGCAGCTCGCCCGGGGAACTTGTGGGGTAGTGGGACCGGTATTCACGGAGCGCGACGCCAGCCGGAAGACCATAAACCGACAAGGGCGGGAAACCGTCCACACTCCTGGATTCCGCCAGATCCGCTTCCGTGACCTTGGCGATCACGCCGGTGATCGCGAGGAACAATTGCCAGTCCTCGGTGTTGGTGCCCACGATGACATCGACGGCGGACCCTGAGCCGGCGGCGATCCGTTCGATGGGCCGCCCCGGAACGGTGGCGCCGTCGATGGTTGGTTGCCACAGCATCCGGCTGGCCACAACTTCTTGTCCCCATCGTTCCGGATCGGGCCGGGCGGCGAGATCTGCCTTTAATTGTGCCTGCGCTGCCAGCAGTTGCCGGGTGGGCACGGCTGCTACCGCGTCCCGGGTTGCCGGAACCCCAAGCAACGCCGCGAGGAGGCCGCCGATCCGTTGGGCGGTGGAGGTGTCGATTGCATGGTGGGCGGCGCCGCTCTGCAGGATGGCCCGCCGGAACAACCCTTCAGCGGCGGGCATGGAGAGAAGGACACCGATGCTCATGGCGCCTGCGGATTCGCCAAATACCGTGACGTTGCCCGGATCACCGCCAAACGCTGTGATGTTGTCGCGAACCCATTCCAGGGCCGCAACCTGGTCGAGGAGTCCGGCGTTGGCGTTGCCGTCACCGAGGTCCAGGAAACCGTCGGCGCCGACGCGCCAGTTGATCACCACACACACCACGCCGTCCCGGGCGAAGTTTGTCCCGTTGTAGGCGGCCGTTGAGCCGATTTCAAATGCGCCGCCCTGTATCCACACCATCACCGGCAGGCCAGCCGCGCCTGGGTCCGGAGTCCAGATATTCAGGTTCAAGCAGTCCGCGCCGCCCACCCCGGTGTCCCACTCCGTGCCGGCACTTTCCGGGGGTGCCAGCTGGAAGGGGGCTGCGCCGTATTGGTCGGCATCCCGGATTCCATCCCAGGGCTGTAGCGGCTGCGGCGGACGGAACCGGTTAGCACCCGACGTGGGTGCGGCGTACGGAATGCCGAGGAACCGGTGCACGCCGCCGGTGATGCTTCCGCGCAACTGCCCTTGGTTGGTTGTGACGACGGCGTTCATGCGTGACACCTCCACGGTTCAACGTTTCCGGCCATGTTGTCACCTTGGCAGCTGTTGCGGCGCCGTTGCAGGGCCGAAGGTCATGGCCCATGGAAACTCGCAGCCGGCCGGGGGTGGAAGCAACTACGGGTGGAAGCAACTACGGAGGGAAGCAGTGACAGCGTGGCAGCACGGAGATTTTAGGCGGGGCCGCCTAATTAGCCCGTGGTGCCGGAAGACGAACGCGCGCCGCTGCCCGCCAGCGGCTGTTCAACCAGCCATAGAAAGTCAGCTACGGAAGCAAACCCAAGCGGCACCGGTTTATTGGGAAGACGCCGCAACAGCCACGCCGACTCGCCGTCGGGATTCGTCGGAATTGGTATTTCTGGCAGGCTTTCGGTCCGGGATTCGGGCAGGGAAGTGCCACGGTCCCTAGAGGGGAGTTGATCGACGATCTGGTCCGGCTTAGGAACTGGGTGCCGGTAGGGGAGTTGATCGACGATTTGGTCCGGCGGGGTTGGTGGTTCCCAGTCGGGGTGTTCGCTTTGGTAGTGGCGGCCGGACGGTGAGGTCCAGCCCGGGGGTTTGTCCTGGGTGGCTTCAGTGGGTGTCCAGGCTGTGGTGTGGCGAAGCTGGTGGTGTTTGCGGCATGGCTGGGCGAGGTTGGAGATTCCTGTGGTGCCGCCGTTGGCCCAGGCGAGGACGTGGTCGGCGTCGTTGTCCAGGGATTGGTTGTTACAGCCGGGGAATGGGCATTTGCCGTCCCGCAGGCGCAGCCATTGCCTCATGGCTTTGGGGACCCGGTAGCTGGTCCGGCCGATTTCCAGGGGTGCGCCGTTCCGAGGGTCGGTCAGGACGCGGTGGAAGGACTCTGCACCATCGGCGATGAGGGTGCGGGCCATGGATGGTGGGATGGGCCCGTACCCGTCGAGCATGGCGGGCTCCTCGGTCAGGCCCATCAGTGCGAACACCGGCACGGTGACCAGGACCTGGGCTTTCGGTGAGGGGATGAGGTCGGCTTCCCCGCCGAGGAGCCAGGCTGCGACGGTGTCGGCGCGCAGTTGGGTGA
>NZ_JARESG010000036.1 GCF_029076445.1 Pseudarthrobacter naphthalenicus
AGGTCGATGCCGGAGACCATTTCAGAGACGGGATGCTCTACCTGGATGCGGGTGTTCATCTCGATGAAGTAGTAGGTGCGTTCGATGTTGTCGAAGACGAACTCAACGGTCCCGGCGTTTTTGTAACAAACTTCTTTGCAGAGTGCGACAGCGGCGTCTGCCAGGCCTTGCCTGAGTTCGGCGTCCAGGACCGGTGAGGGCGATTCCTCGATGAGTTTTTGGTTGCGTCGCTGCGCTGTGCAGTCGCGTTCCCCGATGTGCACCACGTTGTGGCCGTCGGAGATGACCTGGATTTCGATGTGCCGGATGTCGGTGAGGTAACGCTCGATGTAGACCGAGGGATCGCCGAACGCGACCTCCGCCTCGGACATGATCTCTGCCAGGTCTTTCTCCAGCGTCTCTGCGGTCTCGACGACCCGCATCCCGCGCCCACCGCCGCCGGCCGCGGCCTTGATCAGGAGGGGGTAGCCGACCTCGCTGGCAACAGCGAGGGCTTCGCTGTATTCAGCGATCGCACCGAGTGAACCAGGGACGGTAGGCACCCCGGCCCGGCGGGCGATCTTCTTGGCTTCGATCTTGTCTCCCATACGCCGGATGACCTCAGCTGCGGGGCCGATAAAACCGATCTGTTCTTTTTCGCACAGCGCGGCGAAGTCGGCGTTCTCGGAGAGGAAGCCGTAGCCGGGATGGATGGCATCGACCTTGTAGGCCAGTGCTGCGCTGATGACCGCGCGGGGATCACGGTAGCTTGACTTCGCCTGGGCGGGTCCGATGCAGACAGCCTGGTCCGCCAGTTTCACGGGCAGGGAATCTGCGTCGCCCTCGGAGTAGGCGAGCACGCTGCGGATGCCCAGCTCCTTGCACGCCCTGATGATACGCAGGGCGATCTCACCGCGGTTGGCGATGAGCACGCTTTTCAGTGGTTCACCCATGGCGCTTGATCACCATCAGTGGCTGGCCGTATTCGACTGCCTGCTCGTTTTCGACCAGGATCCTCACCACGGTGCCCTCGACCTGGGCCTCGATGTTGCTCATCAGTTTCATGACCTCCACGATGCACAGCACCGACTCTGCGGTGACACTGTCACCGACCGAAACGAAGTTAGGAGCACCTGGTTTCGGGGACGCATAGAAGATTCCGACCATCGGCGCCTTGATCAGCACTTCATCAGCAGCCAGTTCGCTGGTACCCGACGAAGGTGCATCCGGGGCCGGCGCGAGGGCAGCCGGCACGGCAACAGCGGGTGCAGCCGGGACGGCCGGGGCTGATGGTGGAGCCTGGGTAGCAGGCGCCGGGGCCGGGGCCGGGGCCGAAGGGCTGCCGGAGGGTTGCTGGTCGCGGGAGATGAACAGCTCCACGTCGCCGAACTTGAGGGAAAGTTCACGGACGTCTGGGGTGAGGTTTGCCCAGTCGACGATGGCCTTGAGTTCTTTGATATCGGGTGGGTTAAGCGACATTTTCGTTCTCTCCTTTTGTGATGCTGATTCGCAGGTTTCCTGCATTCAGTGCTTGCCGGCCGGTCTGGCTCTTTTGGTGGATTGCCTTGATCAGGTCCAGGAGCGGCAGGGGGATTTCATCGGCGTTCCCGCCGGCGGCCACGGTCTTTTGCATTTCGTCGACCTGCGTACCGGCGAACATCGCGCGCAGGAGCAGCAGGTCGATGCTCTCGTTGGGATGGCGCTCCCGCAGGTGGGGGAGCATCGGGGCGATCGGGGTGGGTTCGAGGGCGATGTTCGAAGCGCCGTTGGCCACGATTTTGGCGTGCAGTTCCGGGTCGATGGGCGCCAGCAGCGTGCCGTAGTAACCCAGGGCATACTTCTTGATTTCGTTCGGCACGATCGAGTACCGCTCACCCGAGATCACGTTCATCACTGCCTGGGTCCCCACGAACTGGGCGAAGGGAGTGATCATGATCGGGAAGGCCAGCTCGGACCGCACCCGGGCCACTTCGTGGAGCAGCTCATCGAAGCGATCGGACAGCCCTGCCGTTGCCAGCTGCGAGTGGAAGTTCGACAGCATGCCCCCGGGAAGCTGGTGCATGAAGTGCAGACCGCTGTACGCGACAGGATGCCCTACCGGCTTGTCCTCTGCCTCAGCGATGGCGTTCAGCTTCCCGCTGATCGTGTCGATGATTTCGTCATCGACATTGACCGTATATCCCAGCGCCCGCAGATCCCGCACAATATCCTGCGTCGCCGGCTGCGCGGCGCCGTTGGCCATCGGCGCGATCGAGGTATGCAGCGCATCACAGCCAAGTTCCACCGCCTCGAGATAAACCAGCGGCGCCAGCCCCGTCAGGCAGTGGCTGTGCAGTTCCAGAGTCCGCTCCCCGATAGCTTCTTTGAGGGCCGGCACCAGGGTGCGGATACGGTCCGGCGTCAAGAGGCCAGCCGCGTCCTTAAGCATGATCGCGTCGACATCAGCCTTCTCAATCAGCTCCAGGGCCTTAGCGACGAAGAGCTCGTCGGTGTGCACCGGGCTCTCCGAGAACGAGACAGCCCCGAAGGTGGATGCTCCCAGTTCCTTCGCCCTGATCAGGCCCGGAGCGATGTTGTCGATGTCGTTGAGGCCGTCGAAGGATCCGATCACCCGGAAGCCGTTGGCGTACAGGTTCTCCACCCAGGCCTCGATCACATCATCAGCCAGGAAGTCGAACGAAGCAATGTTCTTGGAACGGATCAACGCCCTGAACCTGGTGTTGGGCGCATGCTCATGCGCCAGGCGTACACGCTCCCACGGGTCCTCCTTGAGATAACGGACCGCCACATCAAACTGGATCGGCGCCATAAGATCGACCTGCTCGAAACCAACCTTGTCAAAATCACCCGCCATCGAAACGATGTGATCAGTGCGCATCCTCGTCGCCCACAGGCTCTGATGCGCATCACGCAAAGTCGTATCAATGATCTTGATCTCGCGCCGACTCCCGGGCGGCCGCCCGCCAAGACTCATTACCGACGCAATCGACGGTGGTGTACTGGTCGACATGGCTCTCCTCGTGTCAAGATAGTGAAAGTAAGTTTCAGGGTCTGCCATACTATGGGATGACCGGGCTAACAAAGTCAAGTATTTTTCGAGGCAAGCGGAACGGATGAAGCAATGAATGCAGCGTCGATGAGCGAAGTCGAACCCCCCAAACAACGCCAGGTGATCCAATCCGTCGCGCGGGCTTCGCGCATCCTGCTCGCGGTCGCTCGATCAGCGCACGGACTCACCGCAACCGAGGTGGCAGCCGGTGTCGGCCTCGCCATGCCTACGGCCTATCATCTGCTCGCGACACTTGAGGAAGAAAAGCTACTGAGCAAGGAGCCGGGCAAGCTGTACACCCTCGGCCTGAGCGCCATCGACATCGCCAACTCGCCCGGCCTGCGCGTACGTGTGGACGCCAAACACAGGCAAGCCCTCAGGCGACTCGCCGAAACCACCCGCGAAACGGCATATCTCACCGGCTGGTTCCGCGGGGAAATCCGCATCCTCGCCATGGTCGAAGGATCACAGGCTGTGCGAGTCGCCGGCCTCGAAGTAGGATTCACCGGTGATGTGCACGCACGAGCAAGCGCCAAAGTACTCCTCGCCTTCGCTGACGAAGAACAGCGCTCGTCCATCCTGGATAACCATGAGTACACCCGGTTCACGCCGATGACGGTGAGCGACCGAGCAAGCCTCGAAACCCAAATGGCCGAGATACGACGCACCGGCATCCTCTACGACCGAGGCGAATACCGGGAGGACGTTCGATCCTTGAGCGCCCCGATCCGCAGCGACGGACGTGTCGTCGCTGCCTTGGCGGTGACAGTTCCGTCCAGCCGCTACGAGCGAACCGAATCCGCGCTGGTCGAAGCACTCCTGTCAGCAGTCACGCTCGCGGAGCAGTAGCAATGAGTTACGGCAGCCCGACGCCCTGCATCCCTATTGGCGATTCGCCTCTCCTGGGCCTGCCCAGGACGCACTTAAGGCAACCGGTCGTTACGACAGTCCCAGCCTGCTTGAGGAGCCCGAATCTTCGTTAGACCAACGCCGCTGTAGCATCTGGACAGCCGCCCAATCGGCAAGGCATATCACGTGCCCCCCGCAGCAGAGTCTTGGATCCAAGCTGGACAGAGGGCCGGAGCAGGAAGCATGCCGGCGCTGTGTTTAGGGCCAATGCCTGGGTAAAGGTAGCGCCGGCTGCCCACGACCGGGGACAATCCTGATGGGTTATCCCCGCTACTACTGCTGAGGGAGCAACCCCCACCGGCTCCCAATTTCCAGCCGTGGATAACTCGGATTGACCCCAACTGTGGACAGCTCCTGGGTGCATCGCACCGAAATGACAAGCACATTTTTGTTTGACCCCTACAAATTAGAGTAGCCAAGGCTTTACTAAAGTCTGCTGCACGGAATATCCCTCAAGACGTAAGGATCTATCAATGACGATGCAGGAAAACCCCCAGACCGCCGAGAACCCTGGAACAACCCCGGGCTCGGGCGTTGTAAATGAAAGGACTCTCGTGCCAGAGATTCCTATTTCCAGTCAGCCAACCGAGGTGACTCGCTCCCGCCGGCGCACCGTGCTGTTGCCGCGAGACCTGGGGCTTATTGCCCTGTTTGCTGCACTCATAGCAACCTTGGGTTTTGTCGCGGTTCCAGTTGCAGGTATGGCGGTCCCGATCGTCCTGCAGAACTTGGGAGTATTCCTCGCTGGCGCCATTCTTGGCGCCCGGCGGGGAACGCTGGCCATCGTCACCTTCTTGGTTTTGGTCGCTGCCGGCCTCCCGCTGCTCTCAGGAGGCCGCGGAGGCATCGGGGTGTTTATGACCCCATCGTTGGGTTATCTCTTGGGATGGGTCGCAGGCGCTTTCGTCATCGGCTTCCTGACCGAAAGGATTGGCGCAGGGAAACGGTACTTTCCAAAGGTTTTGGCTGCGGTCATGCTCGGTGGGGTACTGGTTATTGACCTGCTGGGAGCGCTCGTTTCGCCCTTGTTCACCGGTTTGGATCTCGGCGTCACCCTCATCGGGTCCGCGGTGTTCCTTCCCGGAGACATCCTCAAAGCAGTGCTGGCCGCACTGGTGGCCGCAGCAGTACACCGCGCCTACCCGGTTCCACCCGTAGGTATCCGGCGAGGCGAAAGCGGAGCCTAAGGCCCGCAAAAAGCACCCGATAGGATCTGCCCACATGATTTCCCTGCAAAACGTCAGCCATGACTACGACGGATTCGACGTGCTCCGAGAGGTAAGCCTTGACCTTCACGAACATCGGATCGCCTTCATTGGTGCAAACGGCAGCGGGAAATCCACCCTGGCCCGCACCCTCAACGGCCTGCTGGTCCCAAGACGCGGAACCGTCTTAGTCGATGGTCTGGACACCCGCAGGAACGCTGTCCAAGTGCGTCGCAGAGTCGGGTTCATGTTTTCGGACGCCAATCACCAAATCATCATGCCCTCTGTTGCCGAGGACGTCGCTCTGGGGCTTCGGGGGCAAAAGCTTTCGAAGCTGGAGAAGGCGGATATCGTGGCCGAAGTCCTGGATCGTTACGGGTTATTGGCACTTTCCAACCACTCGGCTCACCTCCTATCCGGCGGGCAGAAACAAATGCTAGCCCTGGCCTCCGTCCTGGTCACCCAGCCGGACATTCTGATTTGCGATGAACCAACCACCCTTCTCGATCTGCACAATGTCCAGATCTTCCTCGATACCGTCAGGAACCTGAGCCAGCAGGTCATCCTGATGACCCACCATTTGGAAATCATTGAGGATTACGACCGAGCCATCCTCATGGATCGGGGGCAGGTGCACTTCGACGGCTCGCCCCAGGACGCCGTGGCCGCTTACCGACGTCTCATCGGCAATCGGGAAAAGGAGCGCACCGGACGATGATGGGTCTCTACGTCGACGGTGCCTCTGTACTGCACCGAGCGCCCGCGTCCGCTAAATTCCTGCTGCTGTTCCTGACTCTCACCGCTGTTTTTCTTGTAGAGAATCTGTATGCGCTAGGTGCGATCCTGCTGTCGAGCCTGCTGGTCTACCCGGCCGCTGGCGTTCGGCTTCCGCTCTTGTGGGCGGCGGTGCGGCCCGTGGTCCCGATCGTGGTGCTGACGGTCGCGGCCCAGATGCTTTTCCACAGTCTGCAGCGTGGGGCAGTGTTCGGGATCCGCCTACTTATCGCCGTTCTGCTGGCAAGCCTGCTGACATACACCACTCGCAGCAGCGACATGCTGGACTTTTTCGGCAGAATGCTTGGACTGCTGCGTTACGTCGGTATAAGCCCTTGGCGGGCCAGCCTGGTGCTGTCGCTAACGGTACGCGCGATTCCACTTCTGTCCTCATCCATCACCACGGCGCGGGAGGCATTTCTCGCCCGCGGCCAAAAAGCTTACAGCTATGAAATTGTGGTTCCCGTTATCGTCGGGCTCATCCAGACTGCTGAAGCCATCGGCGACGCCATTTCGGCTCGAGGCCTCGAAACCGACACTTACGAGAGCGGAACACTGGATGAGGTGTCAAAATAGAGGTGCGCGTGAGTGCTGCAGGCCTCGTTAAACTCCGATGAGCACGACGGGCAGCGCGTGCTTGCACGGTACTCAACAATGCTCAGCTCTGTCCGGCAGACCCCGCAGAGAATCGCCCGCTCCTGCCATTGGTCCTCCGGCCAGAGCTTAACCGGGTGGTCCGAACATTCTTCATGGCACCGGAAGCAGGGATAGTAATTCCCACAGCAGTTGAACTTAACGGCGATGATGTCTTTGTGGGTCCGGTAGTGGACGCAGCGCGTCTGCTCATCGACGGGTTTGCCGTAAATCACCATAGGGTCCTACCAGTCGTGTGAAGGTGCACGAAGTTTACGTGCACTGGATCTTGACGAATGCCCGAGCGATGGGGAAACCTCCAGCCCAGTTTAGTTTCATTAACGCCCTCCTGGACAGCTGAAGCCCTGGTCCGCGATGAATGCCAGAATGACCTGTCGGCACCCAAGGTCATCGCGAGCCGTGTTCTGTAGTTAATGAAATTAATCAGGGCGCCAAAGGTGGCAACTGCGAGGACACGGCCGTTCGTGCAAGCGGACTCGCCGATTCCGGAAAACTTCGCTCACGGACGACCAGGTTGGAGCACACCCCAACCTGACGTCAGGCTGTGAGGCAAAAGAGCGTCAGAATAGGGTCCGAAAGGCGGTTTATACAGTTCCCTGGTAAAAGGTCTCAGACTTATATCTGACAGAAGGCCGCGGTCCAAGTTCGAACGCCGGCGTAAAGGATCGCCATTCAGGAACCGAAAACTTGGAATCTATCCAAGACGGCTCGTCCAATACTTCAATCTTCTACTTACTTGATAACGTGAACGAAAACTTTATCTGGGGGTTTGATGTGGCACATCGTCGTGGATTTTTAGCGGAAATGCAGCACCAGGCGAAAGTCGCCGAACAGCGGCAGCGAGCCGCATCGCGGGAACAGGCGGCTTCGGCGCGCCGGGCTGAGCAGGCATGGAAGGCTGATCAGAGGGCGCAGGTGGCATTGCAGCGTGCCTCAGAAGCGGACCGCAAACGCTTTGAGAAGGAGGCAAATGACGCTCACGTTGCCAGCCGACAGGCAGAAGTGGAACAGCTTAACGCCGAACTCGCCACCGTCTACGACCAAGTGGATTCCCTTCTCGAATCGACTCTGGCTGTGGACGACTACGTCGACCTCGCAAGCTTGCGCAGGAAGGTAGAACATCCAGCGTTTGACCGCCGGCTGGAGACTCCAATTCTCGCTCCTGAGCCACTTCTCGATCCCCCAGCACCCGTATTTCAACCGCCAGCTCCACCGACGGGGCTTTTCGGTCGGAAAAAGAAGCTTGCTGAGGCCAACCTTCATGCTGAAGCCGCATTTTCCAGAGCTCAAGCAAATTGGGAGCACGAGATGGCCCAACTGCCGGGCCGGCGTCAGGAGATTGCTGCCAAATACGCCGCAGATGAAAACAACCGAAAGCAAAGGCTCGCGGCTGCACAAGCCCGCTACCTCGACGAATGCGCCGCTCGTGAGGCTGAGGTCAATCAGCACAACGCCTCCCTTGACGAACTGATGGCGAATCTCAGCTACGGTTCAGTCGAAGCCGTTCAAGAGTACGTAGGAATTGTGCTCGCGAACTCCGTATACCCCGAGGGATTCACGGTGGAGCACGAGGCTCAGTTTGAACCTGGAACAGCTGAACTCGCATTGCGCGTCCTCGTACCGAGCCCAGACCAAATCCCGACGATCAAGTCCTACAAGTACGTCAAGGCCAGCGACGAAATAACGCCCGTGGCACTCTCGCAGAAAGAGTCGAAAGACCGATACGCGGGAATTGTTCATCAGGTCGCACTGCGAACCTTGCATGAAATCTTTGAAGCCGATCGCCGGACGCTGATTCAGAGCATCGCGTTGGAGGTCGGAACGCAGACGATCAATCCGGCAACAGGCAATGAAACTTACATCCCGTTCGCCGCGGTCGGCGCATCACGTGACGCGTTTTCTACTATCGATCTCTCAGCCGTTGTGCCAGCCGCAACTCTTGAGCACCTGGGCGCCGCCGTCTCTAAGAATCCCCTCGGGCTCACGCCGGCGAATGTCTCGGGGGTTCGGCGCTCCTGATGAAAGATGACCTGGTTTTCAATCCGCCTCCCGGCTGGCCCCGACCACCAGCATCTTGGCGACCTCCGGCTGGATGGACACCGGACCCGGCCTGGCCGTCGCCTCCGCAAGGATGGCAACTCTGGCTGCCATCCGAAGATTCCCCGGCTGCGCCACACGTTAAGCCGGCACCGACGCCTGTATCCTCACCTGGCAAGGCGGAACCAGGCGAACCTGCCATCGCGGCACGAATCGCGTTTCTCGAAGCAGAGAATAGCCTTCTGCGGCGGCAACTATCCGCAGCCAGTGTCGACTCGGGTTCCTACGTCGAGCTCAATGATGCACTGGTGCTCCAGGAAGTTGGCATCTACCGCTATCACCACCCTCTTGAGAATGCAGCGTCGTTCCGCGAACGCTTGGACGACGTGGAAACGCGGATCGCGGAACTCGTGAAACTCGGCCAGGCGATCGTGAAGTCGAATCTCTTCACCTTCAACAATTCGCTTGCCAAGGGTCGACGAATGACCGAAGACCTCGCAAAGCTGATGCTTCGCGCCTACAACGCTGAAGCCGACAACAGCATCAGATCCCTCAAGCTAGGCAATGTGGTCACCGCCAAGCGCCGCCTGGATGCATCTCGTCTTGCGATCGCGAAATTGGGTGCACTCATGGAAATGCACATCAGCGATGAATTCCATGCGATGCGTGTCGAGGAAATTGAACTCACCGCCGACTGGCTCATGAAGAAACAGGAAGAAAAAGAAGCCGAACGGGAAGAAAAGGCCCGTCTACGGGAGGAGCGCCGCGTCGAACGGGAACTCGCAGAGGAACGGGCCCGACTCGATAAGGAACGCGCGCACCTGCTCAACGCCCTCAATGCGATGCGTGCTTCCGGGCAGCGAGATCCTGATCTGGAGCTCCGGCTCGAGCTAATCGACGAAGCCATCGCCCAGAACGACTTCCGCGCTGCAAACATTCGGGCCGGCTACGTCTACGTCATCTCCAACCGCGGAGCCTTCGGCGAGGACGTCGTCAAAATAGGCCTCACACGGCGCCTGGAACCAACTGAACGCGTCGCTGAGCTCAGTGGAGCATCGGTGCCGTTCCGCTTTGACATCCACACTCTTTTCTTCTCTGAAGATGCAGTTACTCTGGAAAACGAACTCCATAAACATTTCGCGACGAGGGCCGTGAATCAGGCCAACCCACGCAAGGAGTTCTTCTTCGCCACCCCATCCGAAGTTCGAGACGTGCTAGTGCAAAAAGTGGGCAACCTTCTGGAGTTCAGCGAACAGGCTGACGCCACCGAATACCTTCAGTCGGTCAACCAGTGGCCATCTCGACCTTTCCAGGGGGCAACGGCTACTACGCAGCCCATAACTACTCTGTAAGTCGCCAGCGGGCGCGGCTTTTGCTGGCAGACCGGACGGTCAAGGAACGCCGGTGCGGATCAGTTTGGTTCCGGGAACGGCGGGCAACCAGTGCCAGCCTGTGCGGCCAGCTATCGCCGAAGTCGTACTCGGAGTGGTACCTGCCCTTGGGGCCCGCCAATTGGCGAAGCTCCAGTCAAATAGCGGTTGACCGGAGCTTCGGTTCATTATGAGTACCTGAACCTTGGAATTCCCTGTGAAGCGGGATTGGGCGAGGGTCGCAGCGACCGCCCTACTGATAGCCCCTGGTCGTCAGGCGCCTTCCGCCTAAATAGACGGAGCGTCATTGCTGCTGGTGAGTTGGAGGCGGTGTCAGGTATTCGCGTAATCCGGGGATTGCGAAGTCGACAAGCCCGTATCCCGCAGGCTCTATGAGCCCGGCGTCCAGAAGGCGGGTCCGGTAGTTGCCCACGGCGTTGGGCCGCATGCCGGTGCGCTTACCGATGTCCATGCTCGAGGAAGGCCCGGAGTCCTCTGCCATGGCCTGTAGGAAGTCGCGATCTCTTCCAGACGTTGTTGAGAGTGCAGCTTCGATGACGACGCGTTCGTTTCTGCGGCGGGCGGCCGCGGCGGCCCGGTCGACAGCTGCGGAGTCCAGGCCTCCAGGGCTCCTTTCTGATTCTTGCCAGAGGTAGTAGCCGACCAGTTGGATGAGGAAGGGGTAGCCGCCGGTCCTTTCGGCCGCGATCCTCGCCAGGTCGGATCCCAGAGTTTTACCAGCGCCTTCAAATGTTTCGGCAAAGGAACGTTCCACTTCAGCAATCGAAGCTGCATGGAGGTCGATGCGGTCAGCTCTGCGCAAGAACGTGGCGACGCCCTCATTCAGCAGGTCCGAAACTGCGGCAGGCAGGCCGGCGAAGATGAGTCCGATGGGTAGTCCCTCGCGGATGAAGTGCTGTACGTCGGCTGCTAGCTGGGACAGCTCGGCGCGGTCTGCGGCATGGATCTCGTCAACAGTAATGACCAGGCCCGTTCCCCGCTGCGCCAGCAGGCGCAGAAGTTCCGAACCACGGACACGCCAGTCAACTTGCTCCTCCGGGGCGAGTTGGGTCGTAACCGCGAAGCCAGCAACTGACAAAGCGGTTACACGCCGGCCTGTGGGGCCGTCCCCCAGTTCATTGGTCAGTCTGCGCATTGCCTCACCAATGCGGCTCAGAAACCCTCCGGTGGCCGTCTCGGAAACAACCGCCCACCCACTGGCTATCGCAAGATCTTCGGCTGCGCCCAGCATGACGGTCTTGCCGATACCCCGGGCTCCAGTGAAGATGGTTAAGAGGCCTGGTGCCCCTGACCCGATGCGGAGGCCGTAAGCGAATTCATCCAGCACTCCCCCGCGCCCGACGAGATCGGGCGGTGTAGCCCCCGCTGTGGGACGAAACGGGTTCTCCATGGCTCGCTCCTGTGAATGTCTATGAATCTTGTGAATCCTGTGAATCTCACGATACCGTGCTTCACGTCCTGAGGCTGGCTCAGGCGCCCCCTTATTTGCGGAATCCTCGGGGGCCCTGCACATACAAAGGAATCACCTGAGGAAGAACTATGGGATATACGCACGACTTTCCGGGCCTAAAAGCCACACCCGCGGTAATAGAGGATGCACGCAGACTCATTGCCGCCTCAGCCGTGACCATCTGCGGTCCTAACGGCCAAGGCCTCCCTGTATCGACCGAGAAGCAGGGCATCCGGTTGAACGGCGATAAGGCTGTCGGTGAAAGCTATGACACGTTCCACCTTCGAGGAACCGATATGCCCAGGTACCCGGCAGTGCCCGACTTCTGCAAAACCGAAAATCAGCCCTACGACGAGGTGGTTACGGCAATCTTAATCGCTGCTGCTGTGCGGGAATTCGAATCCAAGACCGGCGTCGTCAAAAGCGATGGCCGCTGGGACAACTGGGCTGCGGGCTTGCAGTTGTACGAGCGGGCGATCCGGAGACTGACAGACGAGGAAAAGCTGGCTTTGGAGCTGGACGTGGAACGGATGCGCCCGGATCCGATCCACGCCTGACATCTTCGGCCGGGAGGCGCGGTGCACCAGGTTCCAGCCCTGGAACGGTGCTGCCTGCTCCGCGCTGCCTTTTGGTCTAGCGGCTCAAACCGTTCTTAGTGCGCTCGGCCCCCGCTGTTTTCCCTGCGCCGCTCTTTCTCGCCTTTGCTGCACCCTTGCCCATGGTCACCGCTGCACTGGGGTGTGTGCCCTCGCTGCGGGCTGCGGCGAGGCGTCCGCGTATCTGGGTCTCATTCGCGCCTGTGGTCGCCAGGGATTCAGCGAACTTCTCGTGGTGTTCAGCCGAGCCGTAGCCGGCTGCTGACGTGCTCTCGGCTTTGAGGCCCTGGTCTCTTAAACGGCCGCTGTCGTTGCCGGTGACGCGGTTCTCGATCTCGCGGCCGAGTCCTTCCAGACGGGCAAAGAGTTCCTTCTCGGCGCGTTCGTAGCGCTGTTCCAGGGATGAAAACTGGGTGCCTTTGAAGCCGCCCTTGGCCAGGAGCTTGGCGTCGTGCAGTTCCTTGGCGGCTTTGACGAACTCGGGATCCTTAAAGTGGGCTTCTTCGGTGCCGTTGATGTTCGCTGTGGTTTCTTTGCGCAGCTGGTCGATGTCGGGACCGTTGATGCCGTCCTTGCCGATGAGGAACAGTCGTTCCTTCACTGTGGCGTCCGCGGCTTCCAATGCCTTGGGGGTCTTCGCGGTGTGCGCGGTCTGCAGTGCCTGTGCCAGCTCGGGGTTGGCCAGGTACTCCACGGGTACTTGGTGGCGTTCCATTTCCGGGGCCAGTTTCGCGGCTTGGGCGCGGAGTTCTTCTGCGCGGGCAGCTGCGAGCAGCTGCATGGCCTTCTCGTGTTCGGCGGCCGCCGTGCGTGTCTCTCCCTGGCTGCGTGCCAGCTCCTCCTGCCGGGCCTTCTCGGTGGTAATGGTCCGGATCCCTGACTCGAGGTAGGCCGTGTCCGGGCCGACGTCGTGTGTGTCGATGCCGTACCGGGCCAGGACTTCCTGACGGATCTTTCCGGCTGCTTCCAGGGCTGTGGGGTCGTGGTCCTTCCAGCTTTCGGCGACGGCGTGCGCGGTGGCGATGTCGGCAGGTTGCGCCTTGTCCCACCACTGATCCTTGTGCACGGGTGCGAGTGCCGCGTGGGCGGCGCTGCGCTCGGCCGTGAGCCGTGCCTTCGCTTCGTGCGCTCCCTGGGCGTCCTGGTGTTCCTGCTGTCGCTGGGATTCCTGCCGGCGGCGTGCCAGCGTCTCGGCGATGCGTGAGGCGATCATCAGGGATTGCCGCATCCCATTGTCGAGAAAGTCGTCGATGCCGTCTGATTCACTCATGGTGTTCCCCTTGCACTTGGTGGTGATTTATCGGTCGAGGCCCGGCCCGGAGTCGCGCCGGATGGGCTGATAGGTCTTCGCTGGTGTGGCCGGGGTGGGTGTCGTGGGAACCACGGATCCCGGCCGGATGGGTGCCATGCCGCGGCGTGCAATATCAACTGCCCTGGCCGGCATCGCTGCCTCAGCGGCTGCCGGCTGCTTTGCTCCAACCGGCATGACCTTGGGCATCGCGGCAGTGAACGGCGCGAGCTGGTTCTCCACCACTGACCGGATGCGCTGGGCTTCCCTGGCCCGTCCGGACTGGGCGTGCATTTCATAGACTGCGAAGGCGGTGTTGATCAGCTGCACCATGAGCGCTGTTTGGGCTGCCGTTTTGTTCGTGCTTGACGCGGCCATAAACAACATCGCAGTACCGGCAATCGACGGCAGCGCGACGGGTTTGCCGTGCTGCCGTGGTGCACGCAGCTGGGCGGTGCGGGACAGTTCAGCAGCTGTGGCGGCCAGCGGCCCGGGCGTCGCCTCGAGCCGGTATGACCATGCCGCGAATGCACCTGATACGTCCCGTGCCGCCTTCGCCCAGGTCGCGTGATCATCCCGCGGAATGGTGCGCAGCTGGTCCGCCAGTGCCGTCACGTTGCGGGTGTACTGAACCCATGCGTCAGCTGAAGGGGTTGCGTTCTCGGGGCCGGTCCTGGAGACCTTGCGTTTGTTGCGCGCCGCTGCGTTCCATTCCGCCGCAGCCTCGGTGGCCAGGTGCGGGGTGTCGGGCCATTCCTCACGCAGGGCACCGAGCTTCAGGTCCGAGGCAAGGGTGCCGCCGCCGAACCAGATAGGACGCTCCCCCGGCTTCGGGCGTTCGGCGACCGAGTAGCCGACGATGACGTCGGTGGTGTTCTTCGCGTACCGCGGCCGGACGAGCAGCCCGGTGTCGCGGGCGCGGCGGACGAACTCCGCTTCGGTCGCTGAGGCGCTGGCGCTGGCGCGTACCTTCCGGGCCAGGGATGCGCGGTGCATTTCCCGGTCATCCCGGACGGCGGTGGCTTTCTCGGCCCTATCGTATCCGCGGGTGGCGTGCACGGAAGAGAGTTCTTCGAGGCCGTACTTGGTTTCGAGCTCCCGGCAGGTTGCTTGTGCGCGTTTGTAGTCGCCGTGGGTGGAGGCTTTGGTGCCGTCTTCGCGGACGAGGGACACGGCGATGTGGATGTGGTGGTTGCCGTTCTCACTCGTTCCGTGGTTGATCGCGACCCATCGGCACTGGGCTTTGCCGCTGGCTTCGGTGAAGCCCATGGCGTCGACGAAGTCGTTCGCGATGTCGCCCCACTGCTGGTCAGTGAGAGCCCCTTCTTCGGCGCGGAGGCTCAGCGAGCAGTGCCACACATCGGCCTGCTTATGACCGTTCGGTACGCGTTCCTTTTTGACCGGGTCCCAGCGGAAATCCTTCTGCAGAATCTCGACACCGAACCCCTTGCGGGGCTGGTCCAGATGCTTCGCGATCGCGACCGCGTCATCCTTGTCGAGGACCCCGTCGTCGTACCAGGCCATGATCGCCGCGTCCCCCGCGACCAGGTGCGGATCCGTGTGCGAGTTCTTCGTCTTATCCGCATCGGTGGAGGCCAGGTACAGGAGCAGACCGGACATCCGGGACCCGCGGGTGACGTTCGGAATCACTCCTACATCAGCCCCTCAATTGTTCGGTCAATCCGCATCGCGACCTCGCGCACATACCCCAAAACCGCCTTGGCGTCCTGGGGGAACTCGTTGCCGGCGTTCGCGTGCCGGGCGATCTGGTTCACGTTGTTCGACACCCGCGCCAACAACGTATGGATCGCCATCAGTTCAGCCATCGCCGCCTTCCGCTCCGTCGGTGTCTCCGACCCCTCCGACAACGCAGCACTGATGAGCAGGTTCGGGACCGTGACCCTCTCCCTCGCAGCCCGGGCCACCAAGGCAGCTTCCTCCTCAGCCGTGACCCACAGATCACGGCGCTTCTTCGAACCCGCCGGCCTGTTCTCCCGCCGCCGCTTGGAAACCCGGGAACGCGGCTTCTCATTCTCCTCAGACACGCACTCCCCCAATCCCTCAAACAGCCCAGCGCAGCGACCCCAACCCGGGACCACACGACCAGTGTGTCAAGCGAACAACCACAGGGCCGTGAACGACACGCCATTTACACCCGTGTAAATGTATAGCTTGCTCCGCCGAAATTGGCTTCAGCCCTTTTCCTGCACTATCCGCCGTCCCGGTCGTGAAGTGGCACGCCGCTGCGCGTCGCTGCCCCAAAACAGGGCAACATTGTGGTTACGGTGGGTGCATGCCAACCATCGATATTGAACAGACCCGCAACCAGGCCCGCGCCCTCCTGGACTCCCGCATCGAGTCCGTCACCAACCTGGTCAAGACCAGACAGCGCATCACCGACCTCCGCGACCAGCTCGCCGACGCCGAACGCGAAGACAAACGTGCGTACGTGCGCGCAACCAAGGACGGATGGAGCCCTGAAGAGCTGAAGAAACTCGGGCTCGAGTCCGGCGCCGCAGCACGCCGCCGGAAACCGGCCACCACCCGCACGACAGACGAGGCTTCCCCGTACTCAGCCGATCAGGCTTCCGGGGCTGAGTAGACGTTGCCCCTCGCCCACCCGGGCACGGCAAAAGCGACACTCCTTCGGGCTTTTCCCGCACCCACGTGGACGACCGGACCCAGCTGACCGGCTGCACACAAACGCCAGCCCACCACTGCCCGTAATGTCACCGGCCGGGACCGGCGAATGTGCACAGCCTGGAAAGGCACCTATCACCAACAGACAGCTTCCCCATGGACCAAGACCGCGGCAGCCGGCCCACCGGATCCCGCGGCAGGTTTTCCTTTCAGCAGGGACGACACATGACGTCGACGGGGTCGGCCCGTAGCAGCGTGACCTTGCGCCCAGGCCTGCTTCCAAACATACGGGTCTTCCGTCGTGAGGCAACCGCGGGCGGGAATCCACCAGCGGCACACGGCAAATGATTACCATCGCCTGTGGTGGCCCGCGACGGTACACCCCTCAGGGCAGACGAGTACTCGCGGGCTTCTTTATCTCTAAGAAGACGGCGAAGGCCGGCACCGTATCATGAACTGCTCCCCGAAAGTTGGACTGAAAATTCAGTCCTTACGTTCGGGGAGCAGTTTTATGCAGAACAGTAGTTCGTTATCTGAGGAACAGCGCGAGGCCGCGGTAGCGTTGTTCGAGTTGGGTTGGGGTGCGAAGGCAGCGGCGACGAGGCTAGGGGTCCGTTCAAAAGCTGTCATCCGCATCCATGGCTTGTGGAGAGTTCGCGGAGGTACGGCGCTGGTGACCAAATCAACCCATCGGAAGTTCACATTCGAGTTCAAACTCGCCGCCGTCCGCCGGTTCCAAGCCGGAGAGAGCCAGGTCGCCCTGGCGAAGGAGCTCGAGCTTTCCTCACCGGATCTGATCAAAAAGTGGGCACGTATATACCGCAACGAAGGCGAAGACGGCTTGCGCCCGAAACCACCCGGCCGACGGATCTCACCTCCTAAGACGCCGACACAGCCGGAGTCGGAGCTGCAGCGATTGCGCCGCGAGAACGAGCGCTTGCGGGCAGAGGTGGCCTTCCTGGGAAAAGTAAACGCCTTGAGGGACGAGGAACAGCGCTAAAAGTCCGCGCTGTCATCGCTCTCAAGGCCGAGCACCGCTTGGAAGTTCTCCTGGACGTAGCCGGGCTGCCCCGGTCCACGTTCTTCTACCATCAGGCGCGAATGCTGGCCCCTGACCCGCAGGCAGCTCTCAAGACCGCGATCACCAGTATCTTCGAGAAGAGCCGCGCCCGGTATGGGCATCGCCGTGTCCACTGCGAGCTGGTCAAGCAAGGCTGGACGATCGCGAAGAAGACCGTGCTGAAGCTGATGCGTCTACTGCGGCTGGTCTGCAAAGTCCGGCGGAAGAAGCGCTACAACTCCTACCAGGGCGAGCAGGGCGTCGTGGCTCCGAACCTGTTGAAGCGCGAGTTCAAAGCGGATGCGCCGAACCAAAAGTGGGTGACCGACGTGACCGAGTTCAGCGTCGGCGACCGGAAACTCTACCTATCACCGGTCATGGACCTCTTTGACCGGCAGATCATCTCCTACGCCATTGGAGTCTCGCCCAACTTGGAACTGACCAACTCATCTCTGCGCGGCGCCCTCGCCATACTGGAGGACGGGCAGAAACCACTCGTGCACTCGGACCAGGGGTTCCAATACCAGCACACTTCCTGGCGCAAGCTCCTGGAAAACGCTGGCGCGGTCCAATCGATGTCCCGCAAAGCCAACTGCTACGACAACGCCGTCATGGAGAACTTCTTCGGCCACCTCAAAGAAGAACTCTTCCACCGAGTCCGGTTCCTCAACACCGATGCGCTGAGAGCAGCGCTTCACGAATACATCCACTGGTACAACACCGAAAGAATCTCCACGAAGCTCCACGGCCTAAGCCCAGTTCAATTCCGCGCTCACGTGCTGTCGGCGTAGCTTGGCCCGCAGTGAGGCGCTGCCTCGTTCAGGACCGGTTGCTGAGCCTTTCAATGAACTCATCGGCCTGCGCCAGGTTCCGGGCCATCTTGGCTCGCTGATGGACGGCCCTCTCCAGGAATCCAGCCAGCGTCACTGATCTTTCAGGGGCCGCACCTTCAGGGGCCGCAAGGAGGGCAAGGATTTCAGCCATCTCCTCGAGCGAGAAACCCAGGGGCTTCATCTGCTTGATGACCATCAGGCGTTCGAAGTCATCCTCGGAAAACACCCTGAAGCCGCCGTCAGTCCGTGCGGTTGCTGGGAGGAGCCCGACGTCGTCGTAGTGGCGGATGGTCCGCAGGGAGAGGCCCGTCCTCTCCGCCAGTTCACCGATGTGCATGGTGTTGGTGCTGCTGGTCTTAGCCGTCATCAGCGCCTCCGTCCTCTTCTGATTTAAACCCTACCATCACGTTAGGGTAGGGTTTAGATAGTGGGGTGAGACCTTTAAGACTAATTCCCCCTCTTCCCGGCGCGGCGCTGCGCCCCCCTCATTCACTTGCAAAACGAAGGCGCACCCGCGCGTCTTCTTGACCATGAACGGAGCCAGAAATGGCCGTTAAAACCGCCGGGGTATCTCCGGCCTTCACACCCGAGCAGCTTCAGTCCGTGCGCGGCACCCTGCGGTCCCCACGCCGGCTCAAGACCGAGGTCCTTGCCGGACTCGTCGTCGCGCTGGCCCTCATCCCGGAAGCCATCGCTTTCTCGATCATCGCCGGCGTCGACCCGAGAATCGGACTGTTCGCGTCCTTCACCATGGCGGTCACCATCGCCTTCGTCGGCGGCCGCCCCGCCATGATTTCCGCAGCCACCGGCGCGATCGCCCTCGTGATCGCGCCGCTGGTGAAGTCCCACGGCGTGGACTACTTCATCGCCGCCGTCATCCTCGCCGGCATCTTCCAGATCATCCTGGGCCTTTCCGGCGTCGCGAAGCTGATGCGCTTCATACCCCGTTCGGTCATGGTCGGGTTCGTCAACGCCCTGGCCATCCTGATCTTCATGTCCCAGGTCCCGGAACTCCTCGGCGTTCCGTGGCTGGTGTACCCCCTCGTTGCACTGGGTCTGGCCATTGTCTTCGGCCTGCCCAAACTCACCAAGGCTGTTCCGGCGCCGCTGGTCGCCATTGTGGTTCTGACATTGATCACTGTCTTCGCGGCCGTCGCGGTCCCGACCGTGGGCGACAAGGGCGACCTGCCCGATTCGCTGCCGGCGCTGTTCATCCCGAACGTGCCGTTCAGCCTCGAGACCCTGCAGATCATTTTCCCCTTCGCCCTCGCCATGGCTTTCGTGGGACTGCTTGAATCGCTCATGACGGCCAAGCTCGTCGACGACGTCACGGACACCCGCTCACACAAGACCCGGGAGGCCTGGGGCCAGGGCGTCGCAAACATCGTGACCGGTTTCTTCGGCGGCATGGGCGGCTGCGCGATGATCGGGCAGACCATGATCAACGTCAAAGCTTCCGGAGCCCGGACCCGGATCTCGACGTTCCTGGCCGGCGTCTTCCTGCTCATCCTCGTCGTCGTCCTGGGCGGCATCGTCTCCGTGATCCCTATGGCTGCGCTCGTGGCCGTGATGATCTTCGTTTCCGTGGCCACGTTCGACTGGCACAGCATCCGGCCACGGACCCTGAAGATGATGCCTAAGAGCGAAACTATTGTCATGCTCGCCACCGTCATCGTCACCGTGGCCACGCACAACCTGGCCATCGGCGTCGGCGTCGGCGTGCTCGTGGCCATGGTCATGTTCGCCCGCCGCGTCGCCCACTTCGTCACCGTGGAGCGGACCGTCAAGACCGTTAACGCTCACGAAACTGCCACTTACGTCGTCGACGGAGAACTGTTCTTCGCCTCCTCCAACGACCTCTACACCCAGTTCGAATACGCGCTGGACCCCGAGCATGTCGTCATTGACATGCACGCCTCACACCTCTGGGACGCCTCCACGATCGCGGCTCTGGACGCCATCACCGAGAAATACCACCATCACGGCAAGGACGTGAAGATCGTCGGTCTCAACGAGGCAAGCACCCTCATGCGCGAACGCCTCGGCGGCAAGCTCGGCGCCGGCCACTGACCACAAAACCGCAAGAGCTCCCTTCCAAACTCTGACTCTGGAAGGGAGCTCTTTTGCATATTGAGCGACACCGGCCATTGAAACTCCGGCTACTGCACTAGGCTCTTAATTAGCCAGTCCAACTTTAGGGGACCAGTTCATTATGCGGCCGTCCCGGCCTTTTGGCCGCTGTCGATGATGATTTGCTCAACTGCGCTGGCGGTGTATCCCCAGAGGACCAGCTGGTTCAGGTAGTCCCGGTGGGTCTGGCTGGGTGAGCGCCATGAGTCCTTGTGGATGGTCTTTTCGTACCCGGCGCAGATCACTGCGATGAGCGAGAACTCGGGACGGGTGGTGGTTTTGGCGACGTGGTCCCTGAGCGGGTTCCATGCCCACTGGTTGGATTCCTCGACCTTCGCTCCGACCATGTCGGCGGCGACCTTGCCCTCGTATCCGCTGGCAGTTTCGGGGTGGTGGGTAATGGCGTGGACGGTGAAGTACTGCCAGCCTTTGGGGGCCTGCTTCTTCGCCAGCAGGTTTTTGACCCATTCGCGGCGGACGGTGGTGGCTTCTCTGCACTTTGCAACCGCCGCGTACGCTCCGATCCCAACGATTAGTACGCGGTACTTCACCTGGTCGATTTATACGCCAGCGGAAGAGATGCTCACAACTGTCTTTGATGCCTTTTTGCAAA
>NZ_JARESG010000037.1 GCF_029076445.1 Pseudarthrobacter naphthalenicus
ATCCTCCCGACGAACGCTGACCGGCATCACGCCTGACAAATCGCCCTCAGTCGTGGACGTCGTTGACACAACAAATCCGCGGCGTCCAGCGCATCAGTGTTGACAGCACCCAGATAACGCTGTGCACGCTGCCCGGAACCGCTGCGACGTGCCGGGCGATGGTCTCGGCGTGGTGTGCGGTGTTCAGCGCACCGGACCGCCAGCGCGCTTCCACAACACAAGTCACTCCAGCGAGAGCTGCAATGATGCGACCCCTTTGCAAAAACCTGGCCCTAGTAGGCGCGGTTCCTGGGGGCAGCTCCGAAAGCGTCAGGCCATTGGCGCGGATCGCGGCCGCGAGGTCCGCGTTCCCGGACGGGTAATCCCGGTCAAGCCCCCCAGCCAGCACCGCCATAGTCGCCGGCCCGTTGCCCTGGCTTCCGGCCAGCGCGGCGCGGTGGGCGTGGGCATCGATCCCGTAGGCAAGGCCTGAGATGACGCAGATTCCGCGCTGAGCCAGCCCATAGGCGATGTCTCCGGTGACGGCCGCGCCGTAGCTTGTGCTGTCCCGTGAACCGGTCAACGCCGCGCACCGGGACGGGGCGGGAATCCCGTTCTCGATGTTGCCCCGGTACCAGAGGCCCCACGGGGCGTCCGGAAGATCGTCCAGACCTGTCGGCCAGTGCTCATCCCCCGGGACCAGAAAACCGCCACCCAGCCGTTCGATGGCGGCCAGATCCGCCTCGGGGTCAATCTCGCGGGGGTGCGGTGCCCAGCGGCTCAGGCCTTCCGCCAGTTCCTCGGCCGTGACGTCCCAGAACGGGAACACGGGGCGTGCTCCCAGGGCCATCCGGTAGGCGGCGTGTGCGCCATGGCAGGCGACAAGGGCGCGGGCTACAGGGTCTGTCGGGGCAAACATCCGGGTCAGGGCGGCGCGTGCGATGCGGTTTTCGTCAGTCATGGTGGTGTTCCTTCTTGTCCGAGAAGTGGGGGGTGGGTGGGGCGGTGTAGGTGACCGGCCAGCTCCCCTTCTCCCCCCGTTGTTTTTTGGTTGCTGGCAAGCTTGCTTGCTCGGCGGCCGACGGAGGCCTGTCTACCCTTGGGCAAGGGGTGGGAAATTCCCGCAGGAAATAAGCGACGCAGGAGCGCCGGAGGGAAATTCCTGCGCCGCAGGCCCCGACGAAGGAGGGGTTAGACAGGCTGGAGCGGACGCCTAGAATCCGCAGGACAGCAACAAAAAACGCTTGTAAAACAGGTGATGACGGGCAGGAGCTCTGCGACGGACCGGCAGCACCCAACAGCCGGCCGCGCAGCGGACGCCCATCAACTGGTTGGAGCGCAGCGGAAACCAGGGCGAGCCCTGCGAGCATGCATCAAATCAACCGGTCGTTCACCGTGTGAGGATGGCACCGTGCCAGCCAATGCCCCGATCGCTCACGCCTTCCTGCCCCTGTATAGGGTGGGGGCATGACTGATCCGGCGCCGCGTCCTGGCCGCCCTAACGGGGTGCTGCGGATTCTTGCTGTGGTGTTCGCCGTTGCCGCAGTCGGATCGCTGGTGCTGGTAGCCGTGGACCTGGCCATTGGCCGGCCTGCTTCGGGTGATGTTTTTATCGCGTTCCTCAACAGTGTGGCGGCCGTGATGTTGTGGCGATGGAGATCTGAGAACGAGCGGACATGACGAAAGGCCGCCACATCTGAAGTGCCGGCCTTTCGCTGTTTTTTCCTCGGACAAAGGAAACCTGTGGTGCAGCGTCCTTGCTGCCTGGTGCTAGAAGTTGTGGTGTTCCCGGGCGTGGCCGGTGTCCACGGGCCCTGTTGTGTCGCCGGCGGTGAGCAGTTGCAGCTCGATGATGTCTTCGGCCAGGCTGGCGTCAGCAGCCGGCTGGTCGTCCTCAGTCAGGATGTATTCGGTTCCCACAGTTGCGCGCCCTCCCGTTGTAATCGTTGTGCCCACTGTAGTCCGGGATTCTGCATGTTTTCTGGGTGTGGGGGGCTCCGCCCGCGCCAGCGTGATCGGCGGCCGGAGGAGCGAATGCGGGGGAGGCCGCCCGCCACCGGAAAGGCCGGGCCGGATACCTCGAGGGTGATCCGTCCCGGCCTCTGGGTTTTAGATCAGGCGGCGGTTGTAGGACATGTTTTCGTTGCGGGCGACGTCCGCAACGTGGCCGCGGTTGATCAGTTCGCGCAGCAGTACCGCAAGGCGGAAATCGGATACGTCCTCAGCTGCGAGTTTCAGGTAGCGGTCGGCCTGGCTTCCGTGGCCTTTGAGCCATTGCAGCCAGCCCATCAGGGTAAGCATGGGTGCCCGCTGTCCTGCCGGGACAACTTTCATCAGCTCGAAGGCTGTAGCCTCGGCGCGGTCGACCCGTGCCCAGTCGGGGCGGCCGGTGAATTTTCCGGTCAGCACGTCTCCGAAGCTGCCGTTGTGGGTGGTGATGGTGTCCCGGAACAGATAGTCACGGAGGTGCCTGTGCTGGAATGCTGCCGCCAGCGCGCGTGCTGTCTCGGTGTCAGGCATTCCATCTGCGTCCAGCACGGTCGCCCACGCCTCGCATGCGGTTTCGAGGTCCTCCTCGGTTCCGTCCGGCGCTTCCACCGGAAGCGCCCACCTGCCCAGCAACGCTGGGTTGTATACATCGATGTCCGTAGCTGATCCGAAGTAGGTCAACGTCGCGTTGGCCTGGCTGTCCTTGATAGCGTCCAGCGGGTTTCTTTCGGCGGTGCCGTAGGTTCCCCAGTGGACGCTGGTAACCAGCAGGACCTGACGCACGGGCATCCGCGCCATGGACAACTCGATGCTCAGCGCCGTGACGTGTTCCGCGTAGGGGAACGGGCCGTCTTCGCCGGTTTCGTCCGTATAGACGATGACGTAGCTGCCCGTGGCCTTTTCATCATTGGCTGCGTAGGTGGTCATCATCTGCGCGTAGTCCAGCGGCGCGGACTCGGCCGGGGCGTCCATCCGCAACGTTGCACCCAGCGTGTTCCCGCGTGTGGTGAGCACCACGAAGGATTCCTTCGGCTGGCTGCCCAGCAGGTGCGGGACGGTGGCGATCAGGTCAGCGGAACCGGTGATGGTGAGTTTCTTAGTCATGGTGTTGTTCCTTCTTGTCCGAGAAGTGGGGGTGGGTGGGGCGGCTCGTGGTGACCGGCCAGCTCCCCTTGTCCCCCCGTTGTTTTTTGGTTGCTGGCAAGCTTGCTTGCTCGGCGGCCGACGGAGGTCTGTCTACCCTTGGGCAAGGTGCGGGAAGTTCCCGCAGGAAATCAGCGACGAAGGAGCGCCGGAGGGAAATTCCTGCCCCGCAGGCCCCGACGAAGGAGGGGCTAGACAGGCTGGAGCGGACGCCTAGAATCCGCAGGACAGCAACCAGAAAACGCTTGTAAACAAACAGGTGATGACGGGCCGGAGCTCTGCGACGGACCGGCAGCGCCCAACAGCCGGCCGCGCCAGCGGACGCCCATCAACTGGTTGAAGCGAAGCGGAAACCAGGGCGAGCCCTGCGAGCATGCCCTTCCCTCGCCCCGGATTCCGCCCGGGCCGCCGCTCCCCTGGGCTTGCCGCCAGGCCCGGGTGATCAGCGCGCGTCCCTGCCGAATGGCGGTCCGCCGCCGGCGACCACAGCCGAAAGCCAGCCACTGGCGGCGGACCGCCCGCGCACGTCAGGCGAGCAATCCTCAAAGGGTGCTCACGTACTCATTTGAGTATTTGCGTATCGCCTACCCGATCGGGTTAGTTCATCGGTGGGTCGGTGCTCCGGGTAAACGGGACCGCTTGCCGGACGGGTTTCCCGCCCGGCAAGGGTTTCCGGCTATCAGGCGGCGGGGACGGCGTACGGTATGCGGTACCGGCTGGGCAGTTCGGCGGCGGCTTCGGGCAGGTCCGCGGGGCCTTGGGCCTGTTCGGTCTTCCAGTGGAAGAACGCCTGTTCGCTGATCGCGTCCCAGAACCTGGATTTGGTCCGGTAATAGTTGCAGGTCACGTCGCCCTCGCAATACGTGGCAATGCCGAACAGGTTGCCGATGGCATCGGCGGTGCGGATCCCGGCGACCATGACGTAGGGCCACTGGCCCAGGTCCCAGCCGTCGCTCCCCCAGCTGGGAATCACGGCCCAGCCGTGTTCGCCAATGAGTTCCATCCAGTCGTAGCCGCCGTTCATGTGGTAATCCCCGAGGACGGTAACGCCGTCGATGGTCTCGCCGGTGTCGGCGGTGGTCACGGTCTTGGTGGTGATTGCGTTCATTTGTGGTGTTCCTTCTTGTCCGAGAAGTGGGGTGGGTGGGGCGGCTTAGGTGACCGGCCAGCTCCCCGTCTCCCCCCGATGTTTTTTGGTTGCTGGCAAGCTTGCTTGCTCGGCGGCCGACGGAAGCCTGTCTACCCTTGGGCAAGGTGTGGGAAATTCCCGCAGGAAATAAGCGACGAAGGAGCGCCGAAGGGAAATTCCTGCCCCGCAGGCCCCGACGAAGGAGGGGCTAGACAGGCTGGAGCGGACGCCTAAAATCCATCGGACAGCAACCAGAAAACGTCGAAGACGTAGACAAAAGGTGATGGCGGGTAGGAGCTCTGCGACGGACCGGCAGCACCCAACAGCCGGCCGCGCAGCGGACGCCCATCAACTGGTTGGAGCGCAGCGGAAACCAGGGCGAGCCCTGCGAGCATGCATCTGCCCTGGGACTGGGTTGGTACGGTGGAATTGTCCCGCCTGGGTTCCCCCAATTCCAGGCGGGACATTCTTTGTCAGAAGGAGAGATGGACTGTGGGAATGCGAAGCTTCTTCACCCGGCGCCGAACACCAGCTGCAGCGGAGTCCTCCGCTGTCGTGGTGGCTACGGACCGCGAGCCGCTGACGCCCGCGCAGCTGGCAGACCTGGAAGTGGCGTGGGCCGAACTGCGTCAGGCGGTCCAAGAGTCAGGGGTGACCTCGTTTCATGCCTGCACACGGGACGGGAGCCGCTGGCAAGACGACCCGGTGTCCGTACGCGCCATGGCGGACACGATCAGGCGCACCCAGAAGTACACTGCCGAGGGCATCCCGGACGGTCCGACGCGGTAGGGACGGGCCTGCCAGGTGGCAGACCCGCCCTTGGCCCCGGTTAGCTTCCTTCGTCGTTGCGGAACTTGGAGTTTGCGCGGTACGCCATAATCGAAGCTCCCAGCGCTGTCAGCGAGAGCACGAAGTTCACGATGGTCAGTGGTTCCATGAGTGTTTCCTTATCGTTGAGGTGGCCATATCCTGAGGAAGGAGCCGGTGGCCGCAACCTTGCGGTCACGACCACCGGGTTAGTGTGACTACTACTTCCTTGCCTTACGCTTACGCTTCGGAGTTCCAGCTCGGGAGCGTTTGCTCGTTAAGAGCGCGTTCCGCATGGAGAGTAGAGCGATGACAGCTGTCAGCAGGCTCGCGACCGACCCTCTCTCGGACCTATAGGAACGGCCTGCACGAAATCCCCGGCTGGGAACAGCGCACCCGCAAAGAACGCTGGAATCAACGCCTCCAGGAAATCACTGACTACATGGCTGCCGGGAATGCCTGGCCTCGCCACAAGAGGACACACACCGAAGAAGAACGGGTCCTGGGCATGTGGCTGCATATCCAGCGCTTGAAATACCGCCGCGACGAACTGGACCAGGGCAAGAAGGATCAGCTGAACACGATTCTTCTCGGCTGGCGAGACGGGTGGATCCGCGGCCGCCCGCCCGGTTCCCCAAACATCCGAAAGAGAGCCCCAAACCCGATCTGAACCGCGGTTCCAAAATAGGGCCGATTCCGATAGCTGCAGGAGCCGATCGCCGACAACCGGGCCGGCGCCGTAGCGTGGGGGCCACAGGACTCATCTACGAGGAACCGACGCTGGCTGCACTGAGCCCTGACTCGGATCGCGGCCGAGGAGGCGGCCTGCAGGCCTCCCCGCCCCTGAAAGTAGCCTCGCCTCCCCCGCTCCGTGGCGAAGATGCCCGTAGTAATAACCGCCCGGCAACGTGGACGACACGCGCCGCTGCTTTGGACAACCGGCACACAACACCATTTGCCATGCATGCGGGTAGAGTTTCGCGCCTCTGCAGCTGACTCATCGAGGTTGCAATCACCTTCAAGAGAATCAGAGGGACTACCGAAGGCTCTCAAGGATCGCACCATGGACCTTGAAAGCCAGTTGAACACTCCACCAACCGTGCCCGTTGAGTAGACATGGTCATTCGAATCATGCCCAAACTACGCAACGCGATTGCAAACTTCTCCATCGACGCTGCAGTGTGTATCCTGAGTACTATGGCATTCAAGGTATTCGAAAAGGGAAGCGCACCAGCCCCCACCATCCCTACGGTGACGATTCAAAAGCGCGGCATGTTCTCTCTAAACGACGCCGCCTTCCGCATGATCGGACAACCAGAAGGGGTTCAATTTCTCTGGGATGGCGACGCCAAACTCATCGCAATACAGGGCGTACCCCTAACCACGCCGAATGCATATCCCACTCGGCGCCAAGGTCCCGCCAAGGATACGAAGCGCGGCATAGTACTCATCGCGGGTGCGATGTTCACGAAATTCATCGGTATAGACACTTCAGTCGCGAAGCGATGGGTTCCTCGCTTGGAGGATGGCATGCTCATCGTCGATCTCAACGAGCCATCTCAAACTGTCGCCTCAACTCGGCGTCGGACTGAAGAGGCTCTAAGCGAAGACAAATCTGGGGAGCAAGATGAGTGACGGTGATTGTCGGCGGTGGTAACCAAGAATCACATGTTTGTTGACGAGACCAAGCGCCACGGCTACCTTCTGGTCGCCGGAGCGCTAGTACCTGGTGATCTGGGAAATCTTCGAAAGGAGCTTGGGACGTTGGTCTTGCCCGGCCAGCGGAGCCTCCACATGAAGGATGAGAAAGATGCCCGGAAGCGGGCCATAGCGGATGTGATCGTCCGGGCCAACGTGCAAGCAGTTGTGTACGACGCGGGGAGTCGATTCGCCAACGAAGCCGAACGACGCGCCGAATGTCTGCGAGAACTGGTAAATGACATTGCCGCGAAGAGTGGTGAGACCATGCTTGTACTTGATCGCGATGACTCAATCGTGCAGCGTGATAGGAAATGTCTCATAGAATTTTCTCGCAAGTCCGGATGCGGCGACTCTCTCAGGTACCAACACCTCAAGGCGGCGGAGGAGCAGCTACTAATCGTTCCTGATGCTATTGCTTGGTGTTGGGCCAAGGGCGGCGCGTGGCGGCAACGCATCCGCCCCGTTGTCGGGGAAGTGAGAAAGATTGCTTAAACGCAAAACCCGAGCGCCGCGGTCGTCCGGCCGGGTCTCGGGTTTACTTCCTGTAGCTCATCGCAACAGGCAGGATCAGGATATGGCATTTTTTGGAGAAGTGCTAGCGGGTTCACACGGCAAGACGTCTTAAAGAAAACAGCCCCGGACGAACTGATCGGATCGCGAGATCTACAGGACGTTTCTCCAGGGCCTTCGTCTAGAACTATACCCACAAGCGACCTGCATGCAAAACAGCGGGCACTAAGACTAAGAGCAGGGAGCGATGTGCCCGCCACCACCGAATACGACCACCAAGCTGTGTGTTCAATTTTGCCAACTGAAAGATTCGGATCCTACCTTGTCGCAATGGCAGGTGATCAGGAGCGGGCGCTAGCTCTCTATGCGTGGAACACTGCGGTCAGCGCTGCCCTTTGGGAGATTATCGGTCATGCTGAAGTCACCATCAGGCATGCAATTGATACGGCGATGCAAGGTCGACACAAATATCTCAAGCGTGGCGGTGACTGGATGGATGACGACGCACGTGAGCTTAACGACCGGTCCTGGCAGGACTTGGAAGATGCTCGGGAATCTGCCGCTCAAAACCGAGTGCGAGACGGTCAGCCGGTAACGCGGGGCCATGTAGTGGCGGAGCTTTCCTTCGGTTTCTGGCGCTTCATGCTGGCCAAGGAAAATGAAGACGTTTTCGGTGGCGCCATCACTCGTCGCTTCAAATTTGCACCCCGCCGTATCTCGGCCAAGGATATGGAAGACCTTCGCACCATAGTTCTCCCGCTGTACAAGCTCCGAAATCGCATCGCCCATAACGAACCGGTCTGGCACACGCCTCTAGCAAACCGGCACCATGATGCCCTGAGGATAATTGGCTACGTCGACCCTGATCTCAGGCTTTGGGTGGAGGCCAACAGCCGCTTCGATTCTGTAATGTCGGTACGACCAAACTGAGCTCTTGTCGGCGCTAGCCATCTTCGCCATCTGAAGCTCATGACCATCGCTGTCCGGAAGCTTGAATCGACCGGTACGACACTTGATCTGACGATGCGCAGGCTCCTCAAAAGGGATCGATTGAGGAGACACGTTGGCGCCCTCCCGAAGGCTCAAGGAGTTCGCGCGCTCAGACGATGCTCCTGACCCGGAATCCGAGCCGTGGATAACTCGGGGAAGAGAAATGTTTTCGAGAACCAAGTCTTTCCAAAAAAACCGTGGCAAAAGAGCAAACACACTCCGTCTGACCCATCCAAAATGGGCACCGAGAAGCCACCGGCAGGCTAAAAGGGCGGCTCCTACTACCGTCGGACCTCTGGGCAGCGGGAGGGGGGCGGCGAAGCTGCGAGGTGCCTGTCGGGGATGACTTCGCTTCCCTGTTACTGCTCGGAAATCTCTAGGGCGGGCAGGCTCGCAACGATCTCGTTGGTCTTCACCGACACGGTGACGATGCGCTTGATGAGGTCCAGAATGTAGCGGGGATTGCCGGATTCGCGGCAGTAGTCGTTGGGATCGTTGGTGATTTGCGAGTCTTTGTGAGTCGTCACCTGATAGCGGTCAAGAATCCACTCCAGCGCCGACTTGCCGTTGACCTGATAGTCGAACGCTTCGTCGGGGATGCCGGCAAGGGTGATCCGAGGGTTGTAGACGATCCGTGAGCGGTCCTTGCGGGCGCCAAAGGACAGCTTGTTCACCCGGTAGAAGTCGAACGCTTCCTCGGAGACTCCGGCAATCGAGCCTGACGAGATCTCCTCCAGAGGAAACGGATCGACGGTTTCGTAGTTGAGGTGCAACTCAGCCAAGGCGCGCCCGGCCCTGCTGAAGCCCCAGAAGCTATTGACCTTGGGAATGCGGGGCAGCATCTTCATGAGGTCTGCCTTGTACTCCTCCTTGTACTTGGGACTGTGCAGAAGGCCATAGACGTAGTAGAAGATGTCTTCCTTGCCTATACGAACATCTTCATAGAACCCTCGGTAGCTGGACAGCGATGCGTCAGTGATGTTGTCTCTACGCCGGTAGCCGCCGCCTGGCGCATCGGCCTGGTCGAACAAAGTAGGTTCGGCTTCGGCGGCGACGGAATCATAGGCATACATGCCAAAGCACTGGAGTCCGGTAGCTGCGCCCAAGGACGGCATATCGCGGTAGATCAAAGTAAAGAAGCCCCCGGACGCTCCGGGTCCGGGCAGAGTGATGACTAAGTTGGGTTCGATCCCAGTCGGAAAGAATTTTGGAAGCTGATACCTGCGCTCATTCAGTTTGGCGTCAAAGTAGACGGACTGCCTTGTGAACGGTCGGTACATCGAGGGGACAACCGATGATTGAAGGTAGCCCAGCACTTCACGCCTTTTTCGAATCTCCTGAAGACCACCACCCCATGAGATTTTCGTCGGATCCATGTCCGGCTCGGCCACGTCAATTTGAGAGTTGTAGAAATCGATCATCCGGCGCATGTTGACCTCTACCGCTGTGCGACTGAAGTTGTAGCACCACGCATCACGATTCGTTTTAAGCCCCGAGGAGTAGTTCTCGAAGATGCCTGACGTATTTGATTTGCCTTTGGTGGCCTTATCGCCAATTGGTTGGAACGTGTCGTAGCGTTCATCGCGGTGGTTGATCCAGTCTCCATGATCATTAGGCGTTATGGATTCCCAATCGGTGCCTTCCAGTGACTGTTCAATAGAGAGAGTGTCGAGTTTCTGTTCCCGGGTCATGTAGTCGCCAATATCCCGGTATTGGATGTCTGACGGACCCCTATGCGCCGAGTTCTTGATCAGGATGGCAATGGCCACTTGGGTGCGAGATCCTTCGCCAAATACGTTTCCGGATTCTTTGCGGCGCTGCTCCCCTGAGGTACGGGCATTTCCTCGGAGGTTGTAGATAAAGATCCGGCTGAACTCGGTGGCAAAGGTCTTGCGGATGCCGTCCGCGGTGTTGCCGTCGATGAAACTGCCGTTTGAGACAAAGGCAATGACACCGTCGTCCTTGATCCGGTTGGAGGCCCATCGAATCCCTCGAATATAGGAATCGTAGAGGCTGTTCTTGTTGGTCCCCGTGGAAACTTTCGCGTATGTTTCAGCGATCGAGGAGTCCAAGACGGGGTAGGCCTGGTTTTGGTTGTTGTCGTTCGCGCTGGTCTGTCCGCCCGAGTAGGGCGGGTTCATGACAATGACCCGGATGTCCTGATTCTTCTGCCGCTTTACGCGTTCCGAGTTCTCGGGAAAGAACTCGCTGGACTCCATTTGACCGTCGGATTCGTTGAGCTGAAACGTGTCCGTTAGTGCGATGCCATCGAAGGGAACATAGCCATGCCGGAGGCCATGCGTCGTGGATTCTTCGGCGAAGACGGTCTCAATGTTGATCGCGGCAATGTAATAGCTAAGCAGGACGATCTCGTTGGCGAAGAGCTCCTGCGTGTACTTTCGGTGGAGGTCCTCCGGCTTGATGAGCCCGGACTGCAGCAGCCGCGTGACAAAGGTCCCGGTGCCGACGAAGGGCTCCAGAATCGAGACGCCCTCGTCGGAAAGGGACTTTCCGAACTCGAGGCGCAGGGCTGCGTCGGCCGAACGGAGAATGTAGTCGACCACCGGGACCGGGGTGAAGACGATGCCGAGGCGGTCGGCCACCCGGGGAAAGGCGTTGCGGAAAAAGTTGTCGTACAGTTCAAGGATGATTTTTTGCTTCGCGGCGGCGTTGTCGATGGACTTCACCCGGGCCCGGACGGAGTCGTAGAACTTCTCGAGCCCAGCGCGTTCCTTCTCGAATGCAGAGTGGTCATCCAGCTGGTTCAGGATGTTCTGCATCGCTACCGAGACGGGGTTGTGATCGGTGAAATTGGAGTCCATGAACATCGCGTCAAATACGGGCTTGGTGACGAGGTGCTGGGCGAGCATTTCCACGGCCTGGGCCTGGTCAATCTCCGGGTTCAGGTTTTCCTGCAGGCCTTGGATGAAGTCGTCGAAGGCCTTCCGGTGTTCCGGGTTCGCTTCAGTCAGCAGGGCGTTGATGAGTGTGATGTGTTTGTTGGCGATATCGGCTATGTCTTTGGACCAGTCTTCCCAGTACATCCGGTTGCCGCATTTGTCCACGATTTTGGCGTAGACGGAGTCTTTCCACTCCCCCACTGGGAACTGCAGCGCCGGCTGTTCATAGATCGGTTCGCCCTCGCCATCGTTGCCGTTTCCGCCACCCGTTTCGCCGCCGCCGGCGTTCCCACCCACGTTTGTCCGTGCCTTCTTCTTCGGTGATAAGTCCACGGTGTCGACCAAGATCGATTCAGGTGCCTTGGCATTGAGCTCGATCTGGTTGATCGCGGCGTCCATCCGCTCATCATGGGCGCGCAGGGCCTGGAGGACCTGCCAAACAACCTTGTAGCGGTTGTTGTCCCGCAGAGCCTCGGAGGTGGACATGCCTTCGGGGATAGCGATGGGCAGGATGATGTAGCCGAACTGCTTGCCCTTGGCGATACGCATCACCCGGCCGACGGCCTGGATCACGTCAACCATTGAGTTGCGCGGGTTCAGGAATAGAACGGCGTCCAGGGACGGGACATCCACGCCCTCAGTCAGGCACCGGGCGTTCGTGAGGATCCTGCAGACGGGCTGATTTTCGGGGCCATCGATGTCTTCCTTGAGCCAGTCGAGGCGTTCGGCGCGGGTAATAGCGTTGAAGCCGCCGTCCACGTGCTTGACCTCAACCCTCAGGTCATCGGTGGGGTCATCGTTGTACAGGTTGGTCAGGTGTACCCGGACCAGATCCGGGAACTCAGACTCGACGAGCTTGGAGGATTTGATATCCCTGTTGAACGCTACCGCGCGTTTCATCGGCGCGAGGTCATTGCCGAAGGACGCCTCGTGAGTGCCGGAGCGGCGCTTGGCTAATCCGTTCCAGCATCCGATGAGCTTGGCGACGTCATCGATCTGCAGTTCCATGTCCGAATCCGCCAGCTGGTCCTGGAAGCTCGCGACTACCTGGCTTTGCTCCACGCCGAGAACCAGGACTTTGTAGTCGGTCAAAAGTTTTTTCGTCACCGCTTCGCCGAAGCCGATGCGGTAGAAAACCGGCCCGTACATGGTCTCGTCGTCCATGGAGCACAGGATCGCATCCCGCTCCAGCGCCTTGTTCTTCGTATCGTCATTGAATAGGCGAGGCGTGGCCGTCATGTACAGCCGCTTGGCGCCGGCAACGACGTCGTTCCGGTGGACCTTAACGAAGTAGGAATCCTCGGTGCCGGCCAGGGTAGCGCCGGTGGTGCGGTGCGCCTCGTCGCAGATGATCAGGTCGAAGTCCGGAAGGCCGGCTCTCTGTGCCTGGGACACGGCGTCGATGGACTGGTAGGTGGAAAACACCACCGTCATGCCCTCATCCAGCTCGCGGTTTCCCATCGCCTGCAGCAGGGTGGCTCCGTCCGTGGTGGCCGGGATCTGAAGATCATGGAGTGCGACGTCAGTGAAGTCGGAATTCTTCTGCCGGCCGACCTTGGTATCGGAGCAGACGGCGTAGGCGTGCATCGTCTGCGTGGTCTCATCCGACCATTCCTTCAGCGACTGGGACATCAGCGCCAAGGAAGGAACCAGGAACAAGATCCGGGCGTGGCCTTCCTGCTCAGCCACCCGTTCAGCGATCTTCAGTGCAGTGAAGGTCTTGCCGGTGCCACAGGCCATGATCAGCTTGCCCCGGTGGCTGGTTTCAAAACCCTTGAGTGCCGCGTTAACGGCTTCGTGCTGATGGGTGCGCAGCTGCTTCTTCTCATGCAGCCTCGGGGCCTTTGACGGGTCGGTCAGTTCGTAGGTGGCCCAGTCAATGTTGGAATTGCGGAAGTCCGTCAGACCGATACGCTGGATGGGCAGATGCTGGTTGTCCAGCATCTCTTCCGCATTTCCTGACCAGTCCCGGCCGGTCGTGTCCACGATGAGGCGGTGCGTGAACGGAGGTTTCCCGGACGCGGAAATGAACGAGTCAATATCCAACTTCTGGATCCGGTGGCCTTCGGCGTAGAACTTGCACTGGATGGCCGTGAAGCCGCCATCCTGGCGCTCGGCCACCAGGTCGATACCGTTGTCCTTCTTGCCGTCACGATCCGGCCAGTCTCTCCACAACCAGACATTCCGGTACTGCGGGGCCTGCACGCCGTCCTTCTCCAGATAGCGGCCAACAAGCTGCTCGAAGTAGTTCCCCTTCATCCGCTCCGAGTCCGCGAGCTCGCGGTACGAATCGAGCAGTACATCGAACGTCGTTGCCAAAGAGAAACCCCCGGAGAAAGATAAGCATGTGGATCCGGAGTAAACCGGTGTCTCTGATCATATGATCTTCTTCCATGCTGTCCCGGCGTTGGATGTGGTGCGCAGCCACCCCTACTGTCAGACGGTGTTGCTTTTGATCCTCACAATGGGTCGTTTCACCTGCCGTTACGGGCACTCGATACCGGACCATCAGACACCGACTGCCCAGCCATTCTGCGATATTGTTCTGGCATGTCGGGGGAAGAAACACATGAGAAGGGGCGCGAAGGAGCACGTCGAGCCAAGGAATGGCTCGAGTCCACAACGCGCGTCAATGCATGTTGGGTAAACCCCGACAGGCTTGCGGTGCGCAAGCTGACCTTCCCTTGGGCTGGCAGCGACCGCCAGCCATTCTCCTACGACCTCGGCGGACTGCTAAGACGCGGAGACCTTGAAGGCCAAAACTTTTATGCCGAGGTAAAGAATTACAGAAACACTCGGAATCACCAGGCCACCGAATATGAGGAGTATCTAGCCAAGAGCTACTGTGCCTATGTCTCCCGCCCTGAATATTGCGACAGCTTTATGTGGATCACGTGGCACCCATTCAGCTCAACAAAGTGGGAGCGCCTGTGTTCGGCCGAGACAGTCTTTGATGCTGTAGTCAAGCACCGAGCTGACACCTTGGGCATTGCTGACGAGGCGGACGCCGCGGCGGCGGTTGACCGAGTGATCTGCAAGGCGGTTGCGGATAGACTCTGGCTCATCGTTTTGTCCGATAAGCAGGAGATGCTGACTGTTTCAGCCGAACACCGAGGTCTCATTGAGCAGCACGACACGGCAAGGGGTGTGCGGTGAAACCCAGCACGCAGCTAGGCTTTGCGGGTCAGATTCTCAGCGCCCTCGAGATTCGTTCGCCGCAGGACTCAATAAATGCGGTAAAGATCGCAGTGATCAAAGAGCTCGAAGCCCTCGACTCGTCCGTTAGCATCCATGACACGAGCTACTTCAACCACACTTTCGCGCCAGACCTCGTATTGAGTTGGCGCGAGAAAGCTGAACGACCCGTGTACCTGCGGTTCACAGATAACCTGGATGAACTCAAAGACGGGATGTCCAAGATTGACGTCCTGAACCCCATGTTTTTCGGGTTGACGAGTCCGCTGCCGGGCAGCGATGAAGCCTATGTCAGTCTGGAGAAGACGGCACAGGACAACCACGCGTTAGTCACAGATGCTGAAGGAATTGACACCCTTATTGAGCGGCGGCAGTCGAATGCCGGAGTCAACTTATTGAGCCAAGCGCTCACGCGCGGAGGAAAGGGCTTATTGGCTCGACCCCAAGTCGAAGAAGTGACAAGAGCGATATCGGATGGCTTTACCGGTGCTCTTGAAACAAGAAGCGATGCAACCCGTCTAGCTGTGGCTACGATCGATCAGTATCTGGACGAGCCTCAAGCTGCGCGCATGACCCGCGTTTTGCAGGCCGTGTGGGAGGGAAGCGAGGGCAGGCTGGATCAGTTCCCAGGTCCCGCTGATTTTTCCCGCATGCTGAACGATGATTCGCTTCAATACATCCTGGACGTCGTCGGTGCGGAGGACCCGGATTTCTGGAGGCGGATCGGAAGGGCTCTTACAGTTACCCAGTTGTCGAACATGCATGTCACCGATACCAATGCGCAGGGATTCCAGCAGCTCGTAAACGCCAATCTCGACGTCATCAGATGCCGGGCAGCTGCCGTCAATTCGACGAACGCAACGCTGGGTTCTGAAGAAAACAAGTTCCTTTGGTCGGTGCGAGGTGGGACGTTGGCCTTCGAGGGGTCCGATTTCACAGCCTTTATTGGCGACCGCAAGGAAGATGTCGACAATCGAGCCAATGGCCCTCAGATCGGGATAGACGTCGAGGTACTCTCCCGAAAGTCTGTAGGTATGAAGGTCTCGGAGGTTACACTCCGCGATGGGGGCTCCGCCATTCAGTTCATGTCTGATGAAGGTGTTGGACAAGACGGGCGACTTGCGACGCTAGCTGCCGACCTATCTGCCAGCAGCAGAGCCGAAAAGGCGGTGGTCCTCATTCCTGATGGACAGCTATCTCTCAATTTCAAAGAGGCGACGGCAACCGCAAAGACCCGGAGCACACCTCTGATGGCCCATCTATTGGTGGCAGCGATGCCGTTGCTTCACGAGTTCGCGGACGAACGACACGAGGCGCTGGAAGCGTTTCTCCATGTCGAAGGGGCAGCCGAATCTTCCGGCAATTCCGGCACCGTCGAGGACTTGCTGACGCTGTTGTTGGAAAGAACCTCAGAGGACTCTGAATGACATCCAAGCGCAGCTTGGCCGTCTGAAAGTCTGCGGCTACGTTCCGTTTTGTCGGTCTCGTTGCGCAGTCTCTCTCATTCCTCTTTGTGCCATGAAGGCTCTGGCTTTTGTCAGAGGTCACTGAAACACTTACTGTCAGGGTTTCCTGACGAAAGGGGTGGTTATGGGCTGGGTATCCAACGACAACGAGCACGAGGGCTGGGCGGCGCCCGTGGCGCCCGACGGACGCTTGTCCGCATCTTCTACTGCCGAAGGAATGCTCGTCAAAGGGGTCACGGGGCGCTACGTCCCGGATGTCACGATGCCCGATTACGAGCTAATCCCGGACAAGGAGATCATCGGCTGGCGGGGAGCCTGTGTATGCGGCTGGCAAGGCGAAATGTGGGAACGGGTCACGACCCCGACGGCCGCCGACTTCAGCCGCCGCAGGGACTACGTTGCCCCGGACGAATTCGCCAATGCTTCAGCCGAAGTCGAAGATGCCATCCAGGACGAGTGGAATGCCCATATCGCCCCCTCGGAAGCCATCCTCGGTGTGGAAGCGGCAGCGCGTGAATACAGCCACGCCGGCCACCGGCTGGACAAGACCGTCGCAGCGGCCAAGGCGGCCGGAGCATCCTGGGCCGACATCGGCCGCGCCGTCGGCATCAGCCGCCAGTCCGCCCACGAACGTTGGGCAGAAAAGCAGTGACCCTGCACCCAGCGATGCCCCTCGACGTGGACACCTTGAGTTTTTCCTTAACCTACGGCGGAACGTTGGTCGTGGCTCTGCTGATGTTCATAGGGCAGCTGACCACAGTGGGCATTCTTCTAATTGTTGCCGGGATTCTCCGGCTGACGGCTTACCCCATCCAGGCCATCTCGCGATCATTCAGCAGATCTGGCAAGCCATGAGAATGGCCGTCGCGCTAATCCCCCGGTCTCCGTGCTCCTGCTCGTGCGGGCCCCCGTACCCGACCGCGATCAGCAACTATATGGACCCTGCCGCCGAACTTCCGCGGCACAGGGAGGGACCGGCTACTGTCAGGCCGTTGGCCCGTCCGTTCGGACTACTTCCTACCCCGGTCCCGAAGGTCCTTCAGTTCGCGGATCAAGGACCTAAACTCCGCGTTCTTAACGTCTTCTGCTACGGCCTCCGCGCCCTTTAGTAGATCCTCGACCGGAAGCCATTCCCTTGGGAAGCGGAAGTGCGCTTTCAAATTCTTGTTACCCGTCGAATGGTCTATCTGGATGCTTGTTCCTGCTACAGCGACGACAAGACGTGCTCCCAGCTCAGGGCTGACCTTGGCCGCGGTGCTCAAACGATCGCGCACGGTTTCGGTCGTTATGACGCTTGCGAAGACGTCGAGCATGAGCCCCGAGGCAAGCCCATTGGCGTCCCATTCATGGATGTCTTCCCAGGCGTAACCCTCAATTAGTCCTTCGAGCGCCTTGTGAGCATTGCCAGCTAGGTCGTGCCGTCCTTCCTCTTCCAGAATCTTTTCCAGATTCAGAAGAAGGAGAGTTGCGGCGGCCGTGGGCTTGCGCTCCGCATAGCCGGCAATGATGGCTTCAATGTCGTCATTCGACCCCCGCCGAGCTACATGCGCGGCAAGCAATGCGGTTGTCGGAAGGGACAGCCTGATGAAATCACCAGAATTGGGAAGGTGACAGGCAAACTCTGTTTGGGCCGCCAATTCGTCGTGCAGACCCGCGTCGAAGGGTCTGTTACTTACCCGCACAAAAGGCCAGCTGCGGTCCAGTACTTCCCGGTGCTCTGCCATCAGTTCATCTGCGGGGTCCGAGGACTCTTCAGTGGCCATGATCTCTGGCGGCTCCGCTACGTCCATGCCTCGCAGGTGCAGGACAATCGCATCCAAGGACTTGCGGGCGTCATTAATAGCTGCGAGGAGGATTGTGTCCCCGGCTGAAGCGACAGCGTCACGTGTCGTCGCACTGCGAGTGACCTCACTGATCGACCTGCGTAGCCAGGAGGACCATGGGCCTGCATCAGCGGCATTTGATACTGCTGCGACCAGCTCAGTCTCAACCTCGATGAGCAGCGGCTGGAGCACGCCGGCCACCTCGTCTAGAGATGCTTGGATGCGAGTTGCATACTCAGCGTGGGTGGCTCGAGATGGACTGGCATACACGTTTTCGCCCGTGTCTGGATCCCATCCGACCGGACGGATCCGCCATCGATCGAGTTCCGCCTGCCATTGTGCAGCGACTTCTCGGGGGCCTTGTCGGCGCTGCTCTATCGTTGCCAGCAGACGAGTCACTGCCTTCACCAGCGGCAAGGTCCGGTCAATTAGCGCAGAGTCCCTCTGCTCGGATGCACTCAGTACCTCGCCGGCCTGAGCGTCCGAGATCTGCATGGGCCTGGCGTAGGGCGGCGCTGCGGTAGCGAGTTTGATCTGGGCTGCTTTCCACTGCCGAAGAACATCCGCGAGGTAGTCGGGCTCATTGGCCGGATCATCGATGACGCCATGGTGGAAGTGGCAGAGGATAAGTAAGTTCTCTTTGGCCTGGTTCTCCTCGGGACTCATCGTCGCGAGCCACCGTGGCCCTCCCTCAGAACGCGCGTGTATATGGGCAATCTGGCTATTCAGTGCGGGCGCCCCGTTGACGAATTTGTATGGCGGCTCGTAACAGTCCGGAAAGCCGCAGGAGACTGCAGCACCGTAGAGCTCTTTCGCCGTCGTGGGTGTCGGCGAAGGATGTTGGATCTTGCTGGTGCTTTTGGCCATGGTGTAATTCTGCACGACGAGAATAAGGAAGCCTTAGCAGGCTTCCGGGCGTTGCGCCGCGCAGCTTCCTGAGCCAGAGCTAGGGTGCCGGCTGGTCTTTTAGAGTGAAGTCAATACCGGTTTCTAGCAGTGTCTTCATGGTGCCCAGGAGGGCGCTGAATGGTTCGTCGATGAGCATCTTGTTGACTGCGTTAACGGCCCAGACGAAGGGCGCCACTGCTGTCCCCGTATGGTCATTCAGAGCCTGATGTCGGGCCGGGAAATAGATGCCGACTTCACCGCCCTCATCTTCTTCGATGTAACTGTTGGCAACTCCCAAAGAAGCATGGCTGTACTCGCTGTACATCCTGTAGATCACGTAAAGGGGTGTTGCGCCCGTGTCCAGAGACTTGATCATCTGGGAGAAGTACCTCGCCTGCTCAGCCCGGTTGTTCTTCGCGTGCGGCTCCTGCTCAGTGACCTTCGCAATCGTCTGGCTCAACTCTTCGTTTGAGTCGAACCCCTTCATGTCGTTGGCGAGGGCTTTCTTCTGTCTCTGTTGGTCCCAACGCAACGCTTCGAACCCGTCGAGACCCGTGAGGGATAGCCACACGCAGGTAACCCCTAGTTCGAAGATGGAACGGGCCAGGATACCGCGTGCAATGCGGTCTGCTGGGTTGGTGTTCAGGTAGCTGCGCATGCACTCTGCAGCGGCATTAGTGAACCCCACGCAGTTGAGGAACGAATTGACGTCGTCACCTTCGTCCTTCTTGGCTCTAAGGCCAGGCTGAGAAAACCAATCCTCGATCAGCAGTTCAATGTGCCGCTGTAGGTTTGCATCAGTTGCCCTGAAGGTCAATTCTCCGCCTTGTCTTTTTTTGGAGTGACGATGATGATTTTCGGCGTTGTCCGGTTCCTCATAGAACGGACAGACACGGGACGTCAATCCGCTACCGATCAGGCTGGGGGACCCTGATTCCCACGAGCTGCTTCCCATCATTCCGTGGCTCCCAGGCCGTCACGAGTGCCCGGCAAAGGTAGCTCTCCCTTTGAGCTTCCCACCTTCGCCAATTTGGGCCCAGCGCCTGAAACGGCCAAATTTCCGCCCGCTCAGGGTTCGTCTAGAGACCGCGCAGCCCAGTGCCAAGCATGCGTCTCGCTGAAGGCTGGTGGAACTGGCTTAGGCGACGCTGCGAACGATGGCCTCGGACTCCAGTTCTGGCTTGGTCACGCGTGGGCCAAGGGCCCTGGTCACGGTGGACATGCTCACGCTCAGGGTCTCGGCGATCTCCTGCAGTTTCTTGCCCTGGCGGCGCAGATCTCTGGCTGCCTCAAGTTTGGCAGCGGTCATCGCCGGCGGACGGCCGCCGAGCCGACCCCTGGCCTTCGCGGCCGCTAGTCCTGCCTTAGTGCGTTCGGACAAACGCGAACGTTCGTACTCGGCCAAGGATGCGAACATGTCGAAGATCAGCTTCCCGTGCGCGCTGGTCGTGTCCAGCCAGGGTTCCGCTAGCGATCGGAAGCCTATCCCCCGGCGCCCGAGTACCGTGACGATATCGGACAGGTCCGCCGTGCTGCGCCCCAGCCTGGTCAGATCCGTAACCACCAAGATGTTGCCCGGCTGCAAGTGTTCCAGACAGTCTTGCCACCGCGCCCGTGCCTGGGTAGCGCCGGAGGCGTGCTCCATAAAGACCTTGATGGCACCGGCACCCACGAGCGCATCGACCTGCGCATCCAGGGACTGCCCCCGAGTGCTGACTCGGGCATAGCCAATCACGTTCCGGCTCATACGGCCGCCTCTCAATAATCAGGGTGCCGCATGTCGAAACACGTCAAAAACCCTCATTCCCGCGTTCCAACTGGGTTTGATACCGGTAACGGGTTCTGATCAAAAAGAGGCGGTCTAATGTCATTTTTCGGGACCGATTACGGCGTGTCGAAGAGACTAGTCATAAATGGTCGATATCTTTAGCCCTTCAGCTGCTGTCTGTCATGTAGCCCACGGGGGTTTGGGGCTCTGGTTGCTTCGTTGTGGATGGGTTAGCGTCTTGTCCGTCCACGAGGCAGCTGACGGGAGCGGCGATGCG
>NZ_JARESG010000038.1 GCF_029076445.1 Pseudarthrobacter naphthalenicus
GGCAAGAACCCCCATTTCGCCCAGGAGCGAGCCGGCAAGACACTCTAACCGCGGGAGGCACCGCGACAGATGCACAGTTCGCCAAGTCAGGGCATACGCCCAAAACAGATAACCCGCTTACCCAGTTGTACTCTGCGTATTGCATCAGATGAATCAATCGTCCCGATCCCCCGGATCCGCAAGGAATTCTCTTCCTTCCTTGAGATTCAGCGGAATTTGCGGCTTGATGGCTTTGATGTGCCGCGGCCCGGGCGCTTCTGACGATTGCAACGCCGAGCCCCCAGGCGGCGGATACAAGCGTTTGACCTGCGGTTTTGTGCTGATGATGCATTTAATGAATCATTGATCAGAACTTGAGCACACACTTCAATGGAACTGCGGGGCGAAAATGGCGGTCGACGGGGAGCCGGGCGTGTGCTGCAGCTGAGCACTGTTCAGCTGCTGCATCCCGAGGAACAGACGCTTGAGGACATGCTGACGGGCTGGCGCAACCAGCAGCTCTCCAGGAACCTCCAGTTCGACTCGATCGACAAGGGCATCGCCTGCATCCGGAGGTTCGTGGATCATGTGAACGAGTTCCCGTGGAACTGGGCACCGGAGCATGTCGAGGAGTATTTCGGTGACCTGCGCTCGATCCACCAGCTAAAGCACTCCACTATCCGCAGCTACCAGTCGACGCTCCGCCGGTTCACGTCATACGTGTCGAACCCCGACTACGGCTGGGACAGGGTCTGCGAACAGCGCTTCGGCACACACCCGTCCCAGGTCTTCTTTGACTGGAACACCGCCTCCCACGCGCAGGAGTACGAAGGAAGCCCGTCGAAACGGCCCTTCACCAAGAAGGAACTGCAGATGCTTTTCGATCACGCGGATGACCAGGTCGAACTCATCGCCGCCTCTGGCAAGAAAGGCTGGCAGGCGGCCTACCGGGACGCCGTCATGCTGAAAGTCGCCTACTCGTACGGCCTGAGGTTCAACGAGCTCAGGCACCTGCAAACCGTAGACTTTGCGACCAACCCGCAGGCGCGCAGGTTCGGCAAGGCAGGCGTCTGCAAGGTCCGGTTCGGCAAATCACGCAAGGGCTCCCCGCACAAACCCCGCAGCGTCCTGACGGTCTTCGACTGGACCGGCGGCGTTATCGACGACTGGCTCGCCAACGGACGGGGCACGCTCGACACCCTGGACCTGTTCCCCAGTGAACGTGGCGGCCTGATCTGTGAATCCACCCTGCTGCGCCGGCTCCGGCGCTACCTCAATGAGCTGGGCCTGCCGCTGGATGGCCTGGACCTGCACTCGCTCCGGCGCTCCTATGCAACGCACCTGCTGGAGGACGGGTGGGATCCTAGATTCGTGCAACATCAGATGGGCCACGAACACGCCTCAACCACCGGGATCTACCAGTTCGTCAGTGACGACTTCCGCAACGCAACCCTCCGGGCTGCCTTGGACCGCACCATGGATGAAGTCCTGGGCGTGCAGATGCGAGGTCAATGGTGAGGCGCGAAGTCGAATACAAATGGCGGCTCTCCGAGCTCATGGCGGCAAGGGGACTGCACAACACCACAGACCTCATCCCCCTGCTGGCCGAGCGGGGCATCTCCTTGTCCCGGCCACAGGTCTACCGCCTGGTCAACCAGAAACCCGAACGCGTCGCGCTGCAGGTGATCGCCGCGATCTGCGACATTTTCTCCTGCGGACCCGAAGACCTCATCACGGTCACAGCCGCCGACGTCCGCGCGCGCAAAACCGGCACCAGCGCCCCCAACGTCGTTGACCTGAACCGCGCCGTCCGCCCGCGACGGGCACGCATCATCGACGATGACCACTGACAAACCCCAAGGCCTCAGCTCCCGCAGCACCAGCCGCGGCCGGCCCCGCACCACCGGAACGGCCACCTGCGCACGATGCGGCCGAACGGCCGGCCGGACCCGGGCCACCTGGCCCGAAGGCCGAATCTGCGGCCCCTATTTCACCACCGCCACCCGCACCCACGGGATCTGCCGCGGCTGCGGCCAGCATCGACTGCTGCCCGGCCCGCCCGCCGCCGCCGGTGGGCCTCGCTGCGCACCATGCGCCGGCATCCTCCACGACTTCAACTGCAGCCGTTGCAATGCTGAAGGTGAGTTTTACCGGCACGGTGTCTGCGCCCGCTGCGCGCTCCGGGACGACCTCAACGAACTACTGCTCACACACCCTGCCGACCCGGAGACTGCCGGCAAAATCGTCGATGTCCTCTGCAAGGCAGACCGGCCCGAAAGCATCATTACCTGGAAGCGCTCCCCCAAAGTCCAGACCCTCCTGACATCTCTGTCATGCGGGGAAACTCCCTTGACGCACGTAGGCTTCGATGCAGCGGCTGAGTCGGCGGAGCGACCAGCAAATCACCTGCGGGCCCTGTTCATCCATCACGGGCTCCTCCCTACCAGGACCTGCACCTGGCCCGGTTTGAGACCTGGATCGAGAACAAGCTCCGCGACCTGCATGAGGAGATCGCGAAACCCGTTAGCCAGTTCGCCACTTGGCATCACCTGCGCCGCATCCGGTCCCTGACAACACCGGAAAAGTGCCCAAGCCCCGGTGCACTCCGCCAAACAAGAGATCACCGAAACCATCAAGTTCCTGGACTGGCTCTGGGAAACCCACCAGCGCACCGCAGCGAGCTGCACCCAGCAAGACATCGAAACCTGGCTCGCCACCGGCCCTACAACCAGAAAGGCCATCCGCACCTTCATCGTCTTCATCAACAACACCGGCACAAACCACCGGGTGGAAATGGGCCACTACACCGCCAAAACCCGCCCAACAATCACCCAGGACCAATGCGTGGCATGGCTGCGGGAACTACTCACCGGCACCAGCGAATCCCTGCCCTACCGAGTCGCCGGCATCCTGCTGCTTCTTTACGCCCAGCCGCTCGTGCGGGTGGCCAAGCTCCGGACCGATGCCGTCGAAACCAGCGAAACCAACGGCAACGTGAGGATCAGCTTCGGCGCCCATCCGGTGCCCGTTCCCAGGCCTTTCGCAGAACTACTTCAAGAGCACCTCGCGAGCCGTCCGAATCTCAGAACCGGAGCGGGCACTCAAAGCCCGTGGCTCTTCCCGGGAACCCGCGCCGGCCAGCCACTTCACCCAAACACCATCATGGACAGGCTCCGCAGCCTGGGCATCGACCTGCGCGGCGCACGAAACACTGCCCTGGACGAACACCTCTTGGTCTCACCGCCGCCTCTGGTCGCCGACGCTCTCGGCTACAGTCACCAAATCGCATTCCTCCACGCCGATGCAGCAGGCGACGCCTGGTCCCGCTATGTAAACCTCCGGGCCAAACCCTGAACGAAGAAGGATAGGGACCCACTTAGGAAAGGTCGGAATCCGTCCTCGTCTTCTTCGATTGCAGCCACACGACCAAATAGGCAACCGCAAGCACCACTGAGAGAACAGCGAGGATGAGATGCAGATAATCAGGTGTCCTCGCGAAAAATCAAGCGGTCCATGAGAGCCAAAGAACGCTATCTATCGACCAAAGAATTGTCCAAAACACCAAGACTCGGCGGCTGGGCCTTGGAGCCTTCTTCCCAGGCTCTGTCAGACCCATCATGCCTGTCATCCGCAACCATGCGTTACGCCGCCCGCTACCGGTCATGGCCCAACGGGTAACCTCCGCTGAAATGCTTGGGAATAGCTGCCGCGGAGACGAAGCCACAATACGCCCGGTTTCAATCCGCAGGGGTGCCAGTAGTTGCCTTGGGCAACAGAATCGGGCTGTGATAGTGCCCAATATCAAGGCCGCGCCTGCACTCTGCCTGTGCTCCCCTCATCCAAGCCAGAACTCGAATTTGCTCCTGGATCGCTTGTCGCTGTAGATTTCCTGCATCTAATGCATGTTTCCATGGTTTGGGGGTTGCAGTGAGTGGTGCCGTTCCGGGATTTGTCCCGAGGATGCTGGCGGATCCGGACGTCGGGCTTTTTCGGGCCGATGAGCGGGTTTTCACGGCCATGCTGGATGGCTGGCGGGCGCAGATGCTGGCCCGTGGGCTCACGACGCAGTCCATCAAGCAGCGCTGCCAGCTACTCGAACGGTTCCAGGAATTCACGGGTGAGTTTCCGTGGCAATGGCGGCCGGCAGATGTCGATGATTTCCTGGTCGGACTGCGGTCTGGTGAGAAGCCGATCAGCCTGAAGACGCTGCGCTCGTACAGCAATGCCGTGGCGATGTTTTGTTCCTATTTGACTCATCCTGCCTATGGATGGGGTGAGTTCTGCGAACGCACTTTCGGCGACATTCCAAGCCAGATCTGCTTTGAATGGAACACGCCCAGGCACACGACCGATGACGCCGTCCCGGCAGCGCGGCGGGCGTTCACGAAGGCAGAGCTGCAACGGCTTTTCGACCACATTGACGATCTGGTCGACCGGGAGTATGCGGCCGGCAGCAAGCGCTGGCTGCCCTTGTTCCGGGACTCGGTGGCCTTCAAGGTCTGCTACGCCTACGGGCTTCGCCGGCGGGAAATGACGATGCTGGATCTGGAGGACTTCGGCCCGAATCCACACGTGAGTGAGTATGGCCGCTTCGGTGCCGTCCAGGTGAGGTTTGCCAAAGGCACTGCAGGTTCGGGGCCCAGGCGGCGCACTGTTCTGACCGTGCCGGAATTCGACTGGGTCGTCGATCAGCTGAGGACGTGGACATCCGGAGGGATGCGGGCGAATTTCGCAACAGCGGACCGGTCATCGGCTTTGTGGCCAAGTGAGCGGGGCGCCCGGATGTCGCTTGGTTCTTTCGGGGATGCCTTCGCAGCTGCACGGGACGCCGTTGGGTTGCCCAAGGAACTGGGACTGCACTGCCTCAGGCATTCCTATGTCACCCATTTGATCGAAGCCGGCTACGACCCGGCATTCGTGCAGACCCAGGTCGGCCACTCGTACGCTTCGACCACCGGCCTCTACACGTCGGTGTCGTCGGACTTCAAACAGAAAACCGTGCAGCAGATGATCGCACGCCGCATCACGACCCTGGAGGACCCAGATGCCTGAACAGCGCCGGATCGGCTACCGCTGGAACTTGCGTGCCCTGATGGCCAAGCGCAACCTCTGGAAGACCACTGAGCTGATGCCCCTTCTGAGATCCCGCGGAGTCAACCTCTCCGAGAGCCAGGTTTACCGGCTGGTCACGGCCACGCCGGAACGGATCCCCGCCAGGACGTTCGCGGCGCTCTGCGACATCCTGGACTGCACGCCGAACGACCTGTTCGAACCCTTCGTTGAGATGCGCGCCGCGGCGACAGCCAACGCACCGCAGCGCAGTGAAGACCTCGGAATCCAACCGGGGAACCCGATCGCCAAGCGCATCCGCCTCGTCACACCCGAGGACGGTGAGTAGGCCACGCAAAGCAGAGGACCCGATCCGCTGGCCGGTCCCCTGCAACCGCTGCGGCCAGCACCACCAAACCGTTGCCAGGTGGCCCGACGGCGGAGTCTGCGGCTACTGCTACCAGCAAGCTAAACGCACCCGCGGCACCTGCGCCTGCGGACACGAAGGCGTCCTGCCAGGCCTCATCGATAACCAACCCGCGTGCCGTCGATGCTCAGGCATCCGACTCAACATTGACTGCCGGACCTGCGGAACAGAGGACGAACTCTACAGCGGTGGACGCTGCTGGGCCTGCGTCCTCGGCAATGTCGTAGACGACCTGCTTACCAACCAGGCCACCGGTTCAATGGCCAACGAACTCATCCCACTGGCAGCTGCGCTGAAGTCGATGAAACGGGCCAACAGCGGCATGACCTGGATCCAGCAAAAGCACGTCGCAGCCTTTCTCCGAAACCTCGCCGTCGCGCCAGACATCACCCACGAAACCTTCGACGGGTTGCCCGACTCACGCACCCGCGAATACGTCCGCGGACTCCTCACCGAATACGGGGTGCTCCCCCAACGCGACGAACTCCGGATGCGCTACGACAGATGGGCGGCAGAAGCCCTCGAACGCGTGAGGGATCCTCAGAACCGGGAAGTGATCCGGCGCTACATCCGCTGGCACCACCAACGACGGATGAACCTCATGGAAGTCGCCCGCGGCACCTTCCTGCGCCAAACAGGAAGTCACCGTGGCCATCGACCTCCTCAACTGGCTCACCGGACATGGCATCAAACTGCCTGAGCTGCAGCAATCCCACCTTGACGTATGGCAAGCCGAAGGGCCGACAACCAGGCGAATCGCTGAGCGCTTCCTCAAATGGGCCATCAGGACCAAAGCCGCCCCATCCGGGCTCACCATCGTTCCGCACTGCCGCGGCACCAGCCCAAAACTCGCCAAACAGGGACAGGACGAAGCGCTCAAACGAGTCATCCACCACGACGGACTCGAGACCCGTGACAGGGCCGCCGCGATCCTCATCCTCGTCTTCGGACAACAGGCTGAAAAGATCTCACGACTAAGCTGGGACGACGTGACCATCACCGAAGAATTGGTCACCATCCAGCTCGGGACCACCCGGATCGCACTACCGGATCCACTGGGCGAGCCATGGCGCGAACTCGCCGTAAACCCAGGGCACGACCTGACTGCTGCCCATCCCAACACCGCCTGGGTATTCCGCGGAGCCTCACCAGGGCGTCACATCCATCCCGGGCACGTCACAACCCGTTTCAGCAAGCTGTTCAGCACCCGGGCCGCACGACTCGGAACCCTCCACGAACTCACCAAACTTGCCCCGTGGCCATCATCGCCGAAACCCTCGGCTACTCCCCGACCACCATCGAACGCCACGCCACCGATTCGGCTGCAGCCTACGCTCAATACATGGCCGCAGTGAGGACGTAACAGGCGACAAAGAGAAGGTAGGCCCGTGCCGGCTTGTCCCGATGGATTAGCCTCTGGAGCCAAAGCTTCGGTGCAATACAGCAGGTCCTATCTGCGACGAGATGAGGGGGAGCAATGAAAAACGAGCAGACTGGCGAACTTGTGGTGACGAAACCTTGGACAGCCCAATCGGCACGGATCTTCGAGGAAGGGCACGCCTACCGGCTGGTTCTCAACTATGCGCTCGGATTCAACGAACCGACACTCGAATTCCTCCGCGGGCTTCCCATCCGCGAACTGGAAATCATCGACCGGCGCCTGACCACCCTTGAGCCCATATATTCGCTTGCCCCGACCTTGGAGTCGCTGCACGTGACCACCCATCCTGATCTGAAGATTAGGCTCACCGAACTACCCAGGCTCCGCAGTCTCGGGGCGTCTTGGGCTCAGGTCAGGGACACTATCAGCGAAGTCACCGGACTCGATTACGTGTTCCTGCTGGCCTACCAGCCCGAAAATTTGGAGCCGCTGTCCTCACACGTCGGTCTCGAAACTCTCCGAATGAAGGATCGTCCACGGCTGAGCTCTCTTGCTGGTCTGTCGCACTTCCCGAGGCTCCAGCGACTCGGCATCTACTTGGCCTCGCGGCTTGAAGACATCTCTGAACTCCAAAACCGCTCCGAAATCCGGGAGCTCGAGCTGGAATTCTGCAAGATGCTGACGAGGATCGACGACCTCACAGAGTGCACAGGACTACGTCGACTTAGCCTTGCCGAAAACGGCGACATCGAGTCTCTTAAGCCAGTGACCGCGCTGACCAAGCTCGAAGAGCTTTACCTTTACGGATCCACCAAAATCCTAGACCGTGACCTCACTCCTATCGCAGGCCTTCCACGACTCAGGATCCTCCGAATGATGAACCGCCGTGGCTACGAGCCTTCCGTGGACAAACTCCAAAGACTAAGCGAAGGAATCGCCTGAGCACTCCCGCAAAGCGAGCCGCCTAGGGGTAAGAAGGATCCCGCCCACGATCAATAAAAGGTGGGTCAGGCTGCTGCTTGAGTGAGAGTGACTTCAAATCCGAGGGATTTGAGCTGTCGGAGGGCTTTGGCTTGTTGCGGGTCGCGTTTGAGGTAATAGTCGGCGCCCGGGTCTTGGTAAACCTCGCCGTTGACGAGCATGTGCCAAGTGGCAGTCAGAATGACGTGCTCGATCGCGACAACAGCCTTGATCGAGCCACGACGGGCAGCGATTCGTTTGTATTTGACGCTGAGGTAAGTATCTTTGCTGCGGGCCGCTGACATGCCAGCGACACCAAGGGCTGCCTTCAAGTGCTTGTTACCGGGCATGGTTTTTGTGGATTTGACCCGGCCAGCGGACTCGTTGGAACCGGGGCAAACGCCGGCTCAGGATGCCAAATGTGCAGCCGTGGGAAAGACACTCATGTCCGTGCCGGTTTCGGCAATGATCATATCAGCGACCAAAACAGAGACTCCCGGGATCGAGGTCAACGCTTCACGGGCTGGACGAAAGGGTGGCATCACCGTGCCAATGCGCTCAGTGAGCGCATCAATGGCCTTGGTGTGTTGGTCGATTTGGTCCAGATGCAGGCGGACAATGAACGCGTGATGGTCGCTGAACCGTCCGGTGAGGGCCTCAACGAGCTGCGGGATCTTTGGTCTCATCCGGCGCTGGGCGAATTGCGCCAGAACTTGGGGATCGCGCTCTCCTAAGATGAGGGCTTCGAGCATCGCCCTGGAAGAGGCCCCCGTGAGATCACTGACGATGACCGAAAGCTTGAGACCGGAGCTCTCAAGGAACTTCTCGAGCCGCTGGATTTCCCTAGCCCGGTCGCCGACGGCGATCGCGCAGGAGCGGGTCAAATCTCGCAGTTCGCAAATGGGTTCGGGCGGAACGAACGAAGGGCGCAAAAAGCCATGCGCTGCAAGCTGGGCCAGCCATGCTGCGTCTGAAACGTCGGTTTTACGCCCGGGAAGGTTCTTGGCATGCCTGGCGTTGACCAGCATCACGGGCAACGTCGCTTCCAACACGTAGTAGAACGGCTTCCAATAGTCGCTCGTGGCTTCCATCACCACGGTGCTGACGTGCTGCTCTTCAAGAAAGCCCTTTAGCTCCAGGATTTGGTTTGTGGTCGCACCCCAGGTGGTGACCGTAGAGATGTATTCGCCCCGCGCATTGCCGGGAGACCGAACACACACCTTCGCGTCGCGCTTGGAGATATCTGTCCCCACAGATCGCTCATGGACGATATCCATTTGATCCGACCTTCCAACGTCATTCAACCGATAGGAATGTTCGCTGCGGGAAGGGCGGGAGAAAATCAGGAATCTAGCACCCGTGCTCGAAGGCAACAATCCACGGTTCCCGTGGAAGCCCTCCACACCACGCTAACTCACAGGCTCAAAACACGGCACTAAGGAGGCATCGGCGTCGACCGCAGCGAACATCACAATCCTTCACCGGCCACCACCACTGCACAAGAACCTGGGAGCTGCGCCAACCACAAATTTTCAATCCCCACGGCGCGGCAGCGTCCCTGGACCGCTAACCTAAAAAGAAACCAACCGGCTGTCTCACATCCTTGACACGCCTCAGTGTAGGCACTGGCTCGTTCGTGCTGACCTGAGGGGCTCGAGTTACTACCCAAAACCCCGGAGTGTTTCGGACGGGCTCTCACCGAACTTGGCCGTATAGAGGGCGCTGAATCTTCCGGGGTTCAAAAACCCCCAGTCGTGAGCGACCTGCGACACCGTGAGGCTTCCTATTGGCGCCCGGCGGAGGCGCTCGTGTGCCCCTCGAAGCCGGGCGTCGCGAGCGTAGGCCATCGGGGAGACATCGAGGCTCTGCTGGAACGCGAGCTGCAGTGCGCGAACGCTCAGGCCCGCGATCCGAGCGAGATCCCCGACCCCGGCCACCGCCGTTGGGTCGCTCTCGATGAAATCGACCACCCTCTGGACCGCCTTCGGGTGCTCGCGAGTGTGGCGCGTGACGACGGATCGCAGGTCGTCCGTGTAGTTGTGGGCCTGGCCAAAAAGGAGGCCGTCGATCACGAGCTGCTGCAGCCGTCTCGAAAGCACCGGATGTTCGAGCAGGCTGGTTGAGTGGTTGATGAGCTTGACCGTGCTCAACCATTGGCGACCCGACGGCGACTCAACATTCACGCCGTGCTTAAATTCCAACGGCGTGTCAACCGGCCTGTTTAGTAGCTTCTGGAGCTCTCGATCAAGCGTCGACGTTGAATACTTGATGCAAAGCTGCGAGCAGCTCTGGCCCCAAGCGATCATTGCCGCGTCTCCGGGGTTGTAGAGGGCTCCGACGAAGGGGCTCGCGTCAACGATTTCTCGGCGGAAGAGCGTTCGTGCGCTGCCGGTCAAAGGAATATTGATGTGGAGGTCGGTGAGCGCGTCGCGCGGAATCTCGAGCGATACCGACTGCCCATAAGTGAGATACCCGAGTGTGACATCGGGCAGGGTGACTGAGCTGAACTCTGCCCGGAGACCGCCTCGACCAAATTCCCCTTGCAAGTTATGGGGGGCGATCACCTCAGAGACGAGGCGCTCTATTTGGTCGGGATCACTCGTGGTCACGAGGTTGGCATCGTTCACGAAGGAGCGCTCACCGTGCGGAACCTCATCATGCGCAAGGCACTCACTGGTGACGGTTCGTTGATCTGCGATCATTGCACCTCACCGACACTAAGGGATCTTCGACGATCCGAGATTGATATGAGAGACCACGTTGGTGAGAGCCGGTCGTGCCGACAAACGCTTCAGTTTCTCTCGCTGAACTGGTAAACGGGTTCCGACGATTCTAGGCGATCTTCATGTGTGCAGCTAGTTCACTTTGCGCAAGAAATGTCCACTTTGCGCAGGCGGCCGGGCGACGCTTCGCAATCCGTCTCGAAGTATGCGCGAAACGTCTCGAAACCGCGAATTTCGCGCGCTATGTTGATGCAACGACATCGAAAAAGGTCGTCCAAATGCTTTCACCTTGCGGCACGCACGGTAGCGAAGTTCCTTGGTGATCGCAGCCTTCGCACAGCCTGAAAGGGGTTCTCATGAATCAATTTTCCATGACCATTAACGGGTCCAGAGTGTCGACTTCGTCGGGTTATGACGTTCTGAACCCCTCCACGGGTGAGGTCGTGGGTCGGGCCCCGCTGTGCTCGCCTCAGCAGTTGGGTGCGGCCGTGGAGGCCGCGGACCGGGCCTACCGAACCTGGCGGGGTGACGAGTCGGTGAGGCGCGAGACGCTGCGGGCAATCGCCGGCATCATTCGCGAGCACGCCGCCGAGCTCGCAAGCCTTCTGAGTCTCGAACAAGGCAAGCCCGTGACCTCATTTGAGCTCGGCGACGCGACCACCGAGATTGAAATCTGCGCGATGTACTTCGACTACTACGCGGATCTAGACCTCAGCCCCGAGATAGTGCCCTCCGACGACGGGTCCCGCATCGCGATCCACCGCCGCCCCCTGGGCGTGGCTGCGCTGATCACGCCGTGGAACTTCCCCGCATACCTGTCCTCGTGGAAGGTCGCCCCGGCGCTCCTTGCTGGAAACACTGTGGTCTTGAAGCCTTCCGAGTTCACGCCGCTCACCGTCTTGCGCATGGGCCAGCTCTTCTCCCAGGCCCTGCCGCCGGGGGTCTTCAACGTCGTCGCGGGTGACGGCTCACTCGGGCAGCTGATGACGACGCACCCCCTGGTTCGGAAGATCAGCTTCACGGGCTCGACTGTCACGGGGAAGAAGGTCGCGGCGGCCGCGGCGCAGGACCTCAAACGGGTCACCCTGGAACTGGGCGGAAACGATCCCGCGATCGTCCTCGACGACGTCGATGTGGATCAGATCGCGCCGCAGATCTTCAACGCGTCATTTGGCAACGCCGGCCAGGTCTGCACCAACATCAAGCGGGTGTACGTGCACCGTTCGAAATACGACGAGGTCGTCGAGGCCCTTGCGGAGCTTGCGAAGTCAGTGCGGGTCGGCGATGGGCACGATCCGCGAACGCAGCTCGGACCGATAAACAACCGCCCCCAGTTTGAGCGGGTGCGCGACCTGGTGAACGACGCAAAGTCGTCCGGGGCACGCGTTGCCGCGGGCGGTTCCGCGATCGAAGGTGCGGGGTTCTTCTTTCAGCCCACCATCCTTGCCAACGTCTCCGACGGGACTCGCATCGTTGACGAGGAACAGTTCGGCCCCGCGCTGCCGATCGTGAGTTTCGACACCGAAGAGGAGGCGGTCGCGAGGGCAAACAACAGCCACTACGGCCTCACCGCATCGGTGTGGAGCTCGGACAGCACTCGGGCAGCGAGTCTCCTGCCGCAGCTCGAGTCCGGAACGGTCTGGACCAATGCTCACAACCGATTTCCGCTCGACCAGCCGTTCGCCGGTCAGAAGTGGAGCGGCATCGGGGCAGAAAACGGCAGGGACGGCCTGCTCGGGTACACGCAGATTCAGGTGACCCACGAGGTGCACGGGTGATGCCCGGACGCGGGGGAGGGAAGCAGGAATGATCGTCGTCTCAGTGTTCTATCCCAGGAGCGAGAAGGTGCGCTTCGACCACGACTACTACCGGGAGCAGCACTTCGAGCTCATCACCCAGGCTTACGGTGACCGGCTGAAACACTTCGCCGCGCTTCAGATGTGCGACGACCAGCTCGACGGATCCCCGTCGCCCCACGTGGCCGCCGCGCACTTCATGTTTGCGACCAAAGAGGACTTCGTCGAAGCGTTCGAGCAGCATCGCGAAGAGATCGTTGCCGACATTCAAAAATTCACAGATATCGATCCCGTGATCGAGATCAGCGATGTGAGGAAAGCGTCCGTCGACGTCGACGGCAAATGAAGAGAAGGAGCAAAAAAAATGAAATTTGGTCTCTTGACAGAGGGCGACACGCCGAAGGGCCTGACCCACTACCACCGCTTCCACGAGCTGCTCGATGAGATTAAGTTCGCAGAGGACATGGGGTTCGATTTCTGGGGTACGTCCGAGCAGCACGGTCTGCCCACGGTCGCCCCAATTTCGGCTCCCGAGACCCTGTACGCAGCAGTTGCGATGCGTACCAACCGCATCAAACTGCGGCATATGTCGATCTTGATGCTCACGTTCAACCACCCGGTGCGAATCGCCGAGCGGCTCGCCACGCTCGACATTCTCTCCCACGGCCGCGTCGAATTCGCGACGGCGCGGTCGAACAACCCCATTACACTCGACACCTTTGGGATCGAAGCGTCCGAGACCCGCGAGCAGTGGCGCGAGGGTCTTGACGCGACCATTCGGGCGCTCACCGAGGACCCATTCCAGTACGACGGGAAGTACTACAAGGTCAAACCGATGTCGGTGACGCCGAAGCTCTACCGCGACAAGCTTTTCCCTGTTTCGGTGATTGCGTCGAGCAAGGAGACGTTCGAGATGGCAGGAAATGCCGGTCTCGGGGTGATCACCAACGACAGCTACCTCGGGTGGGACTGGGTTGAGGACGGGGCGAACACCTATAAGAAGGCCATCAAGCAGGCGGAACCCTTCGCCCCGTACGCGGTGAACAACACGCTGAGCTTCAGCACGTTCACCACGAACTGCGATGTGACGCGCGAAAAGGCCATCGAGAAGTCGGCTCACGTCGCGAAGGGCTTCTTCTCGCTCTGCGAGATGATCTACACCGGAGTGGAGGCGAAGGCCGGCGGCCAAGACAGCTCATACGCATCGGGCATCGGGCAGATCGTCACCATGGCCAAGCACAGGGACGATATTGAGTACATGAGCCAGCACACCCCGTCGGTGATGGTGGGCACGCCGGACGACATCATCGAACAGGTAAAGAAGCTCCAGAAGCTCGGCTACGACGAGGTGATCTTCCGCATCGACGGATTCGGGCACGAGCAGAATAAACGGGCGATCGAGCTGATCGGGAAGTACGTCATCCCTGAGTTCAAGTCGCCGAGGAGCCCGGTATGGGAAAACGAGTACGAGCGTGATTACGGCGTTACCGTACCGTCGAACTTGCTCTAAATCGATACGAGTCGTAAATACACAGGAGGAATAAATCATGGAACCCACGGAACGAATCAGGTTCTTCTTCGAGTCAGTGAATAGGAAGGATGGGGAAGCCTCACTTTCGTGTTACGAAACGAACGCCGTGCTCTCCCTCGCGCCGAACGGTGGAGCGGCGGAGGGCCACCCGGCGATTAGCGAGGCGCTGGTCGGCTTCCTGGCAATGAAGATGACCCTCGGTGATACCAAAGAAGTGCGTTCTCCCGACGGGCAGATCGCGCTCACGTCGCTCAACTGGAGCGCAGAGGGATCAGACGCCGACGGGAACCCGATGACAATGACCGGCCAGAGCACCGAGGTCCTGCGCAAGCAGCCCGACGGTGACTGGCTGATGGTGATCGACAGCCCCTGGTGGATCTCCTAAGAGGAGTCATCCAATGCCGCTCACCGATGGGGCCGAGAAGGTCCTCGCATTCATCCACAGGTCGACCCAACCGTTCGACCGTTTGACGGTCAGTGGGGCCAGGGAGAGTCTTCGCGCGCTCAGCGCACGATTCTCCCAGCCGGCCGAGCCGGTCGGGGCGATCGAGGATATCGAGGTTCCCAGCGGTGGGGGCTCGGTGCGGGTCCGGGTTTACCGGCCCGTATCGGGACACGGGGAGGGGCCCCTGCCGATCGTCGTCATGCTGCACGGAGGCGGCTGGGCTCTCGGCGACTTTGAGACGCACGACTGGTTCTCTCGGGCTCTGTGCAACGCTGGGTCGGCCGTTGTCGTCGCCGTCGAATACCGGCGCACCCCCGAGCACCCGTTCCCAGCCGCACTTGACGACGTCACCGCGGTCATCTCATGGGCAGCGAGGCGCGCGGCTTGGCTCTCAGCGCAGGGTGCGCCGCTGTTTGTGCTCGGTGACAGCGCCGGCGGCAACCTTGCCACTGCAGCGGCCATGCTGGCGCGGGAGGCGGGGCCCGAACTGAGCGGGCAAGTGCTGATCTACCCGGTGCTCGATGCGCGCTTGGAGACACCCTCCTGCGACGAGTTTCGCGAGGGCTTCTTTCTCACCGTAGAGAAGCTGCAATGGTACTGGGACATGTACGCGCCAGACCCTGAGACTCGGGCGCTGCCGCTCGTTTCGCCTCTGCGAGGCGAAGACCTGGCGGGCCTTCCGCCGACGCTCGTCGTCACCGCGGAATGCGATCCGCTCCGTGATGAGGGCGAAATGTATGCCGCGAAACTCAGAGCTGCGGGGGTTGAAGCGACCGTGCACCGCTTCAAGGGGCTTATTCACGCCTTCACGCTCATGTCAGATGCGATCCCCGAAGCCCGGGAAGCAGTTGAACTCTGCGCCGCGTTCATTCGCGAGAGGGCCTCCGCGAAGACTGGAACAACGGAAGAAAGTGGGAACTAATGGATCGTCAGCTGATTGCGAGCGGGTCTGCGATGGAAGAGGAGTTCGCCTACTCCCGTGCGCTGGTTCACGAGGACTGGATATTCGTTGCAGGCACAACCGGCTTTGACTACGCGACGATGAGCGTCGCGGAGGACGTCGCGAGCCAGACCGACCAGTGCTTCAAGAACATCGTCGCCGCGCTCGACCGCGTGCCGGGCAGCTTGGACGATGCCGTGAGAGTCGTCTACTACCTGCCGGACCGCAACGATTTTCAGGCGTGCGCGCAGGTGATTCGAAAATACCTGGATCGGGCACGGCCCGTCGCCACCATGATTCAGGCCGAGCTGCTCGACCCGAGGCTCAAGATCGAAATTGAGGTGACGGTGATCCGTCGACCAGTCGGACGGCAGCACTCAGCCGGTCGTTCTAAGCCGATCGGAGTTCCCACTAATTCGTGATTCCGCGTTTCAGTGTTCCAGTTGACTCGCGCTCCCGCTGATTCAGCTTCCATCTCGATATTCGCAAGAAAGGGTGCTCCCATGACCGCATCGGATGTGCGCATGATTGTTCTTTCCACCGACAATCTCGACAAGTCGATTGATTTTTACGCGAGGACGCTCGGTTTCTCGCTGAAGTTTCGAGACGGCAACCACTTCGCCGCTCTCGACGGAGGGTCAGTTTCGGTCGCGCTCGCGACGCTCGACGACCATCCCATTCACGGCCGCGTTGTAGTCGGTGTGCGCACCGACGACGTGGAGGCCGCGGCGGAGCGCGTCAGGAAGGCTGGAGGGCACATCGTTCGTGAGCCCTACGACGACGCACACGAGCGGCGGGCCGTCGTCTTCGACGACCAGGGCAACGGGCTCGTTTTGTACTCCCCGCTCCCCGCGTAGGGTGCGCTCCCGGGTGTCGTCCGCTCTTGAAAAGCTAAGGGGCCGTGCGGGGCGCCGAAGCTTTTGCGACGTAAAGCCTGCGACTCGGCCAGAGGGAAACTCCGAGCGTTCACCCGAAGTAACACAGCAATACAAATCAGAAACCAAAAGGAGCATGGTTGACATGAGTGTGAAGTCGGTTTCGACTGATGATTTCAAGGTCGCGTTTCGCAGGCATCCGGCTGGTGTCGGGATTGTCACCGCGGAGGCCGACGGGGGGCCCGTAGCGATGACGGTGAGTTCGCTTTTTTCCGTGGGGCTGGAACCGCCGACGCTCGTTTTTTCGGCGTCGGCCCTATCCTCGGCGACCCCGACGATGCTGAACGTCAAGACCGTGGTGGTGCACATGTTGGGGGCGGAGCAGGTTGGGCTCGCAAAGCTGGGGGCCACGAGCGGCGTCGACCGCTTCGGGGAGGGCGTGGAGTGGGGGCGCCTGCCCACCGGTGAACCGTACTACCCAGAGGCCCCCGCCTGGATCCGTGGCCGGGTGACCCAGACCGTCGCAGCCGGCGGCTCCCACCTGGTTGTGGTTGAGGCGCTTGAGATGTGGAGCGGTGAAGGTGATGTCCCGGGGCCGGACGTGCGGCCGCTCGTTTATCACAACCGCAGCTGGCACGAGATTGGCGAAAGCTTGTGAATCAACCAATGAAATCGAGTCAATGTTAGGAGCCAGATCAGTGTTGACGAGGAAGCCAGAAACGATCACCTCCGTGATGAGTCTTGGGGGGCGTCCGGCGAACAGTCGCCGGGAGATCAAGATCATCGACACGACCTTGCGCGACGCGCATCAAAGCCTTTGGGCTACCCGGATGCGCACTGATCACATCATCTCGATGGCGAATGATTTCGACAAGGCCGGCTTCGAGCAAGTGATCTTATGGCCCCCATCCAGTTTGATGTGGCAGTCCGCTACCTGAAAGAAGACCCGTGGGAGCGGGTGCGGTTGGCGCACGAGAACGCACCCAACACCAAATTCCGCGCGTTAATTCGCTCCAAGAACATCGCATCGTTCGATTTCCTCGCCGACGATGTAATCGAAGCCTGGGTGGAGAACCTGTTCGCCAACGGCTTCCGGGTGATCGGATCGTTCGATGGACTCAACGACATCGACAACATAGCCCCGGGTCTGATCCGGGCCAAGGAGTTGGGCGCCTCAACGTTTGGAGCGGTGTCGTTCTGCGAGAGCCCGGTCCACACCGACGAGCTCTTCGTCGCTAAAGCGCGCGAGCTGATCGAGAAGGCCGATGTGGACGCCATCATGCTCAAGGACGCCGGCGGCCTCCTAACACCAGACCGTATCCGCACCCTCGTGCCCGCCCTCAAAAGGTTATGGGCGACCGGAGTCTCGAATTGCATAGCCACTGCATGACCGGGCTGGCACCGCTGGTCTATCTCGAGGCGGTGGAATTGGGCTGCGACGCGCTGCACACCTCGGTCGCACCGATGGCCAACGGCGCCGCCCAGCCCGCGACGCAGGACATCGTGCGCGATCTGCGTGCCCTCGGATATACGGTCGACGTCGACGACACGATCATTGATACGATCAGCGACAAGTTAACGGCAATTGCCGAAGCGGAAGACAAGCCGGTTGGCCATCCGGTCGCGTACAACGGCCTGCACTACATGCATCAGCTTCCCGGAGGGATGCTGTCGAACTTCCATTCGCAGCTGGCCACGGCAGGCCTATCCCATCGTTTCGATGAGCTGCTCCACGAAGTGGCCCGGGTGCGGTCCGAGCTGGCGTTCCCGATCATGATCACTCCCTTCGCCCAGTTCGTGGGAACCTAGGCAGTGATGAACGTCATCTCCGGTGAGCGGTACTCCATCGTCCCGAATGAGATCAAGAAATACGCTCTCGGCTACTACGGCACGCTGCTGGCACCTATCGACCCGGAATTGCACGCGAAGATCGTTGCCAACGGCGCCTCTGACATCGCTCTCGAACCGGTCCCCGTCGCGCCCATGCTCCCGGACCTGCGGGTGCGTTATCCCGGCGAGAGCATCGACCTTCTGCTCCTGCGGGCGATGTTCGCCGGGACCCAAGTGGACGAGATGAAAAGGACCGTGGCAGGTGGCGGAAATACGGACGAAATCGCCCGGCCGACCCTGGACCTGATCAAGGCAATTCATACGAAGAGTCAGACGGGAACACAATCGCTGACAGCAGGAAATCTGCAGATCACCCTCAAAAAAGGAGCAAGCCACAATGTCGCTCAACCCGCCCGATATCAGGGAACTTAAGGCCATCGTTGACTGGGCCAACCTCACGGAAGATGTGCGCGAACTTTCGCTTAAGTTCGGCGACGTGGAGCTGTTCATCTCCCGCGATCAGCAAACCTCCCCCGTCACGCCGATACCTCTACCGGCCCCCGCTCCGGCCCCGGCTGAGGCCGCTGCTGCGCCTGCGGCAGTGCCGGCCACCTCAGGAAATGACCCTTCATCGGCCCTCGCGCTGGCACCGGACGAGGTGTTGATCAAGGCGCCGATGGTCGGAATCTTTTATGCGTCCCCGAAACCCGGGGCCCCTAACTTCGTTTCGATCGGAGACAGCGTCGCTGCTGACTCAGTGCTGTGCATCGTGGAGGTCATGAAACTAATGGGTAGTCGACACCGCAGAGACGCTGGAGAAAGACCTGGCAGAGATCATGTCCGAGGCGGAGGTCGCGTTCGGCGATCCCTCGGTCTACATCGAGCGTTACCTCACCGACATCCGGCACATCGAAATCCAGGTAGGGGAACGCGACTGCACAGCGCAGCGACGCAACCAAAAACTCATCGAGGAATCACCCTCGCCGGTCCTGGACGCCGAACTCAGGCAAGGCCTGGCAGACGCCGCTGTCGCACTCTGCAAAGAAGTTGGTTACAAAAACGCCGGGACCGTTGAGTTCGTCTTCGACAACATCGAACGCACCTACTACTTCATCGAGATGAACACCCGCATCCAGGTAGAGCATCCCGTCTCTGAAATGGTCTCCGGCATCGACCT
>NZ_JARESG010000039.1 GCF_029076445.1 Pseudarthrobacter naphthalenicus
CCTCGCCGCCCACAACACCGAACCCAAGCCCCTGGTATGGACCGCGACCGCAGACTCAATCCTTAAGAAAGTAGCCCGCGGCCGCGTCGCCCTCGAGACCATCAAACAAAACTGAGACAGACCACTAGGTAGCGCTATCTGTCGTTCTGAGCGATCAAAACGACAGATAGCGCTACTTACTTGGGACTAGCTGGCTGGGGCGGCCGTGTTCCACTCCGCCGAGCGCACCAGGATGGCGCCGGAGTCCGGGCAGAAAACAATGTCGTCCTCCGCCGCGGCTTTGATTTCGGCGAGGTCGCCGGGGCTCAGCTTCATTCCGGAGGCCTCGGAAGTGCCGTGGAAGAGCCGGGCAGCGCCCACACCGCGCTTGGCGAGTGTCTTTTCGTAGATTGCCAGCATCCCGGCATCGAGTCCGGCGGCGAATTCATCACGCTGGCCCCGCACGACTTTCTCTTCGGCATCCACTTCAGCCAGGGCTTCATCAAGTTCGGCCCGGATGCCGCTAAAGGAGCCCTTGATGTCATCAACGATCTGCTGCTGGGCGGCCTGCCGTGCCCGGAGGGAGTCGAGGCGTTCGAGCACTTCGAGTTCCACGTCCTCGAGGTCCGAGCGGCGCTTGTTGAGCGAGGCGATGTCCTTCTGCAGTGCCACGAGGTCCTTCGACAGACCTGTGCCGCTGTTGAGCCGGGCCTCGTCCCGTTCTATCCGGTTGGCGACCTGCTCGACGTCGGCCTCCGCGCGCTTCAGCTCGGCTTCGGCGTCGTGGACAGCCACCTTGGCCCCGCCAAGTTCACCGTTGGCGACAGAGAGAGCAGCCTCGAGATCGGTGATCCGCGGATCAGAGTTGAGGGTGCGGCGGCGGTTGGACAGGGACTTGAGCTTTGCGTCCAGCCCCTGCAGTTCGAGCAACTTCAACTGTTCTGCCGGTGCTGCCTTAGCCAACTGCTACCTCCGCTTAAATCCTGCCGGCCGTAACCGGGCACCCGATCGGCGCTCCCTAGACTCTAGCGCCCGCCGGGAGTCAGAATGAAGTCCCACGGGTCACTGTTGGTGTTGCTGACGCGGATCTCCACGTCGTGGCCCTGGTCCGAGAGCACGTTGCCCAGGGCCGATGCGGCCGCCGGAAGCCAGAGCCACTCACTGGCAAAGTGCGAAACGTCAATGAGATAGGGCCGGCCGTTCGCCGCCGACTCCCGGGCTTCGGACGCCGGATGGTGCCGGAGGTCGGCCGTGACATAAACATCAGCGTTGCTGGCCCTCACCTCATCGAACAGGGAGTCGCCCGCGCCACCACACACCGCGATGCGCCGCACCAGGCCGTCCTTGTCGCCTGAGACCCGGACTCCGCCGGCTACCGAGGGCAGGATGCCGAAGACACGCGCAGCGAAATCCCCCAGGCTCATGACGTCGGCAAGATCACCCACCCGGCCAATGCCCTCCTCGGGGAGACCGTTCGCGGCGACAGTCAGCGGTGCCACATCCTCCAGTCCCAGCGCATCGGCCAGCACATCGGAAACACCCCCGACGGCGGAATCGCCGTTGGTATGCACAGTTAGCAGTGCCGTGCCTGACTCGATGAGCCGGTGGATCGCCTGGCCCTTGGCGGTGGTGGCGGCAACAGATGTGACCCCTTTGAGCAGCAGGGGGTGGTGGGTTATCAGCAGCTCGGCGCCCCACTCCACGGCCTCGTCGATGACCGCCAGGGTGGGATCCACGGCGAACATCACTTTGCTGACGGATGCGGCGGGGTGACCCGCCACCAGACCCACTTCATCCCAGTTTTCGGCCAGGGACTCAGGCCAGAGTTCCTCAACGGCCAGCAGGACCTGGCCCAGGGTGGGGGCAAGCGGCGTCTCTTCCTCGGCGCTGTCCCCGGAGCCGGTGCTGTCCCGGTCCGCATCTGTCACGCCGGTGTCTGCAGATTCCATAGACTCAGTTTTACCCCATCCCGCCGTTTGGCCGGCACGTGCCACAGTCTCGTAGGGTGGTCAGGGAATCATCCGGGGCGCTCAACCATTGAAGAGGTCATGAAAACTTTTGTTCTCGGCGGAGGCTGCTTCTGGTGCCTGGACGCCGTCTACCAGAAAACCAAGGGCGTCACCTCAGTTGTTTCGGGGTATACGGGCGGTCATGATCCGCAGCCTGACTACTATTCGGTCTGCAGTGGAACGACGGGCCACGCCGAGGCTGTGGCGGTGACTTTTGACGAGTCCGTCATCCCGGCGGAAGTCATCCTTGACATGTTCTTCGCGCTTCATGATCCCACCACGCTCAACCGCCAGGGCTACGACGTGGGCACCCAATACCGCTCCTCGATGTTCTACGAGACCACTGAGGAGAAGATCCTCTTCGAGGAAGCCATTGAGCGGAACCAGGCACTGTGGTCCCATCCGATTGTCACCGAGGTCAGCAGGCTCGCACGTTTCCACGTGGCCGAGGAGATCCATCAGGACTACTACGCCAAGTACCCTGAGCAGGGCTACTGCCAGGTGATCATCAACCCCAAGCTTGCGAAGGCCCGCAAATATTACTCTGCATGGCTTAATGCTTAGCAGCGTCAGCGGCCCCTCGTTAGGCTGACCTCAGTATTCATCCTTCTTCAGATAGGCGTATGTACATGGCACGGATCTATGACGATGTGACGCAGCTGGTCGGCGGCACCCCGCTGGTTCGACTGAACCGGCTGAGCGAAGGCCTGGACGCCACCGTCGCGGTCAAGCTTGAGTTCTATAACCCGGCAAACAGCGTCAAGGACCGCATCGGTGTAGCGATCGTGGACGCCGCGGAGAAGTCAGGCGCCCTCAAGCCCGGCGGCACCATCGTCGAAGGCACCTCCGGGAACACGGGCATTGCCCTCGCCATGGTGGGCGCGGCACGCGGCTACAAAGTCATTCTGACCATGCCCGAAACCATGTCCACCGAGCGTCGCGTGATGCTCCGCGCGTTTGGTGCCGAAATTGTGCTGACCCCGGGCTCGGAGGGCATGCGGGGCGCGGTGGAGAAGGCCCAGGAAATCGTGGCCAACACCGAAAACGCCATCTGGGCCCAGCAGTTCGCCAACGAGGCCAACCCCCAGATCCACCGCGAAACCACCGCTGAAGAAATCTGGTCCGATACCGACGGCAAGGTGGACATCTTTATTTCCGGCATCGGCACCGGCGGAACCATCACCGGCGTCGGGCAGGTCCTGAAGGAGCGCAAGCCCGGGGTCCAGATTGTAGCCGTGGAACCTAAGGATTCAGCCATCCTGAACGGCGGCGCGCCCGGACCCCACAAGATCCAGGGCCTGGGAGCCAACTTCATCCCGGAACTGCTGGACACCAGCGTCTACGATGAGGTCCTGGACGCCACCCTTGAGGATTCAGTGCGGGTTGCACGCGACCTCGGCGTCAAGGAAGGCATCCTCGGTGGCATCTCCTCAGGCGCCATCGTCTGGGGCGCCCTGGAACTCGCCAAGCGCCCGGAGAACGCCGGCAAGCTGATCGTTGCTGTAGTGTGCGACTTTGGCGAGCGTTACATCTCCACCGTGCTCTATGACGACATCCGCGGCTGATCCGGCCGTTGTCGCCCCGTTTCCTGTAGAAAGAACTTCGTGGGCTTTTTCGCAAGACTGAAGGAAGACCTCGACGCCGCCCGGTCACACGACCCGGCGGCTCGAGGTTCTTTTGAGAACTTTTTCGCCTATTCAGGGCTCCATGCCATCTGGATTCACCGGCTGACACATCATCTGTGGCAAACCCCCGGCCTGCGCTTCCCCGCGCGCCTGGTGGGCCAGCTTGGCCGTTTCCTGACAGGCATTGAGATCCATCCCGGAGCCACCATCGGCCGGCGCTTCTTCATCGACCACGGCATGGGCGTGGTCATCGGTGAGACTGCCGAGATCGGCGAGGACGTCATGATCTACCATGGCGTGACGCTCGGCGGGCGGTCTCTGGCCAAGGTCAAACGCCACCCCACCATTGAAGACCGGGTGACCATCGGTGCCGGAGCCAAGATCCTGGGACCCATCACCATCGGCCGGGACAGCGCCGTGGGCGCCAACGCCGTGGTGGTCAAGGACGCTCCCCCGGAGTCGATCGTGACCGGCGTGCCCGCCAAGTGGCGCCACCGCGACGCGCAGCGCGAGACGAAGCCGGCGGTGGACCCCGCCGAATACGACATCGAATACCGGATCTGACCGTTATACCGCTCCCCCGGTTTTTCCCCCGGCCACGCGCTTGAGCACCAGCAATACCAAGGGATCGAACAGCCGGTCGGGCAGGATCCGCCGCAGCGTCAGGATGGCGCGGGCTCCGCTCCCTGCCGGGTACCGCGTCCGGGGCCGGGCGGACGTCGCCGCATGCAGGATCGCCGCTGCAATAACCGCGGGCTCCGTCGAGGTTTCCGCTCGCCCGGTGGACGCCAAAGCGCCCGACATCAGTTGGGCCTGGGCGGCGTAGGGCCCCGCGCCGCTGGCCTCACGCAGTCCCTGAGCAGCCACCCGTCCCCATTCGGAGAGTGTGCCTGCCGGCTCGATGATGGACACGCTGATCCCGTGCGGCTTCAGCTCCAGCCGCAGCGAATCGCTCAGGCCCTCCACTGCGAACTTCGAGGCGTGGTACCAGGCGCCGAGCGGCTCATAGAACTTTCCGCCGATGGAGGAAATGTTGATGATCCGCCCCTGGCCCGCCTGTCGCATGCCCGGCAAGACCAACTGCGTCATCCTGGCAAGCCCGAAGACATTCACCTCGAACTGGCGCCGGCCCTCGGCCAGGTCCACGTCTTCCAGCGCCCCGTAGGACCCGTACCCGGCATTGTTGACCAGCACATCGATGCGTCCGCGCTCCGTCAGGACACGGCCGACGGCGGTACTCATCGAGGCCTCGTCCGTCACGTCAAGTGCCAGGACCTGGACGCCGAGCGCCGCCAGCGGCTCCATCCTGTCCACGCGGCGGGCTCCCGCGTACACGAGGAAGCCGTGGCCGCTCAGGGTCCGGGCCGCCTCGAACCCGATTCCGGTGGACGCTCCGGTGATGAATGCGACTGGCTTGGGCATCGTGGACTCCTTGATTGGACTGGCACCTGCACCTGCTCGCCGGACACCTGTTGGCCGGACACCTGTTCGCCTGGCACCTGCTGGCCGGACACCTGCTGCCGGGAAACGCCAACGGCCGGCGACTCCCAGACTATCTTCGGGAGTGCCGGCCGCAGGGTGATTCAGTAAGCGCAGTTCTAGTGCGTGTCCACTGCTTCGATTTCAGACTTGTCCTCGCCCCAGAGGGTGTGGAACGTGCCTGCGGAGTCGACGCGGCCGTACGTGTGGGCGCCGAAGAGGTCGCGCTGGCCCTGAATCAGGGCGGCAGCCACACGCTTGCGGCGAAGGCCGTCGTAGTAGGCGAGCGAGGAGGAGAACACCGGTACCGGGATGCCCAGTTGGACAGCCGTGGCCACCACGCGGCGCCAGGCCGGCAGTGCGTCCGCGATGGCCTTGGTGAACGCCGGGGCGAACAGCAGGTTGGCTGGCTTCTCCTCAGCGGCGTAGGCCTTGGTGATGTCCTTGAGCAGCTCGGCGCGGATAATGCAGCCGGCCCGCCACAGGGAGGCGATCTCGTCCAGCTTCAGGTCCCAGCCGTATTCCTTGGCGGAGGAGGTCAGCATGTCCAGGCCCTGGGCGTAGGACACCAGCTTGGACGCGTAGAGTGCCTGGCGGACGTCCTCAACGAAGGTTTCCGGGATTTCGACGGCGGCTTCCCCTCCCGCCAGCAGTTCCTGGCCAAGCTTGCGCTGCTCGGTTTGGGAAGAAAGCGCACGGGCAAAGACGGATTCGGCGATTCCGGAGACCGGGGAGCCGAGCTCGAGGGCGGAGATGACCGTCCAGCGGCCGGTGCCCTTCTGGCCTGCGGCGTCAATCACAACGTCAACGAACGGCTTGCCGGTCTTGGCGTCGACATGACCCAGGACCTCGGCGGAGATCTCGATCAGGAACGACGAGAGGTCGCCCTTGTTCCACTCGGTGAAGATCTTGGCCTGCTCGGCGGGCTCGATGCCGGCGCCGGAGCGGAGGAGGTCGAAAGCCTCGCCGATCACCTGCATGTCGGCATATTCGATGCCGTTGTGAACCATCTTGACGAAGTGGCCGGCGCCGTCGGTGCCGATCCAGGCGCAGCAGGGCTCGCCGTCCACCTTGGCGGAGATCTTCTCGAGCAGCGGGCCGAGGGCCTTGTAGGACTCCTTCGAACCGCCAGGCATGATCGAGGGTCCGTTGAGTGCGCCTTCTTCGCCACCGGAGACACCGACGCCCACGAAGTGCAGGTCCTTCTTGGCGAGGGCGGCCTCGCGGCGGCGGGTGTCCTCGTAGTGCGAGTTTCCGGCGTCGATGATGATGTCGCCGGCTTCCAGCAGGGGTTCAAGCTGCTCGATCACGGAGTCCACGGGCTTGCCGGCCTTGACCATGATCAGGACGCGGCGGGGCTTCTCCAGTGAGTCGACCAGTTCCTGCAGTGTTTCGGTGCGGATGAAGTTCCCGTCCGTACCGTGCTTTTCGAGCAGCGCGTCAGTCTTTTCCACGGACCTGTTGTGCAGGGCAACCGTGAAACCGTTGCGTGCCAGGTTGCGGGCCAGGTTGGCTCCCATCACCGCAAGGCCGGTGACACCGATGTGTGCAGACATCAAAACTCCAATTCATTGTGTTCAATGGACGTGCAGAGGGCTCCGTGTTAGCCGTGAAGCAAGCTCCCACGAACCGATGGATCCGATTAAAGCATATATATTCGCTGTGCTGAGGGGAAGCTGCTTCCACTTTGTGGAACGCGGCAGGCCAATCCCCGTTTAGGCTTGACACCATGTCCACCAGCTTGCACCACCGTGCCATCGAGAATGTTGGCACCCGAATCGTCACGGGCGACCTCCCCACCGGACACGTTATGCTGGCCGAGCAGCTGGAGGAAGAGCTGAAGGTTTCCCGGTCCGTGGTCCGTGAAGCCGTGCGCGTTCTCCAGTCGCTGGGCCTGGTGGAAACCATTAAGCGCGTGGGTATCCGTGTCCTGCCGCCCAGCCGCTGGAATCCCTTCGATCCGCAGGTGATCCGGTGGCGGCTTTCCAGTGAGGGACGGGGCGCCCAGCTGCGGTCGCTGATCGAACTGCGTTCCGCCGTCGAGCCCGCCGCTGCCGAGCTTGCCGCAAACAACGCCCCCACGGCGCTGCGCTCCGAGCTGGTTGACATAGCCCATGCCATGCGCGACGCCGGGCACAACGGGGAAGCGCAAAGGTTCCTGGAACTGGACATCGCGTTCCACTCGGTGCTGCTTTCCGGGTCCGGCAACGAAATGTTCGCCAACCTGATGGGGCAGGTGGCTGAGACCCTTACCGGCCGAACCGTTCACGGCCTCATGCCGGAACACCCCCACGAGGGCGCCCTGCAGTGGCATATTGACCTGGCCGAGGCCGTGGCCGCCGGGGACGCCGCAGCCGCCCGCAGTGCCTCCGAGCAGATCATGCGACGGACCACGTCCAGGCTTTCGGGAACCTGGACCGATCAGCCCCGCGTTTTTATACCGGTCCGCCGGCCCTGAACTCCGATTCCGCAGGGAACCACCCCTGGAATCCCCGGCCTGCCGGTGACACCGGGCCGCCGGTAAAACGGAAAAGCCGCTAATACCGGGAGGCCGCCGGAAGTTATTCGGAGTGGAAGCTGAGCAGCACTTTGCCTGATTCGGCCGAGTTCTTGGCGGTGGCGAAGGCTTCCAGGCCCTCGGTGAGAGGGTATTCGTGGGTGATGACGGGGTCGATGCGCAAGGTGCCGTCGGCCAGGGCGGCGATGACCCCGTCGATTTCGCTGTTGAACCGGAAGGAGCCACGCAGGTCCAGTTCCCGGGTGATGGCCAGGGAGATCAGGACCGGCTGGGGGCCGCTCGGCAGCAGCCCGACCATGACCACCGTCCCGCCGCGGGCCGCGCCAGCGATGGCGGAGGCCAGGCCGTGGTGGCTGCCGGAAGACTCAATGACGACGTCGGCCTGCACCGCCGCGATGGCGTCCGCCTCCCCGGCCTGCAGGACCTGGTCCGCTCCCACGGCTGTGGCGGTCTCCAGCGGTTTGGGGTGGACGTCCACGGCCGTGATCCGCGCGGCGCCGGCCCGCTTGAGGACGGCAACGGCCAAGGCACCGATCGGCCCGGAGCCGATCACCAGCGCGGACTTGCCGGCCACGTTCCCGGCCCGGGCCACGGCATGCCAGGCCACACTGGCCGGTTCGATCAGCGCCGCGGTCCGCAGATCCATTCCCGCGGGCAGCGTCCGGAGCATCCGGGCGGGCAGGGTTACGAAGCGGGCGAATGCCCCGTCGGTGTGCGGGAACCGCGCCGCGGAGCCCAGGTAGGTGCAGCCCGGGGAGAGGTTGGGCCGGTCCGCCGGGTACCGCACCGTCCCGTCTCCCGGGCCAGGCGTTGCGGGGTGGACCGCCACCGCGGTCCCGGCGGCAGGGCCGGTACCGTCCGCCGCGGCCACCGCCACGGTCCCGGAAATCTCGTGGCCCAGCACCAGCGGCGCCTTCAGGATCGATTCCCCCGCGGCGCCGTGCAGCCAGTAATGCAGGTCCGACCCGCAAATTCCGCCGTAGGCCACCTCCACCACGGCCTCGTGCGGGGCGGGTGCCTTCACCGGAACCTCCTCGATCCGGAGATCCCCGGCCGCGTACGCGATCACCGCCGGCCCCGACTCCGGCAGGGCAAGAACCGGCGGGGCAGAAACCGCCGGCACCGAAACCGGCGGGGCAGAAACCGGAACCGCGGGGCCTGGCGCCGCAGATCCTGGCGCAGCGGATCCCGTGCCGGTTGCTTCAGTCATGGCTGACCCGTTCATCAGACCACCACCGTCATTCCACCGTCGATAAAGATCGTCTGTCCGTTCACAAAGTCCGACCCCGCCGAGGCCAGCCACACCGCCGGGCCCGCGAGGTCCTGCACTGTCCCCCACCGCGCCGCCGGGGTCCGGCCCAGGATCCAGGCGTTGAACTGCTCATCATCCACCAGGTTCTGGGTCATCTCCGTATGGATATAGCCGGGCGCGATCCCGTTGATCTGCAGCCCGGACCCGGCCCACTCAGCCGTCATGGCCCGGGTCAGGTTCCGCAACCCGCCCTTCGCCGCCACATACGGAGCGATCGTGGGCCGCGCCAGGTCCGTCTGCACGGAACAAATATTGATGATCTTGCCCCGCCCGCGCGGAATCATATGCCGGGCCGCTTCCCGGCCCACCAGGAACGCGCTCGTCAGGTCCGTGGCGATTACCCGCTCCCAGTCCGCGACATCCAGCTCCAGCATCGGCACCCGGTGCTGGATTCCGGCGTTATTCACCAGGATCCCCAGCGGCCCCACCTGCTCCTCCACCCAGGCCACGCCCCGGGCAGCCTCCGCATCACTGGTGACGTCAAACGCCACGCTGTGGATCCGCCCCGGCGCAAAATCGGCCGCCAACGCCACCTCCGCGGCCTTCAACCGCTCCGCGTTAAGGCCGTTCAACACCACCGTGGCACCGGCCTCGGCCAGCGCCCTCGCCAAGGCATGACCAATCCCCCGGCTCGAGCCTGTCACCAAAGCAACCCGCCCCGTCAGATCAAAAAGTGAACTCATGCTGAAACTATCCCTTTCATGGCGCCGCCCGCTGCGTCGCTGAGTTGTGAAATGGCCTGCCGGACAACAGCCAGGTCCTGGTCGCCCAGGCCCTGACGCTTGAGTTCGGCGTAAAGTTCGACGCCGGCACTCGCCATCGGTGCCGCGGAGCCGGCCGCCCTGGCCGAGTCGAGCACGAAGGACAGATCCTTGTGCATGAATTTGGCCGGACCTGTGGGCGTGTAGTCCTTCCGCACCAGCCGCGGCCCCACGTTTTCCAGTACGCGGCTGCCCGCCAGGCCGCCGGCCAGTACCTCGAAGAGTGCCGCCGGGTCCATGCCCGAACGTTCAGCGAGTTCCGCGGCCTCGGCGAGGGCCGCCGTCGTGGTTCCCACGATCAGTTGGTTGCACGCCTTGGCCAGCGACCCTGAACCCAAGGGGCCCATGTGCCGGACCGTGGTTCCCATCGCGGCAAAGAAGGATCCGAGGCGCTGGAAGTCCCCGGGGGACCCGCCCGCCATGATGGCCAGGGTACCGTCGGCTGCCCCCTGTGTTCCGCCGCTGACCGGCGCGTCCACCACCACGGCCCGGCCCTGAGTTGCCCCTGCCACCCGGTTGCCGAAGTCCTTGACTTTTGCAGGTGAAACAGAGCTCATGACCACCAATGACGTACCGGGCGCCGGCGGAATTTCGGCCCAGCGTGCCAGGAGATCCTCCGCTGCCTCTTCGATGAAGGACAGGTCCGGCAGCATAAAAGCGATGACCGGCAAGTCACGCAGTGCCGCAACGCTCGGCGCCTGGCGGCCGCCGGCCGCCACGAAGTGCTGCAGGGGTCCGGCGGAACGGTTCCAGGCGGTGACGTCCCACCCGGCGCGAAGCAGATTCTCCGCCATGGGCAGCCCCATCAGTCCCAGGCCCACAAAGCCCGCTCGTTTGTCATCCATCAATAGGCCTCGACTCACATCGTTGTGTGGTTAATGTAGGGACATCTGTCCAATATCCTAGCCGCTATTCAGTATGATGAACACTATGACGACTCAAACGACCGTCGCGATTGCCGTCCCGCTCGAAGCTGAGCTCGTGGACCGCATCCGCGCAGTAGACCCTTCTGTCACCGTGCTCTACGAGCCTGACCTCCTTCCCCCGGAGCGTTTTCCTGCTGACCACTCCGGGGATCCGGATTTCAAGCGGACGCCCGCTCAGGAAGAGCAGTATTGGGACATGCTCAGCAAGGCGCAGGTCCTGTACGGCCTGCCAAACGAAAGCCCGGCAGGCCTGGCGCGCATTGCACGCGAGAACCCGCGGCTGCAGTGGGTGCACGCCATGGCGGCCGGCGCCGGCGGCGCGGTCAAGGCTTCGGGGCTGGATCCGGAAACCCTCAGCAAGTTCAAGGTAACCACCTCGGCCGGGGTTCACGCCCTGCCGCTGGCAGAATTCGCCGCGCTGGGAATCCTCAACGGCTTCAAGCGCAGCGCCGAGCTGGTCCAGGACCAGGCCGCCAAGGTGTGGCCTGAACTCAGGACTCCCACCAGGCTGGTCAGCGGATCAACGCTGGTTGTTACGGGCCTTGGTGAGATCGGACTTGAGACGGCCCGCATTGCACGGGCCCTGGGCATGAAGGTCAGCGGCACCAAGCGCACTGTGGAACCCATCGAGGGGATCGAACACGTTGCTGGCAACGACGGGCTTGCCCGGCTCCTGGCCACTGCCGATGCCGTGGTGAACACCTTGCCCGGTACGCCGTTCACGGAGAAGCTGTTCAACCGCGATGCGTTTGCAGCGATGAAGCCCGGGACGGTGTTTGTGAACGTTGGCCGCGGCACCGTGGTGGACGAAGAGGCCCTCCTGGAAGCACTCAACAACGGCCAGGTCTCCTATGCATGCCTGGACGTCTTTGCCGTAGAACCCCTCCCCCAGGACAGCCCGCTGTGGGAGCACCCGAAGGTGCTGGTATCACCGCATACTTCCGCGCTCAGTGCGGCGGAAAACCGCCTGATCACCGAGCGTTTCTGCAGCAACCTTCGCACATTCCTCGACGGCGGCGACCTCCCGCACCTGGTGGACCCGGTCCACTTCTACTGACGGGAACCGCCCCCGCACGCACCATAAGAGCTGCGTAGAGAGCCCCCGCTGGAATCCTGGCTCAAGGGATCCCGGCAGGGGCTCTTCCCGTTGTCCGGCCGGACGCCGGGCCTGGTTCCAGTGTCGCTACTCCGGGCCCGGTTCCAACGTCGCTGGTCCGGCAGGCCCCCACAACAACCGCAGGCGGCCTCCCTTACCGGGGAGGCCGCCTGCGGTTCGCGTCCAGAGGTTCGACTAGCTGGCGTCCTCCACGAGGACCAGGTCGCGGCCATTGGTCTCCGGGGTGAAGAACGTTGTGCCGAAGGAAATCAGGGCCAGGACCAGCGAATAGATCGCGGGGACCAGCCAGGAGTGGCCCGTGGCCGCCAGAAGGGCAACGCCGATCATGGGAGCAAAGCCGCCGGCGAGCACGGCCGAAAGTTCACGGCTGAGCGCTACGCCCGTGAAGCGGTGCTGGGAGCCGAAGAGTTCGGGCAACAGGGCGCACTGCGGGCCAAGCATGGACTGAACCCCGAGGGCGATGCCCACCACCATGACCACCCAGACGAGGGTGACGCTGCCCAGGGTGACCAGGTAAAAGGCCGGCAGGGCGATGACGGCCTGGAACAGGGCGCCGTAGCGGTAGACGGGCACCCGCCCGAAACGGTCAGAGAGGGCTCCGAAGGTGACCACCATGACCGCCGCGAATCCGGCGGCAATGAGCAGGCCCGTGGGACCTATGAACTTGTCGCCCGCGAAAATGCCTGCCGGCATGCTGATGAAGGACACCAACAAAGCGGAGTAGATGGATGAGTTGCCGTTTTCGCCCATGCGCAGTCCGATGCCAATGAGCACATTCTTCTTCGAGTGCTTCCAGATCTGGCTAACGGGGTTCTTGACCACGGCTTTGTGCTTTTCAAGCTCCTGGAAGACCGGGGTCTCCTTGAGCCGGAGCCTGATGAACACCGCAATGACGATCAGGATGACGCTGGCCAGGAACGGCACGCGCCAGAGCCAGCCCTGCAGCACTTCCTTGTCCGCAAGCGCCATCAGGGCGAAGGTGCCGGCACCGAGCAGCGTGCCGAGCTGAATGCCGACAAACGGCAGCGAGGCGAAGAAACCACGGCGGCGCCGCGGTGCCACTTCCGAGATCAAGGTGGTGGCGCCGGCCTGCTCCGCCCCCGCACCCAGACCCTGCAGGATGCGCAGCGCCACGAGCAGGACTGCTCCGAGCATGCCGGCCTGCTCAAAGGTGGGCAGGAGTCCGATGGCAAAACTCGCCATGCCCATCAGCCCGATGGTCAGGATCAGGACCATCTTCCTGCCGAAGCGGTCGCCGATGTATCCGAAAACGACGCCGCCGAACGGCCGGGCGGCAAAGCCCACGCCGTAAGTGGCGAAGGAAGCGATCACTGCGCCGCTCTCGCCCAGCGGGGAGAAGAACAGCGGACCGAAGATGAGCGCGGACGCCAGGCCGTAAATGTAGAAGTCGTAGTACTCCAAGGCGGAGCCTACTGAGCTGGCAAGAGTTGCCCTTCGCAGCTGCTCAGGATCGACGGTGGCGCCGTCCACGTCAGCCAACGGTGAATTAGTACGAGTTGTCACAAGAACTCCCTCAAGAACACTCCAGACCCCCGTTGGCCTGGTGGGATAGCGAAATCGCCTGTTGTGTAGATCACTATATTGAACAGAGTACAGCAAGTTGAACAGCTGGCAAGAGCCCTGCCCCGATTTCGTTACCGCCAAGCGGCCTGTGGACGTTTCTAGCCCATGGGATTGCCCAAAGACCGGGCCAGCTCTTTCAGCTCCTTGACCATCTGCGACCCCTGCTCTTCGGAGTACGTCGCCTTGAGGGCAGTGACCGACAGGCCAAGGCTTGGCCCGTGGGCGCCGCGAGTGGGGACGGATACTGCCAGACACACAACGCCGGTGGTGGACTCCTCATCCTCGAAGGCATAGCCCTGTGCCCTGATCTCGCGCAGCTGGGCCTTCAATTCCGCCCCCGTACGCAAAGATTTGGGGGTGAGTACCGGCAGCTCGGCCTGATCGGGAAACATTGCTTCAATGTCATGGTCATGGAGGCGGGCAATCAGGGCCTTACCTACGGCACACAGCGAGACGGGCATTTTGTCGCCGATATTTGAGGTCAGCCGCACCGCCGGGTGCCCCTCATACCGGGCCAGATAAATGACGTTCGTACCGTCCAGCATGGCAATGCGGACGGTCTCCCCCGAGAGCGTTGGTGCTTGTTCGCAGAACCGGTAAAACTCCTGCACTTCATCCAAACGGCTCAGGTAGGCGGCACCGAGCTCCACGAGTTTCCGGCCCAGAGTGAACTCCGCGCCGTGGCGGCTGATGAGCCGGGCCTCCTCCAGGGCCAACAACAGGTTGGAGGTGGATGATTTGGGGATTCCCAGCTCGCGGGCCAGGTCACTAAGCGTCAGCCTGCCGGTGGCTGAGGCTGCCAGGGCGTCCATGACTGCGGCGGCGCGGGTGACTGCCGGCGCCGGCGAGGCGCTCCCCAGGCCGTCGGAGGAGCGGGGGGTGCGGGAATCGGCCATGATTCTCCTTCGATCGGCACGCTGGGAGCACTTTGGGTACTGTTGTTCATTCAGCTGAACAGTAACCATCATAATGGCTGGGCTGTGGTTCAGCGCAGAACCTCACAGGATCAGGCCGCGGCACCGCCTCGCGACACGGAGTGGAAGCAATTGTTTGTTTCCGGCAGTTCACTGTATATTCATTTCAGACCCTCCACCGCGGCATCCCCCAATAGTCGCGGTGGAGGGTTTTCCAATGCCCGCCGGATGCGTCCGTGGCCGCCGGATGCCTCAGGCTGCATCAGCCTCAGCTTCGCGCAGCCGCCACCCACCGCCGAGGCCATCGCGTTCCAGCACCATGGTGGTGAGCGCCGACCGCAGGTTGCTGCCCAGTCTCACCTGGATCTGGAGCACCTCCACATCGACGCGGCCCAGCCCCTTGGGCATTCGCCGCTGATCCTCCCACCAGCTCACCCGCTCGAACCACCGCACCGTTTCGGCAGCCACGGCCCATTCCCTGCCTCCCCGGACGACCGCCGTCGGGATTCCTTCCCGCGACGTCTTCACCACCACATATTCCATGGCGGGAACACTAGGCGGAGGCACCGACAATCAGCCCTCGGACGCCGTCCCTCTTGGCTGTGTCCCCCTTGGCGGCGTCCCTCTTAGACGCGGCGGGGAAACAAAAAACCCCGCCGTTCCCGGACCATGAGGTCTTGGAACAAACGGGGCTCTACGTGTGGGTCCTACCGGGATCGAACCGATGACATCCACGGTGTAAACGTGGCGCTCTACCAGCTGAGCTAAAGACCCAAATGGTTAGTTTTCGCACTTCAGCGCGTCAACCAACGAACATAAACTCTACCTGATGTGCAGGAGCAAAAGCCAATCCGCGCCCGGCAGCGGCTCATGCCCCTAAGTCAGAGGTCGGGAAGTTCGGCGGCAAGCCACGTCAGTGACTCGCCGACACCCGCATGGACCTTGATGGTCGCCTGGGGATCGCCGCGGGTCTCACCGCGGTTGATGATCACCACCGGTTTGCCGTCCTTGGCCGCATGACGGACGAACCGCAGCCCGCTCATCACGGTGAGTGAAGACCCGGCAACCAGAAGGGCGGCCGCCTCGTCCACCATCGCGTAGGCGGCCTCTACCCGCTCCTTGGGGACATTCTCGCCGAAATATACAAAATCGGGCTTGAGTGTTCCGCCGCAGGCGGGGCAGGCCGCAACAACAAAGCTGCTGATCAGCGCTGAATCATCCACGGTTGCATCGGCATCGGGCGCCATCTCCACGAGGCCGGTTTCGGTGGCACGCGCCAGGAATTCCGGGTTCAGCTCTGTCAACACTCCGGCCAGCAGCCCCCTGGTGTAGGTCCGCCGGCAGTCCAGGCAGACCACCTGGTCAAAGCGGCCGTGAAGGTCGATCACGTTGGTGCTGCCCGCCTCTTCGTGGAGCCGGTCCACATTCTGCGTGATGAGTCCGCTCAACAGACCCCGCCGCTCGAGTTGCGCCACGGCGTGGTGCCCCTGGTTGGGATCCGCGTGGCGTAAATGCGACCAGCCAATATGGTTCCGCGCCCAGTACCGCTGCCGGTTGGCCGGATCGCGAACAAACTCCTGATAGGTCATCGGAGAACGGGGGACGGCGTCCGGGCCGCGGTAATCCGGAATGCCCGAATCCGTGCTCAGCCCGGCACCGGTCAGCAGCGCCAGGCGCCGGCCGGACAGCAGTGCCCGGACACTTTCCAACTCCCGCAACTGTTCAGCCGGCAGCAGGGCAGGCCGGGCAGCGGGAAGGCTGGCGAAGCCCGTCAGGCCCACGCCAACACCCCGCTGCCGCTGGTTCATTGTGGCCTCAGGCCTGGTCCAGGCCCGCCAGGACGTCGCGGTACTCGGAAAGCTCACGGGCCTGTCCGCGCGGATTCACCACAACGTAACGGATGGTTCCGGCTGCATCAATGATGAAGGTGCCGCGCTTGGCCATCCCGGTCTCAGTGTCGAAGACCCCATAGGTGCTTGCCACTGCCCCGTGCGGCCAAAAATCAGCCAGCAGATCGAAGCCGTAGGCTTCCTTTTCGGCGTAAGCCCGCAAGCTGAACTTGCTGTCCACTGAGACGGCCAGGACGGTGGCCCGGGCATCTTCGAAGACCGCCAGGTTGTCCCGGATTTCGCAGAGCTCTCCCGTGCAGATCCCGGAGAACGCGAAGGGGTAGAACACCAGGACCACGTTCTGTCCGCGGAACGATGACAGCTTCACGGGCTCGCCGAACTGGTTCACCAGTTCGAAATCCGGGGCGGTCTCCCCCACCGCCGGGACGGGCCCGGGGGCCAGGGAAAGTGCCGGCGTCACTTATTCTTCTTGCTGACCAGGCGGGTTGCGCTCCAGTCCTTGGAGACACCCGCCGACGTTGTCAGGTGCAGGCCGGCTGTGGGCGCAGCCTCCTGGATTTCCGCCGGGGACACATAGCCCGGACGTCCGGACTTAGGTGTCAACACCCACACCACGCCGCCTTCACTCAATGTGGTCAGCGAATCCATGAGGGTATCCACCAGATCCCCGTCGCCGTCCCGCCACCAAAAAATGACAGCATCTACAACGTCATGGTCGTCTTCATCGAGGAGTTCGGACCCCGTGAGGTCCTCAATATCATCACGCAAGTCGAAATCGACATCATCGTCGTAGCCGAACTCCTGAATCAGATCCCCGCTTTTGAAACCCAATTTTTCCGCCACATTTACCGAAGTGGCGGCGTCGGCCTCGCTCACGTGTTCCTCCAATACCTAATACCTGCAATTTGCATAGTGATTTCCATTACCCCAAGCCAACACCCTTTGTGCCCGCGCTTCAAGCTGTCCACCCCGCGATCCACCATATTCTGCGTCACATCACGGGCTTCCGGCCTGCGTTGCAGGGGCTTTCGTCACACAACCAGTATGACGGCGAAATACAACTGCGGCGCCACGGACGCGGCTACGCATCGTGCTGAAGTCAGAGCTAGAGTGGCTGGTGACAACTATGCCTGCGGGGCGACCGCCAGGAATTGAATGCAGACATAGGCGTGATAGGACCCTGCCCGGCGCACATGACCGGGCTGTTGTAACCGATACGTCGCACACGTCGCAGTCATCCCGGACAGTCACCCTGCCCGGCGTGAGGGCGCCGATGCATGCGCGCAAAGAGAGGTTGGACGTGGCTGCAGGAGAAGATACCTCCCATATCCTCAGCGGGTTGACTAACCAGCTGCCTGATCGTGATCCGGAAGAGACCGCCGAATGGGTTGAGTCCCTGGACGCGCTGATCAGGGAACAGGGCACTGAGCGTGCCCAATACATCATGCGGAGTCTGCTGCAGCGTGCGGGTGCGCAAAGCGTGGGCGTTCCGATGGTGACGACCACGGATTATGTGAACACCATTCCCGTGGACCAGGAAGCGCCGTTCCCCGGTAACGAGGAATACGAGCGCCGGTACCGGGCGTACATGCGGTGGAACGCCGCGATCATGGTGCACCGGGCGCAGCGGGCGAACATCGGGGTCGGCGGGCATATTTCCACGTACGCCGGCGCCGCGACGCTGTACGAGGTGGGCTTCAACCACTTCTTCCGCGGCAAGGACCACCCCGGCGGCGGTGACCAGGTCTTCTTCCAGGGCCACGCGTCCCCGGGGATGTACGCCCGAGCCTTTATGGAAGGCCGGCTGACCGAGGAAGACATGGACGGCTTCCGCCAGGAGAAATCCAAACAAGGCCATGCGCTGTCCTCCTACCCGCACCCGCGGCTGATGCCGGAGTTCTGGGAATTCCCCACGGTCTCGATGGGCATCGGCCCGATGAACGCGATCTACCAGGCCCAGTCCAACCGCTACCTGCATAACCGCGGGCTGAAGGACACTTCGGACCAGCAGGTCTGGGCGTTCCTGGGCGACGGGGAAATGGATGAGCCCGAGTCCCGCGGCCTGCTCCAGCTCGCCGCGAACGAGAACCTGGACAACCTGAACTTCGTCATTAACTGCAACCTCCAGCGCCTGGACGGGCCGGTGCGCGGCAACGGCAAGATCATGCAGGAACTCGAAGCGTTCTTCCGCGGCGCGGGCTGGAACGTGATCAAGGTGGTCTGGGGCCGGGAGTGGGATGACCTGCTCGCCAAGGACACCGACGGGTCGCTCGTGAAGGTCATGAACGAGACCGTCGACGGGGACT
>NZ_JARESG010000004.1 GCF_029076445.1 Pseudarthrobacter naphthalenicus
AGGCGGGCAGCCTCCCGCCGATACTCCGGGGTGAATTTTCGTCGTGTCGTGCTCACAAGAACACCTTCCCGCAGAATCCAAGGATCCCGCTACTTCAGGTGTCCATCAACAGAGGTTAACCCCAGAGCGTCCTGAGGGGAGGGGCGGGACGGGGGGGACGTGGGCCGGGGGAGGGCGGCGGCCTGCACCCCGGTGCCGGCGGTTGCCGTTCTCCCGTCGGACTTCAACTCGATAGGATCAACAGCGTGCTCCGACTCAAACGCCTTGCCGTTTTCTGCGTATTCGCGATTTGCGTGATCACCGCAGGGGCGTTCTGGGTGCTCCGGGAGTCCGGCGCGGACGCCGGCACGGCCCTTCCACCTCCGCCGCCGCGGGCGGCCGTGAAACTCGAAACGCTCTCCACCGGCCTTGCCACTGCCGTCAATGTCACGCGCAACGCGGACGCTGAGTGGCTCGTCCAGGCTTCCGCACAAACCGGCATACCCGCCCGCGCGCTTCGGGCTTACGTCAGTGCGGCTAGCGCTGCCAATCATGCCGCTCCGGGGTGTGGGATCGGCTGGAATACGGTGGCGGCGATTGGCTTCGTCGAGTCCGCCCACGGAGCTTACGGCGGCGGAAGCCTGTCTGCCGCCGGGCAGGCGACCGGGCCGATCGTCGGGCCGAGCCTGGACGGCGACGGATTTGCCGCCATCGCTGATACCGATGCCGGCGTGCTGGACGGGGACCCCCTCTGGGACCGAGCCGTGGGACCCATGCAGTTCATTCCCTCCACCTGGAAGCTTGCGGGACAAGACGGGAACGGTGACGGAAAAGCGGACCCCTTCAATGTCGACGATGCCGCCCTCAGCGCGGCCGGCTATTTGTGTGCTCACGGCCGCAATCTCTCCGCCGCAAACGGGTGGACTGCGGCCGTCTACTCCTATAACCAGTCCGGTGCCTATGTGGATCAGGTGCGCCGCCAGGCCACGTCCTACGCTGAAGAGACCGCCGCGAGGACCAGCACAGGGCTGAACTAGCGGAGTCCGGCGCGGGGCTGAACTAACAGGGCCCGGTGAGGGCGGGACCGCCTAGTGAGGCTGGCAGGAGGCGGGGTTCTGGCCCGTGCCGTCCTGGCTGACAACGGTCACCGGACACAGCTGCAGTGCCACCTCACGCAGTTCCTTGGGGCGAAACGGCTTGGTCAGGTAAGCGGCGGCCCCGGAGGCCATGCCGGCCAAAATGTCATCCTCTTCGGACCTGGCCGAGAGAAACAGCAGGGGAGCGGCATTCAGGGCGCGGATGGCGCGGGCCACCACGTGGCCGTCCATGTCCGGTAAGCCAAGATCCAAGGTGATGAGCGAAATGCCGGGATCCGCGGCGGCCGCAATGCCCTCGGCGCCGGTGGCCACCGTGCGCACGTCAAAGCCCGCACGGATCAGTACCACGGTGATCAGCCCGCGGATGTCGGCGTCGTCCTCGATGACGAGGCAGACTTGTTGAGTTTCCATAAAGCCCCCAGAGCCAGCTTCCCACCAGTCTACGGCTGCGTGGGTGGAGAATCGCTACTATGACGCCTTCCGTGCCACACCTACCGCTGCTGACCGTTGGCCACGGCACCACCGCCCAGGAGGACTTCAAGGCCCTGCTGGCTTCGGCGGGAGTCCAGTCCCTGGTGGACGTCCGCATTGCTCCCGGAAGCTGGAAGTTTCCGCACTTCGGCAAGGACCTGCTGGCGCAATGGCTGCCAGAGGCGGGCGTGTCCTACCGTTGGGAGCAGCGGCTCGGCGGATTCCGCAAGCTGCCACCGGATTCCCCGGACGTGGCACTGCGCAACGAATCGTTCCGGGCCTACGCCGCGTACATGCGGTCGCCGGAGTTTTCCCTGGCCCTTGACGAGCTCCTGGCACAGGCAGCACAGGAGCCCGTGGCCATCATGTGCAGTGAGACCGTGTGGTGGCGGTGTCACCGCCGGCTCATCTCTGACCACGTGGTGCTGCTTCGCCACGTGGACGTGCGGCACGTGATGCCCGGCGGAAGGCTGACGCCCCACCAGCCCACCTCCGGCGTGCGTGTCAACGGGAGCGAACTGGTTTACGACGCCGGGACCTAGTGCCGCCGGTTACTCGTCATAGTGGGTTTCCGCAGGGCCGTGTCCCAGGGCGTTGACCACGGCGGCGGCGACGGTGTGCAGCTTGGAGTTGCGGGTGCTGGAGGCGGCCTTGAGGAGACTGAAAGCCGCCTGCTGGCTGCACCGGTTTTGGGCCATGATGATGCCCACGGCCACGTCGATCACGGTGCGGCTCTCAAGGGTGGCACGCAGGTGGGCCGCGGTGTCACTGTAATGCGCGAAACGGACCGCCAGGCGCAGGGCCAGGGACGTCTGGCGGACAAAGTCCTCGGCGGTTTCGAGGATGCGGCCCTCAAAGCGGCCGGCACGGTGGGAGTACAGGAGCAGGGTGGCTTTGGTTTCGCCCTCCTGCTCGAAGGGAATCGCCAGCACGGACCGGACGCCATGGGCCAGCACCGCTGCGGAGTACCCGGGCCAGCGGTCCTCGTCTCCCAGGTCGGGGACATGGACGGTGCGGTGGCCCTCGGCCGCAGTGATGCCGGGGCTGTCGCTGGACTGGTACTCCAGCTGGCTGATCACTTGGGCGGGATCAGCGCTGCTTGCCACCGTGGCGGCCTTGCGCTGGCGCAGGAGAGTAATGCCGCACAGCACTTCGTCACCGGGCACGCAAAGGGTGCGCGCTGATACGCGCGCCAGTTCGGCCAGGAACTCCTCAACATCGGTGCTGTTGAGGAGTTCTTCATGCAGGTGATCAGTAATTGATGGAGCTGTATTTGCTGTCGACTCGCCGGCCACGGTTCTTGGTGCCATTCACTCAGGTCAAGACGACCCGGCAATCCCGGCGCACATCCTGCCGTGACGGCTTGAGCGTGGCAGGAATCGCTGGATCGACGAACTGTCCAACGGCCTGCTGCTAAACCGATAACCAGAAGTATATACAGCCCTGGCCAGAGCAAATGTCACATTCAGGGGCCCTGCCGGACGGCGCGGACTCTGGCGTTGTGCGGCCACTTGCGGGCAGAATGTAGCTCACGTTGGCGCTGCCGGCGGTTCACCCGAAGCCAACCGGCCATAACGCCGCGGAGGGACAGCTATGACCAGACTGCTCATCATCGGGCCGCCCGGCTCCGGCAAGGGAACTCAGGCGGTCCACATCGCCAGGCATTTCAAGGTCCCTGCCGTATCCACGGGCGAAATCTTCAGGACCAATGTCAGCGCGGAGACGCCGCTGGGCCAGGAGGCAGCGCAGTATCTCGACGACGGCGCTTTTGTCCCCGATCATCTCACCAACGCGCTGGTCCGGGAGCGTCTGCGTGACAGCGACGTCCGGCCCGGGTTCCTGCTGGATGGGTATCCCCGCACGGCACCTCAGGTCATGGAACTGGACAACATGCTCGCCTCGCTCGGCCACCGGCTTGACGCGGTTGTTGAACTCCGCGCCCCGGATTCCGAACTCGAGCAGCGGATGATCCAGCGCGCCAAGGAACAGGGGCGCAAGGATGACACCGTGGACGTGTTCCGGCGCCGGCTGGAACTGTACCACCGCGAAACCCACGAAGTGGTGTCGGTTTATGCCGGCCGGGGCATGGTGGTATCGGTGGACGGCAGCGGGGAGCCCGGTGCCATTACCGAACGGGCAATTGCCGCCGTCGAAAAGTTCCTTGCAGCAGGAGTAGCACCATGAGAATTGCAGTAACCGGTGGAAGCGGAAAGCTCGGACGGCATGTGGTCCGCAGGCTCAATGATGACGGCCACCAGGTCCTCAACCTGGACCGGACAGGTGAAAGGAACCCGGGACTCGCCATCGTGGACCTGCGCAACTACGGCCAGGTATTGGATGTGCTGCTGGGCCTGGACGACAGGCACAACGGGTTCGACGCCGTCGTCCATCTGGGGGCGATCCCGGCGCCGGGCATCATTCCGGACGCCGCCACGTTCGAGAACAACATGCTCTCCACCTACAACGTCTTCCAGGCGGCACGGCGGGCCGGCATCAAGAAGGTGGTTTACGCCTCGAGCGAGACCGTGCTGGGGCTGCCTTTCGACGTTGACCCGCCCTACATCCCGGTGGATGAGGAGTACCCTGCCCGGCCCGAAAGCACCTACTCCCTGGTCAAGCACCTTGAGGAGCAGATGGCCATCCAGCTGACCCGGTGGGATCCCGAGCTGAGCATCACCGGCCTGCGGTTTTCCAACGTGATGGACCCGGAGGACTACGAACGGTTCCCGGAGTTCGACGCGGACGCCGCCGCCCGGAAGTGGAATCTCTGGGGGTACATTGACGGACGCGACGGGGCCCAGGCGGTAGCAAGGGCGCTGGAACACGGCAAGCCGGGTTTTGAAGCGTTCATCGTAGCCAACGCAGACACTGTGATGTCCCGGTCCAGCGCCAGCCTCGCGGCGGAGGTGTTCCCCAACGTGCAGGTGACCAGGGAACTCGGCGAGCACGAGACCTTGCTGTCCATCGACAAGGCCAAACGGCTGCTCGGATTCAAACCCGAACATTCATGGCGTTCGTACCACCCGAGCCGCCGCACGCCCACCGAGGACTGAGCCACCAGGCAGTTCGCCACGGGACCGCCTTAAGCGGGCGGTTGGGAACGGGAGTCCGACGGCGGCCGCTGGGGGGCGTCGTCGGGCTCTCCCGCCTGCCGGGACGGGTCCGGCCGGGTTGGGTCCGGCCGGGTTGGGTCCTGGTCTGCGCCGGCGTGGTGCTCGGACCAGATGTGTCCCACCTCTTCGGCGAACTGTTCCACGATCCTGCTCATGGCGGCATGGGCGGCGCCGGCCTCGCCCCGCTGGATGGAACTGGCCACATCAACGTGCAACTGCAACGCTTCGTGGTGCGGCAAATGCGGCATGAGGCCGTGCTCGGCCCTGCCGGTCAGAACTTCGGCCACCAGGTTCTGGAGCTGGGAAAACATGGCGTTGCCGGAAGCCCCAAGCACCGCGGCATGGAATTCAACATCAAGCCGGAGGAATTCCTCCTGGTCTCCGCGCTGGCCGGCGGACCAGAGGCGGGCTGCCAGCGAAACCAGCTCGCTGCCGGCGTCCCAGGAGGCACGCTCAGCGGCGAGCCGGGCGGCCTGCGGCTCGATGGCGCCGCGCAGTTCATTCAGCGCCTGGAGTTGCTCCAGGCGCCGGGATGAGGCCAGCCGCCAACGGATCACCTGGGGGTCGTAGAGGTTCCATTCCTCTTCCGGCTGCACCACGGTGCCAAACCGGCGCCGCGACGCCAGCATGCCCTTGGACGACAGGACCCTCGCCGCTTCCCGGACCACGGAACGGGACACGCCGTGCTGCGCCTCCAGCTCATCCAGCCGGACGATCGAGTGCGGCGCCAGCGACCCCTCGGCAATGGCGAGTCCCAGGCTCTGAACCAACGCTGCATGCCGGTCGATGGGAGACTCCGCCTTTGGGGTTTTCATGGCTAAATCATACTCGTTACCCAATAAGGGTTGTTTAAGTCTGCCTTATTTACCTATGCTCTTCTCCAGAGCAGATGTAAAGAGGCATTTGTATGTGGCTGGACAGTGACGTCAGCCCGGAAAAGCAAGGAGTCGTTATGAAGCGACGTTCAGTAGTGAAGTATGCGGCAGTGGCCGCCGCGCTCTCGCTGGGGCTGACAGCCTGCGGCGGCAGCGGCAGCAGCGACGCAAAGGGATCGGGAACAGTCCGCGTGACGCTGGCCAACCACGTCTGGACCGAAGGCATCAAGGCAGCCATCCCCGAATTTGAGAAGTCCAGCGGCCTCAAGGTCGAGCTGACCCAGCTCGGTGAAGACCAGCTCTCGGACCAGTACAACGTCAAGCTCAACGCCGGCAGCGACGAGATCGACGTGATGATGTATCGTCCGCTCCAGGAAGGCAAGGCGTTCGCTAAGAACGGCTACCTCGCGGACCTGACCAGCAAGGTGTCCTCGGATTCCAACTGGGACTGGAAGGACTACCAAGAGGGCCCGGTCAAGGCCACCACTGCTGACGGCAAGGTGGTGGGTGTCCCCATCATCACCGAGCGTGAGGTCCTTTACTACCGCAAGGACCTGCTGAAGGCCGCCGGCCTTGAGGTTCCCAAGACGATGGAAGAGCTCGAAGCGGCTGCCAAGGCCATCAAGGCAGCAAACCCGGACACCGCCGGATTCGTGGCCCGCACCGGCAAGTCCGCGGCCGTCACCCAGTTCTCCAGCTTCCTCTACAGCTTCGGTGGCGATTTCACCGATTCCAGCGGCAAATCCGCCGTCAATTCGGATGCTGCCAAGAAGGCCTACGCCTTCTACGGCGGACTGATCAAGAACTACGGCCCGGCCAATGTCAGCACCGACATGAGCTGGCCCGAGGCCATGGCCATCTTCACCCAGGGCAAGGCGGCCTTCTACACCGAGGCTGATTCGCTCTACAAGAACGCCACCGACCCGGCCAAGTCCAAGGTTGCTGATTCGGTTGGGTTCGCTGCCCTGCCCGCCGGCCCCGCCGGTTCCAAGCCGTACAACATCCCGTCATGGGGCCTCGCAGTCAACCAGGCTTCGGCCAACCAGGACAACGCCTGGAAGTTCATCGAATGGGCCACCAGCAAGGACCGCACCCTCGCGGCGCAGAAGGCCGGCGTCCCCGGACCCCGCGCCTCTGTTTGGGCCAACTCTGAAGGCACGTCCACGTACCCGAAGGACCTTGCCGAGGCCATCGCAGTCAGCGCCAAGAACGGCGTCGGCCACGACCGTCCCCAGGTAGTCACGGTGGGCAAGGCACGTGAAATCGTTGGCGAGCCGATCGTTGCCAGCATCACCGGCGCGGACGCTTCAGCTGCCGCGGACTCGGCCCACGAGGCCTTCCAGAAGTTCCTGGACAGCGAAAAGAAGTAACGCACCCGGTGCACCAACGCGGGCACCCCACCCCGGTGCACCACCCGGCCGGGGCGGGACGGCAGCGACGCTGCCCTCCCGTCCCGGCCGCACTTCACCACCCCAACTCTTGAGGCGAACCATGTCTGTAATGACTTCTCCCCGCAGCGCAGCCCGGAATTCAGGCCGTGCCCCCAACGGCCGCGAAAAATTCTCCGACTGGGCCAACGCACACCGGAAATGGCTATTCGCCGCCCCGGCCATGGCCTTCGTGGGCGTCCTGATCGTGTTCCCGCTGGCCTGGACCCTGTACCTGAGCCTCACCGACTCGCAGGGATCCGTCCGGGCGGCCACCGAGTTCATCGGCCTGGAAAACTACCTGACCGTCCTGTCCGACGTCGAACGCTTCTGGCCCGCGGTGGGCCGCACCCTGACCTTCACCGGCATTGCCCTGGTCTGTGAAGTGGTTCTGGGCATGGGCATCGCGCTGCTGCTCTGGCGCCCGTTCCGCGGCGAGAAGTGGGTGCGTGTGGCCATCCTGCTGCCGCTGGTGGCAACGCCGGTGGCCGTGGGCATGATGTGGCGGCTGATCTTCGATCCCAACATCGGCTTCGCGAACCAGCTGCTCGCCGCCGTGGGAATTCCGGCGCAGCCCTGGCTCTCAGGCCAGGAGACTGCGCTGGGCACCACCATCTTCATGGACGTGTGGCAATGGACCCCCATGGTGGTCCTCATCCTGCTGGCCGGCCTGACGTCGCTCTCCGAGGAGCCCGATGAGGCGGCCCGGATGGACGGCGCCAACGCGTTCCAGCGCTTCTTCTTCATCACCCTTCCCCTCATGATGCCCACGGTGATCGTGGCCATCCTGCTCCGGGGCATCGACGCCCTGAAGACCTTTGACATCCTGTACGCCACCAAGGGCAAGGGCGGCGGCTCCTTCCACGAGGTGGAGACCCTGAACGTCTACGCCTATGGCCTGAGCTTCGACTACAACCAGTACGGGCTGTCCTCCGCGGTGCTGATCCTGTTCTTCATGATCATCATCGGCTCCATGTGGCTGCTGACCATGCGCAAGAAAGCGGTAAGCAAATGAGCGTCCTGACCCAAAACCAGACGTCCGCGGGGCAGCCGCTCCGCCGCCCCAGGAAACCCCTCGGGACCCGTGCCTACAAGGTGTTCCGCGTGGTGGCGCTGATCGCCGTGGTCCTGTTCCTGATCGCACCCCTGATCTGGATGCTGCTCGCCTCGCTGAAGACCAATGTGGACATTTACGACACCGCCAAATCGTTCATCTTCAGCCCCACGTTCGAGAATTACGCGAACGTCCTCCAGCGCAACAACTACTTCGTCTTCATCTTCAACAGCTTCTGGGTGGCGTTCGTTTCCACGGCCCTCTCGCTGGTGCTGGGCGTCCCGGCCGCGTACGCCATGAGCCGGTTCACCATGCACCGTTCCGCCCTGGTGGTCCTGATGGCCCGCGTCATTCCCGGCGTTTCGCTGTTGGTGCCCTGGTACTACGTGTTCTCCAACCTGAAAATGGTGGGCGGCTTCGAGGTGCTGATCCTCAGCCACATGTTCGTGGCGCTGCCTCTGATCGTGTACATCATGATGAGCTACTTCGATTCCCTCCCGCTGGAACTGGAGGAATCGGCCCAGGTGGACGGTCTCACCCCCATCGGCGCGTTCCAGCGCATCACGCTGCCGCTCTCGGTCGCGGGTATGGCCACCGCGGGCATCCTGAGCTTCATATTCTCGTGGAACAACTTCATGTTCGCCCTGGTGTTGTCCGGGTCCAAGACCAAGACGCTGCCCGTGGCCATCTTCGACTTCGTCTCCTACGCCAGCATCGACTGGGGTGGACTCATGGCGGCGGCCACCGTGGTGACCATCCCCATCATGATCATTGCGCTCTTCACGCAGAAATACATCGTGTCCGGCATGACCGCCGGCGCCACCAAGGGCTAGGCCAAGATGACCATCATCAGCAGAATCGAAACCTTCCTGGTCGCACCCCGGTGGCTGTTTGTGCGGATCGAGACGGACAGCGGAATCGTCGGCTGGGGCGAGGCAACCTGCGAGGGGCGCAGCGAAACGGTGCGCACCGCCGTCGAACAGCTCTCGGAGCTGCTGATCGGCAACGATGCCCTCCGGATCGAGGACCACTGGCAGGTCATGACCAAGGGCTCCTTCTACCGGGGCGGGCCCATCCTGGCCAGCGCGGTTTCCGGGCTGGACCAGGCACTATGGGACATCGCCGGCAAGCACTTCAACACCCCGGTGCATCAGCTCCTGGGCGGCCATGTCCGCGACCGGATCCGGATGTACGGCTGGGTGGGCGGGGATGAGCCCAACGAGGTGGCGGACCAGATCAGCGCCCAGCTGGAAGTGGGCCTCACCGCCGTCAAGATGAACGCCAGCGGCCGGATGAGTCCGGTCGCCTCGGTGGCAGAGATCGACGGCGTCATCCGCCGTGTTGCCGCGGCCCGCGAAGTGCTGGGGGAGCACCGCGACGTGGCAGTGGATTTCCACGGCCGCTTCAGCCTGGCCAACGCCCGGCGGGTGGCGCCGCTGCTGGAGCCGTACCGGCCGTTCTTCCTTGAGGAGCCGGTGGTGCCGGAGAACACGCACCTGCTGCGCGAATTCACCTCCTCCACCACCACACCGGTTTCCACCGGTGAGCGGCTATACAACCGGCAGGAATTCCTGCCGGCGCTGCAGGCCGGCATCGCCGTGGCACAGCCGGATCTCTCCCACGCCGGCGGCATCACGGAGGTGCGCAAGATCGCCTCGCTCGCGGAAATCTACGACGTCCAGCTCGCCCCGCACTGCCCGCTCGGCCCCCTGGCCCTGGCGGCCTGCCTGCAGGTTGGCTTCGCCACGCCCAACTTCCTGATCCAGGAACAAAGCATCGGCATCCACTACAACAAGGGCGCCGAAGTGCTGGACTACGTGGTGGACAAGACCCCGCTGAAGTTCGTGGATGGCCACATTGAACGGCTGACCGGACCGGGCCTCGGCCTCGAAATCGACGAAGCGGTGGTCCGCGCCGCGGACAAGCGCGGCCACGCCTGGCGCGGGCCGGTCTGGCGCCACGCGGACGGAGCCTTTGCAGAATGGTGAACCACATGAATGCTGTCAGCCCCGAAACCCTGCTCGCCGGAATCAAGGAGGCCAGGCTCGTGGCCATCGTCCGGGGCACGGCCGGTGCGGCCGCCGCGAAGGCGGCCCTCGCCGCGATGGAGGAAGGCTTCCGGTTCGTCGAAATCGCCCTGACCACGCCCGGTGCCCTTGACGCGATCCGTGAGGTACGGGCCGCGGCGCCCGCCGGCTGCTACGTCGGCGGGGGAACGGTGCTGACGGCGCGGGACGTGGACAACGTGGCAGAGGCGGGCGGCCAGTTCATGGTGACGCCGGCGCTGGCCGCATCTATCGCCGAGTCCGCCCGGCAGGGGATTCCCGTCCTGGCCGGCGCCCTCACCCCGAGTGAGGCGTACGAGGCGATGAACCGCGGCGCCACGGCGGTCAAAATGTTTCCCGCGTCCATCGGCGGCCCCGGTTACCTGAAGGCCCTGCGCGACCCGTTCCCCGGAATCCCCTTTATCCCGGTGGGCGGGGTGGGCCTCGATGAAGCTGCAGGATATTGGGAAACGGGAGCGGTCGCCGTCGGGCTCGGCGGGCCGCTGTTTGGTACCGCCGGCTCCGGCGGCGACCTCGCGCCCATGCGGGAGCGTGCCCGGGCGTTTGTGGATCTCGCAGCCGCTTTCAACCGCCGGGCCGCCGCAGGCGCGGCGGGAGCAGGCACACGGTGAGTTCCGGCGTCGACCTTCTGACCTTCGGCGAGTCCATGGTCTCGCTGCGCTCCGCCGGGCCGCTGTCCGCCGGCGGGAGCCTGGCCATGCACGTGGCCGGTGCGGAATCGAACGTGGCCGTTGGGGTTGCCCGCCTGGGCCACAGCGTCAGCTGGGCCGGGGTCATCGGGGCGGACCCGCATGGCGAGTACATCCTCCGGCAGTTGCGCTCGGAGGGGATCCACGTCCGGCACCGGGTGGACGCGGTCCGAAGCACCGGGGTGATGTTCCTGGAGCAGCGGACGGCCGACCTCACCCGGGCGTTCTACTACCGCACCGGTTCCGCCGGTTCCACGCTCAGCCGGGACGACGTCGATCTCGCTTTGAACGCCGGCCCGCGTATCCTGCACCTGACCGGCATCACCGCCGCCCTCAGCGCCGAGGCGCGGGCAGCGTTCGGGTATGCGGCCGAGCGCGCCGCGGCGGAGGGCGTGCTGGTTTCCCTCGACGTGAACTACCGCAGCAGGCTCTGGACCCGGGACGAGGCGCGTGCCGTCCTGGCCCCGCTCGCCCGGCATGCGGACATCCTGATCGCGTCCGACGACGAACTGGACCTCGTGGCAGCCGCTGGCCCGGGTGCCCATCCCTTCGGCGGCGCCACGTCCGACGACGCCGAGGCAACCGTTGCCCACGAGCTCCTGGACCGCGGGGTCAGCGAAGTGGTGGTCAAGCGGGGTGCCCACGGAGCGGGCGTCCACACGGCCACCGGGCGGTTCGAGACGGCCGCCGTGGCCGTAACCAGCATCGACACTGTTGGCGCCGGGGATGCATTCACCGCCGGCTACCTCTCCGCAGTGCTTGACGGCGGCGACGTGCCGGCGAGGCTCGAACGCGGCGCGGTGATGGGGGCTTTCGCCGTCAGCACCGCCGGGGATTGGGAAGGGCTGCCCGGCCGGGATGAGCTGGACATGCTTGCCGCCACCCAGAGCGGCGCCACCGTCCGCTGAGAGCAGAGGGATCCGCTAACGCTGCCCTGGTGTGAGGCCGCGACCCGGATAGGCCTGGATGTCCGTGCTGAGGCTGAGCTCGCGCCACCGGTCCAGGTCGGCGCGTTCCGCCTCTGCCACGGCGGCAAAGGCGCCGACGGCGTCCGTGCCCAGCACCAGCAAGGCCGGCGGCTCGGCGCTTTCGACAATGGCGATGATGGCTTCGGCGGCCTTGGCCGGGTCTCCCGGCTGGGTACCGTCAACGGTGTCGTTCTCCTTGCGGCGTTTACCCGCCGTCTCGGCGTAATCGTCGATTGGCTTCGCCGACTGGGTGAGTGACCGGCCGGCGAAGTCCGTTCGGAAGGCGCCGGGCTCCACGGCCGTGACGCTGATCCCGAGCGGCTGAAGCTCCTTGTGCAGGGAACCGGACAGGCCCTCCACAGCGGCCTTGGTGGCGGAGTAGTAGCCGGAACCTGCGGGCTTGATTCGGGCTCCGATGGACGAAATGTTGATGATGGCGCCGGACCTCCTGGCCCGCATGTCCGGAAGGACGGCCTTGATCATGTCCACGGTGCCAAAAACGTTTGTATCGAACAGTTGCCGGATGTCGGCGTCGTCCGCTTCTTCAACCGCGGCGCGGTAGCCGTATCCGGCGTTGTTAACCAGCACGTCTATCCCTCCGAAGCGGGCTTTGGCCTGCTCCACGGCCGATGTGATCCGGGCCCGATCGGTGACGTCGAGGGGCAGGGCCAAGGCCCTGTCCGGATGGGCTGCCGCGATGTCCTCCACGGTGGTGACGTTGCGGGCCGTGACGACGGCGTTGTGCCCGTGCGCGAGGACGGCCTGGGCGAGGGCGCGGCCGAGGCCGGTTGAGCAGCCTGTGATGAGCCAGGTAGCCATGGGTTAGTTTCCTTTCGGGAGTGACAGGACGGACTGTGTTCGTTCCACTAGCCAACCGCACATTCGCCGGCTGTGGGAGTGCCTGGTGAGACAGGTACCGGCGTTGCCTGTCACGTGGCGTTGACTCGAGCGGCTCCCGGCGGCGGATAGGCTCAGTCCTACTATTCGCGTGGGGGAGGACGGTCCAGTGCCAGTGGAGCAGAAGCGCAATGTTGCCATATTCCTGGACATGGAAAATCTCTTCGGCGGCTACGGCAAAGACGTCGCCACGCTGCCCCTCGCCAAGATCGTCCGTGACATCGAAGCGGAAGTGGCCCGCAGTGGCCTGGGCGGGCGGACAGCCCTGGCCCGGGCCTACGCCAACTGGTCCCGGCCGGACATGGCCGGTTACAAAGGCCAGCTTCTGGCCGGCAACATCAAACCCGTCCAGGTGTTTTCCTTTGACCACAGCACCAAGAACGCCGCCGACATCGAGCTCGTGGTGGACGCCCTGGAAGTCGCGGGGGACATGCCGTGGATCGAGCTCTTCGTGATTGTCAGCGGAGACGGTGACTTCGTGCCGCTGATCCGGCGGCTTCATGCCTTGGGAAAACGGTCCTTGGTGGCAACCACGTCGCAGCCTGCTGCCGGTGTGGTCAACAAGCTGCTGCCGGCCGTCGCCGACCATTTCCATGTCATCGACGTCCCGAAACCACCCGCCGCCGAGCCCGTTAAAGCGGCAGCCCAGCCAGCGAAGAAGGCCGCCGAGCCGGCCAAGAAAACCCCGCCAGCCAAGAAAACCCCGGTTCCAAAGACTGCCGCGCAGGCTCACCCCGAGCTCAAGCTCTACAAAGCAAGCGTTCATGGCTTTATCAAAGATGATCCGAGCCTCTGGGTGAACGGGCAAGTCAGTGTGCAGCGGCTGGGGTCCCTGCTGCGGAAGAGGTGGCCCAACATCACCTACAAAACGTTCGGCTATGCCACCCTCACTCGCTTTGTCGAGGAGTGCTGCGGGCTCAAGGCCGCTGCGTCGCCAGCCGTCGCCGTTCGGCAGGACGTCAGCTCCTCCTAGGTCCCGATGGTGCTGGACCCCGGTGGCCCGCGCGTCAGGTCCGGACGTCGAACTCCGTGTGGCCGTGCCGGATGCCGTTGATCTGCAGTTCGAGGGCGTGCAGTCCGGCGTGGTGCACCCGCGTGGTCATGGGTCTGAAAGCGTGGCGCTTGGCCAGCGTTCGTGTTTCGCCCGAAGCAAGGGTCAGCGCCGCCAATTTGAAGATTTTCGCGGACTGGCTGCCGTTGGCTTTGCGGTAATGCACCGCATAGTCCACCGAAAGCCGGGCCTCCGCGGCGCCAGTGTTGGAGATGTCGAATTCGAACCGGAGGTCCGCCGGCATGGCCACCACCTGCCGGTCCAGCCGCAGGGCCGTCACCGCCACGGATGCCGGGGCAAACCCTTGAAGTGCCAGCGCACCCGGATGGCCCTTTTTGATCAGCGTCCGCAGGCCGTGCCGCACCACCCAGGCCGTATTGGCATCCGGGGCCGCCAGCCAGTGGGCCGCGGTGGACACTGCGGCCTCCGGCGCATGGCGGGCCAGGTCGTTGAGGTGGTTGGCAACTGAGCGCCGGACGTAGTCCGAAGGGTCGCGGTAGAGGGCATTGAGTATGGGGAGTGTTGCCTCAGGCTGCTGGATCAGGGCGGGGATCCGCACCGCCCACGGAAGGTAGGCGCGGGTCCCCTCCGAAGCCAGGCGGCGGACGTGTTCATCGGGGTGCCCCGTCCACCCGAGGACTGCCCGCAGGGAAGCGTCCACGTCCCTGGCAATCAGCCGACGGATGGCAAACTCGCCGGTGAGCCGTGGCGTCAGTTCGGTGAGGAGCGCCAGGCAGTCAGCGAAGTCCGTGCCACTGTCCGATTCGAGGGCCAGCGTCACAGCCGCCTCGGAGACTGGCCACAGGACCCAACCCTTAAATCCCGGGTCAGCCAGCGCGGCGCGGAAGGTAACAGCCGCCGTCGAAAAATCGCTCCCGGGGATCTGGCGGAAATCTGCCAGGAGTGCAGCAGAGACCTTGTCCGTCCTGCCGCGGAGGCTGAGCTCGCTGAGCCCGGATGCCACCGCCATCACACTGGACCACCGGGTGCCTGGTGCCCGGTTCGCCAGGATGCCGGCAAGCGCTTGAACATTTCCGCGGTTGATCAGCTCGTTCATGGCACCCATCCGGTCAGGCTACAGGGATAGTCTTCATCTCAAGGAAATTTAACAGCGCAGGGACGGAAGTCGAACGTGGCAGAGCAGGCAGGATCGGGAAAAGCGGGGAATGGCGCGAGTTGGTGGCGCACTTTCCGTGAGAAGTTCGTGGTGGAAGAACGCTACATAGAGCCAGCGGCACGCAGGGGGCTGTACCGTGCAGCGGTGATCCTGATGGCGGTCGGCACCCTGGCGTTCGTCGTTGCGCTGGTGGGGGTGGTGCAAAGCGGGACAGCACCGTGGGGCCCGGACGAACCGATCCGGGACTGGCTTCTTGGCACCCGTTCCGAGACGCTCACCGCCGTGATGATCTTCCTCGCTGTGCTCTTCGGCCCGATCGCCTTGCCCATCATCGTGCTGGTGGTCACGGTGGCGTGGGGGTTCGCGGCAAAACACGCCTGGCGGCCGATTGTCCTGGCCGCCGCGATGCTTACCGGGGTGATCATCTCCCAGATCATCCTGCAAATTGTCCGGCGGTCCCGTCCGCCGGTGGACCTGATGCTCTTTGGTGCCGACCATACATTCTCGTTTCCTTCAGGCCACGTCCTGGGGGCGTGCGACTTCCTGCTGGTGGGCACGTTTCTGATCTTCTCGCGGCGGGAAAACCCGCGGGCTGCCGTGCTGGGATTTGTGGGGGCAGGAATCGGCATTGTGCTGGCCATTGCCAGCAGGCTCTACCTTGGCTACCACTGGTTCAGCGACGCCTTCGCTTCGCTGTCCCTCTCGCTCATCATCCTGGGCGCCTACATTGCCTTGGATACCTGGCGCACTGCCCGGATCCCCGGCGAACGCATCACGGGCGAACTTTCCAAGGCCGACGCACCGGGCGACTAGTGCTGAGCTAGTGCTCGCGGAGTGAGCGTTCGCGTTTGAGGGCACGGCGCAACTTGGCGTTGGCGGCCTCAAGTTCGAGGACCTTGGCCACGCCGGCCAGGTTCAGTCCCTGCTCCAGCAGCTCTCCGATGTGAAGGAGAATGGCGATATCGGCGTCACTGTACTGGCGCGTCCCGCCGGAGGTCCGGGCGGGCCGCAGCAGGCCGCGCGTCTCGTAGAGGCGGATGTTCTGCTGCCCGGTGCCGGCCAGTTGGGCGGCCACCGAAATGGCATAAAGTGCCCGCCCGGACGGGGCTTGCGGTGCGCGTACTGAGGGTGGCTCGCTCATGCCGGCTCCCAAAATTCCTGTCGAAAATGTCTTGCCCCAGTTTCGCACGAGTGCTATAAAAAATCTATACCCACTGCCATAGATAGTTGGGGTGGCGGGTATGGTACGGAATCATGCAACTGCATTGCTGAAGGAGTGGGAAATGATGTTGATGCGTACGGACCCGTTCCGTGAGCTGGACCGGCTCACCCAGCAGGTCTTCGGTACCGCGGCCCGTCCGGCTGCCATGCCCATGGACGCCTGGCAGGAAGACGGTGAGTTTGTTGTGGCGTTCGACCTGCCCGGTGTCAAAGTCGACAGCGTGGACTTGAACGTTGAGCGCAACGTCCTGACGGTGCGGGCGGAACGCCTGGACCCCACCCAGCCCAACGTTGAGCTGGTGGCCTCGGAACGTCCACGCGGTGTGTTCAGCCGCCAACTGATCCTCGGCGACACCCTGGACACGGAACACATCAAGGCCAGCTACGACCAGGGCGTCCTGACCCTGCGAATCCCCGTGACGGAGCAGGCCAAGCCGCGCAAGATCGAGATTGAAACAAAGGGCCAGATGCACGAGATCGGAGGTTAGCCCTTCCCCCGGGGGCGCCGGCAGCCGTTGCCGGCGCCTCCTGCGCCCCACGGATAATTGCCGGAATGCCGTCATGAACAGTCAGCCGGATTTCTACGAGGTCCTGCGGGTGAAGCCAACTGCAAGCCAGCAGGAGATCTCCCGCGCCTACCGGGCCTTGATGCGCACCCATCATCCGGACCTCGGCGCGGACGGCGGCGCAACGGACGGCGGCGAGCTCTCGCGGGCCGAGTTGCTGCAGATCATGCAGGCCTTCTCGGTGCTGCGTGACCCCGCCCGGCGTGCGGCCTACGACCGAAGCCGCACCGGAACAAGCACACCAGGCGGGCAGGGTTCCGGTCCGGTCGTCATCCCGGTCCGGAGGGTGAACCGGCGCCATGTGCCCGCAGGCAACACCATCCGGATCACCCCGGTCCGCTGGGAAAGCGGGCCCTGGACCTAGCCCCATGCACACCAGAGGAGCCACCCATGAGCGATTGGCGTCGCTACGATTCCCATCTGATCCCCGCCTTCCAGGAACGCTTCGAAGCGCGCTGGGGTAAAGGCACCGCCCCGTTCCTGGACCCCGAAGCCCACGAAGAGCCGCTGCCGCGGGCGCAGTGGATCAACCCCGCAACCGGTGCGGCTCTGGCTGTGGTGCCGGTGTGGACGGCGGAGGAGCGTCAGCAGCGCTCATTCGGCGTGTTCTACCTACCGCCCGCCGGCGACATCTGGGTGCTGCGGCCGGGCTACACGGGCTACCTCGAACCGGCGGACGGCGACACCGAACACCTCGTCAGCCTCCGGAACGATGCCTACCGCAAGGCCGTGGCCCACGCCAAAGAGTTCCTCTTCGGATCACAGTGAGGCCGGGCCCGAGAATTCTGGACCCGGGAAGCCGGGGACAGGCGGGCCTTGGAAACCCGGACCGGGAAAGCGGGATCCGGCTCCGGCCGTCGCGTCCGGACCGCTGCCCAGCAGGCTGCGGGTGAGCGTTTCGGCGTCGGCCATCAGGTCCTCAACCGCGGCGCTGAGGTGGGCATCGGACACCGGACCGCCTTCCAGCGCAGCGGCCACCACCGCCCGGCGGACCAGTTCACGGGCAAAGGACGCGGTGGTCCCCTCGGTCTGTTCCGCGGCCGCGTCGAGGGCTGCAGGGCTGAAAGCCACCAGCCTGCCGTACAGCTCCAGCAACCGGACCCGCTCGGCGTGGGCCGGGAGGGGAATCTCGACGGCCAGGTCCACCCTGCCGGGCCGTTGCGCCAGTGCCCGCTCCAGCATGTCGGGCCGGTTGGTGGTGAGGACAAAGGCCACATCGGCGTCCGGGTCCAGGCCGTCCATCGCATCCAGCACTTCGAACAAAAGCGGCTGCGGCCCGTGCCCGAAGCTCCGGTCCTCGGCGATGAGGTCGCAGTCCTCCAGCACCACAATGGACGGCTGGAGCGCCCGTGCCATGCGGGCGGCGTCGGAGATCCGGGCCAGTGAACCGCCGGAGAGGAGGATCGCCGTGGAGCCTTCACTCAGGCTGAGCAGATGGCGCACGGTGTGCGTCTTTCCGGTTCCCGGCCTGCCGTAGAGCAGGATGCCGCGTTTGAGGTGCTGGCCGTGGTCCCGGAGCGACTCGCGGTGGGTGGCAATTCCAACCGTGTGGTCCACCACCTTCTGGAGCAGCCCCGCGGGCAGGATAACGTCCGACGCCGGGAGGCTGGGGCGGTGATGGAACGTCACCCCCGCCGTGCTGGGGCCGTACTCGGACATCACCAGGGAAATGACCTGGCCCTTGAGGACGCTGTTGTTTTCCATCCGGAGGCGGAACTCCGCCAGGAAGTGCGTGGCCGCTTCCGGGTTGGCGGCCATCACCTCCAGCGAGGCGGCCTGGCGGCCGGAACGCGGTTCCGCGTTGCGCTGCAGCACCGCCAGCGGGCTTCCCGCGAAGGCGAAAAGCCAGAGGCCGAACGCCACGGCCTGCCGCTGTTTGTCCGGCCCCACCGCCAGGTTGGCGTAGTCAGGCTGGGCAAGGGGAAACTGGGGAAAGAGCTGGGACTGCTGGACCATATCGCTGAAGGACTGGTGGTGGCGCTGGCCGCCGCCGCCAATCCCCGTCAACCTGCCGGCGGGGTCCTGCGCGGCGAGTTCTGCCATCACGATGTCCGCGTCCACAAACCTGTGTGCCGGGATCATCTCCTCGATCACGGAGACGCCCTCGGCAGTTACGCCCAGATGCTCCGTCAAAGCCTCAAGGAGTTGTTGGCCTTCCTGTTGCCGGTGCCTTCCGGCCTGCGCCAGTTGTACCAGCGCACCAAAGTTGTCGATGAACTTCCCCAGTTTTTCATCCATGCCCAGACCCTAGCAGTCCGCTCCGACAGAGACCCCGCGGTATAGCATTCTCAGTGGTACCCGTTCGCACGTCTTCACATCACTAAGGGCTGACACCATGCATATTTCCGCCAAAGACCTGGCAGCCCTCATCCCCGCGGACTTCACGTTGGGCGTGGCCACGGCAGCCTTCCAGATTGAGGGTGCGCTCACCGAGGACGGCCGGGGCCCGGCCGGCTGGGATGTGTTTGCGGCCAAACCCGGGTCCATCGTCGAGGACCAGAGCCCCGCCGTTGCCTGCGATCACTACCACCGCATGCCGCAGGATGTGGCACTGATGAAACAACTCGGCGTCGACTCCTACCGGTTTTCCCTGTCCTGGTCCCGCATCCAACCCACCGGGAGCGGCCCGGTGAACCCCGCAGGCCTGGCTTTTTACGACCGGCTCCTTGATGAGCTGCTCGCCAACGGCATTTCCCCGATGCTGACGCTTTATCACTGGGACACGCCGCTGGCCCTGGACGACGCCGGCGGCTGGATGAACCGGGACACCGCCTACCGGCTCGGGGAGTTTGCCGCGATCGCCGCGGAGGCCTACGGGGACAGGGTGGCGCGCTGGTGCACCATCAACGAGCCCGCCACCGTCACCACCAACGGCTACACCCTGGGACTGCACTCGCCAGGCGAGGCCCTGATGCTCAACGCATTTCCCACCGTTCACCACCAGCTGCTCGGTCACGGGCTGGCCCTGCAGGCCCTGCGTGCGGCAGGAGTCCCCGGGGAAATTGGCATGACCAACGTCTACTCGCCCATGGTTCCCAAAACGATCAACCCCCTGGACAAAATCAGCGCCAGCCTGATGGACCTCGCACAGAACCGGGTCTACGCGGATCCGGTCCTCACCGGTAAATACCCGGACCTGGTCCGGGCCGCGAAATTCTTCAGCTCTTTTGAGCACCCGGACGAAGACATGGCGATCATTTCCCAGCCGCTGGATTTCTATGGCCTGAACTACTACATGCCCACCAAGGTGGCGGTGGGCCCGGGTGAGGGCGCCGTGCCCGCGAGCATGGCCGAGGCCATGGGAAGCGACCTGAGTGCGGCCGGCAGTGGCGGCACGCCGTTCCATGTGGAGACGTGGCCCGAAGCCGACATCACGTCCTACGGCTGGCCCGTGAAACCGGAGTACATGAAGGTGGCGCTCAAGGAAATGTCCGAGCGGTACCCGAACCTGCCGCCCGTGATCATCACCGAGGGCGGTGCCAGCTTCGAGGACATCATTGTGCGGGACAAGTCCACCAACACCGCATTCATCCCGGACGAGCGGCGCCTTAAGTACCTCTCGGACCACATCCAGGCGGCGCTGGAGGCCACGGGCCCGGGCGGCGAGGCTGAGTCCATCGACCTGCGCGGCTACTACGTGTGGTCACTGCTGGACAATTTCGAATGGTCCGCGGGCTACAAACAGCCCTTCGGCCTGCTCCACGTCAATTTCGAGACGCTCGAGCGGACGCCCAAAGCCTCGTATTTCTGGTTCCAGGAGCTGATTGAGGAACGAAACCTAGTTACAGTGGCGGAAACCGCCGTCGCACAGGCCATGGAACCCGACACACTGGCGGAACCCGACACGCTGGCGGAACCCGACACGCTGGCGGAACCGGACGCGCTGGAGGGCAGCGGTGTTGAACACGAGGCCGGAGTTTAGCCGGATCTAGAGCAGGTCCAGGCTCTTGAGCTGCTTGGCCATTCCGGCGCCGTCCGGCGAATAGATCCACGGCACCACCGAGGTGGTGTGGTCCCCGTCCTCTGAGTGGCCGCCGGCAAACACGGACTCGCTGACGGACAGCTGCCGAATGGCGATGGCGGCCACCAGGTCGCCGTGGTCCTGGGCAAAACCGGAGTAGATCTGCTCATCGTGCTGGCCGTTGTCGCCGATGAGCAGCCAGCGCATGTCCGGGAACTCCTTGGCCAGGCGTTCCAGGTTGCGGTGCTTGTGCTCTTGCCCGCTGCGGAACCAGCGGTCCTGGGTGAGGCCCCAGTCCGTGAGCAGGAGGGCGCCCGAGGGGTACATGTTCCGGCTCAGGAACCGCTTCAGGGTGGGGGCCGCGTTCCATGGGCCGGTGGACAGGTAAATCACCGGGGCGTCGGGGTGTTCAATGGTGAGCCGATCCAGCAGGACGGCCATCCCGGGCGTGGCCATCCGGGCCCGTTCGCTGAGCACAAACGTGTTCCACAGCGCCAGGAAGGGCCTGGGGAGGGCGGTCACCATGACGGTGTCATCGATGTCGGAGACGATGCCGAACTTTGCCTTGGCGTCGATCACCTGGATCAGGGTTTCCACCGGCTCGGTCCCGTCAGCCCGCAGGACAGCGGTGTGCCAGCCCGGCGAAAGCCTGACGTCCACCACCGTGTCGATCAGCCCGCCCCGGTCCGCCTTGACGTGGGTGGTGACATCACCGATGGTAATTTCCACATCGGTGTACTGCATGGGCACGCTCGTGAAGGCGCGCCAGCCGCGGATGTTCTGGGTGCCGTTGAGGGCAGCATGCTCGGCCACGCTGCCGGGAGCGGGCCTTCTGGTCAGCAGGACCCGGCCGAGAACACGCACCCACCCTGTGGATGACCCGTAGCCCTGGTACGCGATGGTCTGCGGTGCGAAATTCCACCGTCCCGCGAGCCGGATCCGGGTTCCGTTGACGGCGTCCGAGATCCGGTGGGCCAGACGGAACAGTTTCGTCCCCGAAAGCTGTGCCGGGTGCGGGGTGTTCTGGGGTGCGTGCTGAGGAGCCCTGTCCATCCCTCCACTCTGCCACAGCGCAACGCTGCGCAGGGCACCTGCGTCACTACCGCCGTCGGGCGTGACATCAGCCGGCGCCAACGAACCAGCGCAGTGTCTCGGCGTTCCGCACCGCGTTCCCGCCGCCGTCGTTGTTGAAATAGGCGTAGACGTCCAGGCCGCTCCCGGCCCACTCGCGGATGCGGTCGGCCCACCACTGCAGGTCAGCGTCAGAGTAGGAACCGCCGTAGAGATGCTCGTGGTCGGGGCCGTGGAGCCGGACATACACGAAGGGTGCCGTGGCACGCAGGATGCAGGGGAGCCGGGCGCCGCTCATGATGCAGTAGGCAGCGCCGTGCCGTTCCAGCAGAGCGTAAACGTCCTCGTGGTCCCAGCTGGGGTGCCGGAATTCAACGCTCACCCGGATCCACCACGGGACCGCGCCGAGGAAATAATCCAGGCGCGCATCATCGCGTTCCATCTGCGGCGGGAGCTGGACCAGCAGGACGGCCCGTTTGTCCCCCAGCTCATGCCAGCACCGGGCAATCCGCTCCAGCCAGACCTCAGGCTGATACAGCTTCTTGCCGTGCGTCAGGCCGCGGGGTGCCTTGACGGACATGGCGAACCCGTCCGGGAGCCGGCGGCGCCAGCTGGCGAACGAGGTATCGCGCGGCCAGCGGTAGAAGCTGGCGTTCAATTCCACCGTGCTGAAACGGGCAACATAGTGCTGAAGCCTGTCCCGGGGCGGCAGGCCCGGCGGGTACAGGACACCCTCCCAATGGTCGTAACTCCAACCGGACGTGCCGATGTACACGGCCACGCTACGCCGGTCCCGGGAGTGAGGGGTGCATGATTGAGCCTCCGTGTTCGGGGACGGACCTTGCACTCAGGCTACCGGGCTGTACTGGACCGGCGGGCGGGTGTGTTGCCGTCCGGGTCCCCTCCTCACGCCCGGCCCATCCGTATGGCAGGGTAAGGACATGGCGCGCATCGAGGATTATGCAGTTGTTGGCGACCTTCACACCGCCGCCCTGATCAGCACGGCAGGCTCCATCGACTGGCTCTGCCTGCCCCGGTTCGATTCCCCGGCCTGTTTCAGTGCCCTGGTTGATACCCCCGACGCCGGACGCTGGCTGTTGGCGCCGGCAGGCGGCGGCGCCTGCACCCGGCGAAGCTACGTGGAAGACAGCCTGGTTCTTGAAACGGAGTGGGAAACCCCGGACGGCACCGTCAAGGTCATCGACTTCATGCCGCCGCGGGACGAAGTGGCGGACATCGTCCGGATTGTGGAGGGGGTATCGGGAAGCGTCAGGATGCACGGCGAACTTTCGATGCGGTTCGACTACGGGCACATCATCCCGTGGGTGCGGAAGGACAAACGTGGCCTGCACGCCATCGCCGGTCCGGACGCCGCCTACTTCGTCACCACGGCACCCGTTCACGGCGAGAACATGCATTCCGTCAGCGACTTCACGGTGCAGGCGGGGGAGCGCGTGCCCTTCGTCCTCACCTGGGCGCCCAGCCATGTTCCCCGGCCGCACACCGTTGACGCCGAGCACGTGCTGGGAACCACGCTGGCGTACTGGCGGGGCTGGGCTTCGCAGTGCAGCTACAAGGGCAAGTACGAGGAAGCGGTAACCCGTTCGCTGGTGATCCTGAAGGCCTTGACCTATGCGCCAACCGGGGGCATCGTGGCCGCCGTAACCACCTCCCTGCCCGAACAGATCGGCGGGCCCCGCAACTGGGATTACCGCTACTGCTGGCTCCGTGACGCCACCCTGACGCTGCAGGCGCTACTGGCCGCGGGGTATACGGCGGAGGCTGCCGCCTGGCGGAACTGGCTGCTCCGCGCCGTTGCCGGCGACCCGGCAGACCTGCAGATCATGTACGGCATCCACGGAGAGCGAAGGCTGCCGGAGATGGAACTGCCCTGGCTGGCCGGCTACGAGAACTCAAAGCCGGTCCGCACGGGTAACGGCGCTGCCTCGCAACTTCAGCTCGACGTCTGGGGCGAAGTGCTTGACTGTTTGTCCCTGACCCGGAATTCCCTGCTGAAACACACTGATGAGTCCTGGGATTTGCAGGTTGCCCTCATGCAGCATCTGGAAACCATCTGGGACCAGCCGGACAACGGGCTGTGGGAGATGCGCGGGCCACGCCGGCACTTCACGCATTCAAAGGTGATGGCCTGGGTGGCGGCGGACCGCATGGTCCAAGGCGTGCGCGATTTCGGCCTCCCCGGACCGGTGGAGCGCTGGGAGGCCCTTCGCGACACGATCCACCGGGAAGTGATGACCAACGGATTCGACGCCGCGCGCAACACCTTTGTGCAGTCCTATGGCCGGCCGGAACTCGATGCCAGCCTGTTATTGATTCCGCGGGTCGGTTTCCTGCCGCCCGATGATCCCCGGGTGGTGGGGACCATTGACGCGATCCAGCGCGAGCTCACCGATGACGGCTTCGTGCTGCGCTACCGTCCGGCAGACAGCGACGACGGGCTGCCGGGGGACGAAGGCGTGTTCCTCGCGTGCTCCTTCTGGATGGTGGAGGCGCTCCTTGGTGCCGGCCGGGCCGACGAAGCCACTGAGCTCTTCGAGCGGCTGCTGGAACTGCGCAATGACGTGGGCCTGCTCAGTGAGGAATGGGCTGTGACGGCCAAGCGGCAACTGGGCAACACCCCGCAGGCCTTCAGCCACTTCGCGCTGGTGACAAGCGCCCTGGAACTGCACCAGGACACCGTGCGCCGGAGTGATACCCCCATTGCGCCGCGAAAGGCAGGGTAGGGCCGTAACTCCCCGGTGTCTGCCCTTGCGCTTCAACTCCGCCCGATAAGTAAGTACACTTACTAATACTCGCGGCGAGTTCCCTAAGCACAGGACCGCGACTGAATGAGGAGTGGTAAGAAATGGCCGGACATTTTGAACTGGTGGATGCCCCCGACGGCGGCTACAGGGTAAGGATGCTCGACGGCTCGGGTGACCTGATGGCGATCTCAGTGACCTTTCCCACGAAACGCGCCGCGGTGGCGGGTATTGCCATGGCCCGCGAAATTGCGGGGACGGGCCTGATCAGGGACTGCAGCAGCAAGGGCGCCGGGGCAGTGATCCGGGAGCTTGTCCGGCCAGCGTCCACGCCAAAGGACACCTCCTCTTCCAGGGGTAGGAAGGTTTCAAAGGCCCCGCGGACTGCGGTCGGGTGATGGGCCCGCAAAGTCACAGCGCCGCCGCTTGGCGGCGGGGCGCTGTCCTGTTCGACATTGACGGAACGCTGGTGGACTCTGCGTACCTGCACACTGTGGCGTGGTGGCAGGCGTTCCGCGAGCACCACCATGAGGTGCCCATGGCGGCCATCCACTGGTGCGTGGGAATGGGCGGCGACCGGCTGGTGGACGCCCTCCTTCCGGCGGACCGGGACAAAGAGGCGGATGCGGAAATCATGGCCAGTCATGCGGCGGTCTTTGCCCTGAACTGGCCCTCACTGGCCGCGTTTGACGGCGCGAAGGACCTGCTGGCGCAGTGCCACGCCGGGGGACTCGCCGTCGCCCTGGCCTCCTCCGCGCGGCGGCAGGACTTGGAAGCTAGCCGCAGGACGCTCGCCGCGGACGCCTTTATCCATGCGGCCACCAGCTCCAACGATGCCAAGGAAAGCAAGCCAGCGCCGGACATCCTGGAAGCGGCCCTGGAGGCCGTCCAGGTCCCGGCCGCGGAGGCCGTGTATGTGGGGGACGCGGTATGGGACATGAAAGCAGCCGCGGCTCTTGGTATTCCCTCCATCGGCGTCACATGCGGCGGCCGGAGTGCCGCTGAGTTGCTGGACGCGGGCGCCGCGGAGGTCTATGCCGGCCCCCGGGATCTGCTCGACAACCTGCAGGCGAGCGCCATCGGAAGGCTGCTCGCCCTGAATCCGGGGGCTGGCACCTAGGCCCGCCGGCCGTCGGCGCTGTCCGCGTCCTGCCGGGTAAAGCCAGCGTCCTCCCGGGTGAAGCCGGCGTCTTCGGCGAGGTCGGCCTTGACCCAGGAGACGTTCACGGCGACGGACCCGTCGTCGTACTTTTCGACTTCCTCCACCACTTCCGAAGCGGTAGCGCCCATGGCCAGGATTCGCTCCCGGTAGCCCGCCACCAGTTCGGCCAGGCTGGCATCGGTCCATTCCCCCGGACGCATCCGGGTGGAAATCTCAACGGGCTCCGGCTGGTACAGCGCCATGGCGGCGCCTCCTCCCTGTGGGTCGGTTCACTCTGTCCCTTCCTACGCTAGGTTCCGGGACGGTTCCTGCACAAGGAAATTAGTCAGCGTACTTACTTTTTCAGTTCGGACCCGTTAGTCACCTCCACCGGCCCTTACAGCGGCAGGAGGGCTGAGAGGTCTGCCCGCAGTCCGGAGGCCGCCACCCGGTGCGCGGCCACTGCGTCCGCCCACGTCAACCGGCCGGTTACCAGCGACAGCCAGGTGGCGGCGTCGCACTCGATCACGTTCGGCGGGGTGCCGCGTGTGTGCCGGGGACCCTCCACACACTGGGTGACCCCGAAGGGCGGTACCCGCACTTCAACCGAATTGCCCGGCGCGCGGGCGGTCAGCTCCTCCAGCGAGTAGCGCACCGCGGTTGCGGTGACGGTGCGGGGGAGCGGAGCGTCCGACGGCGATGCGGCGGCTTCCCGCCACGCGGCCAGTGCCGCTGTTCCTTCTTCAGTGCCGATCCGGCGGCGCGCGGTGGCCATGCTCAGTCCAGGAGGGCGGACACGGCCGGGCCCAGGCGGATTTTGCCCACCGGGTGACCGCCGCCCATCACGGGGTCCACTACTTTTTCCAGGACGCTGGAGACGCCGGGGATGTCCACGGCACCGGCGGCGGCGAGCAGGGTCAGGCCCACCAGGGAGGTGGCCCGGAGGCTGCCGTCCAAAATTTTGATGGCCACGGAGACGCCCTGGGGTGTGGCCATGGCCAGGACTCCCTCGGCGCCGATCTTGGCGATGATGCCCAGTTCGTCCATCACCACAGTGTTCGCTTCGCCCCGGCCCTGGACGGCCCAAGGGTAGTCCAGCATGGACGTGGCGATGGTGGCGGCGCGGGCGTTGGAGTGCTTGTCGCCCGGGGCCTTGGCCAGCATCGAAAAGGCGCGGGCCAGCCCGGTCAGCGAAATGGCGGCCACGGGAGCCCCGCACCCGTCGATGCCCAGGTGGGCGATCCGTTCACCGCTGTATTCCTCAATCACACTGCGGACGCGCTGCTGGAGGGGATGGTTCGGCTCGAGGTAGCTGTGGGTATCCCAGCCGTTTTCGGTGCATGCCCACAGGAACGCGGCGTGTTTGCCGGAGCAGTTGAAGGCCAGCTTGGACCGGCCCTTGTCCGAGCGCAGCAGCCAGTTGCGGGCCGTCTCATCCTGCGGCCACGCTGCGGGGCACTGCAGTTGTTCCTCTTTCACGCCGGCGGCCTTCAGCATCCCTTCCACCACATCCATGTGGTCCAGGGAACCGACGTGGCTGCCGCAGGCCACGGCCACCTGCGTGCCGCGCAGCGGAACACCGGACTGCATGGACGCCAGCGCCTGGAGCGGTTTGAGCGAGCTCCTGGCATAAAGCGGGGTCCTGATGTCGCCAAGTTCGGTGACAACGGAGCCGTCCGCGGACAAGACAACGGCGGAGCCGATGTGCCGGGACTCCACAAAGCCACTGCGTTCAACGACGGCAAGTTCGACGGCGGAGTCCACGGTGAAAGTGGCGTGCGGGTTGTGCGGCATGTTGCCAGTCTAGGGGCGCTCCGGTCGATTTCCCGGCTACTCCACGGTGACCATCACCGACTGCCAGCCTGAGGCGCCGTCGGGGACCGGATCAGCCCGCCGGTCCGTCTGCACCTCACCCGTGCCGTCGGTGGCCCTGACCTTGATGTAGTGCGGCCCGGGCGTGGCATCCCAGTCGAAGGACCACTGGCGCCACGTGATCAAGGAGGCCTCGCCGGACAGCACGGCTTCGGCCCAGGGGTTGTTGTCGATCTGGACTTCCACCTTGGTGATGCCGCGGGTCTGGGCCCACGCGGTGCCACCGATGGCCACCCGGCCCGCCGGTACCTTGGCGAAGGACCTCGGGACTTCCACCCGGGCCATGGTCTTGATGGGGCCGCGCTCCGACCAGCCGCGCTGCGTCCAGTAGGCCTTGTTGTCTGCGAAGCGGGTCACCTCCAGGTCCACCACCCACTTGGTGGCGGAGACGAACCCGTAGAGGCCGGGCACCACCATGCGCACCGGATAGCCGTGTTCCAGCGGCAGCGGCTCGCCGTTCATGCCGATCGCCAGCATGGCGTCGCGGTCATCCTGCAGAACCTCGAGCGGGGTGGAGGCGCTGAAGCCGTCCACCGACGTCGAGAGCACCATGTCTGCACCTGCCCGGGGCCGGGCCCGCTTGAGGACCTCGCGGATGGGCAGCCCGAGCCAGCGCGCGTTGCCCGCGAGGTTGCCGCCCACCGGGTTGGACACGCAGGTGAGGGTTACGTGGGATTCGATGAGGTCGGCGTCGAGCAGATCCTGGAAGCTCAGCCGGACCTCCTGCTCCACCAGGCCGTGGACCCGGAGCTCCCACTCGTCGGCATTGATTTCCGGGACGCTCAGGGCGGTGTCGATGCGATAGAAGTCGCCATTGGGGGTCAGCCACGGCGTCACGCCGGCCACCGGGGACTGCACGCCGGCGGGGATGGCCGCTGCAGGCTTGACCGGCACGGGCAGCTGCAGGGCCTCGCGGGCTTGGATGATGTTGCTGCGGGCGGCGCTCAGCAGGCGCCCGCCTGTGGCCGCGATTCCGGCCCCCACCACGGTGATCCCGGCGGCGGCGAAGAAACGGCGGCGGCTGGCGGCGGGCCGGATGGGTTCCTCGGCGCCCGTGTCCGCGGGTGCCTCCGGCCAGGCCTTTAGTCGCCAGAGCGGGGCAACAAGCAGCCGCAGCACCACGAGCCCGGCCACCGTGCCCAGCACCGTGGGGATCGCATCCAGCGGCTGGACGCCGGCCCGGGTCACCACGCTGGCCACAATAACCACGCCCATCAGCAGCACGCCGGCCACGCCCAACGCCCACCTGCGGTAAGCCACCACGCCCAGGGCGCAGGCCAGCAGGAAAATGGTCAGGCCCATCCCTACGAAGAGAGCCGCCTTGTCATTGGTGCCAAAGGTCTCCACCGCGAAGTTCTTCATCCACAGCGGTGTGAAGTCGATGAAGGTGGACCCGAGGGCAAGGATGGGGGTGGCCCGCGCCGTAAAGAACGCGCCGATCAGCTCCGCAACAGAAAGGACGACGGCGGCAGCCGCCACACCCGCCAACGCGGCCAGGGCGGCGGGCTGCTTGAGCCAGTTCAGGAGCTTGTTCATGGTGTGGGTTCGGCGCGGCGGGCCTTCCGGATGGTTAGGGATGGGTGGGCGGCGTGAAGGTGAGGAACCGCCCTTAGGAAACGGCGGGGTGCACAAAGTACCCTTGGAGACTGTGAAGGTACTCGTCATTGGCCCTGGAGGCCGCGAACACGCCATTGTCCGCTCCCTGCTCGCCGATCCCAACGTCTCCGAGGTCCACGCAGCGCCCGGCAACGCCGGCATCAGCAAACTGGTACCCACCCACAAGATTGACGGGAACGATCCAGATGCCGTGGCGGCCCTGGCCACCAAGCTGGGCGTGGACCTGGTGGTGGTGGGCCCGGAGGCTCCGCTGGCAGCCGGCGTGTCCGACGCCGTGCGCGCCGCCGGAATTCCCGTTTTCGGTCCGAGCAAGGCCGCAGCCCAGCTGGAAGCCTCCAAGGCCTTCGCCAAGGAAGTCATGGCAGCGGCGGACGTCCCCACGGCCATGGCCCTGGTGGCCACCAACGCTGAGGAAGCGGCGTCGGCGCTGGACACCTTCGGCGCCCCCTACGTGGTGAAGGACGATGGCCTGGCGGCCGGCAAGGGTGTGGTGGTCACCAACAACCGCGAGGAAGCCCTGGCCCACGCGCAGACCTGCTTCGACGCCGGCGGCACCGTGGTGATCGAAGAGTTCCTGGACGGGCCGGAAGTATCCGTCTTTGTCCTGTGCGACGGCCACAACACCGTTGCCCTGTCCCCGGCACAGGACTTCAAACGGATCTTCGACAACGATGAAGGCCCCAACACCGGCGGCATGGGAGCGTACACCCCGCTTGAATGGGCACCCCCGGGGCTGGTGGACGAAGTCATTGACCGCGTGGCCCAGCCCACCGTGAACGAAATGGCCCACCGCGGCACCCCCTTCGTGGGCGTGCTCTTTGTTGGCCTCGCCCTGACATCCCGCGGCACCCGCGTCATCGAATTCAATGTCCGCTTCGGCGACCCCGAAACCCAGGCGGTACTGGCACGCCTCAAAACGCCGCTCGGTGCGCTGCTGCTGGCAGCCGCCAAGGGTGAACTGGACAAGGCAGATGAGCTGCGCTGGTCCAAGGAGACCGCGGTGGCCGTCGTCGTTGCCTCCCAGAACTACCCGGACACCCCCCGCACCGGGGACCGCATCCGCGGGCTCAAGAAAGTGGATCAGCTCGAAGGGGTGCACGTGATCCATGCGGGCACCGCGTTCGACGACGAGGGCAAAGTGGTTTCCGCCGGCGGCCGGGTGCTCGCCGTGGTGGCCCTCGGCAGTGACCTGGTGGAGGCCCGTGAGCGGGCGTACGACGGCGTTGAACTGGTTCAGCTCGAAGGCTCCCAGTTCCGGACGGATATTGGACGCAAGGCCGCCCGCGGCGAGATTAAGGTTGCGTCCCGCGCAACGGCATCGCTGCCTGTCACGAAGGCGAAGGCATAAACATGACTGAAACTCCCGCACCGGAACCGCAGCGCGGCCTCAGCACGACCACCCTTGACCTGCCCGGCTGGAAGCACATCTACTCCGGCAAGGTCCGCGACCTGTACGAGCCGGCGGACGAATCCATCCGCGAACGCCTTGGCCAGGACTGTGTCCTTGTGGTGGCCAGCGACCGCATCAGCGCTTATGACCATGTCCTGACCAGCGAAATTCCGGACAAGGGGCGCATCCTCACCCAGCTGAGCCTGTGGTGGTTTGGGCAGTTGGACGTTGAACACCACGTGCTGGCCTCCACCGTGGAGGAGGGAGTTCCCGCGGCCGTGGAAGGCCGGGCCATGATCTGCAAGAACCTGGAAATGTTTCCGGTGGAGTGCATTGCCCGGGGCTACCTCACCGGCACCGGCCTGCTGGAATACAAGTCGCACGGCACGGTTTGCGCCATTCCACTGCCCGAGGGCCTGGTGGACGGTTCGCGGCTGGAACACCCCATCTTCACCCCGTCCGCCAAGGCCGAGGTGGGCCACCACGACGAGAACATCACCTACGACGCCGTGGTGGGCATTGTGGGCGACGACATCGCGGCACGGCTGAGCGACCTGACCCTGAAGATTTACTCCACCGCTGAAAAGATTGCCCGCGAACGGGGCATCATCCTGGCGGATACCAAGGTGGAGTTTGGCTACGACCCGGTCTCCGGCGGCATTGTCCTTGGCGATGAGGTCCTCACGCCGGACTCGTCCCGCTTCTGGGATGCCGCCACCTACCAGCCCGGCCAGGCGCAGCCGTCCTACGACAAACAGTATGTCCGCGACTGGCTGACCTCGGCCGAGTCAGGGTGGGACAAGAGCTCGGACACCCCGCCGCCGGCGCTGCCCGAGGACGTCATTGCCCGCACCCGCAGCCGTTATGTCGAGGCCTACGAGAAACTGACCGGCCGCACATTCGCCTAGGCGGTTCGCGTAGCCAGCGCTAGCTGGCCTTGGCGTTTTTCGCTGCGGCCCGCTCTTTGGACAGCCTGATTTCGAGCATGGAGTCCAACGCCTGTTGGACTCGCTCCTGGGCGCCGGCTGAACTGAAATCCTTTTGCGCCTCCTTGAGGTACACGAGAGCTTCCTCAGACTCCCCGGCGGCCTTGAGGGACTTGCCCAAAAGGAGGGCAACTTCGCCAGCAGTGTGCTTGGGCAAGGCCTCTCGTTCTGCATGGATTTTCCGCAGTCTCTCTATGGCGGCCACGATATCGCCGTTCAGGTAGAGCCACTGGGCTCTGACGAAGGAGACTTCAAGCTCGTCGCTCTTTGTCCCGTCTACGATGGAGAAGGCGAGTTCCGCCCGTTCGACAGCGGCGAGCGTTTCTGGCTCTACGATGCCGGATTGTAGCCGGACTGCAGCCGACGCTTTATTGAAACGGGCCCACATTGCGATGTCGTTGGCAGGAGAAAGTAGCCTGGCTGCACGCTCGTGTTCTTTGACGCCGGCGACGTAGTCATGCCGCATGAAGGCCACGTTGCCCACGACCCATGCGACTTCCCCTGCCAGCTGCGACATCGTGCTTTCATCGACCTGTTCGAGAAGGTCTTGGCAGTACGCCCACGCTTCGTCCAGTCGGCCGCTCTCCGCCAAAGCTCCAATAAGCACTCGTAAGGCACCGATGATAATCGTGGAGTTTTGTGGCAACTGCTTGGACAGCTTGAGTGCTTCTAATGCCTCATTCACCGCAGCCGGCAACTGTCCACGCCATTGCAACACGGCAGCCAACATCTGATGTGCCCGTACGCCCAGTCCAATGGATTCCCTGGCCATCGGATGCTCGATGAGGCGTTCCGTGATCCGCTGGCACTCCTCCAGATCGTCGTTCCGCATCAAACACTCCGCCTGCATGTACGTCATGTTCCACCAGGCACTGGTGTTTTTGCCTTCCAGTGCAAACTGGGCAGCCGCGGCCGCGTGGCTGGCTGCCAGGGCGTAGTCCCGGAGGTCCCACGCCTGCCGTGCGTAGAGACCTGCGAGCACATATTCACCGTCGCTGACGGAGACGGGCTGGCTCCAGGCCTCAAGTGCTTTAGGAGCAAGATCTAGCCTCCGGGCAAGTTCTTCAACCACTTCGGCGGTGGGCTCGCGGCGGCCGGTCTCAAGGAGCGAAATGTAGCTGGGGGAATAGAGGTCCTTGCCGAGTTCAGCCTGTGTCAACCCGCGCTCAAGTCGTTCCGCTCGAAGCTTTTCCCCGAATCCATTACCCACGGGATTCCTCCTTATGCTGAACCGTCTTTAGTACGCAAAGCTTGACAGGCCCTGTGGGATCCATTTTACAATAAGTGTCAACAAGGACGTGCTGACTTTGTAACGAATCCGACTCGCATTGAGGAACTCATATGTTCAAGAAGATAGCGGCAGCCGCCGTCCTGGCCGGCGCCCTGGCATTCGCCGCAGCCGCACCAGCAGTCCTGTCCGCAGGTTCCGTTTCAGATAACTCGGGTGTAGCCGTTGCCAGCGGTAACTGGCCCTACCCCATGTCCGAAAAGGTGAAGGTCGAGAAGGGTAAGAAGAGTACCGCCACCACTACGGATACCACCAACGCCACGTACACCACTCTCAGCGGTAACTGGCCCTACCCGATGTAAGAAGTCCTCGTAGGAGGCGAAGGGCCCCGAAGCATCATGCTTCGGGGCTTTTTCTGTGCCTCCGCAGGACATAAAAAAGAGGGCCTCCCTGGGGGAGACCCTCTTTCATTTGGTCGGGATGACAGGATTTGAACCTGCGACCTCGTCGTCCCGAACGACGCGCGCTACCAAGCTGCGCCACATCCCGATCCGCTGCAAAAGCAACTTTACAAGAATAACGGATGCCTGCCCGGATGCGAAATCGGCTGCCTTCGGAGTCCGTTGCCGCTACACCAGCGCCTACACAAGGGAGTCCTTCCAGGCGCCATGGAGGTCGGCGAATCGTCCACCGCCGCCGATCAAATCCGCCGGCGTGCCGTCCTCCACGATGCGGCCGTCATGGACCACCAGGACCCGGTCGGCGGTCTCCACCGTGGAGAGCCGGTGCGCGATGATCAGCGCCGTCCGGCCGGTGGCTGCCGCGGCGCCGCCCCGGGCGCCTCTGCCCCTGGAGTCCATGGGCGCATCACCGGCGCCCTGGGCACCCGCCTCAGGGCCGCCGTCGGACGTTCCGCGCAGCAGCCTCGCCAGGCCGTGCTGCACCAAACGCTCGGACGGGATATCCAGCGAGGAGGTGGCCTCATCCAGGATCAGCACCGCCGGCCGGGCGAGGAATGCCCGGGCGAAGCTGATCAGCTGCCGCTGCCCGGAGGAGACGCGGCCGCCACGCTTGTTGACGTCAGTGTCGTAGCCCTCGGGGAGCTGGGTGATGAACCCGTGCGCGCCCACGGCGCGGGCGGCGTCCTCAATCTCTTCACGGGAAGCGTCCGGCCGGCCCAGGGCGATGTTGTCCGCCACGGAACCGCTGAAAAGGAACGCCTCCTGCGTGACCATGACGATGTTCCGCCGCAGGTCGGTGGTGCTGAGGCTGCGGAGGTCTACGCCGTCTAGGGTCAGGGAACCGGCGGAGACGTCGTAGAAGCGGGCGATCAGCTTGGCCAGGGTGGATTTACCGGCGCCGGTCTGGCCCACCAGGGCCACGGTCTGGCCGGCGGGAATGTGCAGGTCCATCGTGGGAATGACCACCGGACCGTCGCCGTAGCGGAACTCCACGCCCGTGAAATCCACCGTGCCGCGGGCATGGGGAAGTTCCACCGCGTTTTTGGGCGGCCGGACCGTGGGAACCTCCTCCAGCAGCCCCGACACCTTTTCCAAAGCCGCCTGCGCGCTTTGGAACGAGTTGTAGAACATGGCCATCTGGTCCACGGGCTGGAAGAAGCGTTTGGTGGACAGCATCAGCGCGAGCAGGACGCCCACCGCCAAATCCCCGCTCAACACCCGGAACCCGCCGAACAGCAGGACCACAGCCACGCAGACGTTGCCGATCAGCACCAGGCCGGGCTGGAAAATGCCGTTGAGGTTGATGGAGCGGACTGTGACCCGCCGGTAATCCTCGGACAGTTTCCCGTACTGCTCAGCGTTCTCCCGCTCTTTGCGGAACGCCTTCACGGCACGGATCCCGGTCATGGTTTCCACAAAGTGCACAATCAGCCGGGCGGATACCACCCGTGATTCACGGAACGCAATCTGCGAATGCTTCTGGTACCAGCGAGCGAGGAAGAACATGGGGACGCCCGCAGCCAGCACAATCAGCCCGCTGCGCCAGTCCAGGACAAACACCGTGATGGCGGTGAACACCATAAACAGCAGGCCCGAAGCGAGCGAGCTGACGCCGGAGTCCAACAGCTCGCGCAGGGCCTCCAAGTCTGAGGTCTGCCGGGCGATGATGCGGCCGGACGTGTACTTTTCGTGGAACTCCAGGCTCAGCCGCTGGGTGTGCCGGAAAACCCGGACGCGGAGGTCCAGCAGCATGGCCTGGCTGAGCCGCGCGGTGGACGTGACGTACAGGGAGGTGAGTCCCGCCGTCGCGATCGCTGCGAGCAGGTACGCCACGCCGGTGAGCACCAGCGGGAGATTGTCACCCGCGCGGAGGGCCGGCAGCGCATGGTCGATGCCGAAGGCAATCAGCGCAGGGCCGGCCACCCGCGTGGCCTGGGAAAGGACCACCATGGCGATGGTCAGCCAGAACCTGAGCCGCACCGGACGGATCAGCCTGGCAAGCAAGGCGAGCGACCGGCGTCGTACGGTTTTGCTTTCCGCCTTGCTGAGGTGGGCGTTGTCCTCGTTGGCGGTGCCGAAGGTTGCATTGCTCATCGGGTCATTTCCTCAGCATCTGCCGCGTCCTCAAGCTCCGACAGCTCCGTATCCAGGTCCCGGGGCTCCTGGTCCAGGCTCGCGATGACATAGCGGTAATGGGGGTTGTGCGCCAGCAGGTCGGTGTGGGTTCCGACGGCGGCGATCCGGCCTTCCTCGAGCAGCGCCACCCGGTCGGCCATCGCCACGGTGGACGGACGGTGCGCCACAATCAGGGTGGTGGTGTCCTTCAGGACCGCGCGGAGCCGGGTCTCCACCAACTCCTCGGTATGCACGTCCAGGGCGGAGAGAGGGTCATCCAGCACTAGTATCCGGGGCCGGGCCGCGATGGCCCGGGCCAGGGCGATCCGTTGCCGCTGGCCGCCGGACAGGCTCAGGCCCTCCTCGCCGATGAGGGTGTCCACACCGTCCGGCAGCGAGTACGCGAAGTGCGCCTGCGCCACGTCCAACGCCTCCTCCAAGGCTTCCTCGGACCGGTCCGTTGCCCCCAGGAGCACGTTGTCCCGGACCGAGCTGGAGAACAGTGTGGTGTCCTCAAACGCGACGCCCACGACGCGCCGGAGGTCCTCGACGTCGAACTCGCGCAGGTCCACGCCGTCGATGGTGATGGACCCGGCCGCCACGTCGTACAGGCGCGGCACCAACTGGATCAGGGCGCTCTTGCCGCTGCCGGTAATGCCTACCAGTGCCATGGTTTCGCCCGGCCGTACGCCCAGGTTGATGTCCTGCAGGATGGGCTTGTCCGGCGCGTCCTCGAACGCGAACGTGGCGTTGTTGAAGCTGAGGGCCCCTTTGAGCTCCGCGGGGTGGCGCGGGGCCCGGGGACTGGTGATGGTGTTGACCGAATCCATCACTTCGAAGTGCCGGTCAATGGCTGTCTTGGCGGTCAGTGCCATGGCCAGCAGCATGCCCGAGAACTCAACCGGGGTGGCCACCACCGCGGCGGTGGCGAAGAAGGCCACCAGGGCGCCGATACTCAGCTGCCCGCCGGCGCACAGCATCACGCCGACCACCAGGCCGGCACCCAGTGCGAGTTCCGGCAGCAGTGTGACCACCATGGTGAAGGCGGCCTGGTGTTTGGCCTTGGCGATTTCAATCTGGCGGAGTTCCTCGGCCTGCTCGTTGAAGTTCTCCAGGGCCTCGCGGCTGCGGCCAAACGCCTTCAGAACGCGGATGCCGTGGACGGACTCCTCCACGGTGGTGGCAAGGTCGCCGGCCTGGTCCTGGCTGCGGCGCGCCACTTTGCTGAAGCGGGTCCGGAACCGGAAGCTGTAGGCCATGATAGGCACCGCGGCGGCCATGAAAATCAGCGCCAGCTGCCAGCTCATGGAGAACATCACCACAATGCCGATCACCACGGTGAGGGTGGTGACCACCAGCATGATGGCACCAAAGGCCATCCACCGGCGCAGGAAGTTCAGGTCCGTCATGGCACGGGAGAGCAGCTGGCCCGAGCCCCACCGGTCGTGGAAGGAGACCGTGAGCTCCTGCAGGTGCCCGTAAAGCGAGACCCGCATCCGGGTTTCCACGGTGGTGGCCGGGTTGATCACGAACTGCCGCCGAAGCGCCACGAGCACCGCCTCGGCGATGCCGAGGAGCAGGATCACGACGGCGGCAGTCCACACCGCGCTCCGGGCACCGCCGGGCTTCAGCGACTCGTTGATCAGGACGCGCAGTACCTGGGGGATGGTGAGCGCCACGAGGCTTGCCAGCAGGGCGCTGAGGAGTCCCAGCACCAGCCGGGGGAGGATCGGCCTAACGTGGGGATAGAGACGGCTGACGGATCTGAAAAATGAGGTTTGCTTGGCCATGCCCGCTTCTCAAGCTGTACAACGAATATAGTTTCCCTTAGCAACTACCCTACGTTAATGCGTGAGCTGATTCACACGGGCTATTGAGGCGACGTCAGCGTCAGCAGCACGGCCTCCGGCTTGCAGGCGATGCGGACGGGAGCGAAACGGGAGGTGCCGATGCCGCCCGAGACGTTGACCGGCGTCGTCCGTCCATTGCTTTCCCAGTCATTGAGGCCCTTGGCGCGCCACGTGGGGATGTCGCAGTTGGCGACGAGGGCGCCGTAGCCGGGGATGCAGAGCTGGCCGCCGTGGGTGTGGCCTGCCAGCAGCAGGTCCGCACCGGCGTCGGTGAAATGGTCCAGCACCCGCTGGTACGGGGCATGGATGACTGCCACCCGGACGTGCGGGTCCTGGTCCTGGTTGCGGGTCCCGCGCGGCCAGCCGGCGTAGCGTTCCCGCTTGAGGTGCGGATCATCCACACCGGAGAAATCGAACCGGATCCCCTTCAGGACCAAGGACTGGTGCCGGTTGGTGAGATCCACCCAGCCGCCCATGCCAAAACCGGAGCGCAGCCGCGGCCAATCCAGTTCCACCGGCTTGGGCCGGGCCTTCGACGGGCCCAGCAGGTAGGACGCAGGGTTCTTCAGGGTGGGAGCGTAGTAATCGTTGGACCCGGGCACGAACACGCCGGGGAACTCCATCAGCGGGCGCAGGGCCTTGAGGAGCGGGTCCACGGCCTTGACGTGGCTCAGGTTGTCGCCCGTGTTGACCACCAGGTCCGGCTGCAGGGCCGCCAGCGATTCAAGCCACCGGGCCTTGGTGTCCTGACCGGGGACGAAGTGGATATCGCTCAGGTGCAGGATCCGGAACGGTGCACGGCCCGCGGGCAGGATGGGCAGCGTTTCCTCGCGCAGGACAAACTGGTTCTTTTCCCACAGTCCGTAGCCGAAGGCGGCCACGCCCGCTGCAGTGCCTGCAGCCGCGGTAACGGCGAAGCCGCGCCCGATGTTTCGGACGCGGCTGGCCAAGTTGGAAGTCACGGCCATTACTGGCTAGCCGTCTTTCTTATTGCCGTTGCCCGGAGTGTCGGCCGCCGGCGCGGACGGTGCCGGCGCAGGCGCCGCCGGGGCGGGCGCGGTGGCGGGCGACGTCGGCACGGTGGGGGCGGCGGGCGTCCTGGACTGCGTGCCGTTCACCATCTCCGACGGCGGTGCCGGGAACGGATTGGTTCCGTAGGCCGGTGCCATCTGTGCCATGTACTTGGAGAACATGGGTCCGGCGATCATGTAACCGTCAAGGGATTCGTAGAACTTGCCGTTGAAGGTCAGGTTCCGGCCGGGGCGGTTTTGGGCGCCCAGGGCATCGCCGAACCAGGCTGCGGTGGCAAGGCCGGTGGTGTGGCCCACCACCCAGGTGGATTCGTTGAGGTTTGAGGTACCGGTCTTCGCCGCAACCGGGAAGTTGGTCCTGGTGGAGAGCCGCGGCTGGATCAGCGAGCCGGACCCGACGTTCAGGACTTCCTGGAGAGCGTAGTTCACGCCCCGCGCAACCTCGGGTTTGAGGGCATCCCGGCAGCTCGGGCTCTGGGCGGGCAGCTGCTTGCCGGACTGGTCCGTGACGGAGGTGATGGCAATGGCTTCGCAGTACTTGCCGTCGTTCGCGAAGGTGGCGAATGCGCTGGCCATGGTCAGCGGGGACGTCTGGGTGGAACCAAGGAGGTTCGCCAGGGTGGACATGTCAATCTTGGGGTTGGGCTCGCCGTCCTTGGACGGCAGGCCGCTGTGGAGCCCCACGGCGTCCACCACCTTCTGGATGCCGCAGAAGTCCAGCTGCGCGGCGGAGGCGAACGTGGCCGTGTTGATGGAGTTGTACAGGCCGAAGAGCACGGGCATGGACCGGTAGAACTGCGGTTCGGCGTTCTGCAGGTCATCGGCGGCGCCAAGCGACTTCTGGGCGGTGTTGTACGCGCCGGTCACCACGCCGCAGGAGTTCTTCCACGGGTAGCCGAGCTGATAACGGCGCTGGGAGGCGTTGACCACGGTGTTCATGGACTTGCCCTCGTTGAGCCATTCCGCGAAGGTGAACGGTTTCATGGTGGAGCCGGGCTGGGCGCCGCCCAGGCCGTTGAGGTCGTTGCCGTTCTTGTCCAGCTGGTCAACGCTGAAGTTCACCTGCGAGTCGAAGCCGCCCTCGGCAGGCAGGAACGACGTGTTCTGCGCCATGGCCACGATCTTGCCGGAGTTGGGCTGAAGCGACACCAACGCTGCTCCCCACTTGTCCGGGTTCGCTCCGGCAGACGCGTTCACCTGCTCCTGCGCTGATGCCTGGGCCGCGGGATCAAGCGTGGTGGTGATGGTCAGGCCGCCGCCGTAGATGAGCCGCTGGCGTTCCTTGACCTCGGCGCCGTAGGCCGGGTTGTTCTCCAGCAGGTGGAGCACGTAATCGCAAAAGTAGGGGGCGGCGGACGCGTAGGCGCAGCCCTGGCGGGCGGGAGTCACCTTGGTCTCCACCGGCGTTGCCACTGCGGCGTCGTGCTCGGCCTGGGTGATCTTGTTCTGGTTCAGCATCAGGCCCAGGACGAGGTCGCGGCGTGCCTTCGAGTTCTCCGGGTTGGTGATGGGGTCGAAGGCTGACGGGCTGTTCACCAGGCCCGCCAGGAGTGCGGCCTGGGGGAGGGTGAGGTCCTTGGCCGTGGTGCTGAAGAAGAACTTGGACGCGGCCTCGATGCCGTACGCATCACGGTTGAAGAAGACGATGTTCAGGTAGCCCTCAAGGATCTGGTCCTTGGAGAACTCCTTTTCCAGGGCGATGGACAGCTTCATCTCCCGAAGCTTGTCCCCGACGCCCTTGTTGACGCCGTTGAGCTTGATGGCCTCTTCATTTCCCTCGGCAGCGAGGTTGGCGTTGAGGACGTTGTTGACGTACTGCTGGGTGATGGTGGAGGCACCCTGCTTGTTGCCCCGGGCAGTGGCCACGAGGGCACGCATGATGCCGGTGGTGTCCACGCCGCCGTGCTCGTAGAAACGGCTGTCCTCCACCGCGATGACGGCTTTGGTCATGAACGGCGAGATCTGGTCCAGGCCGACCTTGGTGCGGTTCTCCGAATACACGCTGGCGATCTGGCTGCCGTCCGCGGCGAGGATCCGGGTGGTCTGGTTGGGCGGGTCCACCTTCAGCTCCGCCGGGAGGGTGTCGAAGAAATCGATCGAACCACTCGCTGCACTGCCGGAAACAGCTGCGGCCGGAACCAGCAGGCCCGCCACCAGGACACCACAAATAGCGCTCACGCCAAGGAAGCCAAAAATCTTTCCGAGGGTAGTGGCCGTGTCGAAAATGGGGTTCTTACGAGTCACCATGTTTTCCACTTTACCGGCAACGACTAGTCTTTCTCTCATGACCAAATGGGAGTACGCGACGATTCCGCTCATTATTCACGCCACCAAGCAGATCCTGGACCAGTGGGGAGAGGACGGCTGGGAACTCGTCCAGGTAGTTACCGGACCGGACGGCAATGGCCTGGTTGCGTACCTTAAAAGGGAGAAGCAGTAGCAATGAGCACTTCCGCAGAGACCACGTCCGGCGCGGCAGAAGCGCCCATTTCCGCCGTCGAGCAGCGTCTTGCCGAGCTTGGCCTGAGCCTTCCGGAGGTGGCCGCACCCGTGGCCGCCTACGTTCCGGCGGTCATCACCGGCAGCCACGTTTACACCTCCGGTCAGCTGCCGTTTATTAACGGCAAACTCGAAGCAACCGGCAAGGTTTCCACCGGCACGGAGGGCACTTCTGACGAGCCCACCGTGTCCCCGGAAGCCGCCAAGGCCTATGCCGCCGTCTGCGCCGTCAACGCCCTGGCCGCCGTGAAGGGCGTCATAGGTGATCTTGACCGCATCACGCGCATCGTCAAGGTGGTGGGCTTCGTTTCCTCGGACCCGTCCTTCACCGGCCAGCCGGGCGTTATCAACGGCGCCTCGGAGCTGCTGGGCCAGGTGTTTGGTGAGGCCGGGCAGCACGCCCGTTCCGCCGTCGGCGTTTCAGTTCTCCCGCTCGACTCTCCGGTAGAAGTCGAACTGATCGCTGAATTCAGCTAAGGAACCGGTTCACTCAATTGCCTCAACTTGCCAGACGCTTGTTCGCCCTCCCTCCGGAACTGGAAGGGGCGGCCCGAAGCTGGTTCGAACACGGTGAGCGGACTCCGCGTGCCGCCCGCCTGGCATCCTCCGTGGTGCTTCTGCGCGATTCGCCCACCGGCCTGGAGACGTGGCTGGGATACCGGCCAGGCTCCTCGCCGCTGGGCGTTCTCGCCTTCCCCGGCGGTTCTTTGGAAGCGTCCGACGACGACGCCGTCGGGTGGCTGGGCCCGTCACCGCAGCATTGGGCTGAGCAGATGGGAACGGCCGACGTCGGGCTGGCGCGCCGCCACGTGGTGGGCGCCATCCGCGAGCTCTTTGAGGAAACCGGCGTGCTCCTGGCCGGGCCGGACATGTCCAACACGGTCGAAGGAACGTCGAGCCACGAATGGATGAAGATCCGGGTGGCCGTCGCCGATCAGGAGAAGACTTTCACCGAGCTGCTCGCCAAGCGGGGACTCTCGGTCCGGACGGACCTGCTGAAGCCGCTGGTTAACTGGCGCAGCCCGGACTTCGCCCACCGCCGCTTCGACACCCGGTACTTCGCGGCTACGGTGCCGGTGAATCAGCAGCCGAGCCTGCTGGAGGGCAAGGGCATCTGGGGGCGCTGGGTGTGCGCCACCAAGGCCATCGCCGAACGCGACACCACCGCCCTGGGGGACGAGGTGGGCCAGGAGAACACCGTAGGCCTCACCCTTAGCCAGCTCCTGGTGCCCGGCTCGGAGATCATGCTCGAAAAGATGGCCGCCGCGAACGGCTGCATCGCCTACCTCAGCTACAAACGCAAGCCGCACGTTTATCAGCCGAAGCTCGTTGAAGAGGACGGCAAACTGATGCTCGAGGTTGAAGCGGCCAAGACAGTAGCCGGGGTCCCGCAGCGCGAACGCTGACCCACCCCCGCTGGGTTGAGTCCGCCGGCCAGCGGCCCTTCGCCGCCCCCACCCCACCCCTACCCCGGACGCTCTCTCACTTAATGTGGGTTTCCCCCGACGCTCTCTCACTTTCTTGAAGAAAGTGAGAGAGCGTCGGTCGTTTTCGCGCATTAAGTGAGAGAGCGTTGGCGGCTCGGGGCCGGACGCAACTGGGACTAGCGGGAGCGCTGGCGGAGGCGCTGCATGTCCAGGATGACCACGGCGCGGGCCTCGAGGCGGAGCCAGCCGCGCTGGACGAACTCGGCCAGGGCCTTGTTGACCGTCTCGCGGGAGGCGCCGACCAGCTGGGCCAGTTCTTCCTGTGTGAGCTCGTGGGCCACCAGGACGCCGTCGGTCGCCGGGCGGCCGAAGCGGTCCGCCAGGTCCAGGAGGGCCTTGGCCACACGGCCCGGGACATCGGAGAAGACCAGATCGGACAAGGAATCGTTGGTGCGGCGCAGGCGGCGCGCCAGAGCCTGCAGCAGCTGCGCGGACACCTCGGGGCGGGTCCGCAGCAGGCCGTTGAGGCTTTCGTTCTTCAGGCCGGCCAGCCGGGTCTCGGACACCGCGGTGGCCGTGGCGGTCCGGGGGCTGGGATCGAAGAGCGCCATTTCGCCGAACAGTTCGCCCGGGCCCAGGATGGCGAGCAGGGATTCGCGCCCATCGGGGGACGTGCGGCCCAGCTTCACCTTGCCGGAGACGATGAAGTAGAGCTGATCACCCTGGTCGCCTTCGCGGAAGACCGAGGCGCCGCGGGAAAGGTCCACCTCGGTCAGCTCATCGGTCAGCAGCCGGAATGCTTCGTCGTCAAGCGTGGCAAATAGTGGTGCTCGGCGCAGTACCTCGATGTCCATGAAATCTCCCAAATAAAAAGTGTCGGCTGTGGCGCTTGTGCCATTGTTTCAGAATTTTCGGCGTTCTGTGACGTACTTGGCAGCGGAAACGCCGTTCGGAGGGTTCGTGCAGGCCCGGCCGCACCAATGCCGGCGGCTGCGGGCAGCATTCTGCGTCCTGCCGCGGCGGGAAGGGCCGGCCGCGGGCACTCCCACAGAAGAGCGTCAGCGTACGGCACTAGAATTGGGTCTCAACCGTATTAGAGGAGCGTCAGTGTTTGGCTTGACCGTTCTGGACCTGGCGCTGATCCTGGCCCTGCTGTCTTACCTGATCTATGGCCTGCGTAATGGCTTCCTGGTCACGCTCGGGGGAATTGCGGGCTTCGCCGCGGGCGCCGTGGCTGCCTTTTTTGCCGTACCGCTGGTCAGCGAGATCGTGAAAGACTCCGGCTGGAGGCTGACCGCGATTGTGGCTGCTGCCGTGGTCCTGATGGCCATGGGGCATGGCGTGGGGACCATGGCCGGGCGGAAAATCCGCGGTGCCGTGCGGGTTCAACCGCTACGGGCGGCGGACCGGCTTATTGGCGGCATCGTCAATGTGGTGGTGTCAGCGCTGGTGATGTCCATGCTGGCCTTCAGCGTCAGCTCCCTGGGCGTTCCCTTTGTGTCCCAGCAGCTGGCGGAGTCCAAGGTGATCCGCTACATCGACGGCCTGACGCCGGTCCCGGTGAAGGCGACCCTCGCGCAGTTGCGTTCAACGGTGATCGGCAACGGCATCCCCACGCTGATCGAAGGCCTGGGGCAGGGGCCAAAAGTGTCCGTGCCTAACGCCAGCACTAATACACGGGCCCTGAACCGGGCCGCCGACTCGGTCCTGAAAATCGCCGGAACGGCTTACCAGTGCGGCCAGAACCAGACCGGCACCGGCTTTGTGGTTTCCCCGGGACGGGTTGTGACCAACGCCCATGTGGTGGCGGGCGTGTCGCAGCCGGTGGTGGAGATCCCCGACGGCGGAGCGATGCCGGGACGTGTGGTCTACTTCGACACCCGGCATGACCTCGCCGTCCTGGCCGTTGACGGCCTGCCGTCCGAGCCGCTGGCCCTGGCCTCGGACCTTCCCAACGGCAGCCAGGCGGCCTTCGCCGGCTATCCTCACGGCGGCCCCTTCAAGTCCAACCCCGCCACCGTCCAGGACATCGCCTCGGTCCTGGTGCCTGACATTTACGGCCAGAACCCGGCCCCTGAGGACATCTACCGGCTGGCCGGGGACGTCCAGCCGGGAAACTCCGGCGGCCCGCTGCTGACCACTGAGGGCCAGGTGGCCGGCGTCATCTTCGCGAAGGCAACCTCGGACGCAGAACTGGGCTTCGCGATCACCATGGAGGACCTCTACCCGGTGGCGTCCCAGGCTGCCGGGTTCAGCGCCCCCGTGTCATCGGGGCAGTGCATCCAGAAGTAGCGCCCCCGGACCGGAGGCGGGCCTGAATCAGAGGACGTCGGCCAGGTAGTCGATGGCGAGCTTGTAGCCGAACACGCCGGCTCCCACGATCACGGCTGCGCACACCGGTGACAGGAACGAGTGGTGACGGAACTCCTCCCGCTGGTGCACGTTGGTGATGTGCACTTCGACGGCGGGCAGCTGCACCGCCGCCAGGGCGTCGCGCAGCGCAACGGACGTGTGCGTGTACGCGCCCGCGTTCAGGACAATCCCGACGGCGTTGGTGCGGGCCGCGTGGATAGCGTCGAGCAGGACCCCCTCGTGGTTGGACTGGACGCATTCGACGTCGAACCCATGCGCTTTCGCGGCGTCGGCGGCGAGCCGTTCGACGTCGGCGAGCGTGGAGGTGCCGTACTTTTCCGGCTCGCGGGTTCCGAGCAGATTGAGGTTGGGGCCGTTGATCACCAGAATGGTGCCCCGGCCGGCCGTGGTGCCGGTACCGGTCCGGACGCTTTCGGTGGCGTGTTCAGTCATGGGTCCAATTTACCGGTCGGATCCTGCACCATCATTCGGCCCGCCGGGCGCGTGCCCCCTTGCTTTCCGGCGTCCGGCGGCAGCGGCACGTGAATGATGGTGCAGAATCCTACGGGCCCGGGCCTTGCCCTCCGGCAGCGCGCGGAGGATAACTCCCACCCGCAACCCTGGACCTACTTGCGCAGCGACGCCGCGATCTGTTGCATCACGGTGTTGTCGGCCAGGGTGGTGGCGTCGCCCGGGTCCCGTCCTTCGGCGACGTCCTTGAGGAGGCGGCGCATGATCTTCCCGGAACGGGTCTTGGGCAGTTCCGGGACCACGAGGATGGTCTTCGGTTTGGCGATGGGACCGATTTCCTTGCCGACGTGGTTCCGGAGTTCCTGGACGATGGCGTCGCCGGAGTCCACGGCGTCGCCGCGGAGGATGACGAACGCGACGACGGCCTGGCCGGTGGTCTCGTCCGCGGCGCCCACGACGGCGGCTTCGGCCACGGCCGGGTGGGAAACCAGGGCGGATTCGATCTCGGTGGTGGAGAGGCGGTGCCCGGAGACGTTCATGACGTCATCCACGCGCCCCAGGAGCCAGATGTCACCGTCCTCGTCTTTCTTGGCGCCGTCGCCGGCGAAGTACATGTCCTCGAACCGGGACCAGTAGGTGTCCTTGAACCGTTCAGGGTCGCCCCAGATGCCGCGGAGCATCGCGGGCCAGGGTTCGCGGATCACCAGGAAGCCGCCGTGGCCGTTGGGCACGGACTCGCCCATCTCGTCCACCACATCCACGGCGATGCCGGGCAGCGGGGTCTGTGCGGAGCCGGGCTTGGTGGCGGTCACGCCGGGGAGCGGGGCGATCATCTGCGCGCCGGTTTCGGTCTGCCACCAGGTGTCCACGATGGGGGTCTTGTTGGCGCCGATAACGTCCCGGTACCACATCCAGGCTTCGGGGTTGATGGATTCGCCCACCGAGCCCAGGACCCGCAGGGAGGAGAGGTCATACTTGTCCGGGATCTCCCGGCCCCACTTCATGAATGTCCGGATGGCGGTGGGGGCGGTGTAGAGGATGGAGACCTTGTACTTTTCGATGATCTCCCACCAGCGGCCCTGGTGCGGGGAGTCCGGGGTGCCCTCGTACATGACCTGGGTGGCGCCGTTGATGAGCGGGGCGTAGGCGACGTAGGAGTGGCCGGTGACCCAGCCGACGTCGGCCGTGCACCAGTACACGTCCGTCTCGGGGTGCAGGTCGAAGACTGCCTTATGGGTGTAGGCGCCCTGGGTGAGGTAGCCGCCGGTGGTGTGCAGGATGCCCTTGGGCTTGCCCGTGGTGCCGGAGGTGTAGAGGATGAACAGCGGGTGCTCTGAGTCGTGCCCGACGGCGGTGTGCTGGGCGGATGCCTGCCCGACGGTGTCATCCCACCAGTGGTCCCGGCCTTCGTGCCAGTCCACGTTCTGGCCGTTGCGCTTGACCACCACGACGTTCTGGACGGTGTGCTCGCCCTCGTGCGCGAGGGCCTCGTCCACGGCGGTCTTCAGCGCGCTGGGCTTGCCGCGCCGGTAGGTGCCGTCGGCGGTGACCACGAGCTTGGCTTCGGCGTCGTCGATGCGGGAGCGGAGGGCTTCGGCGGAGAAGCCGCCGAACACGACGGAGTGCACGGCCCCGATGCGGGCGCAGGCCAGCAGCGTGATCACGGCTTCGGGAATCATGGGCAGGTAGACGGCCACGCGGTCGCCCTTTTCCACACCGAGGGACTCAAACGCGTTGGCGGCTTGCTTCACCTCATCGGTGAGCTGGGCGTAGGTGTAGGTGCGGGTGTCGCCGGGCTCGCCCTCGAAATAGATGGCCACCCGGTCGCCCAGGCCGTTCTCGACGTGCCGGTCCAGGGCGTTGTAGGCCGCGTTGACCTCACCGCCCACGAACCACTTCGCGAACGGCGGATTCGACCAATCCAAGGTCTCGGTGAAGTCCTTGGACCAGGTCAGCAGCTCCCGGGCCTGCCGTGCCCAGAACGCGGGACGGTCGGCGTCGGCCTCCGCATAATCTGCTGCGGTGACAACGGCGTCGGCAACAAATTCGGGGCTGGGGGCAAAGGTGCGGTTCTCGTGCAGCAGGTTTGAAATTGCGTCGCCCTGCTGGTCGCTCTGTGCGGTGGCCGCAGTGGCGGTGGCGGTGGAGCCGGGAGTGTCCTGGGACATGGTGAACCTCATCATTCATCGGTCTTTTCTGCGGCATGCCGTCACCCGGCCATACTCCGCCGCAGTGCGCATTACGGGGCACGGCAGGTCACGAATGTTCCGCAAACAGCTGTTCCGGAACCAAGCCTAATGCCCAGCCCGTTCCGATGTGTCACCTGTCACAGTGCAGCCCGCGAACGGCATTTATTTAGCGGTGAATGGTTACGGAAGCGCGCCCGGCGCCCTTCCACGGGGGCGGATCAGCTAGTGATCGGCCATGCGGATGACTAGGCTGAGATTGGATTGTGACTTTCTACGGAGCTGCCGGATCCGGTGCAACATTGCCCGGGACCGCTGGCTGCCGCCGTTCCGGACGGCACAGTTTTTGGGACGGAACCGTCCCGTGCCGCCACGCTTAGGAGAACAGAATGAACCAGCAAATCGTCGGCCAGAAACCGGGCCGTGCAACGGAGGCAGGGCCTGGCGCAACCGAAAGGGACGGCGCCGCCAGCGGTTCACAGCGGCCTGCTTCCGCCAAACCCGGCACCACCAACCAGGCTGTGCTGGGTCCCTTCACCATCCGGGACCTCGCGGTTTTCGCGGCCACACTGGTCCTGCTGATCGCCTCGCTGCTTCCGATCTTCTTTGGCCGGTTCAATCTCTGGAACGCCGGCAGCCTGTTCTTCCTCGGCCTCGGCATTGTGCTGCCACTGATCGTCACCGCACTTTTTGCCGCCCGCCGGCTTGCCCCCGCAACGAAGGTCCGCATCGGATCGCTCTCCGTTGACCAGTTCGCCTCCGTGGTGGCGTCCTTCGCACTGGCATTCTTCTTTGTTTCCGCTGCCGCTGCCTACGTCCCGAGCCTTCTCGTGGGCCTGGTGGGTTCCGTGATCCTCTTCGGAGCGACTGTGCTGGGCCGCTTCATCCCGTTCTTCGCCGGGGACTTCCTGGGACGTGAGGAAACCACTGCCCACCTGGTGGCCCGCGAGTCAGCGGTCCCGCTCCCCAAGCCGCATACCCCGAAGGAGCCCAAGCCCGCTGCCGCATCCGGGGCCGGGTCCAAACGGGGTTTCGGGCTCCCTGCCGGCCTGTGGCCGTCCAAACATTCCGGCCCGTCCGCACAGGCCGCTTCAGCCCCGGATGCCTCGGCGCCTGCGGCCGGTACTGCTGACGGCACCGCCACCCCGGGGGCCACGGCAGTGTCCTCGGCCCCGGAAGTCCGGGAGTGGACCCCGGCCGGTGACCCGACTCCGGCAACGCAAGCCGCCGACGTCGTTCCTTCAGCCCCGCAGCCAAACGCCCGCGCCGCGTCCGCCGCGGAGGAAACCAGGATGGGTGACGTCCCGGCCGCCGCGACGGCTGATCAGGCCGCTCCCACCGGGGCGCCCGCGGCCGCGCCCGAACCAGTGCACGACGGCGCCGCGCAGGCCCCTGCCCGGCAGTCTGCAGCGGAACCTGCCGCCACGGCCGTGCATCAGCAGGTGCGCAGCGCAGAGCCGATCGGGGCGACTGTGGACCCTGCCAGCCGGCCGGAAGAATCGGATGCGCCGGTCCACGAGGCTTTCTGGTTTGCCGTGGCGCAACACCGCACCGCCGTCGATCCCCGGACGGGTGCCCCTGCATTCGTGATCGAACCCGGCGGCTGGGTGCTCGCCCTGGAGGACCGTGGCCACGAATTCCTGGTCCAGCACACCGACGGTCGTCTGGGCGTCCTGCGCGACCTCAGCAACATCGAGCGCGGCTAGCCAGGTCACGTGGCCATCTCCCGTTCAGCCGGCGCCGCACCGGCCAGAGTTGCCGCACCCCGCCCGGCAGAGTCATTGCTGGCATTAAAGCGCCGGGCGCGGCGGATCAATAAAGCCCTGGCGGAGAAATACCCCTACGCCCACGCCGAGCTCGATTTCCGGAACCCCTTTGAACTGGTGGTGGCCACGGTCCTGTCCGCGCAGACCACCGATGTGCTGGTCAACCAGGTCACCAAAATCCTGTTTGCGCGGTACCCGGATGCGCGGGCCATGTCCGAAGCCGAGCCCGCCGAGCTGGAAGCGATCCTGCAGCCCACCGGGTTCTTCCGGGCCAAAACGAAGAACGTGCTCGCGCTCAGCCATCGCCTGGTTGATGAGTACAACGGCGAGGTGCCCGGCCGGCTGGAGGACCTGGTGACCCTTCCCGGGGTTGGCAGGAAGACAGCGAATGTGGTGCTGGGTAACGCGTTCGGCATCCCCGGCATCACCGTTGACACGCACTTCGGCCGGCTGGCGCGGCGGTTCGGGTGGACCGAATCCGAAGATCCCGTACAGGTCGAGCACGACGTCGCCGAACTGTTCGAACCGAAGGACTGGACCATGCTCTCGCACCGGGTGGTGTTCCACGGTCGGCGGGTATGCCACTCACGCAAGCCGGCATGCGGGGCCTGCCCGGTGGCCAACTGGTGCCCCAGCTACGGGCTGGGTGAAACCGATCCCGGGAAGGCGGCCAAGCTGCTGAAATACGAACTTGCGCCCGGCAATGAAGCCCTGCTGGCACAGTTGCTGGCCGAAACCCATCGGGCTGCGGAAATCCGCATGGAATCCCAGAGGCGGCTCACATGAGCGCCCGCCAGGACCTGATCGACCTGGTGCAGCGATCGGACGACGGGAACGTTACCGCGCCGAATACTGCCTGGGCCGCGCTGACCGTGGACGAAGCGATTGCCCGGAAGGCAGCCGTTCTGATGCTGTTCGGCGTGCTGGACGATGTCCCGGCGTCCTCGAACAAACCGCTGGCCGCCGCCGACCTGGACGTGCTCCTGCTTGAACGGGCACACACCCTGGGCTCGCACCCGGGCCAGGTCGCCTTCCCCGGCGGCGGCATCGACGACGGCGAAACCCCGGTGGCCGCGGCCCTTCGGGAGGCGGAAGAGGAAACGGGGCTTGACTCGTCCGGCGTCGAAGTCCTCGGGACGCTGCAGGAACTCGGACTGGCCCGCAGCAACTTCCTGGTGACGCCCGTGCTCGGATGGTGGGCTTCGCCGTCGCCCGTGGGCGTTGTGGACTACGGCGAATCAGCACAGGTTTTCCGGGTCCCCGTCCGTGACCTTCTGGACCCGGACAACCGGGTTACGGCAACAGTCAGCCGTGGCAGCAAAACCTTCAGCAGCCCGGCCTTCGCCGTCTGCGGTGTGCTGGTGTGGGGCTTCACGGGGATCATCCTCGACGGCCTCTTCGAACAGTTGGGCTGGGCGGTTCCATGGGACCGAAGCCGCGTACACGAGGTGGCGTTCTGAGCCTGCCGGCTTAGTGCTGAGCCTGCCAGCTTAAACGGCGAGGGCCCGGCCTGGTGGCCGGGCCCTCGCCGGGTGCTGTTTCGCCCCACTAGCTGGGATGTGGTTTATGGCGCAGATCCACCACCACGCCTGTTGCGGCGTTTTCGCGTAGGGCATTGATGCCGTCCTTCAGTGCACCGAGGTGCTTGAAATCCGGCGATACGGCAACGATTTTGCCGTTCTTATCTGTCAGTTTGAAGCGGTATGCTTCGTCGCCAACGCGGTGTATTTCAAATTTTCCGGGCATGCTCCGGACCTCCCCTTATGCGTCTTTGCACGTCGAGCCCCCACCCTCTGCATAAGCGGGGCTTCCCCGACTGTAACCTTGGTCACTGTGTAGAACCAGCTACTGCCGGGTAGGTTACTTTGGGCTACTTGGCGTTGTCGTACGAGTCCACCACGGCCACGCTGACCGGGAATTCCACCGGGATTGGTCCGAACAGCAGCTCCTTGGCGGCGGCCGCGGCATCCTCGATCGCGCGGATGCAGGCGGCAACACCCGCCTCCGGCGCATGTACCATCACCTCGTCATGCAGGAAGAAGACGAGTTCCGCCTGAACGGAACCGTCGGCACGCAACGCCCGCAGCCGCCGTCGTAATTCCGCCAGCCAGCAGGCCGCCCAATCAGCGGCCGAGCCCTGCACCACGAAGTTCCGCGTGAACCGGCCGCGGGAGCGGGCGATCGATTCCGCGCGGCGCTGCTCCTCCGCGGTGGCGGACTGCTGGCTCCGGAACCAGGATTGCGACGGCGGCGGGCTGCTGCGGCCCAGCCGTGTGGTCACGGTGCCGCCGGCTTCACCCTCGCGGGCAGCCTGCTCCACGAAGCCGACGGCATGCGGGTAGGTCCGCGCAAGTTGGGGCATGAGCCGTCCAGATTCTCCGGTCGTGGCACCGTAGATAGCCCCCAGGAGGGCTGTCTTGGCCTTGGCGCGATCGCCACCGAAGCCCTGGGCGGCGATGCCCGCATACAGATCCTTGTCGCGCGCGGCCGCAGCCATCTTCGAGTCCTGCGCGAGGGCCACCAGGACCCGGGGTTCCAGCTGCGATGCGTCGGCGACGATGAGTTTATGGCCGGGCCCGGCATGGACGGCGCCGCGGATTTGGCGCGGAATCTGCAGGGCACCGCCGCCGCGGGAAGCCCACCGCCCGGAGACCACGCCACCCACCACATACTCGGGCCGGAAACGGCCGTCACTCACCCACGCGTCCAGCCAGGCCCAGCCGTTGGCGCTGTGCAGGCGGGACAGCTTTTTATAGGCCAGGAGCGGCTCGATGGCGGGATGGCTGGACTCCATCAGTTCCCACTGCCGCGTGCTCTTGACCTCGATGCCGTTGCGGTGCAGGGCACGCATCAGGTCCTGCGGGGAATCCGGGTTCAGCGCGGGGGAATTGAGGAGGTTCCGCAGTTCGTTGTTCAGGGCTTCAAGTTTCGCCGGCCGGTGGCCCGGCTGGGGCCGCGGCCCCAGATAGTCGGCCAGGATCTGCTCATGCAGGTCCTCGCGCCACGGAACGCCGGCATGCTGCATCTCCGCGGCGATCATGGCACCGGCGGATTCGGCGGCGAGCAGCAACTGCAGCCGTTTCCGCTTGTTCTCCAGCGGATCTGCGTCGGCCAGGGCGGCCTGCTGCGCGGCATACTCCGCACGCAGTTCCGACAGGGTATGGCGGGGGGACCGGTGCCGGACGTCCTCAAACAAGGCACCCTGATCGGCCGGCGGAGGCGGCGGCTGAAGGGCGCGCGGCGGTTCCTGGGGATCATCCAGCGGGGCTTTCTCCGCCTGCTGCGCGTATTCGGTGTGGGCGGTGAACTCCGAATACGCCAGGATGGTGCCGCAGAGGCTCAGGTCGTAGCAGCGTTCCACTTCCACGCCGGCCGCGAGCAGCGCCGGATACCAGTCCTGGGTGCGGTGCCAGATCCAGCGGGGTGCCGCCTCCCGTGGCCGGGTTTCAAGGTGGCGTACGACGCCGGGCAGCTCGCTTGCGCTGATCAGCCGCGGTTCAGGGCGGTCCGGGTGCGGATCGCCCGCCTGTGTGACCTGCTGGAGGGCGGCGCCGTGGGAGTGGGCGGCGAGCAGCAGATACATGGGGTCAATTCTGCCTTGTCCAGCGGTGTTGGCGTGCAACGTTCGTCAACATGTGTTGACGTTCCGCGGGTTGTCAACTAATGTTGACGCATGGAGGTGGATCGGATGAAAACGCTGGTGGCATCGATGGACGGGAAAGGTCCCGCTGAAGCGCTGTACGCCGTCGCGGAACTGCAGAAGGAAGTAGGCCGCACGGAAGCCTCCCTGGTCCGCAAAGCACGGCAGGCCGGGCTCTCGTGGGAGGCAATCGCCCTCTGCCTGGGAGTCAGCAAGCAGGCCGTGCACCGGAAGTACGGAAAGCAGTAGCCGGCCGTTTCCCGCTCGGGAGTTGTCCACATAGCGCGGCCCGGCACTGTTTCCGTGACGGGCGGTAATGGAGAGTTGCTCCATGAGCAGGCACCAGCTATCGCCGTCCCCTTCCGAGCAGCCAGAGACGCGCGTGTCCCGGGCCAGGCCGTCGCCTCCGCGCGGAACCCGGCCCGGCACGGTTGGCGCGGGTGCGCCGGGTGCGCCGGGTGCCGGCGCGGGAGGGAGCGCGTGGCTGCCCGATTCCGCAGCCGCCGAGGTGCTGTTGGTCACAGGCTACGACGTCCTGCAGGGTGAGGTTGAACAGATTGTGGCCGCGGCCGGGAGCCAGCTGCGGGTGGTGGCTGACGTCACAGCTGCGGCCCTGTACTGGGATTCCGCCGCCGCCGTGCTGGTGGGAAGCGATGTCCGGGAGTTGCCGCCGCGGCGCCGGGCACCCGCCGTGCTCGTCGGTCTGAACGGTGAGGGGGACAGTCTTTGGCATCTCGCCGCGGCCCTCGGGGCCGAACGGGTGGCAGTGCTTCCGGACGCCGGTGCGTGGCTGGCCGAGTACCTGAGCCGATCGCGCTCGCCGGAGACCGGCGGCCTGGTTCTGGGAATTACCGGGGGCTGCGGCGGGGCCGGTGCCACCACCTCCGCCATTTGGATCGCCCAGGCGGCAGCCGGCCTGGGAGTGCGTGTATTGCTCGTTGACGGGGACCCCTGGGGAGGCGGTTTGGAACTGGCGCTGGCCGCCGAGGAGACGCCCGGCCTGCGCTGGCCGGACCTTGCAGGCGCCAGCGGCAGCATCGACCCGGAACAGTTGGCTGATTCCCTTCCGGTCGTCGGAGGATTTTCTTTCCTGTCGTGGCCCGGCAGCAGGGACAGGACTGCGCCGGTGGACGCCGCCACCGCGGGCGGAGTCCTGGATGCAGCCCGGCGCGGTTATGAACTCGTGGTGGTGGACATTGGCCGCGGTGCCGAGCCGGTGCAACTCTTCGCCTGGGACTGCGACCGGCTCCTCGTAGTGGTGCCGGCGCAACTCAGGGCCGCGGTGGCCACCGCCAGGCTCCTTCATGAGCTTCCGCCGGTTGAGGCGGCCCTGCTGGTCCGGGGCAAGACCGGAGCCGCTCTGGACGGCGGCCTGATTGCCGACGCCGTGGGGTTGCCGGTCCAAGGCCGGGTTCCCGAACTGCGCGGCGTCACCGCGGCCGGCGAGAACGGGCGGCTGCTTGAGTTTGGCAACCGACGGAGCGTCAGGCACTTCGCCGCATCGGTTCTTGATCTGGTCGCCGGCGAAATTGCGGTCGGAGACTTGCCATGACTGCAGGACCGTTCGGCGGGAGGCAACCTGTAACGCCGGCACCCGCTCCGCAGTTCGTTTCGCCGCTGCCGGACAAGCTGAACGGAACCCGCCGCCGCCAGGCGCGGGTGCTGGACCGGCGGGGGCTTGATTCAGCCCTGCTGGAGACGGTCCGCGAGTCAGTCATGGCAGACTCCGGCCCGGTCACGGCCTCCCGTGTCGCGGCGGCAGTACAGGCCACCGGCAGGCTGCTGGGGACCGCCGGCTCGCTGGCAGCCGTTGAAAGGATCAGCGCGGAACTGAACGGCCTCGGCCCCCTCCAGGAGCTGACCCGGGACGTTCGGGTCACCGACATTTTTGTGAACGCGCCGGACTCGGTCTGGATTGACCGCGGGAGCGGCATTGAACCCGCAGGGGTCTCGTTTGACGGTGAGGCCCAGGTGCGGGCCCTGGCCTCCCGTCTCGTGGCAGCCGGCGGCAGGCGGCTGGACGACGGCTCGCCCTGCGTTGATGTCCGGTTGGACGGCGGCTACCGCATCCATGCGATCCTGCCGCCCATTTCGACAGCAGGCACGCTGCTGAGCATCAGGATCCGGCGGGAACAGGTCTTCACCATGGATGAACTCCGCGTCGGCGGCATGTTCTGCGGCGTGGTGCAGGAGGTACTGGAACGCATTGTTGAGCATCGGCTGAGTTTCCTCATCAGCGGAGCCACAGGCTCAGGGAAGACCACCATGCTCTCCACCCTGCTCGGGCTGTGCTCACCCGCGGAACGGCTGGTGCTGATCGAGGACGCCTCTGAACTGAACCCCGTTCATCCGCACATTGTTTCGCTTGAGTCCCGGCACGGAAACCTGGAAGGCGGCGGCGAGGTGGATCTGGGCGAGCTCGTCCGGCAGGCACTTCGGATGCGCCCGGACCGGCTGGTGGTGGGGGAGTGCCGGGGTGCTGAGGTCCGGGAACTCCTGACGGCAATGAACACCGGCCACACCGGTGGAGGAGGCACCATCCACGCCAACACCGCCACGGCGGTCCCCGCACGATTGACGGCGCTCGGTGCGCTCGCAGGCCTGGGCCCGGACGCCGTCCGGCTGCAGGCGGCCAGTGCTCTCGATGTTGTCATCCATGTTGCGCGGGCCCGCCACGGCCGGCGGGTAGCCTGCGTGGGCGTACTGCAGGACGGTCCGGCCGGACTCGTTGTGGTGCCGGCTCTGGAGAACAGAGACGGCGAGACCTGTACCGGTCCCGGCTGGGAAATGCTAAGCGGGCGGCTGGGCCTGTCTCCGGACCTGGGTGCTGCGGCGTGACACTGCTGCTGGCCGGCACTTTGATGCTGGCGGTCATCCTGTTGCTGAGGCCTCCGGGCGGCGTTGCGGGCCGCTTTCGTCGTGCCGCCGGACCGGCCGCCCAACGTTGGGGCGGGGTCGGTAGGGGTGCCGCAGGGCATGCCGGCTCGCGCCGTTCCGGGATTGGAACCGGCTTATGGATCCTGTGGGGCAAGGCACACCGTGCGGACAAGGACCGCGAGCAGCTGTCCCTGACACTGGTGGTGCAGCAATTGGCTGCGTTGCTCAAGGGCGGACGCACGCCCTCAAGGCTTTGGGACGAATTATGGCTGGTCCACCAGGGCCACCCCGGCACGGGTCCACGCCGGCCTGAAGGCGCTGGCGAACAACCGGAACCGGCACGGAGACCACAGATACAGGGGACCGGGCAGGTCTTAGCGCCTGCGCAGAAGCCAGGGGGCGCCCGGAAAAGGCCGGGCCTGAGCGCAGGCTCCCTGACCGTGCTCGGCGCTGTGCGGGCAGCAGCCTTCCGCGGCCTGCCGGTATCGCAAGCCATCAGGCGCTCCGCTCCGGCGGCATTTCCGCGTGCAGCGGGCAGGGAGCCACGGATCTGGCTGGAACTGGCTGCGTGCTTCGATATAGCCGAAGCCAGCGGCTGTCCGCTGGCTGAGGTCCTGGCCCGGTTTGCGGCCCAACTGGAAGTGGAGGATGACGCCGACGCTGCCAGAGAAACAGCACTGGCCGGACCCAAGGCCACCGTGAGTCTTCTGACCTGGCTTCCCGTGATGGGACTGGGGCTTGGCATGGCGCTGGGGGTGGATCCGCTGGCCATGTTGTTCGGTACGCCGCTGGGAATGGCCGCGCTCGCCGCAGGAGTTGCCTTGACCATAGCGGGAAGAATCTGGTCCGCCCGGCTGGTGCATGCTGCGGCAGGGGCCGCGCCATGACCTCCCCTCTGATGACCGTCGCGGCGCTCGTCATCGTGCTTATCCTCGCCTCCTATCTGGCCTTCTCCCAGCCCGGCCGGGTACGGCAGCGGCTGCTGAGGTTGAGCAACGGGCCTGCCGGGCAAGGGAGAAGCCCGGGTGCCGGCAGCGCTCGCTCCCGGGCCAGCGGCGAGGACTCCGTTGACGGGCTTCGCGACACTGCCATGATGCTCGAGCTGGTAGCCGCCATGCTGGACGCCGGGTCAGGGATTGGCCGCTCACTGGAGCTCGTGGCGGCCTCCGCGTCCAAGGATTACAGCAAGGCACTGCGCCCCGTGGTGTCGGCCCTCGCTATCGGTGCCGACTGGGAGACCGCATGGCGCAGCTCCGAAGTCCGGCTGCCTGAGGTCCTGGAGCTGCGTGACGCCCTCGGATTCGCTGCGCTGACCGGCGCTCCGTCATCGGCCATTCTCTACGCCCAAGCTGCCCGGTTACGGCGGGAAAGGTTCCGTGCTGCCGAGAAACGAGCCGCCTCCCTGGGCGTAAAGCTGGTCATTCCGTTGGGCCTGTGCTCACTGCCTGCCTTCATCTGCCTGGGCGTGGTCCCGGTTCTCCTGGCCCTGGTGCCCTCCGGATCCTGAGGCGTTGACCGCCGGCCCGCTGGCCCGCTCTCAGGGCAGCGGACTGCGGTGTGCACCCGCAGACGCCCTCTCCATTCCTCCACAGGCGCGGAAATGGCCACCTTTTCCACTTGGCAGGGGTTCGCCCTTACCGCCGCTTTGGAACACCGGAAGAGTCGAAGTAGCCGGCAACTCGGCCGGAGCACAGAAGGGAAACACCACCATGACCATCACCCAATACAGCATTGCCCCCGCCCCGGCACCTCAGCCCGGGAAGGGAGTTGTCGGCACAACAGGCTGGGACTCCGCAGGGCCGGCTGGCCCCGAATGGGATGCGTGCACCTGTCAGCGGCAGGAGGCGACGCAGCCCACCGGCAACGTTGTGCAGCTCTACCCGGTTATCCGCGGGGCGATGGAGCGGCGGCAACGGCTCACGGCATCGGAAGCGGGTATGGCGACAGCTGAGTACGCGGGGATTGTGTCAAGTTACCTGCCGGATAAACTGGGTCCATGACTAACGCCCAGGGAACCCGCGCCGCGATCTACGCACGCATCAGCAGGGACCAGCAAGGCCAGGGCCTAGGCGTAGAACGTCAAGAGCAACTATGCCGTGACCTCGCCAAAACGCTTGGCTTGGAAGTGGCGGAGGTCTACACAGACAACGACATCAGCGCATACTCAGGCCGCCACAGGGCCGCCTATGAGCTGATGCTTACCGACATCCGGGCCGGCCGCATAGATGCCGTACTCTGCTACCACTCAGACCGGCTGATGCGCCGAACGCGGGAGCTCGAACGCTACATCGATATTTGCAAGCCCCGCGGCGTCGTGACCCATCAGGTCACCGCCGGCCTCCTGGATCTCTCCAGCGCCACCGGCCTAGCTGTGGCTAAGACCGTGGCCGCATGGTCACAGCACGAGTCAGACCACAAAGGCGAAAGGATCGCCGCGCAGAAAGCTCAGGCAGCAGCTAAGGGCAAGTTCCTAGGCGGACGGATCCCTTGGGGATGGCATAAGCCCGGCGACACGATCGAAATTGAACCCGTCGCCGCTAAGTTCATTCTGGATGGGACACGATCCATTGTTGCCGGCAAGTCGCTGATTAGCGTTACGAGGGCATGGGCGGACGCTGGAGCCGTCAGCCTGTCCGGCAAGCAGATGATTACCACTCAGGTCCGCCGCGTCCTCCTAAGGCCGCGCAACGCCGGACTACTGACGTTCCACGGCGAAGTGGTAGCCGACTCATGGCCCGCGATTGTCCCGCTCGAGCTATTCCGGCAGTGTGAGGCCATTCTCAGCAGCCCGGACAGGCCGCAGCAGTCGGAGGCCAAATTCAAGTACCTCCTAAGCGGCATCGTGAAATGCTTTTGCGGCCGGTACATGACCGGCTTTGGCGCCGAAGGTTACCGCCGGTCCTACCGCTGCAAGATCCACCAGGAGGGCGGCAAGTACACGCCCGGCCACGCTAACCGTGCAATGGCCCCGCTGGATGACTATGTGAAGCGGGTGGCGGCTGCGCATATAGACCGCCAAGATCATAAGGCGGCAGTCAGGGCGGAGGCTCAACTACTGGCAGAGAATGAGCGGCCGGCTGAATCGGCGGATATTGGTGAATTGATTTCCCGCAAGAATTCATTAGCTCGAATGTTTGCCCAAGGCGCCATAACGGAAAGCCAACTAATTGAGGGCAGCCGGGAAATTGAGCAGAAACTCGATTCAATGAAAGACCAGGCAGCCGCGACTAGCGGCAGCAGGGTTATGGCTGAATTCGCTTTCGCGGAGCACCCCGGCGCCGCATTCCTGTCAGCCGCCCCGGACGTTCAGCGCGAGCTACTCCGCGCCGTTTTCGACATCACCCTCCGCCCGACCGGACCCCACCGCGGAGAATTCGATAGGTCCTCTGTGGACATGTCCCCGCTACGCCCTATGAGCTGAGGCGAGCCGAAACATCCTTAGAACGGCCGAGTTTTGGATTTGATTGTAACAATCAGGTCACGGCCCTAGCTTGACATAAATCTCAAGTTATCCACAGGCCTCGGGGGGACTCTAGTACGAAAACGCGCTATGTACAGTCGTGCACAGTAGTGAATAGTCGTGAACAGTCGTCTCCTGCGGTTTCTGCGGTTTCAATATTTCCCCCGGTCTGCACGTTTCATCCACAGGAAAAATCTAATCCAAATGGGCGCGTGCGGGGGAGGAATGCAACTTTTGTACCCCGACAATTATTCCGTAGTGTGGCAAGCTATTTCTTAGCAGCGCAGAGAAGCCCGCCCGGTAGCTCCACCAAAGAACTAAACCCGGGCGGGCTTCAAGATCAGAGACTCTCTTGGCCGAGATTCAAAGATCAGGCTTGCATGTCATATCCGCCAGGACATTTATGCAAAGGGGACAGTTCATAATGAGCGATCCAAAATTAACTATCGCAGACGTCATGCGTGATCGCAACGTCAGCAGATCCACGATCTACCGCCGCATCAAAGACGGCACACTAACGGCCTACAGGTTCGGGCCGCGCATTATCCGCTTTGATGCCGCCGAAGTGGCCGCCGCCTTCCAGAAGTAGGCCGGGCATGGAATCAACTGCAAACGACAAGTTGACCGCCCACATAGCCGCCATGGTTGCATCCTGGCCACCACTCACGCCGGAGCAGGTCCGCCGCGTCACCGTCCTTTTGCGGGGCACATCGTGATGACCTTTGCTCGGTGGAGCTATTGGGAATGCCGGCGCTGGGAACTTGAACATGAGACCCCCGGGAAATTCGGCTACTTCACCAAGGGGGATGCCAAATGACGGCTACCAATGAAATTCCCGACTACTTCCGCGCCGACGCTTTCGAGCCCGAAGCGCCGTTTTCATGGGACGACGCTGGGCTCCGGTCCCACCAGCGTATAGCAGCCCGATTCGCCACTTTCGCCGCCGGTAAGGCGCTCTACGTGGACGGCAATGGCTGGCACTACTGGGATGGCGCCCGGTGGGCACCTGACGCGAGCCAGGCACGGGTAAACCAGATCCTCACAGACATGCTCAAAGTGAGCTGGATGGAGGCCCAGGCAGACCGCGACTTGCAGTCAGATGTCCGGGCAAGCATGACGGCCACGGGCTCCGCCGGAGTCCTCAGCCTGGCAGCCCGCAAGTTATTCGCCGCAAAGGTGGACCTTGACCCATGGTTGCTGAACTGCCAAAACGGAACGCTGGACCTCCACACGCTCCGCTTACGGCCCCACGATCCCAAGGACCTGATTACCAAGATCACGGGCGCGGCCTACGATCCCACGGCCACCGGGGAAGCGTGGCGGGACTTCCTCGCCTCAAGTCTTCCTGACGCTGAGGTACGCGGATTCTTCCAGCGCTACGCCGGAATGGCCCTGATCGGTAAAGTGCTCGATCACGTCATGGTCATTGCCACCGGCTCCGGCCGGAACGGGAAAGGCGTCATTGCCCGCGCTATGAAGCCGGCACTTGGTGACTACGCGATATCGGGCGCGAATGACCTGCTTGTTGCCGGCCGCAAAGGTGAGAAGAAAAGCGCCTCGGAACTCTCCGCCATGATGGACCTCCGCGGCGCCAGGTGGGTGGAAATGTCCGAAATCCCCAAGGGCGCCAAGCTTGACGAAGCCGGAATGAAACACCTTGTAGGCGGCGACGTCGTGCCGGCCAAACTCATGGGCAGGGACCGAATCAACTTCGAGCCAAGCCATACGTTCTACATGCTCACCAATGACCTCCCGGCCATCGACGCCGACTCAGAAGCAGTATGGGCGCGGATCCGCGTCGTGCCATTCACTGAGTCATTCATCGGCCGCGAAGATCACACGATAGAGCCCCGCATCGCCGCCGAGACTAACGCCGTCCTGACATGGGCGGTCGAAGGGCTCCGCGACTACCAGAAGATCGGACTTGCAGCACCCTCGGCAGTCCTGGCAGCGGATGCCGAATACAGGCAGAGCAACGACCCTGTGAGCGTCTTTGTAGCTGAGGAATGCATCGTGTCCCCGGCCGCGTCCGCAGCGTCCTCGGTTCTCTTTGAGGCGTACACCGACTGGGCACGCCGCAACGGTGAACCCCAGCTAAGTTCCACGGCCTTTGGAGCACTACTGAAGCGAACCAAGGGCGTCACCGCCGGGACTGTTGGGCGGTCACGCGGTTACCGCGGCATCGGACTAGCCGCCAAATTGGAGGACTCCTAAACATGCCTCTGACCTGCAAAAACATCGAACTGCAACAGGTGCGACAGGTTCTCCGCTCGATTCTCACGGGAATTGAATCTAGGAAAGTACGCGGAAAACGTGTTGCACGCGTTGCAAACACCGAAAGGGCCAGCAAATGACTACCAACCCCCAGCCCTCAGTAGCCGTTATGAAGCTCTCAAAAGCTGAGTACATCGAACTCTGCGACACTCTCCGCGAGAGGGCGCAGGAAGCCCACGTAAACGCCCGCAAATGGGCCAACCGGGCACTAGAGGCAGAGACCCGCCTCGCCATCTACGAACCGGGCGACGAGCCCACCGAAACCACCCAGCCCAAGGAAGGCATCATGACCGCCAAGCCCCAGCTAACCGCCGCCGACGGATCCCCGGAACAGCCCCTACCGGAATCCCCGGTATTGACCGCCCACGACGACGCACCCCGCCCGCAAGCACGCCTTGACCACTCCAAGGAGAACTGAAGACATGACAGAGAACACTTGCGGCACAACCGCTGAAGACAACTTCACCGAAAGGTGCATGGAACCAGCCGGGCCGCAGCCCTGCCAGGAATGCCCGTGGCGGAAGATCAACCGCGGCAGGAGCCACCCGGACCAAGCCCCGTACACAGACGACTGGCTCACGACGAAATGGCGCAGCGTTTCCCAGGACGGCAACATCTTCGCTTGCCACCTATTCGACGCCGGAGCCCTCCACTACTCAGAGGAGATAAAGGCCGCCGGATTCAAGAAACCCGCAGACATCGGAGCCCGCAAGGAATGCGCCGGCATGGTTGCCATGGTCACCCGCGAGCTGGAAGCCATTATCGCCAGCCCCTCATTTGAGGAATACCGGCAGGAACGACCCTACGGCCTCACCCAGGAGTCACTGGACTACTTCGCCGCCCGGCTCCGGGGAGAGATTCAGCCGCCCTTCAAACCCTCCGAATACATCGACATGGCCGAAATCCTCGACATGCACGACGTAGTGAAACCGGACAGTATGACCTGGACCTACGACACCACGTTCCTGGACAACCTGAACGGCCTCGTCAAGATACTGATGCCCAAGTACCGGGAATGCGGCTGCACAGTCTGCGCCGAACACCACACAGTGCACGAGATGGTGCGACTGCACACGGCCGAAGACCTGGAGGTGACAGTAGACGCCGAACTGCACCCCCTGCTTCACGCCATGGCAGCGACCGGGATCCGCACCATAGCCTCATGCATCGACCTACGGGAAGCAATCACAGAGCTATCACCGGACATGCTGGCCCCACTGATGAACCTCGCAGACCCCGCCACCATCAGCTACGGGCCAGTCCTCCGCCGGCAAGCCTCATTCATAGAACTCCGCAACGACAACCCCGCAGAGAAGATCTTCCTGGCAGCAGCCGGGCAACTCCCAGGAGTGGACGCCACACACCAGAACTTACGGTCACAGATCATCTTCAATCGGGAACACCTGCCCACCCTCGCCGGCTTTGTAAACCTCACCGCGCAGCACGTCGCCCTGAAGGCGGCCCGTCAAACGAAACAGCCCAACACCCGCGCCGTTCCCGCCTCGTCAAAACAGGATCTCGCCCGCAAGCTCGCAACCAAACGCAAATCCAGCAGCCAAAACGGAAAGGGAAAATGACGTTGGAAAATTCGCCCCGCTCCATCCAGTCATCAGCAGGCATCTACTCAGACCGCACCCTAGACGGCTGGGACGCCCCGGCAGCAGCAGCCGCCCTCTGGGAACGCGCCAACCATCTTCAAGAGCAAGTGGACTACTGGAGGCGCCGCGCAACCTCCGCAGAGTCCCGCATGCTCGCCCACCACTGCCAGGGGGACCAGTGACCCGCCCCGGCGTAACGCCCCGCTACTACGCATGGAAAGACAACTGTAAGGCAGATACCCGCGGCATCGCCCTTTGGGGCAAGACCGGCCTTATTGCCCACCTGACCTACACCGAAGCCCGCCGCCTCGCAGACAAGCTGCACGACATGGCCGACAGGCTCGAAGCCACCGAACAGCCCAAGGAGAACAAGTAATGCCCCAACGCCACGACCAGGGATGGAAGAAGCAGCAGCCCACCCGCCAGCCGGAAGAATTGCCCAGCCCGGAAGCCCTGGCCTTGGATCTTGTAAGGCGCGGCCTCGCGTCACGGCAGATCCTCGATTCAGTCAGCCCCTACGGACGGCCGAAGCTGTGAACGACAACCCATTCATCTCCTACGCCGGCCGGTACTGGCAGAACCTCGAAGGATCCGCAGCCACTCACGCCCGCGCCGGCATCATCGAAAACCCCAACGGCTTTCGGGATCCATCAGTTGTCATCTTCCGGGACCGCTTTTGCCTCGCCGTCCTGACCGTGGAAGACGCAACCCGGCTCTCAAATGAACTCATCGACCAGATAGAAAGGCCCGTCGTATGAACCCCTGCGAATGCGCCGACGCTAAGCACGTCGTCCTCTGCGCTCTGAACCGCGGAGACGGCCCCTGCCTCAGCACCACGGCGCCCCAAGGGCCAGAACCAACCGCAACACCCGAACCACCAGCACTAAACAGCGACGCCCTCACCGCATCACTTACCGCCGCACTCAGCGGCAAGATCACCCTTTAGGAGAAACACCATGTTCGCAGAAATCCGCCGCATCGACCGCACCTTCGCCGGCCTCGCCATCGACCTGCCCAAGGAATGCCAGGACGCCAGCCCCCTGGCTAACGCAGCCATCGCCGCCACCAACTCCCCGGCAGTGCAGGACCTGCACGACGGCATCCTCTCAGGCACCATCACCCCCAAGAACATCGCCGCCAAACTCACCGAGTCAGCCATCGCCATCATGGCAGCAGAGCGCATCATCACCGCCGCAGAAGGCACACAGTCAGCCATCAACACGCTGTACTTCGGAGCCCTCAAAGCCCACGCTGACAAGCTTGTGACAGCACTCCGCCCCGCCTTCGATGAAGCCGCCAAGGTGATCCAGACAGCGGGCAAGTACTTCGCCCCCGACGCCAACGAACGGGACATCCTCAGCGCAGGCATGGAAGCAGTGGAAGCCTGGCACAACCTCGCCGCCGCCAAGGTCACACTTACTCAGATCATCAACGCCCGCGCCACCATCGCGGACACCGAGAGGGACAACAGCCCCGCCTACCTCCACTACATCAGCGGCAACTACACACAGGCCCAGCTCTGGCAGGCCGAAGCCGAGTACACCGGCGTAGGTCACGGACTCCACAACCTCGCACGCGCAGGCTTCACACTCCACCTCAACACCAAGGCCGAAGCCCTCAAGCTGGCAGAGACAGCACGCACCAAGACAGAGCAGCAGCAAGCCCAGGCCGAAGCTGCACGCATCGCAGACAGCAAGCGGGACAGCTCCCTCGCCTTCGAGCTCGCCGCCCGAGCAGCACAGTAACCAGACGGCCGACAGGTGATGCCCGCGCCGTGCAGCGACGGGCATCACCTGCCCCACCCCAGGGGGGACCACCAAGGCGCGAAAGAATCCAGACCGCCGGTGAGGTCAGTAATCCCCGCGCCAACCGCTCAACCTCAGCCGCAGGACGAAAGGAGGCCCTTGAATGGGCACTCAAAGGAATATGACCAAGCCCAATTCAAGGGCCTACAGGCCGCAGCAGGCAGCCATTAGGGCCGCGCTAGTGGAGCTCCCCGCGGAAGGATGCACACTGCCTGTCCCGGACCTTCCAAAGTCTAGGAAGTGGTCCGCTGTGGAAAAGGCCCGCTGGACCGAGCTTTGGGAGTCTCCCCAGGCGACGCAGTGGGACGACTCATGCCGGGGAACTGTCGCCCTGCTGGTGCAGTATGAATCCCGCTTGCTCTCAGACGACGACGGCGGCACGGCATGGGTAGCGCAGGAATGCCGCTACGCCTCAGAGTCCCTTGGGTTGACGCCTAAGGCCATGGCAACTCTCGGATGGAGGATCAGCGATGGCCAGTAGTAGGAGGGCCGCTAGAGGCGTTCCAACAAGTCCGATTTCCACGGACCCAAGCCACGTCACACAGCAGCGGCTACCATCTCCCCGCGGCGAAGTCCGGGCGTGGTTCAAGGGCGGAGTCTGCTACCGCGTCGCCCTCGCCGGCGTCATTTATGGATGGGGAGAAGGCCCGGACGTTTGGGCCGCTCTCCTGGACGGCAGTTTCAGGCCCAACGGCTACGGAAAGCACAACAGGTAGTTAGGCTGAGCGTTGCATCATTCATCACCTAGAGGGGGACGTTATGAACTATTGGTATGAGGCACTGGAAGGGCTCAGCGACGTACAGCAGACGGTCAGCAGTGACAGCCTCACGGTGGACCAGAAGCTGAAGATTGTTGAGATCAAAGCGCTATTGGCTATAGGCCAAGATCTGAACGCGCTACGGCTAAAAGATCACGAGCCGTTCAACTGAGTTAGCGAAAGCGGCCCCGAGCCTCCTAAGAGATCCGGGGCCGCTTTTTTGTTTGGTGGGAAATAGCATAGGCGTGCTAAATAGCTGGAGCGGGCGCCGACTTCACCGACAGTTTCTTGACTATCCCGATAATGAGGGCCGGGATGCTGGTAGCGATTGAAAGCATCGCAAGCATCGCCAGTGGCGGGAATTGCATTGGAAAGTAAAGAAAAAAGAGCAGGAATCCCAGGGGGAACGCAATCACCGCGTAGATAAGCGGTGTGCTCCCTGGTTTTCGGCCCTGCTCCCGGTAGGCCGCGAGTGCCACACATGCTGACACGGCGGCGATAACAAGCAAACTAACCTCAATGGTCATGAGCGCGCTAACGGCGCCACCTCTGACACCGCCAAAGGCGACCATAAGGACGAGAGCCAAAACAGTGCCGGCAATCGCGACTAGTGCAGATACTTTGAAACGCTTCCCCTGAGTGTTCATGTCGCAACTGTAACCGCAGGCTCAGACAAAGCGCAGCAAGGCCGTAGCGTAATTGCGCCACAGGCTGCGGCGCAATTGTCACACCCCGGGCCTAGTGTTCCGTGCCATGGTGAAGATTGATGTTGACGCGGTAGGCAAGATGTTGGATGACCTCCTGGCTCCGGTAGTGCGCTCACCATATGAGGAGCTGGAACCAGAATATGAGTTCCTGCCAGAGCCTCAGATTAACCGCTGGACGGCATAGGAAAGCCCCGGACCCATGACAGGTGCCGGGGCAGTTCCTACAGGCTTAGAACACGCTCAGGCGGCAGCGGCAGCAAGGTTAGCGGCGACCTGGAGAGCGTCAACGTTGGACAGAATCACCATGGCCTCATCGCCCGTTCCCTTGCCCGTCCACAGCTCGACGTAGTGCTCTTGCGTCCGGTAGTTCCACGCCGGAATGATGACGACGCCCGCGGCCTCAACTTCGCGGCCCAGGTAAAGACCATCGACGCCTTCCGACAGGACGTAACCGGCCGGCACTTCCGGGAACGGTTCGAGCTCTACCAGCAGTTCTGACGGCAGCACGCCCCGATCATGGGCCATCTCTGCAAGTTCGCGGACGGTGGCAGGGTAAAGAGTGGTTGTAGTCATGGCTGAGACCTATTTCTGTGAGTTGTACCCGTCCCCCAGCGGGACGAGGTTAGCCTAGCGGCCAGGTGATGCAGTGGTACAAAGATGAAGCGGACCTAAAGGAGGGGCTTGTCATAGTCCCTCACCCCGTCACTAAACCCGCCGCCCCCGCCTCCATCAGCGACATTCCAACGCCCGTAGCCCGCCCGGTAATCCGGGGCAGGCTGGCGCTCACGCGACTGCACGGCCGTGGCAGACGCTCAGCCCCCGGTAGGGCAGCAAAGGGAGGTATAAACACCGGGCCGACACTGTTTAGCGTCTAGGTCAGCAGGAACGACGCAGGCGGAAGCCTGGAACCAGCCAAGGGAGCAAAGGGGAAGCGCCTTGACTGGATCCCGACCGCCGCCGAACTGTGGATACTCACACACTTGACGGGGCCGGAATGGTTAGGCGGGCTCCGAGTGGAGCAGTGCCGCCTTAGCTTCGGTCTTGGTTCGGAAGCCGCCGAAGGTGACGGCGCCGCAGGTATCGCAGCTCGCCGCGTAGCCCTTGCTCTGGCCTTGATCGCCGTATGTGCCGCGCTCGAATGCAACGGCTTTGTGGCCCTTCACGCCGTCGCCCCGAAGGTGACAGCCACGAGGGCGGAGGGCAGGAGGAAGAAGGCCAACACCAAGACGGTGTAGAAGATGAATTGCACGGCGCCTTGCACGGCGCGGGCTGTAAGATTGTTCATGTTGCCGGTCCTAATCACTGGTAACCACGCCCCCGGATTGTTGACGCAATCGCGGGGGTTTCCCCGTCTCTGAGCGGGTAACTTCAACTAGTGTCTGTCTATGCCATTGCCACCCTGGCCGCCGTGGGCTTTGCCGGAATTTTGGTCTTCATTCTCCGCAGTGATGAAGTACGAGGATTCCTGCTCAACCTCATCCGCACAGCACTAGCCTTGCCATGAGTGGCGCGCCGGCAGCGTTGCACCCGGGCACACGGGGAGTCCGGAACAGGAAGGCCGCAGCAGGCATTTCCCGTGGTGACAGGCGGGAACCGGGAAAAGTCCAGAGCACCATGGCCGGGGCCGTGACGGCGGAGTTCGCTGTTGCGCTGCCGGCTGTCTTGCTGCTGCTCGCCCTGTTGCTGTCCGGGGCAGCTGCCGGCGTAACCCAGCTCAGGCTCGAGGAGGCTGCGCTTGCCGGCGGCCGGGCCCTTGCCCGTGGCGAGGACCCGGCCGCCGCTGAGGGAATCGTCAGGGCATTGGCGGGAACGTCGGCCACTGTCTCCGTTGCCGCCGACGGTGAGTGGCTGCACGTAACGGTGGCTGACCGGGCGGGCGGGCCCCTGGCGTCCACACTCCCGTGGACCCTTACGGCAAAAGCCAGTGCCCGGCGAGAGATGCCAACGGCGGCCGGCCCGCCCCGGCCCGGCCCGCTGTTGCAGGAACGGACGCCGGTGACAAACCTGAAGACGGTTGCGTGCCTCGAAAGGGTTGCGGCATACCTGAACACGGTCGCGGCATGAGCAGCCCGGCGGCGGACCACACCGAACGCGGTTCCGGGACCATCCTGGCAGCAGGACTGGCCTTGGTGATCATCATGACCATGACCCTCATGCTGCTCCTGGCGCAGTCAGCGGTGATGGCCAGCAGGGCGGCTGCAGCCGCGGACTTGGCCGCGCTTGCGGGGGCCGACGCCCTGCGCGGCCTGACCTCGGGGGCTCCGTGTGCCGTGGCCGCTGAAGTGGCGGCCCGGCACGATGCCCTCATCACCAGCTGCACGGAGGGGACCGGTCAGACAGTTGAGGTCCGGACCATGCTCAATGCCCGGGGCATGCTGGGTGCGGCCAGCGGTCATGCGCGGGCCGGACCGCCGCCCTGAGCCGCCGCCGGGTTGAGGTCCCGCTGCGGATGCGCCGGCAGTTCCAGGTCACGCCGCGGCGCTTCGCTCGAGTCCTGGAGGAGTACATCAATCAGGGTGATGGCCGCAGCCTTGTCCAGGGGGTTGTTCTTGTTCCCGCATTTGGGGGACTGGACACAGGAGGGGCAGCCGGACTCACACTCACAGGCCTTGATGGCGTCCCGGGTGGCCGAGAGCCAGACTTTCGCCTTATCAAAACCTCGCTCGGCAAAGCCCGCACCGCCGGGGTGCCCGTCGTAGACAAAGATGGTTGGCACTCCGGTGTCGGCGTGAATGGCCGTGGACACCCCGCCGATGTCCCAGCGGTCACTCGAAGCGACCAGAGGCAGCAGCCCGATGGCTGCGTGTTCGGCCGCATGAAGGGCGCCCGGGAACTGCGCCTCGATCAGCCCCGCGCCGGTGAGGGAACGGTTTTCCACCACAAACCAGACGGCCTTGGTGAACAGGTCCCTGGCGCCCAGCTCCAAGGGTTCCTCACCGAGGATTTCATTCGAGATCAGGGCCTTCCGCTGAAAGGAGACCACCTGGGTTGTGACCTTAACGTCGCCGAAGTGCACGGAGACGTCGCCCCACTGTGCAGTCCGCTGGGTTTCAAGGACCTCGATCTGGGTCACGTCCCGGGCCGTGGTGTAGTAGTCCGGATTGGCCCGGCGCACCATGACGCAGTGGTCGTCTTCGTTCAGTTCCTCCACCACGTAGCTGTCGCCCTGGTGAACGTAGACGGCTCCGGTGTGGGCCTGGTAATGCGTCTGGGGCGAGTCCATTGTTCCCAGCAGGGAGCCCGTGTCGGCGTCCACGATGCTCACGGGGCCGCCGCCGTCGGCCCGGAGGTTCACCATGGCGGCGGCGCTCTGGGAGTGGGTCCAGAACCAGCCTGCCGGGCGGCGCCGCAGGTAGCCCTGGGCAACCAGCTGCCCCAGCAACTTCTCGGACGTGCTGCCGAAGAGATCCAGCTCGGCCGCGCCGAGCGGGAGTTCCGCGGCTGCAGCGCAAAGATGCGGCCCCAACACATACGGATTGGAGGGATCAAACACGGTCGCCTCGACCGAGACGTCAAAGATCGCCTCCGGATGGTTCACCAGGTAGGTGTCCAGGGGGTCATCGCTGGCAACAAATGCAGCGATGGCATCCTGGCCCGCACGGCCGGCCCGTCCGATCTGCTGGAACAGTGAGGCGCGGGTTCCGGGCCACCCGGCCACCAGGACGGCGTCCAGGCCGGAGATGTCTATCCCGAGTTCCAAGGCAGAGGTGCTGGAGACACCCAGCAGCTCCCCTGACCGGAGCGCCTTTTCCAAGGCACGCCGTTCCTCCGGCAGATAGCCGGAACGGTACGCGGCCACCCGTTGCGGGAGGCTCGGGTCCACTTCATCCAGGAGCCGCTTGGTGATCGAGGAAATGGTCTCCGCGCCTCGCCGGGACTTAATGAAGGCGATGGTCCGGATCCGGGCGGAGACCAGGTTGGCCAGCAGGTCAGCCGTCTCGGCAACGGCCGTGCGGCGCTCCTTGGCCCCGTTTTCCCCTTTCAGCTCCGTCAGCGCGGGCTCCCAGAAGGCAACAGTGGTGGAGCCATGCGGGGAGCAGTCCTCGGCGACGGCCCGGACCGGCGCCCCGATCAGGCGACCGAAGGAGGTGCCCGGCTCCGAAGCTGTGGCCGAAGCGGCGATGAACACCGGTCCTGGATGGGCGGCGCCGGCACCGTAGTAGGCGCAGATGCGGCGGAGCCGGCGCATCAGGTTGGCCACGTGCGAACCGAACACGCCGCGGTAGCTGTGGGCCTCGTCCACAATCACGTAGCGCAGGCGGCGGAAGAAACTGGCCCACCAGGCATGATTTGGGAGAATGCCGAAGTGCAGCATGTCCGGATTAGCCAGGATGAAGTTGGCATGGTCCCGGATCCACCGGCGGGACGCGGGGTCCGTGTCGCCGTCGTACGTCTCGGCCCGAACGGTCGGCAGTTTCAAAGAACGGATGGCAGCGAGCTGGTCCGCGGCCAGCGCCTTGGTGGGGGAGAGATACAGCGTGACGGCACCGTCGTCGTGGATCTTCCCCGGTTCGGACACCACCCGAAGCTCCGAGCGGTGGATGGCATCCAGCGCCGGCAGCTGGTAGGCAAGGGACTTTCCGGAGGCCGTCCCGGTGGCTATCACCACGTGCTCCCCGCCGTGGGCAAGGTCTGCCGCCTCGATCTGGTGGCGGTAGGGCTCGTGAATGCCCAAGGAGCCGTACGCGGCAACGAGGTCAGGGTGCGCCCAATCCGGCCACGGCTCGTGGACAGCCCGGCGTGCGGGGATGGTGTGGACATGACGGAGCTGCTCCGGGTCCGGGCCGCGGCCCAGCAACGGGATCAGGGAGTCATGGGGGTTCACCCCAACATTCTTTCACCCGCGGAAAAATCAGCCCACGGACAGGTCCGCGCCCTCCTGAGAGGTGGACAGCATCAGCACACGGCACACCACGGACCAGCCCAGGTGGGAATACAGTTTCTGGCCATCGAGGGAAGCCAGCAACAGGCCGTTTTCCACATCCGGGCCGATGGCTTGCGCCGCGAGGGCCTTCATGATGAAACTGCCCAGGCCGCGGCGCTGGAACGCGGGCTGGACCACAATCTTGTCGAACACCGCCGTTCCGTCCACCACGAACACCCTGCCGCTGGCCGCAATCTCCTCACCGGAGCGGACAACGGCGTGGTGGACGCCTTCCACCTGGGACGTGACCAGGTTCAAATCGTCATCCGAGAGCCACGGATCCTCGGTGTCCTGGGTTTCCATGTCCACGATCATCATGGCCTGGGAAGCGGACGTGATGTTCAGCCCGTGTTTCCCGGCCAGCTGGTTGTAGCGGAGGACATCATTGGTCAGGATGGTCAAAATCCGGGCGGGAGCTTCCGCGGTCTTCGCTACCAGGGCCGCGAACTCGTCGTCGGAGGGGTCGTGGGCGAAGTATTCCCAGTCCCCGGTGGTGTCGGCCCGCAGTACAGCGGGGAAGCGGCCTTCCGTTGATGTCTGGTATCCGCGGCAACCGGCCCAACCGGTTACCCAGACTTCAAGAAGGTTTGTAATGTCTTCAACCAAGGCGTCCGGACTCATGTGATGAGGTTATTCCAGCCCCGCCACAAGTAACAGGGGTTCCGTACCCCGAACTGACTTGCTTATGCAATCGTGACCACCGCCCACGTCGACATGGCGGCGAGGTGATGCCGGTGCAGTCCGGGCAGCGGCGGAGTCGGGGCAGGCCGCAACCAGTACCCTTAAATACGTGGCTCTGAACAGAATTGTGCTCTTTTACGGCTTTACCCCCATCACCGACCCGGACGCGGTGCGGCTCTGGCAACGCGCGCTGTGCGAGAAACTGGGGCTGACCGGACGCATCCTGATCTCCAAGGACGGCATCAACGCCACGGTGGGCGGCGAGATCGGCGCGGTCAAGCAGTACGTCAAGACCACCCGGGAGTACAAGGGTTTCCACGGCATCGACGTGAAATGGTCCGACGGCAGTGCGGAGGACTTCCCGCGGCTGAGCGTTAAGGTCCGGGACGAGATCGTCTCCTTCGGCGCTCCCGGCGAACTCAAGGTGGATGCCAACGGCGTGGTGGGCGGCGGCATACGCCTGTTGCCCGAGGAACTGCACGAGCTGGTGGACGCCAGGAAGCAGGCAGGGGAGGACGTGGTGTTCTTTGACGGCCGTAACGCCTTCGAGGCCCAGATCGGGAAGTTCAAGGACGCAATCGTTCCCGACGTTGCCACCACGCACGACTTCATCAAGGAACTCGAGTCCGGCAAATACGACGCCCTGAAGGACAAACCCGTAGTCACGTACTGCACCGGCGGGATCCGCTGCGAGGTGCTCTCCAGCCTGATGGTGAACCGCGGCTTCAAGCAGGTCTACCAGCTCGACGGCGGCATTGTCCGCTACGGCGAAACCTTCAAGGACCAGGGCCTCTGGGAAGGCTCGCTCTATGTTTTCGACAAGCGCATGCACCTGGAATTCAGCGAAGAGGCAAAGACCATCGGTCAATGCGTCCGCTGTGCCGCACCCACCAGCAAGTTTGAGAACTGCTCCAACCTCAGCTGCCGCACCCTCACGCTGTACTGCTCCGAATGTGCCGCCAGCCCGGAGACGCTGCGCTGCCCGGAAGGCTGCGCTGCCTGACCCAGCATCAGAGCAGAATAGCCGGAACGCAATCTCGCCGTCCCGTGAATCACCTGGCGGCCCCGGTTTCGGCCGCCGGCACCGGCCCTGCGTCCGCGTACTCACACCCGCTCAGCGCTGCCGCTGCGAAAAATACCCCGCCCGCCACCATAAGACGCCCGGGGCCCGCGCTCATTAGCCGGCCTGCACAATCTGATAGGCGTAGAGTGTCGGCGCGTCCACGCTGGAGACGCTGAGTTCCAGCGGCCCGGTTTTTGCCACGGTGAGTTTTGTGGTCTCCCGGGTTCCGTAGCAGGCGGCGCCGAGCTCCACGAGCTCCTGGTCGGCGGACCGCACGGCGAGGAAGGCCTTGCCGCCGCCGTCGCACACCAGCGTCAGCGAGTAGGTGCCGGCGGCCACGTTTTCCGTGTGGTCCACGGGGCGGGCGTTGAGGATTCTGCCCGAGTCCTCGGCCACGATGCCGCCGGTGGAAGGCAGCGCTGTGGCCTTCCACCCCGGCACATCGGCGTTCTCCACGGAGAGCTGCTGGGCGCAGCCGGAGGTGCCCAGGACGACGGCGGCGGCAGCCAAAGCGGTCAGGGCACGCGACAGGAAGGGAGGAAAGAGAGCCATGCGTCAAACTTACCCGGACCCTCTGGCCTTCGGTGATCCGCGGCCTTGACCTTGACGCTGCGTCAACATCTATCGTGGAATCATCCGCAGGAAATGCTCAGCGAGGAGGAACACATGGACTGGTCCATCCAGGACATCGCCCGGCTCGCCGGCACCACCAGCAGGACGCTAAGGCACTACGACGAGATCGGGCTGCTCAAGCCGAGCCGGACCGGCCCCAACGGTTACCGGTACTACAACCAGGCGGCCCTGGTGGAGCTTCAGCGGATCCTGCTCCTGCGCGGCCTCGGGCTCGGCCTGCCGGTCATCGGCCAGGTCCTTCAGAACGAAACGGACGCCGCGAAGGCCCTCGCCGGCCATCTGGAGTGGCTCAAGCAGGAAAAGGACAGGCTTTCGCGGCAGATCGCGTCAGTCACACAAACCATCAACGCAGTGCAAGGAGGCGGCGACATCATGGCCGAGGACATGTTCAACGGTTTCGACCACACGCAGTACAAGGACGAGGTGGAAGAACGCTGGGGCAAGGATGCCTACACAAAGGGTGACTCGTGGTGGCGGGGAATGGGGGCCGACGAGAAGGCGGCCTGGAAGCAGCGCTCGCAGCAGCTGGGCCAGGATTGGATCGCTGCTGCTGCGGCCGGCATTGCACCGGGCAGTGTTGATGCCCAGGCCATCGCCAGGCGGCACGTCGACTGGCTGACCGGGATTCCCGGTACGCCTGCGTCGGATGCCCAAGGCGGTGCGGACGACCACGGCCGTGCCGCCATTAAGCAGTACGTCACCGGCCTCGGCGAGATGTACGTTGCCGATCCGCGGTTCGCCAGGAACTACGGCGGCGCGGACGGGGCCGCCTTCGTCCGGGACGCCCTGAAGATCTACGCCGAGGAGAACCTGTGACCGCGAGCAAGGCACGGGCCGCCAAATAGACTGGGGCGGTGACTGATTCCACGCTCTTCCTGGCCGGCAACACCCCCGACGCCCCGCGCAGCGACCTCCCCGAACTCCTGAAGGCGCTCGCCGCGGACCTGCGGGCTGTGGACTACACGCTGACCGGCGTGGCGGAACTGCTCGGCGAGTCAGCCTACAACGCGCTGAACCGCGACCAGATCATTCCCGCACTGCTGGCCACCGAAAGCGCCGCCCAGGGTCTGCCCGCCAGCGGCGGGACAACGGCGGCCGCGCTCGCCGCCGTCGTACGTTTGTGGCTCCTGGCGGAACCCCAGACGCAGGCAACGCTCGACGCCGCCCTGCCGGGAATCCGCGCAGCGGGGCTGGTGGAGCTGGGGCTGCTGGAGCCCGAGCCCGGCTCCGCAGCCCTGGACGCCGGGCTGATGCGGGCCAAGGCGGACCTGCGGCCATACGGCTGGGAAGGTGCTGAAGGCGAAGACACTGTCAGCAGCGGCGGCGCCGAGCTCTGGGTGGCCAGCGACCTCGCCGCGCACCAGCAGGCGGGGGTCCTGCGTCACGACCATGTGCTGGGCATCGGGCAGGCGTCCACCACGCTGGTGCAGACCACCGTCCGCCGGCACGTGGCGAAGGCGCTGGACCTGGGGACGGGCTGCGGAATCCAGTCCTTCCACCTGCTGCACCACGCCGAGCATGTCACCGCAACGGACATCTCCGCACGGGCCCTGGCGTTCACCCGGTTCAACCTGCTCCTCAACGCCCCGGCCCTGCACCTGGATGCCGAGCACCTTGAGGACCGGGTGAGCCTCCGGCTGGGCTCGCTGCTTGAGCCCGTGGCCGGCGAGGAGTTCGAGCTGGTGGTCTCCAACCCGCCGTTTGTCATCACGCCGCGGACATCGGGCGAAGCGGCGTCCGGGCAGTTCACCTATCGCGACGGCGGCCTGCCGGGCGATGAGATTGTGTCGTCGCTGGTCCGGGACCTGCCTTCGGTCCTGGCTCCTGGCGGGACAGCCCAGTTACTGGGCAACTGGGAGATTCCGGCGGGCGCCGGCTGGGCGGAACGGCCGCAAAGCTGGGCCAGTCCGGACGTGGACGCCTGGTTCATCCAGCGTGAGCAGGTCAGCCCGGAGCAGTACGCCGAAACGTGGCTGCAGGACGCCTCCGAATCCCGCGACCGGGAGCATTACAAGGAGGCCTACGCCGCCTATCTCGCGGACTTCGCCTCGCGGAACGTGACCGGCATCGGCTTTGGCATGATCTGGCTGCGGCGGCCCGCCGGCGTCCCGGGCGCCACGGCCGGCATCCGCCGGTTCGAGGAAATCACCTACCCCATCGAACAGCCTGTGGGTCCCCACCTGGGTGCCGCCGTCGGGCGTTCCGACTGGCTTGCCCTGCACGATCTGGCCGACGCACACCTGCTGGTGGCGGACGATGTCACCGAGGAACGCCACCAGCGCCCCGGTGCCGAGCATCCGGGTGTGATCCTGCTCCGCCAGGGTGCCGGGCTGCGCCGGACCAACCTGCTGAGCACCGAACTGGCCGGCTTCGTGTCGGCGTGCGACGGCGACCTCTCCGTGGGGCAGATCATCGGCGCCCTCGCTGCGCTGCTGGGCGGGAGCCTCGCCGGTGAGGATGGGTTCGACGACGACGCGTTCCGGGCCGCGCTGCTCACCGAAGTGGGGAATCTGGTCCGCGACGGATTCCTGCTTCCGGCGCCGTGACACGGCCTTTGTTGGCGCTAAATGAGCGCCGCAAAACTGCGCCGTCCAGCCTGATGTTTTGCACCTGAATGCGCATCCTCGGCCAAAATATGGTGAACTAGGCGGGTATGGGCTCATCTGCCCGAGCAACCTTTTTCTGTAGGAGCACCGTGCCAAGCAAGGCCAAAACCGGCAAGAAACTCGTGATCGTGGAGTCTCCGGCAAAGAGCAAGACCATCGCCAAGTACCTCGGCGAGGGCTTCATTGTCGAGGCCTCCATTGGTCACATCCGCGACCTGCCGCAGCCGTCGGAGCTTCCTGCAGAACTGAAGAAGACTTCGGTGGGCAAGTTCGCCGTCGACATCGACAACGACTTCAAGCCCTATTACGTGGTGTCCGCGGACAAGCGCAAAAAGGTCACCGAGCTGAAGGCCGCGCTCAAGGATGCCGACGAACTTTATCTCGCAACCGATGGGGACCGCGAGGGCGAAGCCATCGCGTGGCACCTGCTGGAAGTGCTCAAGCCCAAGGTCCCCGTATACCGGATGACGTTCGGTGAAATCACCAAGGAAGCCATCCAGCGCGCCATGGGAAACCTGCGCGACGTTGACCAGGACCTCGTGGACGCGCAGGAGACCCGCCGGATCCTGGACCGCCTCTACGGGTACGAGATCTCCCCGGTGCTGTGGCGCAAAGTGGCCCGCGGCCTGTCCGCCGGCCGCGTCCAGTCCGTGGTCACGCGCATGGTGGTGGACCGGGAACGCGAACGCATGGCCTTCAAAGCCGCGTCCTACTGGGACCTGACCGGCCAGTTCGGCGCCGGCACCGCCTCCTTCAAAGCCAAGCTGGCCGCCGTCGACGGTGCCAAGGTGGCCAGTGGCCGTGACTTCAACGACGCCGGTGAGCTCACCGCCCGCAACACCGTGCACCTGAACCAGGAACTCGCCACCTCCCTCGCCGCCGGGCTCCAGGATGCGGACTTCCGCGTCCGGTCCGTGGACACCAAGCCTTACACCCGCCGTCCCGCGGCACCGTTCACCACCTCAACGCTGCAGCAGGAGGCCGGCCGCAAGCTGCGTTTCTCCTCCAAGAGCACCATGCAGATCGCCCAGCGACTGTATGAAAACGGCTACATCACCTATATGCGTACCGACTCCTCGGCCCTGAGCGATGAGGCCGTCACGGCTGCCCGCCGCCAGGCCTCCGAGCTGTACGGCCCCGAATACATCCCTGCATCACCGCGCGTGTACTCCAACAAAGCCGCGAACGCGCAGGAAGCCCACGAGGCCGTCCGCCCCGCCGGCGACTCGTTCCGCACCCCCGCCCAGGTGGCCAAACTCCTGTCCGGTGATGAGTTCCGCCTGTACGAGCTGATCTGGAAGCGCACCGTCGCATCGCAGATGGGCGACGCCAAGGGTTCCACGGCCACCATCCGCCTCGGCGCGGTTGCCGCGGACGGCCGGGACGCTGAATTCTCCGCCTCCGGCACCGTCATCACCTTCCCCGGCTTCCTTGCCGCCTATGAAGAAGGCAAGGACGAAAGCCGCGGCGACGACGACTCCGACGAGGCCCGCAGGCTCCCGAACGTGGCCAAGGATGACGCCCTCACGGCGTCGGACGTGGTGGCTGTTGGCCACGAAACGTCCCCGCCGCCGCGCTTCACGGAAGCCTCGCTGACCGCCGAGCTGGAAAAGAAGGGCATCGGCCGTCCCTCAACCTACGCCTCCACCATCTCCACCATCCAGGACCGCGGCTACGTCCGGAAACAAGGTTCCGCCCTGGTGCCCAGCTGGATCGCGTTCTCCGTGATCCGCCTGCTCGAGCAGCACTTCAGCGACTACGTGGACTACGAGTTCACCGCCGACATGGAAGCGGACCTGGACAAGATCGCCAACGGCCAGGCGCGGGGACCTGCCTGGCTCAAGCACTTCTACTTCGGCGAGGACACCGACCCCGGTCTGCTGAGCATCGTCAACAACCTCGGCGAGATCGATGCCCGGGAAATCAACTCGATTCCCATCACGGACGAGATCACGCTGCGGGTGGGCAAGTTCGGGCCCTACCTGGAGAGCTCGGCTGCAACGGTTGATCCGAAAACCGGCGAGATCGTTGAAAACTCGCGCGCCAACGTGCCTGAGGAACTCGCTCCGGACGAGCTCACACCGGCCAAGGCCATTGAGCTCATGGAGACTGCTGCGCCCGAGGAACGCGTCCTGGGCACGGACCCGCACACCGGCCACACGGTGGTGGCGAAGAACGGCCGCTACGGCGCCTACGTCACCGAAGTCATCCCGGAGATGACCGAGGAACAGATCGCCAACCAGCCGGTGGAGTATTACAAGAACGGCAAGCCCAAGCCGCCGAAGAAGCCCGTCAAGGCCAAGCCGCGCACCGGTTCGCTGTTCAAATCCATGACCGTTGAGTCGGTCACCCTGGACGAAGCCCTCCAGCTGATGAGCCTGCCCCGTGCTCTGGGTGAGGACGCCGAAGGCAACCTCATTACCGTGCAGAACGGACGCTTCGGGCCGTACCTGAAGAAGGGCACGGACTCGCGCTCCATCGGTTCGGAAGAGGAAATCTTCACCATCACGCTGGAGCAGGCACTGGAAATCTACTCCCAGCCGAAGCAGCGCGGTGCCCGTGCCGCTGTGCCGCCGCTGGCCGAGTTCGGTCCGGACCCTGTGTCGGAGAAGAACATTGTGGTGAAGGAAGGCCGCTTCGGGCCGTACATCACGGACGGCATCACCAACATCACCGTTCCCCGCGCCACCTCCCTCGAGGAGCTCACCCGCGAACAGGCCGTGGAACTCCTCGCCGAGAAACGGGCCAAGGGGCCGGTCAAGCGCACCACCACCGCCCGCAAGGCGCCGGCGAAGAAGAAGGCCCCCGCCAAAAAATAGACGCCGGGTTTTCTGGCTTGTCGCACGGCCCGGAGGTTGAGCTTGTCGAAACCGGATGGGAGGAATCCGGCAGCGTGCGTCTAAGCGAGGAACGAGCGAGCACGCCGAGGATTCCTCCCATCCCGGTCCGGGGGTCATCCTCGGAATTGCGGTGTTGTGCGTAACGTGGTCGAGTAGATACATGACTGAACAGCCCGGCACAGCCAATCCCACGCCGCTGAACGACCTCGAAGAGAAGCTTGCCCTGGGCGGAGAGCCTGAGGGCAGTCCCGTGGACGTCATCCTGTCGTTCCTCAACAGCGAGGTTTATGTCATCAGCACCGACGGCATCGAAGGGGAGGATTCCCAGGTGGAGCCGTTGGTCCTCGCGAATGCCGACGGCGATCCCGTCCTTGCGGTTTTTTCGCACCCGAGCCGGGTGGACGAGCAGTATCTTGAGGCGGCCCCGAACGTTCTGGGAACCCAGGGTGCGGCCATCATCGCCAACATCGGCGAGGAACTTGGCATGGTCATCAACCCCGGCGCCGCCTACGGCTTTGAGATCAACCCCGAGGGCGTGGCGAACATCAGGCGCGATTTCAAGCGCGCCGATGAACTGCCCGAGGGCTCACCCGAGGACCCGGCAGCCAACTGACATTTTTGGACCGGTTGTGAGTGCGGCCCTGCCCGGGGGAATAATGGCAGGATGCGGCTAGGCGTCCTCGATATCGGGTCCAACACTGTCCATCTCCTCCTGGTGGATGCCCACCCCGGCGCGCGCCCGGTTCCCTTCGCCTCGCACAAGCGGCCGCTGTCCCTGGTGCAGTATTTGGACGCTGACGGCAACATCACCGACGCCGGGCAGCACGAACTGACCGAATTCGTGCTGGAGGCGTGGGAATTTGCCGCCCGTCACAAGGCCGACGATTTGCTGGCCTTCTGCACGTCCGCCATCCGTGAAGCCACCAACGGCCCTGCCGTACTGGCACGCGTCAAGTACGAGACCACCGTGACGCTGCAGGAACTGACAGGCAGTGAGGAAGCGTCCATGACGTTCTTCGCCGTCCGCCGCTGGTACGGCTGGGGCGCCGGGCCGGTCCTCAACCTGGACATCGGTGGCGGCTCCTTCGAAATGGCCTTCGGCCAGGACGAACTGCCGGAAGTAGCAACGTCCGCTCCGCTGGGTGCCAGCCGCCTGACCAGGGACTGGCTGGCCGAGGATCCGCCGTCGGCCAAAAGCGTCAAGGAGCTTCGGCGCTACATCCGCAGTACGCTCGCCCCGGCCGTGAACAAGTTCGAAGGCCTGGGCCGGGCCAACCTGGTGGCGGGGACCTCCAAGACCTTCCGGTCCCTGGCCCGGATCGCCGGGGCGGCCCCGAGCGCCGCCGGCCCGTACGTGAAGCGTGAGCTGAACGCCACCGATCTGGGGGTCTGGGCCCAGCGGATTTCAGCCATGAAAGTCGAGGACCGGCTTTTCCTGCCCGGGGTGTCCGATGCCCGGGCCCATCAGCTGCTTGCCGGGGCGCTGGTGGCTGAAGCCGCGCTGGAGATGTTCAAGTTCAAGAAGATGAGGATCTGCCCCTGGGCTCTGCGTGAGGGCCTCATCCTGCGGCGGCTGGACCAGCTGGTCTTCGCCGGCCCGCTGGATCCGGCGCCCCACGTCCGCCTGGGTGCCCCCGGTGGCCCGGAACCATCCCCGGCGCCCGAGGCCGCGCTCCCCAGCGCGGGCTGACGGGTAACGCAGCGCTCCGGTGGCAGTGCGGGCCGCATTAACGCGAAAGCGCCGGGGTCCGCAGCAGGAAAATGGGGGGAAACCTGCTGCAGACCACCGGCGCCTCGGGCAAACATCCCCATGCTTGCCGCATCACTCGCACCCTCAATGAGGTAATAACTACGATAGGGCGGCAACTTGTGAGCAAGCTGCAGCCAACATGGGAGTCCGCTGGGAGTTGAAATCGGCGAGTTCCCGTTACGACGGATTTGTTCATTCCTGCACCCGTCCGGCCGAACTGCAATGATGGGTCCATGAGTAACCGAATCGCCTTCCTGGGCTGTGGATCCATGAACGAAGCCATCCTCTCCGGCCTCCTGGGCTCCGGCACCGACCCGGCAGACGTCGTCGCCACTGTCCGGCGGGCGGAGCGCGCCGCTGAACTGGCAGAGCGGCACCACGGCATTACAGCCATCGCCGGTGATGAGGAACCGGACAACAACAGGCAGGCCGCCAAGGGATCAGGCGTTGTGATTCTGGGCGTGAAGCCTGTTGGTATTGCGGACCTGGCGCGTGAAATCAGCGCCTCCCTGTCGCCGAAGACCATCGTTGTCAGTGTTGCCGCCGCTGTGACGCTCGCGCAGCTTGAGGCGGCGCTGCCCGCCGGGCAGCCGGTGATCCGGACCATGCCCAACACCCCCGCCAAGCTGGGACGCGGCGTCGTCTCCGTATCGGCCGGCAGCAATTGCTCACCCGAGCAACTGCAGCGGGCGAAAGACATCTTCAAGGCGGCAGGCACCGTGGTGGAGGTTCCGGAAGAGCAGGTGGACGCCGTCTCCGCCATCAGCGGGTCGGGCCCGGCCTATGCGTTCTACCTCGCCGAGGCCATGGCGGCGGCAGGAGTCGAGTTGGGCCTGGAGCACGACCTGGCGCTCCTCCTGGCCCGCGAGACGGTCGCGGGTGCGGGCTTCATGCTTGCCGAGCCCGGAGCGGACCCCTCAGCACTCCGCATCAGCGTCAGCAGCCCCAACGGCACCACCGAGCGTGCCATCGCAACCTTCAACGAACGGGGCCTCCCGGCCATCATCGCCGCCGGAGCCCGCGCCGCAGCGGACCGCGCAGCGGAGATCTCCCGCCAACTGGGGTAACGCCCGCCCGGACCGCGCTGGGGAGGGCACCTGCTGGCTATGGCCGCGCGGCGAACCGTTCCAGCAGGTCCACGTGTCCCGAGACGATCAGCATGTCGCGCGCGGACACCTTCGTTTCCGGGCGGGCGTAGGTGAAGTCCTCGCCGGGGGACTTCACACCCACAATCGTCACACCGTATTTGGACCGCACCTGGGACTCATCGAGGGTGAAACCCACCGTCTCGCGGGGCGGGTACATTTTGACAATCGCGAAGTCGTCGTCGAACTCAATGAAGTCCAGCATGCGTCCCGAGACCAGGTGCGCTGCCCGGACGCCGGCGTCGGCCTCGGGGTAGATCACGTGGTTGGCGCCGATCCGGGTGAGGATTTTCCCGTGCGAGGGCGTGATGGCCTTGACCCAGAGGTGCTCGATGCCCAGGTCCACCAGGTTGACGGTGATCAGCACCGAGGACTCGATGGATGTTCCCACGCCCACCACGGCAGAGCTGAACTCCTGCGCGCCGAGCTGGCGCAGCGCGTCGATGTTGGTTGCGTCCGCTTCCACCACATGGGTCAGGAGCGGCGCCCACTTCTGCACCAGCGTCCGGTCACGTTCGATCGCCAGGACCTCGCGGCCCTGTTTCACGAGCTGCTCGGCCGTGGACGAGCCGAAACGGCCCAAGCCGATCACCAGCACCGGCGCGTTGTGGGCGGGGCGGTTGGGGACGCCTGAGGAATTAGCCAATGATGGGCCTCTCTTCCGGGTAGTGGTAAAGCTGGCTGCGCTGGCGCAGGGCCAGTCCGGCCGCGAGGGTAACAGTGCCAACGCGGCCCGCGAACATCAGCGCGGTCAGGACATAGACGCCCGACGGCGGCAGTTCGGCACTGAGGTTGGTGCTCAGTCCCACGGTGGCAAAGGCTGAAATCGTTTCAAACAGCACCCGGTCCAGGGACGCACCGCTGATGTGCAGAAGCAGGAACGCGGACACGGAAACCAGGGTTGCCCCGGCCACGATGACGGAGATGGCCACCCGCATGGCGCCCTGGGGAATGGTGCGGCCGTACACCTTGACGTCCGCATCGCCCCGGGCTTCGGCAACGATGGCCAGGAACATTACCGCGATGGTGGTCACCTTGATGCCGCCGGCTGTGGAGGCGGAGCCGCCGCCGGCGAACATGAGCGCATCCGAGAGCAGCATGGTGGTGGATTCCATGTGGTTTTGTTCCACCAGGTTGAAGCCACCGGATCTTGTCATGACCGAAGCGAACAGGGAATGTGTGATCTTGTCACCCAGGTCCATGGGCCCGATGGTGCGCACGTTGTCCCATTCCATCAGGCCCCACAGCACAGCCCCGGCGCCCAGCAGGATGAAGGACACCTGGATGGTCAGCTTGGTGTGCAGGTTCCACTTTTTCCAGTTGAGCCCGTTCTGCTGCAGCACCATCACCACCGGGAAGCCCAGGCTGCCGAGGAAGACGCCCAGCATCAGCGGGATCAGGATCCACAGATCGGTCTCATAGGGGACGATGCCGTCCGAGTGCGGCGTGAACCCGGCGTTGTTGAAGGACGAAATTGAGTAGAAGACCCCATGCCACACTGCCTGCCAGAAGGGTTCGCCCAGGATCATGAAACGCGGGATCAATGCCAGCGCCAGGGTGCCCTCGATCACCACCGAGGTGGCGATGACGATCCGCAGGAGCGTACCCACCTCGCCGAGGCGGCCCGCGTTGTTCATGGCTTCCTGGGCGATGAGCTTGCCGCGCACACCCAGTTTCTTGCTCACCATGAGCGCGAGAAGTGAAGCCAGCGTCAACGTGCCCAAGCCACCCACGAAGATGCCCACGAGAATCACCAGTTGGCCAACGAAGGACCAGTGCGCCGCCGTCGAAACGACCGTCAGGCCGGTGACGCACACGGCCGACACCGCGGTGAACATGGCCTGGTGGATGGGAGTGGCCGTGCCGTCTGCGGAAGAGAAGGGCATCATGAGGAGGAACGTGAACACGAGGCAGACCGCGGCGAACGCGGTCAGGGCAAGCCGGGCCGGCGAAGTATTGGCGATGTCGTCAATGAAGTCCCGCAGCCGGGTGAAAATCCAGAGGCCTTCGCGCTCCGGGTCCGCTGGGTGCCAGCTGGCCGGGATCCGTGGCCTGGACTGGCGTTCCGTCATGGGTGGCTTTTCCTCGGTAGAAACTGTTTCCCTCAGTAGTAAACCACTAATGACTGTGTAATGACGGGGCCGCAGCGGTGGCGACCTCGGGTAGCCTGTGATTGATGACATACCTGCCCGGTCTCAGCCAGCCCGCGCCGCCAACGATGGTGGCGTGGAGTTCGGCCATGACTGCCTACAACTTTGGTCCCGGCCACCCCATGGCGCCTGAACGGATGGATCTGACGGCCAGGCTGGCCAAGAGCCTCGGCCTGTTGGACCTGGCCCATGTGGCCGTGGTGGCCCCGGAGGTGGCAACGGACGCCGAACTGCAGACGGTGCACTCGCCCGAGTTTGTGGCGGCAGTCCGCCGGGTCAGCGCGGATCCTGCGTCACCCGATGAGGCCCGGGGCCTTGGGACCGAGGACGACCCCGCTTTCGCCGGCATGCACGAGGCCGCCGCCAGGATCGCGGGCGGGTCGCTTCTCGCGGCCACTATGATCCTGGACGGTTCCGCCCTGCACGCCGTGAATTTCGGCGGCGGCATGCACCACGCGGCCCGCGAACGGGCCAGCGGTTTTTGCATCTACAACGATTCTGCAGTGGCCATCCAGAGGCTGCTGGACGGCGGCATCGCGCGGGTGGCGTACATCGACGTCGACGCCCATCACGGTGACGGAACGGAAAGTATCTTCTGGGATGACCCCCGGGTCCTGACCATCTCGTTGCACGAAAGCGGACTCACGCTTTTCCCGGGGACAGGCTTCGCCAACGAGACCGGGGGGCCGCACGCGGAGGGAAGCGCTGCGAACGTTGCCTTGCCGTCCGGGACGGGGGACGCCGGCTGGCTGCGTGCCTTCCACGCCGTGGTCCCTCAGCTCATAGGGGCATTTCAGCCCGAGGTCATCATCAGCCAGCACGGCTGCGATTCACACCGCCACGACCCTCTGGCCCACCTGAACATCAGCGTTGACGGCCAGCGCGAGGCGGCCACCGCCATCGGAAACCTGGCCGCCCGGCACTGCGGTGGACGCTGGATCGCCACCGGCGGTGGCGGCTACAGCGTCACGGACGTGGTGCCCCGCTCCTGGAGTCACCTCATCGCCATCGCAGCGGGCCGGCCCGTCCCGCTGCGCACCGAGGTGCCCAACGACTGGCGCGCCTACGTCCTGGCGAAATTTGGGCGGGATGCCCCTGAACTCATGGGTGACGACGTTGAGCTCTGGTGGCGGTCCTGGGAAGTCGGGTTCGACCCCAATGACGCCGTCGACCGGACCGTCATGGCCACCCGCAAAGCGGTTTTCCCGTTCCACGGCCTTGACCCCTGGTTTGACTGACTCCTGACCTTCCCGCGGGCCGTCACTCCGGCCGGCCGACCACCACCTGTGCGGGGCTGTGGATGATGTATCCGTTGAGCCAGGAGAACAGCGCCCGGACCTTCTGCTGGAAACCCGAGAGCAGGGCGAGGTGCACCAGAAGCCACGACACGAACGCCAGCGAACCCTGCAGCTGGATCCGTTTGCGGCCAATTTCAGCCACCGCCGCGCCCCGGCCGATCATCGCCATGTAGCCCTTGTCCACGTACTCGAAGGGGCGGCGCGTCCCGCCCGTAAGGTCGGCGTAGATGTTCTTGGCCGCCCACTTTCCTGCCTGCTGCGCAACTGAGCCCAACTGGGGGAGTTTCGCGCCCTTGGCATCAGTGATGTTGGCTGCGTCTCCCAGCACATAGACGCCCTCGGCATCCTTTGCGGTCAGGTCCGGCTGGACGTCGATCCGCCCTCCCCGGCCCTGGGCCAGTCCGGAGGCGGTGATGATGTCGCCCGCTTTCAGCCCTCCGGCCCACACCACCACACGGCCCGGAATGGTGGTTCCGTCCACCAGCGTCACGCCGTCCTCGCTGACCTCGGCAACGCTCACGCCCAGGTGCAGCTGGACGCCGATCTTCGTCAGGCGCCGCCGCGTGTAGTCCTGCGACTTCTCCGAAAACGCGTTCAGAACAGTCGGCAGCATATCCACCAGGTGGACACGGCACCGGGCTGCGAGTTCCGGCGAAAAGTACTTCGGCACCACGAACTTCACGTTTTCTGCCATGGCGCCGGCCGTTTCTACACCCGTCGGTCCGCCGCCCACCACCACCACATCCAGGGGAGCACCGGTTTCCCGGTCGGTCTGGTCCAACAGGCTGGTCAGCCGGGCGCTCAGCCGGGTCGCATCGACCACCGAGTACAGCGGGAGGGCAAGTTCCTCGGCGCCAGGGGTGTTGAAGAAGTTCGGCGTGGCCCCCACCGCGATGACCAGCACCTGCGCCTTGAAGGTGTCGCCGTCGGCGGTAGTGACCGTTCGGTTGGCTGCATCGACAGACGCCACGTGCGCCGTCAGAACCCGAACGTGCCGGTTGCGGTGGAAAATGGACCGCAACGGGCGGGCGATGGCCGAGACGCCGATCTGGGAGGTCGCCACCTGGTACAGGAGCGGTTGGAACTGGTGATAGTTGTTGGCATCGATCAGCAGCACCCGAACGCCCTTGCGGCCCAGTTTCTTGGCAACCGCCAGCCCTGCGAACCCGGCACCCACCACCACAACCTGATATGTATCTTCCATCCGAGCAACCTACTCCTCCTCGGCCCGGTTCGACAGAGCCCTGCGGAGGAAATAGTGGATGCCTTGCGGCGTATATGTCGCTAGGGTGGGAGGCATGGTGACAGACGACGTATTTGCCGTCATTGCGGAAGCAACCCGACGCGACATTTTGGTATCCCTTCGCGCAGGGGACAAAGCAGTGGGGGAGCTTGTGGAGGAGCTCTCCGCCAGCCAGCCCACCATTTCCAAGCACCTGAAAGTCCTCCGCGAGGCGCAGCTGGTCAGCATGCGGGCCCAGGGCCAGAAGCGCTACTACGCCCTGAATCCCAAACCGTTGGAGGGCATCGTCAGCTGGCTGGAACCGTTCGACGTCGGCCGGGCAGCTTCCGCTGCCACGTCACCTGAGGTGCCCCCGGCGGAAGCCCGCGGCGAAGGTGCGGCCGGCATTCACGTTCCGGACAACGAAGACGTGGCCGCTGTACTGGCACGCGAGGACGCCGAACTCAGCCCCGCCGTCGTGATTCCCGGCGGCACAACTGCCCCGCTCAGCGACGACACGGTTCCGCAGCAGATCGGCAGGACTGTGGGCCGCGCCGCGACAAAGGCCGCGGACCTGCTGGCGAACCTGCCGAACCTCCCCAAATTCGGCCGCAAGAAATAACCCCAACTGGGTAGCGCTATCTGTCGCTTTGGGCGCTCAAAACGACACTTCGCGCTACCCAGTTGGGCGGGCGGGGCTACTTGGTGAGCAGGCGCACGTGGTCCTGTGTGAGCCCTGAAACGGAGCTGACGCCGAGCAGGGCCATGGTGCGGACCATGTCCTTTTCCAGGATCTCGAGGGTGCGGTCCACGCCGGCCCGGCCCCCTGCCATCAGACCGTAAAGGTACGCGCGTCCGATCAGGGTGAAGTCGGCACCGAGAGCCAAGGCGGCCACGATGTCCGCCCCGCTCATGATGCCGGTGTCCAGGATGATGGCGGCGTCCGAGTTGTCCGCCTTCAGGGCCGCCGAAACCTCCGGGAGCAGGTGGAACGGGATGGGGGACCGGTCCAGTTGGCGGCCCCCATGGTTGGACAGGACCACCCCGTCAGCGCCATGGTCCACCACACGGCGGGCGTCCTCCACGGTCTGGATGCCCTTGACCACCAGCTTGCCCTTCCAGGTTTCGCGCAGCCAGTCAAGATCCTCGAAGGTCAGGGTGGGGTCGAACATCGAGTTGATGAGGTCGGCCACCGTCCCTGTGTAGCGCGAGAGTGAGGCGAAGGTCAGCGGCTCGTGGGTGAGGAAGTTGAACCACCAGGCGGGCCGGTAGGAGGCGTCCAGCACGGTTTTGAGGGTCAGCGCCGGCGGGATGGTCATGCCGTTGCGGACGTCGCGGAGCCGGGCGCCCGCCACCGCGGTGTCCACGGTGACCATGAGGGTGTCGTTGCCGGCGTTGGCGGCGCGCTCAATGAGTTCGAGGGACCGGTCCCGGTCCGTCCACAGGTAGAGCTGGAACCAGTTGCGGCCGTTGGGGGCCGCGGCGGCCACGTCCTCGATGGAGGCGGTTCCCATGGTGGAAAGGGTGTAGGGAATACCGGCTGCCTCGGCGGCCTGCGAGCCGGCGTATTCGCCTTCGGACTGCATCATCCGGGTGAAGCCGGTGGGGGCGATGCCGACGGGCAGCCGGGAAGGCTTGCCCAGGATCTCGGTGGTCAGGTCGATCGAGGAGACATTGCGGAGGATGCCCGGCCGGAATTCGATGTCCAGGAAGGCCTGGCGGGCGCGGCGCAGGGTGATTTCTTCCTCGGCGGCGCCATCGGTGTAGTCGAACGGGGCCTGCGGGGTCCGGCGTTTGGCAATGTCGCGCAGGTCCCAGATGGTGCTGGCCCGCTTGAGCTTTGCGTCCCGGCTGAACTCGGGCTTTTTGAACTGCATCAGCGGGGCGAGGTCCGAGTACTTGGGGATGCGGCGTTTGAGCGCCGCAGGCACAACCGACCGCTCAGCCGACGACGGCGCGGGGTGCCCGGGCGCCCCCGTGCCAGGAAGATCCGTGGCATCCGGCGCCGGGGTGGCCTCGGGATTGTTCGGCTGAATCGTGTGGGACATGCTTCCTCCGTCGACTGGCCGGCCGGTCTGGCCGCAGGTCTCGCTGTGGTCTCACCACACTGTAGGCCATGCGCTCCCCACCATTTTTGCGGGTTCCTTGCGCGCGGGCCGGGAGCCCACGCCCCGGGCGGCGGCCGGGAACATCCGAACGCCCGGCACAGTTAACTCAACAGGACGAAAAAATGAGCACCAAATTTACAGCACTGATAATCCCCGCCCCCACTGAACAACCAGTCCGCGTGGAGTCCATTGAAGCGACTCTGACGAACCTCCGGGAACTGGTTGAGGGCGACATTGAGTCGGTCATGCGTGGCGACTGGCAGGTCTACCTCAACGCCGAGGGGGTGATTCGGGACCTGCCGCTGAACGTGCGGGCGGCCCAGCTAACGTATGACCGTGGCCTCGATCTGGCCGGAGCCGCACGCGGGTGCGCCGTTTTCCTGGGAAGTGACGGACACCGCGGGGAAACGGACGTGCCGGAGCATCTGGTCAAAAGGGCCGAGGAACTCTTCGGAATGCCGCTGGCCGCCTAGTGACCGCGGCCACCCGCGCACGCCAAGCCGGTTGTCTGACGTAGGATCTCCAACAGGTATTCCAGACGAGACAGGACCGGCCACCGATGCCCCTTTTCGACCTCCCCCCAGAGAAGCTCCGAGGCTGCACCTCCACCGTTTCGCCTCCCGCCGACCTGCAGGACTTCTGGGACACCACCATCGAGGAGGCGCGAACGTTCCCGCTCGACGCCTCGTTCCAGCCGGCCCAAAACCACCTGACGGTCATCGACACCTTCGACGTCACGTTCGCCGGCTACGGCGGCGCGCCCATCAAGGGCTGGCTGCACCTCCCGGCGAACCGCGAGCCCGGGAGCCTGCTGCCCGTTGTTGTGCACTACGTTGGCTACTCAGGCGGGCGCGGCCTGGTCAATCAGGACACAAAGTGGGCGCAGGCCGGCTACGCCCACTTCATCATGGACACGCGGGGCCAGGGCTTCGGCGGGATCGTCGGCGACACTGCGGACCCCCACCCGTCCGCCGGGGACGTCGCCTATGCCGGACTCATGACGCGCGGCGCCGGCAGCCGCGAGGACTACTACTACCGGCGGGTTTACGTCGACGCCTTCCGCGCGGTGGAGGCTGCCCAATCCCACCCGGAGATTGATGCCGCCCGGGTGATCCTGAGCGGAATCAGCCAAGGCGGCGGCATCGCGGTGGCGGTTGCCGGGTTGGCCGCTGGAAGGCTCGACGGCGTCATCGCCGCGTTGCCCGACGTCCCCTTTCTGCAGGACTTCCCGCGGTCCATCGACCTTGCACTCCGCGGGCCGTACCCGGAAATAGCCGCCTTCCTGGGCCGGCACCGGGACCGGTATGAGCCGATGCTGGAGGTGCTGAACTATTTCGACGGGGTCAACCTGGCCCGGGCTGCCACCGTACCGGTGCTCTACTCGGTGGCGCTGATGGATGATGTCTGCCCGCCCTCCACCGTCTTTGCCAGCTTCAACGCCTACGGTGACCGCTCCGCCGCCCCGAAGGAGATCGAGGTCTACCGGTTCAACAACCACGAGGGGGGCCAGGAGCACCACTGGATCCGGCAGCTGGAATACCTCCGCGGGCTCCTTGGCTGACGAGTGTTACGCCGCGGTTTTGTCACGGCGGCGGGCTGAGGCTATCGTGTGCTTATGACTAACCGTTGGTATGCGTATTTTTCGTTGGCTCTGGAGGAGCCCGCGTCTAACTGACACGCATCCAACTTCCTTCAGAGCCAACAGGGCAGAGATCATTCTCTGCCCTTCGCCATTTCTCCGGCGGGTTCTGATTTGGGCCCGCTTCCTATCTGGAACAGGACCCCGAGCATGAGCCCCGCAACAGCCACCACCGCAAAATCCACATCCAACCTGCGCGTCAGCGAATTCACGCCGCTGCCCACGCCGGCGGAACTCATCGCCGAGTTGCCGCTCGATGATCGGGTGGCAGACGTCGTTGAACGCGGCCGCGATGAGGTCCGCGCCATCATGGACGGCGTGGATGACCGCCTGCTGGTCATCGTTGGCCCCTGCTCCATCCATGACCCCAAAGCCGGCCTCGAGTACGCCCGCCGGCTGGTCAGCCAGGCCGAGAAGCATAAAGCGGACCTGCTGATTGTCATGCGGACCTACTTCGAAAAGCCCCGCACCACGGTCGGCTGGAAGGGCCTCATCAACGATCCGCGGCTGGACGGCAGCCACGACATGGCCGTTGGGCTCCGCGCCGCACGCGAGTTCCTGCAGCAGGTCACGGCGCTGGGGCTGCCCACCGCCACCGAGTTCCTCGAGCCGATCAGCCCGCAGTACATGGCGGACCTGATCTCCTGGGGTGCCATCGGTGCCCGCACCACCGAAAGTCAGATCCACCGCCAGCTCGCCTCCGGCCTGTCCATGCCCATCGGCTTCAAGAACGGGACCGACGGCGACCTCCAGGTGGCGGTCGACGCCTGCGGCGCCGCCGCGGCAGCGCAGGCCTTCCTGGGAATCGACGGCGACGGCCACGCCGCGCTCGTGGCCACGGCTGGAAATCCTGACGCTCACGTCATCCTCCGCGGCGGACGGAAAGGGCCGAACTACTCGGCAGCCGACGTCGAAAGCGCCTCCGCGAAGCTCGCTGCCAAGGGCCTGAACCCGCGGCTGATTGTCGATGCGAGCCATGCGAACAGCGGCAAGAGCCATCACCGGCAGGCTGAGGTGGCGCTGGAAATCGGTGCCCAGCTCGAAGACCGCGGGCAGGCCGCACATGCCATCGCCGGCGTCATGCTCGAAAGCTTCCTGGTGGGCGGGGCGCAGAACCTGGACGTTGCCGAGCACGCCGCGGGCCGGTCCGAGCTGGTCTACGGGCAGAGTGTGACCGATGCGTGCATGGACTGGGACGTGTCGGTTGCGGTGCTGGACCAGCTTGCGGCGTCCGCCAGGAAACGCCGCAGTGAGCAGTGATTACACCGGATGACTTTCACTACAGCCCCATCAACCTCTAGAGTATCTATCACATGGTTGGTGGATGGCTCAGCATCGGCACACCGCAATGGAACACAGCTGGGGTCAGTAGTCATCCGTCAGCAAAGGAATAGGGAAATGTCCGCAGAACAGAACTTCTCGAACGCGAAGTTCCTGACCGTGGCCGAAGTGGCCGAGGTCATGCGCGTCTCCAAGATGACCGTCTACCGCCTGGTCCATTCCGGCGAAATGCCCGCGGTGCGTTTCGGCCGGTCGTACCGGGTGCCGGAAAGCGCCGTCGAACAGTACCTCAAAGGCGCTGTAGTGGATGGACATACCGAAACGGCCTGAACAGTGTGACGGTCCGTTCGACGGCTGCGGTCAGTGACCGCCGCAAAGAAGCGGTACCCTGTTAAGGAACGTTTTACGTCATTGTAAGAATCTGTCAGTTGTCTTTGTCTGTAGCTCTGTCCACGGACCTTTTCCATCAGACAGGTACTGCATCTAGTTTGTGAGGAACTTTCGTGGGTTCAGTTATTAAGAAGCGTCGCAAGCGTATGGCCAAGAAGAAGCACCGCAAGCTGCTTCGCAAGACTCGTCACCAGCGCCGCAACAAGAAGTAGAGATACTTCAAGAAGCGCGAAAATGCCCGTTGCCTTCCCGGCAGCGGGCATTTTTGTCGTTCGGCCCCATCTAAGTAGCGCTAAGTGTCGTTTTGAGCGCCCAAAACGACACTTAGCGCTACTTAGATGCGGGGGCCGCGGAAGCGGGCGAAACCCTTCCAGAGTCCGTAAACCACGCCGCCGGCTGTTGCCGCCTTCAGGCCAAGCGTGGCGGCACGGCGGCCGGAGCGGAAATCGTAGACCGGCCAGTTGTGATCACGGGCGTGGCTGCGCAGCCGCGAATCGGGGTTGATGGCCACGGGGTGCCCCACGAGGGTCAGCAGCGGGATGTCGTTGTAGGAATCGCTGTAGGCCCAGCACCGCTTGAGGTCCAGGCCTTCCGTGTCGGCCAACTCCCGGACAGCCACAGCCTTGGCCGAGCCGTGCAGGATGTCGCCCACCAGCCGGCCGGTGTACAGGCCGTCGGCCACCTCGCCAACAGTGCCCAGCGCTCCGGTGAGGCCCAGGCGGGTGGAGATGACCGTGGCCACTTCGATGGGGGTGGCCGTGACCAGCCAGACGCGCCGTCCCACGCGCAGGTGCTGCTCGGCCAGGGCCTTGGTTCCGGGCCAGATCCTGGAGGCGATCATTTCGTCGTACACTTCTTCGCCCAGAGCCTTGATGTCCTCCACGGGGATGCCTACTGCCAGGGTCAGGGCCGAGTCCCGAACGGCATGGACATCGTCCATATTCTCGCCGCGGGCTACAAACTTGAACTGCTTCCAGGCCATGCCGGCCGCCTGCCTCAGCGTGAACGCCCCGCGCTGGTGCATCTTGCGGGCGACATGGAAAAGGCTGGCGCCCTTCATCAGGGTGTTGTCCACGTCGAAGAAGGCCGCTTCGCTGGTCTGCATCACCGCATCAGGCTGGGTGACTACAGCGACGTACTTCTCCTGGGGCATGTCCATGAGTCTAGTCAATGCCGGGCAGTGCAGATTCCAGAACAGCCGCCGCCCGGACGGCAGGCGCCGCGGCCCGCCTCCGGGAAAGGTACGGTTGAATCATGGCAAACCCGGAGGTAGTCCTCATCACCAAAGCAGACTGTCACCTGTGCGCAGAGGCGCGCGATGCCGTCGAACGCGTTACCTCTGCACTGGGACTTGAGTGGACGGAACAGCAGGTCGACGAACTGCCCGAGCTGCGTGAGCGCTACGCCGAGGAAATCCCGGTGGTGCTGGTGGACGGCGTCCAGCGAGACTTCTGGAAGATCGACGAAGCCCGCCTGGAACGCGTTCTCCAGCGGGCACTGCGCGTTTAGGCAACCGATTGCATTGCATGACGCCGGCTTTGTTGGCAGAGGCGGCGGGGATCTAGAGTGGAGTCACAACGCGAGGCAATGGAGGGGAAAGTGAGTTCGCTGGATTCATCTCCCCGGGCCGTAAACGGAACAGTGGCGCCCGCCGGGGAGATCGCCAAACAGATTCCGCCCGCTGCGGTGGCGAGACTGACCATCTACCTGCGCGCCCTGAACACCCTGCTGGCCGACGGCGTGGAGCGGGTGTCCTCGGAGTCCCTGGCGGAAGCGTCGGGCGTGAGTTCCTCCACCCTGCGCAAGGACCTGTCCTACGTGGGCTCCTACGGGACGCGCGGTGTGGGCTACGAAGTGCAGTATCTGAGCCGCCATATCTCCGCTGCCCTGGGCCTCACCCACGACTGGAAAGTTGCCATAGTGGGGGCCGGCAACCTGGGCAAGGCCCTGGCCCGCTATGACGGCTTTGAATCCCGAGGCTTCGACGTGGTGGCGATTTTCGACGCCGACCAGCTCGTGGTGGGCAACGAGGTGGGCTGGCTGCGCGTGAGCGACGTCGCCGACCTGGAAACCGTGCTGCGCCGAACCGGCACCAACATGGTGGTCCTGGCGCTGCCGGCCGCGGTGGCCCAGGCGGTCTGCGACCGCGTGGTGGCAGCCGGCGTGCACAGCATCCTCAGCTTCGCTCCCGTCATGCTGCAGGTCCCCGACGGCGTCAACCTGCGGAAGGTTGACATGGCCACTGAACTGCAGATCCTGGCCTACCACGCACAACGGGCGCAGACCCCGGACCAGACCGCCTAGCCAATGGCTTGGCGGGGTCCGCGGGGTCCACGCCCGTAAGGTGCGGGTTACTGCGTCGACCTACTGTCCGTAAGGGTTGCCCGGTGTGGCGTAGGGGTTGGTGAACGGCTGCTGCTTGCGGAAGTAAGGAGCAGTGGTGGGCAGGTACAGCAGGACGATGGCCGCAATGCCTGCCAGCGTCCCCAAAGTCCCGAGGTTGGGAACCTGGAACAGGCTGAATACGGACAGGGCGGCGAAGATGGTCCCCAGGACCCTGGCCCAGTTTTTACCCTTCCGGACGAAGAAAGCTACCAACAGGTACATGGCGGCCCCCAGGATGGCGATGACCACCAGCATGCCGGCGAGAGCGCTCTTGAACTCTTCGAAGTTGAACTGAGCGCCGTTGGCGCCGCTGCTGCGCATGGCATCGTCGAAGGCCGCCCGCGTTGCCGGGTCATCGAGCATCGAGATCCCCATGAGCATGGAAATGACGAACACCACGGCGGCAGCGATCAGGAGCCAGAAGGAGACGTTGACCAGCTGGGGAATGCCGCCGGGCCCGGTGGCCTGCGGCTTCTCCGAGGGGTACTGGGCGTAGGGGGACTGTCCGTACGGCTGCTGGCCGTAGGCCGGGGGAGCGGGCTGGCCGAACTGCGGCGGGGTCTGCCCGTACGGCGGTGCAGCGGGCGCATTTTGTCCGTACTGCGGCGCGTTCTGGCCATACTGCGGGGCATTCTGGCCGTATTGAGGTGCGTTCTGCCCGTACTGTGGTGCGTTCTGGCCATACTGCGGAGCGTTGTCCGGCTGCGGGCTGTTCTCGCCATAGCGGGGTGCGGGCGGCTGATTGCCGGGCTCAGGCTCGTTCGGGACGGGAGGCGGGACTGGCGTGCTCATGAGCGGTCCTTTGCAGGTTGGAAGTCAGTTCGGCTGCTGGGTGCAGTCCACTGGCCCTGCCCCCAGTACGGCTTACTTCAACCGTACCCTCCGGCCGGGTGGCGGCGGGTCATTCCAAAGAGGTATTCCAGCCAGGCGGGAAGCCGGCGGGCGCGGTGCCTGCAACGGACGGCTACGCGCGGCCCCTGACGGCGGTGAACCAGGCCTGCGAATTGGGAAGCCACATCAGGACCGTCGCCGCGGCACTGATCAGGAACCCAAGCCAGTTGTTGCCTATGCCGCCGCCCACGCTGCCGCCGATCAGCGCCAGGACCAGGGAGACGGCGGCCACGATGGTCAGCGCCAGGCGGGCCCACTCCTTGCCGTCCTTCATCTTCAGGGCGAGGACAATCTGAGCCGCGGCCAGGGCGAGTGCCACCAGGACCAGCAGGAGTAGCAGGGCGGCCAGTCCCGGGGCGACGGTGAACAGGGCCAGGGTGGCAAGCAGCCCGAAGAAGCTACCGAGGACGCCGAGCATGCCGCCGACGAGCCAGATCCAGTAGGAGACCTTGAGTTCGAGGGGGAGTCCGGCCACGGTGAACATGCCGGCAAGACCGCCTCTGGGCATAACCTCGTTGAAGCTCCGCGGCGCGTCGGCGGGCCTTTGGAACGGGAATCCGGCCGGCTTTTGGTGGCCCTGCCGGTCCGGCGCGGGCTGCTGCCCCTGCGGGCGAGGGAAACGTTGCGGCGGTTCGTAGCCCGCGGGAGGAACGTTGCCGGCAGGTGGCTGGGCGCCGGGCTCCCGGGGCTGCGGTACGTCACTGGGGTTGCTCATAGGCCTCACTCTAGACGGCATATTGCTGCTGGCACCGGGATTCGGGGCGAACCAGCGCGGAACGGAGGGTTAAAGCACTGCGCCCGGCCGCGGCTCCAGAGGGAGCCTGCGGCCGGGCGCAGTTTGAAAAGAATTATGCTGCGGGGGCGATGAATGCCAGCTCAAGGTTGACGGCAACCTTGTCGCTGACCAGGACGCCGCCGGCGTCGAGGATGGCGTTCCAGGTCAGGCCGAAGTCCTTGCGGCTGATGGTGGTTTCGGCGGATACGCCGGCGCGGGTCATGCCGAACGGGTCAACAGCCACGCCGTTGAACTCTGTCTCCAGGGTGACCGGACGGGTGACGCCCTTGATGGTGAGGTCACCGGTCAGCTCGTAGCTGTCGCCGGCGGCCACGAGGCCGTTGGAGACGAAGGAGATTTCCGGGAACTTCTCGACGTCGAAGAAGTCTTCGCCGCGGACGTGGCCGTCGCGGTTGGCGTCACCGGAGTCGAAGCTGGCGGTCTGAATGGTGGCGCTGATTTTGGAATCGGCCACGTTATCGGCAAGCTCCAAGGTTGCTGTTGCATCCTTGAACTGGCCCCGGACCTTGCTGATGCCTGCGTGGCGAACGGTGAAGCCGATTTCGCTGTGTGAGGGGTCGAGGGTCCAGGTGCCGGTGGTGACGTCTGCGGGAAGAGCCATGGTATTTCTCCTTGAAATTGTCGGGTGGTAGTTCCGGATAGGCTGATCAGTTGAAGTCTCAACTATCCGCTGCATCTACTATAAGCATGCATTTGCATGTTTTGTTCCATGTTAAGGAACTTTTTTCCCAGAGTTTCAGTTCTACGAAATGTAGAAGATTTCGGATCGCACGCCATCTTTGAGAAACTGGTACACATGCCCCAAGCCACTGTCCATCTGCTCCGCCACGGCGAGGTCCATAATCCCGACGGCGTTCTGTACGGACGGCTGCCCGAATTCCACCTCTCCGAGCTGGGCCGGGAGATGGCGCAGGTTCTCGCCGCGTACTTCGCCGACCGCGCCGCGCAGGGTGCCCGTTTTGTCTACCTTGCGTCCTCGCCGCTGGTCAGGGCCCAGGAAACCGCGGCCCCCGCCGCAGAGGCCCTGCAGCTTCAGATCCATACTGACGAGCGCATCATCGAAGCGGAAAACTACTTTCAGGGCATGAAGGTCACCAAGGCCGAGCTCAAAAGGCCAAGGCACTGGCCGCACCTGATCAACCCGCTCCGGCCGTCCTGGGGCGAGCCGTACAAGGAGCAGGCCGCGCGTGTCCGCGCCGCCGTTCAGGACGCCCGGCTCCGGGCGATCGAACTGGCCGCGGGCGACTACGGAACAAACGGCCCCGAGGCCATCATGGTCAGCCACCAGCTCCCCATCTGGGCCACCCGCCTCAGTGCCGAGGGCCGTCCGCTCTGGCATGACCCCCGCAAACGTGAGTGCACGCTGACGTCCATCACCTCCCTGGTGTTCGACGACGCCGGCGCCCTCCTGCGCGTCGAATACAGTGAGCCCGCTGCCGCCCTTCTCCCCGGTGCTGCCACCACCCCGGGGGCATAAGATGACGTCCAACCCGCGCCCGGCATCCCGCCGCGCCGTCCTGGCCGCGGGCGGTGCCGTCCTGACCGCACTCACCCTGGGGCTCTCCGCCTGCGCACAGGAGGATGCCCTCGCCAAGCAGGCGAAAGCCGGCGACAACAAGAACTACATCGCCGGCGATGGCTCCGTGACGGAATTTGCGGCGGCCGACCGCAAGTCGGCCATCGCCGTCAACGGCACCCTTTTCAACGGCACCACCGTCACGCCCCAGGATTTCCAGGGCAAGGTGACGGTCCTGAACTTCTGGTTCGCCGCCTGCGCGCCCTGCCGGGTGGAAGCGCCCATCCTGGAAGAGCTGCACCAGGAGTTCAAGGACCAGGGCGTGCAGTTCTTCGGCGTCAACCTCCGCGATGAAAAAGCCACCGCCGAGGCTTTCGACAAGACCTTCAACCTGACCTACCCCAGCTTCGACGACAAAGACGGCGGCGTGCTCCTGGCCGTCTCCGGGATTGTCCCGCCGGGCGCCGTCCCCACCACCCTGGTCCTGGACAAGCAGGGCCGGGTGGCCTCGCGTGTGCTGGGCGAAATCCAGAAGGGCACCCTCAAAGCCCTCATCACCGCCGCCGTGGCAGAGTAGCGGCGGCCCCGTACCGTGAACAGCCCCTTTGCCGAAACCATCCTGAACGGCTCCCTCCTGCTTGCCATCCCGGTCGCCCTGCTCGCCGGACTGGTGTCCTTCCTGTCCCCGTGCGTGCTGCCCCTGGTCCCCGGCTACCTCGGCTACGTGACCGGCCTGAGCGGAGTGGACCTGCAGAAGCAGAAACGCGGCCGGATGTTCGCCGGCATCGGGTTGTTTGTCTTGGGATTCTCGGTCATTTTTGTGCTGCTGGGCGGCGCCTTCGGCCAGCTCGGCACGCTCATCACCGGATCGCAGAACGCCTGGATCACCCAGCTCCTGGGCGTCCTGGTGATCATCATGGGCGTGGTGTTCATGGGCGGCCTGGGCTGGCTGCAGCGGGACGCCAAGATTCACGCGAAACCGCCGGCCGGCCTGTGGGGGGCGCCCCTGCTGGGCCTCACCTTCGGCTTGGGCTGGGCCCCGTGCATCGGCCCCACCTACTCCGCCGTCCAGCTGCTGAGCCTCTCCGGCGGCTCATCCGCCGCAAAGGGCGCCTTCCTGGCGTTCGTCTACAGCCTGGGCCTGGGCATCCCCTTCCTCCTGATCGCCCTGGCGGTCCGGCGGGGCATGGGCGTGATGTCCTTTTTCCGCCGGCACCGCGTGGCCATCCAGCGGATCGGCGGCGGCATCCTGGTGGTGCTTGGCCTGCTGATGGCCAGCGGCGTCTGGGGCACCTGGGTCACCGAACTGCAGTACTGGTTCCAAACTGATGTGAAGTTGCCGATCTGATGAGCGAGCGCGTGAAAGCAAAAACAAAATCCCCGGCCCCCGTAGCCGCTGCCAAGGCAAATACGGCCCTCCCCGTCCTGGGACCCCTGGGGATGCTCCGTTGGGCCTGGACCCAGCTGACCAGCATGCGCACAGCGCTCTTCCTCCTGCTCCTGCTGGCGGTTGCCGCCGTGCCGGGCTCGCTGTTCCCGCAGCGCCCGGCCAACCCGTTCGTGGTGACGCAGTACATCAAGGACAACGGGGACTACGGAAAACTGCTGGACACCCTGCAGCTCTTCGACGTTTACTCCTCGGCGTGGTTCTCGGCCATCTACATCCTTCTCTTCATCTCGCTGATCGGTTGTGTGGTGCCGCGCGCCATCGCCCACTACAGGGCCATGCGCTCCCAGCCGCCGCGGACCCCCAAAAGGCTCTCGCGCCTCCCCGAGTACGGCACCCTGGTGGTGCCCGCCGACGCCGGCCTCCCGGCGTCGGACGCCATCCACAGTGCCGCGGGGCTGCTCCGGAAGCGCGGCTACCGCGTTGAGGTCAGGGACGACGACGGCGCGCGGCCGTCTTTGGGTGCCGAGCGCGGCTTCGCCAAGGAGGTGGGGAACCTGGTGTTCCACACCTCGCTGATCGGCGTCCTGGTGTCCGTGGCCGTCGGCGGCCTGTTCGGTTACAGCGGCCAGCGCATCCTGGTCGAGGGCGATACGTTCGTGAACACCCTGGTGGGCTATGACCAGTTCACCCCCGGCACCAACTTCCAGTCCAGCCAGTTGCAGCCCTACTCCATCCAGCTGGACAAATTCGATGTCACGTTCGACCGCGAATCCCCGGGCAAGTTCGGCCAGCCCATCGACTTCAACGCGCAGGTGACCACCAAGGAAAACCCTGACGCACCCGCCAAGCAGGAGGTCCTCAAAGTCAACGACCCCGTCACCCTGGGCGGCACCAGCATCTACCTCACCGGCAACGGCTACGCCCCCGTGGTGACCATCCGCGACGGCGCCGGCAATGTGGCCATGCAGGGCCCCGTGGTGGCCAAGCTCCAGGGCGAGAATTACTACTCGTCCGTGGTCATCAAGGTCCCCGACGCCCGTCCGGACCAGCTGGGCTTTGTGGGCTTCTTCCTGCCCACGGCGTTTGTCACCGACGCAGGCGTTTCGTTCAGCGGCGATCCGGACCTGTTCAACCCCCAGCTGACCCTGAACTCCTACTACGGGGACCTTGGCCTTGACAACGGTGCACCCCAGAACGTCTTCGAACTGGACGTCAAGGGCCTGACCCCGCTGAATAACCGGACCCTGGCGGCCGGCGGCATCACCCTGGCGCCGGGCAGCACCCACACCCTGCCGGACGGCAAGGGCAGTATCACTTTCGACGGCGTGAAGCGGTACGTCGGGGTGGACATCCACCACAACCCCGGCCAGGTCGCCGCCCTGATCTTCGCCCTGCTCGCCGTGGGAGGACTGATCGTCTCGCTCTACGTCAACCGCCGCCGTGTCTGGATCCGCACCGGGACCCACGAGGACGGCCGGACCATGGTGGAATACGGGCTCCTGGCGCGCGGCGAGGATCACCGGCTGGCCGCCGAGGCGCAGTCCATCCGCAAGCTCCTCTCCGAAGAGTGGCAACTCGAAGTTTCCGAACCCACCCAGCAAATTCCCAGCCGCCAGGGCGATAATGGCGCAGACTCCGTCACCACTCCCACCGGCTCCGCCGGACCCACAAAGGACCAGTAATGCCTTTCGTCATTAACGAAACCATGGGCGCATACAGCGAACTGCTGATGCTGCTCGCCGCCGGCACCTACACCGTGGCCTTCATCGCCTTCGCCTGGGACCTGGCGAAAAGCAGCAAGGCGTTGCGCGCCATCGACCTCAAGGCAGCGGACGCTGCAGGGGCTGTTGACGAGGCCAAGGTCCCGGTGGCTGCCGGAGCAGGCGCTTCGCTTCACGCCGGCGCTTCAGCGAACAGGGTGGATTCGCACCTGGCCGGGCCGGCGGGGAGGGCTGAACGACCGTCGTCGTCCGCCGCCAAGCAGGCCGGTGCAGGGTCCCCGGCGGGACAAACGGCCGACGCCGACATGCGCTACGCAGCCGAACGCCGCGTCCCGGCGCGGGTTGCGGTGGCCCTGACCGTGTTGGGTGTCCTGATCCACGGCGCCGGCGTCGTGACGCGTGCGCTCGGTGCCGGCCGCGTGCCGTGGGGCAACATGTACGAATTCCTCACCACGGGCGCCTTTGTGGCGGTAGCCGTGTTCCTGCTGGTGCTGATCCGCCGTGACCTCCGGTTCCTGGGCACGTTTGTTGTTGGCCTGGCCATCGTCATGCTGGTGGCCGCCTCCGTCGCGTACTGGACCCCGGTGGGCCACCTGGTGCCGGCCCTGCAAAGCTACTGGCTCATCATCCACGTCTCCATCGCCGTGATGTCCTCGGCGCTCTTTACCCTGACCTTTGCCATGTCCGCGCTGCAGCTTGTTCAGTCCCACCGGCAAAAGACCATTGCCGCCGGCGGCGCCGACAAGCTTGGCTTCATGCGCCTGGTGCCTTCCGCCCTGAGCCTGGAAAACCTCTCCTACCGGATCAATGCGATCGCCTTCATCGGCTGGACCTTCACCCTGATGTTCGGCGCCATCTGGGCTGAAAAGGCCTGGGGCCGGTTCTGGGGCTGGGACACCAAGGAAGTCTGGACCTTCGTGATCTGGGTGGTCTACGCCGGCTACCTCCACGCCCGTGCCACCCGCGGCTGGACAGGCACCCGGGCCGCCTGGCTGTCGATCGTCGGATACCTCTGCGTGGTCTTTAACTTCACGATTGTTAATCAGTTCTTCAACGGCCTGCATTCCTACTCGGGCCTCTGAGCAGGGGTTTCATTCGGGTCCTTCCGAGCGCCGGCATGATACACCTCGCGATGTCCTAACGAGGCTGTCGCCCGGCAAGCGGTGATGCTACCTTGGTTGAAGCTCGTCCGTGATGAAGCTCGCGGATCGGCCAGCTGCATTGTTCTGAGGTACCCATGAGCTACGTTCTCGCCGTTGATATCGGGACCAGTTCCACTGCCGCCGCCATTGCCACCCTGGACCACAATGCCCCGGCCGTCCCCGAGGGCCTGCCCTTGGACCGCGGTGGAAACGCGGTCCCTTCGGTGGTGTACTACCCCGAAGAGGGGCCGGTCCTGGCAGGCGAGGCTGCCGAGCGGCTCGGCCTGGAGGACCCCGGCCGGTTAGTGCGCGGGTTCAAGCGCCGGCTCGGAGACCCTGATCCGTTCGTGGTGGGAACACTGTCCCTTCCGGCTGAGGAAATCTTTGCCACCATGGCCCGCTGGGTGGTGGACCGGGCCGAAGAACGCGAGGGCGATCTGCCGGCGGAAATCGTCATCACCCACCCGGCGTCCTGGGGAGCGCCCCTGACCTCCGCCGTCCTTGCGGCCCTCGCCAACCAGGGCCTGCACAACGTCACCCTGATTACCGAACCCGAAGCAGCCGTGCTGCATTACGCCTCCCAGGTGCGGGTGGAGGACGGCAGCACCATCGCCGTCTACGAGCTGGACGGCGGGACCTTTGACGCGGCCATCCTGCGGAGGACCGGCGAGGGGCACTTTGAATTACTGGCCAGCCCGGGCGGCATCGAAGGACTCGGCGGGGCCGACTTTGACGCCGCGGTACGGCGCGACGGGATCAAGGACCACATCGGAGCCACCGTTGATGCCCTCGGACGTTCGCTCGCAAGCCTCGGGCTCGAACCCGAAGACCTGACGGCGGTGCTGCTGGTCGGCGGGTCTCCAAGTATTCCGTTGGCGGCGCAGCTGATGTCAGAACAGCTGGGCCGGCCCATCGTGTTCGATGCCGACCCGCAGACCTCCATCTGCTTCGGTGCGGCCGCGGCTGCAACACGGGTTCTACCGGCAATGGCGGCCGAACCTGCTGACGCGGCTGACGCGGTGCCGGGAATCCCGGCGCCGGCAGATGTAGCTGTTGAGCCGCATGACCCCCAGGGCCGTGCCAGCTTGTCCTCCGAACCCGGGGCAGCCTTCGGCTCGTTGACTGGCACCGCCGCCGTCGGCGACGGTGCCAGGGGGATTCCTGCCGGGAGCGCCCACCACGACCATGCCCATGCAGCGAGGGGCGGGGCCCATGCCCCGCGACCTGCCGTGCGGCTGACTGCAGTGGCTGCCGGTGCCGCCCTCTTCACCATCCTGAGCGCCGCCGCCGCGCAAAGCCCAGGCGGCCTGAGCAACATCACCGCCATGCTCGTGCCGGACGCCACGCCCTCCCAGTCGGCCCCGGCGGCTCCCGGCGCCCTCGGCGCGGCCGGCGCGGCCGCGCCTGCAGCCGTGGCGCCGGGAGCCGTGGCGCCGGGAGCTGAGGAACCGCCCGCCGGCATTGAAGCCAGCGCCAGGCCGGCGGTCCCGGCCGCCCCGGCAGCGGGCATAGAGGCAGGGGCGGCCCCTGGTAACAGGCCATCCACCTCGGCACCCCCGCCCAACTCTTCGACACCGGGAGGGGCCGTGGGGTCCACGCCCGGCGGCTCCGGCACGGTAGGCGGCCCCATCTTTGTGGCCGGACCGGGAACTCCAGCGGTACCGGGAACGGCGCCGGCGCCGGCTCCGGCACCGGGAACGACGCCCCCGGCCTCGACGACCCCGCCCGGCACGACCCCGCCGGTGACGACGCCGCCTGTGACGACTCAGCCTCCGGTGATTACGCCGCCTGCGACGACTCAGCCGCCAGTGACGACTCAGCCGCCGGTGACGACGCCGCCTGCGACGACTCAGCCGCCGGTGACCACCCCGCCGGTGACCACCCCGCCTGTGACGACCCCGCCGGTGACGGCTCAGCCGCCGGTGACCACCCCGCCTGTGACGACTCAGCCGCCGGTAACGACTCAGCCGCCGGCTCCGGTGGTTCCTGCACCGACGACGGTGGCACCTCCGCCGCCTCCGGTCATTCCCGCCCCTCCGCCGGCCCCTGCGCCGCCTCCGGTGGTCCCCGCGCCGACAACGGTTGTCCCCGCGCCCGCCCCGGTGGTTCCTCCGCCCGCCCCGGTGGTTCCCGCACCGACGACGGTCGCCCCCGCGCCGGCGCCGACCACCATTGCGCCGGCTCCGTCGGCTGCTCCGACCACGGCGCCGGCAGCGTGACGCGTGATGCCCCACCAGGCCACACCGGCCGAGGAAGCATCAGCGCCCCCGCATCCCCACCAGATTGCCAACCAGCTTCGAGGGGAGAACGCGGCAGTCCGTGAACTGCTCCTGGCCTTGTCGGTGGGCTTCACGCTGCCGGGACCACTTCCGGAGGAACTTGAACGCAGGATGGCCGACGGCCAGGCGGAGGGCATGGAAGCGTTAGTGGCCCGGGCGGAAGCGTCCGGGCTTCTCCAACCCGGCGGCACGGTGGCGGGCGCCGTTCAAAAAGCCGTGCTGACCGCCACGCCCACACCGCGCGTCCAGGCACTGCAGCGTGAACTGGTGGGCTGTTACGCGGCCGAGGACCGGCCTTTGGGCGAGCTGGCGCGTGAACTGGCACGCAGCGGCCTGGCCGACCAACGGGTGGCTGCTGAACTCGAAAAGGCCGGGGACCGCGCGCTGGAACACCATCCGGCGCTTGCCGGCCAGCTCTACGACGAGGCTCTGCTGGCCGGGGCCGACGAAATGGCCACCGCTGCGCGCCGCGCCCAGTCAGCATGGGCCACAGGCGACCTTGATTCCGCCGGGCGGATCATCGATACGCTCCTGATATGCCCTGATCCGCCGGATCTCCAGCGCGGTGCTGACGTCTCGGCCGCCGTCTGGGCACAGCGGGGGATGCTGGCGCGTAGCGCGGATGTCTACAGCTGGCTCGGTCCGGAACGGGTGGGACCGTCCGGTCCGGCCGCCGCGGTGGCGCTGATCGGCCACGGCAACCGGGCAGGTGCGGAGGCGATGTTCCCCGCCGGCTCCGCGCCGTCGTCGCCCACCTTCCTTGCCGTGGCGCAGGCCCAAACGGCCACAGGCCTGATGGAATCGCTGTCCGCCGAGCCGCACCGGGGACTGCTGCTCCTGATCCATGCTTCAGACACGCTGAACGCCTCCGGAGCAGCCCTGCCCATGCCGGACGTGCCCGGTGCGCTGGCCGCGCTGGTTGCCCTTCACAGCGGCGAGCCGCATCTGGCCGAAGCCATCGCGCAGACAGCCGCAGCCGCCGGCCAGGGAGGGGACGCCGTGAAGCCGCGGCTGTTCCTGCTTCAGGCGTGGGCGGCCATGCAACAGAACAACCCGGACGAGGCGCGGCTGGCCATTAACGAAGCCTCAAAGACCAACCACTGGCCGCTGGTGCCCCGGGACGAGTTCCTTGGCGTTGCCCTGGAAGTGGGGCTGGCGCGAAGAAGCGGTGAAGTCCACGGCCTGATCCTGGCTTGGGAACGCGCCCGCGAAGCAATGCTGCACACAACCGTGGACCTCTACAATCTCCTTCCCTGGGGGGAACTCATGATTGCGGCCGCCCGGCTCAGGGAGACCAGGCGGATCTCGCACTACCTCGAGGAAGCGTGGAAACTTCTGCGGGACCTGGACAATCCGCCGCTGTGGTCGATACCCCTGCACTGGGCTGCCGTCCAGGCGGCACTGCTCAGCGAAAGCCCTGCCGACGTGGCGCCCCACGCCGCGGCCCTGGTCCGGGCGGGGGACAACAGCCACTTTGCCTCTCAGCTGGCCTCCGCGGGAAAGGCCTGGGTATCGGTGCTCGCGGGGAGTTTTAAAGCCTCGGACATTGAAGCCGCCGCGCGCGGTTTGAACGCTGTCGGGATGCCCTGGGAGGGTGCACGGCTTGCCGGCCACGCCGCTGCCCGGGCGGATGAGCGCCAGGACATGCTGCGCCTGCTTTCCTGCGCGCGGGACCTCCATCCGCAAGGAAACTCACCGGGCGCTTCGTCCGAAGGGCAGCCTGAAGTCCGCGGTGCGCCCGGCAGTGCGCAAGGCAGTGGGAATGGTGCCGTCCGGCCGGACGCCTCGGTGCTGAGCGAACGGGAAAAGGAAGTGGCCAGGCTGGTGCTGGAAGGGAAGACGTACCGGGAGATCGGGGAAACCATCTACATCTCGCCGCGCACCGCCGAGCACCACATTGCCCGCATGCGCCGCCGCCTGGGCGCCGAAAACCGCTCCGACCTGCTGGTCAGGCTCCGCCTTGCCCTCGAAGCAGAGACCCCCCAGACGAGTGATTCCCCTGCCGCACCTATGGGCGCGGTCTCCGTGGCCGGGCGGCCCACCAATTGAGAAGATGGGAGGACCATCAAATGCCTACCCTTGCCAACGGCCTTGTGGTGTTCCTAATGAGCCTTTTCCGAAACCGGGAGGCTGCGCAGGAATTCCTGGCCGATCCGGAACGTGTCCTGGAAGACGCCGGTCTTGGCGGCGTGGGCCCTGCCGAGGTCGATGCCGTCATGCCGGTGATCGTGGACTTCGCACCCATCACCGTGGACGCATCGTCAGCGGACCGGTCATACACCAATGGCGGCAATGTCGCTGCTGCGGGCCGTGGCGGGGCTGTCGCCGTCACACCGCCTCCTGCCGACGGTCATCACGGCTATGATCACGACCACGAGCACGCCGTCCGGCAGCTGACCAACGTGGTGGCCACCTACTCGTGGACCTCATCCGTGGACGACCGGGACGCCGTCACCGAGCCGGCAGCCACCCGGAACATCTGGGCCGACGGAGATGTCACCCAGTACTTCGAGAACAGGTCCACGGACGAATCCATCGGCGGGGGTGCCGGCGTATGAGTCCTACTTGACGTCGCCGGTATCGTGCGTGTCTGCCTCTCCGGTGCCGTCGGATCCGGTGCCGGCAGGGCCGGCTTCGCCCTTGGACTCCAGCTCGTCCTTGAGCTTTTTGAGGCGGGCGGCTTCGGCCTGTTTGCGGCGGCGGATCTCGAGGTTCCGGAGGAAATCGGGATCATCATCCGGGGCGGTGGGGCCGCTGTACTGGCGGGGAGCCGGGGCGGAACTCCTGGGACGGCCGATCAGCAGCCACAGGACCGCGCCGATCACCGGCAGGATGATCATCACCACGATCCAGGCCGGCTTGGAGATGCCACGGGTCAGACGGGCGTCAGTGCGGATCACGTCCACCAGTCCATACACAAAGATGACGAGTACTGCGACGGCCAGAACCACACGGAAGAGCATGCCATTAAGTCTATCGTCCGCAGGCGGCTGGCGTTCAGGCAGGGCGGCTAAACTTGGATGGTGGCTTTCCTGAAATACTCCCTGATCCGGCTGGCGCTGTTTGCGCCGCTCTTTGTGTTGTTTATGTTCCTGCAGTTGGGGGCGGTGCTGTCGGTGATCTGCGCCGGGCTCATTGCCTTTGCGATCAGTTACCTGTTCTTCCAGAAGCAGCGCGACGACGCTACCGCTTCCCTGCACCACCGGTTCTCCGGCAAGGCCAAGCCCCTGCGCAGCGCGGGTGAGGTTGCTGACGCTGACGCGGAGGACAAGCTCCTGGACAGCAACCCGGATGTCACCATCCGCACCAGCACGCCCAAGACGCCCGAGGCCTAGAACCCGCTAGAACCCGTGGCTGAGGACCAGCCCCAGTGAGAACAGCACGCTGTAGCCAAGGTTGATCAGGCCGGTCTGCTTGAGCACCGGGATCAGGCTCTTGCGTTTGCGGCCGTTGATCATCAGCCAGGCAGGCATCAGGCAGGCCGGGATGAGGAGCAGTACAATCAGGATCCAGGGCCGCCCGGGCGCCAGGATCACCACCAGCAGGATGGCTACGGCCAGCATCAGCACGTAGCTTTCACGGGCGTGCTTGTCACCCAGGCGCACGGCGAGGGTTTTCTTGCCGGCCTGGATGTCCGTGGGGATGTCGCGCACGTTGTTGGCCATCAGCAGGGCGCAGGCGATCAGGCCCGTGCCGATCGCGCCGATGACGGCCGGAAGGCTGATCTGCCCGGCCTGCGTATACGTGGTGCCGAGCGTGGCCACGAGGCCGAAAAAGACAAAAACAAACACGTCGCCCAGGCCCATGTAGCCGTACGGGTTTTTGCCGCCGGTGTAACCCCAGGCGGCCATGACGCACCCGATTCCCACCAGGATCAGCCACCAGCTCTGGGTGATCACCACCAGGGCCAGGCCGAACAGCATGGCCAGGGCGAACGTTCCGAACGCGGCGTACTTGACGTGCTCGGGCTTGGCAGCGCCGGAGCCCACCAGCCGCAGCGGGCCCACACGGTCCTCGTCGGTGCCGCGGACGCCGTCGGAATAGTCATTGGCGTAGTTCACCCCGACCTGCAGGAGCAGCGCCACCAGGGCGGCCAGCACGGCGTTGACGGGACGGAACGAATCCAGCTCGTAGGCCGCTGCGGTGCCGATCAGCACGGGGGCGATGGCGGCCGGCAATGTGCGGAGCCGGGCGCCTTGGATCCATTGTGCGGCTGTGGCCACGGTGAGTACCTCGTGTTGGGTCGGGGAGTTCGGTGAAACGGGTTGCGCGCCGGCCGCCGCTGGGGCGCCCGGTGCAGCTCTACTCTACTTTCCCTGATGCAGGGCGTTGAGCCGCTCGATCATGGCCAGCCGGTCCGGCTTGCCGTTGGGGAGCATCAGGAGCTCCGGTGCGGCCAGTATGGTTTTGGGCGCGAGCAGTCCGAGCCGCTGATGCCACTCATGTTCAAGCACGACGGCGTGATCCCCGGTGGGGGAGCCTTCCGCTGCGCCCGTGCCGGGCACGGCGCTGTCCGTGCCGCCGCCTGCCAGCGCAACGTAGGCGGCCACGGCCTGGCCCCACTCCGCGGACGGAACGCCGGCCACAAAAGCCGCCGCGACGCCGTCGGACTTTTCCAGCTCTTGTTGCACATGCGCGGCGGAGACCTTGACGCCGCCGGTGATGATCACGTCATCGGCACGTCCCAGGATGGTCAGCCGGCCGTCCGCGTCGAGGGTGCCAAGGTCATTGGTGCGGTACCAGCGGACGCCGTCCTCCTCGTAGAACGTGTCCGTGCTCTCGGGCGCGTCGAGGTAGCCGGCGGCGATGGTGTCGCCGCCCAGCAGGATGCGGCCGTCCTCGGCGATCCGGACCTCAACGCCGGTGAGCGGCACGCCGTCGTACACGCAGCCACCGCATGTTTCGGCGGAGCCGTAGGTGGTGATCACCTTGAGGCCCGCCTCCCGCGCGGCGGTCAGCAGCGCGTGCGACGCCGGTGCGCCGCCCAGCAGGATGCCATCGAACCGGCGCAGGACCGCAAGGGTATCCGGGGACGGCGATTCCAGCAGGCGCTGCAGTTGGGTGGGCACCAGGGACGTGAACCGGATGGGGTCCGTCAGTTCCAGCGCGCCGGCCGTGAACGCCGCCGGAGTGAAGCCGCCGGACATGTCCATGACCCATGGCCGGGTGCCGGCAAACAGCGACCGGACCAGGACCTGGACGCCGGCCACGAACTGCACCGGCAGCGCCAGCAGCCACTGGCCCTCGCCCTGGAGGGCGAGCGCAGTGGCCATGGAAGAGGCCGCCAGCGCTTCCACGGTCAGCACCGTGGCCTTGGGCGCCCCGGTTGAGCCGGACGTCCGCACCACGGCCACAGCGTCATCGCAGCCCGGCGTCTCCGTGTGCCCCACCACCAGCTCACCGTCCGGGTTTACGGAAAGTTCGACGGCGGGACCCTCACCGCGGAGCGCGGCGGCCAGCGCGGTGAGCGCCGGTTCGATGTCCAGGGGCCCGATGTTCTGGCGTCCGATGTTCATGTGCCGTCCTGCCTTAGAAGTAATGCGGGAAGCGGGACCAGTCCGGGTCGCGCTTCTCCAGGAAGGCTTCCTTCCCCTCCACGGCCTCGTCCGTCATGTACGCCAGCCGGGTGGCTTCGCCGGCGAAGACCTGCTGGCCGGCCAGGCCGTCGTCGGCGAGGTTGAAGGCGAACTTGAGCATACGAATGGCCTGAGGTGACTGGCGGGCGATGTCCGCGGCGTACTCCAGGGCCACGTCCTCGAGCCGCTCGTGGTCCACGGCCTCGTTCACGGCGCCCATGCGGACCATGTCCTCGGCTGAGTATTCGCGGGCCAGGAAGAAGATTTCCCGGGCAGCCTTCTGGCCGATCTGGCGGGCCAGCAGCGCGGACCCGTAGCCGGCGTCGAAACTTCCCACCGTGGCGTCCGTCTGCTTGAACTTGCCGTGCTGACGGGAGGCGATGGTGAGGTCCGAGACCACGTGCAGGGAGTGCCCGCCGCCGGCGGCCCAGCCGTTCACGACGGCGATGACCACCTTGGGCATGGTGCGCATCAGCCGCTGGACTTCCAGGATGTGGAGGCGGCCGGCGCGGGCGGGGTCAATGGTTTCCTGGGTCTCGCCGTCCGCATAGCGGTACCCGTCGCGTCCACGGATCCGCTGGTCCCCGCCGGAGCAGAAGGAGTGGCCGCCGTCCTTGGGGGAGGGCCCGTTGCCGGTGAGCAGGACCGTGGCCACGTCCGGCGTCATGCGGGCGTGGTCCATGGCACGGTAGAGCTCGTCCACCGTGCCGGGGCGGAACGCGTTCCGGACTTCGGGGCGGTTGAAGGCAATCCGGACGGTGGGCAGATCTTTCGCCACGGTGCCGTCCGCGGAGCGCTCCACCTGCCGGTGGTACGTCATGTCCTGGAAGTCATCAAAGCCGGAGACGCTGCGCCAGCGGGTGGGGTCAAAGACGTCGGACACCTTGGCGGGAATTTGGTTGCTCACCGGACAAGTCTAGTAATCGGGTCAGCTGATGCAGAACTCGTTGCCTTCGGGATCGGCCATGGTGTGCCATCCGTGCGGGCCTTCGTGGGCGGACCAGAGGAAGGTGGCCCCGCGGGCTTCCAGTTGCTTCCGGACCTCATCCTTGTCCAGGCCGTCCAGGCGGACGTCCCAATGGACACGGTTCTTGACGGTTTTTCCTTCCGGGACCGCCTGGAACAGGACCCGGTGGGCGGGTGCCTTTGCCTCGAGTTCCTCCGCCGGCCGGATGGCCTGTCCTGTCCGCCACACAAGTTTGCCGCGGTGGATGAGGGTTTCCTCTTCGGTGGCGTAGCCCTGGCTGATCATGGAGCGGATGAAGGCCTCATCCTGCGGTTCCACGGCCCAGCCCAGGGTTTCCGCCCACCAGTCGGCGAGCTCGTGCGGGTTCTTACTGTCCACCACCATCTGGATCTTCAGTCCCATGCCACCAACGTACGCGCGGCGGCTGGCCGGCGGCTAGGGGAGGGCGCCCCCTCCTCCCCGGGTTGCTTGGGTTGGCCAGGACTTAGGGCTGGGCCTGCTGGAGCTGCTCGAAGAGCTCCGGCGGGATGGCATAGATAAAAATGACTGCGAGGAGGTTCTTCGCCGCGTGCACAAAGTAGGAGAACATCAGGTTTTTCCCGGTCCACACATACACAAAGACCAGGGTGGCGCCCATGGCCAGATAGGGCAGCAGCGCCGGCAGTGTGATGGCCTCCTGGCCCACAATGTGCAGGGCGGCGAACAGCACCACGGACAGCGCGCAGCACACCCAGATGTTGACCCGGCGGCTGAGCTTGCCGATCAGCAGGTGCCGGAACATGTATTCCTCCACGAACGGGCCCACGATCACCACCACCGGCACCATCAGCCAGGCCGGGACCTGCTGCATCAGGTCCTGCAGCCCGGCCTGGTTCGCGGAGGTCTGCACCCCGCCGGCCGCCGCCACCACCAGCGCCGTCAGAATCATCATGGCAATGACGGCCGCGGGAACCATCATGAGGGTGAACCACGGCCGGGTGGCCAGCACCCGCAGGTCCCTGGCGATGACCCGCCGGGCGGCAATCACCGCCAGGATCCCCACCGATCCGTAGAAGAGCAGGTTCACCCCGTAGGACGCAGCCGCCGGGCTGGGAGCCAGCTGGCGCAGGAGCGGGGCGAGCAGTTCACCGGCGACAGCGAACAGTCCGGCCACGGCCACATACAGGCCGATGGTGCCGAAATCCAGGGGTGAAAACCGGTACAGCTCAGGCTGTGGAGCGGGTGGACGCCGGTGTGTGGTTGTCATGCATTCAGCTTAACTTCCGGGCAGGGATCCCGGACGGTCAGGTTTGACCCGCGATGGTGAGGGTGATCAGGACACAGTTCAGGACAACAATCAGCGCCGCACTGGTCCAGCCCGCCATCTTCAGCGGCAGGCTGTCCGCATGGATGCCCATGACGTCCCGTTTTCCGGTGAGCCGGATGAGCGGGATGAGGGCGAAGGGGATGCCGAAGCTGAGCAGGACCTGGCTCAGCACCAGGGCCAGGGTGGGCTCGATCCCGGCGCCGAGGACCACCAAGGCCGGCAGCAGGGTGATCACCCTCCGGGTCAGCAGGGGAACCCGGACCCTCAGCAGGCCGCCCATGATGGTGGCGCCGGCGTAGCAGCCCACCGAGGTTGAGGCCAGGCCCGAGGCCAGCAGCCCGATTGCGAACACCACCCCGATCACCGGGCCCAGCGCCGAGGTGACGGCGGCGTGGGCGCCGGCAATCGTGTCCGTGCCTTCAATGCCGCGCAGGCTTGAGGCTGCCAGCAGGAGCATGGCGATATTGACTATCCCGGCGAGCAGCAGGGCCCCGGCGACGTCGAAGCGGGTAGCCCTGATGAGCCGGGTCCGGACGGCAGGATCCTCGGAGAAGCCGTGCCTGTCCCGGGCCAGCGCCGAATGCAGGTAGATGGCATGCGGCATCACGGTTGCCCCGAGCATGCTGGCGGCGAGCAGGACAGTGTCCGTTCCTTCAAACCGGGGGATTAGGCCGTTCAACGCGCTTCCGGCGTCGGGCGGATTCACAAACAGCCCCGAGACAAAGCCGATGGCGATCACTCCCAGCAGGACCAGGATCGCGTACTCAAACGACTTCTGACCGCGTGAGGACTGCAGTGCCAGCAGCAGCATCGATGCCAGGCCGATGATGATGCCACCGGCCAACAGCGGCAGCCCGAAGAGCAGGTTCAGCGCCACGGCACCGCCAATGACTTCCGCCATGTCCGTCGCCCCCGCCACAACCTCGGCCTGGGCCCAGTACAGGCGGCGCCGGCGCTTCCCCAGGCGCCTGCCCATGATCTCGGGGAGGCTCATGCCCGTGGCCAGGCCCAGTTTGGCCGACTGGTACTGGACCAGGACCGCCATGGCGTTCGCCACCACCAGGACCCAGACCAGCAAGTAGCCGTAGCTGGCACCCGCCGTCAGGTTGGCGGCGACGTTCCCCGGGTCCACGTAGGCAATGGCGGCGACAAACGCCGGCCCCATCAGGAGCAGGCGCGACCATCGACGCCCTGCAGCGCGCCGTACCTGAAGAGTGGGTATAGCCATCATGGTCCTCATCATCGGGGCGAACTGATACCACCAAGATAGCCTAGTTTAGGCATGCCGAAAACATTTATTTCGGGAGTCCATATTGACCTGGTGCACCCGTTCAGGGCAGGCTGGACCGATGAAGTCCTGAACATGGCCCGGCACGGTCCGGACCGCCCCTCCCCACATCCAGCGCCGCCGTCGAGCTTCACCCGAACCTGTATCAGCTCCGGCGCCCCCACTGCGGAAAATCTCAAGGACTTCTCGTGACTGAACACCTCAATCTTTCGGCCGTTTCCCACGGGTACGGCGACCGGCTGCTGCTGGACGGCATCAGCCTGGTCATCACTGCGGGCGAGCACGTGGCAATCGTGGGTGAAAACGGGGCCGGGAAATCCACCCTGCTGCGGATCCTGGCAGGTCTTGAGACTCCCGAGAAAGGCACCGCCAGCAGCCACGGCCGGGTGGGCTACCTTGCCCAGACCCACGGACTGCCGGAATCCTTCACTGTCGGGGCCGCCATCGACGCGTCCCTGGCCTCACTCCGGGCGATCGAGGCGGAGCTGGACCGGCTCGAGGCCGGCCTGGCCGACGCCGAGGACGAGGAACTCGAGACCTACGGCCGGCTGCAGACCGAGTACCAGCTGCGCGAAGGCTATGCCGCCGAATCCAGGGTGGAAGCGGCGCTGGACCGGCTGGGACTGGGCGGCCTGGACCGAAACCGGCTCCTCGGCTCGCTCTCCGGCGGTGAACAGGAACGCGTGGCGCTGGCCTGCGTCCTGGCCGACCCCGCGGACATCCTGCTCCTGGACGAACCCACCAACCACCTGGACTCCCGCGGCACGGCATGGCTGGAGGACCGGCTGGCGGCGCACCGCGGCACCGTGGTGGTGGTCTCCCACGACCGTGTGCTGCTCAGGAAGGTAGCCGGAACCATTATCGAAGTGGACGCTGAGCGCCGTGCCGTCACCCGCTACGGCAACGGCTATGACGGGTACCTTCGGGAGAAGGCTGCAGAACGCGAGCGCTGGGTCCAGCAATACCACCAGTGGATGGATGCCATGGAGGCTGAACAGCGGCAGGCGGACACCGTGGCCGGGAAGATGGGGTACGCCCGCAAACGCGACGGCGACAAAATGGGTTTCGACTTCAAAGCCGGCACCTGGCAGAAGGCGGCCACCAGCAAGGTCCGTAACGCCCAGGAGCGGCTCCGCCGGCTTGAGGCCAGCCCGGTGGACCGGCCCCCGGTGCCGCTGCGCCTGAATGCGGACCTGGCGGTGGAGCCCGTGGAGACGGCTGCCTCCGCCGGCCTGATTGAGCCTGCGGCGGCCCTCTCCGTCCGCGCGGTGAGTGTGCCCGGCCGCCTGCAGCCGACGGATTTTGAAGCCTGGACAGGAGACAAGATCCTCATCACCGGGCCCAACGGCGCCGGCAAGTCGACGCTGCTGTCGGTGCTGGCCGGCATGCTGGAGCCCGCTCACGGGACCGTGATCCGCCCCGGGCGGATCGGCTACCTGCACCAGGAACTTGAACTGCCCGAGCGGCCCTCCCTCCGGCTGCTGCCGGCCTTCGCGGCGGGGCTGGGCGGCAACATCGACGAACACGCAGAGGCCCTCCTCCGCCTGGGCCTGTTCCGGACCAGCGAGTTCCACGTGCCTGTGGGCAGCCTGTCCGCGGGCCAGCAGCGCAGGCTCGCCCTCGCCCGCCTGCTGCTGGGCGGCTTCAGCACCCTGCTGGTGGACGAGCCCACCAACCATCTGGCGCCCGTGCTGGTGGAGCAACTCGAGGAAGCGCTCGCGGACTTCTCCGGGACCCTGGTGATGGTCAGCCACGACCGTGCCCTCCGCGACTGGTTTGCCCGGAATGCGAAGAAGAGCGAAAAATCCCGGACCGGCGAGGCCGGCCGGTGGATCCGGTACTCGATGGACGGCGGCCTGCTGGCCCGGGCCTGAAGGAGGCGGTCCATCTCCGCAGCCGAACCGCTCACCCCGTACAGCGGGGAGACCGGCATTTGGCGGAACATTATTCTGCACCTGAGGAAATGTGCCAGCAATAATTCAGCTTAAATCCTCCTGACTGTTGCTTGGGTCACGAACACGTAACGGCGCCTTGTAAGATTGGAAGGCCGCGCGGGCCCTCGATGCCGGGATCCTGTGCTGGCCATCCCCGACTCCTCAAGGAATTGCCGTGCCTCAAAGTACCCCCACAGAACTTAAGAGCCAGACGGCCGCACCCACCGCCGTCGACTCTTCCCTCAGCGCCGAGGGCTACAAAAAGACCCTGGGCCGGCGCCACGTCACCATGATCGCGATGGGCGGCGCAATCGGCGTCGGCCTCTTTATGGGCGCCGGCGGACGCCTTGCCTCCACCGGTCCCGCGCTGATCTTCTCCTACGCCATCGCCGGCGTGATCGCCTACCTGCTCATGCGTGCACTCGGCGAGCTCATCATGTACCGCCAGACCTCCGGCTCGTTCGTCAGCTACGCCGGGGAAATGTTCGGCAAAAAGGGCGCCTTCCTGTCCGGCTGGATGTACTTCATCAACTGGGCCATGACCGGCATTGCCGAACTGATCGCGATCGGCCTGTACTTCCAGTTCTTCTTCCCCAACGTCCCCGTGGAGTTGTCCGCCATCGCCGCGCTGGTGCTGCTGGTGGCCGTGAACCTGCTCAGCGTCAAAGCGTTCGGCGAGTTTGAATTCTGGGCGTCCTGCCTGAAGGTGGCGGCGATCGTCACTTTCCTCGCCGTGGGCACGTTCATGGTGGTCACCAACGCCAAGGTGGGCGCCGGCCACGCCTCGGTGAACAACCTCTTCCACGACGACGGCGGCATGTTCCCCAAGGGCGCCCTGGTCATGATCCTGGTGCTCAACGCCGTTATTTTCGCCTACAACGCGATCGAACTGGTGGGCATCACCGCCGGTGAAATGGAGAACCCCGAACGTGAGGTCCCCAAGGCCATCCGCGCCGTGGTGATCCGCATTGTGGTGTTCTACGTAGGTTCCGTCTCGCTGCTGGCCATGCTCCTGCCCTCGGACCAGTACCACGCAGGGACCTCACCGTTCGTGACCGTGTTCGGCCAGATGGGCCTGGCCTGGATGGGTGACGTGATGAACATGATCGTCATTACCGCGGCGCTGTCCTCCTGCAACACCGGCCTGTACTCCATTGGCCGGATCTTCCGCACCATGGCCAACAACGGGCACGCGCCGCAGTGGCTGACCAAAATGTCCTCACGGCACGTGCCCTACGCCGCGATCCTGGCCATCGCCGCCGTGTACCTCGTGGGCATCCTGCTGAACATTTGGCTGGGCGGCTCCCACGCGTTCGACCTGGCCCTGAACTCGGCCTCCATCGGCGTGATCTTCACCTGGGGATCGATTTTTGCGAGCCAGATCGCGCTGCGGAAGAAGAAGGGCAAAGTATCCTCCCTGCCCATGCCCGGCTCGCCCTGGACCAGCTGGGCGGGGCTCGTGGCGCTGCTCGCCATCACGGTGCTGATCGGTTTCGACACGATGACCAGTGAAACCGGCGAGGTCTTCATGCTGGGCCTGTGGACCCTGGCCACCATCCCCTTCTTCGCCCTGGTCCTCTGGCTGGGCTGGCAGAAGGTCAAGCACAACGAGCCAAAGAGCGAGCTCTTCAGCTAGGGCTTTCCTGCACTGAGCGCTCAAGCAGCCGGGCGCTCAAGCAGTACGACGGCGGCGGGTCACCCTTTCGGGGGCGGCCCGCCGTCGCCGTTAAACCCCGCCCGTTACGGAGCGTCCGGTGCGGACAGGTAGCGGGCGAAGTGGTCCTCGATCCGCTGCCAGGCCTCCGGTGCCGAGTCCGGGTCCGGTCCGACGCCCATCACGCGCATCAGCGGCCGGAGCACCGCCGGCCCTTCCTCGGTTTCGTTGAGGAATGAATGGCCGGCGGTGGGAAATTCCTTGACGCTGTTCTCAATGCCCAGGTTGTCCAAGGCCGTTTCAAGCTTGGCGGCCGCGCCCTTGAGGCCCTTGTCCTTCCCGCCGAAGTTGGCCACGATGGGGCAGGCCCCGCGAAGGGCACCCTCCAGATCGCGGGGCAGGCGTCCGTAGTTGACCGAGGCCGCGTCGAAGCCGTCGCGCGCCACCAGCAGGGCGAACCCGCCGCCCATGCAGAACCCGATCACGCCGGTTTTTCCCGTGGACAGCGGCGACGCGGCCAGCCAGGCCCGGGCGGTGGAAAGGTCGGTGAAGACCCGGCCGGTTCCCGTCATCATGCTGCGCATGGTGCTGACCAGGCAGCGCCGGGCGCCGCCGTCGGTGAACAGGTCCACCGCGAGCGTCAGGTATCCGGCCCGGGCCAGCCTGTCCGCATGGGCGCGGATCTGGTCATTGAGCCCGAACGCTTCGTGGATCATCAGGACGCCAGGGAACGGGCCCGCCCCCGAGGGGGTGGCCAGATAGCCGCCCAGTGCGGGCGAACCTCCGGCAGCGGCACTTTGGGCACTGAGGTCGACGTACGTCATGGGCCAAGAGTAGCCGCCGCCCGGGGGTAAAAGGGCAAAAGGAAGGCGGTGGATCCCCCATGAGGATCCACCGCCGACCAGTTCTTGAAGGACTAGTCCTTTTTGAAGGTGTCCTTGACGTCTTCGCCGACCTTCTTTGCGTCAGCCTTGACCTGGTCCGCCTGGCCTTCGGCCTTCAGACGGTCATTGTCGGTGGCGTTTCCGGCCGCTTCCTTGGCCTTGCCGCCCATGTTTTCCGCTTCGTTACTGATCTTGTCTCCGAGGCCCATCGCTGGCCGCCTTTCGTTCGCGTTGATCAAACAATGCGTTTTCACCATAACACAAAGCATGCTTATCATTTCAAGCCCCCGGTCCCTGCTGCCCGATGTCATGGTCCCCGGCTAGGCTCGATCCATGAATCACACAAAGAGCCGGACCCGGCGCACCCGTGCGCGTCACTCCCGTGCGCGCCACCCCCGTGCGCGTCCGGAGGCTTGGGCCGGCACCCCGGGCATTCCTCTGGCGGAAGCCCGCTAATGGCGTCCAAACTGCCCAAAATCGTGGGTCCCCGCCTCACGGAAGTCCGGCTGGAGGACCTGACCGAGGACGCCGCCCCGGATTTCCGCCGGGGTGAGAAGTACGACGGCGTCCGGTTCAGCCGGGTGGCTGCCGACGGGCTCGAACTGAGCGGCACCGATTTTGCCGAGTGTGAGTTCCAGGGCGTCTCGTTCAACGACACCCAGCTCCGCGGGGCAGGCTTCCGTGACTGCATCCTGTCCGAGCTGTATGCGCCGGTGTTCAGGGCCGCCCGTTCCACGTGGCGTGACGTGCATCTGAACAACCCGCGGCTTGGATCCGCTGAACTCTATGAGAGCGGCTTGCAGTCCGTGCGGATCGACGGCGGCAAGCTGGACTTCCTCAACCTGCGGGGATCCAAGCTGACGGACGTCCTGATCACCGATTGCATCATCAACGAACTGGATCTGGGGTCCGCCGCGGCAACTCGGGTGGTGCTGAAGAACTGCACCCTTGGGACGCTTGATCTCACCGGGGCACGGTTGAAGGACTTTGATGTCCGCGGCACCGATTTCCGGACCATCAGCGGCCTGGGGAGCCTGGCCGGCCTGGTGATCGATGACTACCAGCTGACACTGCTGGCCCCGCTCCTGGCCGGGCATCTGGGTATCCGGGTGGTGTAGGGGCCGGTCAGTCGCGGGTTTGGTCAGTCGAAGAAGCCCACGATGTAGCCGATGAAGAAGAGCAGGAACAGCAGCACGCCCGCGGCGATGGCCGAGATCCAAAAGATCTGCATTGCCTTTCCCGAGCCCCTCACCACGGGTTCGTGCGTGCCCGCCACCGAGCCTTCGCCCGGCGGTGTTTCACCGGGCGGAACGCCGCCGCCGGGTTCCAGGCCCGTGATCTTGTCGTCCTGCGGATCGGGGTTAGGTCCAGTCACAATAACTCCCTCGGCTCGGCATGGCGCTTCAGTCCTGGTTATTCCCTAGAGTAACCGCCGCCGGTTGGCGGGCCTAGGCTGATGCTGTGACTTTTCTTGAACCTCTCACCCTGACCGGCAGGCACGTCATCCTCGAGCCCTTGGCCCACGATCACCACGACGGGCTCGTGGAGGCGGCACGCGATGGTGAGCTGTGGAAGCTCTGGTACACCTCCGTTCCCGGGCCCGAGGAGATGACCGAGGAGATTGACCGTCGGCTGGCGGCGCAGGAGCAGGGTGCCATGCTGCCGTTCACCACCCGGCTCATCGATCCGGCCACGGGGGCTGCGGGCCGGATCATCGGCATGACCACCTACTGCAACATCGACGCCGCCACACCCCGCGTGGAGATCGGCTACACCTGGAATGCCGCCTCCGTTCACGGCACCGGCACCAACCCGGATTCGAAGCTGCTGCTGTTGAGCCATGCCTTCGACACCGTGGGCTGCGCGGCCGTGGAGTTCCGGACGCACTGGATTAACCACCAGTCCAGGGAGGCCATTGCCAGGCTCGGTGCGAAGCAGGACGGCGTGCTGAGAAGCCACCGCCGGACCAACGACGGGGTTCTCCGGGACACCGTGGTGTTTTCCATCCTGGAGCACGAGTGGCCCATGGTGCGGAACGGTCTCGAACACAGGCTCGCCAAGCACCCGTAGGGGTGCTTGGCGAGCTGGTTAAGAGTCGCTAGGGCGTATACGCGCCAGCGGCGCTCAGCGCGGTGAAGTAGGCCTGGTAGCCCTTAGCGTTCGGGTGGAAGTTATCACTAAGCACAGGGCTACCGAGATTTATCCACGGGTCAGGTGTCAAAACGCCATGCCCTGCGAAAGCCTTTCTGACGTCGACGTAGTCCACATTGATTCCGCCGCCGATGGCGGCGGTGGTGGCCGCGGCGGCGATGGTTCCGTCGAGGTTGTTGGCCAGTTCAGTGGCTTGGTAGGTGAACACAGCTAGTGCGTCGGTCCGCCCTCCCGCGATGGGATCGAAGAGATAGGGGTAGCCGGTCACGACAATCCGCGCGTTGGGAGCGGCAGCGTGCACGCTCTGGATCATCGAAAGCACGTCGGCGTACAGTTGCCCGCTGGTGAGCTGGGCTTCCGCGTAGGCGCTGGCAGCCTGACACGCCGGACCTGCCGCGGTACTTCCAAAGGCGACGGCCCCGCAATAGGAAACGAGATTCCCAAAACCGAGGTTGTTGCCGCCGGCAGTGATGGTCACGAGCCCGGTCTTCCTGTTCAGCTGGCCGAGCTGACTGTTCACCACGTCCTGGGTCGTCTTGCCGCTGCACGCAGCGTTGGAGGCGAACTTAACGGATTTGAGCTCGTCCGCAAGTTCGGAGTAGGCATTCTCACTCCGGAAACATCCGTCCAAGTACGGGCCGGCTCCCTGCCCGGCGGCGTAGGAGTCTCCCAGGGCAACGTAGTAATTGATTTTGGCCACGGCCTCGGCAGGGCCTGCTGCAAATCCCAGAACCATGGTCAGGGTGGCGAGGCCGGCTGCAAGAGCCGCGCGCCGCCGTCGTACTGTTGTTGTTGCCATCGGATTTCCCCTCAGAGTGATCAATTGGACGAGCGGCACAAGCGGGTAATGGTTACCGTACGCCCCATGCACCCCACCCGTCACTGGGGGGCTGTACTCGACTTTCCAGGTGCCCGACTACGCAGGGCTACGGGCATCGGCGCATGCAGCCGGAAGCGGCATTGTGGTTAGCTGTGCGAGTGGAGAAACGAGGGGATCCCGTGGGCTGGGACGGGGCGGCTAATGCCTGGCGCGTTGCCGGCGGCGTCTACCGCATGGGCCGGCGCGAGTGGCTCACCGAAGCCGGGTGGCAGCAGGCGTACGACGACGGCGTCCGCACCGTGGTGGATCTGCGTCACCCCCGCGAGGCGCTGCGCCGGGACACGGACCCGGTGGTTGCCGATCACGCGTTTGCCGGCATGAACATTGTCATCGCCCCCACTGAAGAACCCGATGATCCTCGGTTCACCGCCGTCTGCGGGCCCTACCTCAACGATCCGGCCCACTACCTGCATAATGTCAGGCTCTACCCGCAGAAAATTGTTGCCGTTTTCCGTGCCGTGGCTGCTGCCGCGGCAGGGGCGGTGGTCATTCACTGCGCGGCCGGGCGGGACCGCAGCGGTCTGGTGGCGGCCATGATCCAGGATCTTGCCGGCCACCCCGACCAGCGCATCGCCGACGGGTACGCACAGGCCGCCCGCGGAATCAACGAGCGCTACCGCACGCACGGTCCGCCGCACGCGCGCGAACGCTACCTGCCCGACGCCGATCTGGCGCCGCTGCTGGAAGAGCGGGGCCGGGCCGTGGTGACGTTCGTCCGCGAACTGGACAGCCGGGCATTCCTGCTGCAGAACGGGCTGTCCCCGCAAGAAATCGGTTCCATTGAGCACCTCGCCGCCGGGCAGGTACCCTTGTGACCTAAGTGGCCAGTGTGACAGATGGTGACGGTGCCATGAGAAAGAGGTACCGCTCATGGGCGCAGTGGGCGTAATTGGGCGGGACGAGCGGAACGGCTATCCGAATGAAACGAGTTTTTGCGGCAGGAACAGTGGCCGGCCTGGCTTTTGCCCTGGGATTCGGCGTTGTCCCGGCCGTGGCCGTCCCGGGAGCGGCCGTTTCGGAAACCACCACGTCCACCGTCAGCGTTCCCCCGGCTGACCGTCCCTCAGCCGGACCGTCCGATGTCGGCCTCTCGGAAGCGCTGCTTCATGATCTGGGCATGAGCCTTGCGGAGTTCAACGCCGCGGGGGAACTTGGCCGCCGGGCAGCCGACGCCCTCAAGACCCTGCAGGTGGTTCCCGGCTTTGTGGGCCTCAGCCTGAAGGACGGCGGAATCCTGGTCCGGGGTACCGGCCCCGCCCTTCAGTCCGCGGTGGATGAGCTAAACCAACCGGGCCCGTCAGCCTTTGTGCTGGTTGCGCCAACACCTGTTGAACCCGCCGCACAGACCTCTCCGGCGGCCGACGCCGCCCCGTCCACCTCGAAGGCCAGCGCCCCGTCCGAGGTTCAGCCCGAACCCGCTCCTTCCGCGCCGGAGCTGGTGGCAAAAAATATTGATCAGCTGTTTCAGGCCTACGTGAGCGATGTGGGGACCCGGGGCCTTCAGGCCGTGGCCTACACGGACGGCCACTTTGTGATCCGCACGGGTTCCGTGAATACGCCGGAATCTGACGTTCCCGCCACGTCCGGCGACCTGTCGTCCCCGGCGGGGACCGCCCGGGCACAGGCCAGCGCCGGCAAACTGACCCCTGCCCAGTTCGTGTCCCGCTACGCCAATGTCCGGCTTGAGAAGGGCGCTTCCGTCAAAACCGAGGACGATGTTCTCGGTGGCCAGGGCTATTTTCTCGACAATACGGCCAAGTGCTCCACGGGGTTCAGCGCGTTCGGTCCCAGAGGACTTCCGCTGGTCCTCACGGCCGGGCACTGCACTCAGGACGGTGCGGCCAAGCTCACCGGCCTTGAGCCGCTCAGCTGGGCTGCGGCTGGTGGCAGCACTACGCCGGTCCCGTGGCCGCTGCCTGCGCTGGCTCCGCTCGGCAATTTCGGGTTCAGCCAATTCGGCGGGCCGAACAACGCCGCGGCAACGGCGGGCGGATCCGTGGTGGGCACCGACATCGCAGTCGTCAAGGACATTGCCACCGGCCTCAATCCACAGCCGGCAGCCACAACCTGGGGAGCTGCCAGGACCCCGGATTCCGTCAAGATTGTAGGGACCAAAGCGCCTGTACAGGGCGATCCCGTGTGCCGGTCCGGACGGACAACAGGGTGGAAGTGCGGCGTCATTGATTCCATCGCGATCGTGATGATGCCGGGGTCCAAGAGTGTGCCGCCCGACTATGACAACGACCTGCGTCCCGTGCGCGCCTTTGACTCATCCTCCGTCACCTCGGCCGGCGGTGATTCCGGCGGCCCCTGGATCAGCGGCAACTATGCGGTGGGCACGCACACGGGAGCGGAGACTCTCGGGTCCACTCAGAAGCGGGCCATCGCGGCCACCCTCGAGGACTCCCTGGCCAGCATCCCCGGGGGAGCCCAGCTGGAAGTTTTCCTCAACAAGCCCACGGTCACCTCGCCTGCCCCGGGGGCAACGTTCGACGCCGGCCAAACCGTCACCGGCATGGTGGCGGCCGCTCCCGCCTCGGCAGTCGCGGCCGGCTCACAGGTCAAGGTCACCGTGGCGGGGAAAGCGCCCTTCCAGGTGCCCGTGAACGCCAAGGGGGCATGGTCCTTTACCGCCCCCACCGGTTCGGGGCCGCTGCGGTTCAAAGCCGAGACCGTCAACGGATTCAGTGCATCGGGAGCCGCGGAGTTCCAGTTCGCCGCAGTGCCTGTAACAGTTGTCCCGGCTATCCCGCCGGTGGCCCCGCCGGCCGCTGTTCCTCCTTCTGCAACACAGGCAGATCCGCCCGCCGTTGTTCCGCCGGCCGGGACTGCGCCGGTTCCGCCTGCCGCAACCCCGGCTGACCCGCCTGCCGCAACCCCTGCGGAGGTGCCCGCCGTGAAAGCGGCGCCGGCGCCCGCAGCCGGTGCCGCCGTCGTCGTCCTTCCACTGGGAGCCGAACAACCCGCAACCCTGGCCAGTACAGGGGCCTCCGGGCTCTTCCTGGCCGCCGGTCTGGCGGCAGCCGCCCTCGTCGTTGGCGGGGTTCTGTTGATGGTGCTCCGGCGCCGGAAGCGGGAGCGCCCAACCTCACGGTAACCCGCAAGTGATGGAGCAACGGGCGCGCCCAGGCGTAAGATCGTCCCCGTAGGAGGTGGCGAAATGAACCTAGCCTTGAACACAGCCACAACCATCCTGCCGGTAGATGATGTGGCGCGCGCCCATAGTTTTTACACTGAAAAATTGGGCCTCCCGCTCCGCGGAACGACAGAGGATGGAAGCGAGTTACTCGGTGCCGATGGCGGCCCGACGCTGCAGCTGAAGCCAGTCTCGGATGGCAAACATTCCGAGCACACCGCCCTCAGCTTTGAGGTGCGCGACATTGAGCGGACCGTTCAGGACATGGAAGCCAGAGGCGTCCGGTTCCAGGACTACAACCTGCCCAACCTGAAGACCGAAAACCATATCTGCACCACGGATTCCGAGAAGTGCGCCTGGTTCATGGACACCGAACACAACATCCTGTGCGTCCACGAAACCCTGCGGGCCGAGGCCGACTACCAGCTGTGAGGCGCCGCGCAGGTGCGGCGGGCCGGTCATCAGCCGGTGCAGGTGTCCCGGGTCTACCCGGGATTCCCCGTGCTCAGGCTTCCGCGCCGCCGTGGAGGCCGTCGTCGCTGCTGTCATCGGAGGGGCTGGTGCCGGTGTCGGTCAGGTCCATGTTGCCGCGCGCTTCCTCCATGGTGGGACCGCCACGCGGCACGCTGTAGGTGTCCGGGCGGATGCCGTGAATCTGTTCCTCGATCAGTGCCTGCTCCTCACTGAAACGGATGACGTTGGCCTCGTCACCGACGTCGCCGGGGCTGTCCTCCCTGAGGGTGGAGGGATCGGGAATGATGAACCCGGGGTCCGGCTCTTTGTGCTGACTCATGGCGGCCTTCCTTAGGTTGTGGCTGGCTCTGTCCCTCCACCGTAGCGCCCCGTGGTGCCGGAGAACACAAAAGCGGTGGACCACCCCGGGGTGGTCCACCGCTCTTCGTGACGGAGCTCGAGTGACGCAGCGCGGTTAGCTGGCGTTTTCCTCCAGCGTGAGGTCCCGGTCCCTGGTCTCGGGGGTCTTGATGGCCTGGAACAGGGAGATGCCCACGATGATCATCATGTAAACGGCAATGGGCCAGTAGGAATTGGTGGCCCAGGCCAGCAGGGCGGAGCAGATGATGGGCGCGATGCCGCCGCCGAAGATGGCGGAGAACTCACGGGCAATCGCCACGCCGGCGTAGCGGTACTTGGAACCGAACAGCTCCGCGTACATGGCCGACTGGGCCGCGATGCCGCCCTCCACGGCGAAGGTGAAGCCCACGGCGTAGACCAGGGCGATCAGCCAGACGTTGCCCGTGCTGGTGAGCCAGAACGCGGGGAAGGAGAACAGGAAGAGGAACGCGAGGATAAAGACGTTCACGGGCTTCCGGCCCCAGCGGTCGGTGGCCCGTCCGGCGATGAGGGCCGCGGGGATGGCGAACAGGCCGCCCATGGCCAGCATTTGGGGGATCAGGGTCTTATCGATGTTGACGACCGAGATCAGGAAGGTGCCCAGGAACGCCTGGTAGATATACGAGTGGGCGTGTGTGCCCATGTTGATGAGGAAGACCTGGCGGAGCGGACGGCGGCCCTTCTTGAGCACCTCGGAGACGGGGGAGGCCGCCTCCACGTGCTCCTTCTTCAGCTCGGCGAAGACCGGGGATTCCTTCATGTTGCGGCGGATCAGGTAAGCCGCGATTGTCACCAGGGCGCTGGAGAGGAACACCAGACGCCAGCCCCAGGACTCGAGGTCTTCGCGCGGCAACAGCTGGACCAGGATCCACGCGCCGGAACCAAAGACGGAGCCGACGGCGGCGCCCGCCCAGACGAGCGAGGTCATGGCACCGCGCTTGCCCTTGGGTGCAAATTCGGCGAGCAGCACCACGGCGCTGGCCATTTCGGCGCCGGCGCCGAAGCCCTGGATGAAGCGCAGGACGGTCAGCAGGATCGGAGCCAGGATGCCCACGGATTCGTAGGTGGGCAGCAGGCCCATGGCGAAGGTGGCGGTTCCCATCAGGGCCAGCGTGGCCACGAGGACGAACTTGCGCCCGATTTTGTCGCCGTAGCGGGAGAAGAACAGGCCGCCCATGGGCCGGGCGATGAAGCCGACGGCGTAGGCGCCGAAGCTGGCGATGAAGCCGACTGCGGGGGAGACGTTGGGGAAGAACAGGGTGTTGAAGATGATGGCGGTGCCAACACCGTAAACAACCATGTCGTAGTTTTCCAGCACGGTGCCAATGAAGCCGGCCCAGCCGGCGCGGCGCAGTTCGGTCTTGTTGACGGCCGCCGGGTGAAGCGCGCCGTGTGTCTGGGTGCCCGTAGGCGAGGGGCTTTGCGTCATTGCTTTTCCTGTTCTGAGACGGCGCCCACAGCTCCGTCGACGCGGGTATTACCGTATAGCAGGAAACCAGCTTTTGGCAATCGGTTGCCCAAAGTTGCGCAAAGTTGCCAAAGGAGGGGGCGGCGGCGGCGGGGAGCACTCCCGGCGCCGCCCGGCGCAGTCCCGCCGCCGCCCAGTGCAGTCCCGCCGCCGCCCCGCCCCCGACCCTGGCGACGCTCTCTCACTTAATGCGGGTTTTTCCCAAGCGCTCTCTCACTTTCCTCAAGAAAGTGAGCGAGCGTCCCCGGAAAACCGACATTAAGTGGGAGAGGATCCCCAGAAAACCCGCATTAAGTGAGAGAGCGTTGGGGCTGGGGGAGATCACCTGTGCACGCCCGAGGTGCAGGATGGTTGTACCTGCACCAGCACAGCAAAGGGCGGACCATGGCCAAAGGCATTTACGTCAGCGCAACCACTCCGGGCTCGGGAAAATCCCTGATCGCCCTGGGCCTCGCGGACACACTTCACCGGCACGCGGACCGGATCGGCTTCTTCAAGCCGGTGGTTCACGGCCCGGATGCGGCCGAAGACCCCATGGTGGCGCTGATGAAGGCGCGTTTCGGGCTCGACGACGACCGGTGCCGCGGGGGACTGACGTCCGGCGAGGTGCGCGCCCTGCTGGCCGACGGGAAACGGGCCGAGATTGATGCCCGCTGCGTGGAGATCTTTGCCGGGATCGCCCGGCACTGCGACGTGGTGATCGTGGAGGGGACGGACCTGACTGGTCAGGACGCCGCCGTCGAATTCGACCTCAACGCCCGGCTGGCCAACAACCTTTCCGCCCAGGTAGTGGCCGTGGTGGGGGCCAAGGGGCTCAGCGTGGCGGAAGCTGCGGCCGCCGTCGAAGTTGCCCGCAAGGAACTGATCGCGGAGAAGTGCTCGCTGCTGGCCATCATGGTGAACCGCGCCGACGCGACGTTAGTGGACAGGATCGCGGCCGAGGTGAAGGTGGGAGTCTCCGGCCGGCCGGTGTATGTCCTCCCCGAGTTGGAGGAGATCGCCCGGCCCACCACCGGCGAGGTGGCCACAGCGCTGGGTGTGCGGCAGATCGCCGGCCGTGCGGACATGGAACGCGACGTGAAGGACATCAAGGTCGCGGCCATGAACGTGGGCAACTTCCTGAACGTCCTGGATGAGGGCGCCCTGGTGATCGTCCCGGGGGACCGTGCGGACGTGATGGTGGCCTGCCTGGCGTCGTCGTTCTCGCCGGAATTTCCGGTGCCGTCTGCCCTGATCCTCACCGGCGGCCTCGCGCCGGACGCCAACATCTATCCGCTCCTGGCGCAGGCGCCGTTCCCGGTGTTTTCCGCCGGCGAGGACACCTACATGACGGCCAAGCGCGTCTCCGAAGTCCGCAGCGAGATCTGGTCCGGGCACCGCCGCAAGGTGGCCTCCGCCCTGGGCCTGTGGTCCAAGCGGGTGGACGAGGCAGAGCTTGTGGAACGCCTGCACCTGCCCCGCCTGGAACGGATGACCCCGCTGCGGTTCCTGCACGACCTCATCGAGCGGGCCCGCGCGCAGCGCCGGCACGTGGTGCTGCCGGAAGGGACGGACGTGCGCATCCTGCGCGCCGCGGAAATCCTGCACCGCCGCGACGTGTGCGACCTGACCCTGCTGGGCCCCGAACCGGATGTCCGGGAGCTTGCCGCGGCCAACGGCATCGACCTGTCCGGAATCAACATCGTGGACCCGGCCACCTCGGAGCTGCGCCAGAAGTTTGCCGAAAAGTACGCCGAACTGCGGGCGCACAAGGGCGTGGACCTGGCCAAGGCGCTGGAAATCATGCAGGACGGCAGCTACTTCGGGACCATGATGGTCCAGCTGGGCGTGGTGGACGGCATGGTCTCCGGCGCCGCGCACACCACCGCGCACACCATCCGGCCCGCGCTGGAGTTCGTGAAAACCCGCGACGGCGTCAAGATCGTCTCCTCGGTGTTCCTGATGCTCATGCCGGACCGGGTGCTGGTCTACGGCGACTGCGCCGTGAACCCGGACCCCAACGTCGAGCAGCTGGCGGACATTGCGCTGGCCTCGGCCGAGACCGCCGCGCAGTTCGGCGTGGAACCCCGGGTGGCCATGCTGTCCTACTCCACCGGCGGCTCCGGCTCCGGCGAGGCGGTGGACGAAGTCCGGCAGGCCACCGAACTGGTGCGCCAGCGCCGCCCGGATCTCGCCGTCGAAGGCCCCATCCAGTACGACGCCGCCGTGGACGCCGCCATCGCGGAGTCCAAAATGCCCGGCTCCACCGTGGCAGGGCAGGCAACCGTGTTCATCTTCCCGGACCTGAACACCGGCAACAACACGTACAAGGCGGTGCAGCAGAGCTCGGGGGCGGTCGCCGTCGGGCCCGTCCTGCAGGGGCTCCGGAAGCCGGTCAATGACCTCTCCCGCGGCTGCACGGTGGAGGACATCGTGAACACCGTGGCCATCACGGCCATCCAGGCGCAGGTTCCGGCGGACAGCAACGCGGGGTCACTTAAAGTCCCCTCCGCAGGTAACTTTGGGCGTTAAGTGACCCCGCGTTGGGGCGAGGGTTCAAACTCAAACGCCCGACGGCGGCACCTGGCTGAGTGCGGGCGTCGCCGCCCTGCGCGGGACGGATCCGGATGAAACGCTCGATGATTGCCACCAAGCTGTATGTTCCCGCGCCGCGCCGCGGATTTGTGGCACGCCCGCGGCTGCGGGAGAAGCTTCGCCGCGGCGCGGAGTCCGGGCTGCTGCTTGTGTCCGCCCCGGCGGGGTTCGGGAAGACCGCCCTGCTGGCGGACTGGCTGGGTGCGGCCGGTGAGGGCCGCCGCGTTGCCTGGCTTTCGCTGGAGCCCGCGGACAGCGAGCCGGCCACTTTTTGGACGTATGTTGCAGCGTCCCTGCAGGAGGCGGTGACCGGCGTCGGGGCAGGGGCGCTGGAGCTCCTCGGGACCTCCCCATCGGCCACCGAGCTGGTCATCACCTCCCTTGTGAACGACCTCGCTGAAGTGGCAGAGGACGTCTGGCTGGTGCTGGACGACTACCACGCCGTGGACAGCCAGGCAGTGCGCGCCGGCATGACCTACTTTGTGGAGCACCTGCCGCCGCACGTGCACGTGGTGCTGAGCACGCGCTCGGACCCTGACCTGCCGCTGTCCCGTTGGCGGGTGCGGGGTGATCTGGCCGAGATCCGCGCCGCTGACCTGCGGTTCACCCCGGAAGAGGCTGCCGCCTACTTCAAAGATGTTGCGGGGCTGGACCTGGACCCGGGGCAGGTGTCCACCCTGGAACAGCGGACGGAGGGCTGGATTGCCGCGCTCCAGCTGGCCGCACTTTCGCTCAGGGACCGCAACGACGCCGCCGGGTTCATTGAGCGCTTCGCCGGGAACGACCGGTACATCGTGGACTACCTGGTGGAGGAAGTCCTGGAGCATCAGCCGGAGTCGGTCCGCAGTTTCCTGCTGCACACCGCTGTCCTCGGCAGGCTCACCGGCCCGCTCTGCGACGCGGTGACCGGCCGCGAGGATGGAAGCGCCACACTGGTGGCCTTGGAACGCGCCAACCTTTTTGTCATCCCGCTGGATGACCGGCGCGAGTGGTACCGCTACCATCACCTCTTCGCCGACGTGCTGCGCGGACGCCTGCTCGGTCAAGAGCCCGGCCGGATTCCAGTGCTGCATGAACGCGCCAGCCACTGGTACGAGTCGCACGGCCACCTTGAGGACTCCATCCGGCACGCGCTCGCCGGCAAGGACTTTGACCGGGCCGGGCACCTGGTGGAGCTGGCCGTGCCGGTGCTGCGGCGTAGCCGCCAGGATGCCGTCCTGTTTGGCTGGCTCAGGGAACTGCCGGACGCTGTCATCCGCCGGAGCCCGGTGCTGAGCGTGTTTTATGGCGGCATGCTGATGAGTGCAGGCGAGCTCGGGGGTGCGGAGCAGCGGTTTGACGACGCCGACCGTGGGCTGGCCGACGCGGCCTCCGCCGAACCGGCGCACCGCCCTGCAACCGACGAGGAGCTGATGCTCCCGGCCACGATTGCCATCTACCGGGCCTCGCTCGCGCAGGCCAGGGGCGATGTGGCAGGCACCGCCGCCCACGCCCGGAACGCCTTGGCGTTGGCGGGTCCCGGCCACCACCTTGCGCGGGGTGCCGCGGGCGCCTTCCTCGGCCTTGCCGCATGGGCGGAGGGCGACGTGCGCCGTGCCTTGGAGACGTTCACGCAGGCTGTTGCGAGCCTGCGCGCAGCCGGGAACCTGCTGGACGAGCTCAGCAGCACGGTCATCCTGTCGGACATGTGGCAGGCTGCCGGCCGGCCGGGCGAAGCGCGGCGGATCTGCGAGGCTGCGCTGCACGAGGCGAACACCCGCGGCGACGCCCTGGCCCGGGCGGGCGCGGAACTGCACGTGGCCCTGAGCGAACTGTGCCGCCAGTCCGGTGACCCGGGCGGCGCCATCAGGCACCTCGACGCCGCCGCGGCCTTCGTGGAACGGGGGCCCATGACCGAAAGCCGCTACCGGTGGTTTGTGGCCAAGGGCCTGGTTGCCCAGGACGAGGGCGATCCAGGCCGCGCCCTTACATACCTGGACCAGGCCGAGCAGCTTTTCCGGCCCGGGTTCTTCCCCGCAGTGCGCCCCGTCCCGGCCATCAAGGCCCGCGTCCGGATCCGCCAGGGTGACCTCGCCGCGGCCGCCGCCTGGGCGCGTGCCGCCGGGGTTACGGCCGCTGACAAAGCCGGCTACCTGCACGAGTACAGCCACCTCACCCTGGTCCGGCTGCTCATCGCGCAGCAGCGGAAGCAGCCGAACACCCCCGTTGCCGCGGGTGCGCTTGACCTGCTGGACCGGTTGCTCGCGGACGCGGCCCCATCCGGCCGTGCGGGCAGCGTGGTGGAAATCCGCCTGCTCCAGGCCCTCGCGCATGATGCGCTGGGCGACACCCCGCGCGCACAGGAGGCGCTGGCGTCTGCGCTCACCGGGGTGCCCGAGCCGGAGCAGTACGTGCGGCTGTTCCTCGACGAAGGGCCGCCCATGCTGGCGCTGCTGCGCGGGGCTGTGCGTGAGTCTGGTGATGCTGCAATGGACGACGGCGGGGCTGCCGCCCACGCGCGGCGTCTGCTCGCCCTGGCTGCGCCCCCGCACCCGTTAGCCTCGGGTTGGGTACCATCGCGCCCGGAGCCGTCGCGCCCAGGTGAGGAGCCCCCGTCGGACGTTGACCCGCTGAGCGAGCGGGAACTGCAGGTTCTGAGGCTCCTCGACAGTGAACTGAGCGGGCCGGAGATCGCCCGCGCACTGTTCATTTCGCACAACACGCTGCGCACGCACACCAAACACATCTTCACCAAGCTCGGCGTCAGCAGCCGCCGGGCGGCCGTCCGCCGCGGACGTGACCGCGGCCTGCTCTAACCGGTCGGCCGGTCATAGCAGGTTCACCCTGTCAGTCACATCATGGGGTGACGCGCGCTCACCCCGCCGCTCCTTACCTTGGAATCAGCCGGCAGCATCCGCCGCCGCACCATACAAGCCAGGGAGCCCCACATGTCCATTACCACCACCAAGCTCACCCGCTGGGCCGGCCTGTCCGCGGCCGCCGCGGGCCTGCTGTTCATCGGCGTGCAGATCAACCACCCGCACCTGGACGCGGCATTCGCCACCACCACCGAATACACGGTCCGCCAAAGCCTGAAAGTGCTCATGGCCGGCCTGTCGCTCATCGGCATCACCGGGATGTACCTGCGCCAGGTGGCCCGGGCCGGAGTGCTCGGGCTTGTGGGCTACCTCGTGTTCGGTGCCGGCTACCTCATCATGCTCGGCATGGAGCTCATCGGAGCCGTGGTCCTGCCGACCCTCGCCCGCACGGAACCCGGCTACGTCAACGACGTTTTCGCTACCGTCATGGGCGACCCCGTGGCCGGCGATATCGGCCTGATGTTCGGCCTGAACCTCGCATCCGCCGTCACGTTCCTCGGCGGCGGACTCCTCTTCGGCATCGCACTGTTCCGCGCCAGGGTGCTCGCGCGTTGGGCTGCGGCACTGCTCGCCGTGGGGGCCGTGGCAACCCTGGCCCTCCCGCTGCTGCCGCAGGTCAACGACAGGCTGTTCGCGCTTCCCATCGGCGTGGCGCTGATCGGCCTGGGGTACTCGCTGTGGAGCGGGCTGCGGACGACGGCGGACCGGGACAGTGCGGGGGCCGTCGTAACGCCGGTGAAGCCGGTCCAGCCGGAAAGTGCGAAGTGATTCCGGGGGCGGCGCCCCGTGCGAGGGCATGATGAGCGCCATCCCCAATCAGCAAGTGCCCGCCCGGTACGACATCCGTATCGGCGGGCACCTGGACCAGCACTGGTCGGCCTGGTTCGACGGCCTCGTGGTGACTCCGGAAGCTGACGGCACCACAGAACTGAGCGGATTCGTGGCCGATCAGGCCGCCCTGCACGGGGTGCTCACAAGGATCCGGGACCTGGGGCTCGTCCTCATCTCCGTGCAGGCCGTGGAGAGTGGAGGGCCCTAGCTGTTCTCCGGCTTGGCGACGCTCTCCGGGTCCTCCTCTTTGGCCGGCTCATCGGACAGGCCCTCAGGCGTAAGGTCCAGATCCTGCGGATTCTCCGGCTGTTCCGGGGCCTCGCCCACTTCCGCGGCCTTGGGCTTTCCGGTGTCGTCCAGGGCCGGGTTGGCACCTTCGACGGTGGTGGGGTCCTTGGTGCCTGACCCGGTGGTGCTGGGTTCCTCGGCGGTGGTGTCTGAGTTGTCGGGCTGAGTGGTGTCGTTCGGCATGGAAGTCCCTCTCTGCGTAGTGCAACGTGTCCACCGACTCTATGCAGGCCCGGGCCGCCGGCGCAATGGGGTTAGGAAAGTACTTGACTCAATGGAAAGTACTTTCCTATAATTGGCGCATTGGAAACCGCCACGGAAAGGCAACACCATGGACGAGGCAACCCGAAACCCCACCCCTGCCGAGGCGCACGAGCTCCTGGCGAAGGCGCAGTCAATCAGTGCCACCTCCGTCAACGCTGCCGCGTGGCCCGTTGCCATGGTCTTCACCAGCCTCGCCATCCTGGGCTCCATGCTCATGGTCGGCATGCACATCGTGTCCCACACCGGTTACGGGGCTCCCATCCTCGCTACCGCCGTCGGAATCTGGGCCGCGGCCACGGCCTGCATCTGGCCCATGTTCCAGACGTCCACCAAAGCCGGGTACACCAAGCGGTTCCTGACGTCTTTGATTGCCTACATGGTCCTGTACGGCGTCGCACTGGGGGCGGGAGTCAGCCTCTTCCGCGACGGAAACCTCTGGTATTACGCAAGCGCCGCCGTCGTACTCGCAGGAGTGGGCCTGACAGGTGCCTTTCGCGAGTTGCGGGCATGAGTACGGCCGCGGATCATCCACGCCACCGGCTCAACGACCTCATCCACGCGCCCGTCCGGTTCTCCATCATGGCCGCTCTCGCGGGTGCAGAGTCGATGGACTTCAAGGACCTGCGGGACACCATCCAGGTCAGCGACTCCGTCCTCAGCAAGCAGTTAGCCGTCCTCGAAAAAGCCGGCTATGTAAAGATCCGCAAAAGCTTTGCGGGTAAGATGCCGCGCACCTCGGCGAGCGTGACTGCCGGCGGGCGCACAGCGTGGGAGGAACATCTGCAGACCCTCCGGGACATCGCGGGAGGCTGACATCACCTTCGGAGGTGCCGCCTAACCCGCGCCGCCCCCACCTATAGTGGCAATAACCACGCCAGCAAGGCTCAGGAGGCCCGCATGCTTGTGCTCGTCATCAATTCCGGCTCTTCCTCGCTCAAGTACCAGGTGCGCGATGTCGCCGCCGGCAGTGTGCTGGCCGAGGGGCTGATCGAGAAGATCGGCATGGGCACCGGCGGTGGCGGGGACGGCGAGATTGAGGGTCCGCGGGACCATGCGGAGGCGCTGGAGCAGGTGGATGCGGCCATCCATGCGGAGCTCCCCGACCTGAAGCTGGGAGCCGTGGGTCACCGGGTGGTGCACGGCGGCGAGCGGTTCGGCGAACCGGTCCTGATCGATAACGAGATCACCCGCGCCATCGAGCGCCTGAACCCGCTGGCCCCGCTGCACAACCCCGCCAACGTGCTGGGGATCCGTGCCATCAGCAGGAAGTGGCCGGACCTGCCGCAGGTTGCCGTGTTCGACACCGCCTTTCACCGCAGCCTCCCCGAGCACGCGTGGCGGTACGCCGTCCCCGACGAGCTGTACACCAACCACGGCATCCGCCGCTACGGCTTCCACGGCACCTCCCATGAATACGTCACGCACCGCGCCGCCGGGCTGCTGGATCTTCCAGTGGACGAGTTCGACGGCGTCATCGCCCACCTGGGCAACGGCGCCTCCGTCACGGCCATCCGGGGCGGCAAATCCGTGGACACCTCCATGGGCTTCACGCCGCTGGAGGGGCTGGTGATGGGCACCCGCTCGGGCGACGTTGACCCCTCCATCCTGGTGTTCCTCGGCCGGGCAGGCTGGACCCCGGAGGACATCGACACCATGCTGAACCGCGAATCCGGGCTCAAGGGCCTGGCCGGCAACAACGACATGCGCTCCGTGGTGGAGGCCTCGGAGGCGGGCAACGCCAAGGCATCCATGGCGCTCGCGGTCGCGTCCTACCGGCTGTCCAAGTACATCGGCGGCTATCACGTGGCCGTCGGCGGCGCGAAGGCGCTCGTTTTTACAGCGGGCATCGGCGAGAACTCGCACCAGTTCCGCGCCCTGGTCGCGGACAAACTGGGCGCCTTGGGCATAGCGCTCGACGCCGGCCTGAACAGCCAGCGTTCCAAGGAACCGCGCGTGATTTCCACACCGGAGTCGGCCATTCCTGTCCTGGTGGTGCCCACCGACGAGGAAAGGGCCATCGCGGAGGCGACTGCCGCCGTCGTACAGCCCGCAGACTGAGCGCACGCGGAATACCGTAAGTTCACTGTCAGTTCCGGGGCCGGATGCTTGGTTCCCCTATCGTCTGCGGGGTAAGGCGGCACCAAAACCGGCCCGCCACCGCAACGAGAGGGACCAGTGAATTCACGCATCAACCAGCCCACACTCAGCAGGCGAGCGGCCTTGGCAGCAGCCGGAACGCTCGGGGCGCTGGGACTTACGGTGTCCGCTGCAGGCGCCGGCAAAGCCGCCCCCGGTGGGAAGGTGCCGAAGCCCACGCTGGCGTTCCGCCCGGACGGCAGGTTCAAAGTGGTGCAGTTCAACGACACCCAGGATGACGAGCAGACGGACCGGCGAACCATCGAGCTGATGGACCGCACCCTGGATGCGGAGAAGCCGGATTTCGTGGTGATCAACGGCGATGTGATCAACGGCGGCTGTGACACGGAATTGGACGTCAAGCAGGCACTCAACCACGTGGTCAAACCCATGGAAAGCCGCAAAATTCCGTGGGCCGTAACCTTTGGCAACCACGATGAGGACTCTGCGCAGAAAACCGGGATGACAGAGGCCAGGATGCTGCAGTTTCTGCAGAGCTACGCCTACAACGTCAACGCCGACTCGGTGCCGGGCCTGACCGGAACCTCCAACTCGCAGCTACTCGTCCAGTCCTCACGCTCGAAGGACCCTGCATTTGGCCTGTGGCTGATCGACACCGGCCGGTACGCGCCGGACGCCATCAACGGCCAGAACTTCGAAGGCTACCCGGACTGGGACTGGGTACGCATGGACCAGGTCACGTGGTACCGCAACCAGTCGATCGCCACGGAACAGAAATACGGAAGAAAAGTACCCTCCCTCATGTGGGGCCACATCGCCCTGCACGAGCACCGGAACATGTGGTTCGCCAGCATCGACTCACGGACGGACGCGGACCACGCACGCGCCGTCGCCAAGCACAGCATCGTCGGCGAGCGCAACGAGGATGAGTGCCCCGGTCCCTTCAACTCGGGCCTTTTCAATGTCTTTCTGGAGCGTGGGGATGTCCGCGGATACTTTGTGGGGCACGACCACGTCAACACCTACGTGGGTGACTACTACGGCGTGCAGCTCGGCTACGGTCCCGGAACGGGATTCGGCGCTTATGGGCTGGACGGTGCGGAGCGGAACCGGCTCCGTGGGGCCCGCGTCTTCGAACTTGACGAGAGCCATCCGGGTATCTACAAGGACACCCGGCTGGTCTTCGCGAAGGACTTTGGCATTGACCTGACAGCGAACGACCAGCCCATCGTTCCGGTCCCGCTGGACCAGGCCCAGAGCTGACCGCAACCCCATCCGCTGCTCCGGCTTAGCCGGGGCGGGGGATGCGGGCTGCCACGTCCGCGGCGTCCTCCAGGCTGACCGGAGCGTCCTGCCGGAAGGCGGCGTCGGCGTCGACTTGGAGCACGTCCGCGGCCAGGACCCGCACGTGGACGAGCTCGTCGTGGGTCGCGGTGCAGGCGAGCACGTCCCCGCGCACGTGGGTGTGGCGGGTGTCCGTCCCGGGGGTCTCCTGGAAAATGACCCACCACGGGTCGCCGTCGGCATCCTTGAACAGGATGCCGCCACGGGGCAGATACGCGGAGCCGTCCACGCCGCGGCCCTGGAAATCCGCCACTTCCTCGGGTGGAGCTGCGAACCTGACCCCGCCCGCTCCGCCTGCCTCACGCCAGTTCATGGTCCGGCGCCCGTCAGCCGACGTGGACCCAGGGGCGGTTGGTGACCTCGGGCACGGCCTCCCGCAGCACTTCCCTGGTGACCGGTGCGATCTCACCCTCGCCGAGGAACAGGAAGCGCAGGAGGTTGGTCACCGGATTCCCTTCGGTCCAGCGGAAATAGATGTGCGGCATCAGCCCGGTCACGTCCCGGATGTGGAGCAGCACCGAAGCGATGGTGTTCGGCACCACGGGGCCGTGGACCTCCAGGATCCGGTAGCCGTGCCGTTCCACGCCGTGGACCTGCAGCTCGGTTTCGAAGTCCGAGGAGTCGTCCACGATGACCTCGAGGAACAGGGCCTGGTGGTTCAGGGGAAGATGGCTGACCTCGATCGCCGAGGTGAGCTTGTCCTCGTACGCCTGGGCGCTGGTCCGGAGCGGTTCGTGGGAAATGATGGTCAGGGGGCCCTCCACCACCTCAGACATGAATTCCAGCGCCTGCCGGTCCATGTGCACGTGGGTGGCATGCAGCTCGAAGGAGCGGCGGACCCGGGACAGCAGGGAGATGATGATGATCCCGGCGATAAAGACGGCCGCGATCCGGATGCCTTCGGGGCGCTCGAAGATGTTGGCGATGGTGGTGTAGATGAACACCACCGCGATGACGCCAAACCCGACCGTGCGTTTGCGCTGCCGGCCGCGCCGGGCGGAGAGCGTGACCGCCACTGCGGCAGAGGTCATTAGCACCAGCACACCGGTGGCGTACGCACCGCCCTGGGCATCGACGTCGGCCTTGAACAGGAAGGTGATGAGGAACCCGATCAGGGTGAACACCAGGACCAGCGGGCGGACCGCCTTGGCCCAGGCCGGGGCCATGCCGTAGCGCGGCAGGTACCGGGGGACCAGGTTCAGCAGCCCGGCCATGGCGGACGCGCCGGCGAACCAGAGGATGGCGATGGTGCTGATGTCGTACACGGTGCCGAAGCCGACGCCCAGGTACTGGTGCGCCAGAAAGGCCAGGGCCCGGCCGTTGGCCTGTCCGCCGGGCTGGAATTCCTGCTGCGGGATCAGCACCACGGTGATGAAGGACGTGGTGACCAGGAACGCGCTCATGATCACCGCAGCAGTGGTCAGGAGCCGCCGGGCCCCCTTGATCCGGCCCGCGGGGTTCGCCTCGGTGTCGGTCTCCGCGCCGCGGATCTGCGGCATGACGGCCACCCCGGTTTCAAAACCCGACAGGCCCAGCGCCAGCTTCGGGAACACCAGCAGCGCGATTCCGATCACCATGAACGGGTTGCCGTGGGACGTGGTCAGCGCCTGCCACCAGTCGCCGATGGCAACGGTGTGGGTGAACACCTCCGCCAGGGTCAGGACAACCACGATCGCGTTCAGCCCCAGGTACAGGGCCACCAGGACAACCGCGACGCCGATGGCCTCCTTGAACCCGCGCAGGAACACGGCGGCGAGCAGAGCCAGCAGGAACAGCGTGACCGCGATGTTCTGCCCCGCCAGCCAGCCCGGGGCCAGCGGGTTCTGGATCAGGTGGGCCGTGGCGTCGGCCGCGGACAGGGTCATGGTGATCATGAAGTCCGTCGCCGCGAAGCCGAGGAGGATCAGGACGAAGAGTTTGCCGCCCCAGCGCGGAAGGAGCCGCTCCAGCATGGCGATGGAACCTTCGCCGCGGTGGCTTTCCCCGGCCACCCTCCGGTACACCGGCAAGGCTCCGAGCAGCGTGACCAGGACCAGCACGATGGTGGCCAGCGGGGAAATCACGCCTGCAGCCAGGGCCGCGATGGCCGGCTGGTAGCCGAGGGTGGAGAAGTAGTCCACACCGGTCAGGCACATGACCTGCCACCAGCTGTGCTTCTTCTCGTGGGCGGTGGTCACCCCGCCCGGGCCCTGATGCGCACCCTTGCTGTCCTGCAGCCCGAAGAGCAGCCAATTACGCAGGGCGGTCTTGCCGTGCGGACGCGGGGCCGACGGGTCTGTCGGGGTCCTGCTCAAGGTGGTCATGGAGTCCTTTCCGGGCGGCACTTGCGCGCCCGAGATCACACTCCGAAGCTAACACCGGCGAAAATTGCCACCCCGCGAAAGAACGAATTATTGACGAATCCTTTACGGCTCGAAGCGGTACCCCATGCCGGCTTCGGTGAGCAGGTGCCGGGGCCGGGCGGGGTCGGCTTCGAGCTTGCGGCGCAGCTGGCCCATGTAGACCCGCAGGTAGTGGGTCTCGTTGCCGTAACCCGGGCCCCAGATCTTCGCCAGCATCTGCTGCTGCGTGATGAGCCGCCCCGGGTTCCGGACCAACAGCTGCAGGATGCCCCACTCCCGCGGGGTTAGCCGCACCGGTGCGCCGTCGCGGGTCACCTTTTGGCTGGCCAGGTCCACCTGGAAGTCCCCGACGTCGATGTTCCCGGGCTGTTCGCCGCCGTCGGAGGAACCGAGCCGCCGTTCGGCCACCCGCAGCCGCGCCAGGAGCTCGTCCAGCCCGAACGGTTTGGTGACGTAGTCATCGGCCCCCGCGTCGAGGGCCCTGACCTTGTCCACGGATCCGTGCCGGGCGGACAGCACGATGATCGGTGTGTTGCTGGTGCGGCGGATCCTGGTGATGACGTCCACGCCATTGATGTCCGGCAGGCCCAGGTCCAGCACGATGATGTCCGGCCGGCTGTTCTCGGCATGCAGGAGGGCGGCGGCTCCGTCCAGTGCCGTGAGCACGCTGTACCCCTCGGCATGCAGGTTGACCTGCAGTGCGCGCAGGAGCTGGGCTTCATCATCGACGACGAGCACCGTCCTCATCGCCGGCCCGCCTCTGTGGAGCGTCCGTCAGCCCGGGACGTGAGGTGCGCGTTCTCGGGTCCGCTGGAGAGGGGCAGGCGGATGACCATCGTCAGGCCCCCGCCGGGGGTCGGCTCTGCGGCGAGCTGGCCGCCCATGGCTTCGGTGAAACCCTTCGCGACGGCGAGGCCCAGGCCGATGCCCAGGCCATCCGGGGCGTCGTCGAGCCGCTGGAAGGGTTCGAACATGCTCACGACATTGGCGGCGGGAACCCCCTGGCCGTGATCGACGATCCTCAGTTCACCGCACGGACGGCCCTCCAGGGTGGCCGCTGCGGTTCCGCTCGCGGGCCCCACGATGACCACGTCCGAGCCGGGCGCGTATTTCAGGGCGTTTTCCGCAATGTTGGCGATGACCCGCTCCAGCATCCCCAGGTCAGCGTCGATAAGCGGAAGGTTCGGGGCGAGATCGACCCTGATGGCGCCGTCGGGAATTCCCCGGAGAGCCTCTTCGATCGCATCCCGCCACGTCACCGGCGCGGTGAGGGGCGCAGCGGATCCGCTCGAAATCCTGGACATGTCCAGAAGGTTGCCCACCAGGGATTCGAGCCGGTCTGAATACGACTCGATGGTCTCCAGCATTTCGGCCTGGACCTCCGCCGGGAGCCGCTTGTTCTGCCGCCGCAGGGCCGTGACGGCGAGCTTGATGCCCGCCAGCGGTGTCCGCAGGTCGTGGCTGACGGCGCGCAGGATGGAGGTCCGGATGCTGTTGCCCTCGGCCAGCTTGGCGGTCTCGCTCAGTTGGTGCTGCAGCGACTGGCGCTGGCGCAGCAGGAGGAGATGGGACCCGTAGGCGGTCAGCAGGCGCCGGTCTCCCGGGGACAGGGCCCTGCCGGTGACCACCAGCGCCGTTGCCGGGTTCGCAAGTTCGACGGCACCGGCAGCGGGATCCTCGGAGCCGGGCGGCGGGGGAGGCGCCTCGCCGGAATACGCCTGAAGGGCCCAGCCTCCGCTGTACTCGGGCTGCTGGTTCTCTGTCTGCCGGTTCTCTGTCTGCCGGTTGTCCGGCTGCTGGCCGTCCGGCCGGGTGTAGAGCCCGGCGGACCGGACCTGGAAAGTATCCCGGACTTTGGCGAGGAAAGCCGCCACGGTGTCGTCCTGGATCAGCGCGTCCCGGGCCAGGTCAGCGAGGGTTGCCGCCTCGGACCGTGCCCGGGCGGCCTCGCGGGCGCGCCGGGCCGAGAGACCCACCAGCAGGGACACGGCAATGGCCGAGCCGAGGAAGACCAGCAGCGCGAAAATGTTCTGCGGATCCTTGACGCTGAACGTCCCCACCGGTTCCGTTTCGAAGTAGTTGAGCAGCAGGGAATCCAGCAGCGCAGCCACCACCGCCGGCCACAAGCCGCCGATGAAGGCCACCGCCATGACGCCGGTCAGATGGACCAGCACATGGGTGGCGAGATTCAGATCCGGGGCGAGGGAAAGAACCAGGGTGGCGAGTGCCGGAAGGAGCACGGCGAGGATAAAGCCGGCCGTCGTGCGGGCACGGCCGAGGGTCAGCGGGGCTCGTTTGCGCGGCAGGGCGATGGTTCTGCCCGCGCCGCGGGCCCCGCCCGGAAGAATGCGATGAATTCCCTTTGCCACAGTGACAGTCTGTCAGCTTTGATCGAGCTGAGGGCGCATGGCGTAGCCTTCACTCCATGCCGGAAATTACCCTGCCCCTCCGAACGGAACGGTTGGTCCTGCGCCGCTTCGAGGGCCGCGACCTGGACACCTTCCACGCCTACCACTCCCTCCCGGAAACCGCCCGTTTCCTGCCCGGGCCGGCGAAAAGCTACACCAAGTCAATGGAGTCCGTGGGCAAGTACGCCAACTTCAGCTTTGACAAGGAGGGCGACTGGATCTGCCTGGCCATCGAGGCGGCGGATGGTCCGGGACTCCTGGGCGAAGTGGTACTTAAGTGGGTGCCGGGCCGCGGGCAGGCCGAAGTGGGCTGGACCCTGGCTCCGGAGGCGCGCGGACAGGGCTACGGAAGCGAAGCGGCAGCGGCCGTACTGGACCTGGGATTCGGCGAGCTGGCTTTCCACCGGATCGAGGCGCGGCTCGATGCCCTCAACACCGCATCGGCCGCCCTGTGTGAGCGACTCGGCATGCGACTCGAAGCCCGGCACGTGGACAAGTGGCACTACAAGGGCGAGTGGGCCACCGAGCTGGTCTACGCGATTTTGGCTGACGAGTGGCACAGCCGGTGAAGGCCCGCCACACGTCCGCCCGGGTGAAGGCCCGCGGCTACGCCCGGCCCTTGAGGATCAGGTTCCAGTAGACCTGGGGGAACACGTCGCGGTCCACCACCCATGACGCCCGGCTTTCCTTCCACGTGGGCACCTTGGGGATGGTGGGTTTGGGCCGGTAGTCGGCGTCGAACTCGGCGAACACCACCGTGGAGCGGGAGACGGTGAACGGACACACTGCGTAGCCGTCGTACTTTTGGGTCGGGGGCGTCCCCTTGCGGGCTGCCACGAGGTTCTTGGCCAGCACCTTGGTCTGCTTGCGCAGCGCGCCGCCGCACTTGGAATTGGTGGTTGCGGCGGCGTCCCCCAGGGACCAGACGTTGGGGTAGCGGACGTGCTGCAGGGTTGCCGGGTCCACCTGCACAAACCCGCCGCCGTCGCCCGGGGCGGGCAAATCGGTGGCCTTTAGCCAGTCCGGGGCAGACTGCGGCGGGACCGCGTTGAGGACGTCGTAGGGGATCTCCTCGGTGGTGCCTGCCGCGTTGTCCCGGACCAGTGCGGTCCGTCCGAGGGCGTCCACGGCCGTGAGTTCGCTGTTGAGGCGCAGCTCGATGCCGTACTCGGCGATCTTCCGGTTGAGTTCGTCGTCGACACCCGGCACGCCGTACACGGTGGGATAGGGCTGGACCATGATCACCCGGATGTCATCGAGGACTCCATGGTCCTGCCAGTAATCGCAGGCCAGGTACATAGGCTTCTGGGCCGCGCCGGCGCACTTGGCCGGTCCGGAAGGCATGGTGAACACCGCGGTGCCGGCCTTGAGGCTGCTGAGCAGCGTCCAGGTTTTGGGGGCAAGATCGAACTCGTAGTGGGACGATCCGAAGGGCGAATGGACTGCAGCTTCGAGGCCCGGAACCTTGTCCCAGTCCAGCTGCAGTCCCGGGCAGACCACCAAGTGGCTGTAGGTGACCTGGTCGCCGGAGTTCAGTGTCACCGTGTTGGCCGCGGCGTTGATCACCCAGGCCCCGTCCCGGATCCAGGCGACCCCCGGCGGAGTGACGGAGGCCTGCGGCCGGATGGCCTCCGCCGCTTTGGCCTTCCCGCCCGCAATGTGCGAAAAGAGCGGCTGATACAGGTGGTGGTCTTTGGGTTCGACGACGGCGATGTCGGTGACGCCGTACCGGCGCAGCCGTGCCGCCAGGGAAATCCCCGCGTTGCCGCCGCCGACGATGAGCACCTCGTGATGCGCGTCAGCCATGGCCTCAGCCCTTCTCGGTCAGGGCCGCGGCTTTGTGGGCCGCGCGGGCACCGGTCTTGGCGGACTCCACAACGTACTGCGGTTCTGCTTCGCTGGCCCGGTGCGTGTGTCCGTCCAGTTCAAAGTCGCTGGTCTTCTTTTCCACGATTTTGCCGTGCGTGGGCCCCTGGGGCGTGTTCCATTCCACGGAGGTTCCTTTGCGTAGCGACATGTCTGCTCCTTCGGCCCGGGCGGAAAACAAGCTGCACCCAATGGTAAGCATGGTTAGTATTCCCGGTCACCGGCCCGGGCCCCCCTGATTGAGCAGGGGTGGGGGCGAAGGTGCCATCCGCTGCTCCGTAACGGCCCTTCTGGGTCCGGTGGAGGGCCCGTTACGGAGCAGTCGATGGTGTTGTTTCTCCAGCTGGGGGTGCGGCTTCGCCGCTGTCCGCCGTCGGCGGTGCCTCAGCAGGTGCCTCGGCAGGTGCGTCGGCCGTGGGAACGGACGACGGCGGCGTGTCACCTGCCGGCGGCTGCGTCACTTGCGCCGTGGGCGGCGGAGCGGCCGGTGCGGTGGCGGCGCCACTGCTGGTTGGGACCGTCGCCGGTGACGTGGAACGGGGGGAGGGCTGCGTGGTGGAGCCCGTTGTCGGCGGGGGCGTGGCAGCTGCGGCGCCGGCCCTGGTGGCGCTGGGGTCGGCCTTGATGATGCCGGTGATCTGTTCCTTGTACGCCGCCAGCCTGCCCTGGATCTCGCTGAGCGGCACATTCCGGATGTTCTTCCCGTAGACGGCAATCTCGGCCCATAGCGCATTCAGCCGTGCCATGCTGTCTTCGCCCAGCGGCCCGTCCAGGGTGAGGACCAGCTGGCTCGCCAGGGCGTACGTGAGGCACTCCAGACAGTTGTAGTTCGCAGCAGCAGACAGGTTTTCGGGGACGATGACGTCCGCCTGGCCCACAATGAGCACCACCTGGAACCCCACCGCCACCGCCGAGCAGCCCGAGCAGCTGGCAAAGGCGTAAGCCTCATTGGTGGTATCCACGGCTTGGCCGTCCTCCGCCCAGACCAGGGCGAACGCCACGCTGTACTTCGCCGAACCGTCGGTGGTGTTCACCGCCAGCGCCTGATTACCGTCGGCCTCAGGAGCCGCGGGCTGGTCGAAGGGGAACACCCAGGAAGGGGCGCTCGCATCCCGTGACCCCGGCCCTGACCCTGTCTCCGTTGCGGAGCCTGCGGGCACCAAGACCATGCTGAGCTGCGGGTTTTCCCGCGTGGGCAGCTCCGCTTTGGCAGGCCACAGGGCCACTGTGCTGCCCGACCGCCCCTCCTGCAGCACGGCACTGGACGGCGGAAATACGGACGTGGTGGCGTCAGCCAGCGTCCCGCGTTCGTATGCCTGGACCGGACGGTAGGTGCCGCCGTCGGGCCACCACGCCCAGGCGAGGCCGGCTACCACGGCAGCAGAGGCCACTGCTGCGGCACAGCGCTGCAGCGCCTTGCCGCTGGTCTTTTGCCAAAGGCCCGTGGCGAGTTGCCGCGCGAGGCGCAGCACAATGTAGAGCGTGCCCAGCACCGGAAGCGCCACGGCGGCAATGGCCACCACACGCACGGCCGCATCGGCGAGATCTCCTGCGGTGGCGCTGGCGGAAAGCAGCGCCTGTTGCCGGAGCACGCTGTCCCACGCGGTGGCCAGCAACCGCGGCAGGGCGAGCACCATCATCACCATGCTGAAGAGCAGCAACGGCACGGTCACCAGGACCCAGAGCGTCACCACGGCGCGTGCCCACGGCTTGAGGACCCGGCTCTCCGGCCTGCCCCAATTCCCGGGGAGGAGGCCCAGAAGGGTCGGCTTGATGCGCTGGAAGAGGTCCGGGACGCCCACTGTGTCGGCCAGGATGTGGTAACCGTCGTAGCGTACTAAGGGCATCAGCTGCCGGACCATCTGGAGGATCTGTGTGACCACCACCAGTAGCAGGGCGTCGAAACCGGTTGCCCACCAGATGCCCATGATGGCCACCGCCACGATCGCATTGAAGTACAGCCCGCCAAGGTCTGTGCGGAGCCGGCCGCCGCGGCCCAGCCGGTAGGAGTCGGTGACGTCGGTGAAGAACGCCGGCCAGATCAGGTACAGGCCCGCCCCCATGGCTCCGGGCGTGGCGCCGCCCTTGCGGGCTGCGGCGGCGTGGCCGAACTCGTGGAAACCGGCCGAGAGGATGGTGATCGCGAAAATCAGCAGGAGCAAGGCGGGGTTGGCGAATGCCGCATGCGTGGCCGAGCCGAGGCCTTTGACCATCAGCACCCACCAGCAGGCGGCCAGGAACGCGGCCGTCACCGCCACCACAATCAGCGGGTTGAACAGTGCGGCGAACGGCGCAGTGAGCCTGCGGGTGCGCTCCGGATCGGTCACCGTATACCGGAACCTCATGCCCAGCAGCGGGTCCGCCTTGCGCACCTCCGGCTGGGAGCCGTCCGCGAGCCTGAGCAGGCCCATGGGCAGGAGCTGGGAATCCATCAGCGTGCGGATGTTCTCCGGGCTGACCAGCCGTCCCGACCTGGCGCTGACGTGCCGGGCCATCTCCTCTGTGTCGCGGCTGCCGTCGGCGGCTTCCAGCACCAGGTAGAGCAGCGGGGTCAGCTGCAGGGTCTGGCCGTCGGCGCGGCGGACCAGGGAGGGTGCCTCACGGTAACCTGATCCTTCCGACCGGCCCAAGAGCTGGACGCCTTCGGCCCGGGAAGGAACGGGTGCCCGGTGCCCGGTGACGAGGGCAGAGGACGACGGCGGACCCGCCTGTCCGGGCGGGCCGCCGTGCGCTGTGGTCATTTTTGCTTACTGTTCGAGGTTGGACTGCTGATCGGCGGAAGCGTTGGCTTCGCCGTCGATGTGCTGGCTAATCATGGCGTCCTGGTCAGCCACGGCAAAGGACTGGCTGTCGATGGAGCCGATGTTCGCTGCCACGGCGGCATCGATGGGAGCGGCCACGTTGGCGTTGGCTGCCACGGCGCCGTTGATGGGCGCGGCAATGTCGGCGTCGGCCGCGAGGTCCACGTTGACGTTGAGGAGGTCCCCGTCCAGGGCCGCGGCGGGATCACCGGGCAGCGCACCGACGTCGGGCAATGATTCGTCAGGCGCGGTTGCGGCAGGGGCCGCTGCCGCCTCTTCAGCGCCGGTGCCCTGGCTGATGGTGCTGTCCTGGGCGGAATCAGCATTCGCGTCCGCCGTGATGCCCTGGTCGATAATGACGCCCTGGTCCGCAAGGGCCTGGGCGTCTGAGCCGAAGGAGAGAATGTTGGCCGAGGCGGCGGCGTCAATCGGTGCCGCCACGTTGGCGTTGGCGGCTACGGCCAGATCGATGGGGGCCGCAGCGTTAATGCCGAGATCCAGGTCAGCGTTCAGGTCCAGGACGGAGGCAACTTCCTTGTCCGGCAGGGCGGTGGTCTGTTCCAGCATCAGTTCATCGTCAGTCAGGGGACGCATTTCCGGGTTCATACTCAGGCAACCTCCAGTACGGCGCGGGTTGGTCCACCCCCAGCGGGCAGCCCGACGCCAGACAATAGTAAGCATGATTATCTTCTGTCGCCATCGATTGCTCCGAAACGCAGCACATCGATGACGCCAGTTGGAGGCGGACGATGGCGGCAGACCGGTTTACCCGGCCTCCTCCGGAGCCGGTGCGGCTGGCAGCCGGATCGAAAGCACCCTCAGCCCCGAACGCCGCCGCGTGCCAGATGCCTACTTCAGGCCGGCGCCCGGGAGCAGCTCCGTGGCGCCGAGCGAATCGGCGATGAATGCGTAGTCCCAGGCCCGCTCGCGCCATTGGACGTACCGGCCGGAGGCGCCGCCGTGGCCGCCGTCCATCTCGATCTTCATCACGATGGGCTCGCTGCCGGTGGTCTTGTTCCGCAGCTCCTGGACCCACTTGGCCGGCTCTACGTAGAGGACGCGGGTGTCGTTGAAGGATGTCACCGCGGCGATCTTCGGGTAGGCCACCTCCCGCACGTTCTCGTACGGCGAGTAGGAGTTCATGTACGCGTACACCTCAGGGTCCGTGATGGGGTTGCCCCATTCCTCCCATTCCAGGGCGGACAGCGGAAGTTCCGGATCCAGGATGGACGTCAACGGGTCCACGAACGGCACCTGTGCCACCACCGCGGCGTACTTTTCCGGCGCCAGGTTGGCCACGGCGCCCATCAGCAGGCCGCCCGCGGAGCCGCCCATGGCCGCAATCCGTGAGGGGTCCACCCAGCCCGAGTTCGCGAGCCAGTCGGTGGCGGCCACGAAGTCCGTGAACGTGTTCTTTTTGGTCAGCTTCTTGCCGTCCTCGTACCAGTGCCGGCCCAGCTCGCCGCCGCCGCGGATATGGGCGATAACAAACACCACCCCCCGGTCCAGCAAGGACAACCGCGCGATGCCGAATCCGGGGTCCATGCTCAGCTCATACGAGCCGTACCCGTAAACCAGGCCCGCCGCCGTCGAATCCTGTTTGATGCTCTTGTGCCGCAGGACGGAGAGCGGGATCCGGGTGCCGTCCGGCGCGTCCGCCCATTCCCTGGTGGCCACGTAATCGGCAGCGGAGTAGCCGCCCAGCACGGGGCTTTCCTTGCGGAGCAGCAGCTCGCCGGCGGGTTTGTCCGGCGTGGGCAGGACAAAGTCGTACACGCGCGACGGCGTGAAATAGGACGTGTAGCCCAGCCGGATCACCGGCGCCTCATAGTCAGATCCTCCCACACCGGCCGTGTACAGCTCCTCGTCGAAGGCGGGCTCCACGGGCGCCTCCTGCGCGGGGGTGCCGAGGCCGGAAAGCCCCATCACCTGCACCCGTTCGATGGTGTCCTTCCGGACGGAGACGATCAGGTGCGTGGAGGTGACGCCCGCACCGTTGACGCGGACGTCGTCGGAATGTTCGACGACGGTGCTCCAGTGCTGCTCGGCGAGCGGCTTGGTGAGCTCGGCCGGGTCAACCAGGGAGACCATGGAGTTCACGGCGTTCCGGTTGTGCGTGATGAGGATGCGCTCCTGCTTTTCGTCGTCGGCGCCCTCGAGGAGGAAGGGTTCGGCCTCGTACAGGACGCGTTCGTCGCGGGAAATCACGGTGGTGATCGCCGCCGTCGGGTCATCGAAGCGCAACAGGCGCGTCTCGCTGTACTCGGAGCAGCCGATGCCCAGCACGAGGTAGCGCCTGTCCGAGGAGAGCTCAAAGCCCAGCCACATGGCGACGTCGTCCTCCTGGTAAATCACCTCGTCCTCGGTGACGGGCGTGCCCAGGACGTGGGCTTTCACCTGGTACGGGCGCCACGAATCGTCCACCACCGTGTAAAAGATCCGGGTGCCGTCGGGGGAGAAGCTAACGCCGTAGAAAACGTTCTCGATGACGTCCGGCAGGAGCTCGCCGGTCCGCAGGTCCTTGATGTGCAGGGTGAAGCGTTCATCGCCGGCGTTGTCCACGGCGTAGGCGAAGAGGTTGCCGTCCACGGTCACGGCCGAGCCGCCCACGGAGAAGAACGGCTGACCCTCGGCCTCCACGTTGCCGTCCAGCAGCACTTCCTCACCCGGGATTTCGACGCCGGCCTCCACCGCCGGGGGAGTCCAGTCCGCCACGCGGATGCCGGTGTCCTGGGCCCGGACGCGGCACTGGATGCCGTATTCCTTGCCCTCCGCCGAGCGGCTGAAATACCACCAGCCGTCCTTGCGGTTCGGAACAGACAAGTCTGTCTCCTGCGTGCGGCCCTTGATTTCCTGGAAGATGGCCTCGCGCAGCGGCTCCTGGTGCGCGGTGACGGCCTCCTGGTAGGCGTTCTCGGCCTTCAGGTGCTCCACAACCTCCGGGGACTCCTTGTCGCGCAGCCACTCATAGTGGTCCACGAAGGTATCGCCGTGGTGGGTCCGCACATGGGGGACCTTCTTGGCGACCGGCGGCCTGGGGGCGGCGGAATCGGGGGCGGAACCGGCGGAATCCTGCAGCGGAGTCTGAGTCATTCCTTCAATATAGAGACCCCCGCAGACAAAGGGCACGCCCGTTCGCTACCGGGGTAGCGCCAACCCCCGCTTCCCCCTGCCCGCTTCGCCTCCCCCCGGACGCTCTCTCACTTAATGTGGGTTTTCCCGAAACCCTCTCTCACTTAACGTGGGTTTTTCCGAAACCCTCTCTCACCCGACCCGGCCCTGCCCGGGGTCCCCTTCGGCCCTGCGCCCAGGTGTCTGGGAACGGACAAAAGTTACCCGCGGGGACCCCTTGAACAGCCCATTATGCGGGTGCTAAAACGGCATTACCGGGAGGATCCGAACGCGTGGTTTTTCATCTGCCTCTTGAGGGCGATTCGCCGTTTGGGCACGCCACAGCGCTAGATCGCGCATCGGCAGTTGCGGGTGACCCTCCCGATACGGTGACCCCCGGCCTCGCCGGGGGTCATCCGCATGTGCGGCTACCGTGCGATGAGGCCGGTCGGCGGCTGACCAGCCGGAGAGCAACTCCCGCCTCAGCTGGCCCTCAGGGCGGGCTTGCGCACGAATAAGTCTAGGTGCTATAAAAAATCTATATCAGCCACTACAGATCGGCTGGTTCACTTGTGAGTCACCTATGACGAGGAGGAAAGTCATGTTGATGCGTACCGATCCCTTCCGCGAACTGGACAGGCTGACCCGCCAGGTCCTCGGAACCAGTGCGCACCCTGCTGCCATGCCCATGGACGCCTGGCGGGATGACCATGAATTTATCGTGGCGTTCGACCTGCCCGGAGTCAGCCTGGACTCCGTGGACATCGACGTGGAACGGAATGTCCTGACCGTCAAGGCCCAGCGCCCCGAACCTGCCGGGAAGGACGTGGAGATGCTCGCCTCCGAACGCCCGCGCGGCACCTTCAGTCGTCAGTTGATCCTCGGTGACACGCTGGACGTTGACCAGGTGAAGGCAGCTTACGACGGCGGTGTGCTCACCTTGCGCATACCGGTCGCCGAGAAGGCCAAGCCACGGAAGATCGAGATCGAAACGAAGGAGCCGCAGCACCAGATTGCCTCGTAGCTGGCCAAGGTCAGGTGGCAAGCTCCAGCATGAGCGCCGGCAGTTCATCCGTCAGCTCGCGGGCAAGGAAGCCGAGCGGTCCCAGCCTGCTCGCGAGCCTGTCGGCGGCGGCCGCATGAAGGTGGGTTCCCCAGCAGGCCGCTTGGGCGTCGCTGGCGCCGCGTGCACGGAGCCCGGCGATGGCCCCGGCCAGCACGTCCCCGCTCCCGGACGTGCCCAGGCCGCCGTAGCCGGTGGTGATTTCCCAGAGCCCGGGACCGTCCGGGGCCTGCCCGTCGGGTGGCCGGGCAATGAATCCCTGGCAGCTGACCACCGCCTGGTACTGCCGGGCAATCTCGCGCACGGCAGATTCCGGCCGGTCCATCTCCCGACCCAGCAGGATCCCCGCCTCCCTCGGGTTCGGGGTGAGGATCAGCCGCCCGTGCCAGGGCTGCAGATCCTCCATCAACCTGGGCAGGCAGCCCAGCGCGAATGCGTCCAGAACGATGGTGGCACCGCCGGTGCCGGAACCCGCGCCGGTGCTGCCGCCGTCGGCATCCCTTTTCAGCAGGGTCCTGAGCAGCTCCTCCGTGCGGTCCGCGTCATCCAGGCCCGGCCCAATCAGAACAGCGTCGGCACTCTCAAGATCCGCGTAAACGGGGTCCAGCCCGGTGCCCCGCACGGAGCCGTCCCGGGTTTCCGGCAGGCCGATGACGCCGGCCTCCGGGAAGCTGACAGCCAGCTGTGCGGCCACCGATTCGGCGACGGCCAGCGTGAGCCTCCCGGTCCCGGCCCGGAGCGCCGCGATTCCGGCCAGCAGGACGGCGCCCGGCGTGGCCCTGGCACCGCCGATCACCGTCACGGCGCCGCGGGAGTACTTGTCCTCCCCGGCCGACGGCAACGGCCAGCCGCGCAGCAGCGATGGTGTTACCGGGATCGCCCCGGCCGAGCTACCGGGGGCGGACATCGGCATCCCCGGCGTGTTCGGTGACCTCGACGCCCTGCGCGGTGAGGTGGTCCGCCACGTTGAAGCTTTCCAGCGTCCATGGACCATTCCCCTCGGGCCGGACGTACCGGGTGATGGACGCGTTCAGGACCGAGGTGCTGGCGGCCAGGTCCAGGAGTTCGGCCTCGGTCATCCCTTCCAGGACATACCGCACCAGAAGAATCAGGGCGTCGTGGCACACGAGCATCACCCGTTGCCCGCTGCCCAGGCTGTTGAGTTCGCCCAGGACGGAGCGCAGCCGCAGCACAACATCAGCCCAGGACTCGCCGCCGGGCGGACGGTAGTAGAACTTGCCCAGCCACCGACGGCGCTCGGCCTCTTCCGGGAGCCGCCGTTCCACGCCCTGCCGGGTGAGCATGTCCAGGATGCCGAGTTCACGGTCGCGGAGCCGCTCGTCCGTGCGGACTTTGACGGGCCAGCCGGCGGTCTCCACGGCAATCTCGGCCGTCTGAAACGCCCGCAGGTAAGGGGAGGACACCACGGCGTCGGGCCGGAGATCCTCCGCGATCGTAGCCAAGGCCCGCCCCAATGCGAGCGACTGCTCCTGCCCTGTGGAGGAAAGGGTCACGTCGGGGTCGCGGGCCGGCACATTGATCACGTCGGCACCGGCCTGGCTGGCCTCGGTAGCTGCCAGGTTGCCTTCACTTTCGCCATGCCGGACCAGGATGAGCTCCACGGCTCCGGCCTCCCGCACCGCCTGCGTCAAGCCGCTGTTTTCCAAGACCAACCACCTCATCGCCGTGGGTTTCTGCCGGTGCAAACCACTACTGGGGGCGTACCCAGTTTCGTGCCCGGATAACGCTGAATGTGGCTTGCCACAGAGTCATTCACCGGACCTTGACAGGGCGTCATTACCGCGCGGTAATTGTAAGCACACTTCGTAAATTGGGGTCGATCATGAGAAACCTGATACCGAGAGGCACTCTCCGCAAAATGCTGTTGCCGCCCACTTTTGGGCTGCACCTGACCGGGCCCGCAGACTTCACCGTGCTCTCGGTGGAGGTCTGGAGCACCTGCCTGGTGGTGAACCTCCATGTTGAATCCTCGGCCGACAAAGCAGTCCCCGAGATCGCCATCGAGGACCACTGGGGCACCGAATACACCCTCCGGGACTCCGCCAGCCTGGGCTCGCGGAACCTGCAGGTGTTCACGCCGTCCGTGCCGCCCGGCACCAGGAGCCTGACCATCCGGTCCACCGACGCCGCCGAGCCCCGCCTCGTGGTGACCTTCGCCGTCCCCGTAATGCACGACGACGACGAGCTGGACCGGGCATCGGCCTACCAACCGCACCGCCTCCGCCGCCCCGCATAGGTTCTGCGCGTACGCGCACCGCGGCATCCCCGGACCGCGCCGCACTCACCGCGCCCTCCTGCCCCAACGCTCTCTCACTTAATGCGGGCTTTTAAGGGACGCTCTATCACTTACCGGTGCGCCGGCGTCGGGCACTGAGAGAGCGTTTGGAATATATCCACATTAAGTGAGCGAGCGTTGGGGAATTTGCCACATTAAGTGAGAGAGCGTCCCGGGTACGGGGCAGGGGCGAGACGGGGCGGGACGGGGGGACGGGGGACGGAGGGCGGGCGTATCCTGATCACGCAAAGGCGCATCCGCCCAGCGTGAGAGGGGAAGCTTAATGACCATCCCGCCAGTGCACGAACCCGAGCCGTTTCCGCCGGAGCCCGGACCCGACCCGTTTACTCCGGACCCCACCCAACCAGGCCACCCGGGACCCGCCAGGCCCAGCCCCGTCCCGACGCCTGAACCGCCCGGGCCACTGCCCATCCCGGATCCGGGGCCCACGCCCCTGCACCCGGACCCCACCCGGAGCTGACACAGATGGCCCCCGGCTTCGAGCCGGGGGCCCTCTCCGTCCATGTCAGCGGAACAACGGGCTACCGCTCCGGCGTCAGCACCTTGGAAAACACCGTGGCGCCGTTGGCGTCGCGGAGGCTGGCCGTGAACGTGTTGTCCTCGCCGAGCTGGACGTGCCCGAAGAACTGGCTTTCGCCGTCGCGCGGGGACTGATTCACTGTCCGGCCGGCCTTGGCGAACACCACCTCCGGCCCGAACGTGGCGTCCATGGCGTTGGGACCAAACGAGCCGGCGGCGATGGGACCGGCCACGAACTCCCAGAACGGGTCGAAGTCGGTGAAGGCAGCCCGTTCGGGGGAGTAGTGGTGGGCTGCGCAGTAGTGCACGTCGGCGGTCAGCCACACCACGTTCTTCACCCGGTTCCGCTTGAACGCGCTGAGCACGCCGGCGATCTCCAGCTCACGGCCCAGCGGGGCGCCCGGATCGCGGTTGGACACGCTCTCCTCGTTGACCGGGCCGTCCGGGACCACGATGCCCAGCGGCAGGTCGGCCGCGATGACCTTCCAGGTTGCCTTGGACTTCGACACTTCGCGGATCAGCCAGTCCGCCTGCTCCTGGCCCAGGATGTGCGTGGCGTACGCTTCTTTCCCGTCCGTGTTGGGGGACTTGAACGTGCGCATGTCCAGGCAGAAGATGTCCAGCTGCGGGCCGCGGGTGATCTTCCGGTAGATGCGCGCCGGCTGGTACTGCCCGTCGTCGTCGAACGATCCCGGCCGCCACAGCGCCGAACTGTCCGCGATGGGCATGTTCTCCTGCCACGCCTGCCGGCCGCGGGCGGCGAGGGTGTTGACGTCGCGGACGGTGTAGCGGGCGTCGTCGATGATCTGGCCCGGGTACCAGTTGTTGTGGGTCTCGTGGTCATCCCACTGGGCGATCACCGGGACGTCCGCGAACATGGCCCGCATGTTGGCGTCCAGTGAGTTGTAACGGTGCCGGCCGTGGAATTCGGTGAGGGTTTCGGCCACCTTGGACACTTCCTCCGTGACCAGGTTCCGCCAGATCTGGCCGTCCGGTTCCACGACCGTTTCGGCGATCGGCCCGTCGGCGTAGATGGTGTCGCCGGAGTGGATGAAGAAGTCCGGGCGGGTGTTGTGCATGGCCCGGTAGCCGCGCATCCCGCCGACTTCCTCGTTGATGCCCCAGCCCTGGCCGGCGGTGTCGCCGGTCCAGACAAAACTTTGAACGGACGACGCCGAACCGCCGGCCTGGGAGCCTCCGTTGCCGTTGGTGCCGCTCTTGAAAGTCCCGGCGTCCGGTGCCGTACGGAAGGTGCCGCTGATGGTCTCGCCCGCGGCGCCGTCCTCGTCCTCGAAGCTGATGTCGAGGGCGAACCGGGTGTTGGCGGGCAGGCGGCCTGCGTGGATCTTGGCAGTGAAGTCGGAGGCCTGGGTGGCGCGGGGGCCACGGACGGTCCGCTCAAAGGCGCCCCGCCCGCCCACTGTGGCGCCGCCGTCGTCCACGGCCCGGAGGGTGGCCAGCATCCGGCCGGGACCCGAGGCGCGCGACCAGAGGACAGCGGAATCGGCGGTGACATCACCGGTGGCGATCCCGCTGGGGAGGGTGAGCCGGTTGCGGACCAGCGGAATGCCCGACGGCGTGGGGCCGGCGGGTGCGGCGGCCCGGGCGGTGGCGGGTGCGGCCGCGAGTGCTGCGGCGAGGACGGATCCCTTGACGATGGTGCGGCGTGAAAGTTCAGTCATGCCTCCACCCTTCATGCCGCGGGCACACGCACCCCTACCCGCAGGTAAACGCCGAATGTGCCGCACCGGAACAGCTCCCGCGGCCGGGCGGCTCCGGCGGCTGGCCGGCGTCCGGGGCTGGCCGGCTCCCGGGCAACCCCACATCAGTGGGCCGATATATACTCCGGCAGGCGCCCTTCGCGCATGGCGGCGGCCACCTGCGCGATGCCGTCGTAGTCGGGGAGAATCACCGAGGCCCCGCCGGCAGCGGTGCCCGGGCCGGCGGTCGGCAGCGTGAGGGACACGTAGCTGTCGGGGTTGATCCCGCGCATCGCATAGGCCAGGACGGCCACGCCCACCGGGTCGAAGCCCTGGTCCACGGTGAGGTAGTTCCCGGCGAGGTTCACCAGGGCACGCAGGGCCGTGACGTCGCGGAGCACGCCGTTGCCGGTCAGGCGGGCGAGGACGGCGCGGAGGAAGGTCTGCTGGTTGCGGACCCGCTGGTAGTCGCCGTCACCGAAGGCATAGCGTTCCCGGACGAACTCCAGCGCCGCCTGGCCGTCGAGGTGGTTGATGCCCTTGGTAAAAACGTGCTGGGTTTCGTGTGTGGACTGGAACGGCAGGGCCACGTCCACGTCGATGCCGCCGAGTTCGTCCGTGAGTGACCTGAACCCGTTGAAGTCCAGCATGATGGTGTGGTCGATGCGGGTGGCCATCAGGTTCTCCACCGTTTTGGCCACCAGGGGGATGCCGCCCACCAGCAGGCTGTCGTTGATCTTGGAGGCGCCGTAGCCGGGGATGGTCACGTACAGGTCCCGCATGATGGAGACCACGTGCACGCTCCGTCGGTCCGCCGGGACGTGGACCAGCATGATGCTGTCGGCCCGCTGGTCCTGGTACGCGCCGGTGGTCTGCGTGATGGCCGCCTGTTCCCGGGCATTGCCGCGGCTGTCGCTGCCGATCAGCAGGATGTTCATGGGCACTGCCCTGAGTTCGGCGATGGGTTCGGGCGTGGGGGTGGGCGCCGTTGTTGAGGGCGTCCCGGACGGGGTGGGTGTAGCGGTCTCGGTGGGTTTGGGTGCGCCGGCGATCTGCGCGGGCGGCCGGTTGAAGACAAGGGCGGATACAGCCACCAGGACCACCAGCACAACCGACAGGACGGCCGCGACGATGCGGCGGAGCCGCAACTCCCTGAGGGCGGCGGCTTCGTTGCTGTCCGCGCCCGGGCCAATTCGATCAGGACCGCCGGGGGTACTCACCATGACTTAGTGTCCGCCCCCGGGGCCGGTTCCCGCCATAGCCTGCGGGTTGTCTTTTTCCCATCACCTGGCTTGAACGCGGTGCAGGTCCCTGGCGTGCGGCGGGTTTTGGACGCACGACGCCGGCAGCCGGGTTAAGCGGGCACGTTCAGCCGGGCGTGGCGCAGCACAGAGATGATCGCCGGCGCGAGTTCGTCTTCCATTTGGCGGTAGACCTCGGGGCCGCGGCGGTAGGGGTCGATGATGTCGTTCTCCGCGGAATCCGCCGGGAGGGACAGGTGCCGCACGGACGCGGCCCGGGCGGGCAGCCCACGCCAGAAGGCGGTGTTGGCACTGAGGGGATCGCCGCCGTCGGCCGTTTCCACGGGCACCGGTTGGCCGCCGGCGCGGCCGTCCAGGACATCGAGCATCCGCGCGAACTCGCGGATGGTGAAGGTGCGCTTGAGCAGGGAGGCGTCCAGCTGCAGCACCTCGCCGCGGTGGCCGGAAGTCATGGTGAGCACCAGGTCCACGCTGCGCAGGATCTTGCCGGTCAGCTGGCGGGACACAAACCCGTCCGGGTTCCCGCCGAACGTGCGGACGATGTCCCCCGAGAGGGGCTGCATGGGATCGCCCACCATGGCCCGGGTCCCCGCGCTGGACACCTCAAATCCGCCCGGAAACACCTGGTCCAACCCTGCCTGCAGCAGCCGTTCGGCCACCGGGGAACGGCAGATGTTGCCCGTGCAGACGGTCAGGATTTTCACCGGGGCGGCGTCGGGGGAGGGGGCAGGTGCGGGGGATTCCACGGAACTTCTCTTTCCAGCCGGGGCACCGGACCGGGTACGGCCGGGCATCTTTCAACTTAACACGTGTGGCCCCGCGATGCCCGGCGCCCCTCCTCAACGCCGGTCCCCGACCGGGTTAGTCGGCTGCCCGGGGCCCGAATGTGGCGCCGCCATCGGTGGAGAGCACCACTTCGTTGGATGTGGCGACCCATACCCGGGTGTCGGCCTCCGGGCCCTCCACGGCCGCTATCGCCTGGACTTGCCCGTCAATCCGTCCCTTCGCTGACCAGGTGGCCCCGCCGTCGGCTGAAGAGTGGACGGCGCCGCCCGGTTCCACGCCGATTGCCTTGGCGGGGCTGGCGAACGTGACGTACTGGATGATGGGGGCGGCCGGGACCAGGGCCCAGGTCCTGCCGCCGTCGGTGGAGCGCTGCAACCCATCCTGTGTGGTCGCGAGGACCGTGTCACTGGTGGGGTCCGCGGCCAGCGCTGCAGGAGCGAACCCGGCCGACTGCACGGACCAGGTCTTCCCGTCAGGGCTGGTGCGCAGGGTGCCGTCGAAGGCCACGAGCCCGGACTTGGCCGCGGTCAGCGCGTGGAAGTCCGATTCGCCCTGGCGCGACAGCGGCTCCCAGGACTTGCCGCCGTCGGTGGATTTGATCAGGCCGAGAGGGTTGGGCAGGTCTGAACCTGGCCCGGGGTGGCCGGAGGCGAACAGGACGCCCTGCTCCGCGCCGGCGGTGAAGCCCATGAGGTCGTTGGTGCCGCCGAGTTTGGTGGCCGGCTGGGTGGTGACATCGAAGAGGCCCTCGTGGGTGGCCAGGAGAATCTGGTCCGTCTCACGGTTCACGCTCAGGCCGTGGACGTGGCTGCCGGGCAGCCCCGACGCGGAGGTGGCCGGGGCAGGAATGCCCGAACTGCCCGGCGAAGCGGGTGCGCAGGCGGAGACGGCGAGGAGGAGGGCGGCGGCAGCGGCCGTTGAGACGTACCGGGGGCGGGCGAAGGCATGCAGGGGCAAGGGAAACTCCAGATGGTGGAACGGCAAGGGGTAACGGTGGGACGCCGGCCTGGACGGGCCGGCGCCCCGGGGCTGCTGGCTAGAGTTTGGCGAGCAACGCCCTCATTTCGGTGATCTCGGTTGACTGTGAGGCCACGATGTCCCGGCACAGCTGGATGGTGGCGGGGTACTTGCCGGCGCGGATCTCCTGGTTGGCCATGTCGATGGCGCCTTCGTGGTGGCCGATCATCTCCTCGAGGAACTGCCGGACGGCGTCGGTCCCTTGGGCTGACTTCAGCCTGTCAATCCCGGCGGCGTCCACCATGCCTCCCATCGCGTGGCCGGGTGCGTTGGTGCCGTTCATCATTCCGGTGGGCTGGTTCCAGGCCTCCAGCCAGCCTTGCATGGTCTTGATTTCCGGCGCCTGCGCCGCCTTGATCTTGGTGGCGAGGGCGGTGACGTCGGCCGGGATGCCTTGCTTGGCGAGGAGGATGTCGCTCATCTCCACCGCCTGGGCATGGTGCGGGATCATCATTTGGGCGAACATGATGTCCGCCTGGTTATGGTCGTCGTCGGCGTCGGGCATCATGCCGGACATGGGACCTGAGCTGCCGTGCATGCCGGACATGGGAGTCCCGGCGGGCGTGGACGTGGTTGCGCAGCCGGCCAGGCCGAGGGACGCTGCCAGGGCGGCGGCGATTGAGATGGTTTGGAATTTCGAGGTCATGGAAGGGTCCTTCAAACGTTGGGAACTGGTGGTGGTGTGGTGACGCAGTTCCGGTTTACGTCCGGCTGATGGACAGTTCGCAGGGTGTTGGGCTCGAGGGAGTGTGGGCATACGCGACGGCCGGACCGGTGCGGGTTCCGGGTGCCGCCGCGACATCCAGGCGGCTTTCGAGGGGCGGGAACACCGTCAGCGCGCCGGCCTTGGCCGACGGTACACAGGCGGCGCCGGTCTCCTGAACGCGGTGGCAGGACCCTGCGCAGGAGGTGGCCCCGGCAGCGTCCGCGTGCACGGCGCCCTTAGTGTGTACGGCGTCCGGGGGCACGGCGTGCAGGTGCCCTGCCGCGGCGTGTTCAGCGCCGGCGTCGAGCACGTTCGCGTAGACCGCTTGAGCGTGGCCGTCACTTACCGGCACCGCTGCGGCGTGCTGGCCGTGGGCGGCGTGATTGCCGGTCATCACGTGCATGCCGAAGAGCCCGGCGATGATTGCGAGCACCGCCGCTGCCAGGGCGCCACGCTGCAGGAGCGTTTGGGAAAAGCCCGCATTAAATGAGAGAGCGTTGGGGAAAAACCCACGGTAAGTGAGAGAGCGTTTCATTGGACCTCGGCGGGGTTGAGCTTGATGCGCCGCAGCAGCTGGGCGTTGAGTGCCACCACAATGGTGGAAACGGACATCAGCACCGCGCCGGCGGCGGGGGAGAGCACCACGCCGGCGAAGGCCAGGACGCCGGCGGCCAGCGGCACAGCCAGGATGTTGTAGCCGGTGGCCCACACCAGGTTCTGCCACATCTTGCGGTAGCTGGCCCGGGAGAGGTCCAGCATGGACAGCACCGCCCGGGGATCGTTCCCGGCCAGGACCACGCCCGCTGATTCCATGGCAACGTCGGTTCCGGCGCCGATGGCGATTCCCACTTCAGCCCGGGCGAGCGCGGGGGAATCGTTGACGCCGTCGCCCACCATGGCCACCTTGAGCCCTCGGGACTGCAGCTCCGCCACCTTCTTGTCCTTGTCCGCGGGCAGGACCTCCGCGAACACCTCGTCGATGTGCAGCTCCTCCGCCACGGCGCGGGCCACCTGGTGCGCATCGCCGGTGATCATGCCCACCTTGACGCCGCGGTTCTGCAGGGCGGCCACGGCCTGCCGCGACTCGGCCCGGACGGCATCTTCCAGGCTCACGGCACCCAGCACCTGGCCGCCGTCGATCACGTGCAGCACGGCGGCGCCGCGGTCCATCCAGGCCTGGGTGGACCGCGCCAGGGATTCAGGGACGACGACGCCGAGCTCGCGCAGGAGCGCGGGTCCGCCGACGTGGACCATGCGTCCGTCCACGCTGGCACGGACGCCGCGTCCGGTGAGCGAGCTGAAGTCACTGGCGGCAGGCAGCGTGAGGTTCCGCTGGTTCGCGGCCCGGACGATGGCGCGGGCAGTGGGATGTTCGCTGTCGGATTCCACGGCGGCGGCCAGGGCCAGCAGGCGGTCGTTGTCCCCGCCGGGCGCCACGGCGATGTCCTTGAGGTCGGGTTCGCCGGTGGTCAGGGTGCCGGTTTTGTCGAACATCACCACGTCGATGGTGCGCATGCGTTCGAGCGCCATGCGGTTCTTGATCAGCACACCGGCCCGGGCTGCCTGTTCGGTGGAGATGGCGATCACCAGCGGAATCGCCAGGCCCAGGGCGTGCGGGCAGGCAATCACCAGGACGGTGACGGTGCGGGTGACGGCCTCGGGCACACTGCCCAGCAGGGTCCAGACGATGAACGTGATGACGCCGGCGCCGGCCGCGAAGTAAAACAGGAAGGCCGCGGCGCGGTCGGCCAGGGCCTGGGCCTTCGAGGACGAGGCCTGGGCTTCCGCCACGAGGCGCTGGATCCCGGCCAGGGCCGTATTGTCGCCCACGGCGGTCACCTGGACGCGGACGCTGTTGTCCGTGGCCACGGTTCCGGCCACCACGGCGTCGCCCACGGTCCGGGGCACGGTCCTGGATTCGCCTGTGATCATGGATTCGTCGAATTCGGCCTGGCCGTCCACCACGGTTCCGTCGGCCGGCATCCGGGCCCCGGAGCGGACCAGGACAATGTCGCCTTCCCGCAGTTCGGAGACGGGCACTGTCTCCGTGACGCCGTCCGTGATGCGGTCCGCCTCATCGGGCAGCAGCGCGGCGAGGGCATCCAGCGCGCCCTGGGCCGAGCCGAGGGCGCGCATTTCAATCCAGTGACCCAGGAGCATGATGGCCACCAGCAGGGCCAGTTCCCACCAGAAGTCCAGGTCGAAACCGCCGATTCCCAGGCTGGTGATCCAGGACGCGGCAAACGCCACGCTGATTGCCATGGCGATCAGCAGCATCATGCCCGGCTGGCGGTCCTTCAGTTCCTGGACGCCGCCCCGCAGGAACGGCTGGCCGCCGTAGAAGAAGATGACTGTGCCCAGCACGGCGGGGATCCAGGCTGAGCCCGGGAACTCCGGCGGCATGTAGCCCAGCAGGTGGCCCACCATGGGGCTGAAGTACACCACGGGCAGCGCGAGGACCAGGGTGAGCCAGAAGCGGTTCTTGAACATGGCCGTGCTGTGGCCGGCGTGCTGGCCGTGGGTGTGGACGGTATGTTCGTCGTTGTGGGGGCCGGGCGCGCCGTGGTGCGAGTGGACCGGGGCATCAGGCTGGGTGTGGACGTGCGCCGGTGCATCGTCCTGGCCCTGCACGCCGAGCTGGCCGGCGGGATGCTGGTGGTTGTGGTGTTCCATGTCAGTTTCCATTCCTTGGCGAGGAAGTGATGGGCGCTGGGGTTGAACGGCTGTGACGGCGGTGCGGGGCATCGCCTGGACATACCACTTCACTGACAACACTTCCGAACATACCCCTAGGGGGTATTAGAGTCAAGCGGTTCCGGGTCGCCGGGGGTGGCTGAAGTGTGGCGCAGGCCCCCTATTTCGGGCTTTCTCGCTGGCCTGAAGGCGGCGTCATACCGAACGAACGGAGCCGCCGGGAGTGCATATACCTGCATGGTAGTGGCAAGATTGCAGGAGCGCGGCCGCCAATGGCGACGGCTGGAGAATTTTGGAGGTACCCCATGGCTCGGCTCAACAGCCCCATGACTTATTCGAGTGCACTTGGTGCCGAACAATGCCTGGCGGGCACGTTCCGCGTGGAGTTGCCGGCACAGACGGCGGAGTGGTCCGACGGCATGTACCAGGTCCACGGCTACCAGCGCGGCGAGGTTGTTCCCACCTTGGCCCTGATGTACTCCCACAAGCACCCGGAGGACAGGCCCTGGTGCAAGGACATCGGGGAGAAGATCAGCACGGCCGGCGGCTACTTCTGCACGTATCACCGGATCATCGACGCCCAGGGCCGCGTCCGCCACGTCCTCACCTCGGGCGACGCGATCCGGGATGGCGAAGGAAACATCACGGCGGTGGAAGGCGTCACGCTGGACCTGACCTCCACGCTGCGTCGTGAGACGGAGCAGACAGCACGCGACGCCGTGGTTGCCGCCACGTCAACGCGGACCGTCATTGACCTGGCCCGGGGCATGCTGATGGGAAAGCTCCTGATCGGTTCCGATGATGCGTTCCAGCTTCTCGTCAGCGACAGCAGCCGCCGCAACATCAAACTGGCTTTGGTGGCCGCGGAGTTGGTGGCACTGGCCGAACGCCCGGACGGCGCCGCTGGCCTGGAAGAGGCCGTCCAGCGCATGCTGGCGTGGCCGAAAGCGGCCCCGGCGGCCGCGGCGGCCGCGGGGGCCGCGGGGGCCGCGCGAAGCGATGTGAACGCAAACCGCCCTTAATGGCATTTGGCGCAGCAGGTCCTGCTGTGTCATTATCTGCGTATGAATGCAGATATGAAGACTTCCGTGCTGGCGCCGGACAGTCAGTACGTGGAGCTGGCCGTGGAAGTCTTTGCCATGCTGGCCGATGCCACCCGCGTACGGATGATCCTGGCCCTCCGCGACGGCGAGCTTCCGGTCAACGCGCTCGCAGAGATCGCCGAAAAATCCCCGGCCTCGGTATCGCAGCACCTGGCCAAGATGCGGCTGGCCCGGCTGGTGGCCACCCGCCAGGAGGGCACTAAGGTCTTCTACCGGCTGCAAAACGCCCACGTCTGGCAGTTGGTGGCTGACGCGATCCATCAGGCGGAGCACTCCCTGGGGACTGCCCCCAACCATGGCATGGCCCCCCATGCTCCGCGGGAGGCCGGCGAATGAGCCCCGAGCAGGCCGGTACGGGCAGTCGCCAGCATCTGCACCCGGAAACGCACGACGGCGGCCCTCACCACCCGGAGGACGCGCACCACGGCCACGATCACCATGGCGTCGATCACCATCACGATCACCCTGGCGCTGACCACCACCACGATCACCCCCACGAAGATCATGACCATCACCACGATCACAGCCACGACGATCATGGCCATCACCACGCCACGGGCTTCAAAGGCTGGCTTCACGAGGTGTTCGTCCCGCACTCGCACGATTCCGCCGACTCGGTGGATGACGCGCTCGAGAGCAGCGCGCAGGGCATCCGGGCCGTCAAGATCTCGATGGTTGGCCTCGGCGCCACCTCAGTGTTCCAGCTGGCCATCGTCCTGATCAGCGGATCCGTGGCGCTGCTGGCGGACACGGTCCACAACTTCTCCGATGCCCTCACGGCGGTCCCGCTGTGGATCGCGTTCATGCTCGGACGCAGGCCCGCCTCCCGGACCTTCACCTACGGCCTGGGCTAGGCCGAGGACCTGGCCGGCCTGTTCATCGTGGCCATGATCGCCCTTTCAGCGGTGGTTGCCGCCGTCGAATCCATCCGCCGTTTCTTTGAGCCGCAGCCCGTGCACAACCTCGGCTGGGTGCTGGCGGCAGGGCTGGTGGGCTTTGCCGGCAATGAGCTCGTGGCCATCTACCGGATCCGGGTGGGCCGCCGGATCGGCTCGGCGGCGCTGCTGGCGGACGGCATCCACGCCCGGACGGACGGGTTCACCTAGCTGGCCGTGGTGGCGGGCGTCGTCGGCATCTGGCTGGGCTTCCCGCTGGCGGATCCCATCGTGGGCCTGGTCATTTCGGTGGCCATCGGCGTCCTGCTGTGGGGCACCGTCCGCGACGTCGGCCGCCGGCTGCTGGACGGCGTCGATCCTTCCCTAACGGACCGGTTGGCCGCCCTGGTCGCGGAGACTGCCCCGGCCGGAAGCTCCTCGCGGCTGCGGTGGAGCGGCCACCGCCTGTACGCGGAAATCACGGTCCCGGCCGCCGCCGGCACGCACCTGGGGGAGTTCGCCGCCGTCGCACATGAGCTGGAAGCGAAGGCGCGCGGTTCCCTGCGCAACCTCGGTTCGGTCACCGTTGTGCCGGCAGTGGGAAGCGATCCTGCCAGTGATGCCCGCTGAGCTGCTGCTCTCTGCTGGTGCCAGTCGATTTACTTTTGACCGGCCGGGTATCATCGGCCGGGTGAGCGGCACCCCGACGATTCACTAGGTGGATTCATCCCTTCTGGCCCTCAATATCGTTGAAGGCCCACTGATTGTGGTTTGCTACGTGCTCAGTGCTGTCTGCGGCGCGGTCCTTCTGCTGCGCCGGCCGCGGCGTGCGGCGGTGGTTACCTGGCTGGCAGGAGCTGCGGGCGCCTTGGTGGGGGCCGTGGTCCTCTTGGTTGCGGAGCGCCTCCTGCACGCTTTCGGCGGCCCCCTGGGGTGGCATGTCCGGATCTGGGTCCTGCTGTTCTTCGCCGGGCTGGGGGTCTGCGGGGCCAATCTGCGCAAGTCACGTCCCTGGCGGAAGGTTCTGGCCTGCGTGGGGGCCCTGCTGTTTGCCCTCACCGCGACGCTGGGAATCAACGCGTTCTACGGACTGCACCCCACAGTGGCCTCATTCCTTGGCATTTCCCTTGCGCCGAAGGTGGACCTGGAGCCCGTGCAGCCTCACACTCCGGCCCCGCGCCAGGCGGCTCTGTGGGAGAGCTGGAAGCCGCCGGCGGAGCTGCCGGCCGAAGGCACCACCGCCCAGGTTGTCATTCCGCCGACGATTTCCGGCTTTGCATCCCGGCCGGCCGGGCTTTACCTGCCCCCGGCGGCCCAGGTTCCCAACCCGCCCGCCCTCCCGCTGGTGGTGCTGATGATGGGCCAGCCGGGAGATCCGGACCCCCAGTATGTGGCCGCTGTCCTGAACTCCTACGCCTCCCAGCATGACGGCCTGGCACCGATCGTCGTCGTGGCCGACCAGCTGGGCGACCCTTTTGTTGACAACCTCTGCCTGGACACGCCCCTCCACGGCCGGCCGGAGACGTTCATTAACCGCGACGTCGTGGACTGGGCGCGTCACCACCTGAACATCATCGACGACCGCAAATACTGGACCATCGCCGGATACTCCCACGGTGGCCAGTGCGCCATTTCCTTTGCCGCGAAATACCCCTCGACCTGGGGCAATGTGCTGGATATCTCCGGTGAGGAATACCCGGGGGCGGAAGAGCCCGAGGCCAACCTTCGCGAAGTGTTCGGCGGGAACCAGGCAGCCTACGACGCAGTCAAGCCCCTCAACATCATGAAGCAGCGGACCTATCCCGACATGGACGCGATCTTCACCGCGTCCACGGATGACCCCGTCTACCTGGACGCGTCCCGCCGTCTGGGGGCGGCCGCCGCGGCCGCGGGAATGACCGTAACCAACTACGAGGTTCCCAACGGCGGCCACGTCATCGGGGCGCTGAACGGCGGCCTCAACAAGGGGTTCGAAGTGCTCTATCCGCGGCTCGGACTCTCGCGGCCGGGGGCGCCGTAGCCCGGGCTCCTTCGGGGTTGGCAGGACGGGCGCTGCCCCGGCACGCCCGCCGTCGTTGCCGGCACGCCCGCCGTTGCCGGTCACGCCCCGCCGTCGGGGACAATGGAAGGCATGACCCTCACGACGTTCGCCCTCGTCCGCCACGGCCAGACCGACTGGAACGCCGAGCGCCGGCTCCAGGGTGCCACCGACATTCCCTTGAACGACGTCGGCCGCGGGCAGGCGCGCGATGCCGTGGCCAACCTTTCCGGCCACGACTGGGACACCGTGGTGTCTTCACCGCTCAGCCGGGCCGCTGAAACGGCGAACCTGATTGCGGAGGGGCTCGGGCTCAGCGTGGCCCGGCACGTCCCGGAGCTCACCGAGCGCAGCTTCGGGCTGGCGGAGGGCATGCAGGCGGGCCCCGAACTGGAGGCCCTGCGCATTCCCGGTGGTTTCCAGGGCGCCGAAAGCGAGGACGACGCCGCCGTCCGCGGGCTGAATGCGCTCGAAGCCCTGGCCGAGGAATTCAGAGGCCAGCGTGTCCTGGTGGTGGCCCACGGCACACTCCTGCGGGTCAGCCTCAGCCGCGCCATCGGCCGGAGCCTGCACAGCATCGACAACGCCGTGCTCAACCTGGCCCACCACCACGTGAACGACGGCTGGCGCCTGGAGTTCTACAACGGCGAGCGGCTGGCCGCCGACGCCCCGGCCTGACCGCATTTCGCATCGATGAGCCTTCCGGGCCACCGGCCCGGTTGCCCGTCAAAGCCCCCGCGGAGGGGGACAATGGCGCTATGAGCTCAGAAGAACCGCTGCAACCGTCAGACGTTCCTCCCACCCCCACGTCCCGGCCCGCGGACCAGCCCGCTTCAGCATCCCAGCCCGCCGTCCGGCCTGCCACGCCCGCTTCCCCAGTCACGCCGGCCCCTCCAGGTCAGCGGAACGCGGCTGACGGCACCCGCACCACGCGGGCGGCGGTCATCTGGAGCGCGGTGGCGGTCAGTCTCGTGGTGCTGGTGCTCCTGATCATTTTCTTCATCCAGAACCAGGACATGGTCGCCGTCAGGTTCCTTGTCTGGGAGGGCAGCCTCTCGCAGGGGGTGGCCTTCTTCATAGCTGCCGTCGGCGGCGGAATCCTGGTGGCCATCGCCGGGGGAGCGCGCATCCTGCAGCTGCGGCACAACGAACGGCGCCGGCGCAAGGGCACCGACGCTTAGCCAAGAGCGGACTTCTTACACCAGCGCGGGGTCACTCCACGCCCGATAAACCCTAAATATTGGGCGGGAAGTGACCCCGCGTTGGTTTGGTGCGGGGTTGTGACAGCCGTCGCGGTGCGGAGAATTGCGAGCGGCACCGGGACAGGATAAGCTGTGAGGCGTGTCACGGAATTCTGTGGCATGGCTTTTGATCTGCGGCGGGAGAGTCCTGCCAGTACGTTAAGCAGGCGCCGTAGGAGCAAATCCTCTCCGGGAATCTCTCAGGCCCACGTACCGCCGCGGTTAGGCAACTCTGGAAAGTAGTCCGGCAACGGGCTCACCGACGGTGCAAGCATCACCCGTAAAAGCAGGTGGCGCGGAAACTCTCAGGTCCAATACAGAGCGGGGAGGAACCCGAATCAATGTGGCGTACCCAGCACGCCACCTGAATTATGGAGTTCCTTCATGACAGTCCAGTCGTCCCCCACCACCTTTGCCGATCGGCATATCGGTGCGCGCAGCCAGTCGCACATTGAAACCATGCTCAAGGCCGTCGGCTACGACACCGTAGACGGCCTCGTGGACGTTGCCGTCCCGGATTCCATCCGCCAGGCCAAGCCGCTTGCCCTCAAGGACGCCCTCAGTGAGGTTGAAGTCCTGGCCGAGCTGCGCAAGCTCGCCGGCAAGAACAAGACCGCCGTCCAGATGATCGGCCAGGGCTACTACGACACCGTCACGCCCGCCGTGATCCGCCGCAACATCCTCGAAGCTCCGGCCTGGTACACCGCCTACACCCCGTACCAGCCCGAAATTTCCCAGGGCCGGCTCGAAGCGCTGCTGAACTTCCAGACCATGGTCCAGGACCTCGTCGGCCTGCCCATCGCCAACGCCTCCCTGCTGGACGAAGCCACCGCCGTGGCCGAAGCCGTCCTCATGATGCGCCGTGCCAACAAGAACAAGGAAGCGCACGACGGCAAGACCGTCCTGGACGCCGACGTCATGCCGCAGACCATCGCCGTGGTCAAGGGCCGCGCAGAGGCGCTGGGCTTCGAAGTCGAAGTTGCCGACCTGTCCAAGGGCCTGCCCGAGGGCGTCATCAACGGCATCGTCCTGCAGCAGCCGGGCGTCTCCGGCCGCGTCTTCAACCACGCCGAGGTCATCGCCGCAGCCAAGGAACGCGGCGCGCTGGTCACGGTCGCCGCTGACCTGCTCGCCCTGACCCTGATCACCCCTCCCGGTGAGCAGGGCGCTGACATCGCCGTCGGCTCCACCCAGCGTTTCGGCGTCCCGCTGTTCTTCGGCGGCCCGCACGCTGCCTACATGGCCGTGGCCAAGGGCCTGGAACGCTCCATGCCCGGCCGCCTGGTGGGTGTCTCCAAGGACGACGCCGGCCTGCCCGCCTACCGTCTGGCCCTGCAGACCCGCGAGCAGCACATCCGCCGTGAAAAGGCGACCTCGAACATCTGCACCGCGCAGGCCCTGCTGGCCATCGTGTCCTCCTTCTACGCCGTGTACCACGGCCCGGACGGGCTGAAGGCGATCGCCGAGCGCACCCACAACCACGCCCGCACCCTGGCCACCACGCTGCAGGCAGCCGGCCGCGAACTGCTCTCCGACACCTTCTTCGACACGCTCACCGTCAGCGTCCCGGGCAAGGCAGACAAGGTCATCGCAGCCGCCGAGGCACGCGGCATCAACCTGCGCCACATCGACGCGGACACCGTCGGCGTCTCCGTGGATGAAACCACGACGGCGGATGTCCTGTCCTCGGTTGCCGTCGCCTTCGGTGCTGGCCCCTCCGCCGAGGCCAAGGGCTTCGACCTGCCCGCCGACGTGCTCCGCACGTCCGCTTTCATGCAGCACCCGGTGTTCAACACGCATCGTTCCGAAACCCAGCTGCTGCGTTACATCCGCAAGCTCTCCGACCGGGACCTGTCGCTGGACCGCACCATGATCCCGCTGGGCTCCTGCACCATGAAGCTGAACGCCACCGCCGAGATGGAAGCCATTTCCTGGCCGGAGTTCGCCTCCATCCACCCGTTCGCTCCCGAGTCCCAGACCGTGGGCTGGCGCGAACTGATCAGCGGCCTCGAAGCTGACCTTGCCGAGATCACCGGCTACGACCAGGTCTCCCTGCAGCCGAACGCCGGTTCCCAGGGCGAGCTCGCCGGCCTGCTGGCCATCCGCGGCTACCACCGCGCCAACGGCGACGCCCAGCGCAACGTCTGCCTGATCCCGGCCTCGGCCCACGGCACCAACGCCGCCTCCGCCGTCCTGGCCGGCATGAAGGTTGTTGTGGTGGCCACGGCCGCTGACGGCACCATCGACCACGCGGACCTGTTCGCCAAGATCGAGGCCCACAAGGACGTCCTCTCGGCGATCATGATCACCTACCCCTCCACCCACGGCGTGTACGACGCCGACGTGACTGAGATCTGCGACGCCGTGCACGCTGCCGGCGGCCAGGTCTACGTGGACGGCGCCAACCTGAACGCCCTCGTGGGCCTGGCCCAGCCGGGCAAGTTCGGCGGCGACGTCTCGCACCTGAACCTGCACAAGACCTTCTGCATCCCGCACGGCGGCGGCGGACCCGGCGTTGGCCCGGTCGCGGCCAAGGCGCACCTGGCTCCGTTCATGCCCGGCGATGCCAACAACGCTTCCTCCGGAAACGCAGCAGAAGGTCACGGCGTGGCCATCTCGGCGTCGAACTTCGGTTCGGCCGGTGTCCTTCCGATCTCCTGGGCCTACGTGAAGCTCATGGGTGCCGAGGGCCTGAAGGAAGCCACCAAGAGCGCGCTGCTCGCAGCGAACTACGTCGCGGCACGCCTGAATGAGTACTTCCCGGTCCTGTACACCGGCGAGGGCGGGCTCGTGGCACACGAGTGCATCCTGGACCTGCGCGCCCTGACGGCCAAGACCGGCGTCACTGCTGAGGACGTGGCCAAGCGACTCATCGACTACGGCTTCCACGCCCCCACTCTGGCGTTCCCGGTTGCCGGCACGCTGATGGTGGAGCCCACCGAGTCCGAGGACCTGGCGGAGATCGACCGCTTCATCGAAGCGATGATCACCATCCGCAAGGAAATCGACCAGGTGGCCAACGGCGACTTCACCGTGGATAACTCCCCGCTGCGCAACGCACCCCACACCGCGTCCGCCGTCGTGAACTCCGACTGGACCCGCGAATACAGCCGCGAACAGGCCGTCTTCCCCGTCCACCACCTCAAGCAGGACAAGTACTTCCCGCCCGTGGGCCGTATTGACGGCGCCGGCGGCGACCGCAACCTCATCTGCTCCTGCCCGCCGCTCTCCGAATTCGAAAACTAAGGACTCCGGACATGACTGAGAACTACACCGCGCTCTACGAAGAGCACAAGAAGCTCGGCGCCTCCTTCACCGATTTCGGTGGCTGGCAGATGCCCCTCAAGTACAGCTCCGAGCTGGCCGAACACCACGCGGTCCGCAATGCTGCCGGCCTCTTCGACCTCTCCCACATGGGCGAAGTCTGGGTCAGCGGCCCCGCCGCCGGCGCGTTCCTGGACTACGCCCTCGTGGGCAAGCTCTCCGCCATCGCGGACGGCAAGGCCAAGTACTCGCTGATCTGCAACGCCGACGGCGGCATCATCGATGACCTGATCGTCTACCGTTTCGGGGACGAGAAGTACCTCGTGGTCCCCAACGCGGGCAACGCCCCCACCGTGGCCGCGGCCCTGGCAGAGCGCGCCGCAGACTTCGACGTGAAGGTGGAGGACGCCTCCGCGGCGACCTCGCTGATCGCCGTCCAGGGCCCGAAGGCCGAGGCCATCCTGCTGAAGCTGACCGATGAAGCCCAGCACGCGCTGATCACGGACCTGAAGTACTACGCGTTCAACGAGCTCACCATCGCCGGACACGACGTCATCCTGGCCCGCACCGGCTACACCGGTGAGGACGGCTTCGAACTGTTCATCCCGAACGCCGACGCCGCTGACCTGTGGGCCAAGGTGGCCGAAGCCGGCGAAGAGTTCGGCATCATCCCGTGCGGCCTCGCGTCCCGCGACTCGCTCCGCCTGGAAGCCGGCATGCCGCTGTACGGCAACGAGCTTTCCCTCGAGCGTTCACCGTTCGACGCCGGCCTGGGCCCGGTTGTGGCGCTCAAGTCCAAGGAAGGCGACTTCGTGGGCCGCTCCGCCCTCGAAGCTGCCAAGGAGGCCGGTTCCAAGCGCAAGCTCGTGGGCCTGAAGGGCCTCGGCCGCCGCGCCGGCCGTGGCGGCTACCCGGTCCTCAAGGACGGCAACGTCGTGGGCGAAGTGACCTCCGGCCAGCCCAGCCCCACCCTCGGCTACCCTGTTGCACTGGCCTACGTCGACGTCGAGCACGCCGAACTGGGCACCGCCCTGGACGTGGACCTGCGCGGCAAGGCAGAACCTTTCGAGGTCGTCGCCCTCCCGTTCTACAAGCGCGCCAAGTAGCCCTCCTGGGGCTGGGGCTGACATCCTCTGCATGCTGCTCGTTCCTCGCTTTGACGCAAGCTGCCGGATGCCAGCCCCACCCCCACCTCCGGGGATTGGCTCAAAACCCCGGGCTGCCGGCCCCTCGAGTCCACCACCCCCCGAACGCTCTCTCACTTAATGCACGTTTTTGGGCAACGCTCTCTCACTTAATGTGGGTTTTGGGCGGACGCTCTCTCACTCTTTGAACTCCAAACTTAAGGAAACACACCATGGCCAAGGTTGCCGCTGAACTGAAGTACTCCGCCGAGCACGAGTGGATCGCCGCTGATGGCGACGGCCCGTCGACTGTTGGCGTGTCCGCTGTTGCCGCCGAAGCGCTGGGCGACATCGTGTACGTGGACTTGCCCGAGGTTGGTACCACGGTGACTGCAGGCGAGACCTGCGGCGAGATCGAGTCCACCAAGTCCGTCTCGGACCTGTACTCACCGGTTACCGGCGAGGTCACCGAGATCAACGACGACGCCGTGGCCGATCCCGCTCTGATTAACTCGGATCCCTACGGTGCCGGCTGGCTGTTCAAGGTCACCGTGACCGAAGAGGGCCCGCTGCTCTCCGCCCAGGAATACGCCGAAGCCAACGGCGGCGAACTGTGAGCACCACAGCTGAAGCCACTTTCGAGCAGGTGGTCTCGCCGAGCCTGAACGCCGACCTGAGCACGCTGGACCCGGAAGTCGCCGTCAAGATCGACGCCGAACTCACCCGCCAGCGCGACGGCCTGGAAATGATCGCCTCGGAGAACCACACCGCCGTCGCCGTCATGCAGGCCCAGGGCTCGGTCCTGACCAACAAGTACGCCGAGGGCTACCCGGGCAAGCGCTACTACGGTGGCTGCGAGCACGTGGACGTCATCGAGCAGCTGGCCATCGACCGGGTCAAGGCACTGTTCGGTGCCGAGTTCGCCAACGTGCAGCCGCACTCCGGCGCGCAGGCCAACGCCTCGGTCATGCACGCGCTGATCAAGCCGGGCGACACCATCATGGGCCTGAACCTGGCCCACGGCGGCCACCTCACCCACGGCATGAAGATCAACTTCTCCGGCAAGCTCTACAACGTGGTCCCGTACCAGGTCCGCGAAGACACCCACACGATTGACATGGCCGAGGTGGAGCGCCTGGCGCTGGAAACCAAGCCGCAGCTGATCGTTGCCGGCTGGTCGGCGTACGCCCGCCAGCTGGACTTCGCCGAGTTCCGCCGGATCGCCGACCTGGTGGGCGCTTACCTGATGGTGGACATGGCGCACTTCGCCGGACTGGTGGCAGCAGGCCTGCACCCGAGCCCGGTGCCGCACGCCCACGTTGTCACCTCCACCACGCACAAGACCCTCGCCGGTCCGCGCGGCGGCATCATCCTCTCCAACGATCCCGCGATCGCCAAGAAGATCAACTCTGCTGTCTTCCCCGGCCAGCAGGGCGGCCCGCTGGAGCATGTCATCGCCGGCAAGGCCGTGGCCTTCAAGATCGCGGCAACGCCGGAGTTCAAGGAACGCCAGGAGCGCGTCCTCGCGGGCGCCAGCATCCTGGCCGACCGCCTGGTCCAGCCGGACGTCACCGCCAAGGGAATCTCCGTGATCTCCGGCGGCACCGACGTGCACCTGGTCCTGGTTGACCTGCGCAACTGCGAGCTCGACGGCCAGCAGGCCGAGGACCGCCTGGCCGCGATTGACATCACCGTCAACCGCAACGCCGTGCCGTTCGATCCGCGCCCGCCGATGGTCACCTCCGGTCTCCGCATCGGCACCCCCGCCCTGGCCACCCGTGGTTTTGGCGAGGCAGCGTTCCGTGAAGTTGCGGACATCATCGCCGAGGCATTGATTGCCGACGCCGACGCGGACCTTTCCGGCCTGCGTCACCGGGTTGAGGCACTCGCCGCAGCCCACCCGCTTTACCCGGGGCTCTAGTCACCTCCGGTGCCGGCGGACCGGACTTTTCACGCGTGCTGCTCGTACCTCGCTTTGACGCACGCTTTCGAAAAGTCCGGCTCCGGCCGGCACCTCGTGCGGCACCGTCTACTGCGGTGCCGCATCACGAAGAATTAGTTAGTTAGGAACCGTCATGGCCGTTGGAGTCTTTGATCTCTTTTCCATTGGCATTGGGCCGTCGAGCTCGCACACTGTGGGGCCGATGCGCGCTGCCGCCGTGTTTGCCGAGGAGGTGCGGACCGCCGGCGTTCTGGACAGGGTCGCCGGGCTGCGGGTGGACCTGTACGGGTCGCTCGCCGCGACCGGCCACGGCCACGGCACCATGACGGCCATCCTGCTGGGCCTGGAGGGGTTCCACCCCGAGAAGATCCTGCCGGCCGAGGTGGAGGAGCGGCTTGCCGCGATCGCCGAGACCGGGATGCTGAACCTTGCCGGCGCCGGTGAAGGCGGCGGCGTGCAGCTTCCCTACGGCGTCACGGACATGATCCTGCGCCCGCTGACCATCCTGCCCCGGCACACCAACGGCATGACCTTCACGGTCTCCGACGAAAACGGCGAGGAACTCCACAAGGCCACGTTCTTCTCCGTGGGCGGCGGCTTCATTGTCCGCGACGGCGAAGAGGACGCGGCCCTGAAGGAGCTCGACGAGTCCAAGAAGGAACTGCCGCTGCCGTTCCGCACGGCCGCCGAACTGCTGGGCCGGTGCCAGTCCAAGGGCCTGTCCATCGGCGAGATCATGTTCGTCAACGAACGCGCCTCCCGCACCGAGGAGGAGATCCGCGAAGGGCTGCTGCACATCTACTCCGTCATGGAGGAGTGCGTGGAAGTCAGCCTCAAGCGCGAAGGTTTGCTGCCCGGGGGACTGAAGGTCCGCCGTCGTGCGCCTGATTGGCACGAACGCCTCCTCAAGGAGGACAAGGACCGGGACCCCAAGTACTGGCAGGAATGGGTGAACCTGATCGCCCTGGCGGTCAACGAGGAGAACGCATCCGGCGGCCGCGTGGTCACCGCGCCCACCAACGGCGCGGCCGGGATCATCCCCGCGGTCCTGTACTACGCACTGCATTTCGCACCCGGGATGGACAAGGCAACACAGGAAGACCGCGACGACGTTGTGGTCAAGTTCCTGCTCACGGCCGGTGCCATCGGGGTGCTTTACAAGGAACAGGCGTCCATTTCGGGCGCCGAGGTGGGCTGCCAGGGCGAGGTGGGTTCGGCGTCGTCCATGGCGGCGGCAGGACTCGCGGAGGTCATGGGCGGCACACCCCAGCAGGTGGAGAACGCCGCGGAAATCGCGATGGAACACAACCTGGGCCTGACCTGCGATCCGATCGGCGGCCTGGTGCAGGTTCCCTGCATCGAGCGGAACGCCATCGCGGCGGCGAAAGCCATCAACGCGGCCAAGATGGCGCTCTGGGGCGACGGCACCCACCGGGTGTCGCTGGACGAGGTGATTGTGACCATGCGGGAAACCGGCAAGGACATGAGCTCCAAGTACAAGGAAACAGCCATGGGCGGCCTCGCCGTCAACGTAGTGGAATGCTAAGGAAAGAGCACTGATGACACTGGCACCAGAAGGCCGGAAGCTGCTGCGCGTTGAGCAGCGTAACTCCGCTGTACCCGTGGAGCGGAAGCCGGAGTGGATCAAGGCCAAGGTCCAGATGGGTCCGGAGTATGTCCAGCTCAAGAACCTGGTCAAAAAAGAGGGCCTGCACACGGTCTGTGAAGAGGCTGGCTGCCCGAACATTTTCGAGTGCTGGGAAGACAAGGAAGCCACGTTCCTGATCGGCGGGTCCGAATGCACCCGGCGCTGTGATTTCTGCCAGATCGATACCGGCAAGCCGTCCCCGGTGGACATGTTCGAACCCACCAAGGTGGCCCGGAGCGTCCAGGCGATGCAGTTGCGCTACGCCACGGTGACCGGGGTGGCCCGGGATGACCTCGCCGATGAGGGTGTGTGGCTGTATGCCGAGACGGTGCGGAAGATCCATGAGCTGAACCCCGGCACCGGGGTGGAGCTGCTGATTCCGGACTTCTCCGGCAAGCCCGAGCACATCGCTGCGATCTGTGATTCCAAGCCTGAGGTGTTCGCGCACAACGTGGAGACCGTGCCGCGGATTTTCAAGCGGATCCGGCCGGCGTTCCGGTATGAGCGGTCCCTGGATGTCATCAGCCAGGGCCGGGCCCTGGGCATGGTGACCAAGTCCAACCTGATCCTGGGCATGGGCGAGACCCGCGAGGAAATCTCCGAAGCCCTCAGGGATCTGCATGAGGCCGGTTGTGACCTGATCACCATCACCCAGTACCTGCGCCCGTCCGAGCGGCACCTGCCGGTGGACCGCTGGGTCAAGCCGCAGGAGTTCGTGGACCTGCAGGACGAGGCGAACGAGATCGGGTTCCTCGGGGTCATGAGTGGCCCGCTGGTCCGTTCCTCCTACCGTGCCGGCCGGCTCTGGGCCACCGCGATGCGGAAGAAGGGCTGGGAAATCCCGGCCCAGCTCGCCCACATTGAGTCCTCCGGCAGCACCCGCCAGGAAGCCAGCTCACTGCTGGCCGCCCACGCCAGCTGACCGCGAGCTGACCGGAGCCGGTACCTGAAACCGGGCATCCCGGGCCGATATCACGAGAGGACCAATGATGTTCCCTGTAAGAATCGAAGTCATCCCCTCCACGGGGATTGTGGACCAGGTCCGGCAAACGGTACCGCTGACCACCACACTGACCGTCACATGCCTGCCGCACCACGGCATCGAACGGACCATGCGCGCCGCGGTGGAGCTGAGCATGCTCGGCTACACCGTGATCCCGCACCTGGCCGCGCGCAGCGTGCCGAGCCGGGCCCAGCTGACCGACATCCTGCGCGACTGCGATGTGGCCGGCATCGGCGAGGTGTTTGTGATCGGCGGAGACCGGAAGGACCCGGCCGGCCCGTACGGGTCGGCCCTGCCGCTGCTCGAAGACATCGCCCAGTACACCGGGGGCCGCATGCGCGCCGGCGTAGCCGGCTACCCGGAAGGCCACCCGTCGGTGGCCGCCCTGGACCTGATCGACGCCCTCCAGGAAAAGCAGCACCTGGCCACGAGCGTTGTCACCCAGATGTGTTTCTCCGCCCCGAAAATCCTCGACTTCGCGGCGCTCCTGCGCCGCGAGAACGTGGACCTGCCCGTCTGGGCGGGCGTGGCGGGGTCCGTCCCGCGGACCAAACTGGTCACCCTGGCCGCGCAGATCGGCGTCGGAAGTTCCCTGAAGTTCCTGAGCCGCAAGGGCCCGCTGGCGCGCAGGCTGCTCAGTGGCGACCGCTACTCACCCAACTCCCTGATGGCGGGGCTGCACGGCCAGCCCGGCATCGCCGGGATCCATCTTTACAGTTTCAACAACCTCGAAGCGGTCCCCGATGAAGTGGGTCCCGCATCTTCCCCCAAGGCACTCCAGCCGGCACTTATTCAAGGAGCAGCACGTGAGTTCTAAAACCATCAATTCCCCGGGCACGCCGCCCCACCTGGAGCGGCAGCTCAGCAACAGGCACATCCAGCTGATCGCCATTGGCGGCGCAATCGGCACCGGCCTGTTCATGGGCTCCGGCAAAACCATCTCCGCGGCCGGCCCGTCCGTCATCTTCGTCTACATGATCATCGGCTTCATGCTGTTCTTCGTCATGCGGGCCATGGGCGAGCTCCTGCTCTCCAACCTGCACTACAAGTCCTTCAGCGATTTCGCCGCCGACCTGCTGGGCCCGTGGGCCGGTTTCTTCACCGGCTGGACCTACTGGTTCTGCTGGGTGATCACCGGCATCGCGGATGTCATCGCCATCGCCGCCTACTCGGAGGAACTCTGGCCGGGAATTCCCTTGTGGATCCCGGGCATCGCCACCGTCATCATCCTCCTGGTCCTGAACCTCGCCACCGTCAAGGCTTTCGGTGAGACCGAGTTCTGGTTCGCCCTGATCAAGATCATCGCCATCGCTGCCCTGATCATTGTTGGCCTGTTCATGATTTTCAGCGGTTTCCAGTCCGACGCCGGCCCTGCCACCTTCACCAACCTGTGGAGCCACGGCGGCATGTTCCCGAACGAATTCATGGGCTTTGTAGCCGGCTTCCAGATCGCCGTGTTCGCGTTCGTGGGCATTGAACTCGTAGGCACCACCGCCGCCGAGGCCAAGGACCCGGAGAAGAACCTGCCCAAGGCAATCAACTCCATCCCCATCCGCGTGCTGCTCTTCTACGTAGGCGCCCTCATCATCCTGATCTCCGTCACCCCGTGGACCGAGTTCCGGGCCGGCCACAGCCCGTTCATCGCCATGTTCTCCCTGGCCGGTCTCGGCGCTGCAGCCACCATCGTGAACCTGGTGGTGCTGTCCTCGGCCATGTCCTCGGCCAACTCCGGCATCTACTCCACCTCCCGCATGGTCTACGGCCTGGCCCAGGAAGGCGACGCACCCGGCGTGTTCAGCCGCCTGTCCCGCCGAAAGGTCCCGCAGAACGCCCTGTTCCTCTCCTGCGTCCTGCTGCTCTCCGGCGTCATCCTCATGTACGCGGGCAAGGACATTGCCAAGGCGTTCGACATGGTCACCACCGTGTCCGCCGTCTGCTTCGTCTTTGTCTGGTCCATCATCCTGGCCAGCTACCTGAAGTTCCGCTCACGCCGCCCGCACCAAGTTCAAGATGCCCGGCGGTATCCCCATGGTCTGGGTGGTGTTCGCGTTCTTCGCCTTCGTCCTCTGGGCCCTGACCACGCAGCCGGACACCCTGACGGCGCTCCTGGTGACCCCCATCTGGTTCGTCATCCTCGGCGTTGCCTGGGTCATCATGCGCAAGCGCCCGTCCCACCTGGCCCGCTACGCCGAGTTCCAGAAAGACCTCGCCGGCGAGAAGGTAGTGGCCGAGGAGAAGGCCCTCGCCGAAGCCGACGCCGACGCCCAGGTGGCCGCCGGGAAAGCACCCCGGGAGCGCTGAATGGAAACCGAACACGTCCTCACCGTCAACTGCGCCGAGTCCCCGGGCATCGTTCACGCGATCACCGGGTACCTGCTGGACCACGACTGCGACATCATCGACACCAAGCACTTCGGTGACAGGCAGGCTCAGCAGTTCTTCATGCGGGTGCACTTCGCCTCCGGCAAGAAGGCCTTCAGCACCGAGGAGCTGCGCCGCGACTTCGAGCCGCTGGCAGCCGAGTGGGCCATGAACTGGCAGCTGGAGCCGAACGGCCGGAAACGCCGGGTCCTGGTGATGGTGTCCAAGTTCGGGCACTGCCTCAACGACCTGCTGTTCCGGGCCCGTACCGGGGACCTGCCGGTGGAGATCGTGGCCGTGGTCTCCAACCACACGGACCACCAGGCCCTGGTGGAATGGCACAACATCCCGTTCTTCCACCTGCCGGTCACAAAGGAAACCAAGCCGGCCCAGGAGGCACGGCTGCTGGAACTCGTGGACGAGTTTGATGTGGAGCTTGTGGTCCTGGCCCGCTACATGCAGGTCCTCAGCGACGAGCTCTCGGCGAAGCTGACGGGCAAAACCATCAACATCCACCACTCGTTCCTGCCCAGCTTCAAGGGCGCCAAGCCGTACCACCAGGCGTACGACCGCGGCGTGAAAACCGTCGGCGCCACGGCACACTACGTCAACGCCGAGCTGGATGAGGGGCCGATCATCGCCCAGCAGGTCATCGAGGTGGACCACACGCACACTGCCGAGGACCTGGTCCGGGTGGGCCGCGACGCCGAGTGCAAGGCGCTGTCCAACGCGGTGCGCTGGCACTGTGAAGGCCGGGTCATGCTCGACGGCGGGCGGACAGTCATTCTGCGCTGACCCTCCCGCGCGTCCCCCATCCCAACTAGGTAGCGCCAACTGTCGTTCTGAGCCCTCAGAACGACAGTTGGCGCTACCTAGTTGGGAATCAGGCGCGGGCGGTGAAGTGGCTGGTCGGGACCCCGCCGGGCAGGACCTGCAGGAGCCACTCGGCAACGCCGCGGATGGTGAGGTTCCGCTGCCGGGATTCCTCCTCGAGGATCCGGTGCGCGGCCTCGTACGAACAGCCCTTCTGCCCCATGAGCACGCCGCAGGCGGTGTTGATGGCCGCGCTGCTGGCGAGGGTTGCGCGGTGCTCCGCGGACAGGGCCAGATCGGCCCGGTGTTTCAGCGCCAGCCGCAGGCTCTTGGCCGCCACGCCGCCGAACACCAGCACCTTGGCGGCCACCACGGGGGTGAAGATGTTCGCTGTCGCAGAGTAGAGGGTCAGGGCGGCGCGGTAACCGCGTTCCAGGTGCAGGGGAATCGCGACGGCGGAGCGGTAGCCTGCCGCTGTGAGGCTGCCGCAGTAGTCCGGCCAGCGCGGGTCCGGGGCGCGGTCGTTGAGGATGATGGACAGCCTGCCGCCCAGGGCCCGCGCCGTGGGGCCGTGCCCCGTGCGGTGGTCCCGGCGAGAAAGCTCGACGGCGGTGCCTTCAGTATTTGCCCCGATGCACGGCGTCCCGTCCGGCCTCACCAGCGTCACGGTACTCTCGACCGGCAGGTGGGACAGGCCGCTTATCGACGAGGCGACGGTCCGGGCCAGGGAACCCGCCAGCGCGGCCTCCGAATGGCCATGGATGTCCAGCAGGGCTCCCGAGCCGGAGCCAAGCCAGGTCAGATGTTGTTCAATGAGCATTCCCAAACCCCCAAAGTCGGTGGCCACCAGAGTAGGGAGGCGTCACCGGGAGGACAAGGGTAGAAAGTACCTGTTTTTGCGGGGCCTACCGCGGCGGGATCTCCTGGATGACCCACCGGTTGCCGTCCGGGTCGCTGAAGTGGGCGAACGCGAAGCCGCCGAGGTCCTGGGCCTCGCTGACGGGGGCGCCGCGGCGGACCAGTTCGGCGCGGGTCCCGGCCATGTCCGGGACCACCAGCTGCAGGCCTTCAAGGCTGCCCGGGGTCATGCCGTTCATGCCGGTGCCGATCACAATCGAGGCCGCTGAGCCCGGCGGGGTGAGCTGGACGACGCGCATCCCCGGAACGTGCTCAACGTCGTGATCGAGGACAAAGCCGAGCTGGTCGGTGTAGAAGGCTTTGGCGCGGTCCACATCGGAGACGGGCACCTGGACAACTTCGAGTCTGAGTTCCATGGCGTCACCCTACCTTGTGAGGCCGTGACGCCGCTCACCCAGGACGGTCCGTGAGACGGCCGCTTCCGAGGCGGCCGAGAAGGGGCCGAACCGGCCCTCCACGGCCCAGCGGGTTTCCTCCTCGATGAGGTCGGCGTTGATCCGTGCGCCGGCCATGACACCTTCGGCCGCCGCGGTGATTACCTGGGCCATGAGGTTGGTGACGTTGCCTGCGGCGAACACGCCGGGGACGGCCGTGGCGCCCATGGCGTCGGTCTCGACGAAGTGCCCTGCCCCGGACGGATGCTCCAGGGCCTGGAGTCCGAGCGATTCCAGCAGTGCGGACCTGGCTTCCATCCGTGATCCGACCGCCAGGGCAGCCACCGGAAAGGACTGACCCGTGCGCAGCGTGACGCCCGCGAGGACACCGTCCTCGGCGTCGACTGAGGCCACGGAGCCCTCCACCACCCGGACGGACCGGGCGGCGAGTTTGTCCCATTCCTCGTCCGTGGGTTCCAGCGTGTTGTTGAGGAAGAGGGTGATGTCCGGGGACCATTGCCGGAACAGCAGGGCCTGGTGGACGGACAGGGGTCCGGTGCCCAGCACGCCGATCCGTTGCCCGCGGATTTCCCAGCCGTGGCAGTAGGGGCAGTGCACCACGCCCTTGCCCCATTGTTCCCGCAGCCCGTCGATGGCCGGCAGCTCGTCCGTCAGGCCGGTGGTGACCAGGAGGCGCCGCCCGGTGACCCGCCGGAAATCCCCGAGAGCTATCTCGAATCCGGAAGGAGTCCGCTGCGCCGAAGCCGCCTCGCCGTCCAGCACGGTTCCGCCGTAGGAGAGCACTTCGCTGCGTCCCAGTGCCAGGAGTTCCCGCGGGTTCAGGCCGTCGCGGGACAGGTGCCCGTGGACGCCGGCCGCGGGTGCGTTGCGCGGCGTTCCGGAATCGATGACCAGCACCGAGCGCAGTGCCCGGGCCAGGGTGGTGGCTGCGCTGAGCCCGGCGGCGCCGCCGCCAATGATCACAACGTCGTAGCGTGTGGTGTCCATGCTGACTGTCCTTCCAGAGGGTCCGCCGCCCTCCGCAGGCGACCCATCCAGCATCAGCCGCGTCCGCCCATGTTGGCAAACATTGTTGCCGTTATGGCAAACTGGGCTGCATGGCAGACGAACTGGACGATGTCCTTGGGGCGGTGGGTCCCCGGCTGCGGGCCATCCGCACCGAACACACCCTCACCCTCGGCGACGTGTCGTCCGCCTCCGGCGTTTCGGTGAGTACCTTGTCGCGGCTGGAGTCCGGGCAGCGCAGGCCCAACCTCGAGATCCTGCTGCCCCTCGCGAAGCTGTACGGGGTGCCGCTTGATGACCTGGTGGGTGCCCCGCCCACGGGGGATCCCAGGATCCACCTCCGCCCCATCACCCACGCGGGGATGACCGCCGTTCCGCTCACCCGCCGGCCGGGCGGCCTGCAGGCGTTCAAGATGGTGCTCGACGGCGGTGCGCGCGGGGAAGTGCCGGACCCGCGCGTTCACGAGGGCTACGAATGGCTCTACATCCTCAACGGGCGGCTGCGCCTGGTGCTGGGGGAGAAGGACTTCGAACTGCGTGCCGGGGAGGCCGCGGAGTTCGATACCCGCACCCCGCACTGGTTCGCCAGCGCCGACGGCAAACCGGTGGAGTTCATCAGCCTGTTCGGGCAGCAGGGCGAGCGGATGCACATCCGGGCGCGGCCCAAGCCCTCATAGCCAAACCAAAAGAGAGTCAAACGAGGACAGCCCGCAGGCTCGGACCCAAGTGCGGGTTGGTCCCAAGCGCTGACGCCAATCCCCGCACGACTAAGTGCCAATGGTCGGGCCGGATGTGGAGGAGCCATTCGAGCTCAACTTTTCCGGCCCAGGGGCACGCCGGTAAGGGTCAGGCCAGGGCGTGGAGGAGCCGTTCCAGTCCGTCTTCTCCGGGTGAGGGTCCGAGGTGGATGAGTGCGGGGTAGCTGTGCGGCCGGGGCCGTTGGGGCCAGTGTGGTGGTTCCCAGTTCTGGTGCTCGCTTGTGTAGCGTCTGCCCGTTGGAGAGATCCATCCCGGTGGCCTGGTTGGGGTGGCTGGGCTGGGTTGCCAGGCTGTGGTGTGGCGGAGCCTGTGGTGTCTGGGGCACGGTTGTCCCAGGTTCGAGATCCCGGTGGTGCCGCCGTCGGCCCAGGCGAGGAGATGATCGGCTTCGTTGTCCAGTGAGTTGTTCGAACAGCCCGGGAAGGGGCATTTACCGTCCCGCAGCCGCAGCCATTGCCGCATGGCCTTGGTCAGCCGGTAGCTGGCGCGCCCGATCTCCAAGGGTGCCCCGTCGCGCGGGTCAACCAGGACTCGGTGGAACGACTCGGCCCCGTTCGCCACGAGGTCCCTGGCCATCGACGCCGGGATGGGGCCGTACCCGTCCAGCATGGCCGGTTCCTCGGTGGCCCCGAGCAGGGAGAACACCGGGACCGTAACAAGCACCTGCGCCCGCGGTGTGGGAACCCGCGCCGCGCCGCCCTGGTTCCCGTTCCCGTCGGAGCCGCCGCTGCCCCGGGTGCTGTCCACGTTTCTGTTGTCGTTTTGATGTCCGCCGAGGAGGGCGGTGGCGTAGGCGTCGACTCGGAGCTGGGTAAGGGTCCGGGGCTCGGTCGGCCCTTGAAGACCACGGGCTATCGCCGTGGTGCGGTTCCAGATCGCTGCGGCGGTGTCCGCGGGGAGGTAGGCGGTGATCCAGGCCATCCCGTCCTGGTCCGGGGAGTAGTCGATCCGCCGGTCGAGGACGCTTTTGGCGTGGCGTTTTTCGATGCTGTCGCTGTGGTGGCGTTCGCGCCAAGTTCTGGCGTGGTGCCGGAACCGGCCTGCCGGCATCTCCCCGGGCGGGCATCCCGTGGCGGCGCCGGGTGAGTCCGGGTCCAGGAAGTGGGCTTCCAAGGCGGCAGCACCTGCGGGGCCGAGGGTGGCGGCTTCGTCGGCCATGACCCGGGCATGCTGCCAGGAGATGGTTCCGGCCTGCAGGGCCGTTAGGGTCAGCGGCAACGTCGTGGCCAGAGCATGGGAGATGGCCAGGAGTGATCCAGCCGCCCGGTCCCCAATGGTCAGGACGCAGCCGACCTCGGCGGTGACCGCCATCTCCAGGGCCTGGCCCGACGTCTCCGGGCCGGCCACCGCCTGGGCTGTGTCCGCGTATGTCACGGCGGTGAGTGCTTTCAGGCAGGCCATCTGCGCCTCCGCTCTCACGCCGCCGGCCAGTATGTCCAGGCAATCCTCAGAGAGGTCCCGCACGGGATCACCGGCTACGGAGAGGCCGCCGGGACCGGATCCGCGGGCCACCCCGGTGAGCACCGCAACGGCCGCGGTGATCTCCGCGTACGCCTGCGCCACTACACGGTTGCTCATAAACCCATCATCCAACGAGGGTCCGACAATCAAGCCAAGACCGTTGATGAAAGCCAGCTCAGAGGCCCACAGCCGCGGCGGCGAAGGCCGAAGGCGCCCACCTCAACGGGCCCCTACATGTCGAAGTACGTGGTGGGTCCCGCGCCGGAGACCTTGGTGACGATCTCCTCGGCCACCACCCGGAGTTTCTGGTTCCGGTGGCTGGAGACCTTGATCAGGATGTCCATGGCTTCGTTCTGGGTGCAGCGGTTCTGGCCCATGATGATGCCGCAGGCCAGGTTGATGGCGGTGCGGCTTGCCATGGCCGCGCTCAGGTCATCGGCGGCGTCCTCGGCCGTGGCCACCCTGACGGCCAGGCCCACCGCGTTGCGGGCGACGTCGGCGAAACTGACTGCCTCGTCGATGACCGCCTTGCTGAACGCATCGGTGACGGGTGAGAAGAAGTTCAGGGCCGCAGTGGCCCCTTGGCTGAGCTCGAGCGGTACACCGAGGACGCTCTGGACGCCCTCCTCGATGAGGCGTTGCTGGTAATCGGGCCAGCGCGGGTCCGTGCGGACATCGGCCAGGAGCACCGGTTGCTTCACCTTCAGTGCGGCGATGCAGGGCCCGTCGCCCACTTGCTGTTCAATCCTGTCCAGCTCGACGGCCCGGTCAGTGCTGCCGCCCACTGTGGCGGTCCGCCGGCCGTGCTTTAGGGTGACGCCGCACTCGATTGCCGTGCCGGCCGATCTGCTCAACGCCGACGCCGCACTCACAGAGAGGCCGCCAAGGAATTCAGCCACGGATCCGGTCCCGACGATCAGGTCCTGCAGCTCAAGGAGCAGCTCGTGCTCGGGGGAATTGGTCATGACCAAATTTAGGCCGGAATTGCGGGCGCTCACAAGCCGGACAGCCCCCTTTCCTTGTTGAGCGGACGCGCCAGTCGCCACTGAAAGACGCCGAAGATGCCCTGGAAGAAGATGCCCTGGAATACGTCACATGCTGTTGACGGCGATGTGCACCACGGACGGCACCAGCAGGTTGCGGGTGCGTTCGAACAGAGTCCCCAGCGCGAGTCCAATGAGGGACTGCTGGAGGATGATGACCGCAATGGCCGGCAGCAGGCCGGTGTGCCCGGTGTTGGTGTAGCCCAGCCCGAGATGCCAGACGCCGAACACCAGCGCCTGCAGGACAAGGGCCCATCCGGGACCGGCGAGCAGCCGCAGCCGCGTTTGCAGGGCACCACGGAACAGGAACTCCTCGAAGAACCCGTTCTGCATGACGTTGGAGGCGAGCGTGCCCAGCAGCCGGAGGGCCGTCTGCTGCCCGCTGACCAGGGTGAATGCAAGCCAGGCAGCGGGGATGACGCAGCAGATCAGCAGCGCCCGGCCCGTCCGGTGGCCCTTCCCGAAGCCCAGGGCGGGGAGTCGCGCGCCGGCCAGCAGCAGCGCCGCCAGCGGAAGGACCGTGTAGGTGACCGGGTTGGCCAGGAAGTTCCCGCGGCCCGTGCCGAACCACTGTTCCCCCAGGCTGCGGAGCCATTCGACCATCGGCGTCCACAACGGGATCCCCGCATCGCCGCCCATGACGTGGTGGAAGGCGAGTCCGTTCCACGCGGTGAGCGCTATGAAGACGGCCGCCACCCCCAGCTGCACCCACACGCGCCGGCGTGCAGGGCCGGCGTCGGCCGCCACCGCGGGTGCCGGTTCGGTGGCTCCCGCAACCAGAAGGCTGAGCAGGAGCAGGACACCGCCCACCGCCATGCCCGCCACCGGAAGATCGTGCCCTCCGGCAGAGAGTACGACGGCGGCGGCGAACCATACAGCGGCGTAGAACCATGTGCACGGGGACGCGGCAGCCGCTTTCAGTACGTGTTCAGTTCGCCCGCGGAAACCGGTCCCCGCCGCTGTGGTGGTCATGGCCGCCCTCCTCGGTTAGAGCATAGGAGATGTCAGGACCCCGCGGCGCCCGCACCTGGGAAATAGCTGGTGACAGGGCGTTGACCAGCACGTTAACCCGGGGAGCGGCCCTGGAAAGACCCTTCCAAAACCCGTCCGGACAGGGGAGACTGCTGGCGTGAGGGGCGCCGCCGTCGGCCACAGAGAGAGGCCCGCGGCGCGTACGAACTGACAAAAGGGGGGAATGGCGTGAAGAAACTGAATGAGATCAAACCCGTCTGGCACTCGGTGATCTGGATCGTGGCGTATGTGCTGCTGGTCAACATCGGCGACTGGCTTTCCGAACTCATGGGCGAGCCGCAGCTGGCCACGGCACCGCTCCTGGCGGTGCTGTCCATCGTGCTGTTCATCTACGTCAGGCGGAACGGCTGGCTCCGCTACTACGGGCTCCGTCCGCTGAGGGGGTCCGATGCCAGGGGCACGTTGCTGTACCTGCCGTTGGTGGTCATCGCCGGGATGCAGCACGTGAAGGGGCTCCGGAGTGACCTGGATGTGGCGGCGGTGCTGCTGATTGTTGTCCTGATGGTTTGTGTGGGGTTCATCGAGGAGCTGGTATTCCGGGGTTTTCTGTTCCGGGCCATCCTCGCCAACGCCCGCCTGAAGCGGGCCGTGCTCAATTCGGGCGCGACCTTCGGGATCGGGCACATCGTCAACCTGGCGCGGGGCTACACGGGCCTCGACCAGATCATCCAGATCGGCTTCGGCGTGCTTTTGGGGATCGTGCTCGCGCTGCTCTTCGCCGTGACCGGGACCATCGTGCCGCTCATCGTGTTCCACACGGTGCTGAACATCAGCGGGAACGTGACGGTGGCGGACTCCGGGGCTGAGCTGGCCATGCTGGCCGTAACGGCGGTCATCTGCGCCGGGTACGCCGCCTACCTCGTAGCCGTCCTGCGCCGGCGCGGACCGGACGCCGAGGTGCAGAGCCTGCCCGCTCCCGCGTCCGTTCCAGCGGACCGATAACGACGGCGGCGCGCGCCGGTGCGCGGAGCTTTCCGAAGGTGCCGCCGGGGACCAAAGGCCCCGTCACCGGCCCCCATCATTTACCAGTCAGCGGGCTGCGTTTACGGAACGTGCCGGCGATGGAGAGCTTCCGGGAGTACTGGATGGAGCCGTAGCGGAAGAGGTGGACGGCCAGGCGGAGGATCAGGAAGCCGACCACGAAGAGTTCCACGATGATGATCGCCGATTCCACCGGACTCAACAACCCGAACGCGTTGCGGAGCAGCCCGGTGACGGGGGCGGAGAGCGGGAAGTAGGTGAAGATCTGCACGATCAGGGCGCGCGGATCGGAGATGATCAGGCTGACGGCGTAGAACGGGACAAAGATCAGGGCCATCAGCGGCCCGAAGATGGTTCCGGCGTCCTTGGCGGTGGGCATCACGGCGCCGATCGCCACCAGGACGCCCGTGAACACGGTGAAGCCGCCCAGCAGCAGGAGCGCTCCCACAATGATGTTCCCGGGCTCAAAGCTGATGGTGGACAGGTCCAGGTCCGGGATGGAGAGCCTGTCGCGGAAGAAGAGGTAGCCCAGCACGATCGGGGTCAGGAACACCAGGACCTGGACCAGGCCCACCATGAACAGGGCGGCCACCTTGCCGATGATCAGGGTGGTGGGGTTCAGGGTAGTGAGGATCATTTCGGTGACCCGGTTTTCCTTCTCCTCCAGCGTGCTATTCAGCATCTGGTTGGAGAGCAGGATGATCGAGACGTAGAAGATCACCAGGAACGTCAGGGGCGGGATCGCGGCGCCGAAGCCGCCGGTGGCCTTGCCGTCCTTGAAGGCCTCGGATTCGGTCTTGACATTCCCGCTGGCGGCGGCGGTCAGCTGCGGCGAACCCACGGTGGCCTGCGCTGACGCGGTCAGCAGCTGCTTGGCCACGGCGTCGTATTTGCCGTTCTCGAAGATTCCCTTGTCCACGCCGTAGACCTTCACGGTCTGCGTGGCAGGCTCGGCCGGGTAGACGAAGTAGGCGTCGCTCACGCCCTTTCTGACGTCCTCCAGCGCGGCTCCGGGGTCGGCCGCTTTGATTCCACCCATGGCCCGGGCGACGGTGTCCGAGACCAGCCCGGAGGCGTCCGTATACGTGAAGGACAGGGCCGCGGTCTTCTGCGCGTCGGCGCTGGCGGCGGTGGAGGAATTGCTCAGGTAGACGAGGGCGAACACGATGCCGATCACCACCGGGATGGACAGCGTGGCGATCCAGAAGCCGCGCTTTTTCATGGTGCGGGTGAATTCGAAGCCGATCACCGTGCGGAGGTTGTGCTGCGCGAACGGCCGCTTCGGCGGGGCCGGGACGGCCGCGGGCGGGGGAGCGGGGGAGACTTTGGTGGCTGGATGCGTCATGGGGTCAGGCCTCCGCCATCTGGTGTTCTTCGCCGTAGACCTGGATGAAGATTTCATCCAGGGACGTCCGGGCAGTGGTGAAGGACCGCACGGCCACGCCGGCGCTGATGAGTTCGCGCAGGACGGCGGATTCGGTGCCGCCGGGGCGCGGGGAGAGCTCGGCCCGGCCGTCGCCGGCACTGACAATGTCGTAGAGGGCGGACGCGGGCAGGGCGCCGTCGTAGGCCAGCCGGTACACGGTGCCGCCGAACTGTTCCTGCACCTCCTCCACGGTGCCGTACGCGCGGGACGTGCCGTCCTTGAGCAGGATGACCCGGTCGCAGAGCCGTTCCACTTCCTCCATCTGGTGGGTGACCATGATGACGGTGGCGCCGGCGAGTTTCCGCTCTTCGATGATGTCCATCAGCAGGCGCCGGTTGACCGGGTCGAAGCCCTTGGTGGGTTCGTCCAGGATCAGCAGTTGGGGGTCGTTCATGATGGTGACGCCGAGCTGGATCTTCTGCTGCTGGCCGCCGGAGAGTTTGTCCACCCGCATGTTTGCCTTGTCGGCCAGATCGATCCGGTCCAGGTACTCGCGGGACCAGGTTTTGGCGTGGGCTTTGTCCATGCCCTTGAGCCGGCCGAAGTAGACCATCACGTCCAGGACGGACTCTTTCTTGTACAGGCCGCGTTCCTCGGGCAGGTAGCCGAGGCGGGCGCCGTCGCGGGCGGTGAAGGGCCTGCCGCCGATGTGGAGGGTGCCGGCGGTGGGCTGATAGATGCCCAGCAGCGCCCGCAGCGTGGTGGTCTTCCCGGAGCCGTTGCTGCCGAGGAACCCGAAGGTTTCCCCGGCCCGGACATCGAAGGACAGATCCCTGATGACCGTCGTGTCCCCGAAGTCCATCCGGAAGTCCTGAATGTGCACAAGCGGCTCCCCGGCCGCACCGTCCAGCGTCATGCCCCCCACTCTAACCGCACGACGGCGGCACCCACGGTGGGTGCCGGCGTCGTACTTCCCAAAGGGGCGCGGAAGTTACCCCTGGTTGATGCGGATCATGTTGCCGGAGGGGTCGCGGAAGGCGCAGTCCCGCGGCCCCCAGGGCTGGTCGATGGGTTCCTGCAGGACCTCGGCGCCGGACGCGCGGAGCTTTTCGAAGGCGGCGTCCAGATCATCCGTGGCGAACACCAGCATGGGCATGACGCCCTTGGTGAGGAGTTCCTGGATGGCGTCGCCGTCGGCCTGGGAGCGGCCGGCGTGCGGCGGGGAGAGGACCAGTTCCAGGCCGGGCTGGGCGTCGCTGCCCAGGGTGACCCAGCGCTGCCCGTCGGAGCCGACGTCGTTGCGGACTTCGAAGCCCAGGGCGCGGTAGAAGGGGAGGGACTCGTCCACATCGGTGACGGTGACATGTGCGTATTTCAGTGAAATGTTCATGCCATCCACGCTATTTCAGCGCGGGCGCGGGCGCTTCTTCAATCCTGCTCGGTTTGCGGGCGGGCCGGGTGTGCTGCTTGGCGATGCAGGACGGCATGGCCTTGACCGCGTGGTGTTCGCGGGCGCGGTAGGCGCTGGGGGTCATGCCCACAATCTCGGTGAACCGTGAGCTGAAGGACCCCAGCGAGGTGGAGCCCACCTCCATGCAGGCATCGGTGACGCTGGCTCCGGCGCGCAGCAGCGCCATGGCGCGTTCGATCCGCCGGGTCATCAGGTAGTTGTAGGGCGTCTCCCCGTAGGCGGCCTTGAACTGGCGGGAGAAATGCGCCGCGGACATCAGGGCGCCGGCGGCCATGGTGGGCACGTCCAGCGGCTTGGCGTACTCGCGGTCAATCAGGTCGCGCGCCCGGCGCACGTGCGCCAGGTTGGCCAGCTCCTGCGGTGTCATGACGTCATTCTACGGCGGCCGGGGCGGCGGGGCCCGCGCAGATTCCGGCGCGGGCCGCCGTCGTAATCCCCTACCCGCGCGGCCGCGCAATCCGCACGATCTCCAGTGCCTCCGGGTCCAGCAGCTTCCGGACGCCGGTATCCGCGTCCAGGATCCAGATCAGTTCCAGGGAACGGACGACGTCGGTCACGCGGCCCTGGTGGAAGAGCTTGCCGTTGTGCCACGCCTGAATGTAGTCGTCCACCTGGATGGGTGCGGTCTGTGTCTGTTGCGTTGTCATGCTGTGCCTCCTGCTGGTTGTCCCCGTAGGGCCAAGCATGCCGTGACCAGGTTGCCGCAGTGTTTCGGCAGCATGATTTTCCTGTGACGGCGGGCAGCCTATTTGGCGCCGGCTGTTGCGGTGGCTTCCTGCGCCTGCCGGTAGAACCATTCGATGTGCTCGCGCAGCAGGCGGGCGGCGAGTTCGCCGTCGTGGGCCTGGACGGCGTCGAAGATGCCGTGGTGCTGGGAACGGAGCGTGGACAGCACGTCCGGCCAGTGCTCCATGGCGTCCATCGCGCCCTTGACGTAGCCCACGATCGCGCCGCTGAGGGATTCCATCATGGTGGCCACTACGGTGTTCCCGGCCAGGGAGCTCAGGGCCACGTGGAACCGCGCGTCCAGTTCATGGAACGTTGCCCGGTCCATCGCGGGATCGTCCATGGCCTGCAGGAGCTGGGCGGCCTGCTCCAGGTCCTGGTCCCCGCCGGTACGGTTCGCCCCGGCCCGGGCGGTCCAGGTTTCGAGCAGGATGCGGGTCTCCACGATGTCCTCCACCGGCAGCCGGCTGCTGGCAACGTGCAGCCGCAGCGCCGAGGACAGCCCGGCCGAGGGGTCGGAGATGACGATCGCACCGGAGGTGGGGCCGGAGCCCACCGAACTGCGCAGGATGCCCATGGCATCCAGGACGCGGATGGCCTCCCTGACGGAGGCCCGCGAGATCCCGTAGTTTTCGGCGAGGGTGCGTTCGCCCGGGAGCCGGTCGCCCACTTTCATCTTTCCCGAGCGCAGGTCCGCTTCAATGTCTTTCAGGAGGGCGTCGTGCGTACGACGGCGGGGGGCGGCTCCTGTGGCGGCGGTTGGCACGGGTGATTCCTTAGGTAGCGGGAGTGAGGGCCGGAGTCCGGCCCCCACTCCCCGAAACGACGGTGGTGGAGGCTATGGCAGCATCCAGCCCAGAACGGGGGTGGACTGGAGGTAGGACAGGGTGCACAGCACCAGAAGCAGAGCCACGCTCCATCCCACTACTTTACGCAGGATCACCGATTCCTTGCCTTCAAGGTTGACCGCGGATGCCGCAATGGCCAGGTTCTGCGGGCTGATCAGCTTGCCCACCACGCCGCCGGAGGTGTTCCCGGCCACCAGCAGGTTCGGGTCGATGCCCGCTTTGAGGCCGGCGGTCTGCTGGAGCTTGGCGAAGAGGGCGTTCGCGGAGGTGTCCGAGCCGGTGACCGCGGTGCCGATCCAGCCCAGGACGGGGGAGAGGAAGGCGAAGAACGTGCCGGTGCCCGCCAGCCAGGTGCCGATCGAGACTGTCTGCCCGGAGAAGTTCATCACGTAGGCGAGTGCCAGCACGGTGATGATGGTCAGGCCGGCCCACCGCATCCGGTAGATGGTCCGTCCGATCTCCTGCACGGCGTTGGCCAGTGTGACCGGGTAGCGGCCGCCGTCGTTGTACTTGGAGTACACGAACGCGACGATCAGGCCGGTGATCAGCAGCAGGGTGCCGGGGGTGGAGAGCCACTGGAAGGAGTAGACGGTGGAGGAAACGGGCTTGCCCGCAGCATCAACCAGGGCATCGTGCAGGATGGGCCAGGGGATCTTGACGTCGGTGGCGGCGAGGAGGGCGGGGACGTCCACGCCCAGTTTCCACAGCTTGGCGATGCCGAAGACCACAATGACCAGGAAGTACGGGAACAGGGCCAGCCAGGTCCGGGTGGGGGTCAGGCGGTCTGTAGCGGCCTCGGCGGTGGCCACCGCGGTTGCCCGGTGTGAGCCGCCGCCGGCCGGGCCGCCGGCGGCGGTGGCACCTGCCTGGGCCGGCCCGGCGTTGCCGGCGGCGTGCAGGCGCTCGCGGGCGGCGGCGCTGCCCCTGGGTGTCCAGACGCGGAAGAACAGCACGGCCGCTCCCAGGCCTGTGAGGGAAGCGACAATGTCGGTGAGTTCGTAGGAGAAGTAGTTTGAGCACAGGAACTGCGCGGCGGAGAAGGAGAAGCCCACCACCAGCGCTGCCGGCCAGCAGTCCTTCAGACCCTTCCGGCCGTCGAGGATGAAGAGCAGGATCAGCGGAACAATGGTGGCCAGCAGCGGGGCCTGGCGTCCCACGACGGAGGCAATGTCCGTTGCGTGCAGCCCGGTGAGCCCGGCCGCGGTGGTGATCGGGATGGCCATGGCGCCGAAGGCCACCGGCGCGGTGTTGGCCACCAGCACGGCGGCCGCTGCGCGCAGCGGCGGCAGTCCGAGCGCCAGCAGCATGGTGGCGGTGATGGCCACTGGCGCGCCGAATCCTGCCAGGGCCTCCAGCAGGCCGCCGAAGCAGAAGGCGATCAGCACCGCCTGGAGGCGCACATCGCCCTTGCCGATCACGTCGAACACACGGCGGAGGTCCTCGAAGCGTCCGCTCAGGACCGTGACCTGGTAGAGCCAGACGGCCATGATGACGATCCACAGCACCGGGAAGGCGCCGAAGACCCCGCCCTGGGTGGCGGACAGCAGGGCCAGGCCGGCCGGCATCTGGAAGGCGAAGATTCCCACCAGCAGGGCAACCAGGAGTGCACAGGCGCCGGCCACGTGCGCCCTGGTCTTGACGACGGCCAGCAGGATGAAGAACGTCAGCAGGGGCAGCAGGGCCACGATGGCCGACCAGGCAACGCTGTTGAGCACCGGGTCGGTGCTGGGGGTGAAGTGGTCCACGGAATTCCTCCACGTTGAGGGGATGTGAGGGGTGAGGTCAGACCACTATGGTCGGACCACTAGAGTGTAGCGTAAAGATTCCGTGGATGTGACCCCGTTCACGCCAGCTTTGATGGGATGGACGTGGCGCCGATCACGTGCTTTACTATGGTCAGACCACATCCCCGGAGCCCTCGAGAGGCTGTCATGAGAATTGCCTTGTTCGCCACCTGCATCGTGGATGCGATGTACCCGGCCACAGCGCAGGCCACCGTCAAGATCCTGGAGCGGCTGGGGCACCAGGTGGTGTTCCCGTCCGGGCAGGCCTGCTGCGGGCAGATGCACGTCAACAGCGGCTACCTCAAGGAAGCCGTTCCGGTGGTGGCCAACCACGTGGCCGCTTTCGACACCGAGGACTACGACGCCGCCGTCGCGCCTTCCGGTTCCTGCGTCGCCTCCGTGAAGCACCAGCACCCCATGGTGGCCCGCTCCTGCGGGGACGCGGCGCTGGAAGCCCGCGCCACCGCCGTCGGGAGCAAAACGTACGAACTGTCCGAACTGCTGGTGGATGTCCTGGGCGTCACGGATGCCGGCGCCCAGCTGGGCTCCTATTTCCCGCACCGCGTCACGTACCACCCGAGCTGCCACGGCATGCGGCTGCTCAAACTGGGGGACCGGCAGTCCCGGCTGCTGGCCACCGTGCAGGGCATCGACCTGGCGGAACTGCCGGAAGCGGACCAATGCTGCGGGTTCGGCGGCACCTTCTCGATGAAGAACGCTGACGTCTCCTCGGCCATGCTGGCGGACAAGACGGCCAACATCGCCGCCACCGGCGCCAGCCTCTGCACGGGCGGGGACGCGTCCTGCCTGATGCACATCGGCGGCGGACTCTCACGCCAGAGCAGCACCGTGAAGACGCTGCACCTGGCTGAAATCCTGGCCAGCACCATGGCGGAACCGGCGTCCGTCACCGGCGAAGTTCGCGTTACCACCGGAAAGGCCACCCGATGAGCACCTTCCTTGGCATGCCCGCACTGCCCATCTACGGCACCGGCAACCTGCACGCCGCCGAGTCCTTCCCGAAGGCCGCCCACCGCGAGCTCGGCAATGCGCAGCTGCGCGCCAACCTGGGCCACGCCACCCACACCATCCGGGACAAGCGCCTGCAGGTGGTCTCGGAGCTGCCGGACTGGGAGCAGTTGCGCGACGCCGGATCGGCCATCAAGGAATCCGTGATGGCCAGGCTGCCCGAACTCCTGGAACAGTTCGAGGCAAACTTCACGGCCCGCGGCGGAGTGATCCACTGGGCCCGTGACGCGGACGAAGCCAATCAGGTCGTGGCGGGACTCATCCGGGACACCGGCGAAACCGACGTGGTCAAGGTCAAGTCCATGGCCACCCAGGAAATCGGGCTCAACGAGTACCTCGAGGAGCAGGGCATCGCCGCCTATGAGACCGACCTGGCCGAGCTGATCGTCCAGTTGGACCACGACAAGCCCAGCCACATCCTGGTCCCGGCCATCCACAAGAACCGCAGCCAGGTTCGGGACATCTTCCTGCGCGAAATGGAGGGCGTGGACCCGGAGCTCACTGACGAGCCGGCCCGGCTCGCCGCCGCCGCCCGGGCGCACCTGCGCCGCAAATTCCTTACCGCCAAGGTGGCCGTCTCCGGCGCCAACTTTGCGCTCGCCGATTCCGGCACCCTCGCGGTGGTGGAATCCGAAGGCAACGGGCGGATGTGCCTGACTCTGCCCGAGACGCTGATCACCGTCATGGGCGTGGAGAAGCTGCTGCCCACCTGGCAGGACCTGGAAGTGTTCATGCAGCTGCTCCCGCGTTCCTCCACCGGCGAGCGGATGAATCCCTACACGTCGCTCTGGACCGGCGTCACTGAGGGCGATGGGCCGCGGAACGTGCACCTGGTGCTGCTGGATAACGGGCGCAGCGCGGCCCTGGCGGACGAGATGGGCCGCTCGGCGCTGCACTGCATCCGCTGCAGCGCCTGCATGAACGTCTGCCCCGTGTACGAACGGACCGGCGGGCACGCCTACGGCTCCACGTACCCGGGCCCGATCGGCGCCATCCTCTCGCCGCTGATGACCGGCATCCAGGCCGAGGAGAACAGTTCCCTGCCGTACGCATCGTCCCTGTGCGGGGCCTGCTACGACGCCTGCCCGGTGAAGATCAACATCCCAGACATCCTGGTGCACCTGCGCAGCGTGGACGTGGACAGCAAGCGGGGCACCAAGAAAATACCCACCCAGATGGACGTGGGCATGAAGGCAGCGTCCTGGGCGCTGTCCTCCGGCAAGCGCCTGGGCCTGCTCGAAAAGGGACTGCCGCTGGGCCGGCTCGCTGCCGGGCCGGGCAAAAAGATCACCAAGCTGCCCGGCATCGCGGCCGGCTGGACCCAAAGCCGGGACATTCCGGCACCCCCGTCCCAGTCCTTCCGCGACTGGTGGGCCAAAGAAAAGGACGGCCGGAAATGAGCGCACGCGAGGACATTCTGGGCCGGATCCGGGCCGCCCTGCAGGACAGCCCCGAGGTCCCGGACATCCCCCGGGAGTACCGTGCGGAGTCCGGGCTGGACCAGGACGCCCTGGTCCATCTCCTGGTGGACCGGCTGGTCGATTACAAGGCGCAAGTTTCCGTGGTGGACGCCGCCGGGGTTCCGGCGCGCATCGCCGAGCTCCTCGCGGAGGCGCGGAGCTTCGTGGTGCCGGCAGGGCTCGACGCCGGGTGGCTGGCGGGGCTTGACGGCGGACCCGGTGCGGGGCGGCTGCGCCCGGACTCCGCGGCTGCGCCGCTGAGTGTGGCCGAGCTGGACAGCACCGACGCGGTGGTCACCGGCAGCGCCGTTGCGGTGGCCGAAACGGGGACCATCATCCTGGACGGCAGCCCCAACCAGGGCCGCCGGGCCATCACCCTGGTCCCGGACCACCACATCTGCGTGGTGCAGGTGGCGGACATCGCGGGCATCCTGCCGGAGGCGCTGCGCCGGATCGACGGCACCCGGCCGCTCACCATGATCAGCGGCCCCAGCGCCACCAGCGACATCGAACTTGAACGGGTGGAAGGGGTCCACGGCCCCCGCAGGCTGGACGTGATCATCGCGCGGTAGGCCGCTGCACTCAGGCGGAGACCGGGACCCGGCGGCGCCGCTCCAGCTCCACCGCGTCCCGGGCAAAGGAGAACACCAGCAGCGGCAGGGCAACGGCCGGCGCGGCGACTCCAATGAAAGGCGGGACGCCCGGCGCCAGGGCCAGCAGCAGCGCGAACGGCTGCAGCGCCCCGATCGCCTTACTGCCGGCGCGGGCCGGCAGCGGGGAGCGGAGGTGGGGCCAGATCCGGCCGGCGGCCACAAAAAGGTAGTAGAGCGCCCCGATGCAGAGGGTCCACGCCCCCACCGTCACCGCGGTGGTGCAGGAGAGCACCAGCACCAGGGCGGCGTCCGTGGACGTGTCCAGGCGAGCTCCGGCCGCCGATGCCGTGCCGGTGCGCCGGGCCACGGGACCGTCCAGAGCGTCCATCAGGAACGCCACTGCTCCAACCATGACCAGGGCCACGCCGGGCGGGGCTCCCGTGACCAGCACCGGCACGGCCAGCACGGCGCACAGGGCCACCAGGACGGCCCGGAGTAGCGTGACCCGGTCCGCCGGGGTGGAGAAGCACGGGGTGCGGCGCAGCACGGACGCGGCCGCATTTCCGATCACCAGGGCGCCGGCGGCCAGCCCCAGGGACTGCAGGCCGAGGTCCGGCCAGGTCACGGCGGAGAGCCAGGCGCCCGCCGCGCCGTAGAGGGCAACGGCGGTCACGGCGTCGGACGAGGCACGCAGGGCGGGCCTGCTCTCCAGGGTCTTCAGGGTGCGTTCACCCGCTGTCGTGTGCGAGCGGAACGGACCAGCCCCATGGCGGCAAAGACGGTCGCTGCGCCCTCCGCGACGGCGCTGAGGGACTTCTCGAAGAACCATACGGGATCATACATCGCCGGGATCGGCCCGAAGGCGGGAACATCCACGTACCGGTAGAGGACCACGGCCACGAAGCCGCTGAACGCCACCACCAGGGCGATGGCGTAGGCGGCGCGGCTGCCCCGGATCAGGACGTACAGCCCGGCCAGGAGGGCTGCGGCGCCTTCGAGCAGGAACAGGCTGCCCTGGCCGATCTGGCCGGGGGCGGCTGGCGGGTAGCCCGGGACGAGGTGGATGTGAACGCCCGCGTCGATGAACAGGCCCAGCGCTGTCAGGATCCGCAGGGCCAGGCTCATTTGACCGTCAGCGTCCCGTGCATCTCGGGGTGGTAGGTGCAGTGGTACGGGTAGGTGCCCGGGGTGGAAGGGGCCGTGAACGTGGCCGTCCCGCCGTGCCCGGCCACCTTCGCGTCAAAGGCCTGGCCCTTGTCCGCGGTGACGGTGTGGGCCGCGGCGTCCATGTTGGTGACGGTCACCGTGGCGCCCGGTGCCACCGTGAGGGGCGCTCCGTAGGCGAAGTCCTTGATGGTGATGCTGGCCGCAGCCGCTGTGTCGCCGGCCGCGCCGGGTGCGGACGCGTTCCCGGGAGAGGTGCCGGAGCTTCCGCCGCTGGCACAGCCGCCTAGGAGGAGCGCAGCCATCAGCACTGCTGCGGCCCGGGCTCGCATCGCCTTCATGGTGCACCGTCCTCGACGCCGGAACTTGGGACGTGTTTGTTCCTATATTGTGCGCTCACCGGGCAGGAAAGGAGCCGGTGTCCGCCTCCCCAAATTAGGTGGTGGGACCTGCTTCGTCCGGACAGCGTTGGTTGGACTGGGGTGCCTGGCCCTGGAGTCGAAGTGGACAGCGCTGTCCCGATTCACGGGCGCCGCAGTTCCGTGAACGTACGACGCCGGCCGCTCGCCTTGGGTGCCTCGGTTGCGGGTGTGCCGCGCCGGCCGCCCCGGCAGGGTGTCGTGGTGGCACTCGAACGTGACGAGGCATCGCCGCAGGTCAAAGGCGTCTTGAAGGAAAAGAGAGCAGAACTTGACCAAATCTTGCAATGTGATTGACCCAACCTTTGGCCGCGTTGGGAAGAGTGTTCAGGGCCGGGGAGAACGCGGCCGGAGCAGCCAGAGTCCAAGGCTGCAGCTGAAAACTACAGTGGGGGCGCATTTGTCTGAGGTTTTGAACGACGAGGTCACGAGCAGTGAAGAGGCCGTGTTCAGCCGCCGCAGGGTGGTCAAGGGTGTGGCCTGGTCAGTGCCGGTGATCGTGGCTGCCGTCGGGGCTCCGCCGGCATCGGCATCGCCGGGGCCGACGCCGACGCCAGTTCCCGCGTCGGTCAAGCTGGGGGCCCTGGCCACAGTCGCTCTAACGGGGGCGACTTCAGCTTCGGCTACGCTTCCCACGGGTTTCGATATCCACACTGGAACCGCATTTGTCGGGAACTCAGTCTCCTACACGATCACGATCAGATCTCAGGCGTCGAATCAGAAGGCGCTTATCTCCATAGCCTCAATCTCGCCAGGCACCGGGTCGACTTCTATTCCGCAGAATAAGAAGGACACAACATTCACCAGCAGTGTAGCCACCACGCCGGGGGATCACACGTTGCACGTCTCTCTGAGTGGATTCAAATACACGGAAGTCGCAACGAAGGGGACTTTCACTTACGACCTGATTCTTACTGCGATTATCGACGGAGTTTCGAAACAGGCGTCAACGACCTTTCAAGCCACTTTTTCTTGACGGAGTCACCCATCATGACCGCGCGACTCGCCTGGAGACGCAGCACCCTTGTCGCAGAGGTCCGTTCGGGACCCTGCCGTATTGCTCTGCTCCAACTGGATGCAGCGCAACCGGTCGTTCTCGAAGGCACGGCTGCGACCATCTGGGAGCTGATCGACGGAGAACGGAACGAGCAGGCCATCCTCGCAGAGCTTGAGGCCAGGTTCGAGGACGCCAATGACCACATGCAAGCTCAGGTCGCCGACTTTCTTGCCAACCTTCAGGACCAGCATCTGATCGAATCTGCTGGGCCTGCCCAATAACAACAGCTTCAGATCCGGGGGGAATCGTGAGCGATACCGACGTAAAGGTGGCCAGGGCGCCGCAACAGATTGAGGAAGTTCTGTGCGGACGGGACCCACTGTGCCTGAACATCTTGGGCGTGGAGTTCATGGTTCGCTGGGGCCGTGGCGTTACGGGCGACCAGCGGGGGCGGATGCGCTCGGCGTGGGCGCGGTGTGCCACTAAAAGTTCGCCGCACCTTCAGTCATTGCTCAGAGAACCGACAGGATCCCAGCCGTTCTCTGCGTCCGTCAGCTATCAATCACCGTCGAGCAGTGTCAGCACGTTCAGTCTGCAGGCCGCATCCTTCGATGAGCTGGCTGAGAACCTCACCTCCAGGCTCACCGTCGCCGCCATCCTGGCTAACGCGGGGCAGCTCACCATGCTGCACGCCTGCGGGGTGGCCGACCCGGATACAGGGGCGGTTGTTGCCCTGGTTGCCCCGTCGGGAACCGGCAAGACTACCGCCGCCACCGTGCTGGCCGGAACCTACGGTTACGTCACTGACGAGACGGTGGCTATCAGAACCGACGGCTCAGTGGTTCCCTACCCTAAGCCGTTGTCCCTGAAGCAGGAGTACTTTGTTCCAAAGCACCAGGTGGGACCGGACGAGCTCGGGCTCCAGCCGGCTCCCGCCAAGCCCTTCATCCGGTCGATCGTGCTGCTTGACCGGGTTGAAGGTGACGATCGCGTGGCTCCAACCTTGAGTAAGGTGCCGCTGGCCGACGCCCTCCTGGCCCTAATCCCGGATTCCTCCTCGCAGGGCGAAGTCGACCAGCCATTGCAGTCCTTGTGCCGCCTGATTGACAGCGTCGGGGGAGTCTGGAAGGCCACCTATTCGGAAGCCGCGGATCTGCCGGCAGCGTTGGCGCCGCTGTTCCAAGAGCAGCTTCCCTCGAAGCCGCAGTGGGATGCGCCCGGAGTCACAACGGGAAACACGCCGATTCCGGACGGCTACATCCGCCGGACGGCAGCTAAGGATTCCGTATCCATCGATGGCGACCTTCTGGTGATGCTCGACTCGGAGATTGTGCGGCTCAGCGGGATCGGACCGGCCATCTGGGACACAACCGCGGACGCAATGGCGGAAGACCAACTGGCCGTCGGAGTGGCAAAAGCGCACGGCCACCCCGAAGGCTACCAGGACGCCGTCGCAGAAGCCGTCAAGCAGCTCATCGCGAAATCAGTCCTGGAACAGGGCAGCAACTAGCCGCCAAGCCACGTGGGGGACCACCAGAAGCAGCACCCCGGCAACGAAAGCCGGGCCACAAACACACGAACGTGAACGAGAAGGAACAACCATGAGCGTCACAACAGCCACCCCGGGGGAGGCGCATGGAGGCCTGGACCTGACCGACTACCTGCGTGTGGTCCGCACATACTGGAGGGCCATCGTCGCGTTCACCCTGCTGGCCACGCTGGCGGCGTTCGGCTGGACCGTCCTCCAGCCCAAGATCTACTCCTCGGACTCCAGCGGCATCGTGGTGACGCCCGGATCGGACAACGTCAGCCTCGCGCTCGCCGGGGACAGCCTGGCCAAGGCCAAGGTCAAGAACTACGAGTCCGTGGCAAAGTCACGCCTCGTGGCGGACCGGGTCATTGCGGACCTGGGCCTGAAGACAACGGCAGACGCCCTCCTCGGCAGCATCAGCGTGAAGGTCCCGCTGGACACTGCAGAGATCAAGGTGACAGCCCAGTCGCCGGACCCCGCCACGGCGCAGCGCGTGGCCGATGCCTGGGTCAACGGCCTCGCCGCCCAGGTGGAAGCGATCGAAACGGCACCGAGTGCGGAGGCGGCACCCGGCGAGGCAGCAAAGCCCGACGCCGGAACATCGGCCGGCACCCAAGCTTCGGCAGTGCGGGTGCTTCCGCTGGGCAAGGCAGTGCTTCCCGCCGCCCCCGTATCACCCAACGTCAAGCTCACCCTTGCGCTCGGGGCCCTGACCGGCGTGGCCCTGGGCGTGGCGTATGCCCTGGTCCGCCGGCACTTGGACCGGCGGATCCGCAGCGCTGCTGAAATCGAGCGGCTCTTCGGCGTCCCGGTCATCGGCACATTGCCCGTGGACCATCGCCTGGATGCGAAAAGTACCATCCTGGAAACCGGAAGCGCAGCGCAGGTTCACGACGCCGGCGGCGCCATGGCGGAGGCCCTCAGGGAACTCCGCACCAACCTCAGCTTCCTTGATGTAGACCAGCCGCCTCGGATCATCGTGGTCACCAGCTCGGTTCAGGCTGAAGGCAAGTCCACTGTCACGGCCAATCTGGCGGTCACCATGGCAGCTGCGGGCGAAAATGTGGTGGTGGTCGACGGCGATCTGAGGCGCCCCACGCTGGTGGATGTCTTCAACCTGGTGCCCGGGGTCGGGGTCACCGATGTCCTTACCGGCACGGCCGAGCTGGCGGATGTCCTCCAGCCGTGGGGTGCCCTGCCGAACCTCGCTGTCCTCGGCTCGGGCCGGATTCCGCCAAACCCCAGCGAGCTTCTGGGCTCGCGGGCCATGAAGAACATGCTCAGCGCCCTGGCAGAAAATGCGATCGTCCTGATCGATGCTCCGCCGCTGCTTCCCGTGACCGATGCCGCTGTCCTTTCACGGGTTGCAGACGGGGCCATTGTGGTAATCCGGACGGGTAAGAGCACCCAGGAGCAGCTGGCTCAGTCCCTCGGAAACTTGGATAAGGTCAAGGGCCGCGTTTTGGGCGCGGTCCTCAATTACGTGCCAACCCGCGGAACAGACTCCTACTCGTACTACGGCACCTACACGTCCGAGCCTGCGGCCGCTGCACAGTCGGTGGCTGGACCCCGTCGCGCATCCACTCGGCCGGTTACCGACATCGAAGCCCGTCTGGAAGCCGTGCCCGCCGGGCGCCGGGCCAAGGACTAGGCTGCGGCCGTGGCAAATCCCGACGGCGAAGCTCAGCTCTGCATCCCCGAGGCAGTCCTTTTGGGCCATGCCATGGTGCAACGGGTGGCGGACAGCTTGGGAATCAGGGCGTTCTTCATCAAAGGGCCTGCCAGCGTGATTCAGGGGCTGCGCCTGCCCAGGACATCAGGCGACGTGGACGTCTTTGTGCATCCCAGTGACCTTGAGGCGATGATTGAAGGGCTGCGGAAGCGGGGCTGGCGGGAGCGTCCGGTCGATCCGGATAGCAGGACCTTCCCAAAGCACTCGGTTACCGTCGACCACCCGGAGTGGCCCTGCTGTATCGACGTGCACTTCCGGTTTCCGGGAATGGAGCGCCACCCCGCTGACTGCTTTCAGGCGATGTGGGCGAACACCGAAGACCTTGAACTTGCAGGGCTGGATGTGCGGGTCCCGTCAAAGGAGCTGGGGCTCCTCATCCTTGCCCTCCACGCTCTTCGGTCGCCGCACTTGCCCGCATGCCGGCAAGAACTTCAGCACATGGCCGGCCTCACTGAGCGGGAGTCGATGGCCGCCGCCCTGCTGGACGTTTCGGCCTCCACGGGCTCCCTAGCGGCCATGCGCCCTTTTCTCGAGCCCCTGGTTACCCAAACAATGACGGTGGACTGGCCCACAGCATCCGTGGAGTGGCGCAACCGCCTGCTGGCTAAGGAACCGGGTAGCGCCCGGCTGATCGCCATAGCGCAGGCCCCATTGAAGGAAAAGCCTTTGATGCTATTTCGTGGCGTCTTCCCGGTACCCGAAGTGCATCTGTCTCGAGACATCTACGCCGATATGTCCCTTCTGGGCAGGTGTAGGTCTCATAGAGCCCGGTGGGCGCGCTTCCTGCTCGCGGTACCGAAGATCGTGCGGGACCTCGGCCAATTCAGGAAGATTGGCCGGTGACCGACCAACCGTTGGGCCAGACTGGAAAAGCACGTCAGGAACGTGTAATCGAGGAACTCAATTGCAGGATTCCTCCAACGATTTTGTAAGGTTCACTCATGACAGTGGGGAAATCAATTACTAAAGCCGTCATTCCTGCTGCCGGGCTGGGAACCCGCTTCCTGCCCGCCACCAAGGCGATGCCTAAAGAGATGCTGCCGGTGGTTGACCGGCCCGCTATCCAGTACGTCGTAGAAGAAGCCGTCAAAGCCGGCCTCGACGATATTCTGATGATCACCGGGCGCAGCAAACGCGCGCTCGAAGACCACTTCGACCGCGCTCCCGGCCTCGAGCGGACTCTCGAGCTCAAGGGGGACAAGCAACGTCTCGCCTCGGTCCAGGAAGCGTCGGACCTTGGTCCTATCCACTATGTCCGTCAGGGCGAAGCCAAGGGTCTGGGCCACGCCGTCCTGTGCGCGAGCCAGCATGTGGGCAACGAGCCGTTCGCTGTACTGCTTGGTGATGACTTGATCGACAAAGCTGAGGATCTGCTCACCACCATGATGGAGGTGCAGCACAAGACCGGCGGCTCGGTGATCGCCTTGATCGAGGTTGATCCTTCTGAAATCAGCGCCTACGGCTGTGCGGACATCACCGCTATCGAGGGTGAGGACTTCGTCCGGGTGAACAGCCTGGTGGAAAAACCTGCAGTTGGTGAGGCCCCATCCAACCTGGCAGTTATCGGCCGGTATGTGTTGCACCCGGCGGTGTTCGGCGTCCTGGAAGACACGAAGCCCGGCCGCGGCGGAGAGATCCAGCTGACGGATGCCTTGCAGACGCTAGCCGCCGGCGAGGGTGAGGGCTCAGGGGTTTACGGCGTCGTATTCGAGGGCCGTCGTTACGATACCGGCGACAAGCTGAGCTACCTCAAGGCAGTCATCACCGTGGCTTCTGAGCGCGTTGAGTTTGGCGAGGACCTTAAGAGCTGGCTGAAGGCCTTCGTCAGCTAACTCCTGATGCTTCTGTAAACTCCCAACAGGCTTGCCGCGGACTCTGTGTGGGCTTGTATTCGTTTTTGAGCCGTAGTGACCAGGAGATCGCAAATAATGGCCCTCCTGTGTTTGTTACATGATCCAGCAGGCCCGTGGATCGATTGTGAAGAAACAGCAGCTGGTCTGTTTGGATGCACGTGGATACGATCAGCCCAAAAAAAGATCTGGCGCAGGTTCTTTCGGACATGCCAGGTATCCCCGAACTGAGCGGAAGGGACAGCGCTTCATTGGCGGACGCTTCGTCGAATTGATAGTTGAACCACACGAGATTCCGTAGGCGTGAAGGAATCTCAGAACGCTGACCAGTTGACCTTGAACGGGTCGATCCACCGGGCTTGGCCGGAATACGACCAGCCAATAGCGATAGCACGTCTGTAAGGAAACCACGCCACAACCTCTGGCTATTTGAGCCCCTCAATAATTCGCCAATTGCTTCTCAGCAGTGCAAGCCTAGCCACTGCCAACGAGGTCCAGGCTAACAGCCCCAACAGTATGTATGGGATCGCCTGCGAGTGGGACAGGGGAAGTCAAATCCAACTGACAAGGTGTCCCGCGCCAATGTCGCCCCATACTGCTATAAATACCACAGGGTTGGTGCCTGCCGCCTTCTATCCGGTGGTTGAGCCCGTTTAACCCTTAAACGCAGAGGGTGGATGCTTCCCCGGATTTCCGAACAAGCACCCACCCTAGGCACGTGTAAAGTCTATGCGTTAGCAGTTGCCTTGTTTCGGCGAGCAAGAATAACGCCGGCAGCGCCCAAGCCGAGCACTCCTACGCCCGCTGCGCCCCAGAGGAGCAGGCTTGCATCAGCACCGGTGTTGGCCAGTGCGGCACCCGTATTGGCAAGAGCGGCTCCGCCACTGGTGTCAGCCAGTCCGCTGGCGAAGGCGGGGTCCACAACAACGGTGACGGGGCCAACGGTCTGTCCAGATGTGTTGCCCGTAGCAGTGAGCAGGTACGTGCCAGCTTCGCTGATAGTGATCGGCACGGAGAAGTTACCGGCCGCATCTGCTTGAGCGGCAAGGGTCTGCGTCTCGGTTACGACGTTGATCCTGGTGCTTACTGACCGATTTCCGACGGCGGCGCCGCCTGCTGCGGGCGGGTTGCCCGGGGTTACGCGGATGGTGAGCGTTTCACCAGCGAATGGGCCTTTTCCACGGAAGATGAATTGTTCGCCGGGGCCTACGGTGCCGTCAGAAACGGCAGCCTGGGGCGGGATGGGCGGGTAGTTGGCAGCGAGAGCTGGCGCTGTGCCGATCATGGCGAGTGATCCTGCGACGGCGAGCGTTGCGAGAGTTTTCTTCATTAGTGTCCCCCCGGAGACGTATAAGTTTGTGATGTACCCGAAACTGAGGATTTTCCTCCCTGCAAGAGACCCATGCAGAAATATCGAGTCTTGAACCCTAATAGAATCTACCATCCGCAAAGGATTGTGAGCAACGTCAATCCAGTCGGTTTACCAACAGTTAAGCTATATACCCGTCTTCTATCGACACTGAGCATTTTCTGTGGTCAGTGTCACATCATTGACGTCTTGCACTGTCGGTGTGACGGACAGTGTCGGAGTACTGTGTTGAACCACCTTGACGAAGCTCATTTCCACGGTGCTCGACTCACCCGGAGCTAGCCGCGTGGTGACAGTGCCGACCGGGCGATTGCCATCAATATGCGATCCAAACTCAACCTTTCGTCCGTCCGCTGTTGCAGCATCAACATAGGACATGGCTGGACCGTAGAACACGACGTTGGTCTGAACAGAGCCCGGAGGTGTGCCGTATCTACCGTCCCCAGTCACCGAAGTAGGTAGAGACCTCGCTGCGTCAGCTGGGGCCGCGTTGGCAGTGTTGACACGTACCTTGTACTCGGCATAACCGCTATACGTGCACACCTCGACGAGTTGTACCGTTCGACGCATGTAGAAGTCCATCTTCGCGCCAGTGCCGTCGTTGAAATAGACACCGAAAGATGCTCCGCCCACGCTGGGTCCGGATGTGCTTCCTCCCAGTTCTGTGGTGCGCAGGACACTTTGATCCTGCTGGTGGTCACTCCAGAGGTGCACCCGGTTCTCTTCATAGCTCAGAGTCAAAGCCTTCAATACCGCCGGGCCTGATGCGTGGCCAGATGCCAAGGATTCGAAGATCTTATGAGAGGCGCCCATGAAGTATGCGTCCTGCAACTCGTTCGATGAGAGATTCAGGTACACCTCGGAGAGTAGGGTTTTCACCACATTTTTGGATGTCAGCACGCTGGGCAAACTTGATGGCGGTTGCACGTTCCCAGAGGGGGCAATATCAATGGGGCCTGACGCCTCAAGAATGTGCGCAAGCACGACAGGGTCGATCCCGACAACGCCGTCAATGGAACCGCCATACCGTCTTTCCCACATACCCTTGGCCAGCTTGGCAGTAGTCGGAAAGTCCGGGGTGAGGTTGACGTCGCTGATGAATGTTCCAACGCGAGTTGAATAGATCGCTGCTTGGGCCTCGTCTACATCTAAGTGCGGCTCGAACCTTCCCATTTCTGATCCACTTGCCTGACCGACTAATTCAATGGTGCCGTTGTTAACTCGAATTACCGCCAAGGCACCAGGAAGCCCACCCGAAGCGCGGATCTCAGCGTTGTTCTGCACAAGCACCAAGTAGTCTCTGGTCCCGTTGGACCCCATCATCGATGGCAGTATCCGGGATACTTGCGAGGCTGTATTCAGCCCTGTGCTGAGTGTTTCCAATCTGTCGATCGTTTCCGCCAACGGCTGGGCGACTTCGGCGACGAGGTTGCCCGGATCGAGTGTCAGTAGGCGGGAGTGCGACAGTTCGACTGTCGTGGCCGCCGAAACGATTGTTGGCGATGCCGCTTCCAATGGTTCTAGATCGAGCTTGCCATTTGTGGGCGTCAGATGCTCTAAATCTAGGGAGCTGACGACGTTGACGAGCGGCTTGGCAGAGCTGTTAGCGACCTCGTCCGCAGCCACAGTCAGTTCTCGCACCGCGGCAAAGTTGTTCCCCAACAAAGGGACACCGGTGGCGAGCTTCCAGACGGGATCATTTGCAGCTGTCCGGGCCGAACCCGTGTGGACAGCAATTTGATCGATTGTGAGACGGGCACTTGAACCGTCATAAGACAACATTTCCGCTGTGAACGTCGGCACTAGTGACTCGGCGGCTCGCAACTCGGTGTTGATCTGATTAGCCTTAGACGCAAGCCATCCCCCTGCCGCTGCCAGCAGGACAAGGGCAGCTCCTAGAGTCACAGCAGACCGAATAAGTATTCGGCGCCGTCGCCGGCTTGACCGCTTCTTTACACGCCAGATGCCTTGCCCTGCAAGTGTGGAAGGGTGGTCTGCCGGGCTTCCTCGGTCGTCTCCATCGACGCGGTCAAGTTCCTCAGGTTCTTTACTGAGCACCCCGGCCCCTGCCGCCGATGTCTCGCAGCCGCGATGTACTTCTTCCTTCGCCTCTGAGAATGTTCTCAAAGTTGGCTTCAGATCCGTTTTCCTCCAGCGGTTGGCGACGTGACTTGGCGTGCGTCAAGGCAGGAATCTGACCGTTGCTTTCGTAGCTGTAGTAGCTGTAGGAATACGCGTCGGGTCCCTTCGCCGGCAAACGGTTTAAGACGACGCCTAGTAGGTCGGCCTCCACCATGTCCAGCGCAGCCAAGGATTTCTCCACATCAGTCGTCCGGACTTTTTGAGTGCCCACAACCAGCACTACTCCGCCAACCTGTTGAGCAAGGACTGCTGCGTCAGTTACGGGCAGGAGCGGCGGCGCGTCGATGATTACCGCATCAAAAACAGTTTCGAGGCGTATGATCAACTGCTTCATTTTGTCGGAACCGAGCAATTCACTCGGATTGGGAGGTATCTGTCCGGCCGTAAGGACGTAGAGTTTGTCCTCGCCCCAGGGTTGAAGTAACTCGTCGACATCAGTTTGGCCGATCAGAGCCGTTGTCAATCCTGCGTTCCGGTCGAGACCTAGATATTGGTCAATCATGGGCCTCCGCAAGTCGGCATCCACCAATGCAACATATTGCCCCGCTTGTGCGAGCGCAATTGCCAAGTTGGTCGCCGTGGTGCTCTTACCTTCACCTGGAACTGAAGAGGTTATTAAGACAGTCTTTGAGTCGTGGCTAACATGGGCAAACTGCAAGTTCGTGCGGAGTTGGCGAAACGATTCTGCCCTCGGGCTTTGCATGGCAATTTGCGTCAAAAGAGGCTCTTTTGTTGCAGTGGCGTCGAAGCTGACACCCCCAAGTATCGCCGTTTGAGTGACTCTACGCAGATCGGCCGCCCCCCGGACTCTATTATCGAGAATCGACCGCAACACCGCAACGCCGGTTCCGGTGGCCAGCCCTAGCAGCAGCCCCACAATCAAGTTTATGTTCACATTGGGCGACGAAGGTGCCCCTGGGGCACTCGCCGGCGTCACAATAGACAGTTTTACTGGCGACGAGTCGCTCGATGATGGTCTTTCCAGTTCGTCAACGGCCACGATTAGGCTCCTGCTGACGGCCTGGGCGATTGCCGCAGCCTGGACAGGTGACTCATTCTCGACGGCGATGCTTATCAGAACCGTGTTAACGTCGGATGTTGCGGCAACACTGCGTGCCAACGCCTGGGGGGTGACCTTGAGGCCCAAGCTGTCGATTACCGGCTGTAGGACAGTCGGCGTAGTGACGGTCTTAACATAGGACTGTACGCGAGCCTGGCTAAAGGCGTTTCCTTGCGTGAGCTCAGAGACCGATCCGGAGCTTTGGAGTGCAACGAATAGTTTGGTTTCGGATTTATAGCTCGGTTTCATGAGGAGCGAGGCTGCGCCGGCGCCTAGCAGTCCGATCAAGGCGCAAGCGACTATGATGATCCAGTTTCGTCGCAGAACGCGCAAGTAATCCTTAAGCTCCAAAGGAGAGCCCTTTCCGGGTGAAGTTTTTGGGCGGTGATTCCCCATGGTACCCGGTAAGCATTAATTGACTGGCCGTGTAAATATCGAGTGGAGCGGATCTCGCATATCCGAACCTCGATCATTTTGCGCACATCATAGCATGTCCCTCGTTCGCTCGGCTGGAAGTCAGCCAAGGCGTAACACCGGGTTCGGTAGTACTTCCAAGTGGTTTATTATTTGTGCATCCGGGGAGTTGGATGTGCGTCTCCAACCGCCGGGAGTCGGCTGCGCGCCTCGAGCTGTGTCTCCTGGAGAACTCACACTGCGCTTGGCTCGAGATTCGATGAACATCCGGACCGGCCATCTAGGGCTAGCTCCGCGAATAAAATATTGGGGGAACTATCTAGTGGGAGTAGCAAACCAGCCGCGCGCACGTATTGCCGATGGTCGGCGAACTGCACGATGGGCTCCTCGTGTGCTTCAATACGCAGTTGATGCCGAGGCGTGGGTGATAGCTGTCACTTTTGCCGCGTTGTTTCGTTTCGATTTCGTCGCAAGCCGCATTGATTGGCTGTCAGTGGGAATCCTGGCGACGCTAGCCATAGTCCTTCAAGCCGTCATCGGCTGGGTACTTTCTCTATATCGGGGTCGACACCAACACGGAGCGTTTCACGAGGCGCAAACTCTGCTGGCGACTGTCGTGAGTGTGGCCGCCCTCCTCTTTTCTACCAACATGATCTTTCTAAGCAATGTGGGCTTGCCCAGGAGTACGGCGCTCGTAGCTCTCCCGGTTGCATTCGTAATCATGGGTGGAAGCCGGCATCTGCAGCGAATAGTTTCGGAGCGCAGGGTCCGACCGCAGGATTCGGCGGAGCGTGCACTTATCTACGGAGCCGGCCAAACTGGTGCCTACCTGATTAAGCGAATGCTTAGTGATCCCAATTCGCCATATTTGCCGGTCGGATTAGTCGATGACGATCCGGATAAGAGGCACCTTCGGCTGTCCAACGTTCCCGTACTGGGCGGGGGCGCCGATCTGGTGACTCTCGCGGGCAGGACCGATGCAACGGCCCTAATCCTGTGCGTCGCCCGCGCGGATGCGAATCTCATACGAGATGTGTCCGATCTGGCCGATAATGCTGGCCTCCGAATGATGGTAATGCCTCTTCTTTCAGAAATATTGAATGATGGCATGAAACTTGCCGACCTTAGGGACGTCGCCATTGAGGACGTTATTGGCCGGCAACCGGTCGACACAGAAGTTGACTCCATTGCTGGATATGTGGCCGGAAAACGGGTTCTGGTAACGGGTGCCGGGGGCTCAATTGGGGCGGAGCTGTGTCGGCAGTTGTCTAGGTACAACCCCCAAGAGCTAATCATGTTGGACCGAGACGAAACAGGTCTCCATGGGGTGCAGATTTCCATTTCCGGGCATGGTCTGCTGAACAGCGATGATGTTGTGTTGGGTGACATCCGAGACTCAGCCGCGCTTAAGGAAATATTTCACAAGCGACGCCCCGAGGTCGTGTTTCATGCCGCTGCGCTCAAGCATCTGCCTATGTTGGAGCAATACCCCGAAGAGGCTTGGAAGACCAACGTCTTAGGTACACTTAACGTCTTGAATGCCGCCCGCTCCGTGGGTGTCAAGACTTTTGTTAACATTTCAACAGACAAAGCAGCCAACCCCATTAGCGTCCTGGGTCAGTCCAAACGGACCGCCGAGCGGTTGACTGCTTGGTCCGCGGCGAAATCGGGCGAGTCATATCTCTCTGTGCGTTTCGGCAACGTCATAGGAAGCCGTGGTTCTGTGCTGCCCACCTTTATTGCCCAGATTGAGGCCGGAGGTCCAGTTACCGTCACCGATCCGGAGGTAACCAGGTACTTCATGACCATTCCAGAAGCATGCCAACTTGTCATCCAGGCAGGGGCCATTGGTCGGCCTGGAGAAGCTTTGATACTTGATATGGGAAGCCCCATAAAAATCCTAGATGTTGCCAAGCGCGTCATTGCCAGTTCAGGCAGGTCCATTGAGATCGTTTTTACGGGACTCCGCGAGGGCGAAAAACTACATGAGGAGCTCTTTGGCGTGAGTGAACATGACGAACGTCCATTCCACCCCAAAGTCACGCACACTGCTGTGCCTCCATTGGACCCGGACAACCTTTATCTGGAGCGCTGGCCAGAAACAGGGGCCCCCTCGCACGATGCACCCAAGGCCTATTTCGCCTCATCACTCGGAGCCCGGAATGAATGATCGTATTTACTTGTCCTCCCCGGACGTAGGCGACTTGGAGGAGAAATACCTGCTCCAGGCCCTTCGTTCAGGTTGGATCGCGCCGCTGGGACCAGACGTGGACCTTTTTGAACAGGAAATGTCTGATCGCATCGGTCGTAGGTATGCTGTTGCACTTAGCTCAGGGACCGCTGCATTACACTTGGCACTTCTTGCCCACGGTGTTGGCCCTGGCGACGCGGTGTTGACATCCACTATGACATTTGCTGCCACGGCCAACGCCATTGCTTACACCGGCGCGGAACCATTCTTCATCGACTGCTTGCCGGATTCGGGAAACATGGACCCAGAGTTGCTAAAAGCTGCCTTGGAGTCCCTCACAGCTGCCGGACAGCGTATAGGAGCCATCGTTCCCGTAGATCTCCTAGGTAAGGCCGTTGATTACACGGTTATTTCCGGGCTAGCAAGCGCATACGGTGTTCCTCTAATTGCCGATGCAGCCGAATCCCTCGGCGCAGTTCACGATGGAAGGCCAGCCGGCGCATGGGGCGAAGTGGCCATCTTCTCCTTCAATGGAAACAAAATCATGACCACCTCTGGCGGAGGAATGCTGCTGACTGACGATGGGGCGCTGGCTTCTCGGGTGCGTTACCTAGCAACTCAGGCACGCCAACCTGTCATCCATTACGAGCACACAGACGTCGGCTACAACTATCGATTGAGCAATCTCCTGGCAGCCCTTGGCCGCGCTCAACTAGTCCGACTAGACGAGATGATCTTGAGGCGCCAGGACCATCGCAGGTACTACAGGCAACTCTTTGACGGTGTCACCGGAATTTCGATTTTCGGTGGAGATACGGACACGTACGACAACTTCTGGCTTACCTCGATTGTGGTGGACCCAGCCGCGACAGGGTTCAATGCAAGCGATTTAAGCTCCGCGTTGGCCGTCAGTAATATCGAGAGCCGTCCGCTCTGGAAGCCGATGCATCTTCAGCCAGTCTTCCGCCAGGCGAGGGGGCTTACGAACGGGACATCCCAGAGGCTTTTCGAGACCGGGCTGACGCTCCCCAGCGGATCGGCCATGAGTGCTATCTCCCGCGAACGAGTAGGTGCAGCGGTGACGGACTTTTTGGTGAGCAATCGTTAGATGGTTGAGAGTGTTATTTGAACGTGGCGGAACATTTGCGGGGTTGAAGGCTCATGTCACCATTCAGTTCGATCCAAAATAGGCATGAAGACTTTGCCAGTTGAAAGGGAATTTTCGATGTCGGAAGTATCAAGCGGTTACGAGGGTAAGCGCATCCTCGTCACAGGTGGAACCGGATCTTTCGGGCACACTGTGGTGGAGAAATTGTTGGCCCAAGGCGCAGAGCAGATCCGAATTTTGAGTCGGGATGAAGCCAAACAGGATCTTATGCGGCATGAGATCGGTGATCCCCGACTGCGCTTCTACGTTGGAGATATCCGTGATTATCACAGTGTTGAACGGGCGGTCCGCGATGTCGATTTTGTCTTCCATGCCGCTGCCCTGAAGCAAGTTCCTTCGTGTGAATTCTTCCCCACGGAAGCGATGAAGACCAATATTATTGGAAGTGAAAATGTTGTCCGGGCGTCGGATAACGCTGGTGTAACATCGGTAGTTTGCTTGAGCACCGACAAAGCGGTTTATCCGGTCAATGCAATGGGGATGAGCAAGGCAATGATGGAAAAGGTTGCGCAGTCGCACGGCCTGAACAATCCAAATGCCGCAACAACGGTCTCGTGTGTCCGCTACGGAAATGTCATGTATTCTCGAGGGTCAGTAATTCCGCTGTTCATCCGACAGATCAAAGCGGGTAAAGATCTCACGGTGACGAATCCCGATATGACTCGCTTCATGATGTCACTTGCCGACTCCGTCGATTTGGTTGATTTCGCCTTCCACAATGCCAACCAAGGCGACCTGTTCATTCGTAAGGCGCGGGCATGTACTGTAGGCGACTTAGCTCAGGCCACGGTGAATCTATTCCGGGCGTCCTCCAGTATCCATGTGATTGGGACACGACATGCCGAGAAATTGTCGGAGGCCCTAGCAACTCGTGAAGAACTTTCACGTGCTCGCGACATGGGGGACTACTTCAGGATCCAAGCTGACAAGCGGGATCTGAATTACAGCGTCTACTTTGAAGAGGGCGACGTAGTTCAGGCAGAGTACTCTGATTACGATTCCCATACCGTTCCAAGGATGAGTGTTTCCGAGGTCGAGGATCTCTTGCTGACGCTTCCCGAAGTACGTCGGGAGCTTACTGCGGCCGGACTGTCGTACAATAAAAGGCTTGTTGACCAGTGACGGCTGTGGCGCTGACTGGAGCGAACGGATTCCTCGGCTGGCACACCCGGGCCGCACTCCGTGAGATGGGTAGTAGTCGATCTATCTCATTGGGGGATGGGTTTGACTTGAAGGCAGCGGTCGACTCTATTGATGGTACGCCGCGACTAATACACATTGCCGGGGTTAACCGCGGGAGTGACGTCGAAATCGAGGACGGAAATGTTCTCTTTGCTGAGCAGGTCGCGCAGGTTCTTGCACAATGCGAGACTCCGCCGCCCGTTGTTGTGTTTGCCAATTCCACCCAGGCGTCCAACGGAAGCATCTATGGAGACGCAAAAAGGAGAGCTGCAGATATTCTCCGAGCCGGTGCGGAGAGGGCGGGGGCACGGTTTGAGGACGTACTTTTACCCAATTTGTTCGGCGAGCACGGGCGCCCTTTCTACAATGCGGTCACTGCTACATTCTGCCACTTGCTGTCGCAGGGCGACCAGCCCACGGTGGAACAGGATCGAGACCTGACACTTCTGCACGTACAGGATGCCGCCGATACTCTAATTGGGACGATCGATCTGGAGTCTTCTAACCGGCTCCAAGTTCGTGAGTCCGTAAGTGGTCTGCTTCGGAGGCTGTCAAGCATCGCTACGGTGTATCGCTCAGGGGATATACCTGACATACGCACGAAGTTTGACCGTGACCTTTTCAACACATATAGGTCATATGCGTTCCCGGTGCAAACCCCCCTGGCGCTGGAACGTCGTGCCGACTCGCGCGGTTCGTTTTTTGAAATCATTCGCACACATGGGGGATCGGGCCAGTCGTCGTTCTCCACCACGGAACCGGGCATCAGCCGTGGAGACCACTACCACAGACGCAAGATTGAGCGCTTTACCGTGTTGTCAGGTACCGCCACAATTTCCCTGCGGAAGCTTTTTTCCACCGACTATTACGAGTTTCCGGTCACCGGTGATGAGCCTATGGCTGTTGACATGCCAACTATGTGGACACACAAGATTACCAACACCGGAGCGGACACGCTCTATACCTCGTTCTGGACGAACGAGGTATTCAACCCCTCAGCACCTGACACGATTGCGGAGCCAGTCTAATGACCCAGAGATTGAAAGTGCTGACAGTCGTTGGCACTCGGCCAGAAATAATCCGTCTGGCGGCAACCATTAAGCGCCTCGACAAGCACGTGGACCATGTGTTGGTTCATACGGGCCAGAACTATGACTACGAATTGAACGAAGTCTTTTTCGAAAACCTCGGGCTGCCCCGTCCTAACCATTTTTTGGAAGCGGATACAAGCTCCCTTGGTGCCGTGTTGGGCACGATTCTAACTAAAGTTGAATCGGTATTGGCTGCGGAGAAGCCCGATGCCATGTTGGTGCTGGGTGATACGAACAGTTGCATATCTGCGCTGATGGCTCGTCGTATGAAGATTCCGGTTTATCATATGGAAGCCGGAAACCGTTGCTTCGATGAAAATGTTCCGGAAGAGGTCAACCGACGGCTGGTGGACCATGTTGCAGACTATAACCTCGTGTATACAGAACATGCCCGGCGGAATTTGCTTGCCGAGGGCATTCACCCATCACGTATTGTGCTTACCGGCTCGCCCATGCGAGAAGTACTGGACGCCAATGCAGACCAGATTGCTGCGAGTGACGTGTTAGAGCAGCAGAAGCTCTCTATTGGTGGTTATTTTCTCGTAAGTCTGCATCGCGAGGAGAACGTCGACAGTGCTGAGCGGCTCACGTCTGTGCTGGACGCACTCAGCCATCTCTCAAGGTCCCATGGACTGCCTGTACTTGTATCAACGCATCCACGAACTCGCAATCGCCTGGACGAGCTGCCCGATGACCTAAAGCGTGGGCTGCGGTTTCACGCGCCGTTTGGATTCCATGATTACATCAAACTCCAGCAGTCTGCGAAGCTTGTCCTTTCGGACAGCGGAACCATTAGTGAAGAGTCGGCTGTTCTTGGGTTCCCGGCTGTCACGCTTCGCGACTTTATCGAGCGTCCGGAGTCGCTGGACACTGCGGGAATCATCACTGTTGGCGTCACGTCAGATTCAATTGCTGATGGTGTGCGCATAGCATTGGAGGAGTTCAGCGCCAGTGGTCCAGCCACTTCACCCTCAGACTACGACGTGACCGACACTTCGCGGCGTGTCCTGAATTTCATACGTTCGACGGCCCATAGCCATCGCCAGCGAACGGGAATTAGAACCTCATAGGGAACCCAAAGCTGCAACGAGTCATTTACAGAATCCTTCGACGAAAGTCGTCCCGGCCTCCTAGAGGTCTGTGCGCCCAGGTGCGGATGATTACGTGCCCTCAACGCAAAATCGTACTACTTTTCCATCTAAGGCTTTCATGCCGGGCTGGAATCAATTTGGAAAATACCGTCAAATTGATAGGCCTCTTGTGACGCTCCTTGGAATAGTCAATCATAACTGGAAGATATTGGAAATGGTCATCAAGGAACGAAAAGTTGTAATTGTTGGACAGGGTTATGTAGGCCTTCCGGTTGCGATGAGAGCCGTTGAAGTTGGCTACACCGTTGTCGGCGTTGACTTGGACAAGAACCGTATCGACTCGCTCAATTTAGGGGAGTCCTATGTTGATGACATCTCCAACATGCAACTACAGTTCGCACTAGATTCTGGTCGGTATATCGCAACGACCGACTATGAGGAAGTTGACGGCTTCGGCATCGCTATCATTACTGTGCCTACTCCGCTGAGGGAAAGTCTGCCGGACTTGACGTTTATCGAGGACTCTGGACGCTCGCTGGCAGCCCATCTGACGGCGGGGGCAGTAGTCGTTCTTGAATCCACCACGTACCCGGGGACCACGGAAGAGTTACTGGTGCCAATCCTTGAAAGTGGGTCAGGGCTGACTGCGGGGACTGACTTTCACGTTGGCTATAGTCCAGAGCGAATTGATCCCGGAAATAAGACCTGGGGTTTTGTCGAGACGCCAAAAGTGGTTTCGGGGATCAACGCAGAGTCTCTCCAACATGTTCAGCGGTTCTACAATGATTTAGTGGACCAGACGGTGCCCGTGAGTACGCCCAAAGAGGCCGAACTCACCAAGCTACTGGAAAACACGTTCCGGCACGTCAACATTGCATTAGTCAACGAACTGGCTATTTTTGCTAATCAGCTGGGTGTGAACGTCTGGGAGTCCATCGAGGCTGCAAGCACGAAACCGTTTGGGTTTATGAAGTTTACGCCGGGTCCAGGTGTCGGGGGCCATTGCCTCCCTGTGGACCCAAGTTACTTGTCCTGGCAGGTGCGCCGTAAGCTAGGTCAAAATTTCCGTTTCGTTGAGCTTGCGAATGACATCAACGACAATATGCCCAACTATGTCGTGCAGCGGATGGTGGAATTGCTCAATGAGGAGGGCAAGGCCGTCAACGGATCGGGCGTGCTGCTGCTGGGGCTGGCTTACAAGAAGAATACCGGGGATATTCGCGAGGCGCCGTCACTCCGTGTTGCCGAGTTGTTGCGCGGCATGGGAGCCAAGATATCCGCGGTGGATAGCCATGTTGAGTCTCATCGTTGGCCGGGCGGAGTCACCAACTCGACCTTGTCAGAGAAGAGCGTAGACGAGGCTGACATCATCGTTCTGCTGACAGATCATGATGACCTCTCGTATGACCTCCTCGACAGGAACGGCGCGGTGGTGCTCGACACTAAGAACAGGCTGGCCGGCGGCAAAATCCACACGTTGTAAGCGGACTTTTGCGGCGGGGCAGATTACTGACGTAGTGCATTCGATCTAGGAGACGAAATTATGGATATTCTAATAACTGGCGGCTGCGGCTTCATCGGAACAAATCTGGTGAATCACTTGCTGGCACAACCTGATGTGGAACGCGTGCGAACGTTAGATAATTACGTAACGGGCCTTCGCCGCACCGTCCCACACGCTCGCGTTCAAGAAATAGAGGGAGACCTCCGCAGTTACGACGACGTCCTCCGAGCCAGTGACGGCGTGGATGCCGTCGTGCACCTCGGTGCGCTGCCTTCTGTTCCCCGGTCGATAAAGGATCCACTTTCCACGAATGCTGTGAACATTGACGGGACGCTGCATGTGCTCGAGGCTGCACGGGCAAACGGAGTACAGCACGTTAGCGTCGCCTCGTCATCGTCGGTGTATGGTGCGAACCCCGCACTTCCTAAGGTCGAATCGCTGGCAACTCTGCCCTTGAGTCCTTACGCGGTGACAAAATTGGCCACTGAATCCTACACAAATGCATACGCCACAAGTTATGGACTGAACACAATCGCATTCCGGTTTTTCAATGTCTTTGGGCCACTCCAGAGGGCCGATCACGTCTATGCGGCTGTTATCCCCAAGTTCCTGGCGGCACTGAAGAACAACGAGCCGTTGACGATTTTTGGCGACGGAGAGCAGTCGCGTGACTTCACGTCTATCCATGCCGTGACGGATGCGATTACGAAGTCCGCTTTGCGCACGGTCACAAGCGAGACCCCCGTCAACCTTGCGTTCGGGACGCGCACTTCGCTCAATGGGGTCGTGGCCCTCCTACAGGAACTGCACGGCAGCCCCATCAAAGTTCAGTATGTTGATCCGCGGCCAGGGGACGTTAAGCATTCACAAGCGTCTTCGGCCTTGTTGACGTCACTTCTGCCGGACGTTGTGCAGCCCGACTTCGTCCATGCGCTGAAAGAGGTCTACGACTGGTACATGGAGTTGTAGGCTGCACCGTCCGCAAGTCGCCGAATTAAGCCTGGGCAGCCTCAGCAGCTGTAGTCGTCAGGTGGATGCAATTGTAGCGTTATCGCTGCGAAGATTGACGCAGTGCAAGCTTCACTGCTGACTGAGAGGCTCAAAGGCGAGCCGGCCCCGACAGTAGATCCGTCCGAGATTAAGTCATCGGGAGATTCCCATGTCCATACCCGGAACGGAGTTTTGTGTGTGAGGCCCTGCGGCCAAATGGAATCGTGGACACTTTTGGATGCACAGAACGGATGGTAGTGGTACAGATTCGAACACGTCAACTCCGAATTGGCGTTGCAACTTCTGCGATTAGCAGAGGGGTCGCGATGCTCTCGCCCTTTGTGACGGTGCCAATATCACTTCAGTACCTGGGTGCAAATCTATATGGGGCATGGGCTGCAGCACTGTCCTTGACTGCCGTCGCGGTATTTGCGGATCTCGGAATCGGCGCCGGGCTTATGACTAAACTTGCAAAAGTAATGGCGGTAAATGACATTGCGCGAGCCAAGCGACTTGTATCCACAGCCTACATAGCGCTCTCTGCTGCGGTTGCAATATGTTTATCGATGCTCTGGCTTTCATCCGTGTTTCTTGACTGGGCTCTCATCGTTGGCGGCGCATCGAGCGCTGGGAACACGCAGGTTGAGTCGCTCACGCTGTTGACGCTTACCGGCTTCATGCTAAACATTGTGGCTTCGCTTATTATCCGGATTCAGTACGGAATGCAGCAGGTAGGACGCTCCAACATCTGGCAAGGAGCAGCGAGCTTGGTTGGGATAGCGGCAGTTCTTGCAGCGGCGCAGATTGATCTTGGGAGCGATATCTTTATTGCTATTGCGTCGTTCGCTCCCGTGTGTGTTGCCGCACTCAACACGGTATTATTCTTTGCGGGAAAGTCCGGAAGATCGATATCGCCTCGTGTGAATCAATTCAGCTTGGCCGACCTGAAGGACTTAGCCGGTATCGGGGGACGATTTCTTCTCATCACCGTACTTATGACGATAAGCCTTGCCACCGACAACTGGGTCGTGGCTCAGACCACCTCTCTTGCGGAGGTTGCAAATTTTGCAGTCCCAGCCAGGATTTTCGCCATGATTGCCGTTGTAATTTCGATTCTCACAACACCGCTTTGGCCGTTGAATGCGGGCGCGCTGCAGAGCGGAGACACTGCGTGGGTGACAGCGACGACCCGCAAGATGACGGTCGTTACGTCCCTTTCCGTGGCTGGTCTCGCGGGAATCGGAGTACTCATCGGAACGGAAGCCATCACTTGGTGGCTAAGCGATGCGATCTCGCCGAGCAAAACGCTCCTCTGTGGTCTGGCGCTTATGGTTTTCGTACAGGCCGTAGTCGCGCCTATGTTCATGGTTCAAAACGGAGGCGGGGTATTGGGGCCGCAGACGATTGGTTACATCCTCTACTTGGCAGTCGTGCCCGTTAAGTGGTTCGTGGCGACCAACTTAGGTGCCGCATGGATCCCTTTTGCTGGGGCAGTCCTGTACTGTCTCTTCGTCTGGCCTGCTGCGTTAATCGGATACCGCAAAACTCTGGCCCGTGCGTCGAAAGACGCACTCAAGCAATTAGTGGAGACTAAGTGAGTGATGTCCGCGTACTCTATCTGGGTACAAAGCCCATTGGATCGAGGGATGCGACTGGGCAGACCTTGGAGAGCGTTTACAAGGGCTTTCCCGCCGAATCGGTACTCCAAGTCGTCGAAGATCCCGGCCAAATGAGCGGGCCGAATATTGTGACATTGCCTAGTTCCGCCGCTCCTGTTGCCGGTGCTGTCCACTGGGCATTAGGAATACTGAGGGCTTCCATGCTTCCGGCTCCTGGCGTAGCGCACGACGGCTTGAACGCAGCCATTCAGGTAGACGGACATGGAGCCTCCGCTCGATTGCGGCGAGAAGCAAAGGCGGTTTCAGACCTAAGCCCGGTGAGGTTGCCGAATAGTACCGTTAGGGAGATCGAGGCATTCCGGCCAACTGTCATCCATTCACTGTTGGGAAGCGGAAAGATGATGTCGATGGCTCTCGCTCTTTCCGGTCGGTTTGATTCGCCAATTGTCCCGCACTTCATGGATGACTGGATGGACGCGCTATATCCCAATCGCGAGCTCGGAGGTTGGGCGCAGAAGCAGTCAGCGCGTTTGTTGCGTCGTGTCTTTATTCGGAGCCCTTTGTGTCTGACGATTGGGTCCGCGATGGCAATCGATTATCGCAACCGTCTGGGCATCGATTGCCGAGCTGTTGGCAACAGTGTAGAGCTCGGCGAATATTCTTTTGTAAATGACGGTGATCATAATCGGGCAAACCTGAAGAAGGAGCTCGTCTACGTTGGCGGCCTTCATCTTGGAAGAGCAGACGTCTTGATCAATCTTGCGCAGGTTATGGGAGACGCCGACTTGGGAGATTGGATTGTCGTTGCGCATACGCCGGTGGCGGACGCCGAACGATTCCTTCCGCCGCATCTACCAAGCAACCTCAGGTGGGGCGGGGAAATTGATGCTCAAGACGTTCCCAGGAAGCTAGTTGAGGCGGACGCCCTGTTGTTCGTTGAGTCAGAGGACCCGAGTATTTCTCGGTTTACCCGCTTTTCGGTATCCACGAAGGTACCTCAGTACCTCGCTGCCAATCGTCCGCTGATCGTTGTGGGTCCTCCCGGACAAGCCAGTGTTGAGGAGTTCCGGTCCCACGGTGCTCGGGTCAGATTTGCCCGCTCAACCAGTTCTGATTCGCTAAGGCAGGTCGTTGAAGAACTAAGCGACTGGGCAGGCAGCATCGGGGAGTCCGTTGGTCTGCCCCAGTTGCCTGAACAGTTCGACGCCCCATTCGTGCGTCGCAGGTTTGCCGAGGCACTCCGATTCGCGGTGGAGTGTCACCAAGATTCACCTAGTCCAGTTACGAAGAGATGCCGATGAAAATTGCCTACTTCACTCCGAGCTCATTTCGCACAGTGAACGCCGGGGCTCTGAGAAATGTCGGGCTAGCTAAGGCGATTGTGCAGGCGGGCCACGAAGTCCTGATATTCACTAACGACCATGTCTCAGACCAAATGTCGAAAGAGTGGGACTCTATCCTAGACATGTCAAGAATTCGGGTGATTCCTGGCGGGTCTCCTCGGGGGAAGGGCACTCGTGGTCTATCTCGGCTAGTCCGCTATCTCGGGGGTTCTACTTCCGAGCTAGCCAGGAAGCTTAAGGGCGTCAACCCGGACGCACTAATCCTTTATAATGCCGACCCCGTTGCGCTGCTTCGTCTGGATCATTTTGCACGAAACCGTCGTATACCCTTCGTCGTTGACGTTACCGAATGGCTAAATCCGGCAGACCTGCCAGGAGGCAAATTCGGTCCATTTGCAGCATTAAATGAACTCACTATGCGCGCGCTTGCTTGGCGACGTGGTCGTTATTTCGCCATATCTAGGACTATGGCTGCTCGTTTGGGGAAGCGCGGGCCTGCCCCTCTAGTTGTTCCACCGATTTTTGACATTGGAAGTCGGGCCTTTGGTGCCCGACTCACAGATCGCATCCGCCTTGTGACAACTGGTACCGACCTTCGCGCTCGCGGTAAGGATATCGTCGGTCTTTCAGTGATCACCAACGCACTGGCGGAGGTGGATCCAGGTGGCCAAAAATTCCACCTAGACGTTGTTGGGGCATATAGTCAACAGACGAAGGCAGCTCTAGGCCAACGACTAAGCGCCGGAGCATTCACCCTTCATGGCCGTCTTGGTTGGGAGGAGACGCTAGCTGTAGTGCATAGCGCTACGTTTAGCGTCGTATTGCGGAATCAAGCGGATCGAAGATCGAATCTCGGATTTCCTTCGAAAGTCCCGGAGAGCTTGATTTTAGGGACGCCGATCCTTGGTAATGTTTTTAGCGATTTGTCTGAGCACCTCGAAAACGGTGTGAATGCGGTCCTCGTAGCTAATCCAACCCTGGAAGCGTTAGTCGAGGCACTCCGCAGTCTCCCTATCGAGATTGACCGCGAGTCTGTTCGCCTAAATGCTTTGGACCTCTACACGCCGAAAGCTTGGAGCGACACGCTTTCAAAATTTATAGCAGGGGATCTATGAGGGCCATCGTCTATGCGTCGAACATTCGCACTGGCGGAGCGATTGGCGGGGCTGCCAACCTCTTAGACACGCTTCCGGATTTCTATGATACACATCACATGAATTGGGCGCGGAATTGGTTCGTCTATGTGTCAGATGAGATCGCCAGCGAGATGAGTCGATTGGACGAGCTTCGCGGTCTTGGAGTGACTGTCGTACAGAGGACGGATCCTGCCAACCTTCAAACTCTCCGACGGAGAAGCAAGGTCTGGGCTGACGTTCGTCTCGTGCTCAGGGGTCCGGACTACGTCGGGCGAATGGCGTCGCAAGAAATATTGGGCTTTGCGGATAGATCCATCCTTACGCCTGCGGTCCAACATCAGCCTATTCTCGATCGATCCAAGGCGGCTGGGCGTAATGCCATAAAGCGCCTGTTGCTTTCGCGATATGACGCCTTTCTCACACAGACCGACAGCATGGCGAAGGAACTCTCTGCACGTGTCCCGGGTCGGCGGGTTTGGGTATTCCCGAATGCCCCCGCAGACATTTTCCTCGGCCAAGACCCGCGGGCGAGACCTCAACGCATACCCCAGGTTGTTAACGACCGAGCACTGGTTCGCCTGTTCTATCCCGCGCGAGGTTATCCGCATAAGAACCACCAAATAATTCCTAAGACCGCTGAAATACTCCGGGCGAAATATGGCGTTGAGCTTCAGGTAGTGTGTACGCTTCGGCCTGATGAGTTAAAGTCGCTTGGACTTGAGAACGCGCTTGGTATTGCAGCAGTCGGAACGCTGTCTCGAGCAGAATGCTACGATCAATACCGCCTGAGCGACGGAGTGTTCTTCCCAAGCCTGAATGAAACGTCCTCAGTCACTCCCTTGGAGGGCATGGCCCTAGGTCTGCCGGTCTTTTCATCAAACCTCGAGTTTATAACTGATATCTCCGGAAGTGCACCGTATTATTTCAACCCGACAGATCCGGCGGAGGCAGCCGCACTGATAGCTGGCTACTACGCGAATGCGCCCGCTGATTCGGGCCGTCTTAGCGCAGGTGCCGCATTCGTTCGCGCACTGCCCACGCGGTTGGATACAACGCGAGGGCATCTGGACGCGATGAGATACATCAGCGGTTTCAGCGGCGCTCCCGACAACTCGGCGAGTTCCGCATGACGGTGTCCTGCTCATTAGGAGACTTCCAGGACCCGGTCCGGGCGCAGGCCCACCCAGATCAATGCCGAAGATCTCGTCCTGGGCTGCCAAGTCTCGCACGACCAAGGCTTCGCGGCGGAGTCTTTAGGGCCCGGCAGTGCCGGCGCATCGTAGGCAGATGCTGCTCCGGCGTAGTCAAGAAATTCGTCTTCCGTTAGTCGTTTAGGCGTGCCTGGAAAGCCGAGACAAGGAAATCCAACGACTCAGGCCGGACATCTTGGTGCACGGGAAAATTAATAATATGCCGTGATAGGTCCATCATCGAGTCGAAGTCGCGTCGAACGTGATCTATCAGAGTATGGTACAGGCTGACCATGCCGAGGCCATCTTCATTCATACACTTATAAATGTTGTCACGAGAATCGCCGAATATGCGCACAGGAAGAGTTTGCGGGACGTCCAAAGCCCCAAGTTCCGGCCATAGGAGCTGAAATTTACCGCCGAATTCGGGTAGTGACTTTAGCCGTTCGGTTAAGCCTGCGAAGTTCGCCCGTCTTATCGCGGCGATTGCATCCCAGTTGTAGGACATGATATCGACGGCGAGTTCGGCCATTGTCGATTTCTGACCTTTGACAAGTGTCTGAGACGAGTAGGTGATGAGGCCACCTTGCGTCAATGGAAACATCTTGTGCAAAGAGAAGAGGCGGACCTGACCGAATGACCCTGCGTCCTTGCCGTTGACTGAGCTGAAGAAGCCATGCGCCAGATCCTCGAGGAGGAGGACATCATATTGCTGTGCGAGCTCACTGACCCGTGAAAGTGCTGGTTCCGTTCGCCCGAAATAGTGGATTAATACGAGTACCCGGTATCTTCCGGTCGACAGATTTCGCTCTAGATCCTCCAAATCCGCAGTGAGGTCTGGGTTGAGATCGTAGAAACCAAAGTGATTGCCTAGCTCACCGACAGGATCAAAGACACCGCTACCCTCGTTGGGGGACCAGCCGATGAAGGCCGGGAGTAAAACCCCGTCGTGCGATTCAGGAAGTACGTTAGTCAGGAAGTCGCGCATTCCTTCCCGTGCTGATTGATAGAATAAAGCCGGTTCGAAGAAATTCTCGCGGTCAACCGCAGTCTTCGCTATTTGGTGGGACATATAAGCTCCTCTACAGTGCAGCCTTAGAGGCTGAGTTTCATACGGTCGGATAGTTTGACTACTTGGTGGACCGAGGATATTCCGGCGATGTGCTCCGTCGGCAAGATGACTAGAGCCGTCTCTACAAGGGGGAAGTGGCGCCTCAAGCTGGAGAGCAGGGCATCATCGTCGAATGCTTGAGCGGAGAAACACCTCAGTACCGTCTGACCTACTAGACCAATCCTTGTGACGGATGTTTCGTTCATCACCTCCATTTCACAGAAGCCATAAGTGCTGAGATTTGCCAACGCCGTCGGGAGGGTGCGAATTCTGGCGGCTCCAACGGGAGCTGGCATAGATCGCGACACCCAGGCGACGGTGCTGGTGGGTGTGAATCCGAGTTTGCGGTACAGGGACACCGCAGGAGCGTTATCTTGGAACACGTCCAACTGCAACTGATCCAGCTCTGGGCGATCTTCCACGAAGGACTCGAGGAAGGCTCGGGCGATCCCACGTCCTCGGGCGGATTCAGTAATACAGACATACGAAAGAAAACCAACGTTGCCTCCTATGATTCGAAACTCAGCGAATCCCACAACGTCCTGTTGCTTGGCTTCATCTACAGCGACCAGCAAGTACCTTCCGGGATCTGAACCCGGATATTGCACGTGCACCGAGAGAAAGGCTCCAATGCCATGCTGCGTGTAAGTCATGAAGGGCCGGAGCGCCGCGCCGAAGGAAGCGTGGATCAGATCGGACACTGCAGGTAGATCGGTTTTCGTCAGGGCTCGGATGAGAATCGACTTCATGTAGTCTTTGCTCCCCGCCGCTCATCATCCAGGTTCTGCATGATCGATTCGGGGTCCACAACGACTCCCTGCCGGCGGAAGACTTTCAATGCGGTCAGAATTAGAATCTTGGCATCAAAGCCCAGGGAGTAGCTCTTGACGTACCGCACATCATGCGCCAGGCGGTCGCTCCATGATGACGTATTACGTCCGTTGACTTGGGCCCAGCCAGTGATGCCTGGGCGCACCACGGTCCGAAGGCTTTCTTCCTCCGTGAAATATTCCGAGTAACGCGTCAGCAGCGGCCGCGGGCCGACGAGGGACATTTGGCCTTTCAAAACGTTCCACAGCTCCGGAAGTTCGTCGAAACTCGTTATTCTAAGCAGAGATCCGAACCTAGTCAGTCTGTCACTATCAGGCAGGAGTCGCCCATGAACGTCCCTTGCATCCGTCATGGTCCTGAATTTGTACATTTCGAAGAGCTTGCCGTCGCGTCCGGGCCGTATCTGCCTAAAGAACACAGGTGATCCCAGCTTCTTGCGAATCAGAACAGCTACGACACCCATCGGGACGGCGAGAGTGGCCAGAGCAAGCGCCGAGAACACAACATCAAGCAGCCGTTTCACACCAAGCACTCTCGGCTTGGAGAGGCTTGCAATGAACAGCGACCTGCTGAACCGTTCCGCACCAACTTTGAGCGCCAGGTTTTCAGCGTAGTATCTGGCACCCGACACACCCAAAGCTTGGCGCTCCCCAGGCGTACGCGACATGAGATTCCTAACCGCTTCTGCCAAGTCAGCTGCGCATTCGGGTTCAAAGGCTATCCCTGCCCCAGCCTCTTCGATCATTGCTGCCGCGTCGCCTTTAACCCCCATGAGAATCGGGCGACCAGCCATGAGGTAGGCCTGCGTCTTGGACGGTACGGTTATTTCAAACAATGGATCGTTTCGTAAGTGCACAAGAAGGGCGTCGGAGCGGCTCAAGAAATCGCCAATTTTACTTATCGGCTGCCGCGGAATGAAGATGACATTATCCAAGTCTCGGCGCTCGGCCTCACCGGCCAGACGTGTTGCCTCCACTCCTGCGCCTATGAGGAGGAAGCGAACCTCGTCCTGGTCCCTCAGGAGTTCTGCAGCATCCAATACAGTCTCTAGGGCCTGCGCCTTGCCGAGATTTCCAGCGAATGTGACTGTGAACTTATCCCCGAGTCCCAAAGGCCAATTTGAATCAGCCACCGGAGAGCGCGTCTCAAGGTTGATCTGGGCTTCGTCCGCCCAGTTCGGAATAACGTCTATGCGGCCTGCCGGAACCCCCTTTTGCTTGAGTGCACTGCCAAAGCCCTCGGAGAGCACGGCGATCCGAGATGCCATTCGGTAGACCCCTAACATCGCCCGGTCCACAAATGAAAGGACAGACGAACCCCGGATCATTCCCGTGGCAGCAAGAGTCTCGGGCCATAGGTCCTGTACATCGTAGACAAAGGGAACGCCTCTAAGGACCTTGAGCACCAACGCCGGGATACCCACCGTCGCGGGCGGGTGGTAAACGTAGGCGACGTCTGGTCGCTGAACCAGCAGGGCGCCGATGCTAGCGGAGGCGGCAAAGGAAGCATAGTTGAGTGCCCGCCTGATGCCAGAACTATCGTGACTCGGATAGAGGGCAACCCTGTTAACCGGGATACCTTGTATGACTTCCCGTTGAAACGGCCTAACGCGGTACCCGGGATAAATCTTCCCTCCTGGGTAATTGGGAAAGCCAGTAAGTACACTCACTTGGTGGCCCTGGCGCTGGAGTTCCTTGGCAAACAGCAGACCCTTGAAGGTCGGTTCAGGATCAAACCATTGGCTGACAATCAGAATGTGCATGGGCAGGTCCTATCGAGGGCAAAGGGATGACAGTCAGGGCGATATTTTTGGCGATCAAGTTCAGCCACTATTCGGGTGACCCGCACAAACGTTCTACCCTCGGTATGCCGGGAAGTAACCGTTTGGAATAGGTGGCGCGCCGTCTATCGTCCGCCTAGCGACGCTACCTTCAACCAAAGCGTTATAGGTCACAGGGTTCAGGATTCTGCGTCCAACCAGAAAGGGCACGCTCCCGGACGGAGCAAATGCCTTCTTATACTTAAAAATTCCATCGTTAGCGGCAAATCCACCGCCCAGGACAAAGCGCTTCTTTCCGTTTTGCCCGGCCCATTTCATAATCTCAAACTTCAGTAAGTCATTTGGTCTTTTGTCAAACGCCTCCCCCAAAGTGCCTCCGAGAAACGAATAGGCGTTCTCTTCCGACAGCAAAACTAGCTCAGTCGAGACTATGCGTTCTTCATGGCGAGCATGAAAATATGCAAACTGCCCAGAAAGTGACTCGTGGATCGCACGAAAAAAATCTTCGCCAAAATAGTATCCAGACGATGCGGAACGTCGATCCATAGTATCTTTATAGATTCGGTAAAAATCATCGAAGAATTCACCTTCAAGGTCCACCTCGATTGTCACACCAAGGCGCTGAGCCTTCTTCACATTCTTGCGTACCTTGTGATCAAAATCCATCCACAGCTCTTCCGCGCTCAAGTCCAGCGAGCGAACAACATTATTCTGAATGACTTCCGCTTCGCCGGGGAACTCCAGCAGTGAGTCTGTGAATAGAGTAAATCGCACGAACTCAGAAATCACATTTGACCGCTCGCACCAAGAATCAAAGTGATTCCAGAACTCTGCCGCCAAGGCCTTCCTGTTAAAGCTTTCTATGACCATCGGACCCCCATAGCCGTACGGGCTAGCAATATCACGAACGCCTCGATATTCTATGTCTTTCATATATGGTGCATCAACATTCCGGAGGAAGAATGGATACAGTACGGTCCCGTTGTGGGATTCAAAAAGAACGCAGACCGCCTTCTCCGTGTGTGTCCCGAAAAGACGAAGATAATGAGGGTGAGCAAAAACTTCACGTGCTGGCCATCTATTCCAGGCTTCGCTCCATCGCTCAATGTCATACTGGCTGTCGGCTGTTAGAACGCTGAATTGACTCACGATAACTTACTTCCAACTCTCAATCGCAGTGATGGCCAACGTTATTCCTCTGCATATATACGGCTGCAATTGCTCAACAAGGTGCCTGTCGAGTGCTTTGCGGACAGCTCGGGAAAGGACAACCGCGCGCCCGCCTTAACGAAAAAGACAATCATTCGAGCTATGCTTGCGGTTGTCCTTTCCAACGCTTTGGCTCGTCAATGTACTGGCGTGTCACTGGCACGGTTTACGCTTCGAGCCACGCTATCACGGGCAAAGATACGGTTGGCTACGCGGCATTTTTGGGCTGATCAGTAATATGTGTTAGGCATATAACCCGATCCGGACGATGGACGCAGGTTGCGAAGGATTTGGGACTTGCGGTCAGGCATTTGAGCGCTATGTTGCCACCGCCGAGCGTGAGGAATCCGGGGCCGCCCGCGGAGGCGTAGTCGGCGAGATGCGGCAGCCGAAGAAACGGAAACGCGTGTTGGAGCAGGAGAATGAGATTCTGCGCTGGGCTGCTGCTCACCTGGCCAGGGACATCAGCCCAAATGGTTTACCCGCTCAGTACGGTTCTTGTCGCTGACGATGCTCCCGTGGTGGTAGTTGCAGGGTGTTGAAGTTCAGAAAGCAAGCTCATTACCTGCTGAGGGTGACGGACTGGGACGGGTCGGTGCGAAGCTTAGTCAAGGCTGCCCTGGACATCCTCGCGGACGGCGTTGCATTCGCGTACCGTTTCGTCGCCGACGAGCTCCTGGGAGTGGGCATCGCCGCTGCCGGGGGCCGGTCGACATTTTTGGGGCGGAGAACAGCGAGGGAGTTTTATCGCGATTGGGCGCAATTTGCCCGTCCTTAGACTGGCAACCGGCAGCAAGCTCAAGTCTCATGTGGTGCTGCTTGCGCTCGTCGCTCATCCAGGCAAGTAGCCGGGCGCTGGGAATGCAGTACCGGATACTCGTGTCTCGTGTCTCGCAGCGGACTAACTTCTTGGCATGGGTAGCTATGAAGAGGGGCTTGAAGCGGACAAGGACCGGGCAACTCATCCGTCCGTGGGTATGTTTGGATACAGGGACGGCGAGGCTTGGGTGGCGGACGATGTGTTCGTGACCCGGTCCATCTGCGGCGATCTGACGGTCGAACGGTGGGACGGGTGCTGGGTTAGAACTGCCACTGTCCGAAAAGAGAGCACGCAGATGCTACGAGCCATGTGGGTGAAGCTCAACGAGGTTGCAGTGGATGTTGGGCCCCACCCATCTCCATCGTGAGGAACTCAGCGTCGCGCCAGTCCGAGTTCTCTGGACCTGTCTGGCCTAATTCCGTGGAGCAGAAGAGCCCGTGCTGGACGGACGCAAACTTTCTCGTCACCTCTGCGAGGGCATGGGGCGCGGTGAAGGCGTTGACCAACTGTTGGCGGCATAGTTCGCGTTGAGCCCACCACGCGAAAGTCAGTAGCAGAATGTTGCGTGTCGGTGCCACTAGACGGACCGTAGCAGTCAGCGTCCGCCGCTGTCGCCTGATCTTCCTCAAGGAGGAGCCGAGGCTACTGCCGTAGAATCCGACTGAGTTGCCGTTGCCCAAGTAGAACAGCGCGGTCACTACTTGGGTGCGGAGCCCGGCTTCCAACGTCGGGTCCGGGCCTGCTGGTGGCCTCCGTGGGTTCCGGCCAGCTGGTGAGCCGGACCGGCCGGTACAAGTGGATGCCGATCGCCGGTTCGGTGCTGGTGGCCGTGGCGCTGGTGCTGCTCTCCACGCTCAAGCCCGGGCAGCCGCTCTGGGAAATCTGCGCCTACCTGGCCGTGATGGGCCTCGGGCTGGGCCTGAGCATGCAGATCCTCGTCCTCATCGTCCAGAACTCCTTCCCGCTGCGTGAAGTGGGCACCGCAACGGCGTCCAACAACTTCTTCCGCCAGATCGGCGCCACCCTCGGCTCCGCCGTGGTGGGCAGCCTGTTCGCCAGCCGCCTCGCGGCGCTCCTTACCGAGCGTATGCCCGCCGCTGAGACACGCGGGGGCACACCCGGTGGGTCGAACTCCCTCACGCCGGCGGTGGTTAACCACCTGCCTGCGGAGATCAAAGACCTGATCGTCTCCTCCTACAACGACGCACTGACGCCCATCTTCATCTGGATGGTCCCGCTGGCGGTGATTGCCGCCGTCGTACTGGTCTTCATCAGGGAAAAGCCGCTTGCCACCGCCGCCGAGCACGACGTCCTCTCCGAGTCGATCAGTGAAGGCAACATCCTCATCACCGCCGACGATGACGGGGTTGCAACCGCCTCACCGTCGGGGGTGGTTCCGTAGCGTACATCCTCAAAGACCAGAAGCTTTGGGTATCCATGACTCCACGCAAAGGCTGCGACGGCGGCACAGCATCCGGCTACTGCGCTCTGTTGCCGCCGCTGCGGCTCCGGTTGATTGGGTGTGGCTGGATCCTCCACACCTTCGCCGAGAAGGGCTAGGACAGCGGATACTGCCTCAAGGCGGGCTGTGAACTCATCCGGTCATTCTCGCTCCGCTGCCCAGCCTGCGCGCTGCTTGCTAGTGGACCCAGCCGTGGGTGCGTCCGTACTTGTGCATGGTGGTGGTGAAGATGCCCGTGGATGCGGCTACCTCGCGAACACCGCCGCCGGCCTTGCCCCGCATCCCGCAGCACGAGCGCGGCCTTGATGTGCTGTATGTCTGGCTCCGGCACGATTGCCCTGGTCTGAGGCGTCATTCAGGGAGACTACTGGTCAGCGATGAGCTGCCTTGCACGCTCCCATTCGCCCCCGGCCGGCGCCGGACTTCGAATTCGTCCAGGGAGGCCATGTGCGCCGCCGGGTCTGCATCGCAGATTTCAGACGTAGCCAGGGCTAGCCGAAATATGTACTCGTACGTGTTTTTGCTACCACTCCTGCCCGTAGTCCGGGTGGTTCTTGTAGACAGCGAGGGGCCGCAGGGCGTCTTCTGCGGCGCGGCCTCGTGCCTCTTGGGTGCGGCGGTCTTGCGGGGCCCGTTCGTCCTCTGCTTCACGCGTGAGAGGAGATCTGTTGGCTCACGGGTTTCGCGGTGTCGCTTCTAAAGGTCTACGACGCGCAGCTTAGCCGCGCACTCAGCCAGTTCGCGGGCGGGCGGGCGACCACCTGTCGAAGTGGATAGACCAGTCAGGCGGCTGGCCTTCATGCCCGCTCCCGGTCGCCCATGGCGCAGCCGCATTGGCTGCAACCTCTTCTTCGGCTGTGCGCGATTCGAGAAAGTCAGTGATGGTCATAGATAGGGCATACCGCCGGAGCCGTGGCACTGCTTGCCACGGCTCCGGAAGATAGTGAACAAAACCGGTCTTATTGGCCCATAACGGGCCGGGGTAGAATCGGGCTCGTGACTATGGGGACCGCGAGCCTGCTCGTAAACAATGACAAGCCATCTGTGGATGAGTTCCTTCTTGAACCGCGCCCTCGGGCGTTGAGGTTAGGGCTGCCGACGTTCATGATGGCGGCGGTCGCGGCGCTGTCGGTTTATGACCCAGGGACCGCGGGGACCTATGGGCTGTACGTTGCCGCCGCCGCGGTCACTCTGAGTCGGCCGGGGCGTTTGCGTATCGACGCCCCGCTAATGCTTGGACTCGCGTTGATCTTGTTCGCGGCAGCATCCTCCCTATGGTCAGAGTTCCCTGATGCTTCAATAGGTGCGGCGCGCAACTATGCCGTCGTAGTGGTCATATTCATCGCTGTCCGTCACGTGATCCAAACCCTCCAGCAGCTCCGAACCGTGGCAGTAGGCTACATTGCCGGGTGCGCTGTACTCGTATTCAGGGTGTGGAACGAGAACGCCACGCAGGTAACGACGCTTGAAGGCTCCCGCCTGGACTTGGTTGGCTTGAACGTCAACTATGCCGGGTATGCGTTCGTTGGCGGTTTCGCGATGATCGCGTTACTGTGGGCCACCAAGCGCCGAACGCCGGGCCGGCGGCTCTGGCTCACGGCCGCAGCGGCATCGATCATTTTGGGTATCGTCCTATCCGATACTCGCGGGGCACTTATCGGGCTAGGTTTGATGATCATGTGGCTGCTCATGTGCTGGGCCGCCAAGACGCCTCCCATACGCATGCTCGTTGCCGCAGCCATTGCCGCCGCCGCGGCAATCACGACAGGTGCTATCGATACTGCGTCACTAGCGTTTGAGAGCGTGTTCGGGCGGGCTACGGGCGACTGGTCAGGTCGCCTGATAATTTGGCCGATTGCCCGCGATTTTTGGGTCTCGGAAGATAAGTTTTGGGTCGGGTCCGGTGCATCGACGTTTCAGCTCAGCAACGCATACGGGATCGGCGCGCACAACTTCATTCTGGAGATCGGGACCGGAATGGGGATCGTCGGCGTACTGGTTTACGTGGCAGTCCTATGGACTTCTCTCGGTAAGCGGTCGGCGGGCACTGACCCCCGTGCAAGAATCCTGATGGGGTGCTTCATTGCCGCCTCGGCACTCAGCTACCTCACCGGCTATTGGGACCATTCGCCGGCTGCATGGATCGGTGTTGCGGTGTTCTCCCGGCTTGGGCTCCTCGACAAAGACCCCGACGCGCAATGGAGCGCGCCAGGGCCTAAGGCCGAGGAGACCAAGCAGACGAGGGCGGCACGGAAGTGGCTAGACGGCGTTGACGGTAAGCGCCCCCGCGTCCGAAACCCTTGACCCCTAGAAGTACGTGGTGACGATAATCAGACCGTCACCGCCAGCACCACCGGCGCCTGAGTTGTTGCCGTTCAATGACGCCCCGCCGCCGCCGCCGCCTGAACCTGCCACGCCAGCACCACCAGCGCCACCGGCAGCGGTGATGGATGAGCCACCACCACCCGCGCCCGCACCGAACAGGCCGGGTGCGGGGACCGTTGGAGTTCCCCCCGCGCCGCCTATCGCCCCTGCTGCGGCAACGGTTGCGGCTGGTCGCTGACCGGTAGAGGACCCGGCGCCGCCCACGGAAGCCACGTCACCAGACGTAATGCCGCCGCCCGAGCCACCCGCTGTGGTTGCCGTTCCGGGTGCGACGCCCGCGCTTGCCGTTGATCCGGCCAGTCCTGTAGTGGAAGCGTTCGCGCCCTTTTGCCCGGACCATTGGAAGATTCCATAGGATGCGCCACCCGCGCCGGTCGCGTTGGTGCCTCCGCCGCCTGGTGACGGCGCAATCGTGCTTACCAGGGCTGTCGCGCCGGTTGAACCGAAGAAGCACGCCGATGGTGCGACGCCGCTATTGCCATTGGTGTCGTCCGCTGTAACGGCAGCGCCGCCCGCGCCACCGGATGTAACGTTCACGTTGACGGTTGCCGGGAGGTCCGATGCGCGGAACAGCATCTCAGTGGCGTTACCTGACCCGCCACCGCCACCGCCGCACCGAACAGTGCCCGCCGCGCCCCGCCGCCCCGATCCGCCACCTGCACCTGCCTGGATGACAAGCACTTTCACTGCCACCGCATTGGCAGGCTTCGTCCAGGTGGACACCCCGGGGGTGAAGACCTGGACATCCGTAGCGGCGAAAGCTGTAGGCAGCACAGGTGTCCCGACGTAGCCCCCAATCACTGTTCCTGCTCCCGGAACGATCTTCGTCCCGGAGACGAGTGACACATCAAGGGTGCCGATACTCGACTGGTTGACCACGACCGGGTACGTGGCGTTTCCGGCTACTGTGACATAAAGCCCGTCAGCGTTGAATCCATCGAGCGTCAAGGGGGATACCAGGCCCCGCACGTAGACATTCGAGGGAGCGTAACTAACCCCCTTCTTGATGGTTAGCCCATTGAGCTTTAGGTTACGCACCGTGGCGAAATGGGTAGGTGCAGCGGGGTCGTCCGTTCGGATGTTCAGGGCGCCGGCCGTGCCGTTGGTTATTGTGGTGGCCGACTTGTCTAGCGTTCCCGATACTTCGATGTTCTCCAGCAGGATCGTGGATTCCCAGTTGAACGGGTATCGGGTCTGGTAGGTCTTCGCCACCGATGTGATTCCGAACCCGTGGACTTGGGTGGAGATCGCGTCGGTGGCTTGCGCCCCGTGCAGCCGGATCTCGATATTGCGGAAGTAGGTGCCGGGGTCCACCCGTGAAAGAGAGATTGCAGCCATATAAGAGTTGGGCTGGAACACAACCGATCCCTTGTCGTAGACATCGACGTCGATCCCATCAGCACCGAAGGATGTTGTCGGGCTGGCCACTGGTGCAGCCTGGGCGGCGGCGTCGGTCCCGGTGAGAATAGCGTCCGTTACGAGGAAGGCCGCTTCGGCAATGTAACTGTTCGAGTACCGCAGCGTTCCCTTTACGGCGCGTGCCCCAGAGAGGTAAGCGCCGCGGTGGACGTGGTCCGCGTCGATGTCGAACTTGATTCCCTCGGCAAGATAGGTCGCCAGCGGGTATCCGCAGAAGAAGGTGCGGAGACGGATGTCGAAGTTGCGGCAGCCGCCCTTTGTCGGGTCGGCGTAATCGCCGCTCTGGACGCCGTATCGCAGATTCGTCAGACGCCCATCCACCTTCAACCCGTCCGTGACAGTGATGGCCCGGACGAAGGTTGCCCCCTGGTAGCCGAGATGGGTGGCCGGTGTAGCAAGGGCCGGGCCGACATACTCGATGCCGGACACCTCCACGTCGCGGCAATTGTCGAACAGGAAGACGCCCTCAAGGCCGCCATTGTTGCTGTATGCCGTGGTGTCGTTGAGGACGGCTTCGACGCCTCGGACGCGGATTCGGCTCTTGCCAGTGAATGTCATCATCCACTGACCATTACCAGCGGCCGCCCACTGGTAGGTGCCGGGCGAGAGGATGAAGTCAACGAATCCCGACGCCTGCGCGGCGAGGAAACCAGCGCGGTTCTGCGCGGCAGTATTGCCGGGGAGAACGTCAAAATCCGCAAGGGAGCGGGGGAGGCTTCCCTTCCCGACATAAGTGGCAGATTGTCCGTTTCGTGTCCCCCGATCGATGGGCCGAGGCAACGTACAACCGCGAGGCGCCCGGCGAACTTCAAGGATGCCCAGCGTGCTCCGAAGCGGATCGGAACTCCATCGCCGCGGACAACGACGAGGTTGCCGCTGCCCTCCTTAGGGCTCCACCTAGCCTGCACTCAGCGTAGTTATAGAAACGTTATGTAGTCTTGATGGGTGAATTTATGGTCAAGTAGTGGAACCCAAACGACGACGGACCGTCCAGTTGAGCCCCACGACGGGCTGATTTCCGGTCGCAAACATGCCCTGGACGGGCTGCGCACTGTTGCGGTAGCCGGCGTCTTCCTCTTCCATACCGTGACGGAACTCGTCCCCGGCGGATCGATCGGCGTGGACGTCTTCTTCACGCTCAGCGGCTTTGTGATCACCCTCCTGATCATGAAGGAGTACCGGGAGACGGGCCGGCTGCGCCTGGGCACCTTCTACGCCAAGCGGCTGGCCCGGCTCTGGCCCGCGCTGCTGGCGGTCTGCGGCGTGGTGGTTCTTGTCGGGATCATCTTTCCGCTGTCCGGGTGGGGCGGCCAGGAAGCCAACGCCATCCCGGCGGCCGGCTACGTGATGAACTTGGCCAACTACGGCGTCTTCGGCTCTTCCACCGGCGGCAACGCGCTGAGCCCCACCTGGACACTGGCCGTCGAGGAGCAGTTCTACCTGGTCTGGCCGCTGCTCCTTCTGGTGATGCTGCGATTCTGGAAAGTCCGCAGCGTCACTTGGCTCACTGCAGCCCTGGCTGCCGGGTTCCTGGTGTTACGGTTCTTCCTAGTGTCCGGCGGGGCGCCGCTGGCCCGGCTCTACAACGGGCCGGACACCCGGGCTGACCAGCTGCTGCTGGGCTGCACCCTCGCCTTGCTGTTCACCGCGGTCAAGCCGGGTTCCCGGGTCCACGCCTCCTTGCAGGCCGGCGCACGCTGGGCCGGACCGCTCGCCGGGCTCTCCCTGCTGGCCGCGGTATTCCTGCTCAAGGAACCGAACGAGACCGGCACCTGGTTCAACGTCTTCTGGACCGCCGGTCCCACCGCCCTGGCACTGCTGTCCGCGGTGGTCATCGGATCGCTGGTCCTCCGCCCGGCCGGCCCCGGCTCACGGATCCTGAGCCACCCCTGGCTCGCCAACCCCGGCCGCGACCTCTCCTACGCCGCCTACCTCTGGCACCTGCCCATCTACCTCCTGCTGATACCGCTGGTCCCGTCACTCTGGCTCCGCGTGCCGCTCGCGGCGGCGCTGACCGTGCTGATGGCGTACCTGTCGTTCCGCTTTGTGGAGCGCCCCATCCGCCGCTGGGCCTCCAAAAGGCTGGAACCCGCCGTCGTCCGTTCCGTTCCGGAGCCCGCCCGGGAGCTGGAGCCCGCCGGGACACCGTAGCGTCACCGAACGTGTGTTGCACGGCTCAGCAGACCGAGAACGCGGGCTGGGTTCTCGCCGAGCTGTGACCGGGCGCCGTCAGCCTCTCTTGCCTGCGATGGCCTGGGAGCAACCACGGCCGCGATGCACAAGGCGAGCCCCACACTGACCGGCCCTGTTCCGCAGTCCATGCCGCCGCGGTCCGCGCCCACGGCGGTCCAGTCCGCGAAAGACGCTCCCAGCGGGCGGGTGAGGATGTAGATGGACCAGAACGCCGGGATGGCCGCAACCCAGCGGCGCCAGTACGCCAGCACGGCCAGGCCTATCACCGCAGCGAAGAGGATGCCGGACGCGAAGTAGCCAAGATCCAGGCTGTACGCGGTCATATCGCCGATGGCGGTGCCCAGGGCGAAAGTCGCCAGAACGGCCGCCCAGTAGAAGACCTCGCGGCGCCGGGTGTCCACGCTGTGGATGGACAGCGTCTTTTCGGTCCGGAACCAGATGACGAACACTGCCAAGAGCACTGCCAGGAAGAACACCGCCGATGCCGCATAGGGCACACCCAGCACAACGTGCACGGCGTCCGCGGCCATGGTGCCGAACACACTCACCACCACCACTGCCAGCCAGTAGACCCACGCCGTATAGCGCCGGACGGCAAACTGGAGGATCAGTGAACCGGCCAGGCCGATTGCGCCGAGCGCCAGCGCCACGGCCGGGTCCAGGTGGTGGACCAGGAAGTCCGAGGTGGTCTCGCCCATCCCGGTGGTGAGCACTTTGGCCACCCAGAACAAAGCCGTGATTTCCGGGACCTTGACCAGGGCACTGCGTGCGGAGCCGCCCGTCCGGGTTGAGGGCCTGCCGGTTTCAAGGACAGCTGCCGTGGCGCCGTTGGGCGGTGTGTTCTCCTGCGCGGGTTCTATCATGCGGTGATTATCGCTGATGGACCCGGCAGTTTCCTGAACCGCTGTTTCATCATGGTAGGTCAGGAATGCATACTTGGACGGTCCGGAGTCCGCCCGGGAGCTGGAGCCCGCCGGCACGCGGTAGGCACACCACGCCGCCGGGGCTTTGTGCCCTACGCCCGGTTCCGGGCCGGACCTAGCCTGAAGGAAGCAGCGCGGCGCTGCCGCCTGTGGTATGTCAGGAGGCAAACGGTGGAATCGGCAAAGACAAGCATCATTGCGGGTATCGTCCTGATGGCGGTGGGCCTGCTGTTCCTGCTGGACCGGCTGGGTGTGGTGGACAGCGGCGTCTACGTGCCGGCCCTGATGTTCGCCGCGGTGGGGGCCGTGTTCCTGGCCGTCTTCTTCTTCCGCCGCCGTGATCAATGGTGGGCAGCGATCCCCGGCTCCGTCTTCCTGGGCCTGGCCGCGGTCATCACCGCTTCCCAGGTGGCGCCCGGCAGTGCCGGCGGGGCCTACCTGTTCCTGTTTATGGCCGCCGGGTTCGCCGCCGTGTACGCGCGGGTCCCGGCCAACTGGTGGGCCCTCATCCCGGCTGGGGTGATGTTCACGCTGGGCGTCATCGTGGCACTCCCGGCGCTGCAGGGCAGGGCCGTGGCGGGAGTCCTGTTCCTGGGCCTGGCCGCCACCTTCGGGGCGCTCTCCGCTGTGCCGGTCCGGACGTCCGGTCACACCGGCACCATGAAGTGGCCCCTGATTCCGGCAGCCGTCCTCGGCGTGCTGGGAGTGCTCTTCGCGCTCCAGGCCACGGCCTTGCTCGTTCCCCTGGAGTTCGCCGTTCCCGCCGTCATGATCCTGGCGGGCATCGGCCTGCTGGTCTACGCCTACCGGATCCGCGGCCACGGGCCGCGGACGCACTAGGCACGCGGAGGCGAAGGATGCTCGAAGAAGCTGAACTCCTGCAGGCTCTCCAGCGGCACTGGGAGTACGCCGGCACGGACCAGGACATCACCCACGAGATCTACCACGACGACGCTGTGCTTGAGTTCCCTCAGTCCGGCGAACGGTTCGAAGGCGTGGAGAACTTCCGCGAATGGCGCCGGCAATATCCGGCAGCGGTCAAGTTCTATACCCGTCGAATCACTCTTCGTGCTGATCTGGTTGTTGTCGAAAACCTGATCAGCTATGACGGTGCACCGTGGATGTTCACCGTCAGCCTGATGGAGTTCCGGGGAGACCGGGTTGCGCATGAGCGGATCTACATCATGGACGGCTGGGATGCTCCGGAGTGGCGCGCCCCATGGCGCTCCGAACGGCTGGCAGACCCGCCCCCGCCGGACCCCTAGCTCCACGGACCGCGGACGCACTAGCGCGTGTCCACGTCCTCGAACACCAGGAACGTCTGCGTGTCCAGGACGCCCGGCATGGACTGCAGCTGGTCAAAGATCACCCGGCGCAGGTCCGTGTTGTCGATGGCGCGGACCAGAAGGATGACATCGAAGTCACCGCCCACCAGCGCAATGTGGTGGACCTCAGGGATGGCCCTGAGCTCCTCGCGCAGTTCGCGCCAGGAGTGCTGGCTGACCTTGAGCGTGACGTACGCGGAGGACTTGAGCCCCGCCTTGATGGGGTCCACCAGGGCGGTGAACTTGGTCAGCACCCCTTCACTGGTGAGCCGGGCGATCCGGGTGTAGGCGTGGGCCCGGGAGATGTGGACGTTCTGCGCCACCTGGGTGACGGACATCCTGCCGTCCCGGGTCAGCTCACGGATAATGTCACGGTCCACGTCGTCCAGCGGCGCCGCGTCAGCCCGGTCTGATGTGCCTGCCACAATATCTACAACTCCCTGGCGTCGGTGCCCGCCCGTGATGACGATTCGTCTCCCAGAATAGCCTTCCATGGCCGCTTGCTCCACGAATCGGGGCGGGTCCGGATACGAAACATCGGGTGGATCGATGCTGGGAGTGAAACGTGGCTGCACAAGAACCTCTCTGTTCGCCCGCGGAAGGTGCAGTTGTGCAATTGATGCAGTTATGCAAAAATATTTAGATGCCTGAAGCAATCATTCCGACGCTAAGAGAGCGCAAGAAGGTGGAAACCTGGACGGCGATCCACGAGGCGGCTTCATCCCTTGCCCAGGAGCGCGGGCTGGACCAGGCCACCGTGGAAGTCGTTGCGGAGGCGGCCGGGGTTTCGCCCCGGACGTTCTTCAACTATTTCCCCGCGAAGGAGGACGCGGTCCTGGGTCTCCGTGAGCCCGTCCTGGACCCGGGGGAGGCGGCGAAGCTGGAAGGCGCGGCCGATCTCCTCGGCCAGATCTCCCTGTTGCTCGTGGCGGTGGCTCGGTCAGCGTTCGGGAGCACGGATCCCGGCCGGCGCCGGGAGCTGCTGCAGCGCTACCCGAATCTGCACCGCCGTCAGATGGAGTACATGGCCAAAGGCGAAGCCCTGGTTTGCGAGGCGGTGATCGCGGCGCTGGCCAACGATCCGGCCTGGTCCGGCGGCGCCGAAGGCTTCAGCCCGGGGGAGACCGCCCGGATGCTGGTCATGCTCGCCGCCGTGCCTGCCAAATTCACCGCAACCTCGCCCGGTTTCGACCCCGCCGCAGGACTCACCCCCGGGGAACTCGCCCCCGCTCTGGAACTTTTTCATCACTTGCAAAGGAAACTTTCATGACCACCCCCACCGTCCCCGACGCGGCACATGCCCCGGAAAAGCAGCACATCGTCCTGCTGTTCGTCGGCCTGATGCTCTCCATGCTTCTCGCGTCCCTCAACCAGACCGTGCTCAGCACGGCGCTGCCCACCATCGTGGGTGAACTGCACGGCGTCAGCGACATGCTCTGGGTCATCACGGCCTTCATCCTCGCCTCCACCATTACCATGCCTGTCTACGGCAAGCTTGGTGACCTGATGGGCCGCAAGGCCCTGCTCATCGCAGCGATCACCCTGTTCATGATCGGCTCCGTCATCGGCGCCCTGGCCAACGACATGGGCATGCTCATCACTGCCCGCGTCATCCAGGGCCTGGGCGGTGGCGGGCTGATGATCCTCTCGCAGGCGGTCATCGCCGACGTTGTCCCGGCCCGCGAACGCGGCAAATACATGGGCCTGATGGGCGGCGTCTTCGCCATCTCCTCGGTGGCCGGGCCGCTGCTGGGCGGCTGGTTCACCGAGGGTCCCGGCTGGCGCTGGGTCTTCTGGATCAACATCCCGCTGGGCCTGCTGGCCCTCGCCGGTGCGTTCTTCTTCCTGAAGCTGCCCAAGCACGCCGGCAAGCCCAAGCTGGACCTCGGCGGCATGTTCCTGCTCGCCATGGCCACCACGGCCCTGGTGCTCTTCGCCACTTGGGGCGGCAGCAAGTACGACTGGACCGACCCGATCATCCTGTCCCTGATCGCGGTCACCGTCGTCGCCGCCGTCGCGTTCGTCCTCGTGGAACGCCGCACCGCCGAGCCGATCATCCCGCTGCACCTGTTCAAGGACCTGAACTTCAACCTCTCCACCATCGCGGGCCTGCTGATCGGTGTGGCCATGTTCGGTGCCATCGGCTATCTCCCCACGTACCTGCAGATGGCCTTCAGCGTGAACGCCACCGAGTCCGGGCTGCTGATGATCCCGATGATGGGCGCGCTGCTGGTGGCCTCCGTGGGCTCCGGCCAGCTGGTGAGCCGGACCGGGCGGTACAAGTGGATGCCGATCGCCGGTTCGGTGCTGGTGGCCGTGGCCCTGGTGCTGCTCTCCACCCTCAAGCCCGGGCAGCCGCTGTGGGAAATCTGCGCCTACCTTGCCGTGATGGGCGTCGGGCTGGGTCTGAGCATGCAGATCCTGGTCCTGATCGTCCAGAACTCCTTCCCGCTGCGTGAAGTGGGCACCGCCACGGCGTCGAACAACTTCTTCCGCCAGATCGGCGCCACCCTGGGTTCGGCCGTGGTGGGCAGCCTGTTCGCCAGCCGGCTGGCGTCCCTCCTCACCGAGCGGATGCCCGCGGCGGCCACCGGCGGCGGCACACCGGGCGGGTCGAACTCCCTGACCCCTGCGGTGGTGAGCCACCTGCCCGCGGAGATCAAGGACCTGATCGTCTCCTCCTACAACGACGCCCTGACCCCGATCTTCATCTGGATGGTCCCGCTCGCGGTGATCGCCGCCGTCGTCCTCGTGTTCATCAAGGAAAAGCCGCTGGCCACCGCGATCGAACACGACGTCCTCTCCGAATCCATCTCCGAAGGCAACATCCTCATCACCGCCGACGACGAGGAACCCGCCCCCGCTTCACGGTAGGTTGCAGCCGTTCGCCAACGTGTGACATAGCCGCTAACAACAGCGCAGGAATGACGCCCCCGAACCATCATGGTCGGGGGCGTCTTTCATTGTCCGGACACCCCGGAGGCCCGGCCTGCCAATTCGTCTACCGCAAAAGCTCGTAACCCAGCTCACGTTTCAATTCGTCTTCCAGAACCGCCCTGACGAGCTGGCTTCTCCACAATTCTCGTCAGGTCTGGATACGAAACATCGGTTAGGTCAATACTGGGAAGGAATAGTGGCTACAGAAGGACTGACCAATGACGATCTCCGCGGACCACTCTGCGCCCCACACTGCCCCGGGCTCTGCACCGGACCGGGACCAGCTCCCGCCGGCTGAAAACGCCGTGACCGAAGCCGTGCGCAAGTTCGGTATCACGGCGGAGGACTACATGCTCCCCGCCCGGCACCAGATCCAGATGGTGGACCCGGACGGCCGGCTCCTGGCCGAAGCCGAGCAGGGCACCGAACCGGGCCACGAGTACCCGTTGCCCCGCGATGCGGAACTGCTGGCAGCGTACGAGCAGCTCGTCGTCGGACGCCGCGTCAACGACCAGAACTCGGCGCTCGTGCGGCAGGGGCGCATGGCCGTGTACCCGTCCAGCCACGGGCAGGAGGCCTGCCAGGTGGCCGCGGCTCTGTGCCTGGCCGAGGGCGACTGGCTGTTCCCCACCTACCGGGACGCCGTGGCGGTCATGACCCGCGGCGTTGACCCCGTGCAGACCATGACCATCTTCCGCGGCGACTGGCACAGCGGCTACGACCCCTCCAAATACAAGGTGGGCATCCAGTGCACCCCGCTGACCACCCAGCTGCTGCACGCTGTCGGGGTGGCACACGCGGCCAAGCTCCGCGGCGAGGACACCGTGGTCCTGGCCATGTGCGGCGACGGCGCCACCAGCGAAGGCGACTTCCACGAAGCCCTGAACTTCGCCGCCGTCTTCCACCTGCCCGTCATCTTCTTCGTGCAGAACAACAAGTACGCCATCTCGGTTCCGTTGGCGCACCAGTCCGTGGCCCCGTCCCTGGCGCACAAGGCCGTGGGCTACGGCATGGCCGGCGAACGCGTGGACGGCAACGACGTCGTGGCCCTCCTCGCCGTGCTGGACCGCGCCGTTTCTCTGTGCCGGGCTGGTTCGGGACCGCTCCTGGTGGAGGCGAACACCTACCGGATGCAGGCGCACACCAACGCCGACGACGCCACCCGCTACCGGCAGGACAGTGAAGTTGCCGAGTGGCTGGCCAAGGATCCGGTCACCCGGATGCGGACCTACCTCACCGGCCGCGGACTGCTGGACGACGACGGCGCCGCCCGGATTGGCGCGCACGCGGAAGCAGTTGCCACGCAGCTTCGTGAAGGGCTGGGTGAGGATGTTCCGGTGGACCCGCAGGAGCTGTTCCGCCACGTGTTCTCCTCGCCGACACCGCAGCTTAAGGAGCAGGCCGCCCTGCTTGCCGACGAACTTGCCCGCGACGCAGCCTCAGGGGAGGCCACCAAATGAGCCCGACAATCACCACCTCGTCCGAGGCGAACGGCAACGTCAGCGCCGCCACCGCCCGGGCCGCCGCCTCCGCCGCCACTGCGGCCCAGGCTTCCGGTCCGCAGTCCGTCACCCTGGCCAAGGCCCTGAACACGGCCCTGGCCGACTCGATGCAGGCCGATTCCTCCGTCCTGGTCTTCGGCGAGGACGTGGGCCAGCTGGGCGGCGTTTTCCGCATCACCGACGGGCTGACCTCCCGGTTCGGCGAGCAGCGCTGCTTCGACACGCCCCTGGCCGAGTCCGGCATTGTGGGCATGGCCGTGGGCATGGCCATGAACGGGATGCGCCCGGTGGTGGAGATGCAGTTCGACGCCTTCGCCTACCCGGCCTTCCAGCAGATCGTCAGCCACGTGGCCAAGATGCACAACCGCACCAAGGGCGCCCTGAAGCTGCCCATGGTCATCCGGGTCCCGTACGGCGGGGGCATCGGGGGAGTGGAGCACCACTGCGACTCCTCCGAGGCGTACTACGCCCACACCGCCGGCCTGAAGGTCTTCACGCCCGCCACCGTGGCCGACGGCTACCGGATGCTGCGCGAGGCCATCGACTCGGACGATCCAGTCATGTTCATGGAGCCCAAGAAGCTCTACTGGTCCAAGGACATGGTGGACCTCGACGGCCTGCGTTCCGCTCACTCCGCGAATCGCGAGGCGGGCACGTCCTCGGAGGGGCGCGCCGCCGTCGCGCGTTCCGGCACTGACGCGACCCTGATCGCGTACGGGCCGTCCGTACCCACGGCGCTCGCCGCGGCCGCCGCCGCTGCCGAGGAGGGCCGCTCGCTGGAAGTCATTGACGTCCGCTCCATCGTGCCGTTCGACGACGAGACCGTGTGCGCGTCCGTCCGCAAGACCGGCCGGGCCGTGGTGATCGCCGAGGCGCACAGCTTCGCGTCCGTGTCCTCCGAGATCGTGGCGCGGGTCCAGGAACGCTGCTTCCATCACCTCGCCGCGCCGATCCGCCGCGTAACCGGGTTCGACGTGCCGTACCCGGCGCCGAAGCTTGAGCACTACTACCTGCCCGGCGTGGACCGCATCCTCGACGCCGTTGACGACCTCCAGTGGGAAGACTGACCGATGACCTCTGCACTGCAAGTATTCATGCTGCCCGACCTCGGCGAAGGCCTCACCGAAGCCGAACTGATCAACTGGCTGGTGGCCGTGGGCGACGAGGTCCGCGTGGACCAGCCCATCGCCGAGGTGGAGACCGCCAAGTCCGTGGTGGAAGTGCCCTCGCCCTACGCCGGGACCGTGGCCGAACTGCACGGTGAGCCCGGGCAGACCTTGGACGTGGGGAAGCCCTTGATTTCGGTTGCGCCTGTTGGCCCTGCTGTTGCTGGGGCTGGCGCGGATGATGCCGCCCCCGCCCCTTCCACTGCCGAGGAGCCCGTGGTTGAAGCCGCCGCCGCAAACGCTTACAGGGAGGAGGAGAAGGCCGGGTCCGGCAACGTGCTGATCGGCTACGGGACTCCCGGCGGTGCCGGCCAGGTGCGGCGCACCCGGGCACCGCGCAGGGCTTTTTCGGTGGCTGAGCCCGCCGGAGCGCCCACGGTTGAAACTCCGGAGGTGGACCTCTCGCTGCTCCGCACCCGGGTGCCCGGGAAGCTAGGCGCCGTCATTTCCCCACTGGTGCGGCGGATGGCCCGCGAACACGGTGTGGACCTCGGCGAACTCAACGGTTCGGGTGAGAGCGGACTGATCATGCGCCGCGACGTTGAGGCGGCCATCAGCACTCCGGACGTGGCGCCGAGCCCTGTGGTTGAGCCGCGTCCTGTTCGTGAGCCGCGGCCTACGGTTACCGAAGCCCAGACCGGCACTGATTCGCGCACGGGCCTGCCCATTTCAGCCCGGACGCCCGTCAAGGGGGTCCGCAAGGTGGTCGCCGCCAACATGACCCGCAGCCGGCAGGAGATTCCGGAAGCCACGGTCTGGGTGGACGTGGATGCCACCGCCCTGGTGGAGCTGCGGGCCGGGCTGAAGAAGGCCGATTCGCACACGGCGCCGGGCCTGCTGGCGTTCATCGCCCGTTTTGTCACGGCCGGGTTAAAACGATTCCCGGAGCTGAACACCCGCATCGAGGCCACGGCGGACGGCGCCCAGGAGATCGTGTCCTTCGACGGGGTCAACCTTGGCTTCGCCGCGCAGACAGACCGCGGACTGACGGTGCCCTCCATCCGCAACGCCGAGAAACTCAGCGCCCGCGAACTGGACAGGGAGATCCGCCGGCTCACCGCCGTCGTGCGCGAAGGCAAGGGGACCCCGGAGCAGCTGGGCAGCGGCACCTTCACGCTGAACAACTACGGGGTATTCGGCGTGGACGGGTCCGCGGCCATCATCAACCACCCCGAGGTGGCGATCCTCGGCGTGGGGCGCATTATGGACAAGCCGTGGGTGGTGAACGGCGAGCTGGCCGTCCGCAAGGTCACCGAACTGACGCTTACCTTCGATCACCGCGTGTGCGACGGCGGGACGGCGGCCGGGTTCCTCCGGTTCGTGGCGGACGCGATCGAGAACCCGAACAGCGTCCTGGCCGACATCTGACATGAAGGCCGTGGTGGTGGGGGCAGGCATCGCGGGCCTGGTGGCGGCCCGCCAACTCGGCCTGGCCGGCTGGGACGTTGAGCTCTTCGAGAAATCGGCGGCTCCGCGCCCTGACGGATACATGATGGACTTTTTTGGTCCTGGTGTGGAGGCTGCGGAGCGGATCGGCCTCTACCCGCGACTCGCCGCCGTGGCTTATCACGTGGAGGCGGCGGAGTACGTCGACGCCGCCGGCCGCCCCACGTCCAGCCTGGACTATGATCGCTTCGCCAGGCTTGCCGGCGGGAAGGTCCTGAGCCTGCTGCGGCCGGACATGGAACAGGCCGCCCTCGCTGCCCTCGAGGACGTGCCACCGGGCCGGGTCCGGGTCCGCTACGGGGCGGCGGTGTCCCGGATCCGGAATGATGACGACGGCGGCGTGCGGGTCACGGCGGGTGGCCATCAGGACGTGACCGCTGACGTACTGATAGGTGCTGACGGCGTCCACTCCACGGTGCGGTCCCGGGTGTTCGGGCCCGAGGACGGGTTCCTGCGACCCATGGGCATGCGTGCCGCCGCGTTCATCGTGACCGAACCTGTCCTCAACGCCCGCTTCCGGAACCGGTTCGTCCTCACCGACAGCATCAACCGGATGGCCGGTCTCTACAGCCTCCGTTCGGATGAGGTGGCGGCCTTTATGGTTTACCGGGATGCCACCGACACGTCAGGACACCAGCCATCCGGGAGTCCGCGGGACAGGCTGCGCCGGGAGTTCGCCGGGCTCGGCCAGGCCGTGGACCGGCTGCTGGAACTATGCCCAGAACATCCGTACGACGACGTGGTGGCACAGATTGTCATGCCGCACTGGCAGCGGGGACGGACCGTCCTCGTAGGGGATGCCTGCGGAGCCGTCTCACTCCTCGCGGGCCAGGGCGGCTCGCTGGCGATCGCCGGTGCTGCGCTGCTCGGTGACATCCTGGGGCCGGTCACCTCGCCCGGCGGAATCAGCCCGGCCCTCACCGAATTCGAGCGACGCTGGCGGCCCCTCGTCGAGGAGGCCCAGGCTGCAGGGCGGCGTACCGCGGCATCGTTTCTCCCCGCCAACAGAACTCAGCGCCTGCTGCGGCGTTGGATCATCCGGGCCACTCATCTGCCCGGCATCGACCGGTTGGTTGCCCGCCAGATCGTGGGCCGGATCGCAAAGTAGCCCCGTCCACGCCTGATATCAGGACCCGCTCCGGGGCCGGACAACCAGCACAGGACAGGGTGCGTGGTGAATCACCTGGCTGGAGATTGAACCCAGCCGCAGCCCTGCGAACCCGCCGTGGCCCCGGGAGCCCACAACCAGCAGGTCCGCATCCTTGCTGGCGTCCAGCAAAGCGCTGGAGGCCAAGTCACGAACGAGTATTCCCTCGGTGTCCACGCCGTCAGCGGCGACGGCCTTCAATGCGTCAGCCTGGAGACGCTCAGCGGCGTGAAAGGAGTCGTTGCTGACGCTGTCCTCCACCGTTGACGGCACTGGCGGGTAATGCCACGCCGTGACGGCCCGGACGCTGCCTTGCCTGAGCCGGGCTTCGTCCACCGCCCACCGAAGAGCGGCCAAGGACTGCTCGGAACCGTCCACACCCACCACGACGAGGAACCTACCGCTGGCGTCCATGTCTTCTGTCCTTCCGCCCGCCGACTCACTGCCACCGCCCCGGCAGTGCCAGTCTGTGCCCGTCGCCCGAAGGGGTCAAGGCCACACGGCTAACCTCCACGGACCCTTCCCGCCAGGGCCAAGGAAGCCGGACTAGAATCCGTTCATGCGTCTGGCGATCATTGGAGCGGTACTGCTGGCGGCCGGCGCGGTGGCGGCGGTCACCGGGACGCTGCCCGCGGCTGACCTGGCCGCGCTGGTTGACCGGGTGGCACCCATCCTGTTGTTCGTCGTCGCCATGACGGTGGTGACCGAGCTGGCCAGCGAGGCGGGCATCTTCCTGTGGATTGCCCGCCGGTTCCGGCACTGGGGCCGCGGCTACAGCTTCCTGCTCTGGCTGTTCCTGGCCGTGTTCGCCACGCTGAGCACCATCTTCCTTTCGCTGGACACCACGGCGGTGCTGCTGACCCCGGTGGTGGTCAGCGTGACCCGGCAGGCCGGCCTGCCGCCGCTGCCGTTTGCCCTGATGACCGTGTGGCTGGCGAACACCGCGAGCCTGCTGCTGCCCATCTCCAACCTGACCAACCTGCTGGCGCAGCACAGCCTGGGCGGGATCAGCCCGGCCGGCTTCGCGGCCCTGATGTGGGCGCCGTCCCTCGCCGCGGTGCTGGTGCCGCTGGTGTTCATTGCCCTCGTTTTCCGCCGCGACCTGAGCAAACGCTATTCGCGGATTCCCGTGGGACGGGTCCGGCCGGATGCGGAAACCGGAAGTTCGACGGCGGCATCTACGGACCGCCTCCTGCTTGGCGGCACCGCTGTGGTGCTGGCGCTGCTGCTGCCGGCGCTGGTGTCCGGGGTGCCGGTCTGGATCCCCGCCGCGGCCGCCGCGCTGGTCCTGGGTGCGGTCTTCGCGTTCCGGCGGCCCCGGGTCCTCAAAGTGCAGCTGGTGCCGTGGTCCCTGCTGCTGTTCGCCTCCGGACTCTTCCTGGTGATGGAAACCGCCCGGCACCTGGGCGCCTCGGCTTTCGTGGGCCAGCTCGCCGGCACGGGGGAGGGCTTCCCCGAACTGCTCCGGCTGGCCGGCAGCGGTGCGGCGGGTTCGAACGTGCTGAACAATCTGCCCGCCTACCTGCTGGCCGAACCCCTGGCTGAGACGCCGCAGCGGATGGCGGCCCTGCTGATCGGGGTCAACGCCGGCCCGCTCATCACGCCGTGGGCCTCGCTGGCCACCCTGCTCTGGCACGACCGGCTGGTGCGGATGAACGTCCTGATCACCTGGCGCGGCTACGCGCTGTTCGGCCTGATGGTGGCGCCCCTGACCGTGTTCGCCGCGGTCATGGCCCTGGCCGCCGCAGGGTAGTTGTGGACCACACAGGAGGGCACGCCATGAATCCAACCAAAGCCGAGATCGAGGCCGGCTACCGCCGCGTGCAGGGGGAACTGGGGGCCCGGCTGGCCGGCGCCACCACGGAGGATCTTCGCCGCCGGAGCAGCGGGACCCGGTGGACCAACGAGGAACTGCTCTTCCACATGGTGTTCGGCTACATGGTGGTCCGGGCCCTGCTTCCCCTGGTCCGGCTGGTCAGCAGGCTCCCCGCACCGGCGGGCAGGGCGTTCGCGGCGGTGCTGAACGCGGGAACCCGGCCCTTCGACGTCGTGAATTATTGGGGCTCGCGCGCGGCGGCGACGGTCTTCAACCGCCGGCGGATGGCGCGGAAACTCGCGAAGACCATCGCGGCCCTGACCCGGCAGCTGGACCGCGAAACTCCCGCCAGCCTCGCCCGCTCCATGCCGTTCCCGGACCGGTGGGACCCGTTCTTCCAACCCGTGATGAGCCTGAACGACGTCTACGCCTACCCGACGCTGCACTTCGACTTTCACGCCAAGCAGCTGAGCCTTCCGCCCACATAGCGCGTTGCGGGGACAGAATAAAGCCAGGCCACCATGTGCCCGACCACTCGCCCAGAAGGAGCGCCCATGCTCAGCCTGCAGGACATCGACAACATCGTCCTCAACGGAGGGACCGTGGTGGACGCGGCCGGGGAGAAGATCGGCTCCGTGGAACAGATCTTCACCAGCGGCGATTCCGGCGAGCCGGCCTTCGTCACCGTGCGGACCGGCCTGTTCGGCATGTCCGAATCCTTCGCCCCGCTCACCGGTGCCAGCCTCGAGGAATCCGTGATCCGGGTGGCGTTCACGAAGGACACGGTGAAGAACGGCCCGCGCATCGAGAGCGACCGCGGCGCCATCACGGAGACCCAGGAGCAGGAACTCTACAGCTACTACGGGCTCTACCAGGGCGAGCCCGGTGAAGGTTCCACGGAAACCGGGCAGGAGCAGGCCAGCGGGGCAGCCGGTGCCGCGGTGCCCGCGGAAATCGCGCCCGGGGCAGCGGCAGCCGCTCCCGCGGCCGCTGAGGGAAGGGCCGACGACGGCGGCGCACCGGACGTGCGGAAGGCGCCTCCGCCCCCGCGGCCTCACGGCGGCCCGCCGCCCCCGCCGCCGCACCTGCACAGACACGTGCCCCCGCACCTTCACCCGCACCCCGGTCCGCCACCACCGCCGCCGGGCCCGCGTCACTAACCGCGCCCGGTCCAGTGGTCACCCGGCGTCGAACTCCACGTCCGCGGACGCGGCGCCCCGCAACGCCGCGATCTGCTGCGCTTCACGGTGCAGCAGCTCCGTGTCAGGTGCCGACACCGGGTGGAAGGCGGTGATGGCGACGGTCAGTTTCCGGCCGTCCTTCCGCGGCCGCCAGGTACCGGCGATCTGCCCGTTGATGAGGACCGCGCCCGGGTCGCCCACCGGCCTCCACAGTTCCCGGTGGTGCTCGCGGGCGACGATGGTCTCGCGGTCACGCATGTGGGTGTACGGGTCGTGCGGCGGGAGCAGACGCACTCCATCGGGCGGCGGGGCGGACCGCAGCGCGGGGAGGTCCTCGGTGAGGATCCACGGGGTGCCGCCGAAATCGACGGCGGTCAGCTCCTCCCGGACCAGGTCCCACCAGGGGCCCGTATCCCCAGCCTCGATTCCCAGCCACGCAGCGAAGCCGGCCCTCGTGGAGGGTGCGTGGCAGCGCAGGTAGCGGCGAAGCAGTTCGGCCCGCGCCGTGTCCGGGTGGGTGCCCGTAATGGCGTGGCCCAGCCACTCCCTGACCAGGACGAACGGGGCCTGGTTTCCGTCGCGGGGGGCGAAACAGACACGTCCCTCCAGCGTGAGGATCCGGACGCAGAAGTGGACCACGGCCTCGCCGAGCGGCTGGCCGGGCGCGTAGGGTCCTTCAGCTTCCCAGAGGAGGCGCTGGTCCGGCGTCAGTCTGAGGGCGATCCGCCGGGCGAGCTCCTGGCCCAGGTCATTGATGGTGAGCCTGCGGCGGGACAGCGCCGCATCGTTCTCGGTGCCGCAGAGTTCGACGGCGCGGGCCAGGGTGATGCCGAGCCGGTCCACGGCCTGTTCCACGCCGGGAATGAAGTGCCGCATCGCCTCCTCGGTGGGCGGCAAGACCCCCGTGGTGAACACCGGCGCGTCCGCCGTGGGGAAGAGGAACGGCGCGCCGCGCATGGACCACGTCTGCAGCAGGCTTTTGTCCTCAGCGATCGCCGCGGCAACCCGTTCCTGCGTGATGCCCTCCACCCTGGCATGCAGGGCCAGCAGCGCCGCGCCGGGCGGGCTGTCCTGAATGCCGCAGCGGCCGGCCGCTGCGAGCAGCCCCTCGGCCCCCACGCGTTTGGTGAGGTGGTGGGCGTTCAGCCGGAACGCAATGACCTCGCCCGCAGAAACCTTCTCAGCCACACGGGCACCTTATCGCGTCTGACCAGGCCGCGTTGTGGCTTCGGTGCGGCGCCGCGCCTGGCGCAGGTCCGGTCACCCGCTCGTCAGGTTACGCGCGGTGATCTTCCTCGTAAACGTCCGGGACGCCGTCGTGGTCGGTGTCCACGGACTCTTCCGCCTCCACGGCCCGGTACTGACGGTTGCGGGTGACCAGCACGGACGACGCCAGGAGGGCGGAGATAAGCGACGCGGCCAGGATGCCCACCTTGGCGTGGTCATCGTGGATGCTGCCGTGCCCGAAGCTCAGCTCGGCCACCAGGAGCGAGACCGTGAAGCCGATCCCCGCCAGCAGGGACATCCCGAACACATCGATCCACTTCAGGGACTTGTCCAGCGACGCCCTCGTGGCCTTGGTGAGGAGCCAGGTGGTTCCCAGGATCCCGGCGGGTTTGCCCACCACCAGCGCCACGATGATGCCGATGGCCACGGGGTCCGTCAGTGCCGCGCCCAGGCCGTTCCAGCCGCCCACAGCCACCCCGGCAGAGAAGAACGCAAAGATGGGGACGGCAATGCCGGCGGAAATCGGCCGGAAGCGGTGCTCGAAGATTTCCGCCAGGCCCGGGCCGGCCGCGGGGCCGCCGCTGGCAGCGGAGCGGATCACCGGGATGGCAAAGCCCAGCAGCACACCGGCCACCGTGGCGTGGATGCCGGAGGCGTGCACCAGTCCCCAGGTGAGCAGCCCCAGGGGAAGCAGGATCAGCCAGGCCGCGGCGGGCTTGGCGCCGAAGAAGCGGCGGTATTTCTGGGCCAGGAAGGTGTAGAGGGCCAGTGGAATGAGGGCCAGCAGCAGCGGGCCGGCCTGGATGTCGCTGGAATAGAACACCGCGATGATGCTGATGGCCAGCAGGTCGTCCACCACGGCCAGCGTCAGCAGGAAGATCCGCAAGGCACTGGGCAGGTGGGAGCCGATGATCGCGAGGACCGCGACGGCGAACGCGATGTCCGTGGCCGTGGGGATGGCCCAGCCCTGCAGCGTTTCGGGGCTGGTCAGGTTGATCAGCGCATAGATGACGGCAGGTACCGCCACGCCTCCCACCGCGGCGGCGATGGGCACCACGGATTTACTGAACTGGCGGAGGTCACCGGCCACGAACTCCCGCTTGAGCTCCAGCCCCACCAGGAAGAAGAAGATGGCCAGCAGCCCGTCCGCAGCCCAGGCCCCGAGGCTGAGGTCCAGGTGCCAGGGCTCGTAGCCGATGCGGAAGTCCCGCAGCGCGAAGTAGCTATCGGCAACCGGAGAGTTGGCCCAGATCAGGGCGATGACGGCAGCGGCGACCAGCAGGATGCCGCCAACGGTTTCCTTCCGCAGGATGGCGCCGATGCGCAGAACTTCGCCGTAGCTTCCCCGTCCCAGAACGGAGGAGCGCGAAGGAAGGAAGGGATTCTTAGGCATGAAGGTGTCCTAAACAGTGGGTCGACAAAATACATGCCGACCAGACTTCCCGGCTCACCTCCAGTAAGTCTACCGGGCCGGACTCGGCGCACTAACCGCCGGTTGCGGCGCACTACTCTTTGGCGGCTCCGGCTCCGGCTCCGGCTCCGGCTCCGGCTCCGGCCCGGTGCGGCCGGACGGCGGCGAAGACGGCCAGGGCGGCGGCCTGGATGACGGTCAGGGTGACGGCCAGGGCCGGGATGGACTGTTCGTATAGCAGCCCGATGAGGACGCTTCCGGCCAGCCAGGCGAGGCCGTAGCAGGCGGTGAAGATGCCGTAGGCGCTGCCGCGCCGGCCGGCCGGGGCCAGTTCGGCCACCGCGGCCCGCATGGTGCTTTCCTGGACGCCCATGGCGGCTCCCCAGACCAGTGCGCCGGTGACTGCCAGCGGGGTGCTGTTGCTGAAACCGAGCCACGGCACGGCCGCGGCAAGGACCGGGAGGGCCAGCAGGACCTTCAGCCCGATCCGGTCGTAGAGCCAGCCCGAGGCCAGCGCCGCCACCGCATCCACCGCCATGGCCACCGCGTACAGGACGGGCACCAGTGCCGGCGGCAGGAGTCCGTTGGCCACCAGGTGGAAGGAGAGCAGCCCGAAGGTTGCGTAGCCGAACATGGTCAGGCTGCTGAACGCTGCGTACATCCAGAACTGCCGCGGCATGGGGGCCGGCTTTGAAGGAGCCGCCGGGGGAGCAGGCTCCGGGGGAGCGGCCGTTGGGGCCGCGGCGGCTGACGGGACCGGCCCGGTTGAACCCGGTGCGCCGGCAGGCTCCCCGCGCGGCGCGGGCACCTCATAAAGGGACGGGTCCGGAACGCGTTTCCTCAGCCAGAACAGAAGCACCATGGCCGCCGCCCCGGGCACCGCAAGCAGAAGGAACCCCGGGCCGTAGCTGCCGGAAAGTGACAGGGCCGCGCCGATCACCAGCGGGCCGACGAACGCGCCCACCTGATCCAGTGCCTCATGGAACGCGAACGCCTTGCCGCGGCCCAGCCCGGTGCCGGCCTCGGCGAGCATGGTGTCCTTTGCCGGACTCCGCACGGCTTTTCCCATGCGCTCGGCCAGAACAAGCAGGCACGCAATCCACAGGGCACTGGTTATCCCCAGCAGCGGCACGGACAGTGCTGTGAGGCCGTAGCCCGTCATCGCCAACCCCCACCGGAGCCGGGGCCGGTCCGCCAGGCGGCCGAAGACCAGGCGGAACACCAGGGCCACTGCCTCGCCCGCGCCCGTGATGACACTGATCAGCAGGGCAGAGGCCCCCAGCAGGCCCAGGAACGGTCCGGTGACGCTCCTGGCCCCTTCGTAAACCATGTCCATCAGGGCGCTGATGATGCCGAAGACCACGATGAACCGGAACGCCGTCAGGGGCGGTCCCGTCACGGTCCGGCCGGGGGAACCTGCGTCGGCGCTCTTCACTCAGACTCCCGGGTCACTCAGGGCCCGGGGCGGCGGCAGGAAGGGTTCGCACGGAATCTCACGTCCCCATCGTATAAATCCTCATCCGGTACCGGAAGGAGCGTTGCCGCGTTGTCCCGCGGTGGGTAATGCTGGGTAATGGTGGGTCTAGAACTTGAGTACCGGTTACTCGTGCAACCTGCCGGCGGATCCGGTTTACTGATCCTGCCGGCGGGATTCAGGATGGGTGCCGCTGCGGTCACCGCCGGCGCCACAAGCGAGATACCCGAACAATGAGAGCCCCGCCGATCGCGACGTGGACAGGAGCGGGAGGTTCACATGCGAGTCAGAGTTTCAACCGGAGAAGGGGTTGATCCTATGGATTGCCCGCACCAGTTCGTGGGCCGCTGCGATGAGTGCGCCGCGGCGTCGGCCCAGCCACAGGTAGCTGGCCAGATGCTCGTGAACCCGTGGGAACTGGGGCTCTCGAGCAGTTCGGCAGCACCCGTGGATCCCTACGGGGAGCCGCCAACATGACGGGCCGCCCCCTGCGGCCGACGCCAGCACCCCCAGCCCCGTCGCCGCAGGAGGCCACAATGACCAACCGGGTGAGTAAGAGAACGTTCCTTGTCCCGGGCCTGCTCGCGGTGGCGTTGACGGCCGCCTCCTGCAGCAGCCCGCCGCCGCCCAAACCGGACCAGACGGCCGGCACTGACGTCTACGTCACGGCCTACACCTGGCAGGACAACACACCCAAGGGATCGCCCATCATCAGCCACCCGATACTGCACAAGACGGCCGGCGGACGAGGTACCTATGAGGACCCGGTGACCATCGCCGTCGGCCATTCCCTCGAAACGGGCAAAGACGTCCTGGACTATGAGCCGGGGACCCGGATCTACCTGCCGGACGTGCGGCGGTATTTCATTGTGGAAGACACCTGCGGGGACGGGCCCACGCCGGAGGACGGTCCCTGCCACAGCGGCGCGGAAGAACACGGCAGCGCCTCGATCTGGCTGGACATGTGGATCGGCGGCCAGAACGAAAGCGACAGGTTTGCCCGGCGCTGCACGCTGAAAGTCACGGGCGTGCGGAAGGCCGTGTTCAATCCCCCCGACAACTTTGTGGTGGCCCCCGGGGACGGCGTGATCCACGACGGGCAGTGCGACTCGGGCTACGGGAACGAGCTGGTCACCAAGTAACGGGCCCTAACGTGCCGGCCGGCTACTTGTCCTTGTCTGTGCGGCGGCGTGACTGGGCCAGGATTTCGGCCTCCTCTTCATAGGCGCGCAGATCGTTGGCCTGATCGGCGGCGTCGCCGTGCCAGTCCTCGCCGCTGACCTGGTGCTCGAACTCCATGGTGGGCTGCTCGTCCTCGAGCGCCTCCACCGTCTCGTCGACCTTCTTCTGCAATGACTCATCGCTCATGACGTCGCCTCTGCCTCTCCTCGGTGTTCCTGTTCCGGGCACCGGATCTGTGCGTGCCTGAGCCTTCAGCTTAGAGCCGGCAGCCGGTTATGGGGGTGACTTGTTTCAATCAGCTGCGAAAGTACGACGGCGGCACTCGAGGCAAGTGCCGGCGTCGTACTTGAGTGCGAGAGCGTTCCCCGAAAAGCCACATTAAGTGAGAGAGCGTTCCCGGAAAAGCCGCATTAAGTGAGAGAGCGTTCCTTGGGGTCAGCTGCCGATGGACGGTGTGGCCGGGACCTCCGGGCGCTTCCCGGCCCGCTCGTTGGGAACGGTGAGCATGATGGCGATGATGGCCACCACCACCATCAGCAGGTTGAACAGGATGCCCACGGCCCCGCCGAAGCGCAGGGCCACGTTCGTCTGGTTGCCGATGAACAGGCCCCAGGACTGGATGGTGGCAGGGTCCATGGCCTGCGCGGCGACGTACAGTGCGGCTGAGATGGCCACGCCGATCGCGTTGCCCAGCGAGGAGGCCATCTTGTAGATGCCCGCGGCGGCGCCGGCCTCGTCGTCGGGCACGTTGGACAGCGCGGCGTCCGTGGACGGTGTCGCGTAGAAGCCCAGGCCGATGCCGAAGAGGGTGAAGCCGATGACGGCCAGCACACCACAATGAAAGTGCCGGAGAACAGGGACGTGATGGACACGGCCAGGTTCCCCAGGGTCCGCTCGATCCCCAGCGAGCCCTGGATGCCGGGGATGACGTTCAACAGGGTCTGCGCGAACAGCCAGAAGTTGATGACCGCCAGGACAATGCCGATCAGCCACGCATCGTTCGGCTTCCACTGGGTTTGGGTTTTTGCGGAGGACTGGGCAGTGCTCACGGCTTACGCATCCTTGGCTAAGTACGACATTGCGGCAACAACCTGGGCCTGCACACCCAGGGAAAGCGTCGGATCCAGCACCGGCGCGAAGAACGGGGAGTGGTTCCCGGGGATGTCCTGGGACACGGTCCCGCGTTCGACGGCGGCCCGGTACTTTTCCGGGTCGTGGCCGCCCAGGAGCCAGAACGTGTACGGCACGCCGAACGCGTCCGGAATGCGGCTGAAGTCCTCCGAGGCGGTCTGCGGCGTGGCCTGGAGCACGGCGCCCGCCTCGAAATGCCGGGTGAAGGCGTCCGTGACTTTTTCGGTCACGGCGGCGTCGTTGCTGGTCAGGGGGAACTGGTCGTAGTACTCGAACTCGGGTTCCTGCGGCGAGCCTGCGGTGACGCACTCACCCCGGACGATCCGCTCGATCGCGGCGAGCACGTCTTTCCGGACCTGATTGCTGTAGGTGCGGATGTTCAGCAGCAGCGTGGCGCGGTCCGGGATGATGTTCGATTTCGTCCCCGCGTTCAGCGCGCCCACGGTGACCACCGCGAAGTCCCCGGGTTTGGTCTCCCGCGACACCACGGTCTGCAGCCGCAGCACAATCGAGGACGCCAGCACCACGGGGTCCACCGCCATGTGCGGCATGGACCCGTGCGCGCCCTTGCCGTAGACCGTGATCTTCAGCGAATCCCCGGCGGACAGGACCGGCCCGGCCGTGGTGGCGAGCGTCCCGGCCGCGATGGGCATCACGTGCTGGGAAAGCGCGACGTCGGGCCGCGGCACCTTGGTGACCAGACCGTCGTCGACCATTGCCTGCGACCCGGCGCCGATCTCCTCCGCGGGCTGGAACAGCGCGATGTAGGTACCGGACCACGCCTCGCGGCCGTCGGCCATGAGCTTGGCGGCACCGAGCAGAGTGCTGACGTGGACGTCGTGCCCGCAGGCGTGCATCACCCCGTCCACTTCGGAGGAGTAGGGGAGCCCGGTGGCCTCGGTGACGGGGAGCGCGTCCATGTCCGCACGGGCCAGGACGGTGGGTCCCTCGCCGTTGGTGAGGACGCCGACGACGCCGGTGCCTCCCAGGTGCGTGACCTCGCAGCCAAAGGAGGCGAGTTTCTCCGCGACCAGCGCGGAGGTCTGCTGTTCCTCGAGGCTTACTTCTGGATGCCGATGGAGGTGGGTGTAAAAGTCCCGGACCCAGCCGAGCTCTGTATCTAGTCCTGCCAACACTGACTCGAAGCCGCTCATGCGCATCACTCTCTGAGAAATGGGGCGCCCGGGCGGGCCAGACGCAGTTGGCATGATCAGCCTAAACCCGAACGCGGCGGCCGGAGGTGAATACTGGGCAGCGATCTCACGCGATCTGCCCACGGGGCCTTACAGCCACAGTGCGGCGGGCAAACTAGGATTTGCCAGGTGAGCAGAAACGGCGGGGGACCCAGGGTGACCAGGCAGGAATGGATCAAGTACGCAGCGCTCCTGGTGCTGGCGGTGGTTGCCTTCGGCGTGGCAGCTCTTGCCCTGATGAATCCGCGGGGCGTGGGTGAACCCGCCGGCCTGCTGCCGTCTGGCCCGGTGCCGGGCCCGACTGCCTATGCGGCTGCGGCGGGTGCTCCGGCGCCCGCTGAGGCGACGGTTGCGGGCACGGCGACCGCTGGGGCCACGGTTGCGGCCACGGCGGCCACCGTGCCCGCCGGCCAGCCGAAGATTGAGCTTCCGGCCAGGCCCGTCCTGCTGATTCTTGGCGATTCTTACACAGCGGGGACCGGTGCCGGCCGGGAAGACCAGGGGTGGGCCTACGACGTTGCCCGCACGCTGGGCTATCCCAGCAATATCGACGGTTTGGGCGGGACCGGCTTCGCGTGGGGCGGCGGCGCGCAGGACGACGGCGGCCGGGAGTACGAGGTGCGGCTGCGTGAGATCTCCCGGGATCGGCGCTTTGTCCCCAACCTGCTGATTCTGCAAGGCGGGCAGAACGACGCCCAGCTCAATGACCCCGACGAACTCAAGGCCGCCACGGCGCAGACCATCGAGGCGGCCCGCAGGTTCTGGCCAGGCATCCAGGTGGTTGTTCTTGGACCGTCCGCCCCGCAGCCCCTCGCGGACACCCTGCGTGGCGCGAACACGGCCGTCCGGGCCGGCGCCGCACTGGCGAAGGCCCCGTTCATCGACGCCTACGAGGCGCCCTGGTTCACGGCTGCCAACAGCCCGGGGTTCAATGCCGACGGCGCGCACCCGAACACCGCCGGCCACGCGTACCTTGCGCAGAAGTTCCTGGAGTCCTGGGCAGCGCTGACAAAGTGAGCACCCGTCCGGCGTCCCGGAAACTCGGGGGCCCGTGGGTAGAATCGAGGCCAGAAGAACGCAACGTGCATCCCGGAGGTACGGAGTAACAATGTCAGAATGGCTCGAAGTCGGCGCGGATACGTACGTGCTGGTGACCGAAGGTTCGCTGCTGAATACCGGCCTGGTGGTGGGCTCGGAGCGGGCCATGGTGGTGGACACCGGCTGCGGGCCGCGGCAGGGACGCGAGATCCTGGACGCGGTGCGGGAGAAGACGGACCTGCCCCTCGTCGTCGTGAACACCCACGCGCATTACGACCATTTCTTCGGCAACGCCGTGTTCGCCTCCGACGGCGTCACGGAGTTCTGGGCGCACGAAAACTGTGCCCGCGAGATCGACAGCCACGGGGACCTGCAGCGCCGCTTTGTGGGCACGCTGGAGCCGGAGATGTCCGCCGGTGAAGGCGAGAACGTGGAGCTGGTGGTGCCCAACGCCATCGTCAAGGACCAGCCGGTGCTGGTGGACCTCGGCGGGATCACCGTCACGCTCTTCCACCTGGGCCGCGGCCATACCGACGGCGACCTCCTGGTGGGCACGCCCACCACCCTGTTCGTGGGCGACCTTGTGGAGCAGGGCGCGCACCCCTCGTTTGAGGACTCCTACCCGGAGGATTGGGCCGACTCCCTGCGGCACATCTCAGCCCTGCGCCACCGCTACGAATTCCTGATCCCGGGCCACGGGCAGCCCTGCAGCGATCAGTTCGTCAAAACCATGGCCAACACCATGACCACCGCGGTCCGGCAGGCCCAGCAGTCAATCCGGGACGCGCCGTCGGACGCCACCAAGGCCATCCCCGTGCTGCCCTACGGCCCGGAACAGTCGCGCTGGTTCATCAAGCGGCTGCAGGAGACCCGGCCGGTGCACTAGACCGCAACGCGGGGTCACTTTACGCCCGATAATGAGGGATTATTGGGCGTGAAGTGACCCCGCGTTGGTGGCTGTTGGCCGGGCACGGGTGATCAGCGCGTGCACGAGCAGGGCTGCGAACACTGCCGCGCAGAGCAGCGCCCCGATTTCGAGTGTGGCACTGATCCCGAGGCCCGTGGGGTGCAGGTCCGGCGCCATATTCGCCGCGAGCACCGCACCGGAGACGGCGGTGCCGAACGAGCTCCCCACGGTCCGCAGGACCTGGTTGAAGCTCACGGAACTGCCCAGCTCCTCGCTGGCCACACTGCGGGCGATCAGCGCAGGCATGGCGGCGTACGCGGCACCCATGCCCATGCCCAACGCCAGCATCCCGGCCAGGATCTCCCACAGCTGGGTGTGCGCGAACCAGAGCAGCATCCCGGCGGCCGCGATGATCCCGGCGCCGATCGGCAATAGCGTGGTCAGCCGGACCCGGTGCGCGAGCCGGCGGACCAGGCGGTTGGCGGTGAAGCTTCCCACCGAGAGCGGGAACATCACAAAGCCGGCCCAGAACACCGGCAGGGCGATGCCGTAGCCTGTGGAGGCCGGGGCCTGGGCTATCAGGCTTGAAATCGAGAGGCCGATGTACATGGCGGCGCCCAGCCCGATCGCGGTGCTATTGGCCAGCAGCACTTCCCCGTTCCGGAGGACCCGGAGGTTGATCAGCGGGTTGGTGCTGCGAAGTTCGGCCCGGACCCACGCCGCGAGCAGGACGGCTGCCACCAGGAAGACGCCGACGGTCACGGGCGAGGCCCAGCCCCAGTTGGGTCCTTCGCTGATGGCCAGAAGCAGCACGCCTAAGCCAAGGCCCAGCAGCATAGCGCCGGTGTAGTCGAAGGGCACCCGAGGGGCGTTTTCATCGGGTCCGGCCGGCACCACGCGGAAGACCACGATGATGGCCGTGACCACAAACAGGGCGGCGAACCAGAACGCGAACCGGAAATCGAACGTTCCGGCGATGATTCCCGTCAGCGGGTACCCGATTCCCAGGCCGGTGGCAACGGTGACTGAGAGGCTGGAGATGGCGAACCGGACCTTGCTGACGGCCACGTACCGGCGGGCCAAGGCGATGGTCACCGGAACAATCCCGTAGGTGAGGCCCTGGAGTGCGCGGCCCACCAGGAACACGGTGAAGTTGGGGGCCAGCGCGGCGATGACGGAGCCCGCGAGGATGATCAGCAGCGCCCACAGCAGCAGTTTCTTCTTGTGCGGCCCGTCGCTGAGCCGACCCATTACCGGGGTTGCCACCGCCCCCACGAGCAGGTTGATGGTCAGCATCCACTGTGCCGTGCCCACGGACACGTCCATTTCGCGGGAGATGGTGGGCACCAGCAGCATGCCCAGTGAGCTCACAATGGCAGTGGAGAGCGCGGCGTAGACTAGGGCCGGGACCAGGGGAGAGCGTGTTTCAGTCATCGGCCGGCTCCGTTCCGAGCTTCCGGAGGGCGGGGATGGCCGCCGCCAAGGACGTGCGCTCGTCCGGGCTCAGCCGCTCCGCCACGGCCCGGTCCAGCCAGCCCTGCCCGGCCGAGGATTCAAGGGCGAGCTTCTGCCTGCCCGCCGGAGTGATCTCGATCCACACCCGGCGCCGGTCCTCGGCGTCCGGTGCCCGCTCCACAAGCCCCAGCCCGAGGAGTTCACGCACAGCAAGCGAAATGCCCTGCGGGCTGACCCGGACCACCACGGCGAGTTCCGACGTCGTGGCCCTCCCGCGCTCCGCAAGATGACGAAGCACGCCGATCTTGCCCGGCGAGATGGTCCGTTCGGCGTTGAGCTGCCGGAGCAGGGGGTGCAGGGCTTCGAACAGGGAATGGGTGAGGGCTTGGTCAGTCGCTTGGTCGCCGGTCATCCCTCAATTGTACAAGCAGATTGATCAAGTTGCTTGAATACTTTCGATGAGCTTGCTCATGGCCCCTTGGCAGTGGGAATTAGGCCGTGCCCTCCCGGAAGGACGCGATCATCTCCTGGACCCTCCGATGCTCCTCGGACGCCGCATAGGCCCGGGCGTCGGCGAGCGTGCTGAAGTCCCGGGTGGCCGTGAACAGAACGGTCCGGTAGGTGATGCCGTTGGAGGCCAGCACCCCGGTTTCCGCCAGGCCCAGCCCGTACATCAGCCGCGGCACCAGGGCGGCAGGCGGCGGCCCCGAGTCCATGCTCAGGGACGTGACCACCTTGACGTTGTCCGCCCACTGGTTCTCCGCGCGGTCCGCCGGGAAATCCGTCAGGTCCAGCGCCATGGAACGCACCACAAACGCCCCGGACTTCGAGAGCGGCGCCACCCCGGCCATATCACCGAGGTGAACAGCGGGGCGTTCCACGCACGGGCACTCCGCACCCCAGGCCACCAGGATGGTCAGGGACGCCATAACCGTTCCGTCCGGGGCCAGCACCGAGACCGCCCCGGAGCCGGGCGGCCCGCCCGTGGCGGTGTCCTGCACCCTCCAGCCGGTGGGGTGGTCGAACGTGTACTTCACGTCCTCCGAGGTCCCCGAAAAGCTGGAAAGCCCGACGGCGGTGCTGCCGCCGTCGGGCAGTGTGCCGGAGCCGGGGGACGCGGTGACCGGGTCCGCGGACGCCGGGCCGGACGGGACGGGGCTGCCGCAGGAAGCGAGGGCGAAGACCACGGACAGCGCGGCGGGGAGGAGCCTCAGACGCGACGGATGGTGCCTGGACAAGGGAACCTCCTCGGGTCGGCGCATCGTGTCGCCCATCGGATCGTGGGAAGCATCGCAAATAAACAGGGCGTCCTGCCCCTGATTGCACATGACCTCAGGGGCAGGAGCGTCCATTTATCTATGTTTAACTATGTTTCGGCCGTCCTCTTCGACGTTTCAGCAGTCCTCTTCGACCCTTCAGTGGGGCTTGTCTCGTCGCCCGCCCGGCCTGGAGGCGGAGGTTCCTGCAGCCTGGCCCGCGCATGGATGACGTCGCCGATAAACCAGTCGTAGATCAGCACGCCGATCGCTCCGCCGATCAGCGGTCCGACGATCGGGACCCAGAAATACCAACTGAAGGCCCCCTCCACAGTGCCCGGCATCGCTGTTTGCCCCCATCCGGCCAGCCAGGCGAACAGCCGCGGGCCGAAGTCACGCGCGGGGTTGATGGCGTAGCCGGCGTTGGCGCCGATCGACATACCGATCGCCGCCACGGCCAGCCCGATCATGAACGGCCCCAGATTCGACTGGACGGCCGTGTTGCGCATGTCGATGATGGCGACCACGAACATGAGCAGGAACGCTGTGCCAACGATCTGGTCAACCAGCGGGCCCACCGGGTTTCCGTTGAAATAGGGTGCCGGGAAGGTGGCGAAAATGGAGTACGTGGCAAGCCCCTTCGGGTCCGTGCGCCCGGTGCCAACGGCCTTGTTGTAGGCGTCAATGGCGTCGTGATAGAGCAGGTAGACCATCGCGGCCCCGGCGAAGGCGCCCAGAATCTGAGCCACGATGTAGGGGCCCACTTTGCTCCAGGCAAATTTGCGCCGGATCGCGAACGCCACGGTCACGGCCGGATTGATGTGCGCGCCGCTGACGCCGCCGGCAACGTAGATTGCCATGGTCACCGCCAGGGCCCATCCCCACGTGATCAACAGCCAGTCCCCGGCGGCCATGAAAATGGTGGTTGGTGTGGCGGCCCGGCCGGATCCCGGCAGGCCGGCGACCGCCATGGCGACAACGCCGTCGCCGAAGCAGATCAGCACAAAGGTGCCGAGAAACTCTGCCAGAACTTCGCCCCAGGTGCCTCCCAACTGCTTGAGGCGGCTGCCGTTACGGACCGCATTTCTGAGTGGACTGATATCGCTCATCGCCTATACCTCCTTGTATAAACTGCTCTGCGTGTGCGAATTGACATTCCAGCACTCTCATGCTACGCCGATAGTGTCTGGAGGCAACGGTCCAAAGACCTACTTCTCACGGACCCGGCTTCGAGGCACGCCCGGCTGCCTCGGACCCCGGCCGGCAAATAGCCGGTATGGCCGCGGATCCTGCCGGGGAGACGCGTCCACGCTAGGCACACATTGCGCCGCAACGACGCAGAGTTCGTTTGGGGAAAGGCACGATCATGAACGAGAACAGCGGCTTCGAAGACACCACGGATGCGGCAGGCCCGGAAAAGAAGTCAGAAGAGCCTGACCTGCGGGGCCGCTACGTTGAAGGAAATTTTGGCAAGGCCGGCGTGGAGCGCGGCCGCCATGCAGAGGACGAGGAAGGCCAGTACATCGCAGGGGATTACGGTGACGCCGGCAGCGAAGGCGGACTGCCCGAGCCGCTGGGGAGCAAGGCCAAGGAATCGGGACGCTACGTGAAGGCCGACTACGGCGACGCCGGGACCACGCCTGGCCGGACCGCCGAAACCGAAATCGGAGGGTATCCGGAAGGGGACTACGGCGCCGGCGGGACCGTTGATCCCGTCCGCAAGCCGGGTGGCGGGGCGGAGACCGAGAAACGGGCCGGTTGACCCGTGGCCGGCCCGCGGGGAGTCCGCACAGTCCTGGAACCGCAGTCAGGGGACGACGCATTCCAGTGGATGCCGGATTGCGCCGCCGGGTTTAGCCTTGTTCTACCGGTGATGGATCCCGCCGGGACCGGCGCAGACGTGCCAGTTCGGACCGCCAGGGTGGCTGATGGGTCCTGTATGAGTGAATGGCAGGTTGTCCGCTATGACGGGACAACGCAACGGCGCCGGCGCTGCCGGGACGCCGCAACGCGACAGGCTTACCGGCCCGTTGGTTCCTCTGGGCCCGTTGGAACTCTCCGTGGAGGAGGTGCGCCTGCTGTGGTCCTTTGTTCATGGGGACATTATGGACGCGAGCATGCGTCGGTTGCTGCGCAGCTCTCTGGGGTTGTGTCCCCGTCACACCTGGGCCTACGCCGTTGTTGAGGTGGAGCTGTGGCAGGTCGGCGCAGGCTCCCGGGGAGGCCATCAGCCGTTCGACGTGACGATCCTCTATGAAGACCTTCTGGAGCACGTGGCCGACGGGTTGGACCGGAAGCGTTCCCTGCTGCGCCTGCATCCGGACGACGTCCTTGTTCCGGTGGGGCCGTGCAGGATCTGCCTGGATACAGGTTTGCCCCACGTGCCTGGACTGAGGATGGGTTACGCAAACTCCAACACCGAAGCCCTCACCGCCGAAGCCAACACCCTGATCCACACCACCACCTGGTGCCTGGAGACGGTGGGCTTATGGCGCGACAGGGTCTGCCCGGACTGCGATCCCGGGGTTCGCGGCGCCGGGGATCCGTCGCTGCGGTGCCGCTTCCACCTGAGCCAACACCGTCCCCTGCCGGAGGACCTCCGGCACCGGGTCGCGTCCCGGCTGCGGGAGATACGGGCCAGGATGAGGCACCTCACCAGTTCCATGACCGATTACGGCGCCTCCGTGGGGGCAGCGGAGGACACCTCCTGGATTGAGGCAATGGGGTTCTTCGCCGGATGGGGTCTTCCCTTGTACTTGGCCACCACCGTTGAGTCTGCCTGGCCCGAGCCGGAGGGCCGGGCCAGGGGGATAGGGGACTGACCTTTTTGCGACACGCGGCGACAGGAGCTGCTTGGGGCCAGGCGCCCCGAGCTACGTGTGGCCGGCCGCTGCGAGCCTCCCGCTGGCCATGACCCCTCCTATCGCGATGGCCGAGCACACCGCCATGGAGACGGCCATGGGGACGGCGCTGTGCTCCCCGGCGATGCCCGTCAGCGGCGACACCAGGCCGCCGATGAGGAACTGGATCAGGCCCAGCACGGCTGATCCGGCGCCCGCCCGGCCCGGCACCCGCCCCTGGGCCAGGGCCGTGGCGTTGCCCATGATGAATCCCACGCAGGCCTGGGTGAGGAACAGGTGCAGCAGCGTGCTCCAGCCGGTGATGCCGCCCAGGACCAATCCCATGCCGGCCACGTTGATGGCGAACATCGCCACCACGGCGGCGCGGAGAATCACCGCCGGCTCCACCCGGTCCACCAGTCTGGTGTTGATGAGCGACGCGACGATCATGCCGCCGGCGTTGACGGCGAAGATCACCGAATATCCCAGCGCGGAGAAACCCAGCACGTTCTGCACCACAAAGGATGAGGCGGAAATGTAGGAGAACAGGGCGCCAAAGGTGAACCCGAACGTCATGGCGTAGGCCATGAAGGACGGCGTGGTGAGCACGGCCCAGGACCCGCCGGCCACCGCCTTCAGGCCGCCCCGGTGCCGCAGGTGGCGGGGAAGCGTTTCCGGTACCACCAGCACCGAACACGCCAGCATCAGCGCCCCGAAACCGGCCAGTGCCCAGAATGCCGCCTGCCAGGGCGCCACGGTGGCGATCACGCCGCCGAGCAGGGGCGCCACCACCGGCGCGAGGGCCGAGATGGTGGCCAGCAGCGAGAACAGCTTGGCGGCCTGCCGTCCGGAGGCCATGTCCGAGACCGCGGCCCGGGCAATCACCACGCCGGCCGCCCCGGAAACGCCTTGCAGCACGCGGAGCCCCAGCACCAGCTCGATGCTGGGGGCCAGGGCGATCGCCACGGAAGCCAGGAGGAACACCACATTGCCGGCCACCATCAGCCGGTGCCGGCCCAGGACATCCGAAATGGGCCCCAGCAGGAACTGGCCCACGGCCATGCCCACCATGTAGCTGGTCAGCGTGAGCTGGATAACGGACGCCGGCGTCGCGAAGAACTCGCCCATCCGCGGCATCGACGCCAGGTACATATCCGAGGCCATGGGGCTGACGGCGCTAAGGATGGCCAACGCCACCACGAGCACCATCCGGTCCTTGCTGCCGGAAAGTTTCAGCCGGGACCGGAAGCTGTCATCGGGGAGGGGAGAGTCCATGGAAATCCTTCGGCACGGCGGCGGCCGGCTGAAGTTACAAACGGGCAGGGTGTGCCTGCCGATTCTATTTACCGCCGGGCGGATGGGAGGCACCCAAGGTAACAGTCGCCGTCGGGCGCGTCACCCCGAAATTGGGGTATCGACAAACCCTGCCATCGGGAGGAAGCTGGGCCTACCCCCGGAGCGCCGTCCATGAACGCACTTTGAGGGGTTCCCATAAAAGGCGCCGCCACGGTAAGTGGCCCGAATTGGAGGCGGGACCGGTATCCAGGCGGCCTGCATTGAGGTTCGCACTCATGAGAAAACTGCTTGTTTTGCTGACCGGACTGGCTCTGATCCTGACGCTCGGCGGCTTCGCCCGGGCTGACGGATTCGATCGCGGGCTGGTGACCGTCACCTTCGATGACGGCTGGACCAGCCAACACACAAACGCCCTGCCCATCCTGGACAAATACGGGATCCCGGCCACCATGTACATCATCTCCGGATCCATCAACAATCAGCCCGCGTACATGACCCAGGCGCAAATTCAGGACTTCGCAAACCGGGGCCACGACATCGAATCGCACTCGGTGACCCACCCCCACCTGCGCGAGCTTTCCGCCGCCCAGCTGAACGTGGAGCTGACGCAAAGCCAGGCCACGCTGCGGCAGCTGTTCGGGCCAAAAGTCGCCACGGACTTCGCCTCGCCCTACGCCGAATACAACGACGCCGTGGTGGCTGCGATCAAACGCGTCTACAAAACCCACCGGGCCTTCGACGATGACGGCACGGACAACTCCGGCTTCAACACTCGCGCGAACTACAACCCCTACAACCTGAGGGTAAAGTTTGTGGAATCCACCACCAGCACGGCCACCGTGCAGGGCTGGATCAACACCGCCAAGGCTGACCATGCGTGGCTGATCCTGGCCTACCACGAGATCGGCGAGAACATTGGCGGCGATACCTACCACACCGATACCGCCGCGCTGGATGCCGAGATGCGGGCCGTGAAGGACAGCGGACTGGGCGTTGTCACCATCTCCCAGGGCGCCGCCGAAATTGCGGCCCAGGCGGCCGGGAACTAGCAGCCGGCAGGGTCCCGGGTTCCGGGACCCTGCCGGGAGCATGGACGGGAGCCGAAGCGGCCCTCCAAAGGTCAGTAACCTGTGTAATTTGTCAATGGTCATGACTTACGGCTAGCGTGGCCCGTGATCGCATGGGGGATCACTGCTAGACCGACGGAGGCCGCATTGGCTCTCATTGACTATGCCCTGGCGCTCTGCGCACTTTTGGGAACGTTGCTGATTCCTTTCTGTGCGCTGTACCAACTGCTCCGCCTCAAGCGGCGCGCACTACGGGTGACCGCTACGAGGAGTGACCGCAGCTAGCCATGCCTTACGTTGATATCAACCCGCACAAGGGCCGCCCCAAGTGGCAGGCCTACGCCGTCCTGGCCATACTCCTGGTGCTTACCGCCGGCGTTGTGGTGGCCGCCCTGACCCGCCACTGAGCTTGACTTCTCCCTCAGCGCCTAGACTGGTTGACTGAACAGTCCGTATAGTGCCGCAGAATATTGAGTCGAAGTCCTGGGGGACAGACATGCCCGATCCGGCGGATCACAACGCACGTGCCACTGCAGAGGATGCAGGGCAGCCGCAACCCACCCGGCGACGCCGCGACCTCCGCCGCGCCGACGGAGTGCTTTCGGATGCCCAGACAGGAACCATGCCAGCCGTAACTCCCGAGCCTTCCACCAGCCCCGACGCCGGCACTCCGGTACCGCGCCGCAGCTCCTGGGCGGAGGCCGCCGCGGCCGCCGACCAGGCCAAACCCGTGGCCCACGCCCCGGCCCCCACCCGCCGGCCGGCCAAGCCCCCGGTCACCGCGCTGCCGCCAACCCCGGAACCGCAGGCACCCGAACCGCAGCCCGCGCAGCCGGCCTTCGAGGACTTCAGCGCCACCGCAGAGCCGCACGACGGCGGGGAAGCCGCGCCGCCGTCGTCGTCCGCGTCCGGGACGCAGCCGGATGAGACGCCCGCGTTCCGCCGCATCCGCCCCACCGCGGCGGATGTGATCGCCGAGAGCCCGATGCCTGACTTCATCAGCTCCCCGGGCCTGTTCGTGAAGGAGCAGAAGCCGCGTCCCGTGGGCGGTTTCCGCGGTGCCATCTACGCGATGACCGGCGGTGCCTGGAACCTCGGGCCCAGCGCCAAGCAGCGCGACGAGGACGAGTTGGCCCGGCGCATTTCCCGGCAGCTGCAGGGCAGTTACAACACCGCCGTGCTGAGCCTCAAGGGCGGCATCGGCAAGACCTCCACCACCGTGGGCGTGGGCCTGACCCTGGCCGAATTCCGCGGCGACGCGCCCTGCGCCATCGACGCCAACCCGGACTCCGGCGACCTGGTGGAGCGCGCCCTGGGCGAGGGGATCTACCAGCAGTCCAGCCCGCGCACCATCACGGACCTGCTCAAGAACATCGAATCCGTGGACTCGCTCACCGCCCTGGCCCGGTACATGCACCACGCCGGCCGGCTGCACCTGATCGCGGGGGAGCAGGACCCGGAGGTCTCGGATTCGCTGACGGCGGCCGAGTACCTGCGGATCCGCAAGCTGATCTCCAACTACTACTCCGTGGCCCTGACCGACTGCGGCACCGGGGTGACGCACAATGCGATGAGCGGCATCCTGCAGTCCGCCGACAACCTGGTGATCGCGGCCGGGTACGCGGTTTCCGGTGCGAAGCGGGCGCGCAGCACCCTGCACTGGCTGGCAAGCCACGGGTACGAGGACCTGGCCCGGAACGCGATTGTAGTCATCACGGACAAGGACGAGGTCTCCTCCCGCGTGGACAAGGACGCCATTGAGGAACACCTCGCCGGCATCTGCCGCCAGCTGATCGCCGTCCCGCACGACCGTGGTGTGGCCGACGGAGACCTGGTCACCCTGGACGTGCTGAAACCGGACACCCGGCGGGCGTACAAGGAGATCGCGGCGGCCATCGTGGACGGGTACCGCTAACTTTTCCCCGCCCTTCCCAACTGGGTAGCGCTATCTGTCGTTTTGAGTGCTCATAACGACAGATAGCGCTACCTAGATGGGGGCGTACTTAGATGAGGGGCGAGAGTGCCGCTACCCGTCTATTCGGATACGGCCGCACTCCCAGCCTGTGTAAAGCAAAGAAGTCTGTGGCTGGCACACCGGCCCGATTGGTGGGCGCTGCGGTGCCGTGCCTTGATGCCTTAGGCGGCGACGAGATGGCGCGCTGCAGCCGGTTCCCGGCGCGGTGCCAGGACGCTGATGGTGCAGGGTGCCTGCTGCGGGTCGATCCTGACCGGCAGCTGATGGGTGTTCGAAGCGGTGTGGAGCATTTCCAGGGCTTCGTGGTCCACCCGCGCGCGGCTGAGGTCCAGCTCCAGGTCCAGGCCCTCCCTTAAGGAGTTGGCCCGCTTAACTACTACATACAGTGCGTTCACGCTGTGGATGGTGATATGCCCCTTTGCAATCACCAGAGCCTTGGCATGGTCGAGATCTACACGGACAACGATGTTGAGCTTGGAGTTCAAGTTGTAAAGCCTTTCCCCGGCATTGGCTGCGACGCTGCAGCTTCTTGCGAAGGCCCGTTTGCTGGAGCCTTGTCCAGAGTAAGGGGCGAATGTGACGCACGCAACAGTTACGAATTTATTACACCAATTAGGGCTTGTCAGCGTCTGAATCGGGGGGCGACACGCCGGTCATCTTGCTCCTGGGTACCTTCAGTCACGGCAGGCATCACCGGTAACGCGAAGGTTTTCACCGGCCACGCGGGAAAGTTTTCACCCGCACGCGGAAGGGCGCCGCTCCGCGTGCGGGAGTGGCGCCCTTCCTGAAAAGCGAATCAGTCCTTCTTGAACGCGTCCTTGACCTTCTCGCCAGCCTGCTTCAGGTCCGACTTGCTCTGATCGACCTTTCCCTCGGCTTCCAGGCTCTCATCGCCGGTCGCCTTGCCGGCGGCTTCCTTGCCCTTGCCGCCCAGTTTCTCGGCGGCGTTTCCGATCTTGTCATCCAAACCCATGGTGTTTCTCCCTACGGTCTGACGCTGCCGGCGGTCTGCCGACAGGTTACGTTTTCATCTTAACCACAGGACCAATTCCCGTCCTAGACCCGTGGTGCCCCGGGATGTCCCTGAGGCCATTGCCGTGCCCCGCGGACTGCCCTAGCCTGTGGGGAGCCGGGCCAATCATTGCCCGCACAACTGGGGAGGGTGCTTTGTGGCTGAAATCAACGCAGTACTGTCAAGGCTGACGGCGGAGGAACTGGACGAGATCAAGGCTCTGGGGCCGAAGGGGCGCCTGGGCCGGCACCTCGTGGAGGCGTTGGACCGCGCGGCAGGGGGCCCCGAAGCGGCGCGGGGGCTTTACGTGCTGGACGGTTCCGTCAACAGCAACGGCGGCCAGTTCCACATTCTCCGCGATGACGTCAGCGAGCGGCTTTTCCCCTCCGGGGCCGATCCGCGCTGATCCCGCAGGAGAGTTCCCGCTGATCCCGCAGGAGAGTTCCCGCTGATCCCGCAGGCGAGTTCCTAGGGAGCGTTCAGGTCGGTCTTCAGCCAGTCACTGAACGTTTGACGGCCGACGGCGGCGCCCGCCTCCGGGACCAGGCTTCCGTTGCGCATCGAGCGCCACAGCGGCCCGGGGGCGGTGAACTCAATGACGCGCCGCTTCCGGCCCTCCTTCTGCGCGACCGCCCGGACCAGCTCAGCCAGCTGTTTGCGTTCCGGGCCGCCAAGGTCTGGAATCCGGCCCCGGGGCCCCGCCTCTGCCGCCTCAACCAGCGCCTCGGCTACCTCGCGAGCCGCCACGGGCTGGGTGACCATCCGGGGGACCAGTACCAGCGGGCCCACCGAACTGCGCCGCAGCATCTGTCCCGCGAACTCATGGAACTGGGTGGCCCGCAGGATGGTCCACGGCACGTCCGACTTGCTGACCAATGTCTCCTGGGCCAGCTTCCCGGCGTAGTAGCCGGCCGCAGCCTTTTCCGTCCCCACGATGGAGAGGGCCACGTGGTGCCGCACCCCGGCCGCCTTCTCCTGCCGCAGCAGGTTGCCGGTGACGGTGGTGAAAAACTCCACGGACTTCTTCCCGTTCAGTGTTGAGGTGTTGGCGACATCGATCACCGCGTCCACGCCGTTGAGCGCTTGGGCCAACCCGTCGCCGCTGACCAGGTCCACGCCTGCGGCGCGCGAGAGGCTGATCACGTGATGTCCCCGGGCCCGGGCGATGCTGACCACATGACGTCCGACCGTTCCGGTCCCGCCCGCAACTGCTATGTTCATGCTCCGAATCCTAGAGCACCGGTCCCCGGAGCAGGGGTCATGCACGGCACCCGACGTTGAGGGCGTGCGGACGGACCCGTCCGACACAATGCGTAGAGATGTTGCGCGCGTCACGCACTGATGCCTAGCCTGAAGATGGCTGCTGAAGCGCGGCCACTGGCCGCCGAGTCGCGGCCTCCCGGGCTGCAGCGTCGCAGCCACGCAAGGAAGGCGCCAGGCCTTGACCGAAAAGCTCAGCATTCTTGTCCGCGTAGACCTCGACCACGCCAAAGCCCGGGTCCTCGCCAAGGGCCACATCACCGTTCACAGCATCCAGGCTCTCTACGTCGTGGTGAAGCGAGCCAATGCCCTCAGGCACAACCTCGTCCTCGAACTGGACGTGCGCCATGCCCGGGTTGATCCAGAAGCCCTGCGCCTGCTGGAGACCTGCTGCAAAACGCGTCAACTCCCCGTCAGGATCGATCCGCAGCAGAGTCCGTGCACGCTGAGCATGCTGCCGCCGCGGCACGCTGTTCACGCGGCGCACCATGCGCCTGCCCGCGTGGCTGCCTGAACCGGGCGGCGAACGGGCGGGGCTTTAACTGCCGAGCTCTAACTGCTGGGCTTCAACTGCCGGTGGAAATCCTGCCGGCCAGTTCGGCCGCCGGGGCGAGGACCCAGCGCTCGGTCTCGGGCTCGAAGCAGACCACCACGGAGGCGTCAGCCTCCCGCGCCTCGTCGAGGGCGAAGAGCAGCGCGTCTTCCAGATGCCGCGCATAATCCTGCCGCTGGGTGAACGAACCCGGCAGGCCGCCGTCGTCAATAATGACGTGGGCCTTGCCGTCCACAATGACTTTCAGCGCGTAACCCTGGTCGTCGTGGAGAGACCCCCGGGTGGACGCGATTTCGGTGACCTTGTCTGCCCGGACCAGGCTGTTGCCGATGGTACGGATCCACACTTCACCCATGAGTCCTCCTTGGCTGTGCGGGGCGCACGGCAGCACCCCACAAGGCAAAGATTAGTCCTCACGGGGCCGATTGTGACCCCTGAACTGGGCGGAATCTTCTCGCATAAGATAAATCTGATGACTTCGCCTGGAACCCCGCCGCCGTTCAACTTCCGAAGCATCGCCATCCCCGCATTTGGGCCCGCGTTGCTGTTCTGCATCGGCGAAGGCGCGGTGCTCCCGGTGGTGGTCCTCTCCGCCCGGGACCTCGGCGCTTCGGTTGCGGTTTCCGCGCTGATCGTGACGCTCATCGGGCTCGGTTCGTGGTTCTTCAACCTGCCCGCCTCCCTCATCACGCTCAAGTTCGGCGAACGCTGGTCCATCGTGGGGGCCGCCGCCGTGGGTGCGCTTGCACTCGCCGCGGCCGCGGTGTCCTCCCTGGTCCCCAACGGACTTGTGCTGCTTGCGGTGGCGATGACCGTTGTGGGCATGGCCGCCAGCGTCTTCAGCCTGGCCCGGCAGAAGTACCTCACCGAGGCGGTGCCCATCCAGTTCAGGGCCCGGGCGCTCTCGACCCTCGGCGGAGTCAGCCGGATCGGCGTCTTCGTGGGGCCGTTCATTGGCGCCGGCGTGATGCAGTTCGCGGGGATCGCGGGCGCCTACTGGGTGGGTGTGGTGGGGATGGCCGCGGCCGCCGTCCTGGCCGTCACCATTCCGGATCTGGTGGTTCCGGCAGCGCCCGACGGCGGTCACAGAACTCCCGAGCCCACGCTGCGGAATGTGGCGGTCTCGCATGCCGGCGTGTTCCTGACGCTGGGGGTGGGGATCCTGCTGCTCAGCGCGCTGCGTGCGTCCCGCCAAGTGGTGATCCCGCTGTGGGCCGAGCATCTGGGGATGGACCCGGCCCAGGCGTCCGTGATCTACGGGCTGTCCGGCGCGATCGACATGCTGGTGTTCTATCCCGCCGGGAAGGTGATGGACCGGCGCGGCAGGCTGTTTGTGGCCATCCCCTCCACCATCATCATGGCCATTGCCATGCTGCTGATTCCGCTGACCGCCTCCTTTGCCGGGCTGCTGCTGGCGTCCCTGCTGATCGGCTTTGGCAACGGCATCAGCTCCGGGCTCATCATGACCCTCGGCGCGGACTTCTCGCCCGACCGGGGCCGTGGCCAGTTCCTGGGGCTATGGCGTTTCATTGCCGACGCCGGATCGACCGGCGGCCCGGTCCTGCTGTCCGGCGTCACCGCGGTGGCTACCTTGGGTGCGGGTGTTTCGGCCACCGGCTTTTTGGGCTTCGCCGCAGCGGTTGTGTTTGCGGTGGCGCTGCCGAGGCTGAAGCACCGGCGGAATTACTAACCTGGAAGGGATCCTCATGCTTTTCATCTTTGGCCTCAAAACTGTCGTCCGCGCGTTGCCGGGCCGCCCGGCCACCTGCCGCAACTGCGGACAGTTCGTGCAGCACTATCTCGACGAGCACGCCCGGAAATTCACCCTGTTCTTCATCCCTGTCTTCACCACGTCCCGGTCCTACCAGATCACCTGCTCTAACTGCGGACGGGTCTCTTCAATCAGCGATCGGGAGCGGAAGGCCTTGGGCGGGTAGGAGCGGTTGTTCCTCCGGGCTGACGGTCAGCGGAAACTGAAGGGCGCGCTGTCTTCCGGTGGAAGATTTAGGCCGGTCGCAGTCAGCCGACAATCGTCCTGTAGCCCGTTTTGAATCAGGCCGACGAAGGTAGCCGTTCCGTGCACCGATGTAACAGTCTGCGGGGTGCCGCCGATAGTGCACTTCGTGGTACCCGTTTGTTTGAGAGTAGTAGCCGCGCCCGCGTCGACAGTGTTGCCGAAGGCATCCACAAAGCTGACGGTGACGTTGAACTGTACGTTCTTCGGAAGAACTCCCGTGACGCCGATCTCCGCAAACTTAAGTTTGGCAGCCTGAGCCGGCAGGATCTGAACCGGTACTGATAGAGGCATGCCAGTGCCGGCCAGCGTAACGGACGAGGTTCCGGCTATTTTCGCACCGAAATAAAACGAGACCGAGGACGAATTGGCCGGTATGGTCACCGAAGACACCGTTGTGCCGTTGACCGTGGCTGCAAAGACTCCGTTTCCGGAAGTGCCGGTGGACAAAGCGACACTCGAGGGAGTTCCAACTGCCGGGTTGCCAAATTGGTCACGGCGTTCAACCACGATGGGTCCCAGGTTAGCTGTCGCAGATGCGACTCCTGACACGGGCATCGGGGTGGTCACCACCAACTGTGTTGCTGCCGCGGCAGTGACGGTGAACGTCCGGCTCACCGCTCCCGCAAAGCCCGGGCTGGAGGCCACCAAGGTGTAGGTTCCGGCTTTGGTTACCGCCAGGTCATTGAAGGTCGCCGTGCCCGTCCATTTGCTTCCCACCGTTGTCGTTCCGAGAAGCGTTCCGCCAGTCGCATTGGTGCCCAGGCTCAAGGTGACGGGAACATCAGCGTCAAGAAACGGCAGGTTGAGCACCGTGCGCAGCCGCACCGTGACGGTCATCGGCGCGCCAGCAGTCACCGTGGCTGACGGCTCCAAGCTGAAGTCGAGATCCCGGCGGCTTGTCACGGACACGTTTGCACTCGGCGTGCCAGTGGCGGTCCACGTCCGGTAAACAGCGGTTACTTGGTACTTGTGGTCGCCCTCAGGAACGGAGACATCGGTGCAGCCGGCACCTGCGATTGGCGTGGCAATGCTCGATCCGCACGCAGCCATGATGTTGGAGCCACTGATGCGGGTCACGACGTAGCCCATCGGAACGATTGAACCCACGGACCCCGTCCAGCTAACGGCAACATTTGAATCACTGCGTGTCGGAACCGAGACGTTCGTGGGCGGGGCAAGAGTCCCAACCTTTGCCGCAGTGCTTCCCGTTCCTGTCGCGCTCCAGTGTGCAAACGCTGGTGGGGCACCTAGAAGTGTCAACAACACCAGCCCGATGCTCAGTATTGCCGCCTGCGCGGTGCGCCGAAACGGCACCAGCTCCCGCCGAGGTCCACGGGGACCTCCGAAGGAGCTGGTACTGCGCAACATATTGACCTTTCAGGAAAATGACTCAGCGCGAAGCATGTAGAGCCTGTTCACGAACGGGTGACAAAACTGACCGCTTGGGTCAAGAATGTCGAACCGCTTCCTCTTCAGCTAACTGAGAAGTAAAGCGGAACGGCCACGTTCTTGCAGGCATTCTGGTCCTTGTCGGAGTTCTTCATTCCTATGGTCACTGTGCCCGTCGCACTTTTGCCGGCTTGGATCTGTACCTGGTCGATACTTGCGGCCACGTCAAAGTCGTCGGCAGAGCAGCCGGTAACCTTCACCCATGGAGTACCGTCGGAATTGGCGACTCGTACGTCAATTTTGTTCAGCTTCTGCACACCTTTACCGGGGTTGGTCACGGTAATTACGGCCGACTGCCCGGGGCCGCCCGGGGTGAGGACTCCGTCGGCAAGGGAGGCGACCGCAACCGTGAGCGCTGATTCGGTACCTGAGTTGACCGCGGTGCTGGTAGTCCCCACACCCGTCCAGTAGGCGAATGCGGCGCCGCCGCCGATGGCCAGCATCGCGGCGGTGGTGATGATGATGCGCTTTTTGCGTCCGGCTGTCTTGCCCATGTGAGACCCCTAAGAAGTTGTGCGATTTCGCAGATCCTGTGAGCCCCAGCGGCTCCGTTAGAAACTACTTTCGCGGACAAGACTCAACGTACTCACGGGTAATGCATCAAGAATTTCTCAAGGTTTTCTCGGCATTTGCGCTGGTCAGAGCGCTGTGGCGGCCCAGGAGATAGTCCACCACGTACTTGGCATCACGGCCCACGCCACCAATCAGTCCGGATGTCAGCGCGTACTGGAACGGCATGCCCACGAAGTACAGTCCCGGCAGCTCCGGAACAACGCCCCGCTTCGTGGCAGGCCAGCCGTCTGCGTCCAGCGGGAGTCCCTCGATCCAGTCAAAAGCAGGCCGGTAGCCCGTGGCCCAGATGATGGTCCGGACCTCGGCCGGGACATCGCCGGCGCCCTGGAGGCGGGGGAGACGGACCACCCCTGCCCGTTCCGCGTCCTTCACCGACACACGGATCAGCGGTGCACCTTGCTTGTGGAATCCCGCAGCCACTTTCCTGCCGGGCTTGGTATCCAGGGTGAGCAGCGAATTCACCAGGCGCCAGTACAGCGGGCCGGCGAAGCGGAACACGGCGTCCGGGATGTGGCGGGTGGGCTTTCCTGCGAGGTACACCGATCCCGCCGGCCTGCTCTGGGCAAGTTCCAGGGAGATTTCCACTCCCGACGTCCCGGCGCCCACCACCATCACGGCACCGGCCGGGAGCTCCGACGGGCCGCGGTATTCATTGCTGTGCAGCTGGTGGATCGAAGGATCCAGGGCCTGCCCGGCCGCGGGGACAAAAGGCGTCGAGTTGGCACCCGGCGTGGCGATGACACTGCGCGCCCGCAACTCCCCGGCGCTGGTCTGCAGTTCAAAGGCATCGTCCACACGGCGGACCGCCAGGACTCGCACGCCCGTCCGCACGGGCAGTTCGAAGCGGGCCGCATACGCCGTCAGATAATCGGCGACGGCATCCTTCACCGGAAAGCTGCCGCCCGCCGCCGGAAACTTCAGACCGGGCAAAGCACAGTAACGTGCCGGCGTAAAGAGGCGCAGCGAATCCCACCGGTTCCGCCACACATCGCCCACGCGGCCTGATTTCTCCAGAATGGTGAACTCCACGCCGGCCTCTTTCAGGAAGCGGCCCGCCGCCAGTCCAGCCTGGCCTGCCCCGATCACCACAACATCCAAAGTCTGGGAATCCATTGATGGCTCCTTCGCCAAACCCGGGGCACGTCCTGTCTGGATGCCCTGCGGATTTCATTAGAATAGCATTCCAGTGACTGGAGGGCTAGTCTATTTTCTATGACTGCAGCAACCTCCGCTTCCCGCGCCCCAAGGACCAGCCGCCGGGCCGTGCAGGCCGCTGAAACCCGCGAGCTGATTGTTGCTGTGGCCGGGCGGCTCTTCGCCGAACAGGGGTTCGTGCCCACCACCATCGAGGCCATCGCGTCCGAGAGCGGGGTGGCGCTGCAGACCGTCTACAACTCCGTGGGAAACAAGGCGGCGCTGCTCTCCGCGGTTCTGGACGCTGCCGCATCAGGCCCGCACTCGCCGTCGAACGTTCTTGAACTGATGCGGAAGCGGACCGCGGAAGCTGCCGACTTCGACGCCCTCATCGCCGTCCTCGCCGACTGGTTTGTAGAAGTCCACCGGCGCACCGGACCGGTGGTCGGGGTCATCGCGCAGGCCGCCGCCGTGGACCCCGCCGCGGAGAAGCTGCAGACCGCGCGGGCGCTGCAGCGGCTGGAACGCTACCGGGAAGCGGCCGCCGCGGTCCGGGCGCGCGGCGGGCTCACGTCCGGAATGTCCGACGCCGATGCTGCCGCCGCCATCTGGTCCCTGGGGCACCCGCAGGCGTACCGCACCCTCGTGGGGGAGGTCGGCTGGTCCGTAAAGGCCTATCGTGACTGGCTGGTCCGCTCGCTGGGGGCCGCGCTCGCCTAACTGGCCGGCAGCGAAGGCGACAGTTAGCGCCCCGGCGCGTCCCGGCGTCGTGCGGCGTACGCGAACAGCGAGGTGGTGGCCACCGTTGCCAGATACCCGGCGATGACGATCAGTGCGATGCCGGCCCAGAAGTAATTGGTGGTGCTGCCTTCCTGCAGTGGGCCCGGGGCAATCTTGGCGAGCGAAAATACCGCCACCGCCGCCGAGACCAGCCCGATCAGCACCGGCAGCTTCACCCAGATCCGCGCCGAACCAACATGCCTGCCGAAGCCGTCCCACACATTCCAGCTTCCGCCATGCCGGATGATCAGCCATCCGGCGGGGATCATGAACGCGCCCACCAGCAGGAAGGCCGCCACCACATCGGCCGGCCGGTGCCACTGGTTGAGCAGCGTGGACGCCCCGGAGGCGATCGCGAACGTGCCGCCGGCAAAACCAACGAACGGACGCCACCGCGGCGAGGACATCAGGAACACCGCCGCCGCAGCCGACGCCGCCAGCGTGGTGTGACCGGACGGCAGGGAATTCAGCTCCAGGGTCACCACACCGGTGTCCGGCCGTGCCGGCAGCAGATCCTTCAGGACCTGGGTGGCGATGTTCGCGCCGACGCACGCGGTAAGGGCAATCCCCGCGGCCACCCACCGCCGCCGGATCACCGTGACGAACAGAACCACGACGGCGGCCATCACCAGGGAGATGACGGGCAGCCAGTCCAGGAACCGGGTGGACGCCTTGCCCGCGGGTCCGTGGATGTCCACGGCCTCCACCAGAGCAGATTCGTCAATGAACTGGCCGGTGGTGGTCTGGACGAAGTAGTAGTACGTGGCGATCAGACCCACCACGCAGGCGAGCGTGGCGAAAAAGAACATAAAGCCGGAACCCGGGGCAGGGCGTGCGGGGGTGCTGATGCGCGCGGGCTTCGACAGGGTCATCACTTAAGCCTGTCACAGAATTCTGTGAGGACCCGACGAGCCCCTGGTACTGGTTTGCCCGGCCGGGCCTGGTCTCGGTCTAGTGCGCCGCGGGCCAAAAGCCCAAGTGGACCTCCACCATGTACACGCTGCTGTTCCTGCAATGGCTCGGGCTGGTGCCGGGACAGCCACCGTCCGTACGGGCTCCCGCCACGGTTCCTTCCACACGAGCATCAGCGTCCTGGACGGCCTGGCCGCGTACCAGGCGTCAGGCGGGAAATGTGATATCCGGGCCGCCGTCGAGCGCGGTCAGCAGTCTTTCCTCGACCACCAGCTGTTCCTCTCCCACCACACTGGAAAACCAGCGAATTCCGCCTTCCGCCGGTTTCCTTTCCCGCCGCAGTGGCACTTCGACATCGTCCGCGGCCTGGAGCACTTCCGCGCCTGGGATGCCGCCCGCGACCCCCGGCTGGGCCGGGCCGTGGCTGTGCTGGAGGAAACCCGGTCGGCCGCCGGGACGTGGTCCGCGTATCGCGGCTATCCGGGGCGGGAGTGGTTCGCCCTCGACGTCCCGGGAGAGCCCAGCCGGTGGGCCACCCTGCGCTGCAGCCGGATCCTCGCCTGGTGGTACGGCTGAATTCCACACGGAACGCGGGGTCACTCCCCGCTCAATAATCGACGTTTATCGGGCGAAAAGTGACCCCGCGTTGGTTTGTGGGGGTGACGCTGACGTGTCAGGCGGGGGCCTGCGCCGCCAGCTCCTCGATGATCTCGAACTGCTCGCGCACGCCGCCTTCCATGCCGGACTGGGCAATCATGTCCCGGACTTCCCTGCTGCCCGCATCGGTGCAGATCCGCACGACGGTGGCGCCGCCGTCGGCCGCTTCAAAGGTGACTGTATTCAGGACGGCGCCGTCCTCGCTGTCGGGCGCCGTGCCCGGCAGCTCCATCACCTCGGTGTGGACGATCCGTTCGTTCGGGACGATCTCACGGTAGATGCCGTGAAAGGCCACCTCGAACCCGCCGTGCGCCACCATCACGTACCGCCAGGCCCCGCCCACGCGGAAGTCCATGTCCGCCACGGTCATCTCGCCGCGCCGGCCCGGCCACCATCGCCGGACCAGGCCGGGGGTGGTCCAGGCCCGGTAGACGAGGTGCCGGGGTGCGCTGACGGTGCGGGTGATCAGGATTTCCGTGTCGCTGGGGAACGTCACGTCCATGGTGCTGCTGGCCTGTGCCATTGCCGTACTCCTTCTCAGTGCTCTCGTTCCTAGTGCTCTCGTTCCTAGTGCTCTCGTTCCTAGTGCTCTCGTTCTCAGTGCTCTCGGGGATTTTCGTCGTCGGGACCTTCGTCTTTGAGGTCTTCGTCTTTGAGGTCCGCCAGCACGTCCTCAAGGAGACCGAAGCGCTCGTCCCAGAGATGCCGATAGCTTGCCGCCCAGTCGTGGATGGGTTTCAGGGCCAGCGGATTCAGCCGGTAAACCCGCTGCCGGCCGTCGTGGCGCACCTCCACCGCGCCCACTTCCCGCAGAACGCGCAGGTGCCGTGACACATGCGGCTGGGCCAGCCCCAGAAGGTCCACCAACTCGCCCACCGGACGCTCGCCGTGGACGAGAGCGTCCAGGATTTCCCGGCGGCGCGGCTCGGCCACCGCGTTGAAGGCGTCCGCCGTTGTTGCTGCCCGTGCCATGCGGCAATTGTATATCCATATGGGTATGTGTTGGAAGGCCTCTTGGGTTCGACGCCCGGAAGGTCTAACGTCACCCACAGGAGAGTGTCCAAAGGAGGCGCGGCCGTGACCATCATCGACAACGCGGTGTACGTGAACGGCGTACGCACCGCAGACCCCGAGGACCTCGACGAGACCTACTTCCTGCTCCGGCAGCGCGAGGGGATGGCCTGGATCGGGCTCTACCGGCCGGATGCTGACGAACTCCGCTCCGTGGCCGAGGAATTCGACCTCAGCCACCTCGCCGTTGAAGACGCGCTTGCCGGCCACCAGCGCGCCAAACTCGAACACTACGGCGAAGACCTCTTCCTGGTGCTCCGGCCCGCCCGCTACCTGGACGACGTCGAAAAGGTGGACTTCGGTGAGATCCACGTCTTTGTGGGCTCCGACTACGTGGTCACCGTCCGTCACGCAGAGTCCCCGGACCTCGCCAGGGTCAGACGCCGGATGGAAGGCATGCCCGACTTCCTCGCCCTCGGCCCGGACGCCGTGCTCTACGGCATCCTGGACCAGGTGGTGGACGAGTACGAACCGGTGGCGGCCGGGCTGGAAAACGACATCGACGAGATCGAGGACGACCTCTTCGGCGCCGACCCGGACGTCTCACGCCGCATCTACGAGCTCTCCCGGCAGGTCATCACCTTCCAGCGCGCCACCAGCCCGCTCGCCGGCATCCTGCAGGCCCTCATGGCGGGCACCCCGGGACGGGACAAGGAACCGGAACTCCAGGACCACTACCGCGACGTGTTGGACCACATCATCCGCCTCAACGAACGCGTGGCCGCCTTCCGCGCCCTGCTGCAGAACGCGCTCGCCGTGAACGCCGCCCTGGTGGCCCAGCGGCAGAACGACGAGATGAAGAACCTCACCGAGTCCAGTTACCGGCAGAACGAGGAGGTCAAACGCATTTCGTCGTGGGCGGCCATCCTGTTCGCGCCCACGCTGGTGGCATCCATTTATGGCATGAATTTCCGGGTCATGCCCGAGCTCGACTGGCCCTTCGGCTACCCCTATGCCCTGGGCCTGATGCTTGCCATGGGCGTTGTCCTCTACCTCACCTTCAAACACAACAAGTGGATCTAGGCGCACCTCCCTGCCTGTCCGCGTGGTGGTCAGCACCCCTAGTGTTGCCCTGCTGAGAACTCGAGTACTGACTACTCGTGCGGCCTTTCCCTCCGCCGCCTAGCGTTTGTGGAGGATCCTCCGGGATGTCAGGCACTGCGTTTGATGGGGGTCACGTCATGAGTTTCGAGCTACCCGTGCGCCGGCCGCGGATCCAGGCTGCGGCCCGCCGTGCCGGGTCCGTGGTCCGCGCGCTCGCGGAATCCCTCCTTGAAGATCTGCCGGGTGGGGCGCCCCCCACCCATTTCAGGACATGACCCAGGACGACGCCAACGCCCTGCCGCTCCTGGACCCGGCCGCGTTGGACAGGCTCCGTGACGAACTCGATGACGACGAAGGCGTCTGGAAGGTCTTCGTCCGGAATTTCATCGCGCAGTTGCCGCAGCGGACCGAAAAACTGCGCCTGGCCCTGACCACCGGCGACCTCCCCGGCAGTCTCGATGCAGTGCTCAGCCTGAAGACCTCGAGCCAGATGGTGGGCGCCGAACGCCTTGCGCAATTTGCCTTGGGGCTGGAGCGGCTGGTTCGAACCGAGGGCCGCCAGGGTGCACCGGAGGACGTGCTGCCCCGGCTGGCGGCGGCCCATCTCAAAACGATCATGAAGTGCGGCCGGCAGACCTCGGATCTGCTGCAGCGGTACCTCGATTCGGCCCCGGGCAGGAAGTAGGCCGTTGCCGGCTTCCGGCTCCCGGCTCCTGCCTTCCGGCTCCTGTCATACGGGACTTGTCAGGGGGCGCTTGTACAGTAAACGCATGCCTTCCTCGGTCCCGCCCGCACAGCCGCCCTCACTGCCATCGTCTGTGCCATCGTCCCTGCAGTTTCCGCTGCCGGCCGTCGAGGAGCTGCTCGCCTCCGCGCATGTGGTGAGCCTGCCGATGCGGGTGAAGTTCCGCGGCATCACGCTGCGCGAGACCCTCCTCCTGCAGGGCCCCGCAGGCTGGGCGGAGTTCTGTCCGTTCCCCGAGTACGGGGATGCCGAGGCCTCCCGCTGGCTGGCCGCCGCCATCGAAGCCGGCTGGCATGGTTTCCCGGCACCAATCCGGCGCGTCATTCCCGTCAACGCCACTGTCCCTGCCGTCCCCGCGGAGCAGGTGCCCGAGGTTCTGGCCAGGTTCGGCCGGGTGGACGCCGTCAAGATCAAAGTGGCCGAACGCGGCGAGTCCCTCGGTGACGACGCCGCCCGGGTGGACGCCGTGCGCGCATTGCTGCCGGATGCCGCCATCCGCGTGGACGCCAACGGCGGCTGGGACGTCCCGGCCGCCGTGGAGGCACTGACCCGGCTCGCCGCCGTCGGGCTGGAATATGCGGAACAGCCGGTGCCCAGCATAGAAGGACTTGCGGAGGTGCGGCGCCGGTTGCGGGACGCCGGGACGCCCGTGCTGATCGCCGCGGACGAAAGTGTCCGCAAGGAGTCCGACCCCCTGCGCGTCGCGCGGGCCGGCGCCGCCGATCTGCTGGTGGTGAAGGTCGCACCGCTCGGGGGAGTGCGCCGCGCCCTGGACATCGTGGCGCAGGCCGGGCTTCCCGCCGTCGTCAGTTCCGCGCTGGACACGTCGGTGGGCATCCGCGCCGGGCTGGCGTTGGCGGCTTCGCTGCCGGAGTTGCCGTATGCGTGCGGACTGGGAACAGTCTCGCTGTTCACCTCCGACATCACCCTGGATCCGCTGGTGGCCGACGACGGCGCCATCCGCCTCCGCGACGTCGCCGCCGATTCCGGGCTGCTTTCGCGCTACAGCGCTCCCGCCGACCGCCGCGACTGGTGGCTGGACCGCCTCCGCCGAGTCCACGCCACCCTCGCCGCAACCCCCTAACCCCCTGCCCCGCTGACGCCCCCTGGAACGCTCTCTCACTTAACGCGGGTTTTTGGGCAACGCTCTCGCAGTTTCTGCAGGTCATCAGCGGTTAACCGTAACTTCACCTGGCTGACGACTGCGGGTCGGAACCGGCTGACAGGGTGAGCGGGACCCGATCGTCCTATTGGAGGCATAACCTTGTCTGAAACGACAAACCGCAAGTTCAACCTGCTGCCCATGCTTGGCCACACGAAGGGTAAGCGCAGTGCCGTCACCTGCGCCCTGAAGTGCGACAACGCCTGCGCCGGCGATGTCTGCAACACCAGCTCGAACAGTTACTTCCGCGACATTGCGTCCGCCACCATGTCCCGCCGCGCCGCCCTGGGCTTCGGCGCCGCCGGTGCGCTCGCCGTCGTACTCGGCTCTGCTGTGACGTCCGCGGAACCGGCAGTTGCCGGCGGCCCGGGCCTGGCACCCGCAGCGAAAGAAGGCTTCGGCGCCTCGAAGCTGAAGTTCACGCCGATCGCTCCAGTGGACAAGCTGGTTGACGCCGTTACTGTCCCTGAAGGTTTCACCTGGCAGCCCGTGATTCGCTGGGGTGAGCCCATCTTCAACGGCACACCGGACTTTGACATCAACAACCAGACGGCCGCCGCTCAGGAAAAGCAGTTCGGCTACAACAACGACTACTCGGACATTATCGAGATCCCGGACACCAAGGGCCGCCGCGCCGTTCTGTTCGCCAACCACGAATACACCAACGAGGGAATCATGTTCCCCGCCACGATGCCGGCTGCGCAGATGCGCGCGGTGGGACAGGCCGCGCACGGACTGTCCGTCGTTGAGTTGGAGCGCAAGAACACCACCAAACCGTGGACCTACGTCAAGGGTGCGCCGCTGAACCGCCGCTTCCTGAACAGCACCACTTACGAACTGACCGGCCCGGTTGCGGGATCGTCGCTGGTGAAGACGGCTGATGACAAGGCAGGCCGCTTCATCAAGGGCACTTTGGGCAACTGTTCCGGCGGAACCACCCCATGGGGCACCATCCTGTCCGGTGAAGAAAACTTCAACGGCTACTTCGTCGCCCCCGGCACCTCTGACTACGACAAGCGCTACGGCCTCACCAGCAAGGCCACAGCCCGTCAGTGGGAAATCGACGAAGACCGCTTCGACACGCGCAAGCCGGGCTACGAAAACGAAGCCAACCGCTTCGGCTACATCGTCGAAGTCGACCCGTTCGATCCCACTTCCACCCCGAAGAAGCACTCCTCATTGGGCCGATTCAAGCACGAGGGTGCCAACGTGATCATTGCCGAGAACGGCAAGGTTGTGGCCTACTCCGGTGACGACGAGCGCTTCGATTACCTCTACAAATTTGTCTCGCGGGACTTCTACAAAGAGGGCGACCGCAAGCACAACATGACGCTGCTCTCCGCTGGCGACCTGTATGTCGCGAAGTTCACGGGCAACTCTGCTGACTTCAAGGCCGGCGAGGTTCCGGCGGACGGCGCATTCGATGGCACCGGTCAGTGGCTGCCCTTGGTGGTCAACGGCGAGTCCAAGGTGGACAAAATGAGCGTTGAGGAGGTCCTGGTCTACACCCGCCTCGCCGCAGACACAGTCGGCCCCACTAAGATGGACCGCTGCGAGGACGTACAGCCGAGCCTGCACACCGGCAAGGTCTACGTCGCATGCACCAACAACAGCAAGCGCGGCATCGAGGGCAACGTCTTCGCCGACGAGGCCAACCCCCGCAACAAGAACAAAGACGGCCACATCGTCGAAATCACCGAGGCCGGGGGCCAGGACTCCACGACGTTCGCCTGGAACCTGCTCATCGTCTGTGGAGATCCCGCCGTCGACAAGTCGACCTACTTCTCCGGTTTCCCGGCGGACCAGGTCTCGCCCATCTCCTGCCCGGACAACCTCGCGTTCGACTCCGTCGGAAACCTGTGGATCTCCACCGACGGCGCGCCGTCGGCCATCCAGAAGGCCGACGGCCTCTTCAAGGTCACGTTGGAGGGTGCAGAGCGCGGCAAGGTTGAACAGTTCCTCGCCGTACCGCGTGAAGCCGAAACCTGCGGCCCCATCGTGCACGACGAGGAGCGCACCGTCTTCGTCTCGGTGCAGCACCCGGGCGAAGATGGATCGTTCGCTGCCCAGCGCTCCTTCTTCCCGGACTACGTTGCTGAAGGTGCGACGCCGGCACGCGGCCAGGTGCGCGCGCCCCGCCCGTCCGTGATCCAGGTGTTCCGCGGCTAGTACTACAGTCGCGTTTGTATGGTCTGTCTGCGTGCTTTGTAGTGGCATTGCTGGGCGCGGTGTTGGTGTTTTCGTCGCCAAAGCGAACAGTGGATAACGTGGTGGGGGTCTGGTTGTCGGTGC
>NZ_JARESG010000040.1 GCF_029076445.1 Pseudarthrobacter naphthalenicus
CGACTTGCATGTGTTAAGCACGCCGCCAGCGTTCATCCTGAGCCAGGATCAAACTCTCCGTTGAAGTAAAACAAAAACAGAAAACAACCAACACCCCCGGAAATAACGGAAGAAGAAGGCTGCAAAATTTGAAACCAGCTGTAAAAACCAGACCCCATCCACGGGGTGGACAGGCCTGGCCAATTCAACCAATTCAATACAATAAATTGGTATCAACAAACTTGGCACACTATTGAGTTCTCAAACAACAGACACACCCGGCACCACCACCAGCACTTCACAGCCGTGGATCGCTCCGGAGCAACTTTTCAAACTTACCGGCTGGTCTCACTCTTGTCAAACCGGCATCCGCGACTCTCAACGCCCTAGGGCTTTCGTGTCGGCTTTTTCGGTCTGACTCCGTGGAGCAGCGCGGAAATAAACTCTACCACCAGATTTTAGGGTTGGCCACCCGATCCCGGGACAGCCTTGTGCTACCTCTCCATCATCCAACGAAAATGCCCGGAATCTCAAGGGATTCCGGGCATTTTCGCAGCCTCTTAAGAGACCGGCTTCACAATAGAGAGGGCCGCGGAGGGCTACCCAACAGCCGGCTGGGCGCCGGGCTTGAAGTAGGCAGCACCCAAGGGCGGCAGCGTCACCGTCAACGTGGCCGGCTGCCCATCGCGCCCCTTCTCCGCGGCGGTCAATGGGCCGGCGTTGAGAACACCCGATCCGCCGTAGGCCTCGGCGTCGGTATTAAGCACCTCAACCCAGTCCCCTGCGGCGGGAACACCCACCGGGTACCCCACATGGGGGCCGCCGGAGAAGTTGATGGCACAAACCAGCGGATTTCCGTCCTTGTCCCAACGGATAAACGTCAGGACGTTGTGGTCCGCATCCCCACCGTTGATCCACTGGAAACCGCCCGGTTCGTTATCCCGCTCATAGAGGGCCGGCGTCGCGCTGTAAATCTCGTTCAGGTCCTTGGTGAGCAGCTGCATCCCGCGGTGGGCAGGAATGTCGGCGAGGTACCAGTCGAGTCCGTGCTGTTCAGACCATTCGGCTTCCTGGCCGAACTCGGTACCCATGAAGATGAGCTGCTTGCCGGGGTGGGCCCACTGGTACGCGCTGAAGGCGCGCAGGTTGGCCAACTGCTGCCAGCGGTCCCCCGGCATCTTCCGGAGCATGGAACCCTTGCCGTGCACAACCTCATCGTGGCTGATGGGCAGCAGGAAGTTCTCCGTGAATGCGTATACCAGAGAGAACGTCACCGTCCCGTGGTGCCACTTGCGGTTGATCGGGTCCTCGGCAACGTACTTGAGGGAGTCATGCATCCAGCCCATGTTCCATTTCAAGCCAAAGCCCAGGCCGCCATGGCTTGTCGGGGCGGTCACGCCCGGGAAAGCTGTGGACTCCTCGGCGATCATCACCGCACCCGGGTGGGTCTTGTAGACGGTGGCATTGACTTCCTGCAGGAAGGAGATGGCCTCGAGGTTTTCACGGCCACCGAAACGGTTGGGCGACCACTGCCCGTCTTCCCGCGAGTAGTCCAGGTACAGCATGGAAGCCACGGCGTCCACGCGGAGGCCGTCAATGTGGAACTCGTCGAGCCAGTACAGCGCGTTGGCTACCAGGAAGTTCCGCACCTCGGTGCGGCCGAAGTCGAAGATCAGCGTTCCCCAGTCCGGGTGTTCGCCGAGGTTCGGGTCAGCGTGCTCGTACAGCGGCTGGCCATCGAACTGCGCGAGCGCCCAGGCGTCCTTCGGGAAGTGCGCCGGGACCCAGTCCAGGAGCACACCGATGCCGGCCTGGTGCAGGGAGTCCACCAGGAACCGGAATTCGTCCGGGTGGCCAAAGCGCGAGGTCGGCGCAAAGTAGGACGTCACCTGGTAGCCCCAGGAACCGCCGAAGGGGTGTTCTGCCACGGGCATGAACTCCACGTGCGTGAAGCCGAGCCATTTGACGTACTCCACCAGTTCCGTGGCGAGCTCGCGGTAACCAAGGCCGAGCCGCCATGATCCGAGGTGGACTTCGTAGATGCTCATCGGGGAATTGTGCGGGTCCCTCTGGGCCCGTGCCTCCATCCACTCGGCGTCCTTGAATGCGTAGGAGGGCTCCACCACCCTCGAAGCCGTCAGCGGCGGGACTTCGGTGCCAAAGGCCAGAGGATCAGCCTTTTCGACCCAGTTGCCGTGCTTCGTCTTGATCTCAAATTTGTAGCACGCCCCTGCTGGAACGCCGGGAACGAAGACTTCCCAGACCCCTGAGGACCCGAGCGAGCGCAATGAATTTTCGCGGCCGTCCCAGGCGTTGAAGTCGCCCTTGACCCGGACGGCCTGGGCGTTCGGGGCCCAGACGGCGAAGGACACGCCGTCGACGTCTCCCAAGGAGGACTTGTAATGCTGGACGTGGGCACCAAGGACTTCCCACAGCTTTTCGTGCCGGCCCTCGCCGATCAGGTGCAGGTCCACTTCCCCGACGGTGGGCAGGTACCGGTACGGCTCGTCCACGGTCACGGGTTCGGCCCCGGCATAGGTAACTTCGAGGCGGTAGTCGGGCACGTGGCCGGCCTGGAGCGGTTCCATGACCGCTACCCAGACGCCGTGGGCTTCGTGGGTCATGGGAACGGAACCGGCGGCGGTTACCACGTTGACCGATTCCGCCAGGTGCTTGACCGTCCGGACCGTGACGTGGCCATGGTTGTCCAAGTGGGCGCCGAGCACGGAGTGCGGGGCATGGTGCTCGCCGTTGGCCACCTGGCCCAAAGTATCCGGGTCCACGTGAAGCGGCACACTCGGCCTGTCTGTTGGTGCTGAACCTGTCATGTTGATACCTTCCGATGCTGCCCGGGCATGATCGCCGGAGCCTTTAACGCTGAGGAGCCGTCTGGACGCATTCGTTGGAATGGCCAGCCAGTCAGGTCTGTTCCGCAATTCGTAAACAACTTCGTAGAGGGCTTTGTCCAGCCACAATGCCACAAAGAGCGGGGAGTCACGGTCGATGGTGCCGGGCGTGACGGCGGCATATCCCTCGAGGAACGCGTCAGAGCAGTCATCCACCCAGGAGTCGGGAACATTGGCCCCCTGGTACTCCCGTTCAGCCGCGCCGGCCGCGTAGTCGAAGGAACGAAGCATGCCCACAACGTCGCGGAGCGGGACGTCGGGGAAATTGCGTTCCGAGATGGGCCGGAGGGGCTCGCCTTCAAAATCGAGGATGGCCCAGCGGCCGGGTTCGCTGCCCGGCCCGGGCACCTGCAGGATCTGCCCGAGGTGAAGGTCCCCGTGGATCCGCTGCAGGGGACCGGCCTCCACGCCCTGGAGCGCGTCCAGCAGTGCCTGAAGCTCCTGATCGTAGGGCCCGACGGCGGCAGCGGCTTCCGCCCACGCCTGACGCACCCGCTGGGCTACTCCGGGCGCGATGACGTGGCCCGGGACAGCTTCAACGGAGGTTCCAAAAGCGGCAGCCAGCCGCTGGTGGACGGTGGCCGTAGCCGTCCCCAGGGCCCGTGCCTCCGCTGTGAAGTCAGCTCCGCTCCGGGCGGCATCCACGGCGAGGCGCCAGGCGTCGCGGCCGCCGGCGAGGAATTCGTGCGCGACGGCCAGTTCGCCGCGTGCCGGCCGGGGAGCCTGCACGGTCGCCCCCGGCAGCTGCCACTCGCCCCGCACCCAGCCCAGCGTGGCGGGAACCTCGGACGTTCCCTCAGCGGTCAGGGCCGCCCCCACCTCGACTTCCGGATTGGTGCCCTCGGAGAGCACCCGGAAGAATTTGACGATTGCCGCGGACTCGCCGTCGTCAACGATCACGGAACTGTTGGACTGCTCACCGGAAAGGACTTTGACCATGCCGTGCGCCGTGGGAAGGCGGTGGGTCGAGGACGTCCGGTGGCCGGTCGCCTTACCTGCGCGGGAGGCCGACTCCGAGCGGATCAGCTCCAGCCAGGCGGAGACAAAGGAGGGGTCGTGCACGGCGTCGTAAATCCATGCCATGCCCGCCTCCGGGGCCCGGCCCACAACAGCGCCTTCACCGCCGGACAGCGGCGAGTCCCGGAAACTCAAAGGCACCTGGACCACATCCGTGCGCTGTCCGCCGTCGGCTGACCGGGAAGAAACGGCCAGCAGGAAGACCTCCAGACGGGCCTGCCCGGCTGTATCCGCCAGACCCAGGCCGCCCGCCTGCTCCAACGAAAAATCGCCTGACTTGACCGGGAACCAGCGCTGGCGCGGGAGCCATTCCTGCAGGATTGAGCTCAACGCGGCCGTGAGAGTTGGCTGAGTCATATCAGTTCTCGATGGACAGAATAGGCAGCGCCTGCGTCTGCGGTGAAGCCGGATTCGATGCTGCCGAACGCACCCGCAGCCAGAAGAAGTCGTGGCTTCCCAGCGTCAGGGTCAGGGATCCGTCGTCATCGATTCCGGGAAAGGGCTGGCCGCCAAACACATCGCGGAGGCCGCGCCCGGCATACTGCGGAATCCGCAGTTTCGCCGCAACCGGGTGCTGGGACAGGTTGAACGCGCACAGAATGACTTCACCGGGTTCCCCGGCCGCGTTGTCGTCCCCCAGTTCCCGAAGATAGGACACCACGGCGTCATGGTCGGCTTCGACGTGCTTGAAGCTGCCGAGGCCGAACGCCGGGTGGTTCTTCCGGACGCTCAGGATCTGGCGGGTCCAGCGAAGCAGCGATCCGGAGTGCGCGGCTTCGGCCTCAACGTTCGCCATGCCGTAGTTGTACACCAGCGACTGGATGACCGGCAGGTACAGCTTGCCGGGGTCGGCGTGGGAGAAGCCGGCGTTGCGGTCCGGGTTCCACTGCATCGGCGTGCGGACGGCGTCGCGGTCCTCGAGCCAGATGTTGTCGCCCATGCCGATCTCGTCGCCGTAGTACAGGAACGGGCTGCCGGGCAGGGACAGGAGCAGGGCGTTGATCAGTTCGATCTCCGCACGGGAGTTATCCAGCAGGGGCGCCAACCGGCGTCGGATACCGATGTTGGCCCGCATCCGCGGGTCCGGGGCGTACCAGCCCAGCATGGCGGCGCGCTCGTCGGCAGTGACCATCTCCAGGGTCAGCTCATCGTGGTTCCGCAGGAACGTCCCCCATTGGGCCCCTTCGGGAATCTCCGGAGTATCCTGCATCGTCTCGATGATGGGAGCGGCCTTCTGGTCGCGCAGGGCGTAGTAGAGCCGCGGCATGATGGGGAAGTGGAAGGCCATATGGCACTCCGGCTCTTCGGCTGTCCCGAAGTACTCCACCACCTCGTTGGGCGGCTGGTTGGCCTCGGCGATAATGACACGTCCCGGGTAGCTTTCGTCCACCATGGCCCGCAGCTTGCGCAGGAAGTCGTGGGTCGCGGGGAGGTTTTCGCAGTTTGTCCCCTCTTCTTCAAAGAGGTACGGAATCGCGTCGGCCCGGAAGCCGTCAATGCCCTGGTCAAGCCAGAACCGCACTACGTCAAAAAGCGCTTCGATCACCCGCGGGTTTTCGAAGTTCAGATCCGGCTGGTGACTGAAGAAGCGGTGCCAGAAGAACTGGCGACGGATGGGATCGAAGGTCCAGTTGGACTCCTCCGTGTCCACAAAAATAATGCGGGCATCCTGATACTTCTCGTCAGTATCGCTCCACACGTAGAAATCGCCGAACGGGCCCTCGGGGTCCTTCCGCGATTCCTGGAACCACGGGTGCTGGTCCGATGTGTGGTTCAGGGGCAAGTCGATGATGACGCGCACACCGCGGGCATGGGCTTCGGCAACCAGCCGTTTGAAGTCGCTGATGGTCCCGAACTCGTCCAGCACGGAGTTGTAGTCCGAGATGTCGTAGCCGCCGTCCCGCAGGGGCGACTGGAAGAACGGCGGCAGCCAGAGGCAGTCCACCCCGAGCCACTGCAGGTAGTCCAGCCGGTCAATGAGGCCCGAAAAATCGCCTGAGCCGTCCCCGTTGGCATCCGCAAACGCCCTGACAAGCACTTCGTAAAACACGGCCTTCCGGTACCACAGAGGATCGTGGGCCAGGCCCGGTGCGTTTAGTTCAAACGTGCTTCTGGGGGTGAAATGCTGGCTGGAACTCTGCGGGTTAAAACTCACTGATGCGCTCTCCTGACGCTAAGGATGTGTGCGGGTTCGACGTGCGCGTCCAGGCGGACGTAGTTGTATTCGCCCCACTCCCAGGTTTCGCCGGTGATGAGGTCCTCCACCCGGAACCCGCCGTTGTGGGTCAGGTCCTCGGGGTCAAGTTCCAGGGCGGCGAGATCCAGCGAGACGGTACTCTCCCTGGTACCGTGCGGATCCACGTTGACCACCACGATGATGGTGTCCTTGGTGCCATCCGGCAGGTTTTTGTGCTTGGAGTAGACCACTGTGGCGTCATCGGTGCTTTGGTGGACGGTCAGGTTCTGCAGGTCCTGGAGCGCCGGATGCGCGTGCCTGATGCTGTTGAGCCTGGTCAGGTACGGCGCGAGCGTACGGCCGGATTCCGCAGCCGCATCCCAGTCGCGGGCCTTGTACTCGAACTTTTCATTGTCGATGTACTCCTCCGCACCGGGGCGCGCAACGTGCTCATAAAGTTCGTAGCCGGCATAAACCCCCCACAGGGGGCTGGCGGTGGAAGCCAGTGCCGCACGGATCTTGAACGCGGCCGGACCGCCGAACTGGAGGTATTCGGTGAGGATGTCCGGGGTGTTGACGAAGAAGTTGGGCCGGAAATACGCTGCCGACTCGTGGCTGACCTCGGTGAAGTAGGTCTCCAGTTCCGTCTTGGTGTTCCGCCAGGTGAAGTAGGTGTAGGACTGCTGGAATCCTGCCCGGCCCAGGGCGTGCATCATCGCGGGGCGGGTGAATGCCTCCGCAAGGAACACCACGCCGGGTGTCTTTTTGTTGACCTGGGCGATGAGCCACTCCCAGAACCACACCGGCTTGGTGTGCGGGTTGTCCACCCGGAAGATCCGGACGCCGTGGCTGACCCACAACTGAACAATGCGCAGGATCTCCTTGGCGAGCCCCTCGGGATCATTGTCGAAGTTGAGCGGGAAAATGTCCTGGTACTTCTTGGGCGGGTTCTCCGCGTAGGCGATGCTGCCGTCCACCCGCGTGGTGAACCATTCCGGGTGCGATTCAACCCACGGATGGTCCGGGGCGGCCTGCAGGGCAAGGTCGAGGGCGACCTCGAGGCCCAGTTCGTTGGCGCGGGCCACAAATGCGTCGAAGTCCTCGAAGCTGCCCAGGTCCGGGTGGATGGCGTCATGGCCGCCTTCTTTGGCGCCGATGGCCCAGGGCGAGCCGGGATCGTGCGGGCCGGCGATGAGCGTGTTGTTCGGCCCCTTGCGGTGCTGGATGCCGATCGGGTGGATCGGCGGCATGTAGATGACGTCGAAGCCCATGGCCGCCACCGCGTCGAGCCGCCTGGCTGCCGTCCGGAAGTTTCCGGAGGTCCAGGCCCCGGTGGTGTGGTCCCGCACGGCACCTTCGGAGCGGGGGAAGAACTCGTACCAGGCCCCGCGGCCGGCAAGGTCCCGCTCAACGAGCAGCGGGAACTGCTGGGAGGCGGTGACCAGTTCCCGGATCGGCTGGCGGTCCACGACGGCGGCCACATCGGCATTGAAACCGCCCGCGAGGCGCTCCTCGGCCGTCAGGGAGGCGTTGCCCAGGATCGAAGCAGCCATGCGCAGGGTGCGCCGGTCCGATGCGTTGCGGGAGACGTCGTCGGCCGCGTCCGCGAGGAGTGCCTCGCCTTCGGCGAGCATCAGTTCGACGTCGATGCCCGCGGCCACTTTGACTTCGGCGTTGTGGTGCCAGGTGCCATAGCGGTCGTGCCAGGCCTCAATGAAGAACGTCCAGTTTCCAACGGCCGACGGCGTGAGCACGCCCTCCCAGCGATCGGTGCCGAGGCCGCGTTCCCCCCTGGGCGGCGCCAGCCGGATGCGCTGGCGTTCCTTTCCGCGCGGGTCCAGGAGGACTGCGCTGACGCCGAGTTGGTCATGCCCTTCCCGGAATGCGGTGGCACCGACAACGATTCCTTCGCCCGGCAGAGCTTTGGCAGGGTACTTTCCACCCTCAACCACAGGCTCTACGGCGGTGATCGGAAAACGGCCGAACGTGAGGCCGTCGGTGATTTTGCCTTTCGGCTTTTTCTTGGAGGCGGCGGTGGTTCCTAGGTTAGTCGTCACATGCTCGACGTTAGCGAGAAATGGGCGAGATAGCTAAGCCTGCGTGGTTTTTTATCGCGGCGATTCGTCTTATCCATGGCGTCAACTGTCATTTACCTAAAAGAAGGCCAAAGCAGTTCCAGCTGTTGAGGTTGTCGGTTAGTGTGGCGCAGGTGAAGGCTATCCGCAGATTTACCGTCAGAACCGTCCTCCCCGAACCGATCCGGCCGCTGGTCCGGCTCGCGACCAACCTGCGTTGGTCCTGGCACCGGCCCACGCGGGAACTTTTCGCCAGCCTGAACCCGCGGAAATGGGAGGAAAGCGAGCAGGATCCGGTCAGCTTCCTGGGCCGGGTCAGCCGCGAGGAGTTCCAGGCCCTGGCCGCGGACCAGTCCGTGGTGGGACGCGTGCGGGCCGCCGCTGAGGACCTTGACCGCTACCTTGACGAGCCTCGCTGGTATCAGGGACTCGGTGCCGACGCGCCCGCCGCGATTGCCTATTTTTCGCCTGAATTTGGTATCACCGAGGTCCTGCCGCAGTACTCCGGCGGCCTGGGCATCCTGGCCGGCGACCACCTCAAGGCGGCATCCGACCTCGGCGTGCCCCTCATCGGCGTTGGGCTCCTCTACCAGGCCGGCTATTTCAAGCAGTCGCTGTCCCGTGATGCCTGGCAGCAGGAAACCTATCCTGTGCTCGATCCGGACGGCCTGCCCCTGACCCTGCTGCGCGAGCCATCTCCCGACGGCAACGGCCGGCCGCTCCAGATCACCCTGCCGCTGCCCAACGGCAGGCGGCTCCTGGCACACATCTGGCGTGCCGATGTCGGACGTGTTCCGTTGCTGCTGCTGGATTCCAACGTGCCAGGCAATGACGACGCCGCACGCGGGGTGACCGATCGGCTTTACGGCGGAGGCGGGGACCACCGGCTGCAGCAGGAACTCCTGCTGGGCATGGGCGGCGTGAAGGCGCTGCGCGCTTACCAGCGGCTCACGGGAACACCCGCCCCTGAGGTGTTCCACACCAATGAAGGCCATGCCGGTTTCCTCGGGATCGAACGGATCCAGGAGCTCATGTCCGGGGACGCGGCCCTGACGTTCGACGAGGCGCTTGCCGCCGGCCGGGCGTCCACGGTCTTCACCACCCACACCCCCGTTCCCGCCGGGATCGACCGCTTTGAGATCGCCCAGATCCAGCACTTCTTCCAAGCCGGGCTGGCGCCTGCCGTGCCCGTGGACAGGATCCTGGAGCTCGGCCGCGAAAACTACGCCAACGGCAACCCGGCAGTCTTCAACATGGCGGTCATGGGGCTCCGCCTGGCCCAGCGGGCCAACGGTGTGGCAAAACTGCACGGCGAGGTGTCCCGCGGGATGTTCTCGGCGCTGTGGCCGGGTTTCGACCACTCCGAGGTGCCCATCACGTCCGTCACCAACGGCGTCCACGTGCCCACGTGGGTTGACAGCCGCATCTCCCAGCTGGCCCGGAAACAGTTCGGCCCGGAGGCCGAAAGCCAGGGACGCTGGGACCTGGCCTACAACGTTCCCGACGCCGACGTGTGGGCGCTCCGCCGGGAAATGCGTTCCGCCCTGGTGGATGATGTCCGCCGCCGCCTCCGGGCCGCCTGGAAGAAACGCGGCGCCGCTGACGCTGAACTGCGCTGGACGGACAGCGTGCTGGACCCCGACGTGCTGACCATCGGCTTCGCGCGCCGCGTCCCCACTTACAAGCGGCTCACCCTGATGCTGCGTGAGCCGGACCGGCTCAAGGCACTGCTGCTGCACCCGGAGCACCCCATCCAGCTGGTCATCGCCGGAAAGTCCCACCCCGCGGATGACGCCGGCAAGAAGATGATCCAGGACCTGGTCCGGTTTACCGACGACCCCGAAGTCCGCCACCGGATTGCGTTCCTCCCCAATTACGACATCGCCATGGCCAGGACACTGTTCCCGGGCTGCGACGTCTGGCTGAACAACCCGCTGCGTCCCTTGGAAGCCTGCGGCACCTCGGGCATGAAGGCGGCCATCAACGGTTCGCTGAACCTCTCGGTGATGGATGGCTGGTGGGATGAGATGTACGACGGCGAAAACGGCTGGGCGATCCCCACCGCCAACAATGACGCGTCCCCCGAGGAGCGCGACGACATTGAGGCTGCCGCGCTGTACGAGCTCCTGGAGACCCAGGTGGCGCCCCGCTTCTACGGCAGCACCGTGTCCGACAGCGCAGGCGCCGCAGGCCCGTCCAGCAGCAGCACCGAGAAGGTCCCCACGCACTGGGTTTCCATGATCAAACACACCCTGACTCACCTGGGCCCGGCAGTGTCGGCAGACAGGATGCTGCACGACTATGTCAACATCCTGTACCGCCCGGCTGCCGAGGCCGGACGCAAGGCAGTGGCGGACTCCTATGCGCAGGCACGCTCGCTGGCAGCCTGGACCGCCCAGGTGCGCGCAGCCTGGCCGATGCTGCACGTGGAGCATGTCGACTCCGTGGGCGTTTCTGAGGACCCGCAGATCGGTGACACCCTGCAGGTGAACGCGTATGTTGCGTTGACCACCCTGACACCGGACGACGTCTCCGTGGAGGTCGCCTACGGACGCGCCGAGGAAAGCGACAACCTGACCGATGTGACCATGATGGAGCTGCAGCCCAAGGAAGACCTGGGCGGCGGCCGCCACCTGTTCAGCGGCTCCCTGGTGATCGATCGCTCCGGACCGTTTGGTTACACGGTCCGCGTCCTGCCCCGGCATGAGGCGTTGGCGTCGAAGGCCGAGCTGGGGCTGATCGTCAACGCCTAGTACCTAAAGAAGGACGGCGGTGACCCTCAGGTCATTACCGGCGTAGCTCTCGGCATCCTGAAGGATCTCGCAGATGATCCCGAAGGAACGGTCGCCGCGGAATGCCGCGGCGACCTGCCAGAGGAGGGTGACCGGGGCGTTGCCGTTCTCGCTGATGCTGTCCGCAAAGTCGTGGAGTGAATCGTTCAGCGCGTCCAGGTTCACTCCGTAGTGCTCGGGGAAGCCCAGCACCTCACCGAAAGTTTCCAGCACCGCCCGTTTGCTGTCCGCGGCAGGGACCCGCAGGCAGCGGCGACCGGCGTCGGCCACCTGCTCCTGCAGTTCTTCCATGGTCCACGTATCGGCGGAATAGATCTTCATAACGGGGTTCAGCTGCCTTCTGCGATGAATTTGAACGAGTCGTAGTGGTCCTGCGTGTAGTACTTTTCTCCCCCGCCGCCCGCAATGATCCGGCGGGCTCCGCGGTCCGGTGCTCCCGGGGTGGGAACGGTGTATTCGCGGTAGTAGCCCGAAGCCTTGCGCGGGAGGATTCGCTCAAAGTTGCCGAAAGTCTGGTCATCCTGGCTGTACGGGTACGGGCCGCCCTTGCGGATCAGCGCGAGGGTCCTGCGGGCCTCGGCCGGGAGCGCGGACTCGCTGATCGCCGGCAGGCCCGAAGGGTTGGCGGGGACCGCCGCGGACCTCGAACCTTCAGCAGGGCCAGGTACGGGAGGCTCCGAACCAGAGGTTGCGCCAGAGCTTGCCGCCGGCGTCGGGCTTCCCGTCAGGGAGTCAAAGAGCCCTGTGCCGCCCAGGGCGAACAGTGCAATGGCCACCAGTCCAGTCAGCACCAGGGCAACGGCAGAGCGGTTGCGCATTCTTGTCCCCTCCGCAGCTACGTGCGGTAGATGTTGATCGAGTTTGCCTCAATGAGGTCGGTCTCCCCGGATGCCACGCGGACGCCCTGGCGGATCTCGTGCAGTGGCGAGGTGGTGAGCCGCAGTTCGAACATCCGGCGGGGCGTGCCGTCGTCGTTGGTCACTTCCGGGAGGGTGATCTTGACGTCGGAAGTGCTGCCGTTGACCACCACGAGGCCTGCCAGGGTGCCGTCGTCAGAGCCCAGCAGGAGCTGCATGACCCGGTGGCGGGGATCGTTCCACCGCTCCATGGACATCGGCTGGCCGGCGTGGTCGAACCAGTGAAGGTAGGACTGCTCGTCCCGGGCCGGGAAATCGTGCGGCTGGCCGGCCAGGAACTCCTTGCGCAGCCGGATAAAACGCTTGGTGCTGCGGAGCATCTCATGGGATTCCGGCGTGCGCGTCCAGTCGATCCACGTCAGGGGGTTGTCCTGGCAGTAGGCATTGTTGTTTCCCTGCTGGGTGCGCGCCAGTTCGTCGCCGGCAGTGATCATGGGAACGCCAAGGGAAATCAGCATCGAAGCCATGAGGTTGCGCCGGGACTGGGCCCGCTGGGCCAGGATCGTTTCGTCTTCGGTGGGGCCTTCGAAACCGTGATTGTAGCTGCGGTTGTCCCCGTGGCCGTCCCGGTTCTGCTCGCCGTTATCCTCGTTGTGCTTGCGGTCGAAGGAGACCAGATCGTGAAGGGTGAAGCCGTCGTGGGAGGTAACGAAGTTGAGGGAGGCCAGCCTGGAACGGCCCGAGGCTTCAAACAGCCCGGCCGAGCCGGACAGGGCATCAGCCAGCCGGGCGACGGAGCCGCCCTGACCGCCGGACTCGATGGCTGCCCGGTCAGCGAGCCAGAAACTACGGACCCCGTCGCGGAAGTGATCGTTCCAGTCAACCCAGCCGGCAGGGAACCGGCCGGTCTGCCAACCGCCGTAGCCCACGTCCCATGGTTCGGAAATAAGTTTCACATCCGACAACACCGGATCAGCCGCGACGGCCACCAGGAACGGGTGGTGGGGATCAAATTCGTTGTCTGCATTCCGGCACAGTGTCACGGCGAGGTCAAAGCGGAAACCATCGATGTGAAACTCGTCCACCCAGTACCGGAGGGAATCCAGGACCAGCTGGACAACCCGGGGGTGGCCAAAATTCAAGCTGTTCCCGCAACCGGTCGTGTCCAGGTATTTGCCGTGGCCATCGGTTCGGTAATACGTTTTCTCGCCAAGCCCGCGGAAGCTGATGGTCGGCCCGTCGGGGCCGCCCTCGGCAGTGTGGTTATAGACCACGTCAAGGATCACTTCCAGCCCGGCCGCGTGGAGCAGCTTGACCATGCCCTTGAATTCGTCCTGGACCGCCTGCGGGCCGGCTTCCTGGGCAGATTTGGTGGCATAGCCCGGGTGCGGCGCGAAGAACGCAGCGGTGTTGTACCCCCAGTAGTTGGTCAGCCCCAGGTCCTGCAGATGCATCTCATCGAGGTGGAAGTGCACCGGGAGCAGTTGAATCGAGGTGATGCCCAGGCTCTTGAAGTGTTCGATGATGGCAGGGTGGGCCATGCCTGCATACGTTCCGCGCAGTTCCTCGGGAACATCGGGGTGCAGCATGGTCTGGCCACGCACGTGCGCCTCGTAGACGATGGTGTTCCGCCAGTGCAGCCTGGGCCGCTGATCGGCTCCCCAGTCAAAATCGGCAGCCATCCGCACACTCGCCAGGAATCCCTCGTGCTGATCCACGGCGCGGCCGTAAGGATCGAGCAGCAGCGGCTGCCCGGCGTCGTCGTCCAGGTCCAGCATGGGAAAGGACAGCGGCAACGCCTCGGAAGTGGGGGCCGCACGGAACCCGTAGCGCGAGCCGTAAGGAAAGTCCTCCACAATGCCGTGGTGGACGCCGTGGGTGACGTTGGGAAGGAGCTGCCTGCGCCACGCAATGCCCGGGGCTTTGTAGACAATCTCGAGGTTTTCAACTCCCGGCGCATAGACAGCAACATTGGCGCTGGACGGCAGCGCACTGTCCGGACCGACCCCGGGGCGCGGCACAGTAACACCGAGTGGATGAGCCGAAGAGGCATCCATGGTGGAAGCAGTGTCAAAAAGCGGCATAACCATCACGTCAATGGTAGCGGCCAGTGCCGTTTCAGCTGCATTGATGTGTTTGTGTCACCGGCCGCCCACCGCCGGCCTGTGCACCCGGGGGCCGTGTGACGTTGCATACTGGAGGGAGACGTCAACACGGAGGTACACAGTGCGGATTGCCTTGGCTCAGATCATCAGCGGCCGGGACGTGGCCGCCAACCTGTCCGCCCTCGAGCAGCAGGCTCACAAGGCCAAGGCTGGTGGCGCGGACCTGGTGGTGTTCCCGGAGGCATCCATGCGGGCATTCGGAAACTCGCTGCATGACATTGCCGAACCTTTGACCGGGCCGTGGGCCTCGCACGTTCGGAGCGTGGCGGCCTCCCTGGAGATCGTGGTGGTGGCAGGCATGTTCACTCCCGGCGCTGCGGGAAAGGTTCGCAACACGCTGCTCGCAACAGGGCCCGGAGTGGAAACCAGCTACGACAAAGTCCACCTTTTCGACGCCTTCGGTTTCCTGGAATCGGACACCGTGGACGCGGGCACGGAACCTGTAACGTTCGCGGCGGGCGGCCTGACCTTCGGGCTTGCCACCTGCTACGACATCCGGTTCCCGGCGCTGTTCCTGGCCAACGCCGATCTGGGCGCGGATGCCAACATCGTCTGCGCGTCCTGGGGCTCCGGACCCGGCAAGGTGGACCAGTGGCAGCTCCTGGCGCGTGCCCGGGCGCTGGATTCCACCACCTACGTCCTCGCCTGCGGGCAGGGTGATCCGGTCAGCCAGGGAGTTCCGGCCAAGGCCGGCGCGCCCACCGGTGTGGGGCACTCCGCCGTCGTCTCGCCCTTTGGGGAGGTACTGGAAGAGCTCGACGGCGCCCCCGGGCTGCTCTTCGCCGACCTGGACCCTGCAGTGGTCAAGGAAGCCCGCCAACAGCTCCCGGTGCTGGCCAACCGTCACGAGTTCTAACCCCGCCTCTCCCCTCCCCCCGTCTCCCCCCACTCCCCCCGACGCTCTCTGGGGTTAACCTCTGTTGATGGACACCTGAAGTAGCGGGATCCTTGGATTCTGCGGGAAGGTGTTCTTGTGAGCACGACACGACGAAAATTCACCCCGGAGTATCGGCGGGAGGCTGCCCGCCT
>NZ_JARESG010000041.1 GCF_029076445.1 Pseudarthrobacter naphthalenicus
TGGGGGCGGTGGTGGGTGCTGTGTCATCCAGGGTCTCGGTCATGTCGATTCCTTTCGGTAAGAATTGCGGGTTTAGATGCTGTTGAAGGCTTTGAAGGAGTCCGCTCCGGAGAACCAGCCGGATTCCAGTGAGTCACCGCTGTGGTGCCAGTGGCTCGAGCCGGTCAGGGGTCCGATTTCGCGGAATTTCCCGCCAAAGAAAAGCAGGGGTTCGCGGTTTGTTACCTCGAGCTTTTGGACTTCGCCGATGACGATGATGTGGTCGCCGCCGTCGTAGATCGCCCAGGGTGTGCATTCCAGGGTCGCCTTGTTTTCCAGCAGGATCGGAACGTTTCCGTCCAGGGCCCAGGCCGGCTCGTAGGACAGTGGTTTGCCCGCGAAGTGCCAGGCAACGTCCAACTGGTCCTGGGAGAGGATGTTGATGGCGAAGGGGGCTCCGTCAAGGTACTGCGCGGCCCGCGAGGTGCGGGTGAGCGTCACCTGGGCGAGCGGCGGGTCCAGTGACACCGCGGTGAAGGCGTTCACCGTAGCGCCGTGCGGGACGCCGTCGTCGGACCGGCAGGTCACAACGGTGACGCCGGTGGCGAACTGGCCGAAAGCGTTCCGCAACTCGCGCGGGTCGACGGGGAATGCTTCCTGAGTCATTTCCCTCACTCCTCCGGGTCCAGAACGAAGTTGTAGGTGACTTCACGCCCGACGCCATCGGCGCGGTTAGTCGGGGCAAGCACCAGTTCCGGCTTCACAGCCGAAGCGATATCATCCGCCACGTGTTCGTCACCCTCGAAGTACAGCTGGGTGGTGATGAGCTGATGCCCCGGCGCCGATACTTTGAGGTGCAGGTGGGCCGGGCGCCACGCGTGCCAACCAGCCGCGGCGATGAGCTGTCCGCAGGCACCGTCCGTAGGGATCTGGTACGGCGCGGGCTGCATGGTGTTGATCTGGAAGTTGCCGTCCTGGTCCGCCACCACAGTTCGGCGAAGATTCCATTCCGGCAGGCCAGGCGCGAACTGCGAGTAGAAGCCCAGATCGTCTGCATGCCAGATCTCGATGCTGGCGCCGGGAAGGGTCTGGCCGGCAACATTGGTGACATGCCCCTGGAAGAGGAGAGGGGTGCCGGGTTCATCGTCACGCATCGGAAGTGTTGCCGGGGAGTGCTGCTCGGGCGAGCCCGGAAGGTAGTACGGTCCCTCGATGGTTCCCTTGGAGCCGTGCCGGTCCGCATTGGCCACTTCCTCGACCGAGTGCTCAACCCAGACGTCAAGGAACAGCGGCCACTCGCCGTCTTCGCCGACCTTAATGAGCCAGGCTTTCAGGGCGTTGTATTCGTCATAGCTGACCTCTTCTTCCAGCACAGTGTCGTTGATGGCTTTGATGACGCGGCCGGCAATCTTGCTGACGCGTTCCTGGTTGGTGGCCGCGGCGAAGTGCTTGTTCTCGCGGAAGCGGGCGGTTGCGCCTGCACCTGAAGCGGCGGCGGTTGCCTGGGTTTCTACTGTCATGATGACTCCTTTGTCGGTACATCCTGTGTGCGTGCGCGGACTCCGTGATTCCTCAGCCCCACTTTGGGCCCCGCACCAGTTGGGCAGTCGGTCGTCAGCGGCCCAGACCGGCGGGGGCGAGAACGGCTTCGGCTTCCTCTGAGAAGTGGCCGGAATCGTTCTTATCAATGCTCAGGATTTCGGATAGCACAGCAGAGAGCGCCGTTTCCGGATCCTGAACCATGGCGTGGGCGCGCCAGCCGATGTGCTTGTCCGGGCGGACCAGGATGACGCCGTCCTCTTCTATTTCGCGCTGGCGGAGCCAATCCCCGTAAAGGTCCTGGACCTCCCGGCCTTCACCGATCACCACTGCCTTCAGCTCGACGCCCAAGCGATCGGCAACTCTGGCCGCGGCGTCTGCCCATGCTTCACCGGTGATCCCGGTAAAAATGGTGAAACCCGTGCCCTTGGCAATGTCGTGGGTCGAGTACTTGGACTTTGCGTTTCCCAGCCAGGCGTGTGGCAGCCGGAGGCCAGGGAATGTGGACTTCTGGTGATGCAACAGCTCATCCTCTGTCAGCGCTGGCCGCTCCCCGCCGTCGCTCACTACAGCCGTTGACTCATAGAACTGACCGATCTCCGTGCCCTGTGCGTTGAACTCGTAGTCTTTCGCGTCGAGTGCGGCGCGCAGTGCCGTGCGGCGGTTGGCACCTTCGGGCGAGTTTTCCTTGCGCAGCTGAAGTTTTTCGGTGAATTCCTGATCCGTTATGGCGTCCGTGACCCCCAGGGCGTCAAAGATAGGCTTGTAATCGCGGCTGGACTGGTTGGCCCGGTTAACTATCTGCTTAGCCACGGGGGCGCGTTCGGTGGAGTAGGTTTCCAGCAGTTCGGGACCGGCCTGGCCCTTGATGACGGCGGCCAGCTTCCAGGCCAGGTTGTAGGAATCCTGAATGGACGTGTTGGAGCCGAGTCCGTGGCTCGGCGGGTGCTTGTGGATGGCGTCTCCTGCACAGAAGACGCGGCCCTTCTGCAGGTGGGTGGCCCATTGTTCGTTGTTGCCCCACAGCGAGTAGCCCAGGATTTCGACGTCAAGGTCCGCTACGCCCACCAGGTTCCGGATGATCCGGATTGCTTCGTCCTTGTCCAGGACCGGCGGCTCACCATTGATGTCGAAGCCCCAGCAGATCAGCCACTCATTCCACGGGCGGACCATCCGGATCAGGCCGGCGCCGAGGCCGCCGATATTTGAGCCCGGGTTGAACACCCAGTACAGGACTGACGGGCGGTGCTGCACGAGGGGGGTCAGGTCCGCCTTGAACGTGATGTTCATGGAACCACCGATATCCATCAGCCCCTCCATGGGAAGGTCGATATCGGCGGCCACCTTTGAGCGCGCACCATCGGCACCGATGAGGTACTTCGCCCGGATCGTGTACTCGTGTCCGGTGAGACGGTTCAACACCTGTACGCTGACGCCGTCTGCGTCCTGAGTGTGGGACAGGTATTCAGTGGAAAACTGGACCTGTGTGCCACGCATCGCCGCGTTTTTGACCATGATCGGTTCCAGCAGGGTCTGCGGAATATCGCACGGCATTGATGCCGACGCGAGTTCGTAGTCGGCCCGCCGATCGGGACGCGTTCCCCAGGTAGGGCGGCGGCCAATTTCCTCGCCGGCGAGGGATTCACAATAGACCGTGTCACCCATGAGTTCGTGCGGTGTTGCCTCGGCCAGGACCTGGTCCTCGATGCCGGCGTCGCGCAGCACTTCCATGGTGCGCTGGTTGGTGATGTGGGCGCGGGGCGTGTTCGCGGTCCAGCGGTACTTGGTGATCATGATGTTGGGGATACCCTGGTTGGAGAGGAACAGGGATGCTGAGCTGCCGGCGGGGCCGGAGCCCACAATCAGCACGTCCGTAGTGACGATGCCGGTACCTTCCGGGCGGGCAGTGGCGGTGATTCCGTCATTGAAAACTGGCATGACAACCTCCGTTGGTTGTGGTTGGACACTTTGGCCGGCGCCGGGCTTTGCGGTGGTGATGAAGCCGGACCGCGCCTTCCCAAGAAGTGTTGCAGATCACTACCGCCCTTGGACGCGGTCGGCGCTGATGCGTCCGGCGGGTGCTAAAAAGCGTCGGCGCAGTACTAAAAGACCCGTTCCAGCTGCGGGCTACTCCAGCGCTACGCCTGCCCTGGCTGCTTTGCGCGTCTGTAGTGGCGTGGCGTTGAATCGCTCTTTATAGGCACGGGCGAAGTAGTTCTGCGACAGAAAACCGACCCTCGCGGCGATCTCGCCAATGCTCAAGCCGTCCGCAGCCGGCGAAGCCAGAAGATCCTGGCCGCGGTCCAGCCGCAGCCCCAGCACATATCGTCCCGGCGTGAGGCCCGCAGCCGCGAAGGCCCGCCCTAGCTGCCGCTCACTGATGCCAAGGGCGGCAGCCACCTCCGCCGTCGAAAGTTCCGGATCGCCGTGATGCCGTTCTAGGTATCCTCTGGCAGCTGCCAGATAACCGGCGTCACTGCCGGCGTTGCCGCCTGAAGCGATAGAGCGGAATAGTTCAATGACGGCATCCTCGGCGTCGTCCGTCGGCTGCTCGACCGCCAGCGCTGCCCGGATCCGCCGGGCGAGCTCCTGCCCATGAGGGCCCGCGCCCGGTCCGAAATCGAACCGCACCGGTCGCTTGAGGGCAGTCCCCCCGGACAGCTCCAGGAATAGCGACCGGGGAACGGTAAGGACAAGCTCCTGAAGCCCTTGCGCGAAACCGCGCATGAACGGCAAGTCTGCATCGTACATGATGGCTTGGCCCGGTTTCAGGGACTCGTGGCCGCCCCGGTGGTAAAAGAACGCATCACCGGCCAGGGCGAAGAAAACCGCCACCATATCGGTGGGGTTCTGCCGGATAAACGATTCCGAACGCTCCACAATCTGGGCAGTCCCTTGCACGTGGGCAAGACGCAGGGACGGGAACTGGAGATTCACTTCAGCCGCCTGCAGCGGGGACTCGTCGATGGTCCGGATATCGAGCGAAATCAAGGCCTTGGCGTTATGGCCCTCCCACAGCTGGACACGGTTGACGGGCGCGATGCCCTGCGTGGTGAACCGAAAGGCGCGAGGCGGGGCGGGCAGATCATTCTGCTGACTGGCCATAATCCGTCAATTCTAGTCTGTCCTAGCTAGCTATAGGTCGTGTCAAGTGCTTGTGCGGGACATCACGGTGCACGCCCCCCGGGTTCGCGTGGGGGCGTTGGACGTGTGTGTGGCGGCTGGCGGTTTGTTGGCTGGACCGGCATGGTTCCGGGGGGCGCCCACGCTGACTTATGCGACCTCGGCAATTCACCGGGTCATCTGGCGTCGTACGGGCTGCGGCCAGGGGCGAAGGGCCGGGCGCCATGCTAGAAGCGGCGTAACGCGTGAGCGTCCGCCATAGCCGAGTCGGCGTCTGGTCCGGCCCTTCGTCGGTTCCAGCGTCTCACCGCCGTCCGGAGTTGTGAAGTGGTAGGTGGAGCCACCTCCTCCTTCAATCCAGGATGTGGACGGGGGGCCTTCCGGATGGCCCTATTGTGTGCCGCGGCTTGTCGCTGTCAACGTCGTTCGTCCTCGCTGCGCTGCGGGCGCTCCACGTTGAATGCTCCTTGCGCCGACAGCGCGAGCGGCCGTTATCCGGCAAGGCCAGCGCGTGTTCACTTCCAGCGGGCGGGATCGTAGTCGGCCTGGTCCCGAACCATGGCGTAGGCGACCCGGGTGGCGCGGTGTGCCATCGCGCAGGCGATCACCCCGCCTTTCTTGCCCCGCGTTTTGAGCGTGGCCGCGTAGGCCCTGCTGGGTGCGTCATTGAACCAAAGCCCCATCCCAAGATCGATCAGAGCGCGGCGTAACGCCACACTGCCCTCCCTGCTAATGGATCCGTCGCGCCGTTTGACTGCCGACTCATACTGGGCCGGCGACAAACCCGACGCCCGGTAGATCTGTGACGGCCCGGGCCGTCGGTGCGGGTCACCCAGGGCTCCACCATAGTTGCCTGCGCGAACCACACCCCAGCCCGGGGTAGTGGTGAGCGTCGCGAACGGGCTCAGCGGCAGCAACCGGGCGAACTCGGGCTCGGCCGCGCCGATCTGCGCGGACAATTCCGTCAGCAGTGCCAGATCGGCGGCCCAGAACCTGTCGGGCAACCGCTGCGTCCATGGTCGTCAGCGCATCGCGGGCGGCAGCAACCAGTCGATCGGCCAGCGGCCGGCGGACCTGGAGCCCGCGCACGGCCGCGAACCGGATGAACCGGCCCGCGCCCAGCGCTGCCAGCCGCTTCGGGTCAGCGAATTCTACTGCGATGAGACGTCCCACTTTCGTGCCGAGGACATCGGGCAATGCCAGCGTCAGCCCGGGGAAGGCCCAGGCTGGTCTGGATGGAGCCGAGGGTGGAGTTGTTCGCGCAAATCCGAAGGGAAGCCCGGGTCGAGGGCCTCTCGGTCCGTGCGCTGGCAGTCCGGCACGGGGTTCACCGAAGAACAGTGCGGCAGGCTCTGGAATCAGCCGCCCCTCCGGAACGCAAACCGCGACAGGGGGTGGCCTGGCGGCTGGAGCCGTTCAAAGCGGTGATCGATGCCATGTTGGTCGAGGACACGACAGCGCCGCGGAAGCAGCGCCATACTGCCCGCAGGATCCTTGCCCGGCTCATCGAAGAATACGGAGCGAGGGAATTGTCGTATTCGACCGTGCGTGACTACGTGCGGCTCCGCCGGGCCCAGATCGATCTTGAAGCCGGCGCAGAGTGGAGGTATTCGTCCCGCAGGAACACGCCCCGGGCGTTGAGGCCGAGGTGGATTTCGGCGAAGTCTGGGTGGTGCTGAACGGGGTCAAGACGAAGTACCACCTGTTCGTCTTCCGGCTCTCTCACTCGGGTAAGGCCATCCATAGGATTTACCCGACCAGGCCCAGGAAGCTTTCCTGGAAGGCCACATCGAAGCGGTCCAGGTCCTCGGCGGCATCCCGGCCAAGCAGCGAACCGGGCCGGGGTGCCGCCGATGATGCCGTAGGAGACGGGTAGGCCCAGCTTTCCGGCACGGGCAGAGGAGGGGGCGCTGCCACCGATGCCGAGCCAGATCGGGAGCTGTCCGCGGACCGGGCGGGGAACCACCGCGAGGGGCTTCACCGGTGCTGAGGACATTCACGGAACTTCCGAGCCGTATCTGCCTGGTTGTCCCGGCGGCGGCGGCAATCACCGCCCCGGGGATAAGGCGGGCATGTCTGTCGTGTGGTGTTCGCCCACGCCGAAGTAGTCCAGCCCGGTCCGGCCTGCCAGGACAATCGCCTCGAAGAGGTCGCCAATCGCCTCCGCGGTCGAGCGAAGAATCCCGTCGGGATTGCGCTGTGTATCGCCGAAGCTGTAGACACCAAGTTTCATGATTGCCTTAGTCCTTTGATTCTGGGGCTACTTGCCGGCCAAGAGGCGTTCGACGCGGGGCTTGACCTCGGTGGCCAGCAGGATCAGGGATTCCAGAAAGTGCTCCTGGGGCAGGCCACCGATGTCCATCTGCAGGAAGTGGCGCATGTGCCCCATGTGGCCGTGCAGGTCCACGATGCGCTGGGCGATTTCGTCGGGGTCTCCGACGTAGTACGCGCCGGGGAACTCCGCCTGGGCCAGGAACCGGCGCTTGTCAGGGGCGGGCCAGCCGCGGAGTTTGCCCATTACGATGTTGAGGTTGTACCAGCCGGGGTAGAAGCGTTCCATGGCTTCCTTCTTGGTCGGGGCGATCAGCCCCAGGGCTGCGACGGAGACCTTGATATTCTCTCCGGTGTGCCCGGCCTGCTCCGCGGAAGCGCGGTAGAGGTCTGCCAGCGTGGCGAACCTGGCGGGGGCTCCGCCGATGATGCCGTAGGAGATGGGCAGGCCCAGCTTTCCGGCGCGGACCGAGGACGGGGCGCTGCCGCCGGTGGCCACCCAGACAGGCAGGGAGCCGTTGACCGGCCGTGGCACGACGGCCAGCTCGTCGAGTGAAGGCCGGACGGTCCCGGACCAGGTCACGTTTTCGGTCTTGCTGTTGTTGATGGTCATCAGCAGGTCCAGTTTTTCGGCGTAGAGCCGGTCGTAGTCGTTCAGGTCGTAGCCGAAGAGCGGGAACGTCTCCACCGAGGATCCGCGGCCGGCGGTGATTTCCACCCGGCCGCCGCCGGAGACGGCGTCGGCGATGGCGAACTGCTGGAACACCCGCACCGGGTCGTCGGTGCTGATGATGCTCGCGCCGCTGCCGAGCTTGATCTGCTTCGTTGCCGCCGCGGCGGCGGCGATCACGGTACCCGGCGATGACGCGGGCATGTCCAGGGTGTGGTGTTCGCCGACCCCGAAGTAATCCAGCCCGTTCTGGTCGGCCAGGACGATCGCCTCGAAGAGGTTGCGGATGGCCTCGGCGGTGGGCCGGAGGCTCCCGTCGGGGTTGCGTTGGGTGTCGCCGAAGCTGTAGGCGCCCAGTTCCATGATGTTCTCCTGTGTGCAGTGCTGTGTGGTTGTTGAATGCAGGGTTCAGGCGCGGGCGGGTTCGCGGTCCGCGGTCCGCGGCCAAGATGGAGCGCAGCTGGTCTGCGGTGTGGCTGCCGTTGAAAATCTCGGTGCCGGGCTGGAAGGCCCATCCGGATTCGAGCGGACCCGCATCCACCGGATCATAGCCGAAGCGGTCGATGAAATCGGCCACGATGGCCTTCGCCTCGACGCTGGCGCCGGCCAGGGCCAGGGCGCGCCGGCCTTCGGCGCCCGGTTTTCGGCCGTCTTCTTCGAGGTCGTGGTAGCCGATGTGGTTTAGCGTCTTCACGATGTCCGAGCCGGAGAGGTAGGCCTCCACAATTTCGCTGCTCGACCTGACATCGTTCTCGAAGTCGTCGATCTCCCCGTCGACCGGCGCCCAATAGTTCATCGCGTCGATGACCGTCCGGCCGGCCAGAAGATCCGGGTCGAGGGTGCGGTGCTTGTGCAGGGGAACAGCCACGACGACGATGTCCGCCGCCGCCGCTTCGGCGGACGTGACGGCCACCGCGCCGGGGGTGATGATCTCCACCAGCAGAGCGATTTCGTCTGCCGGCTTGAGGTTGCGATCTTCACGTCGTAGCCGGCTTTGAGAGCCTGGCGAGCGACGGCGGTTCCGACCCTGCCGGCCCCGAGTATTCCAATCGTCCAGGCCTCTGCCGGCCGGTGCTGCGCATCGCTCATACTGCTGGTCCTCGCTGATCAATATATGTTGTGTAACAGACTATATTCCCCACAGAACATCTGCGCAACTTCACGCTTGAGGGTATAATGTGTTCATGACCGAAAGCACACAGACCCGCCCCGGGACCACGACGGCAGCCGTTCCGGGCGACCTGGGATGGCATCTGGCACTGGTGCTGCGCGGCTACCAGACCCGCTTCGAGGGCGCTGTCGCCGAGATGCCGGCCGGCATCCGCGGCTTCCAGGTGCTCTCCGCCGTCGTGCACAAAGATCCGCCGAACCAGCAGGCCCTCGGGGCACACCTGGTCATCGACAGGACCGTGCTGACCTACCTGCTCGATACCCTCGTGGACGCCGGCGTCGTCCAACGCATCCCGGATCCGGCAGACCGCAGGGCGCGGAAAATCATCGCTACAGCAGCCGGACGGCGGATGCTCGCCGCCTACGAGGATCGCGTCGCGGCAGCAGAGGCCGACCTCCTTGCCGGAATGGCAGAAGACGAAGCCCGGACCCTCGGCGCACTGATCAGTCAGCTGGCAAGGGCTGTTCACCGCGCCCAGCCCGGAACCAGCCCCTGCGAAGCGATGGACAATCTTGTCTAGGGCAGGCGCCTCCGCCATGCCGGGCGCATGGTCCCTTTGCTCGATGGCGGGATTGGCGTTCGCACCTCAAATCGAGCTTCTCCTGAGCCGCCGCTCGTAGTCGTTCGGATCCCGACATGACCGCGCGGCAGTCGGCCGCGTGGGCCTTCTGGTCGCATCGCTGCGGCGGCCGGGAGCGTGCCGTCGAGTGCGGGCATCCCCAGGCGGATGCGCCCGCTAAGGCCTAGGCGGACCCCCCCCAGCCCCCGCCTGCCAACTGGCTGGCCGGTCCCAAAAAACTGCCCGCGGACGCGGCTAACGAGTCGGTCGGGCCGGTGTCCGGTCTCAGTCAAGTTGGCAACACCGACCTGGGGTTTTGCCAGGTGCATTGAGACGGATCCGGGGCCAGCCGTCTCACTTGAGTTAGCAATTCCGTACTTGTCTCACGGACTGCGCCGGCCCTGCTGGTACTCTCACGGCCCGATTCTTGGCGGTGGGTGGTGCGGTCAGGGCTGCGTTCGCCACACTCCGCGCCGACAACGGCATCAGCGGACAGCAAAGCGTTGATCATGGTCTGCAGCAGATACCGCATCAGATCCGGGGACGCGTCGGTCAGGGCATCGCCGAACACGGTCGCGGGTCGACAATATGGGGAACGGTCATCGTGTTGATGCCTTTCGAGTGGGATGTGAGAGTTTCCTCGAAGGATCACACGGTGACCGCCTTCACGTCAGCAACGACGCCAGACAACCACCGTGGCGTTACACCACTATGCGGGTTGCAGATCGCCTGGATATCGAGCTCAAGGCCGTGGTGATCGGTGAAGGCCGTGAGGTCATGACACCGTCCTCCTCGATTTCGCACTGGCGGAGCCAATCCCCGTAAAGGTCCTGGCATCCTGGTCCGCCCGGACAAGCACATCGGCTGGCGCGCCCATTCCCTGGATCAGGATCCAGAAGCGGCGCTCTCTGCTGTGCTCTCCGAAATGCTGAGCGTTAACAAGAAAGTTCTGGCCGCTTCGCAGAGGAAGCCGAAGCCGTTCTTGCACCCGCGGTTTTAGTCGCTGACTGTGACAGTCTTGGCGGCAGAGATGCAACGGGTGCGGAATCAGGCTCCCGCCGCGGTGCTGCCGTGGCGGGAGGCCAGCTAAACACCCTCCAGCTGACACAGGTCCTGATCGACTCAGGAATTGCTGCCAGCTACGGCGACCACCAAAGCCGCGACCGCCGACAGCCGGGTTATGGGCATGCGATGCCAACACTTGAAGGGGTGGCTACGGCGCGATTAGGACCCAATAGATCCTAGTTACGGATAAATAGGTATTTATTTTTACGAATACCGGCTCTTAGGCTTGTTTCATGGCAGTGCGCCAGTAGACCTACTGAGAGGCCTCAATGGAGACGCGACATCTCAAGTACTTCATCGCCGTTGCGGAAGAACGGCATTTCGGCAAGGCGGCGGCCAGGCTGCATATGGCCCAGCCCCCGCTGTCCCAGCAGATCCGGCAGCTGGAGGAACAGCTGGGCACACCCCTCCTGGTTCGGACCACGCGGAAGGTGGAGCTAACACCGGCGGGGCAGGTCCTGCTGGACCGGGGGCGTGTGCTGCTGCAGGAGTTGGAAGTGCTCGAATCCGATGTGCGGCAGGTTGGCGACGGCGCCATCGGGGTGCTGCGTGTGGGCTTCACGGGCACGGCAACGTACCGCTTGATGCCACTCATCGTCCAGGCCGCGCGACGCAGCATGCCCGGACTCCGCATTACGGTTCAGGGCGAGATGCTGACGCCGCAGATGGAAGCTGCGCTTGAGGAGGGCAGGCTCGATGCGGCCGTTCTCCGCCCGCCCGTCCACTCGGGAGGCCTCGCCCTGAAGCTTTTGGAGCAGGACCAGCTGGTTGCAGCATTGCCGGCGGACTCCCCGTTTGCCGAGAAGGGGACCCTGGAGTTGGCTGCACTCTCGGAGGAAGGCTTCATCAGTTATCCCGGTTATTCTGCGGTCAACAGCATCTTTGTTGACGCCTGTCGGGGTGCCGGATTCCAGCCCAAGCTGGTCCAGGAGGCCAAGGAGACTTCCACCCTGCTCTCCCTTGTTGCCGCAGGCATGGGGATCGCGCTGGTTCCCATGACGTCGCGGATGTTCTCCTTTCAAGGTGTCGTTTTCCGTCCGTTGCGTAATCCGCCGCCGGTGGACCTGGCCGTGGCCTGGAGCAGGGGCAGCGAGACTCCACTTCTGGAAAGTTTTCTGGCACTTTTTGATTCCCTCCCCGGTTCCCACACCGCTTCAGAAGCCCAAGGACTGACTCCATGAAAATCGAACTCATCGAAGCGATCCCGTATGCCATCCCGTATGCGCGGCCGCTGAAGTTCGCCAGCGGCGAGGTGACCACCGCCGATCACGTCCTGATCCGGATCCACACTGACAACGGCATCATGGGCGTCGCGGACACTCCTCCCAGGCCCTACACCTACGGCGAGACCCAGGACTCGATCGTCTCGGTAGTCACCAAGATCTTCGCGCCGCAGCTGATCGGCCTGGACCCCTTGGACAGGTCCAAGGTCCAGCAGATCCTGCGCCGGACGGTTCATAACCCCACGGCCAAAGGCGCCCTTGACATCGCGCTGTGGGACATCATCGGTATCTCGCTCGGCACGCCCGTACATAAGCTTTTGGGCGGCTTCACGGACCGTATGCGGGTCTGCCACATGCTGGGATTCAAGCCTGCTGCGGAACTTCTCGAAGAGGCACTGCGCTTCCGGGAGACCTATGGCATCAACACGTTCAAGCTGAAGACAGGGCGCCGGCCGCTTTCCCTCGACGTCGAAGCGAGCCAGGTCCTGCGGGACGGCTTGGGCGCGGACACGGAAATCTACCTTGACGCAAACCGTGGCTGGACAGCCAACGAAGCCATGGAGGTCCTGCGCCGCACGGAAGGCCTGGGTCTTTCCATGCTGGAGGAGCCATGCGATGCCGGCGAAGCCATGGGTCGGCGCCGCCTGGTCCAGCACTCCACCATCCCGATTGTCGGGGACGAAAGCGTGCCAACCCTCGGCGACGTATCCCGGGAGTTGTTATCCGGCGGGAGCAACGCCATCTGCATCAAAACTGCACGCAGTGGCTTTACCGAAGCCCAGCAGATCCTTGGCCTCTGCGAGGGGATGGGCGTGGACGTAACCATGGGCAATCAGATCGACACCCAGGTGGGCAGCCTCGCCACAGTGACATTCGGCGCGGCGTTCGAGGCCAGCTCACGACGGGCGGGGGAGCTCTCCAATTTCCTGGACATGACGGACGATCTCCTGGCCGAGCCTTTGGAGATCACCGGGGGCACCATCCGGGTCCGTGAGGTGCCCGGCGTCGGCGCTGTAGTCGATGCTGAAAAATTGACAAAGTACCGGCAGGACTGACCGGACACAACCGGCTTCCTGCCCTGACAGCTTGGAGAAACCGATGCTTTATCTGGTTCGAATGGACGTCAACCTTCCGTTGGACATGTCTCAGGAGAGGGCCGACGCCGTCAAGTCGCAGGAGCGGAAGTACTCCCAGCAGCTGCAGCGTGACGGCCGTTGGGTGCATCTGTGGCGTGTTGTGGGAGAGTACTCCAACTACTCGGTGTTTGACGTGTCGGATAACGACGAACTGCATGAACTGCTGTCCGGCCTCCCGCTTTTTCCATACATGGATATGAAGGTCACTCCGCTGGCCAAGCACCCCTCCGCCGTTGATTAACCCGGGCCTGGATCCGCCACATTCATATCCAGAAGCTTTCAATGAGCCCGAAATAAGTATTTCCTCTCACCCATTTACAGCCCTACGGTTAAACCATTACCCCATGTGACGCGGGACACCGCGACAGTACAGAGATACCAAGTCCGGAAACGCACACAGATGTATCGACAAAGGAGTCAGCATGACCACCGAAACAGAGGCCACCGCCGCCGCTTCAGGCGCAGGCGCAACCGCCCGCTTCCGCGAGAACAAGCAGTTCGCAGCTAACACCAGCCAGGAGCGAGTGAGCACTCTGGCCAACCGTGTGATCAAGGCGATCAACGACACCGTCTTGGACGAAAAGGTCACGTACGACGAGTACAATGCGTTCAAGGCGTGGCTCATCAGGGTCGGCGAGGACGGCGAATGGCCGCTGTTCCTGGACGTCTGGGTGGAGCACTCGATTGTAGAGGTTGCCGAGGCCAACCGGCATGGCTCCAAGGGAGCCATCGAGGGTCCCTACTACATTCCTAACGCCCCTGTCCTGAACAATCCGGCCACGCTGCCCATGCGCGAAGACGAGCCCGGTACTCCGCTGCTCTTCCAGGGCCAGGTGCGCAACGTCGCCGGCGAGCCTCTCGCTGGCGCACTGATCGAGCTGTGGCACGCTGATGACGCGGGCTTCTACTCCCAGTTCGCACCAGGGCTGCCGGAATGGAACCTCCGCGGCTCGATCATTGCCGATGAACAGGGTAACTTCCAGATCAACACCATGCAGCCGGCCCCGTATCAGATCCCCACTGACGGCGCTTGCGGCGCCCTCATCGCGGCAGCGGGATGGCATGCCTGGCGTCCGGCCCACCTGCACTTCAAGGTCTCCGCCGCGGAACACCAGCTGATCACCACCCAGCTGTACTTCGAGGGCGGCGAGCACGTTTCCGACGACATCGCCTCGGCCGTCAAGCCCGAACTCGTCCTCGCCCCCACGGAGCGTGCGGACAGACAGGGCCGCGAAGTCACGTACGATTTCATCCTTGACCCGCAGGACTAACCTCCAAAACTAATATAGGACTGACCACTAGAACAGTGTTCGGGCGCCCAGCAGCGGCGCACGCCAAGCCGGCCGGGGCGGAGTATCCGCCACCTGCCTTCCCCTTAACGGCCCGCCCTGATGCCGCATTGCCAAAATCAGTCCCGAACGAAGGAGGCGTCGATGACTCAGAAAACAGTCACGGCCCCGATCGACACCCGCGAACTCCGCCACGCATTCGGAACATTCGCCACCGGAGTCACCGTCGTAACCTGCCGATCCGAGGACGGCGTGCCGCACGGCGCTACGGTGAATGCCTTCACCGCGGTGTCTCTTGATCCGCCGCTCGCCCAGGTGACGCTGACCCGCACCTCGCGTGCCGCCCGGTACTTGGAGGGTGCACCGTTTGCCATCAACATCCTCTCCCTGGAGCAGATGGATGTGGCCCTGCATTTCGCAGGGAAAGTCATGGACGAGGAGCCGGAATGGACCCTGGACGGAGACGTTCCGGTGCTGACGAGGAACGCGGCCACGCTGGAATGCCGGCCGTGGAACATCTACGACGGCGGCGACCACATCATCGTGGTCGGAGAGGTTATCGCCATGGAAATTACGAAGCGCGACCCGCTGCTGTTCTTCGGTGGTAAGTTCCGCCACGTCGGATCGTTAGTTGAGGGTGCGCCGTGGGACCACTCCGGAGACGCTCCCGAGTCCGGCTGGTTCGCCGGCGCCAAATCCTTCAAACCCCTCAACGCTTTCTAAACGATCTTGAGGCCCATAGCTCGCACCTATTTTCCCTGAAAGGGACGATCATGACTGAAATTATTGACCAACCGGGCACCGGACCGTCGGATTCCCCGACGCCAT
>NZ_JARESG010000042.1 GCF_029076445.1 Pseudarthrobacter naphthalenicus
TTTGCAAAAAGGCATCAAAGACAGTTGTGAGCATCTCTTCCGCTGGCGTATAAATCGACCAGGTGAAGTACCGCGTACTAATCGTTGGGATCGGAGCGTACGCGGCGGTTGCAAAGTGCAGAGAAGCGCAGGTGGTACGCCGTGAATTCGTGACCGGCCTGCTGTCGAAGAAGCAGCCACCCAAGGGCTGGCAGTACTTCACCGTCCACGCGATCACCCACCACCCCGAAACGGCCAGCGGTTACGACGGCGAGGTGGCCGCGGGAATGGTCGGGGCGAAGGTTGACGAGCCGAAGACCTGGGCGTGGAACCCGCTCCGCACGCACGTGGCGAAATCCACCGCACGGCCCGAATTCTCCCTGATCGCACTGATCTGCGCGGGCTATGAGAACACGATCGCGAAGGACTCGTGGCGGTCCCCCTCCCAGACTCACAGGGACTACCTGAACCAACTGGTTCTTTGGGGATACAAGGCATCAACTGTTGAACAGCTGATCATCGACAGCGGCAAGCCAGCCGAGGAAGAAACCCAAGCGGCCTAACTCCAAACCTTGCCGGGCGGAACACCACCGCCCGGCAAGGTTTCCCCGCCAATCACAGGGCCGGGAACCTCGCAAACGTCGGGCGGTCCGCCGCCCTGGGCGAACCACGGCAGCCACTCACCGGCGGCAACCGCCGTTAGGCGCGGCATGGGCAGAAGCTCACCAGGAGTGCCGCGCACACCAACGTGACGGGTACCCGGCGTCGTCCGGGTGGCGGGATTAAAAGCCGCCGGCACGCACGGGGTGCCTAACCAATGCACACCTCATGGGTGCGCTAGAGTGAATGAAAGATTTCCTTTTGCCGAAGGACAAAAAAGGACCGGAATGTTCCGGTCCTTTTTTGTGTGCAGCGGCTTTTCAGGGGTGTCAGCGCGGCGGCTTGGGTTTCACAACAGCGTGGGTTTTAAGCTCACTCTTCGCTGAAGGATGTGCCGGATTCCTGGGCGGCATCCTGTTTGGATCCGGCGGAGCGCTTTGCCGTCCGCCGGCGCTTTACCGCAGATGGTTCAAGGCCAAGTTTCTTCAGTTCCTCCGCGCTCCATCCATCCCGGGTGGCCTGCACGTAGGCGCGCTTGTCATCGCGTTCGGCCGCAACAAGCTGGTCCCGCAACTCGGTGATTCGCTGGCGGCTCTTCACCAGGGCAGTGACGGATTCAATGCGGGAGTCCAGCAGCGCGCGGGCCTGGTTTCGTGTCTGTTCAATGTCGAGGGTAGCCATGGATCCAGCCTAACGATCATCCCGACGCCAGCTCCGGCGGACGCGCCCATCCTGGCATGACGTGTCCGAGGTAACCGGAGGATCTTGCGCCAGGAGATGGGCGTTCCGGGGATCGTTGAACCAGTCCCGCAGATAGTCGTCGGAGTAGCTGACGGTTCGTGCTGTGAACTGGAAGTATTCGGGGCCGATGCCGCGCCGCCTCCACTGCCGCAGCTGCATCGGGGAAACCCCGTATTGCCTGGCCACTTTGGTAGGTGAGATGAGAGCCAAAACTGTACCTTTCGCTTGCCCTATGCCGCGTTCCTTTCGGCACGCTTGCCGAAACTTGGCCGGTGAAGGAATTGGCCAGTTGGAGCGGCCGGACCGTGGAATACCGGAGCGGAGCGAGGATATGCCGCGAAAGCCGGCTGCGGTGACTTGCCAAGGAAGGACCGGGCAGTAGCCTCAACCAGCCGAAACGGAACGACGCAGTCGTTTTGAATAAGTCAGACGCGCAGCGTCCTGCAGGGCAGTGCCCAGGAACCACCCCAAGCGCCAAATGCGGGCGCAGGCGATTTTCCGGAGCAAGCTAGGCGGTTATGTGCCATAACCCGCGTGTCGATCCACGGCCTGCGGCCCTGGATGCGGCACACTCATCAGTGTGGCCCGGAGATTCCGAGGGCGCTGCGCTGGGCATGGGGGAAGGGGCCGGGATGACTGAAGAGCGGAAGTCGCCGCGCCGGTTCTCCCGCCGCCGCCGCGCGAACATTGACGGCGATACCCAGTACGTGCGGGTGTCGATGTCGGAGTTCGAACGCGCGCAGCTCAAGGTCCTGGAGGAACGGACCGGGCGCAGCCCATCGGAGATCCTTGTCAGCGCTGCCCTGTACGCGGAGAACTCCGAGTCGCTGGCTGAACGGCGGGCGATGGCCGTGGAATTCATCGCGGACCGCCGCTACCTTGCTGCCCTGTCGAACAACGTCAACCAGCTCGCTCGGCACGCGAACGCTACAGACGAATTCCCGGAAGCAGCGCGTACTGTGTTGACCCGGGTACGGGCGGTCGCTGACCGCATCAATACGATGCTGGATTCGATGGTTCGCTGATGATCCCCAACATCACCAAGGGCACCCGCATGCACGGGCTCATCGCATACCTTGCCAGCCCAGGCCGGGCGAACGAACACACCGACCCGCACCTTGTCGCGGGCTCACCGTCGATCATGGCCTGGCACAACGACGACGAACTGAACGCCGACGCCGCCCAGGCCATCGCCAAGGAACTGGACCGGGCCAGAAGCGTCCTGGGCGTCGAGATTCCCGGCGGCCACGTCTGGCACTGCTCCCTGTCGCTGCGCGCCGAGGAAGGCGACCTTACCGACCAGAAGTGGGCTGACATTGCTCAGGACTTCATGGACGAAATGGGGTTCACCGAAGCCAGCGGACGGGCGCCGGCCCAGTGGGTCGCGATCCGTCACGGCCACAGCAAAGCCGGAAACGACCACATCCACATCGCCGCCTCCATGGTCCGCGAGGACGGCACCAAGTGGAGCAGTTGGCGGGACTTCCCCCGGGCACAACAAGCCGCCCGCGAGCTTGAGAAAAAGTACGGCCTGGAAGAACTTTCGCCCACGCATTCCACCCGCGGGCTGCGACCGGGTGAACGTGAAGCCTCCGAGCGGCGCGGCGCCCCAGAACCGGAACGCCGGTCCCTGGAACGCAAGGTCCGTGCCTGCGCGACGTCCGCCCAGGATGAGGCCGAATTCATTCGACGCCTCCGCCGTGCCGGTGCCCTGGTCAGGCCGCGGTACGCGTCTGGACGTGACGACGTCGTGGTCGGCTACAGCGTGGCAGAACGTCCCCACAATGGTGGCCGGCCTGTGTGGTTCGGAGGCGGTCATCTCGCCAAAGACCTTGCCCTGCCCAAGCTCCGCGCCGAGTGGCCTGACAGCCCGCAAAGTGCCGCCGAGGCGGTCGCTGAATGGCAGGCAGCTGCACGTGGACGCCGCCCGGTCACGATCGGTCGCGAAGCCCACGAACCGGACCCGCAAATGTGGGAGCGGTACAGCGACGAAGTTGCCCGGCTCCGCGAAACGCTGCGCTCCGTCCCGCTGGACGATCATGCGACCTGGGCGCACGTTGCACGCGAGACATCCGGTGCCTTCGCAGCCTGGTCCGCGGCGACCGAGGCAACGCCAGGACCACTCGCAGCAGCAGCCGACGAGCTGTCCAAGACAGCACAACTGCGGCGCTACCCAGTCCGCCCCATCCGCAGCGCAGGACCATCTGCCCGCGGAGCCTCCCTCGTGCTCATGGCAGCTTCGATGGGCGGCACGGGAACCGCCGCGCAGGCAATCATGCTGCGCCAGCTGCTCAACGTCGCCAAGGCCATCCACGACATGCACAAGGCCTCAAATGATTTGCGCCGAGCACGCCAGATCAGCCACATGGTGAAGCACCAACTGAGCCAGGTCGCAGCTGCACTACCCAGCGTCCCAGCGGCCACGCCCACAGCGGATAGCGAAGCTGCCGCCGCGGTACGCGCGAGTACAGCCGGCCAGGTTGCCGGTCGATCCGCGGGCTCCGTGCTGCCGCCGAGTTACGTGCAGTCCCGCATCCACGCGAGCACCCGAAGCGGGAGTACCCGCCCAGACGTTGAGAGATAGCACCAAGGAGGGGAACCATGAGCGAATCTGACGGCATTGATGAGGCTCTTGAGGGAATGTCGCGGGTTGCGCTGACTGTCGCCGGTCGGCTCGGTGAGCAGCTGGCCAGGGCACGTGAGCAAGAGCTGCGCCGGGCCCAAGCGGCCGAGGAACAACAGGCCCGCGAACTGCAGGCCCGGTTCGATGCGGAGCGGGCAGCTGCCCGTGCACAGCTCGCCCCGGTCATGGACAACCGGTGGTGGGACACGGCCAGCGGCCGCGACGTAGAAAGGGCACATGAGGCGGCCACCGCGTGGAAGGACCACGACCCGGCTGCGCGCGACGCGGCAGAAGTGATACGCGACCAGGTGCAGCGCCGCTACGGCTTGGACGTGAACAACCTCGGTGCCAATGAAGCAACCGTTGCGGAGGCCCTGGCCAAAGCTGAACGGGACCGCGAACAGGCGGAACAGGAACGCCGTGCCGGCCGTGACGAAAACGCCCAGGCTGTGCAGCTGCTGGCCGAGGCCGACCGGGAAGACAGGAAACGCGCGGAGGCCGTTGATCGGCCCTCAAAGGAGGACTTGGACGAAGCGCTGGCCTGGCTCCGGGAGACCAAACCCATCGAGGCACACAACTGGGAACAGCGGCATAATTTTGCGGACAGCGTGGCCGAGGAGGAAGACATGGAGAGGCGGCTGATCACAGACTGGGCAGCTGCTCGTGCCAACCAGCGCCCCGAGCAGTTGCGTGACGAAGCAGGAGCCACATACGACTCAGCCGAGCGCCGACAGGAACTGGCGGCCAGCCTCGAAGGGGTTGCCGATCGTGAGGCTGTACAAGCACGGCTCAGTGCTGACCAGGATCAGGGTACTCCGCCCAGCGCGGCAGTCGCTAAAGCCCCAGGTGCCACATCAAAGGCCAGTAAAAAGCGCGGGCTCATCGGTCACATGAAGCTCATGCAAAAGGGGCTTGGTCGTTAGGTTGAAAGAATGCGGAGGATCCGGGCATTTGGTGGCCGCCCCCACCTCCTGTCAGGTGGCGCTCGGTGTGCCCGGCACGTCGCTTATGAATCACGGCGGCGGCCGCCGGCCGCGCGGCCCGGCCCTCGCGCCACCCCGGCAGGACCTTATCCAGCTGCGACTTCTTCTCCGGTGCCAGTTTGCCGTGGTTGTAGTTGATGCGCTGGCCGTGCAGCCACACCCCGAGGGTGCGCTCGACAGCATCATGAGTCTTTTGGTGCCTCGGCAATTCACCACTGGCCTTACGAAACGCTGCTACTTCCCTCAGCCGCCGCTGCCACCGGGCCTCATCCTCAGCCTTGCGAGGCGAGGCCTGGTCCCAGCCGGGGATGAGGCCCAGGCCTTCGCGGAAGGCGGGGGACAGGGTTCCCGCTGCTGATTCCCGCCGCCGACGGTACAACCAGCTGGCTAGGGCTTGCTCACTGGAGGATTTCGCCTGGGCTGTCGGCAGACGCCCTTCCGTCCGGTAGAACGAGAGCAGGTCGTGCATTCGTTGCAAAGCCGCATCGGACGGGACCTTTACGGGCATGGCAGCGGCATGCTCGCCGCGAAGACCAGGATCTCTCTGCGCCGCGATCTGCAGGTGATAGCGGACAGTTGTCACAGCAGCGCCGCATACTTCGGCGATCTTCGACGGCGTGATGCCCCGCCGGTACATCTCCACCCACTCCCAGTACGGAGCAGAGCGCCGTGAATGCTGCATTGCATCCTGAGTCACAGTCACCCCAACCGTTCTGCCCCCTTCACAGCAGCCTAGGGACAAAATCATCCCGGACACAGTCAGGCCCGAGTAGCGTCTCTGCGACTCGACAGTAGTATTCGTGTACTGCTCCTACTTCATTGTGGAAAGCCGGCCCTCAGGCCCATGGTCGACGCGGCCAACCGCCCTACGCTTGGGCGACCCCCGGGATCCCTCCGCAGCCCTCCGGCCCTACCCACCACATGGGCCGGGCCGCCGCGGGGCCGCGACGTGGTATTGCAGTCCAGTAGTAGTAGGAGTAGTTTTGCTACTACTCCTACTACTTTTTGAGGAATTCGTATGAGCTCGACTGCTAGAGACCGGGTTTTTGCTGCTGCCGAGCAGATCAGCGCCGAGCGGCGCCCGACCGTGTCCACTGTTCGATCTGCTGCGGGCGTTAGTAACGCCGACGCCACCCGCTATCTGAAGGAATGGGCCGAGGAGAAGCAGTCCGCAGGAGGTCAGGTCGCGGCGACCCCGCCGGCCATCCTCGAGCAGGCGGCGCGTCTGGCCGGGGCTGTCTGGGCAGAAGCGTCCACCCTTGCGAACGAGCGCCACGCCGCCGCCGGCGAGCTCTGGGCCCGGGAGAAAAAGGAGCTGAATGAAGAGGTCGCCGAGCTTGTTGCCGACCTCGACAAAGTGACGGCCGAAAAGGAGTCCGCTGTCTCCGAGCTGGTGGCCAAAATAGAGGAGCTGGAACGCCAGCTAACCACCAATGCCGAGCAGTTAGAGCAGGCCCGCTCAGCCGGCCGGGAAGCAACGGCCGAAGCTGCGGCAGCAGCCACCCGGGCGGCCGCCGCGCAGGCCCGCGCGGACGCGCTCCAGGAAGCCCATGACGCGCTGCTGCAGCGCATTACCCCCGAGCAGCCTCAGAGTGGCGGAGAACCTGACGCCTGATCCTTTAGTCGGGCCCCCCTTTGCCAACGGCCGGCAGTCCTGCAGCCAGCCAGAGGACGGTGGGCGCCTGTCGGGCGGGCGCTCGGAAGATTTCCTTGATTTCACGGGCGAGCTCCGAGGACCGGTAGACCGTACAGTTCCGCTACACGGTGGAATTCAGGGTCCGGTCCGACATTTTCGGAGGTCAGCTGCAGCAGGCCGTTGCGGCTGGGGGAGAGGCCTTCGTCAGCCCGCCGGTCCCAGTAGGCCCAGCACCTTCCAGTCAGTGTTTTTGACGGGTAGCTGATCCCCAGTGGTTCTGAGCCATCGTCTAACACCGTTCCGCGGATGACGTGGGCGAGCAGGGTTGTCAGGTCACGGTCGTCACCGGTGAAGGAGCCGGCCGTGAGGAGCTGCAGGCGTTCGGTCAGCCCCGCCGTGGTTGGTGCGAGGGCTTCAAGGGCGCGGAGGGTGGCCGCGTCGTCTATCTGAACCCACCACCCCTGACCAGGGAGCCGAATTTCGTAAATCGAACGGTCCATTTGCCAGTCCACGGATATGGCCCAGGGGACGTCAATCCCATTCTCCTCGGCCTGGACCCGGACACTGGTGATGTAGTCCTCGACCGTCCACCCGATGGATTCCGCGGCCTTAGCCACGGACGCGCGCTGCTGCCGGAAGCCGAGCAACACCTCGGCATAGGCGCACTGACGGGAGTCAGCGAGATAGATCGTCGAGCCTATACTGTCGTACCGTCCCCGGGAATCGCTGGTCGCGGCCGTTCCGATAGGCATCGGGCCAACGATCGAATTCTTCCTGACCGACAACGCACCATAGCGGTCCTTCGCCACCCTGAACGAAATCTCGCCGGCAGCCCTAACAAGAGTTAGCCCCGTCAAGTCGCACCGGCGCACCTTGGCGGTCGTGATCATGCGGCGAAAGTGTCATTCACGAAGGCTTCGGCAGCCCCCAAAACCTCACGGGAACGCAGCTGCTGGATGTAAAGGACAGGAAGTTCCTCATCCAGGCGCGGGTTCGCGCCCATCAACCAGGCCAACGCAACATGCTTTCCTTCAGCGAGCTCAAGCGTCTTCCAGACCCGATGACCCAGGCGCAGGCGGGACTCGACTTCCGGGCGCGGCTCCGGGCCGTCAGGCTTCGCCCAACGGAACGGAGACGTGCGGTCCTTCACGCCAGCCATGGTCTGAACGACCGTCGTCCCCAGATTCTCATTAAGTTCGCGCACAAGGTCGTGAATGTTCATCCGGGTGGTCCCCAAATGAATGTCATGCCGGGTCGTTGCTTCCATCTCTCAATCATCGCAGGCTTGCAAGACTAAAGCAACGAAAATGCAACGCTAAACAGGCGGAACTGTGGGCTGGTCAAAACTGGAGAGGAGGCCGCCCGGTACTCGTCAGCGGCCCCGGTCTTTACCAGTTCTGCTTGGGCAACAGGAGTGGTAGGTGTATTCTGAAAATAGCCGCTTACTTGAACATTAAAGCAAACTACTGGCATCCCTGCGGATTGCATGTGGGCGTATTCGTCCGTTGACGCCGGCTTCCAAGTATCCGACAGCCGGTCGTGAGAAGTAGGTTCTGTCGGGCGCCGTCCCCGGACGAGTTACTGAGCCCGTGAGTGAAGTCGTCGGGCCAGCCGATGAATTTCACGTTCGAATCTTCCGCCATCTGCCCAGATTGCGCCGCCCTCCACCAGTTCGAAGCTGATTCTGAGGCTGTTCTCTACGACGGAAACCGAACATCGAACATGGCTACGAGCAAAAGTCCGCTTCAGGAGCGCAGTCAATCGGTTGGCTTCCATAACGCGGCCCTCGTAGCCGTTCGCGGCATCCATCTCATCAAAGCAACGGTGAAGCGCCTCCTGGGGAGACATTCCGTGCAGGTTAACGAAGGCCTCGGTCAGTGAAAGAGTTTTCTGAATTGCGTAGTCGCCCTTGTTCACCGCGGTGAGGGTCCTAATTCTCGTCACGAGTCCTCGCACAAAGCTGACGACTCCCATGGTTAACAGGATGAGGAAGGGAATCCCAGCCCATCCGTTGGGTCGGACTAACAGTTGCGACGTCACGTATGCGATCCCGGCGAGACAAACCGCAATAAGAGAAATCAATCCGATGACACCGGGCCGGACTCCCTGGGATCGGGGCAGGCTGGTCATCGCGGCTCGATAAATCGAGGCGATCTTGTACTCGTTGCTATGAAGATCTCGCCCAGTTGAAACCCGCCGGTGTCCATGACGTGAGCATAGTTTCAGTGAGGATAAAGGGCTATGGGAAGCCGCTATCGCTGCTTTCTAATGACACTTGGCTGGGCCGGGTAGCTTTGAGAACCTCGGCTATGAACCTAGGTCAAGGGTCAGGGCTTGATGCGAAGGTTGACGTACCGGGACCAGGCGTCGCCTGCCGCGTCGGCGTGGAGGAAAGCGACTTGGTGGCTATAGCCGAGGGCGTCGGCGACCAGTGGCGGCGGTGAGACTAACAAGTGTTCGTCCAAGGCAGTGTTTCGTGCGCCACGCAGGTCGATGCCCAGGCTACGGAGCCTGTCCATGATGCCGTTGGGGTGTAGGGGTTGTCCGGCTCGGGTTCCGGGGAAGAGCCAAGGGCTTTGGGTGTCTGATCCTGTTCTGAGGTTCGGACGGCTTTCAAGGTGCTCTCGAAGCAAGGCGGCGAAGGGCTCGGGAACGGGCACTGGGCGTGCGCCGAAGGTGATCCGCATGTTGCCCGTGGTTTCATTGATTTCGACGGCATTGGTCCGGAGTTTAGCGACCCGCACGAGCGGTTGGGCGTAGAGAAGCAGCAGGATGCCGGCGACTCTGTAGGGGATGGACTCGCTCGCGCCGGTGAGTAGTTCTCGGAGCCAGGCCACGCGCTGGTTCTGGGTAATCGCGGGGCGGCTTTTGGCTATGTAGTGGCCCATTTCCACGCGGTAATTTGTTCCGGTGTTCTTGATGAAGACGATGAAGGTGCGGATGGCTTTTCTGGTCGTAGGGCCGGTGGCGAGCCAGGTTTCGATGTCTTGCTGGGTGCAGTTCGCCGCGGTCCGCTGGTGGGTATCCCAGAGCCAGTCCAGGAACTTGACGGTTTCCGTGATCTCCTGTTTGGCAGAGTGCACCGGGGCCTGAGCGCTCTTCTCCGGTGTTGTCATGGACCGGATGCGCCGGAGGTGATGCCAGGTGGCGAACTGTGCGACGGGTTTGGTGACCTCCTCGGGCAAGTCGCGGAGCTTGTTCTCAATCCAAGTCTCGAACCGGGCCAGATACGGGTCTTGGTAGGGGAGGAGCCCATGATGAATGAACAGGGCGCGCAGGTGACTGGCTTCGCGGTTCGCTGACTCAGCCGCGGCAGCGAGTCCTTCGTGCGTCAAGGGAGTTTCCCCGCATGACAGAGAAGTCAGGAGGGCTTGGACTTTGAGGGAGCGCTTCCACGTGATGATGCTTTCGGGCCGGTCTGCTTTGCAGAGGACATCGACGATTTTGCCGGCAGTCTCCGGGTCGGCAGGGTGCGTGAGCAGTAGTTCGTTGAGGTCGTCCCGGAGGGCGCAGCGGGCGCAGATACCGCGCCGGTAGAACTCACCTTCAACATTGCAGCGGCTGCAGTGGAAGTCATGGAGGATGCCGGCGCAGGGCGCGCAGCGGGGCCCTCCGCTGATGTCCGGTGGCCCGGGTAGAAGTCTGTGCTGGCCGCATTCCGGGCAGGTCCCGCGGGTGCGGGTGGCGGTGGTGAAGCAGGGGCCGCAGATTCGGCCTTCGGGCCAGGTGGCGCGTGTTCGGCCGGCAGTTCGACCGCAGCGTGCGCAGGTTGCCGTTCCGGTGGTGCGTGGCCGGCCGCGGCTGGTGCTTCGTGGGCTGAGACCGTGGGGCTGGTCAGTGGTCATCGTCGATGATGCGTGCCCGGCGCGGGCGGACGGTGCGGTTCAGGTCGACGACGTTGGGGGCGCTGGTGCCTGTTTTGCGCGCTCGGGCATCGGCTGCGGTGACGGTGATGAGGTCCTCGGGTCCACAGGAGAAGATGTCGCAGATCGCGGCGATAACCTGCAGTGCGACCCGTTCCGGTTTCTGGTTGACGAGCCGGTAGACCTGGGGCCGGGACAAGGTAATGCCGCGCTCGGCTAGCAACGGGATGAGATCGGTGGTGTTGTGGAGACCCCGTGCTGCCATGAGCTCAGAAAGGCGCCATTTGTATTCGACTTCGCGTCTCACCATTGGCCTCTCATCTGCACGCCCAGGACTTCATCCATGGTGCGGTCCAGCGCCGCCCGCAGGGTGGAGTTCCGGAAGTCGTCGCTGACGAACTGGTAGATCCCGGTGGTGGAGGCGTGTTCGTGGCCCATTTGATATTGCACGAATCTAGGATCCCACCCGTCCTCCAGCAGATGCGTCGCATAAGATCGTCGCAGGGAATGCAGGTCCAGGCCATCCATCGGCAATCCCAACTCGGCCAGGTAACGCCGGAGCCGGCGCAGCAGGGTCGATTCACAGATCAGGCCGCCGCGTTCGCTGGGAAACAGGTCCAGTGTTTCGAGCGTGCCGCGCCCGTTGGCGAGCCAGTCCTCGATGACACCGCCAGTCCAGTCGAAGACCGTCAGGACGCTGCGGGGTTTGAAGGGGGAGCCCTTGCGGGACTTGCCAAAACGGACCTTGCAGACACCTGCTTTCCCGAACCTGCGCGCCTGCGGGTTGGTCGCGAAATCGACGGTTTGCAGGTGCCTGAGCTCATTGAACCTCAGCCCGTACGAGTAGGTCACTTTCAGCATGACAGCGTCCCGGTAGGCAGCTTTCCAACCCTTTCTGCCCGTGGCTGCCATGAGTTCGACCTGGTCGTCGGCGTGATCGAACAGCATCTGCAGTTCGGCCTTGGTGAAGGGCCGCTTGGAGGCGCGTCCCTCGTACTCCTGCGAGTGGGAGGCGGTGTTCCAGTCAAAGAAGACCTGGGACGGGTGCGTCCCGAAACGCTGCTCACAGACCCTGTCCCAGCCATAGTCCGGGTTCGACACGTAAGACGAAAAGCGGCGGAGGGTTGACTGGTAACCACGGATGGTGGAGTGCTTGAGCTGATGGATCGAGCGCAGATCCCCGAAATACTCCTCCACATGCTCCGGCAACCAGTTCCACGGGAACTCGTTCACATGGTCCACGAACCGCCGGACGCACCCGATGCCCTTATCAATCGTGTCGAACTGCAGGTTCCGGGAGAGCTGCTGGTTACGCCAGCCCGTGAACATGTCCTCCAGCGTTTGTTCCTCGGGATGCAGCAATGAAACGGCACTCAGCTGTAGCACGCGCCCGGATCCATCAACTGCCATAACTTGCCCCCAAATCGGCCTTAGACGCATTCATTACCTGAATCAATGATTCATTAAATGCATCACTAGCACAAAACTGCAGGTCAGACGCCTACCTCAACCGTTTCCAGGTTCGGCGTTGCAGCCGTCAGACGACACCTGAACAGCGGCACATCCCAGCTGTCAGGCCGCAATTTCCGCGGAATCTCAACGAAGTGTGAGAACTTCTTGCGGCTGCGGGGGATCGGGACGATTGATTCATCTGATGCAATACGCAGAGTACAACTGGGTAAGCGGGTTATCTGTTTTGGGCGTATGCCCTGACTTGGCGAACTGTGCATCTGTCGCGGTGCCTCCCGCGGTT
>NZ_JARESG010000043.1 GCF_029076445.1 Pseudarthrobacter naphthalenicus
TCAGTCGAGTCATTGGTCGACGGCGGTGACCACGTCATTGCTCTCGGATCCGTTCTGAACATCGATCTCGGCGAGAGCAAACCGCTGACCTACTACCAACGCACCTTCGGCACACATGCACCTATCGGCGTTTATACCGTTTAACCCTCCTGGCAAGGACCGCACATAGCTCTGCTGACTATTTTGCTCACCCCAGCCGAATCAACTGGTTATCCTCTTCTTCCGACTTGAACTTGCGAGGGGTGCTCCACTAACGCGACGCGGTTATCCATAACCGAGTGGATGTTTTAAAGGGACTCATCGATAAGGACGAAAGCCACCCTCTTTCCACCGTTCCACCGTACAGCGCAAGAGGAATACCTCGGGATCTGACAGCCCAGGGCCCGCGACGATCCCTAGACTTTCGCAGGTCCTAGTACAACAGGCCGAAAAGGCACTTCGCTGACTAAAGGAGCTAGGCCTGAAATAGTTCCGTTGCGGCGCGCAACGACCCTGACGGATCGTAAGCAGCAAGAATTTCCATTCCATAATTTCTCCGTCAGACTCCATACGGGGCCTCTTCCTGGTTCGGTTCTGGTGGGTTTAAACACCGTCATCAACCCGCAGGGGGAGGATGCCAGGTACGACCACGTCGGTGTAGACGGCGGCCAGTCCCTTCAGGTTGTAGATCATTTTGGAATCCCTTGGCATCGGTGCCGACCCAAGAGGGTCGGCACCGACCCCGCCACCTCAATGAGAGCAAGAGTCACGAGAAGCTTTGACGTCCTCATGCCCTGCTTCTGGCTGCTCTACCGCACCAAACTGCTAAAGGCCGTGTTGCACACCGCCACGGCTTCCTTCACAACATCTGGAGAGCGAACGATGTCAACAAATGCCCAGCATGAGAGCGCCCTGCTGGCCTCTGTACCCACCGGTCTGCTGATCGGTGGCCAGTGGCGCCCGGCCGCGTCCGGGAAGACTTTTGAGGTCGAGGACCCCTCGACCGGCAAGGTCCTGCTGCGCCTGGCCGACGCCGGCCCCGAGGACGGGGCGGCCGCGCTGGACGCGGCGGCTGCCGCGCAGGATTCCTGGGCGAAGGTTCCCCCGCGGGAGCGCGGGGAGATCCTGCGCCGGGCCTTTGAACTGGTGACCGAGCGTGCGGAGGACTTCGCGCTGCTGATGACGCTGGAGATGGGCAAGCCGCTGGCCGAGGCCCGGGGCGAGGTCACCTACGGTGCCGAGTTCCTGCGCTGGTTCTCCGAGGAGGCCGTGCGGGCCTTCGGCCGGTATTCGGTGTCCCCGGACGGGAAGTCCCGGCTGCTGGTGACGAAGAAGCCGGTAGGCCCGTGCCTGCTGATCACGCCGTGGAACTTCCCGCTGGCCATGGCGACCCGCAAGGTCGCCCCGGCCGTCGCCGCGGGCTGCACCATGGTGCTGAAGTCCGCCAACCTGACGCCGCTGACCTCCCAGCTGTTCGCCGCGGTGATGATGGAGGCCGGGCTGCCCGCAGGGGTGCTGAACGTCATCCCGACGTCCACGGCCGGCGCCACCACGGGCCCGCTGATCAAGGACCCCCGGCTCCGCAAGCTCTCTTTCACCGGTTCCACTGAAGTCGGCCGCCGGCTGCTCTCGGATGCGGCCGAGACGGTGCTGCGGACCTCGATGGAGCTCGGCGGGAACGCCCCCTTCGTGGTGTTCGAGGACGCCGACGTCGACGCCGCCGTCGCCGGGGCCATGCTGGCCAAGCTGCGGAACATGGGTGAGGCCTGCACTGCAGCGAACCGGTTCATCGTCCAGGAATCCGTCGCGCAGGACTTCGCCAAGAAGTTCGCCGCGAAGATGGCAGAAATGACCATCTCCCGCGGCACCGAACCGGAGTCCCAGATCGGCCCGCTGATCGATGCCAAGAGCCGGGACAAGGTCCACGAGCTCGTCACCGCCGCCGTGAACGATGGTGCCGTCTTGATGACGGGCGGGGCACCGGTGGACGGTCCCGGATACTTCTACCAACCCACCCTTCTCCTCGACGTGCGAGCAGGCGACCGGATCCTGTCCCAGGAAATCTTCGGCCCCGTCGCCCCGATCATCACCTTTTCAACCGAGGACGAGGCCGTCCGTCTGGCGAACAACACCGAGTACGGGCTCGTGGCCTATATCTTCACCAAGGACCTGAACCGGGGCATCCGGATGGGCGAACGCCTCGAGACCGGCATGCTCGGCCTGAACGCCGGCGTGGTCTCCAATGCCGCCGCACCCTTCGGCGGGGTCAAGCAGTCCGGCCTCGGACGCGAGGGCGGCCTCGAAGGCATCGAGGAATACCTCTACACCCAGTACATCGGCATCGCCGACCCGTACGCCGGCGGACGATAGTCATGGCCGGAAACCGCCAGAGCACTCACGACTCCGAAGGTAATCTCATGACACCTGGGGACTGTGGAATTAACGGTGTATCCGGCTCGACACGTCAGGCGGTCTGCTTGGCAGGAATGAGCTGGATATGCCGGTGACACTAGACGCCGTGAAGACTGCGGACACCACCGCGAAACCAAAGGAAATTACGGAGGCTGAGGCCGCCCGTGAGCTGGTGAGGATGGCCCGGGAACAGGGACTGTCTCTGACTGGTCCTGACGGGCTGCTCAAGCAGCTGACCAAGACGGTCATAGAGGCCGCGTTGGATGAGGAGCTCACAGAGCACCTCGGCTATGAGAAACACGACGCGGCCGGGAAACAGACCGGCAATGCCCCGCAACGGGACCCGGTCCAAGACCGTCGCTTTGAACGCCTTCGCCATCACCTTTAGCGACCGATTCCCGGCAGCTGAAAACTACTAAAGGAAACTGGCTCATCAACTTTTAGCGTGGTGTCCTTCAAATGAAGGGGCTCGTAGCCCTGCGAGCATAGGTGTTGTCGAGACATCTATTGCTGAGGACTACGAGCCTTGTTACAGATTACGCAGACGTGCGATGCCGCGTCGATTCTGTTCAATTTGGAGGGCCATGTTGTGCTCTCTGCCGAGCGTTCCGGGGACATCCGCACCGTGCTGGTCGAGCCCGTCGAATGGGAGGGCGCCTGCCCGGACTGCGGTGCGCTCTCGTCCCGGGTCCAGGCCCGCCCGATCCATCGCGTCCGCGATCTCCAGTGCGGCGGAGCGCCGGTGGAGGTCCGGGTCCGGAAGCGCCGTCTGGCCTGCTTGGAACCTGAGTGTCCGCGGCGGTCATTTGTGCAGACTACCGATGAAATTCCGTTCCGGTCACGGCTGACCAGCAGGCTGGTGGCGGGCATTGTCACCGGGCTGTCCACTGAGCTGCGTGCCGTCTCCCGGGTCGCTGCGGCCGCCGGCGTGTCCTGTCCTGGACAACCGTCATGCGCGTCACCGCGGACACGGCCGTCCTGGACGGGGGCGTGGACCGAAGGCTCGTCCGCTGGCTGGGCGTGGATGAACACCGCTTCCGACGGGTCAGATACCTCAAGGATGACACCGGCAAGGTCACCCGGGTCGAGCCCTGGTCGATCGTGTTCACCGACCTGGATACCGGCGCCATCCTCGATATTGTGGACGGCCGCCGCGGCCAGGCGGTGCGGGACTGGATCGGGGCCAGGCCGCGGTGGTGGCGGAACAGGGTGGAACTGGTTGCGATGGATATGTCCACCGAGTTCCGCCGGGCCGTCCGCAAGGCCCTGCCCAAGGCAGCGCGGGCGTTGGCGGCGCTGCGCAGGATGCCGGCCAGGGCATCCTTCTCGAGCGGGCCGGCAGAGTGGATGAGCAGGCCGGGTCCGGGATGCCCGGTCCCTGAAGCCGTTGCTTGCGTCGACATCTCTTACTTGTCCGCTTCGCCGAGGTCGGCGAGGGCGTTCCGGAGGCGGGTACCGGCGTCGTCGGCTACTTCTTTGACTGATGGGGCGGCGCTGAGCTGGACCATGGTCTGCGGGTCGATGGCCTAATGGTGGTGACTTCTGCGTCTTTGCTGCGGCGGACGACGACGTTGCAGGGCAGGAGCGCACCAATTTCGGGCTCTGCAGCGAGGGCGCGGCTGGCCAGGGCCGGATTGCACGCACCGAGAATGACGTAGTCACCGACGGCGTCAGCGGCTTCAGCGCCAAGCTTGGCCTCAAAGGTGGACCGGACATTTATCTCGGTAAGGATTCCGAACCCTTGGGCCGACAGGGCGTCCCGGGTGCGGTCCAAGGCTTCAGCCCACGGAAGTGCGATGGTCGTGGCGAGGGTGTACGTCATGGTTCTCCTGGGGTAGCGCGAACGTCGGTCTGGTCAGGCGAGGGAGAGGAAGAGCTTTTCAAGCTCTTTCTTGTCCATCGTGGCGTCCTTCTGGACGATGCACTGCTCAAGGCCTGTGGCGATGATGGCGAACCCCGCCCGGTCGAGCGCTTTGGACACGGCTGCGAGCTGGGTAACGACGTCCTTGCAGTCCCGGCCTTCTTCGAGCATGCGGGTGACAGCGGCGACTGGCCCTGGGCGCGCTTGAGCCGGTTGATCACAGGCGTGAGTTCTGAGGGATTGAGTTCCAAGGGTTTCTCCAAAGGTCCGGGGGCTTATTCAATCCTATACCCCCTAGGGTGTTTTGACGACCCCCGGGGGTATCGGTAATACTCGGTGGGGTATTCATCCTTCCCCCAATTGAGAGGCCAGCAATGACTTCCCCCTCCACGGCTCCGGCCGTCACCGCACTTGCCCCTGAGACCCTGCACACCTGGATTGACCAGCACGAGGACCTCGTGGTGATCGATGTGCGCTCTGCCGCTGAGTTCGAGTCCATGCACATCCGCGGCTCCTACAACGTGCCGCTGCCGCTGCTGTCCGAGCACACTGACGAGCTGGCCGCCCGCCTGGGTTCCCGCGTGGTCCTGGTTTGCCAGTCCGGCGTGCGCGCCGAGCAGGCCCGCCAGCGCCTTGCCAAGGCCGGTATCGACACCGCCTACGTCCTGACCGGTGGCGCACCCGGCTTCGTTGCTGCCGGCGGTGAGGTGGTCAAGGGCAAGGACCGCTGGGACCTGGAGCGCCAGGTCCGCCTGGTGGCCGGCTCCCTGGTGGTGCTGGGCCTTGCCGGCGGAAAGTTCGTTTCCCCGAAGATCCGGACGCTCGCCGGGGTTATCGGCACGGGCCTGACATTCTCCGCAGCCACCAATACCTGCGCGATGGGCAAGGCCATCTCGGCCATGCCGTGGAACAAGGCCACCAAGGAGCCCACCCGCGAAAGCGCCATCCTGGGGCTCCCCGTCTCTACCGAGGTGAAGGAGGAGGCCAAGGCCGCATGACCATCACACTTGTCCTGGTTCTTGCCCTGTCGGTGGTCATCGGGCTCTCGCTTGGCGTCTTGGGCGGCGGCGGTTCGATCCTGACGGTGCCGATCCTGGTCTATGTGGCCGGGTTCGAGGCCAAGGAAGCGATCGCAGCGTCTCTGTTCGTCGTCGGTGTCACCTCCGCGGTCAGCGTGTTCAGCCACGCACGCGGCGGCAGGGTGATGTGGCGGACCGGCCTGATCTTCGGCGCGGCCGGCATGGCCGGCGCGTTCGTCGGCGGCCTGCTGGGCGGGCACATCCCGGGCCAGATCCTGCTCATCGCCTTCGCGGTCATGATGGTGGCCACCTCCGTGGCCATGCTCCGCGGCCGGAAGAAGAAATCCGACGACGGCGCCGCACCGGTCAGGCATGAACTGCCCCTTGGCAGGGTGCTGCTGGACGGCGCAGTCGTCGGGCTCGTGACAGGCCTGGTCGGCGCGGGCGGCGGATTCCTCGTAGTCCCTGCCCTGGCACTGCTGGGCGGCCTGCCGATGTCCATCGCCGTGGGCACCTCCCTGGTAGTCATTGCGATGAAGTCCTTCGCAGGGCTCGCCGGCTACCTCACCACCGTCCAGCTCGACTGGGGCATCACCCTCGGCGTGACGGCCGCAGCCATCGTGGGCACCCTTGCCGGTTCCAAACTCGCCGGCCGCATCCCGGAAGCCGCCCTGCGTAAAGCCTTCGGCTGGTTTGTCCTGGCAATGGGCACCTTCGTCCTCATCCAGCAGGCCCCGGCCGACATGCGGTGGTTCATCGCCGCCGCAGTCGCGGCCCTGACGGCAGCCACCGCCGGCATCTGCTGGTTCTTCATCAGCTCCTGCCCACTCAGGAACCGCAGCGGCCGCCGCAGCAACATCCCCTCACCCGCCTGAACCTGGCACTGACCAAGGAGAACACCATGGGCCTCATCAGCTCCCTGAAAAAAGCCTTCAGCAAGCCCTACAAAACGGTCTCAGTAGCTGAGGCCAAGGACCTCCTGTCCTCAGGTGCCGCGACGCTGATCGATGTCCGCTCCGCCCAGGAATGGCGGACCGGGCGGGCACCCCAGGCCAAACACCTCCCGCTGGATCGGCTGCAAGCCGGCACCGCCGGCATCAACAAGAACAAGCCCGTGATCGCTGTCTGCGCATCCGGGGTCCGCTCCGCGTCAGCGGCCCGGCTCCTCGCCTCCCAGGGATACCAGGCGTACTCCCTGCGCGGCGGCATGAGCGCCTGGCGCCAAGCCGGCGAGCCTGTCCGCTGACAACAGCCCACTATTTCGAAGGAGAATCCAATGGCTGAAATCACCATCACCGAGGCCGAACAACGCCGCTCCACCGCCCGAATCCTCGATGTCCGCGAGGACTTCGAAGTGGCCGAAGGCATGATCCCCGGCGCCCTGCACATCCCCATGGGCCAGCTGCAGGAACGCCTGTCCGAACTGGACCCTTCCGTGCCCGTCATAGCGGTCTGCCGCAGCGGCAACCGCAGTGCCGCCGTGGCCGACGCCCTCAACGGTGCGGGATACAAGGCCGACACAATGGCCGGCGGCATGACCGCCTGGACCCGCGCCGGCCTCCCCACCACCTGACCCCGCAGTCCCGCAGAAACTAACCAAGGCAATGCCCGAAAGGACATGAAAAACGATGGCAACCATCGACATCACCGAACAGAGCTTCGCCCAGACCCTGGAGAACAACGACATCGTCTTCGTTGACTTCTGGGCAGCCTGGTGCGGCCCCTGCCGCATGTTCGCCCCTACCTACGGAGCCGCGGCCGAACGGCACCCGGACATCACCTTCGCCAAGGTCGACACCGAAGCCGAACAGAACCTCGCCGCAGCAGCGAACATCACCTCCATCCCCACACTGATGGCCTTCAAGGACAAGACACTGGTCTTCTCCCAGCCCGGAGCCCTCAATGCCACCGGACTCGAGGAAGTTATCCAGGCCGTGAAGGACGTGGACATGGACAAGCTCCGCGCCGACGCCGCACAGCAACAGCCCTGACACCCACAGCAAAAACACTGCAACATCCAGCCTTCGGGAATACCCATAGGGGTATCGGTGTTGGAATCAGTGAGAACGACGAAACTTCCCTCCACCCCTTACGAAGGAGAGCACCAGATGCTTATCGAGCGCATTTACGATGAAGACCTCACCCAGGCCAGCTACACAGGGACAACTTTCGGCACACCATACTGTCCTTCTTCGAAGCCGCATATTTCGAGAATTCGGCGGGTTCCAACCGTTTGTAAAAAACTGGCCCGCAGCTGATTTCCCCGAAATGGTTTCCGAGGGTCGACTGCGGGCCAGCAGAAAATTACTCTTCGTCGAGGCGGAAACCCAACTTCACGGTGACCTGCCAGTTAGCAATCTTGCCCTCTTCCAAGTGGCCCCGGATTTCCTTGACCTCGAACCAGTCAATGTTCCGCAGAGTCTGGGACGCCTTGGCAATCCCATTCCGGACAGCGTCGTCCACTCCCTGATCCGACGTCCCGACAATTTCAGAAATGCTGTACGTGTGGTTAGACAACTTCGCTCCTCATGATCGTCTCAGGACTCCCGGTTGCGGATCCCTATTGAAGACTAGCCGAACACTAAGAACGTCTACCAGCCCGTAACCGGATATTCCACACCCGCTGCGGAGCTTTACGCCCGTGACACACAACCGCATACTTTCACTCGAGCGCCATGTTCCTGAGGTCGACCAAAGTCTGCCGCCTGTGGGCAACCAGGCATGAGGTTAGCGGACAATCGCGGGATCCCAGCGCCTCGGCGATGTTCTGGTGGCGCTCGATCGCGCGGGCAGGAGCTCTTGACGAACCCGCAGTATCCAACAGCCGGACGCGCAGTGGACGCCGTGATGAGTCAGCGAGCGTCTTTCATGTACCGGCCCTTGGTTTTGCTACTTCTTTGCCGTCCACCGGCGTCGGTTGTTTCCCAAGCCGTCCGGCGTCCATTGGGCCGCCTATACTCCGGCAGTTATGTGCTTCTTATCGATGACATCCTTGCCCCTGAACCCGCCCCTAGAATGGTTGCCATGAGCAAATTTCGTCAAAGCGTGCCAGCTCCTGAGGCATCCGAGGACGCCGTTAAGGCTGCCTTGGAGGAGGTCGAACGCGAACTGAGTCTGCTCTGGTGCCGCGCCCGTTCCGTGTCGCATCGGTTATCGCCTCGGGTTCACCCCGACATGGAACCAGCTGCCTACGGACTCTTGACCATAGTCCGACAGGAAGGCAGCATCCGACTCACAGCTCTTGCCTCCTCCATCGGTATCTCCAAATCATCCGTCAGCCGCCAGATTGCCTTCCTAGAAAGCGTCGGACTTGTCTACAAGGGAGCAGATCCCCGCGATGGCAGAGCGCAATCCATCGGGCTGACGGAGAAGGGGGAAGAAAAGATGCACCAAGTCCAAGACGCCCGCAGGCAGGTGCTCTTCGAGCGACTCGCCGAGTGGCCACCGGAAGAAGTGCACAAGCTGGACTACTACATAAGCAAGTTCAACGCCGTCTACGGTGACAGCCCCACTCAGGATGGCACTCCGGAGAAAACGAACTGCACTCCCCCACTCATGCCCGCCGGCGCCTGACGCGTCATTACCAAGCAATAACAACAGTTCGAGGCCTGCGCAACGAGGCTCCCAGCCAGCAGCTCAGACCCTTGTCTGCCCCTGGCAGACCCTCCTGGCCGGTGAAACGCCGACCAGGGTGGCGAAGGGCGCTTCCGCGGAGCCGCCCCCAGTACCAGCGGTAAAGACAGGCCTGCTCCCACGGAACCCTAGGCTTTCTGAACAAGAACCCGACAGGGAGGGCCAGAGCGCAGACATCCACCTCACCCCAAGGCCGGGACGTGCTCTCCGCAGCTGAAATCATCCGTGATGCGCCAGAAGCGGAATTGGCTAAGGTGTTGTTCCTCCGGGCTGGAGGCCCACATCCTCCGCCTACTCAGCGTCCCACAACCCTTGGGATACGAGACGTCTCACTGATCTGGCAACCGAGCCTGAAGACTCTGGCTTTTGTCAGAGGCCACTGAAACACTTACTGTCAGGGTCTCCTGACGAAACGTGTGGGTTATGGGCTGGGTATCAAACGATAACGAGCACGAGGGCTGGGCGGCGCCCGTGGCGCCCGACGGACGCTTGTCCGCATCTTCGACTGCCGAAGGAATACTCGTTAAAGGTCTCACGGGGAGCTACGTCCGGACGTCATGATGCCCGATTATGAACTAATCCCGGACAAGGAAATCATCGGCTGGCGGGGAGCCTGTGTATGCGGCTGGCAAGGAGAAATGTGGGAACGGGTCACGACCCCGGCGGCCGCCGACTTCAGCCGCCGCGGGGACTACGTTGCCCCGGATGAATTCGCCAATGCTTCAAGCGAAGTCGAAGACGCCATCCAGGACGAGTGGAATGCCCATATCGCTCCCTCGGAAGCCATCCTCGGTGTGGAAGCGGCAGCGCGTGAATACAATCAGGCCGGCCGCCGGCTGGACAAGACCGTCGCAGCGGCCAAGGCGGCCCGAGCATCCTGGGCCGACATCGGCCGCGCCGTCGGCATCAGCCGCCAGTCCGCCCACGAACGTTGGGCAGAAAAGCAGTGACCCCGCACCCAGCAATGCCCGTTGACGCGGATACCTTGAGTTTCTCCTTGACCTACGGCCGAACGTTGGTCGTGCTGCTGATGTTCATAGGGCAGCTGACCACGGTGGGTATTCTTCTAATTTTTGCCGGGATTATCCGGCTGACGGCGTACCCCATCCAGGCCATCTCGCGATTATTCAGCAAATCAGGACAGCCATGAGAATGGACGTCGCGGCAATCCCCGGTCTTCGTGCGTCTGCTCGTGCGGGTCTCCCCTACCCGCCGCGATCAGCAACTACATGAACCTGCCGCCGAGCTTCCGCAACACAGGAGGGACCGGTTTACGGGACGCGCGGCGACGTACTACCTGCCAGGCCACGAATGACATAAGCAGACACACGACAGTGGCCCCTGCTGGGGCCACTGTCGCGGTGTAAGTACTCAGAGTTGATTTGCTGCTTCGTTCAACACGGCGATCTTTGCCTGCGTTTCACGGTAGAGGTCGACGTTTCCGGGGTTTGGTACAGGGATCCAAGGAATGTTCTCGCGCCCCGCGATGCGCAGGGCTACATCCTCGGCATCCTTGATCTGGTACGTGACGCTCTTTCGTTCCGGCTCAGTGATTTTGTAGAGCGCCCGCTTGTTCTCGTATCCCCAGCTCCAGCTGAGCAACTTTTTGTGCTCCAGCTGGTCCAGGAAGTCTCCCAAATGCATTTGCCGCGCCAATGCCCACGGGGGAAGACGTCGAATTGCTGAATATCTCAGCGTAAGGTGCCAGTCACCCGGCCGGCGCGGCGCAGGAAGGAGCCGGCGAGGAGGAAGAAGGCACCGAGGCCGGCGGCAAATGCGCTGACGCCGTAGGCGAGCACGGACGTCATGAGGGAGGTGCGCAGCGAGGCCGCCGTCGAGAGGGCGACGCTCTGTTTGCGCAGCTCGGCGGCCTCATCACTGCAGCCGTCTACTCCGCGAAGAGCGTTGCTGATGTCGGCGAAGGTGCGGCCGCCCGCCCCGCGCTCGGCATGGCGTTTAATAACGAGCGCCTCGACGTAGGCCGTCGCCGGACCCTGCACGCGCTTCCCAGCGAGCATCGGGGCATCGCCTGGCACGTCAATCTTCTCCGCCTGGAGCTGCTTTGTGATCGTGACCCAGGCCCCAGCCCCGGCGGCCACTAACAGGGTCCCGGCAGCGACGGCGAAACCGCCGACACCTCGCAGGGCTGAGGCGGTGGACGAGCGGGTCATCGGTGTTCCTTTCGAACGCGGGGAGCAAATCCGTTTGAAGCATAGCCCGATCACGACCTGCGAGTGATCAATGCGGTCAGCAGCAACCCTGTCACGAAGGCTCTCCGCGCAGAACTTACGAAACAGCTAGCAAGCCTCGCACGCACCGATCAGACTCGCAACTCATCGCAACCCACCGGATCACCGCGTTCCTGACCAACTCACCGCGCTGGCACGGACCCTTCCTTGACGCCCGGCACCGTGCCCGCGGCCGGTGCGAGAACCGGATCAAAACCCTGAAAAACCACGGCTTGGGAAAGCTCCCGTTCTTCGATTTCGCCGCGAACCAGGCCTGGACGACATCGCAGCCCTCGCCTTCAACCTGGTCTCCTGGATCCAGCTCGCCGCACTCCCGGACGGCCACCACGCGAAGGCTTGGGACATCAAACGCTGGCGCTACCGGCTCTTCGCGACCGCCGGAAAAATCATCACCCGCGCACGCCGCAACCAGCTCCTGCTCCCGGAATCAGCACCCGAGAAAGACCTCCTGAAACTCCTCCTGGACAACACCGCCCGCCTAAGCAGAGGCCTCGTGCTTTCTACCGGCTGAGCAACTGAACTCATCCTGTCCCGACGAACAGCACGATCCCCGGAAGTGGAACCGGCGCCAACCCAGGCGAACCAACAGGCCACACCAGACTGCCCGGAAACAGAAAACCATCGCCGATCAGCCACCGGCACAAATCGGTGACCGTCGCGCTGGTGCTCATGAAAGGTGTTGACCATGCCCAGACTTATGGGGCGGAATTCCGCCTGGATGTTATTGATGTTGCGAGCAACGAAAACGCATCTAGCTATGGGGCGGATCTGTAGCTATAGTATGTAGAATATATAGTGAGATGCACATCACAGGTGCCCCTCCTAGGGGGAACGCTGGATCGCACCTGAGCAGTACAGGCGTCTCTTTAGCTCCCATGGCACACCCGCAGAGAGGGAAATTTTATGAGCACTGTACAGACCGCTACCAGCGCAT
>NZ_JARESG010000044.1 GCF_029076445.1 Pseudarthrobacter naphthalenicus
TAAGCGATGCCCTCCACGACTTGGCGGTGGTTCCGGAACGGGCGACCGCGCTGGCCGTCGGAACTGGGCAGCAACGGCTCAACGCGGGCCCACTGATCATCGGTAAAGACTTGGAAACGAGACACGCCCCCAAGTTTTCCAGCCGGCGGTCAGCCTATTTGGGAGACACGCCCTAGCAGACGCCCGGTTCGCGGCGGCTATGCCGGTCTGCGACCGGTGTGACGCGACGAAAAGGCCGGCCCGGCAACGCCATCAAGCGTTGCCGGGCCGGCCTTATCGATCAATTCAGTGTGCCCCCGGTCAAAGAGGGGCTGTAACCGCCAGTGGGTCAGGCGCTGCGCCGTTCACCGCGTCGTTCACGCAGGATGGTCAGCCGGTCCTCGAGAATCTGCTCGAGCTCCGGGAGCGAACGCCGTTCCAGGAGCATGTCCCAGTGGGTACGGACGGCTTTTTCGTTGCTGGTGTCGGGGCGTTCGCCGTCTACCAGGAGCGCTTCCTTGCCGGTCTTGGAAACCCACACAGGAGGAATTTCAGCCTCTGAAGAGAACGTGACGAAAACCTGCTCGCCGTCCTCGCACCGGTATTCCACACGCTGACGCGGGGCCGGCTCCACGCCGGACTCGGTCTCCATGCTTTGCGCACCAAGGCGCATACCCCGCAGGCTGCGATCGCTCATGTTTTCTCCCTCTGGTCGGTTCGCGGAGCTAGGGCCCCACGCAAGCCGGTGCATTTTAACCGCCCCGGACTACTCTGTGCGCTGTGTTGCATCAATAGATTCAACGCATTGCGCAGCGTTCTTGTTCCAGCGGATCTGGTCCGCCCGGACAAACACTCAATTATACCGGCAGGTGAGCCTGTCAGCAAACATGGCGGGGAAGCCCGGTAGGCGTTCAGGGGCCGCGCCACCTGTGAGGCGGCGCGGCCCCCGGTCCGCAGCGTTCCGAGCCGGGCTCAGGGCTGTTGGGCGGGTTCCTCGTCGAAGAGGCCGCCGGAGCGCGGATCAGGATTGGTGCCGCCCAGCGCGTTGCCGATGCCCTTGAGCGCTTCCCCGACTTCGCTGGGAATGATCCACAGTTTGTTGGAGGAGCCTTCGGCAAGCTTCGGCAGGGTCTGCAGGTACTGGTAGGCCAGCAGTTTCTGATCCGGGTTTCCCTTGTGGATGGCGTCGAAGACTTTCTGGATGGCTTGCGCCTCGCCGTCGGCCCGGAGAATGGCGGCCTTGGCGTCGCCTTCAGCTGCGAGGATCGAAGCCTGCCGCTGGCCCTCGGCGGTGAGGATGGCTGACTGCTTGGTTCCCTCCGCGGTGAGGATGGCGGCGCGGCGGTCGCGTTCGGCCCGCATCTGCTTCTCCATGGAGTCCTGGATTGAGTGGGGCGGGTCAATGGCCTTCAGTTCGACGCGCGAGACGCGGATTCCCCAGCGGCCGGTGGCCTCATCGAGGACGCCGCGAAGCTGACCGTTGATCTGGTCGCGGGAGGTCAGGGCCTCTTCGAGGTTCAGGCCACCCACCACGTTACGAAGGGTGGTTGTGGTGAGCTGTTCCACAGCCTGGATGTAGTTGGCGATTTCGTAAGTGGCCGCCCGCGGATCAGTGACCTGGAAGTAGACCACGGTGTCGATGGAGACCACCAGGTTGTCTTCGGTGATGACCGGCTGTGGCGGGAAGGAGACGACCTGTTCCCGGAGGTCCAGCAGCGGCAGGAGCCGGTCCACAAACGGAATCAGGATGGTGAGTCCCGGGTTGAGCGTGCGCTGGTATTTTCCGAGGCGTTCCACGACGCCGGCCCTCGCCTGCGGAATGATCCGCACCGAGCGGACCAGAACAATTATCACGAATACGATCAGGACCACCAGCACAATGGCTAAGGCGACTCCTCCTGCGTTATCCATACATCTCCTTAACCCCAATTATTAGGCTGTATCCAACACTCTTCGTGACGCTGACTACGGCTGGTCTGTGTGCTCCTGCGGTGCCGTGACAACGGCGGTGGCTCCTTCGATGGCGGAAACCACTGCCTTCTGGCCTGCGGGCAATACCGCGCCGGCGGACCTGGCGCTCCACACATCGCCGCCGATCTTGACCAGGCCGCCGGTGGAGCTGACTGCCTCCATCACGAGCGCCTGCTCGCCGATCAGCCGGTCCACATTAGTCCGCTGTTCGGCGGGGCCCTTCTTGAGGTGGCTGAGGGCCACCGGGCGGACGAAAGCGATCATCAGCAGGGACACCACACAGAAGACCACGATCTGCAGCCACAGGTCAGCACCGGCAAAATCGGCAACGATGGCAGCGAGCGTCCCGCCGCCGAGCATAATGAAGAACAGGTCAAGGGTGATCATCTCGATCACCGCGAACGCAAGGAAGGCCGTGAGCCACAGGGCCCACCAGTTTTCACCGAGCCATTCAAACATTCCGTCCCCCTTGACCATCCGGTAGCTGTCTATTTATCCTAGTCCGCCCCAAAGCCCCGGGGCAGGTGGCCAGGAACGCGGGCCGGGAACGTGGCCAAGTCGTTACGCGGCGCCCTCCGCAGGGCGGAAGACGGTGATCCTGAACAGGGCTTCCACGCCGGACACCGGTTCCTTCGCTTCCAGTTTGACGGCAAGTGCGTCGCGGTCCAGATGATGCCCGGCAGGTCCCATGAAGGCCAGGTCCGCCATCTCTCCCGGGGTCAACCTCAGCCGGACATCAACGTCGCGGGCTGACTCCGGTACAAAAAAGCCGGCCAGGGATTCTGCCAGCCTGGCATCCTTGTGGTCCTCGATGGCCAGCATGCCGGCTTCGGCGGCCAGCGAAGCCAAGTGGCCGGCACGCGGTGTCACCACGACCAGCCGGCCATCCGCTCGCAGCACGCGGGCGAATTCGCCCGCGTTGCGGGGTGCGAAGATGACTGTCACGACGTCGGCGGCAGCGTCGGCCACAGGCAGCGGCTGCCACACGTCGCAGACGAGGTTGATGGCTTCCGGGTTCAGGCGCGCGGCGCGGCGCAGAGCGAATTTGGAGATGTCCAGCGCGACGGCGGTGACGTCGCCGGCCACCCGGCTGACGTCGTCGAGCACGGCCCGCAGGTAGTGGCCGGTACCGGTTCCCGAATCGAGGACAGTAAACGGCTGTCCGGGCTGAACGAGGGCCAGGACGGCCTGCGAGACCGCGTCCGCCAAGGGACGGTAGTGCCCGGCGTCGAGGAAATTGAACCGGGCCGCCACCATGTCCGCCGTGTCGGCTTCGAAGACGGTCCCCTTGCCCACCAGCAGGTTGTAGTACCCCTGCCTGGCAGCATCAAAACTGTGGCCCGCACCGCACACCAGCCGTGGGCGGGAACCTTCGTCCGTGGGGCGGTGGACCATCAGCTCTCCGCCGCACAGCGGGCAGCGCAGGGGAGGGGCAGGGGTGGAGGGCATAGCCCCTATCTTAGGCGGTTGAGTCCCTCCGGCCGCCGGGATGCTGTCCGCCCCGCATGGCTCAGGTTAGGCTCACGTGGATGAAGCCAGAACACCTGCCGTTGCTCAATACCGTGTCGCCGCCCGCAGCGCATCCCGACGGAACCCGCGCTGTTGTGTCGGTGACGAGGCCGGACCTGGAGGCCGATGCCTATGTGGGGCAGTTATGGACTGTCCCGTTGGATCAGGAAAAGCTGCCGCGGCGCATCACCAGGGGCTTCCGGGACACCGCGCCGGCATTCTCGCCGGACGGACTGGTCCTGGCATTCCTCCGGGCCGACGGACCGTCATCAAAGGCGCAGCTGTGCGTTGTGGAGGCCGACGGCGGCGAACCGCAGGTCATCACCGACAGGCTTCTGGGCGTGGAGACGTTCTCGTGGTCCCCGGATTCGCAGCGAATAGTCTTCAGCTCCCGCGAGCCCATGGCCGGGCGTTACGGCACCGCGGCAGGCATCGCGCCGGAAGCGGAAGAGCCGCGGCTGGTAACCACGCTCGATTACAGGCTTAACGGTGCGGGCTACACCCGCGATAAGCCCCGGCAGCTGTTCCTCGTGGCGGTCCCCGAACTCGGAGGAGAGCCTGACTCATCCGTGCCCGACTCCCGCAAGGTCACCTCCTTCAGCACGGATACCGGTCCAGGAACGTTTAGCGCCGACGGGTCCGCGGTCTATTTCACGGCGGCGCCGCCGGCGGACACCGACGGGCTGGCCACTGCCATCTACCGGTTGCCGGTCACGGGAGGCGAGCCCGTGGCCTTTGACCTCGCGAGTCCGGCCAGGCAGACGATCGCGGAGGTCCGGGAGTCCAGGGATGGCCGATGGCTGTTTTTCATTGCCCGGGACCTTGGCGGATCCGGCATGGACTTTGTGGCGCGCAACGCCGTGCTCTTCTGCGTGCCGACTGGAGGCGGCGTTCCGGTTCCGTTGACGGACCCGGAAATGATGGATGTCCTCCCGCCGGGCAGCGGGATTGAACTCCGCGGTCCGGACCGCGCCCTGGTGCTAAACAATGCGGAAGGCACCGTGGAACTCCTGGAGTTGGGTGCCACCGGCGAGCATGCGCTCCTGGTGCACGGTGACAGGGCAGTGACCGCGGCGGCCTGGGCCGGCGGCTCCCTGTTCGTGTCGTTCGCCGATCCCTCCAGCAGCGGTGACCTCGCAGCTCTGGACGATGGACAGTTGAGGATCCTGACGGACTTCTCGGCCACTCTGCGGAACAGCACGGACATTACCGTGCCGCAGGAGGCCACCTTTGACGCGCCGGACGGCTATCCCGTGCACGGCTGGGTGCTGAGGCCGGCAGGCCAGGGGCCGCACCCTGTCCTGCTCAACATCCACGGGGGCCCGTTTACCCAGTTCACCGTTGCCCTGTTCGATGAGGCCCAGGTGTATGTGGATGCCGGGTATGCAGTGCTGATGTGCAATCCGCGGGGTTCCGCAGGTTATGGACGGGATCACGGGATGGCCATCAAGGGCAGGTTCGGAACGGTGGACATGCAGGATGTGCTGGCGTTCCTGGACGGCGCCCTGGCGAAATATGCCGCCCTTGATGCCGGGCGGCTGGGCATCATGGGCGGCTCGTACGGCGGTTACCTTACCGCTTGGACCATCGCACACCATCACCGGTTCGCGGCCGCCATCGTTGAGCGGGGATTCCTTGACCCGGTCAGCTTTGAGGGCGCGGCCGACATTGGCTGGTACTTCGGAGCCGGATATCTGGGGAGCTCTGACGATGCACTGGCTAACCGGAGTCCGCTCAAACTTGCCGCCAGGGTGCAGACACCCACCCTGGTGATCCACAGCGAAAATGATCTCCGCTGCCCGTTGGAACAGGGACAGCGCTACTACGCGGCCTTGAAGCGGGAGGGGACGGAGGCCGAGCTCTTGATATTCCCCGGCGAAGACCATGAGCTCTCCAGGTCAGGGCGTCCGCGGCACCGGCGGCAGCGGTTCGAGCACATCCTGCGTTGGTGGGCCCGCTTCCTCCCGACACCGGCGAATCCCGGCGAAGCTTCGAGCGGGTAGGCGGTTCATCGTTCAGTGAAGTTCGGGCAGGAATCCCAGCCCGGCGCGGGCCTTGGCGATGCCCGGCTCAGCCCAGTTGGCGGCGTACTCGGCGTTGCTGCTCAAGGACCTCAGTTCCGCGCGGTCCACATAGAGGGTGCCCTGCAGGTGATCGGTTTCGTGCTGGACAATCCGCGCCTGCCAGCCGGCGAACTCCCGTTCCATGTCCCTGCCGTCAGGAGCGACAAACCGGAGCAGCACCCGTTCATGGCGCACCACCACGGCCTGCAGCCCGCTGAGCGACAGGCAACCTTCGAAGAAGGCCGCCGTTTCCGGGCCCACCGGCGCATACCGCGGGTTGAGGATGGCCAGGAATTCCAGCGGCATGCGGTGCCGGATGGCGGCGGACTCCGGGTCGACGTCGAACTGGTCCTCCACGACCGCCAACTGCAGCGGAATCCCAATCTGCGGGGCCGCAAGTCCCACGCCGGGTGCCTCATGCATGACATTGCGCATCAGCACAATGAGCTGCTCGAGCTCGGTATCACTGATCTGGCCGGCAAAGGCCGCCGCCTGCTGCCGGAGCACGGGATGGCCGGCCTGCACGATGGGCGGCACGACGCCGGCAGCGAGGATCTGCTGGACCCGCTCGCGGAGCTGCGCGGGCGTGAAAGGAGTGGGCGGCGAAACGGCAATCATGGGGAAAGCCTAACCGGCTGCAGACCTGTGGCGGCGGCCCGGTGGGCTAGTGTCGGAGCCATGGCAGAACTGACTTCGTCCGAATCCGCCGCCCTGGGATGCGTCCTGGATTTTATCCGGACCCTTGAGGCGGGAGGCGGCGGCCAGGCGATCCGGCGCTTCCTCTCGGAAGACTTTCGCCTCGACGAGGCGCCACATCTGCTCGCTCCCGAAGGATCCACCCGGACGCAGGCGCAGGTCCTTGCGGGCGCGGACCAGAGCGGCGAGGTGGTGGCCAACCAGAAGTTCGAAGTCCGGCGGACAACCTGCGAAGGTGGCCGCGTTGTCCTGGAAGCGGATTGGTCCGCAACTGTCCTGATGAACTTGAAATACTGGGATGCCGGCGAGACGATTCGGGCCAGGACGTCATCGGTGTTTGAGGTTCGCCAGGGCTTGATCGTGAGCCAGGACAGTTACGACTGCTACTACCTGAATTCCTGACCCGCCGGCTGCCGACCCCACGTTGGTCCTGTCAGCCGGTTATTGCATGGTGAACCGCCGGGCCACCAGCCTGTTGGCCGGCGGAAGGCCCGCCACCGTGCCAAGCGCCGCGTTCCGCAGGCCCAGCAGTGGCGGGGCCAGGGGGCGTCCCAAGGCCATGTTGGCCCCCGCCTGCCATCGTGCGCGGCGGGCTGCTTTGCCCCGCCGTGAAGCATAGGCACGCAGAGCACTGCCTACCGGGCGGCCGGCCAGGGCAGCGCAGATAATGGGTGCCAACTCTGCCGCATCCAGCCAGCCCAGGTTCATGCCCTGGCCGCCTATGGGGCTGATTTCATGTGCCGCGTCACCGACGAGCACCGCACGGCCCGCCACCAGCCGGCACGCCAGGGACGAGCGCGGGCTGAAGCTGCTGAGCATGGTGTTGGTTTCCGGGTCAGGCCGGACCCCGGTGCGCTGGTGAACCAGCCGGGACAGCCCGGCGGCGTCCACGCCGGGATCCGGGCGCCCGGTGCGGACCACCCACCGCCGAAGGCCGCCGGGAAGGGGAAAGGACTCCACGATCCCTCCGGTTTCGAGGTACAGGACGGCCTGCTGCCCGTGGTCACCGCCTGCCGCGAAATCCCCCATGATGTAGTGGTCCGGGTAGGTCTTTGTGATTACCGGGATATTCAGCAGGCTCCGCACCGGAGACCGGGCACCGTCCGCGGCGATGAGGAGGCGCGCGGTGACCCGTCTGCCCGCGCCGCCCTCCACCGGCGCTGCAATCGCCGCGGTGACCAGGCCGCCGTCGTGCATCACTTCCGACACCCGGGCTCCCCGCACGAGGGCGGAGGCATCGAGTTCCTGGACACGCTGTTCCAGTATGGATTCGGTCGCGAACTGGGGGAGGGACAGCACAAACGGAAAACGGTCTGACACGGTGGCGAAGGACATGGACCCCACGGTCCGTCCCCGGCTCAGCGCGGTTCCGCTGCGGATCGGCACGCCGGCACGCACCAGGGCGCCGGCCACACCCACTTTGTCCAGGGCCGCAAGGGCCGGCGGGTGGATGCCGATGGCGCGGGAATGCCGTTCACGCCGGAGCCGCTGTTCGAGCACACGTACCTCCACCCCTGCCTGAAGCAGCAGACCGGCGAGGTACAGGCCTACCGGACCTCCGCCCACAATGATGACCTCAGTCATCGGGATGGGCCGGACGATGAATGAGGACCTGATGGAAGGGCGCGTGGCGCTGGACGTGCCAGCCCGGGGGAGCGGCGGCGGTCAGTTCAACGGGCGTGTAGCTGCGCCGGATCGATACCAGGCCGTCGGCGCGGATGAAGGACCCGCGGAAGGGAAGGGCGGCAAGGGCGAACAATGCGTACGCTGCCGTGCTTCGGCGCAAGTCGTTGTGCAGACATAGCCGGCGTGCCAGAGCCTGCGAATCGCTGAGGAACCGGGCCAGCTCGGCCGGCTGCAGGTGATGAATGACATGGTTGGAAATCACGACGTCGAATTGTTGCCCTTCGCGGACCAACCCGGCGCTTCCCGCCTGCACGAACCGTACGTTGGGGCTGTGGACGGTTGCGGCTGCGAAGCTGTGGGCTCTGCTGTCCGGGTCTATGCCGGTGACATCGATTTTCAGCCTGTCCCGCCGGGACCACAGGGTGAGGAGTCGGGCCAAATCACCTCCGCCGCTGCCGATATCCAGGACGGTGGTGACGGTGTCGGGGGAGAGAAACGGCCTCAGTTCCTTGACATAGAGCAGCCTCCAGCCGGCAAAAAGACGGTTGACCAGTGCGAACTGCCGGTAGGTCCGTTCCAGTTTCGCGGGATCGCAGTCGGGCGCGTCCATGAGTTCCACCGCATCCCCAGCCCGCCGCCGCATCGGCATTGCCGGCTCAAGCCCGAGAAGCAGCCGACGCCCAGGCCTGGCTCCGGTACCCGGGACGGGCTTGGCTCTGCCCGGCCGGCGGGAGCGGCGCGCCGGCCTGGCGAAGCTTGGTGAAGAGCCCTGTTTCGACGGTGAGTCCGGGCCCGAAGGCCATCGAGCAGATGCGGTCATCGCCGTCCTCCGCCGGCAGTTCCAGGATGTGCTTGAGCACAAACAGAACGGTGGCGCTGCTCATGTTGCCGAACCTCCGCAGCGTCTCCCGGGCAGGGACCAGTTGCTCGTCCGAAAGCTCCAGGCGCGATTGCACTTTGTCCAGGATGCTGCGTCCACCAGGATGAATGGCCCAGTGGCGGATGTCACGGTAGGGGAGTCCGAGCAGCGACTGATCGCGGGACAGGAGCGGTTCGAGGGCGCCGATGATGTGGTCGTCAATAATGTGCGGCACGTAGTTGCCCAGGACCATTTCGAAGCCGTGATCGCCGATGTTCCAGGCCATGGATTCCTCGCCCACCGGAGTGAGCACGGTTTCGAAGTGGTCCAGCCGGAGCAGGGCGGGTGATTCCGGAGCGTTTTGTGCGGTGACGATGGCGGCAGCGGCACCGTCGGCGAACAGTGCGGAGCCCATGATGGTGTCCGGATCGTTGGAGGTCCGTACGTGCAGGGAGCACAGCTCGGCGCAGACCACCAGCACCACGGCCTGCGGATCTGCCTCGCAGAACGACTTGGCGGCCCGCAGCGCCGGGAAGGCTGCATAGCAGCCCATAAAACCAAGGTGGTACCGCTGGACAGCGGGGTCCAAACCAAGCGCACGGACAATCTTGTAGTCGGGACCGGGGTTGAAGAAGCCGGTGCACGAGACCGTGATGACGTGAGTTATGTCAAGCAAGGTCAGGTCCGGACAGGCGGCCACGGCGGCCTGTGCGGCCTCAATAAAAAGGGCAGTGGCCTGTTCGGCGAAGATCCCGTTGCGCACCTTGGTGGATGGATTCAGCAGGAGGCCCGTGGCGGGATCAAAGAACTGCGGATCATCCGACCGGAACGCCATGGTCATTTCCTCGACTGCCGTATGCCGGGTTTCAATGGCCGCTGAGTCAAAGCACGTAGTCACCAGGCGCGAACCGAGCCTGGTCAGGCCGGGTTGAGCTGCGAAGACGTCCCGCGCCTCGGTCTGGATCAGCACGGTGGGCGGAACAGCAGTTTCCAGTGAGCGCAAGTAGACCGTCATTGGTTCATTCTTGGTGAGCACCGGGCATATGACAATGGCACGGGCTGGCTGGGCAGCCCACGGGAATTGTCCTTCGCCGGTCCCGGCCCACGAAAACGGGGGCCGGCGAAAATTCGCCGACCCCCGAATGGCCTCCGGTTGCGTCCGGCGCCTTGTTGTTACTGCTTTACAAGAGCGTTGCCATAGCCGGCATCGCAGATGCCGTCGTGAATCACGCCTGCCCCCGGAGCCACGGCATAGTTGCTCGCGGGATCGAAGACAGCGGTGTTGACGTCCGTGACCTTGGCAGCGCAGTTGTCGGCGCCGCTCGCGCTCATGCTGGCGCCGCCGATCCACATGTCGATCCAGATGGTGGAGTTGGTTCCGTTGGCGTTGACGCCCTGGTGGCAGGGGCCGCCCTGGGGATCGTTGCCGTCGCCGCAGGTGTCTTCGACGATAAAGTAGCGGCGCACGCTGGGCAGGTAGATCCGGGTGCCGGCGGGGAAGTCCAGCACGGACTGGCCAGTGGCCTTGGAGTGGCCCACGGCGATGGTGATCGGATCAGCGTAGGTGCCGGTTCCGCCGGCAGTCTTGTGCAGGATCGGGTGGCTGATGGTGGCGGAGCCGGCCGGAGTGTTGTCGTGCCACGTGTACGCCGTTGTGTACGCGGTGGTGACAATGCGCTCGGAGGTCGAGGCCGGGAGGACAGGCGCCGGAGCGGGCTTCGACGCCGGCGCTCCACCGGCAGGCGCAGCAGCAGGTGCGGGAACGGCCATCGGCGTGCCGGACGGCTTGGGTTCAGCAGCCTTCTTTTCAGCTGCCGCCGCGGCGGCAGCCTCGGCTTCCTTAGCCTTGTCCGCCGCCTGGGCTTTCTCGGCTTCCTGAGCTTTCTCAGCTGCCTGGGCCTTCTCGGCAGCGGCAGCTGCTTCGGCCTTTTCGGCGGCGGCGCGCTGGGTGGTACCCACCGCATCAGCCGATTTGTCGTGTGTGGAGCTCGCTTCAACCCCGGTGTTGGCCGAGACGGAAGATGGTGCGGATGAGTTGGGGACGCCGGTCACGGAACCACAAGCCGAGGTGGCGAGTAGGACCGAGAGCATGCCGGCGGCCAGCAGATTGTTTCTGCGCATGGAAAACAAAGCCTCTTCATGGGGGTGCGGAAACGGGCGGTCCTTGGGGACGGATCCTGCCCGGAAAGGTCACGGTCTGCGAACGCAAGGACGCTGCCACCTGGGGTGATAGCACACGCAGAAGCATTGAGGGCGCTGCGCGAGGCGTGTGCGCGGACCGGTTACCCAAACGTTACCTTGGCTGGCCCGCGTGAAGCCAATCGTCGGCGCGCCGCGAAAGCCCCGGATATCCGGGGGCGAACGGCCATTCCCGGCTGACCTTGCAAAACAGTGAAGGAACGACCAAAAGCTCCCGGCTCATCGTTTGCCACGACGTCGCTGGAAACCATGGGCGACAACTCGTGAGCGCCCGGAGTTGCCGTTTTGTCGTCGCTCACCGGAACTTGCGGCTGCGAGAAGTCCTGCCGAATCCGCAGTTAAGGGGCGTCCCCGCAGCTCCTTCTAAGCCTGCCGCCATAACGCCGATAATCTACATTATGTAAAGTAGTAATGACTCTAAGTGCTATTCCTGCACATCGTGAGGATGTGGGAAACGCCTGCTGTACCTCCCCTAAAGCGGTGCTGACCAGCGATTTTGCCTTGACGGCAGGATTGCCGGGGTTCTGAAGGTGCG
>NZ_JARESG010000045.1 GCF_029076445.1 Pseudarthrobacter naphthalenicus
CAAAAGGTTCTGGTGAGGGGACTTATCCAGGCTCCGGTGACGGTTACCCAAGGCCTCTACAAGATCCCGGGCTTGCGAAAACGTGACCCGCTTCTCCAGTGGGATGTAGACGTGTCGTCCACCGTTGCCCTTCGTCTTGAAGGGACTTTCAACCAATAACGCGAGGAGGCAGGGGCCGGTGTCCTTGCCGTTCATCGAAGTGAGCGGCGAGTAATTCTCCAGAATGCCCAATGTGACCTGCCATAGCTTTCCTGGCGGCGTTTCTGTCACGAGCAGTAAGGGCATCTACCAAGTCAGAGTGGTCATGAATGGTGGCTTCAGGCCAACCCTCAATGTTCGAGTAAAAACGACGGGGTACGTACCGGGTCATCAGACCTAGCGCCCATACGATTTTCCTCGAGCCTGACATCCTGTTCACTTGCTTGTGAAAGTAATGATTTTTTTCCTCGAGTGCTTCGGTGTCATCTCGCCGAAAAGCTGCGAGCATCTCATGATGAAGAGCCACAAGTTCATTGAGGGCTGCGTCGGTGGCTCCCGAGCAGGCACGAGCAGCCAATTCGCCTGCTATGAGCGCCTGGACGGTGAATAGGTCTCGAATATCTTCGCCATTCAACTCCGCGACAATAAATCCCTTCCGCGGCACCAGCTCCAAGAACCCTTCGACCTTCAAGGCCTGTAATGCCTCACGCGCAGGTGTAGTTGAAATTTGTAGGGCGTCGGCGACCGATTCCGGACGTATATGTTCTCCCGGCTGTATCTCCCCCGCCATGATCATGCTACGCACGTATACAGCAGCCTCGTCGCTGAGTTGGAGACGTCCTCTAGGGGACATTTGAGTTCGCCTTTCCGCTGTTTTGCCGTGCCTGCCAGTATATGTCGTTGATTGGGGCTAGCTGTATTCTATATGGATCGAACGGCTGTATTCTGCGGTCGGCGCAAGACCCGCCTTACGGCACCGCTTCGTCTAACGGTGCAGCCAGAAAAATTACGGCCTCAGCGATTATTTCGCGAGGCATGGTGAGTCTTCTTACTGGTATGCGGTGCCCATGGCTTCTGTGTCAATGTGGCTCTTCGCAGTTGAGGGGTGTAGTCGCGGTCTGACTTGGGTGGGCGCGTCGGTGTCTGGATAGGGGCCGAGGTCTTCCGATGATGGAAGTTCCTATGCTCGCCATCCGAAAGACCTCGACGTGTCTCACGCTACCTTCGATGCCCCTGACCTGACCACGTTCTGCCGGCTCGATGAGCTCGGCCTCAAGGCCGTGGGACAGTACGTTGCTGCTGACCGGGCGGTTCTGAAATGTCGCGTTATTCATGCCGGTTCGTGGTGTCGGCGATGCGGAGCGGAAGGAGTACCGCGAGACACTGTTACTCGACGGTTGGCGCACGAGCCATTCGGGCACCGCTCGCTGCAGGGCTCGGTGTGTCCTGGCGTACGGCGAACAGCGCTGTCATAGGGGAGGGCAAGCGTCGGCTGATCGATGACCCGGCCCTGTTTCAAGGGGCGAGCGCGATCGGGGTTGACGAGCATGTCTGGCGGCATACCCGGCGTGGGGACAAGTACGTCACCGTGATCATTGATCTCACCCCAGTCCGTAAAAAGACGGGCCCGGCGAGGTTGTTGGAAATGGTCGAGGCCGATCCAAGGCGGTGTGCAAGCAGTGGCTCGCCGGACGCCCGGAACAGTGCCGGAACGGGGTGGAGGTGGCTGCGATGGACGGATTCACCGGGTTCAAGACCGTCACCGCCGAGGAACTCCCCGACGCTGTTCCGGTCATGGATCCCTTTCATGTCGTTCGCCTCGCAGGGGACGGGTTGGACAGGTGTCGGCAACGCATCCAGCAGGCCACGCTCGGTCATCGGGGCCGAGCCGGTGACCCGCTCTACCGTGCCCGCCGGCCCTGCACACCGGTGCTGACCTGATTACCGAGAAGCAGCAAGTTCGCCTGGAAGCGCTGTTCACGGCCGAGAAGCATGCCCAGGTCGAAGCGACTTGGGGAATCTATCAGCGGATCGTCGCCGCCTACCGGCACCACGACAAGAAGCAGGGCAAGGTCCTCATGCAAGCCGTCATCGCTTCGGTCACTACCGGTGTCCCTGCCGTCCTGGTCGAGATCCGTCGACTCGGCCGGACACTGAAGCAGCGTCCCACGGTGGCAATCAATGGGCGCCTTGAATACCTCCGCGGCTCAGCCCTCGGGTTCCGGAATATCACCAACTACATCGCCAGAGCGCTCCTGGAGTCAGGCGGCTTCAGACCGCGACTACACCCTCAACTGCGATGAGCCCCCGATGGGACTGTTGGAATCGACCGAGAGCAGCGACTCCAGTTCGATGTCATTTGCGCTAATGGATTCCTTCACGGCGGCGAACATCCGCTCGTAGGATCCGTCGGCCGACCAGCGTCGGTGCCGTTCCCAGACCGATTGCCAGGCACCGAAATCGGCCGGCCGGTCCCGCCACGGCGAACCGGTGCGGAACCGCCAGCAGATGCCCTCCAGCCCACGGCCGCCCCCGTCGACCCGGCGCAGTCCGCAGGACCGGCTCGATGACCGTCCACAACTCATCTGAAATCACATTCGAACGAACCATTCATCCAGCTTGAAACACGGCAAGCCGGATATTTAGCAGACACGCACGGATATATGGAGTTGCATTTGGCCAGGGGGCAAGGTGAAGCGGTGTCCATGATGGCTTCGTGGACACCGCTTCGGGTTCCGGTTGGTCGGTGGGCGGTGACCGCGTGTCTGTTCGACGCGTTGTCACTCTGATATGCGCGGGTTGGTTACCGCATGACGGTGTGTTCGGCTGGACTGTTCCGTGGGTTTAGAGATCGAGCGTGGCCCCTTGTGGGGTTGCTCCGCCTCCGAGCGGCCGAAAGTTTAGGTGGGCTCTGGGTTCATTCCATCACGGCCAGGGACCAGCACCAGCTGGCGAGTTCACGTGCGATGGCGGCGTTCGCGACCACGGAGCGTTTGTTTCGTGCGTCGAATGCGACCCAGCGGGCGTTCAGGCGCCGGTTCCCTTCATCCCCTCTACGTCTGGCTGCGGCGGGTGCTTTGTCCCACCGGGCTCGCATGGTCGGGCTGGAGGACCGGTAGGGGTGGCGGTGGTGCCATGCGGCCTCGATCAATAATCGACGGGCGTGGGTATTGCCGGTTTTGGTAATCCCGCCCAGGTTGCGGCTGGCGCCTGAGGAGTGCTCGGTGGGCACCATGCCGAGGTAGGCGCCGATCCGACGCCCGTCGAGCCGATGCCAGTCACCAATCTCGACCGCGAGCCCGAACCCGGTCAACGTTGAGATGCCTCGCAGGCACCCCAGACGGTCAACCACGGCTGTGAACTCGCTGTCAGCGGCCATGGCCGCGATCGCGGCGTCGTAGGCAGCATTGAAGGCGTGTTGCAGCGCTGACTGGTCAAAGTGCTGCCGGCGCAACCACAGATCGTGGGTGCTGGTCCACGCCTTGCCGCCGGAGTAGACGATTCCCTGGCGCAGCAGCAACTTGGACAATCGGTGCCGGACGCTCATGAGATCACTACGTGCATCTTCACGAGCCCGGACCAGATCGCGGCTGGTCTCCTGGCTCACCGAGGGGATCGTGACCTTGCACGATCTCGCCGAGCTTGAGCAGCCTGGCCAAATGCAACGCGTCTTTGGCGTCGGTCTTCACTCGGTCCCCGACCGGGCGCTGCAGCTTCGATGGCGCCGCGACCAACGTTTCGATCCCCGCTCCGTTCAGATGCCGGGCCAGACCGAAACCTGTCGGGCCTGCCTCGTATGTCGCCCGCCACGGGCCGGGCAGGCTCCTGACCCAGGACTCGATCTCGCCGTGATCCGGGATCAGGCGCTGCCTGAACACTTCACCGGTGTCACCATCAATCGCCGCTGCGACCACTGACCGCGCGTGCACGTCCAGACCAATACTCGTGCGCTCATTCATACCGGGGCCTCCCACAACTGTCGGATAGGCCGGGCAAGGGACTACTTGTCCGGTAACCCACGAGTTTTGTGAGTGAGGCCCCGGCCCGCAACCCCTACGACCCCCCTCGATCACCGGCCCCATGCCGCCCGCGGCCGGAGAGTGTCAACGTGGAGCACGCGCAGCGTAGCGAGCATGAACGACGTTGACACCGACCAGCGGACGGCAAGACTCGGCCCATCGAGGGACGGGGTCGTAAGGAATCAACCGCGACCAACTAAATGGGTCACTACATAGCGTCTAGCCCTGGTAGCACTGGTAGTCGTCACCCAAACGCTCGTCGAACTCATCGGCATGGTCACCTACGTCAAAACCCTCCCCCGTCTGATCCCCACGCAACATCCCCAGCCACGCATAATCAAATAGGACCACTGGCATTCCCCAGCCCTCTCATCTGGGGCCAGTTCCCGCCGTCCTGCCGGGGCCAAAACAAGTTGACGCCATCAAGAAACCGTCCTCGTGGGAATCATGCCTGTTCCAACGCAACGATGACGCACTTAAGGTGCGAATAGTGGTTCAACGCCTCAATCCCCTTCTCACGCCCGTATCCGCTGTGCTTGTGCCCTCCGAACGGGGTTTCCACGGCCCCGGTGGACCAGGTGTTAACGAAGATCTGTCCAGCTTCGATCCTGTCCGCGACACGCAAGGCGCGGGATATGTCCCGTGACCATACTGCCCCAACCAGGCCGAATTCCGAGTCATTCGCGATCCGTAAGGCTTCCTCCTCAGTATCGAATGGGATGGCAGCCACGACTGGCCCGAATATCTCTTCTCGGGCAATCTTGGTCGAATTGTTCACATCGACGTACACCGTTGGGTTCACGTAGAATCCGCCCTCACGGCCGGCAGACCCAACAACCGAGCCACCAGTGACAGCTACAAGGTTCTCCTTCGCTGCAACCTCGAAGTAACGCTGGACCTGCTGATACTGGTCTTCGGTGATCATTGGGCCGTAATCTTCGCTGGGTCGCAAGCGGCCCGAAAGCTCGGCCACTTTAGCGACGAACTCCTCATAAACGCTCCGTTGCACTAGCAGCCGAGTCCCTGACGAACAGATCTGCCCAGCATTCGTAGTGAAGGCTCGGACAGCTTCTCGCGCTGCAAACTCCAAGTCAGCGTCCTCGAACACGATATTCGCGGACTTGCCTCCCAGCTCAAGCGTGAGGGGGATAATCCGCTCAGCGGCTATATGCCCGATGGACTTACCGACAGCGACTGAACCGGTGAAAGCCACCTTGCGCACGTCGGGATGGCGTACAATTTCTTCCCCAACTTCGCGGCCTTTACCCAGCACCACGTTGAAAACACCGTTGGGTATTCCGACCTGAGTGGCAAGCTCAGCCAACATCACGGTTGTCTGCGAGGCCGCCTCCGCCGGCTTGGCAACGACCACGTTCCCCGCAGCCAACGCTGGGGCTACCGATCTCGCCGACTGATTGAGCGGAAGGTTCCAAGGGGTGATGACTCCAACCACGCCATAAGGTTCGCGCTTCGTATAAACATGCTGACGTGGGTCGACGTCGAGTGTGTCACCCAGCGGAATGTTGACCAAACCTGCGTAGAACTCAAAGTAAGCAGCTGAACCTTCCACCTCTGCCAGAGAGAGCGACAGTGGCTTCCCCGAATCCTCTGTCTCCAAGGTTGCCAGGTGCTCTGCGTTGTCCCGAATGGACTGGGCGAGGCGATAAAGCAATCGTCCACGATGGGCTGCCTTGAACCAACGCCAATCTGATGCCGCCGCTGAGGCCACGGAGACAGCCGAATCGACATCAGCTTTTGTTCCCCTCGCGACGGACACTGATAGCTCACCCGTTGCCGGATTGATCGACTGCATCCACTCTCCACTCGACGGTTCAGTCCCCACGCCGTTGATCCAGTGATTGAGTTTCTCGGGCATCTTGTCTCCTTGAGTTATATATAAGGAGCTGCGCCCGTAGGTGCTCCTCCGGCTACCTTATACCTACTATATATTATATAGATGATCGATTGTGGGGCATACCTTAAACTTAATCAAGCACAAACGCACCCGGCCCTACCCGCCGCAGACCAACGGTAAGGTCAAGCGTTTCAACCGCACCATGCTCGAAGGAGTGAGCCTACGCCACCGTCTACCGGTCAGAAGCCGAACGCGTCGCCGCGTTCTCAGCCTGGCTCCACCACTGCAATCAGCGCCGAGGCCACACCTCACTCAAGGACTTCCACGAGCGAGCCGCGTCACCAACCTCTCAGGGCAGTACACCTGATATGTAGTTCTAGTTTGTCAAGAGCGTGAGGAAGCGGGCTGGGCTGCCTGGGACCGCTTCCTCTTTGTGCCCCCGGGAAGGGTCGTTGGTTTGTGGCCAGCGTGTCGTTAGCGACTGCGCGGTCAGACTCATATGCGCGGGTTGGGTACCGCAGGACGAAGTGTTCGGCTGAAGGTTACCGCTGGTCTAGGAATGACGGGCGTCGCCGTTTCAGGTTGCCCGTAGCTGTATGAGCTGCCGTGGAGATCTCGGACGGTAGACCCTCATTTTAAGAGGGCCCACTGTCCGAGATCTCCACGGCAGCTCACTCTTAAGTACCCCCTGTTGAGGTTGGGTGGTCGTCGTTTACGGTGGCCTTGGGAGGGGCCGGGGTGGTTCCGGTTTTCGGCTGGGCGTCATGGCCCGTGAAAGAGATCGTCGCCCCCGGCCTGTCTTCCAAGCAGACCCGATTGAGGGAATTGGTGGCCGGAGGAAAACGGTGCGCAGCACCGGGGTTTTCGTCCGGGCGGGCACCGGATGACTTACAAGCGCGGGAACCATATCCGACGCTTCCTCAGCAGTTGCGGGCGTGTGAGGGAGGTCGCCGCAGGCGCTCGGGTTAGCGCATGACAGTTCTCCCCACGGGTGGGAAGCCCGGCCTGGTGACTCGGCTGGTGGACCGGCAACGACGGGTTTTCCCATCGCACGTATTCGATGCGAGGAGGAGAACCATCATGCAAAATCAGGATAAACCCGCCGGACTCGTGCGGGCAGTGGCAGGTATCGACGCGGCCATCACGGCACGGCACCATATCGCGGTGCGGGAGTTTTTCGACGACGGAACAGAACATCTGAGCCGTTTCACGGTCGACCCGACACTGGCCGGGCTGGAGAGGCTCTCGGCGCGGCTGGCCGCAGTTCCGGCGCCGCTAACGGCGGTTGTGGAACCAACGTCGATGACTTGGCTGGCGCTGGCCCTCGCGGTCGAACGGGCTGGCGGCCAGATGGAAATGATCGGCGCCCGACACTCCTCGCGGCTGCGCGGAGCGACAATGGGCAAGAACAAATCCGACGTCATTGACTCCGAAGTCCTCACCCATGCCGGGGAGATCTTCGATCCGCCGCCCTTGGTCCTGGCATCAACGGGACAGCTGGCGCTGCGGCGGGCCGTGGTCCGCCGCGCCGGCGCCGTGATTGACGACAACCGCTACTGGCGGCGGCTGCTGTCGCTGGCACGGTGGGCCTTTCCCGATGTGTGGACCGCGTTCGCCGGATCCGAATCAACAGCCCTCGCCGTGCTGGGCCGCTGGCCCCACCTCCGTTCCCTGGCATCGGCGCGCTCGGCGACCCTGACGGCCGTGGTTGCCGAGCACACCCGCGACGTCGCGGACACACCTGCCCGCGCCACCGCGATCAAGACCGCAGCCCGGGGATGGGCAGACTTCTGGGACGGTCACCTGGACCTGGACGCGCTGGCCGTCGATGTCACCGAACACTTCTCTGACCTGCAGGAATCCCGGGCCAGGGTGGATCGCTTCACTTCGCATGCACGCCAATGGTGGGAGCACCTCTACGGCGATGACCCGCTGATCCTTTCCCTGCCCGGAGTGGGCCCGGCAACCGGTCCCTGCATCCGCGCCTACTTCGGCGACGGATCCGGGTTCGACAGCGCCAAGAAAGCAGCGAACTATGTCGGCATCACCCCCTAGAACTGGTCCTCCGGGACGATGAACCAGTCCCGCCGGGCCATCAGCAAGGAAGGACCTGCGCCCTTGCGCCTTGCGTTCTATCAGGCGGGCAGCGTCGCCCGGACGATGGACCCGCAGCTGGCTGCGTTCTATCACCGGCTCATGACCGAGCACGGCCACTGCCACACCCAGGCCACTATCGCTGTCGCCAGGAAACTGGCCGAAAGGACCTGGAAAACCCTCACCACCGGGCAAATGTATGAGCTGCGCGACCTCGAGGGGCAACCGGTCACCAAACGAGCGGCGAAAGAACTCATCGCCTCCCATTACACCGTCACGCCCAAACAGCGCACCCAGTCCCGGTCCCACACGACCGAAGCGAAACGGGCACGCCTGACACGGTAAATATCGGCAATCACCACTACCGCTTCGCCGGCTCGGCCCAAGAGGCGACTGGCCATTCTCCGCCCACCACCCACCAGCCCGGAGATGCCCCCAGTCAACGGCCCAACGACGGGACGACGGCACTCCCGTCATGGCAGAACACCTGGTGACGGTGCACTCACCCTGCCTGCCGTCCAGAGCTAAAAAAGCGTTGACAAGCGTTAGGGAATCTCTTCGCAGTTGAGGGTATAGTCGCGGTTTGACTTGGGGGAGCGCGTCGTTGTCTGGATAGGGGCTGAGGTCTTCCGATGATGGAAGTTCCTACGCTCGCCATCCGAAAGACCTCGACGTGTCTCACGCTACCTTCGATGCTCCTGACCGGACCACGGTCTGCCGGCTCGATGAGTTCGGCCTCAAGGCTTTCCGGAACGCCGCAGACGGGTCGATGGCCACGACCTGGATCCCAAGCCGCCAGTGCAACGGCCTGGCCTTGAGCCAGTCCCCGACACCATGAAGGGCGAAGAGAGCTCTCCGATCGGGCGCGGAACCGGCTTGAGGTCGTGTTCGCCGTCGATGACCCGACAGGCCGGCTTGAAGCCGCCTGGCGGGTGAATGAACAGCTCAGGGTTCTGCTGCGCACCGGCTCGATCACCGAGGCCGCCGCACCGAAAACGGAGCTGGAGCGGCTGGTGATTCTTGCCGGCCTGCCCGAGGCCCGGCGGCTCTACCGCACGGTCTGCCGGTGGTGGAATGAGATCGAAGTCCTCATCGTTACCGGTGCAACCACAGCGAAGGTCGAGGCAAACATTATCTGGAGCCGGTTTCAGCGTGTCTTTGACGTCGTCGACGGAGCGTTCGGTCCTCGTGGGCGACACGTTATCTGGAGTGTGTCGCTCACGTCCCCCACCTCGCACAGTAATGGCGTAGACCTTGGGTAACTCGACGAAGTTTCGGTCGGGCCTACGACGACGTAGGGGTCGGGGTCGGTATGAAGGCTCAGCGTGTGGTCATGCCGGTAACGGCGAGGGAGTCCTGGACTGTCGTAGATGGCGACTTGGCTGCGATCGGCCCGGCGGAGCGCTACCTGGCCTACCTGGCCGGGATCGAGCGGTCACCGAACACGGTGCGGGCCTACGCCCAGAGCCTGGCGTTGTGGCTGGAGTTCCTGCACTTGCGCAGGGCAGATTGGGCGGACGCGGCGGTCGAGGACGTTTCGGGATTCGTGACGTGGTTGCGGGCCCCTGCCGCAAACGTGATCGTGATCGATGCTTCCGCGGCCCGCCGCTCGGAGGCGACGGTCAACCGGCATCTGGCCGCGGTATTCGGTTTCTACGACTTCCACGCCCGTAACGGCGTCGTTTTGGCACAGTCGCTGGTGGCTTGGCGGAGGGTTCCGCGGGGTTCATTCAAGCCCTTCCTGCACCACGTGACCAAGGGTCGGCCGATCCCGACGAGGCCCGTTAAGCTCAAAGTGCCGCGGCGGTTGCCGGTGACGCTGAGCGTGGAGGAAGTCACCGTCCTGCTCGCAGCGTGTGGCCATCTGCGGGACCGGTTCCTCTTCGCTCTGCTGGCCGAAACCGGCATGCGTATCGGGCAGGCTCTCGGGCTGCGGCACAGCGACTTCATCTCCCGACGCCGAGAGCTGAAGATCGTGCCTCGCGACGACAACGTCAACGGGGCCCGGGCCAAGACCCGCATGGTCGCCACCGTGCCGGTCTCGGCGCCGCTGGTGAGGTTATACAGCGATTACATGCACAGCGAGTACGGGGATCTGGACAGCGACTATGTCTTCGTCAACCTCTTCAGTGCCCCCGTCGGGCGGCCGTTGCGCTATGACGCGGTGGCCAAGCTCGTCGCCCGGCTGCGGGCCCTCACCGGCATAAAGTTCACCCCGCATGTGCTCAGACACACTCGGGCCACGGAATTGATCCGCGCCGGGGTCTGGACCCAGGAGACAGCGCCATGAGATCACCGCTGAAACGGCTGACGGAGCAGGCCGGGACGTCGCTGCTGGACAAGCTCCAGGACGCGGTTCGGCCCAAGTTCGCCGTGGAG
>NZ_JARESG010000046.1 GCF_029076445.1 Pseudarthrobacter naphthalenicus
CTGCACGTAATACTGATGCACCAACTCCCGAATCTCATCGCGGCTAATACCTCGCGGGCCAACAGTCATAGCTGCTCCCATTCCTCTTCAATCACTGACTGACTCACAACCAGCCTGACGCAGAGGGTTCGCGCATTAAGTGAGAGAGCGTCGGGCGTTGCGGGGCGGAGTCTCCCGGCTACCATTGCGGCATGAGCGACGCCTTCCGCAGCCAACTCCGTGCCCTTCCTGACTTCCCCGAAAACCTGCCGGACTTCGACCCCGCCGCGGCACCCGCCGATCCGGTGGCGCTGTTCAAACTGTGGCTGGACCAGGCCCTGGCTGCCGGCGTGTTGCAGCCGCACGCCTGCAGCCTGGCCACCGCAGACCACAACGGCCAACCGTCCGCCAGGATGCTGATCCTGAAAGACATCGACGACGACGGCTGGCACTTCGCGACGTCCCGCACCTCCCGCAAAGGCCGGGAACTCGCGGCGAACCCGAAGGCGGCCCTGAACTTTTACTGGCCGCAAATGGGCCGGCAGGTCCGGGTGGCCGGTCCCGTGGTTGAGCTGTCAGCGGAGGCGTCGGAGGCAGACTGGGACGCCCGGCCGGCGGCGGACGGCAGCCACAATCCTGATTGGCAGCTTTACGCGGTGGCGGCCACGGAACTGGAGTTTTGGCAGGCACGCCACGACCGGCGTCATATCCGACACCGCTTCGTTACCCCCCTTCCCGGGCCAGCAGGCTCTTCTTAATTGCCAGGCCCCAGCGGAAACCCCCCAAGGTCCCGTCCGTACGGATCACACGGTGGCACGGCACAAACAAGGCCGCCGCATTAAGAGCGCAGGCGCTGGCGGCAGCCCGGACTGCCTTGGAATTCCCCGAAAGCTCGGCGTACTCGGTGTAGGTCACCGGGAACCCCGGACGGACCGTCCGCAGCACATCCCAGGCGTGGGCCCTGAACGGCCCGGATTTCTGCAGTACGGGTACAGCCATGGCCGGCGCGGGGTCGCCCGCATAGAAGGCCTCCACCGCCCGGGAAATCGGCCCGAGGTCGGTCACCGTTTCCGCCTCGGCCGGGCGCAGCTGTGGGTGGATCTGCCCGGTCAGCTCGCCGGGTTCTGTGGTCCAGCCGGACGCCAGGACCACGCCGTCCTGCGCGAGGATGGTGAACGGACCGTCCGGGGTGGACATCGTCAACAGCTGGGCTTTCATGGCATCACTTTCTCTGGAATGTGCGGTTCGCGGCTGACGGGCTTCGACGACCCCGCCGCACGCCACAGGTGCATGGTGGCGTAGGACCGCCACGGGCTGACCTCGCGGAAATCCGGCGACAGGGTGCCGGCCGGGGCCGGATCAGTCCCCGGAGCGGTTCCCGGCTCGAGGGCACGGATGCCGTTGCGCACGGCGGCGTCGTTGGCCAGGAACACGTCCGGGGCGCCGAGGACACGCATGGCCACGTAGCCTACCGTCCAGGGCCCCACCCCGGGCAGCGGCAGCAGTTTTGCTTCGAGTCCGGGCAGGTCGTCGCCATAGCCGAAGTCAAGCTCACCGCCTGCCAGGGCGGACGCGGCGGACCGAAGGGCGTCGATCCGGCGTTGCGGACCGCGCAGCAGCGAGTAACCTGACTCGGCGATCTCGGCCGGAGAGGGGAACAGCCGGTCGAGCCCGTCGCCGGGGACCAGGCTGGGGCCTCCGACGGCGGACAGTTGCGTCAGTGCCGTCCGGGCCGCGGCCACGGTGACCTGCTGTCCGATCATGGCCCGGACCAGGAGTTCCTGCGGGTCCACAGCGCCCGGCATGCGCATGCCGGGGGCTCGCGCCGCTGCGGCGGCAAGGCGTGGATCAGCAGCCAACGCAGTGTCGATCGCGACGGGGTCGGCATCGAGATCGAACAGCCGGCGCACCCTGCTCAGCAGCGCCGGCAGGTCCCGCAGGTCCACCGCGCCGATGGCGAGGGTCAGCGGCCGCCCGGGCGCGCCGTCGTCGTAAGTCACATGGAAGCGGGCCTCACCGTGGGGGAGCCGCAGGGTGCGGGCGTACGACGTCGGGGTCCCCGCTTCGATCCCGGGAATCGCCCTGACCGCGAGGAAGGAGAAGATGGCGGGATCAAACGGTTCGCGGTAAGGGAGGCTGAGCGTCAGTGCGGTCGCGGCGGCAGCCGCCGGATGGTGCCGCGCCGTGGCCCGGAGGGCTGTCGGGGTCATGGCGAACACCTCCACCATGGTGTCGTTGAACTGCCGGACACTGCTGAAGCCGGATGCGAAGGCGATGTCCGCCAGCTTCATGGACGTGGAGACCAGCAGCGTGCGTGCCGTCTGCGCACGGCTGGCCCGGGCCAGGGACAGCGGACCGGCGCCGAGTTCCTGGCCGAGGATCCGGTTCAGTTGGCGGGCAGAATACCCCAGCCGGGCCGCCAGCCCTTCCACGCCCTCGCGGTTGATCACGCCGTCATTGATCAGTCGCATCGCCCGGCCGGCCAGGTCCTGCCTGACATTCCATGCGGGCGTCCCGGGAACCGCTTCAGGGAGGCACCGTTTGCAGGCCCGGTAGCCGGCTTCGTGCGCCGCAGCGGACGTTTCGTAGAACGTGACGTTGGCCGCTTTGGGGGTCCGGGCCGGGCAGGACGGGCGGCAATAGATGCCCGTGGTCCGGACAGCGGTGTAGAACTGCCCGTCGAAACGGGTATCCCGCGCGTCGATGGCGCGGTAGCGCTGCCAGAAGTCCATTCCCCTATCCTGCCAGCCCGGCATGGGCACTGCTAGCGGAAATCGGACATGGCCGTTGTCTTGGGTAGAGTCAGTGCATGGCCGTGATCAACAGCGTTCACTCCGGGCCGGAGCATTCCCCGGAGCGTTCCCCGGAGCAGCTCCGTGAGCTGCTCTCGGGTGATGCCCGGAAGGTCGCGCCCCTGCTGCTGGGGTCCGTCCTGAGCCACAACAGCCACGAGGGAACGGTGTCGGTGCGGATCACCGAGCTGGAGGCGTACATGGGCCCGGGGGACTCGCTGCACCCGGACCCCGGATCACATACGTTCCGCGGCCCAACGGCCCGGAACGCCCCGATGTTCGGTCCGGCCGGCCACCTCTACGTCTATTTCACGTATGGCATGCACTACTGCGCCAACATCGTCTGCGGGCCGGCCGGCACAGCGTCCGCGGTGCTGTTGCGTGCGGGGGAAGTGGTGGAAGGGCGGCACTTGGCGCAGGTGCGGCGGCCGACGTCGAAATCACCGCGTGACCTGGCGAGCGGTCCCGCGCGGCTCGCCACAGCCCTGGCCCTCACCACCGCGGACAGCGGACGCGACGCGCTGGTGGAGCCGTTCGGGCTGCGGCTGCCCTCGGCGCCAGCCCGCACCTACAGTTCGGGGCCCCGGGTGGGGGTCTCCGGCGATGGCGGTTCCGCAGACTACCCGTGGCGTTTCTGGCTGCCGGGGGATGACACGGTGTCCCGCTACAAGGCCGCGAAGGTGCGGCGGCCGTAAGTTGGGGTGCCGGGACGGCTTCCGGCCGGGGCTCCAGCCCGGTTCCCCGGTGCGTCGCACTCCTGCGCGAACGGCGCCAGCCGATCCTGAAGGCCGCGCTGCACGCACAGCCATTCCGGCTGCAGGATCGAGAATACCGCAGAGTCCGCACGGGTGCCGTCGGGCGCGGTGCGGTGACTTCGAAGCACCCCTTCGAACGTGGCCCCGAGCCGTTCGATGGCTGCGGCGCTGCGCAGGTTGCGCGCGTCGCACCGGAAGGCGACCCGCTGAACGCGGAGGACCTCAAACGCAAAGGCAAGCAGGGCGTACTTGCTGGCCGGGTTGACGTGGGTGCCCCAGAACTGCCGGCCAAAGAACGTTCCGCCCACCTCGGCGCGCTGCTGTCCGGCGTCGAAGGCGTTGAGCGCGGTGGTGCCCAGGATCGCACCGGTCCGCTGGTCTGTCACGGCAAAGGCAAGGCTGGCGGGATCGGATATTTTGGCTTCAAGCAGGGCCCTGAGCTCCGGGGCAGTGGCTGGCAACGGCGCGGCCATTCCGGCCCACATCGCGGCATCCACGAAGTCGTACAGGGCGTGGGCATGCTCCGGCGCCAGCGGGATAAGGGAGAGTCCGTAGCTGGTCAGGACTGTTTCGTGATGCATTGCAGTATTGAATCAGTCCGGGGCCTGCGCCGAAACAGATGGAGGCAACCGGAAAAGTGAACAGTGGATGACATCGGGGGTGTGCGGTCAGGCGGGCACGTTAACCGAAATGGTTGTAGAATGGACGGTCTGTCTTTTGCGATAGGGGAACGTTTAATGCTCGACGCCGATTTGGCCCACGAACGCGATTATGTTGCTGGCTTGTACGCGCGGCTGGAAGAGCTACGCGCTGAGAAGCGCCAGCAGTTGGCACAGGTCCGCCGGGCCGGTGCTGTGGGCACCATGCAGAATGTTTCCGAACGTGACGCCTTCGCGGCGCTCTACGAGGACCGCCTCGCTCAGCTCGATGCCGTTGATGACCGTCTGGTGTTCGGCCGCTTGGATCTGGATTCGGGCGAGGCCCAGTACATCGGGCGCATCGGCCTGACCACCGATGACCTGCAACGGCTGATGGTTGACTGGCGTGCGCCCGAAGCGGGGCACTTTTACCAGGCCACCGCCTTTGACCGGCAGGGCGTCCGCCGCCGGCGGCACCTGATTCTTCAGGGCCGTGAAGTCAAGGCCATCGAGGACGACGTGCTCGACGCCGGGATGCTGGCGGATAACGCCTCGCTGCAGGGCGAAGGCGCGCTGCTGGCCGCATTGGATTCCAAACGCACCGGGCGGATGTCTGACATTGTCGGCACCATCCAGTCGGAGCAGGACCGCATCATCAGGTCCTCCATCTCCGGGGCGCTGGTGGTTCAGGGCGGTCCCGGCACCGGCAAGACGGCCGTTGCGCTGCACCGTGCTGCATACCTCTTGTACACCCACCGGGAGCGCCTGAAGACTGCCGGCGTGCTGCTGGTGGGACCGTCGTCCTCGTTTATGAAGTACATCGAGCGCGTCCTTCCCTCGCTCGGTGAGACGGGCGTGGTCATGGCCAGCCTGGGACGCCTGATGCCGGGCATCAACGCCGTACCTGAACCCGAGGCCGATGTTGCGGCCCTCAAAGGCCGGCTGGACATGGCGAAGGTTGTGGCCAACGCAGTGGCCAACCGGCAGCGGATCCCGGCCGAGGACCGCATCCTCGAGGTCGATGGCCGGAAACTGGTCCTGACACCCCGGCAGGTCAGCCGCGCCCGCGAACGCGCCCGGTCCACCGGCAAGCCGCACAACGAGGCACGCCTGACGTTCGTCAAGATCCTGCTCCGCGAGCTGACGGAACAGATGACCGAGCTGGTGGAGGCCGGCAGCATCGGCAACAACGCGGACCGTTCGTATCTGGCGGAGGATGTCCGGACCGCCCGCGATGTCCGGATCGCGCTCAACCTGTGCTGGATGCCCATGACGCCGGAGAAGCTGATCACCGAACTCCTGAGCAAGCCGGCCGTGCTGGCTGCCTGCACGCCGCACCTCAGCCTCGAAGAGCAGAAGCTACTGCTGCGCCCGGCGGATGCGCCCTGGACCGAGGCGGATGTTCCGCTGCTGGATGAAGCAGCTGAACTCCTCGGCGAGCTCGATCCCGCAGCCGGACGCGGAATCGCCCAGCAGGAGCATGACCGTGCCCGCGATCTCGCCAACGCCAAGCAGACGCTGGTGAACATGGAGCACATGGGCGTTGATGTCATGATGACCGCCGAGGAACTGGTGGACCAGAACCAGGAGCGGCAGAACCGCCTGACGGCCGCCGAACGGGCCACCACCGACCGCACGTGGGCCTTCGGCCACATTGTGGTGGATGAGGCGCAGGAACTCTCGCCGATGCAGTGGCGGCTGCTGGTCCGACGGTGCCCCCTGAAGTCCTTCACCATCGTGGGGGACATCGCGCAGACGAGTTCGGTTGCCGGCGCTAACTCCTGGCAGGGAGCCTTGGCGCCGATGTTCGGTGACCGCTGGCAGCTGGAGGAGCTGACGGTCAACTACCGGACGCCGTCGCAGATCGCCGAAGCCGCCGTCAGGATGGCAAACGCGGCCGGACTCGTGGTGTCCGCGCCGAAGGCCGTCCGGGAGGGGCGCTGGTCACCTTTTATCGACAAGGTTGATGCCGGACAGGTGGTCAGTCGCCTCGTGGAGGTGCTCCCCGAAGAACTGGAAGCGCTCGACGGCGGCCTGCTGGCAGTTATTGCCGACGGCGACCTTCTCCCCGCCGCCACCTCAGCCCTGCGTGCCGTCTACGGCCGGCGTATCGGCAACGGCGCGGGCAGTTATGAGCAGGACATCGTGGTGATTAGTCCCCGCGAGGCTAAGGGCCTGGAGTTTGACGGGGTTGTGGTGCTGGAACCGTCGGAGATGCTCAACCATGAGCACGGCCGGGTGGGTGACCTGTACGTTGCCATGACCCGGCCCACGCAGCGGTTGCGTCTGATCGCCGCCAAGGGCATCCCCGCCGGCATCGAAGGCTGAGCCGACCCGCTTTCGCCCTCTTCACGCCCGGCTCCGTTCATGACGGGGCCGGGCGTCGTCGATCCTGCTAACTTAGAAGTCGTGTCAGAACTCAACGATCTTGAATCCCAGCAGAACGACCCCACCTTCGCCAATGTCTGGCAGGAGCTGAAGTGGCGCGGCCTGGTCCACGTCTCCACCGACGAAGCGGAACTGGAAAAGCTCCTCGCCGGTGAACCGGTCACCTATTACTGCGGGTTCGATCCCACCGCGCCGAGCCTGCACCTGGGCAACCTGGTTCAGCTCCTCCTGATGCGCCGCCTCCAGCTGGCCGGCCACAAGCCGCTGGGACTGGTCGGTGGATCCACCGGGCTGATCGGTGATCCTCGGCCTACCGCCGAACGGACGCTGAACACCAAGGACACCGTGAATGAGTGGGTGGGTTACCTCCAGGCCCAGGTCCGCCGCTTCCTGAGCTTCGAGGGTGCCAACGCAGCTCGCATGGTTAATAACCTTGACTGGACCGCGCCCCTAAGCGCCATTGATTTCCTCCGGGAGATCGGTAAGCACTACCGTGTTGGCACCATGCTCCGCAAGGACGCCGTGGCTTCCCGTCTCAATTCCGATGAAGGCATCAGCTACACGGAATTCAGTTACCAGATCCTGCAGGGCATGGACTACCTGCAGCTCTTCCGCGACTACGGCTGCGTGCTGCAGACCGGCGGCTCGGACCAGTGGGGCAACCTCACCAGCGGGACCGAACTGATCCGGAAGGTAGAGGCCAAGTCTGTTCATGCCCTGGGTACGCCGTTGATCACCAATTCCGATGGCACCAAGTTCGGCAAGAGTGAAGGCAACGCCATCTGGCTCGATGCCGGCATGTGCAGCCCTTATGCCTTCTACCAGTTCTGGCTCAACACCGCCGACGCCGATGTGGTGGACCGCCTGAAAGTCTTCACCTTCCTGAACCGCGCGGAGATCGAATCGATTGCCGCTGCGGTGGCGGAGCGCCCATTTGCCCGCGAGGGCCAGCGCAAGCTGGCGTTCGAGGTCACCTCACTGGTCCACGGAGTGGAAGCAACGGAGAAGGTCATCGCCGCATCGGCCGCCCTCTTTGGCAACGGCGACCTGTCCGCGCTGGACCGGCCCACCCTTGAAGCAGCAACATCGGAGCTTCCTTCCGCGCGGGTCCAGGTGGACGGCCTGGGGATTGTTGATCTGCTGGTGGCTTCCGGCCTCTCGGACAGCAAGTCTGCTGCCAGGCGCACGGTCAACGAAGGCGGCGCCTATGTGAATAACGAGAAGGTGTCTGACCCGGAGGCTGTCATCTCCGAGGATGAACTGCTTCACGGGCAGTACCTCCTGTTGCGCCGCGGCAAGAAGAACCTTGCCACCGTGGAAGTATTGGTCCCTTAGGCGCTTTGCCGCCTCATTGCACGCTCCTCCGCAGCCGATTTGCACGGCCGCGGGGGAGCGTGTAATGTTTTCTGAGTCGCCGCCGCTGAGTGGTGACAAACCCCCAACAAATTCAAGCAATTCGTCATGTGCACTGCACGAAGATGATGAAAAGCTTGGTTTTTTGGTGGGCGGATTCAGCTTATTGAGTGAATATCCGGAAAATTCCGGGATTTGCAAAGTAAACTTGAATGAACTAAAGTATAAACATCGCAGCGAAGAAAAACGAAGCAAAAGAATTCAATTACTGAATCGCTCCGGGAAGTATTCGAATGTGTCTGTTGTTTGAGAACTCAATAGTGTGCCAAGTTTGTTGATACCAATTTATTGTATTGAATTGGTTGAATTGGCCAGGCCTGTCCACCCCGTGGATTGGGTTTGGTTTTTACAGCTGGTTTCAAATTTTTGCGGCCTTCGTTTCCCGTTATTTCCGGGGGTGTTGGTTGTTTTCTGTTTTTGTTTTACTTCAACGGAGAGTTTGATCCTGGCTCAGGATGAACGCTGGCGGCGTGCTTAACACATGCAAGTCGAACGATGATCCGGTGCTT
>NZ_JARESG010000047.1 GCF_029076445.1 Pseudarthrobacter naphthalenicus
AAGCTGGAGATCATCGTTCGACTTGCATGTGTTAAGCACGCCGCCAGCGTTCATCCTGAGCCAGGATCAAACTCTCCGTTGAAGTAAAACAAAAACAGAAAACAACCAACACCCCCGGAAATAACGGGAAAAGAAGGCTGCAAAAATTTGAAACCAGCTGTAAAAACCAGACCCCATCCACGGGGTGGACAGGCCTGGCCAATTCAACCAATTCAATACAAAAAATTGGTATCAACAAACTTGGCACACTATTGAGTTCTCAAACAACAGACACACCCGGCACCACCACCAGCACTAAACAGCCGTGGATCGCTCCGGAGCAACTTTTCAAACTTACCCGATCTCAACCCCCGACGCAAATCCAGTTTCCAGGACCCGCACCGGCAGAAAACACCGTCCCCCGCCACAATTCGGCGCTCTAAAGAGCAACCAGAAAATGGTCTTGAAATTTGGGGGTTTGGCCGCCCGCGGTAACCAGCTCTTCGCTGTTCCCCTCGCGGCGACTTAGAAAACAATACACCCAGTGACGCCTTGCCGCAAATCCATCCACCAACAGGCCCAAAACTGGGGAACGCCATCGGATCTGATGCCGGGTGCGGCAACAGTCGAAGCCACGCCGATTGAATGCCGCCTATAGGCTGGACGGGACGCTGGCCCCGCCCGGCCAGCCGTCGCCCTGATCGGGCGGCCCGGGATCGGACGGAAGGCCTTCATCACCATGAACGAACCTGACTGGGTCCAGCACGCCATCTGGTGGCAGGTCTATCCTCTCGGCTTCGTTGGCGCCGAAAAGACCGCGACCCTCGATCCCGCCGCTGACCATCGGTTGCTGGATCTTGTCCCGTGGCTCGACTACGCCGTGGGTCTTGGAGCATCGGGCATTGCCCTCGGCCCTATTTTTGAGTCGGAGACGCACGGATATGACACCACGGATTACTTCCGGATCGATTCCCGGCTCGGATCCCTCGAGGACTTTGACACCCTGGTGACGGAGGCACACCGTCGCGGCCTGCGCATATTGCTCGACGGTGTCTTCAACCACACAGGACGCTCCTTCGCGCCGTTCCAGGATGTCCTCAAGAGCGGGCCGCAGGCGGACGCCGCCTCCTGGTTCTCACTGGAATGGCCCGACGACGGTGGTCCCGGCGTCGAACCCGCATACCAAGACTTCGAGGGCCACCACCACCTCGTGGCACTCAATCACGAGGAGCCGGCCGTTGCCGATTTCGTCGTCGAGGTCATGGAGTACTGGCTCGGCCGTGGTGCGGACGGCTGGCGACTCGACGCCGCCTATGCCGTCCCGTCGTCATTCTGGTCCAAAGTCACGGCTCGCGTCCGGTCATCCCACCCAAACGCATACTTTGTTGGCGAATACATCCACGGCGACTATGCCGAGGAGGTCCGAGCCGGCGGACTCGATTCGGCCACGCAATATGAGCTCTGGAAAGCTGTCTGGAGTTCCCTCAACGATGCGAATTTCTTCGAGCTGGCAGCCGCGTTCGAACGGCACAACGCACTCCTGAGCTCCTACGCGCCGCTCACCTTCATCGGCAACCACGACGTCACCCGCATCGCGAGCAAGCTCAGCGATGCCGCACTCGTGCCGCACGCCGTCGTCGTGCTTCTCACGGTCGGGGGGACGCCATCGATTTACTATGGCGACGAACAGGGCTATCGCGGAGTCAAGGAGGACAGGGCGGGAGGCGACGACGACGTGAGGCCGCTGTTCCCGCCCTCCCCCGACCATCTCTCCCCCTTGGGCGGACCCATTTTTGCCGTGCACCAGGAACTCATTGGGGTGCGGAGACGGAACTCCTGGCTGCACCGTGCCACCTCAGAGGCCCTGCAGCTCTCCAACGAGGTGTTTGTGTACCGCCTTGCGGTCGGCGCCGATGCGCTCGTCGTCGCGTTGAACCTCTCGCACGACACGCGGCGGCTCAGTGCGGCGGGCGCCACCGCCGTCGTCGCCGGAGCTGCAACGCTCGACGTCGACGCGGACGCGGTCTTGGTGCCGCCGCGCGGATGGGCCGTCTTGGGCTAACGCACCTGCGCTTCTCGCGTCGTTGGCCTTGAGGTGTGGGGGGCATCACCATAAAGTGGGTCGAACCGCAACCACGTCAGGAGATGACATGTCCCTCGTCCGCGTGCACAACTTTTCGGTCTCCCTCGACGGCTTCGGCACCGGAGAGGGCCAGGAACTCAATGCTCCTTTCGGCCACGCAGGCTCTCGGCTCATGGAATGGGCTTTTGAGACGCGCACCTTCCGCGCGATGGGCTTCCACGGGGAATCGGAGGGATCCTTCGGCGTCGATGAGTCGTTCGCAAGCCAGTGGGGCCCCGGGATCGGCGTCGAGATCATGGGGCGCAACAAGTTCGGCCCTCAGCGCGGTCCTTGGGAGGACGAGGACTGGAAGGGATGGTGGGGCGATAACCCTGTGTTCCATACCCCGGTCGTTGTCCTCACACACCACCCCCGGCCTGTATTGGAGATGGAAGGCGGGACAACGTTCCATTTTGTTGACGCCGATCCTGTTTCCGCGCTCAAGCAGGCGCGCGCCCTGGCCGGCGACCTCGACGTCCGGATCGGAGGCGGCGTCGGCACGGTTCGTCAGTTCCTCGAGGCCGATCTGATCGATCACATGCATGTCGTCCTCGTGCCGATCCTCCTGGGCCGGGGCGAACGACTCTGGGACGGACTCGAAGGGCTCGAACAGCGCTTTGAGATCGAAGCGACCCCCTCGCCGTCGGGAGTGCTTCATCTGATCTTCACCCGCCGCACGGCCCGGTAGGCGCATCAGGGTGCGATCCCCCGTGGAAACACCGAGGCGCGGCGAACTGCGTCGGCTCGGCCTCAGTTTTTCTTGAGTTCCTCGGCAAGCATCACGATGATGCCGCTTGGACCGCGGACGTAGGTGAGCTTGTAGATGTCCTTGTAGGTCGCCACGCCCCGTAACGGGCGGCAGCCGTGCCTCGCGGCTATCTCCAATGCTTTGTCAATGTCATCCACTGAGAACGCGACGCGGTGCATCCCGATCTCATTGGGACGAGTGGGCTCCGACTCGATCGCTTCGGGGTGGATGTATTCGAAGAGCTCAAGACGGCCGTGACCGTCTGGTGTTTGGAGCATCGCGATGTTGGCGTGGTTGCCGTCAAGGCCGACGGCCGTGTCGGTCCACTCGCCACTGACCGTGTCCCGGCCCACGACCGTGAGTCCGAGGTCGGTGAAGAAGGAGATTGTTGCTTCGAGGTCGCGAACGGCGATGCCGACGTTCTCAAGTTTTATGGCCATGCGATGCACGTTACCGAGCCGGGGCGGGTAGCTCCAGTACCGTTTCCACGGCGAACGCGAAAGCTCGGTTGGTGCCCCGGGCTGGTGCGGTGCTCAGGGCGTCTGGGAGGCCGCGGCGGAAGGCTCCAAGTCCGCGAGGGTGAGTGGGTGCGCGGGGCTTTCCGGGAACGGGAAGATGGTTGCGACCGTGAGATCGGGGCCGACGTGCACCAGCCCGCCGGAGGCTAGCAGGCGCCAGTCCGGGTTGTGATCCATCGGCTCGGTGGCGATGAGGACGTGCCTGGAACGGGCGAGATCTTTGCTTCGGGCGTTGATACGTGCGCTGCGGGCCGCCAGAGGAGCCGCCGGCCCGGGAGAGGCGTCGGGGTCGTGCTGCAGGATGTGCAACTCGTGGGTGGCCGGGTATCTGAGCGCCCAAAGGTCGGTCGCCGTCGTCACAACGATGTTCAGGCTAAAGACGGGCAGTTCCCGGGCGATCCACGTGACAGCCCGGGTGATGCCCAGGCCGACATCGCCGCCGGCGTGGCGGCTCTCGGCGGTGATCAGGGCGAAGAGGCGTTCGCTGTCGGTCTGGCCGTGCACGAGGTTAGTGACCCCGAATGCGGCCAGGTGCTGATCGAGCATGTCGAGGCCGCCGAAGGCGCCGTTGTGGGCGAACAGCCGCCCGTCCTGTTCAAACGGGTGCGTATTGACCAATGTGTGTGCGCCGGTGCTGGCGTACCGCACGTGCGCCAGGAACGTGGTGCTTTTCAGATCCCGCGCCTCGCGCGCGAAGGCGTGGTCCTCCCAGGCGGCCAGAGGCTGCTTGGCCACGTGAGCCCTGCCATCATCGTCGAAGGTGCCGATGCCGGCTCCGTCGGGCTCGCGCCGGCTCTGGGTCGCGAGGCTGTCCGGGGCGTCGAGGAGCCAGAACGTGGCCCGGACGGGCCGGCGGCCTGCGTGCAGTCCGAACAATCGGCACATGGCGCTCCTTCTTCGGCGTGCTGTTTAGTGGTGGAAGGCCTGTGTTTGCCCATCGGGTGGCATCGGCGCTGTCAGCCCGTCGAGGTAGGCGACTGCCTTCTTGAGGTCGATCAGGAAGCTGGACGCGAGGTCGCGGGTGAAGCCGTTGCGGACCACGATCCTTTGTACCGTGACTTCTTCCAGCCCTTCCGGCATGGGATAGGCCGGGACGAGCCACCCGTTCATCCGGAGGCGCTCGGAGAGGTGGTGAAGGTTCCAATTTCCCGTGTGGCCCTCAGTGAGCTGCCAGGCGAATACCGGGATGTCCGACCCGTCGCTCCACAGGGTGAAGGCCTCCATCGCCCCAATTTCAGCGGACAGATAGAGCGCCACGTCCCGGGATGTGGCCTGGACCGACTCGTATCCAGCAAATCCGAGCCGGAGGAAGAGGTAATACTGCAGCAGCACCTGGGCGCCGGGCCGTGAGAAGTTCAACGCGAAGGTCGGCATGTCCCCGCCGAGGTAGCTGACGTGGAAGATCAGATCATCGGGGAGCGCCGCTTCGTCCCGCCAGATGATCCAGCCGAGGCCTGGATACACCAGACCGTACTTGTGGCCTGAGGTGTTGATTGAGGCAACCCGTGGTAGGCGGAAGTCCCACACAGTGTCCGGCTGCAGGAAGGGGGCGACCATGGCCCCGGAGGCCCCGTCGACATGGATCGGAATATCCAGGCCGCGGCGTGTCTGGATTTCGTCCAGGGCTGCGGAGATTTTGTCGACGGGTTCGTAGGCGCCGGTGTAAGTCACGCCCATGATGGCGATCACGCCGATGGTGTTCTCGTCCACGTACCGGTCCAGGTCATGTCCGTCCAGCATCTGATGTTCCTTGGACACGGGAACAAAGCGGGCTTCGACATCCCAGTAGTTACAGAATTTCTCCCAGCACACTTGGACGGCGGAGCTGAGGACAAGGTTTGGTTTGTCCGTTGGCATGCCGGCTGCGCGCCGGGCGTGCTGCCACCGGCGCTTCAAGGCCAGCCCGCCGAGCATGCACGCCTCGGACGAGCCGATCGTGGAGGTGCCGACGGCCTTGGCCGGGTCGGGCGCGTTCCACAGGTCCGCGAGCATGCGCCAGCATCGGGTCTCAATCAGCGCCGTCTGAGGGTATTCGTCCTTGTCGATCATGTTCTTGTCGAAAGTCTCGGCATAGAGTTGCGACGCTTCCGGTTCCATCCAGGTTCCGACGAACGTCGCCAAATTCAGCCGGGAGTTTCCGTCCAGCATCGCCTCGTCGTGGACCACCTGATAGGCAGTCGAGGGCATGGACTCCCCCGCCGGGATTGTGAAGCGCGGGAAGATGGTGGATTCCCCCGGCCTGCTAAACAAAGGATTCAGCTCCACAACCGTGTCGGGCTCATGAGCCGACGTCCGTTTTGACCTGCCCATGGTTCGCTCCTTGGAATCGGGGGACTGCTGCGGCCACAGCACCGCCAGTTGTGCTTCACGCTACCCGGGGTGCCCCCGGCCCCCAAGCTTCGTCCGCGGCAATTGGCCGCTCGGCTGCATCGTGGACCGGGGGCTATGGCGTCCCGGACTATGGGCAGTTACCGTGGCTCCATGAAGGACAGGAGACTGCCGATTATAGGCGGGACGCCAGAGTTCCATGATGCCCTCCACCACCGAGACGGAAGGCTGGCGCCGTGCGGCCATTGATCTACGGCATGAACCTGACCAGGGACGGCTACATAGCCGCGGCCGGCGACGACATCGGCTGGAGCGCCCCGAGCGACGAGTTGTTCCAGTGGTGGCTCGACCGGGAGCGGGCCAGCAGCCTTTCGCTGTACGGCCGCAAGCTCTGGGAAACGATGAGCTCCCACTGGCCGACCGGTGACCAGATGCCCAACGCCACACCCGCTGAGATCGAGTTCGCGCGGAACTGGCGGGACACGCCCAAGGTGGTGTTCTCGTCGACGATCGACAAGGTCGACTGGAACACCCGCCTGGTCACCGGCGACGCGATCGCCGAAATCGGCCGGCTCAAGGCCGGGGACGGCGGCCCGATGAGCATCGGTGGCGCAACGCTCGCCGGTGCAGCCATGCGGGCCGGCCTGATCGATGAATACGCGCTGGTCACCCATCCAGTCCTGGTGGGCGGCGGCACTCCGTTCTTCACCTCGCTGGAAGGTTGGGTGAACCTGAACCTTGTTGAGACTCGGACGTTTCCCGGCGGCGTGGTCCTAAACAGGTACAAGACAAGGCGCTGAGCGCGACTCCTCCGCTCGGTACGGGAAGTACCCCAGCAGTGGCCGAACCCTCAACGGGACATTTGGGACCCGAAAGTCCACGTCCGTATACAGGCGGACTCATGTGGTTCATAGTCGGGGTATGCGAGTGGCTGGAATTGTCCCTGCAGACGCTCCCGACCCCCGTGCTGAATGGGCCGAGCGCCTGAAACTCATGCCCATTCCAGTGATGGAGCTTACGCCCCAACCTTCATTGGAGGACACCGACAGCGTTGGTGTGACCTATGGCCAAGATGATCGTGGGTACAACGAGATGACGGCGAGCATCACCTATACGCTCTGGCGAAACCCGGATGACCGCTCAGACCCGGTAAACCTCGCAGACCTCGACGAGAAGACACGCAGATCGATCGAGGAAGTTCCGCCATGGCCGCGGCCCCCCTGGCTGATCGAGTACGTGGAGCGCCTGCGTTACCCGCAACTTGAGGAGGCCGTGCGAACCACCTGGCACCGCGTCCCATCCGAGCGCTCTTCGGTTCGAAGCCTGTTGGTTGACCATGTCAACCACATACTCATGAACCAATATCGGGAAGAGCTGTGGCCTGGCAGTAACCCGTGGGACCAGCACGCTCCCACAGTTACCGGCAGGATGGTCAACATTCGGGCCAAGACCGTGATCAACGGAGTCGACATGCCCGCTGCAGAAGTCGACACGGACCCGTTCGTCTACGGTATTGGAGCCCATCTGCCAGGAGGCGGGGTGGTGACCGCTGTGCTTCCACGCACTGAGCTCAAGTACATCCAAGTCCAATTCACGACCCGGAGCTAGGCTCCATCCAACACTGCAACGGTAGATACCACGTCGCCCCTAGGGGCAACCAGGAACGCTCACTTCCAGTGTGCAAGGCAGACGTAGTGCAAAAGGCGCCAGACCGGCCGGCGATTCACGGTTCTCCCATATCCTGTACGCGGCCGCCTTTGAAACGCTCTCGCAGTTGATGTGGGTTTTCGGCGGACGGTATTGCAGTTGATGTGGGTATTCCGTGGACGCTCTCGCGGTTGATGCTCCGCTGGACGGCGGAGGTTGGCGGGGGTGTTTTGCCGTGGCCGGGGGTGCGGGAGGGTTTGGGGATTTCCCGCATTAAGTGAGAGAGCGTTTGTGTGGGTGTGGTGCACGACGGCGGTGCCGGGCTGCGGGTGCGGCGGGTGCCGGGCTGCCTGGATGCAAGGGTGGGTGGTTAAATGTGGGAGACCCCCCGACACGTGTGTGTCGGGGGGTCTCAACCATTTTTAATGGTGTTCCGGCGGTGACCTACTCTCCCACACCCTCCCGGGTGCAGTACCATCGGCGCTGTGGGT
>NZ_JARESG010000048.1 GCF_029076445.1 Pseudarthrobacter naphthalenicus
GCTGCAGAGCGGCGGTTAACCACCACAGGGGTTCCGCAGGCCCAGCGTGACGCTCTGCACGACAAGTCGCGGTTTCTGTAAAGGCATAAAACCAGAAATCTACATTTCAAGAAATCCGGAAAACTTCCTCTAAATCTCCTAGGGGGACTTGCATAAAAGTTCCTAGGGGGGGTAGAATAGAAGTATCAAGAAGCCCACCGGAAGGAACCACAATGATTCAGAAATGCATTGCCCTGGTTGTTCCAGCCCGACTCAGCGAGGACGTAACAGCAAAGAATCTGGATGTCCGCCAAGGCACACTCCAAGCCGTTTACGGCCCACTCGATTGCATCGTCAGCGGTGACTGGCAGGTCTACCTCAGGGCAGACAGCAGGAACCTCCGCCCCAACGTCAGGGCCACGCAACTGCTTCACGAGACAGGGCTCTATCTGCCCGAGGTTGCAGGCAACGCCCTCTACCTCGGCCGCACAGATCACGGCTGGGACGCCGACGCTCCCGCCCATTTGATCCGACTGGCAGAGCGCCTTTTCGATATCCGCCTTCCAGCTGCCGAACTCGTCTAGACACCCACAGGTGGCCGGGGATCCCCGGCCACCCCCGATCCCCAGGAGCAGGAGCCATGACCACCACCGTCTACACAATCACCGACGAAACCGGCCGCGAATGCAGCAAATGCACCGCCACCAAGAAGGCCATGGACCGCACGGGGATCACCTATGAAGTCCGGGAAATGACTGAGGCTGACCGCGAAGCGTTCAAAAAGGCCGGCCACATGTCGGCCCCCGTCGTTGTCACGGACTCCGACACTTGGGCCGGCTTCCGCCCCGACAAAATTCTGACGCTAGCGGGAAGGGAATCCTGATGGCACTGACCAAGGAACAGGCCGAGAAGATCCAGGGACGGGGACGGATCGGCTCAACATCGTGGTGCTGCTCCGGCCCGTTTCCGCTGAAGGGCTGCCCAGATTGGCGGAGCCACTGGCACTCGGATTGCACGGTCTGCCACTGGACAGAAAACCCCAGGTTCTGGGGACCGACTCCGGAGGACGCCGCGGCGCTACTGATCGAACACCTGGACCAGGAACACCCACCGGCATGGACCCAGCAAACCCTTTTTTAGTTCCCGCCCCGCTTTTCAACAGCTAGAACGCGAAAGGAACCAAGACCATGAGTGAATTGGCCGGACAGCTCGCACTCTTCGACACGCAGAGCTTCCCCACCATCCTTGATGCAGAATCCTACGAAGTTGCCTACTGCCCCGCGTGCCACTCCAATTGGGGCGCGGAGAATGCCCGGATCAAGCCACGCATTCAGGACCGCCTCGACGAGGAACACGAAATGATGGCTGACGGCCGCTGCGCCTACATGCACCAGCTCGCGATCACAGAACCGTTCTACACACTGGCGGAGGTTGCCCTCGTCCGTGCGGGCGGCTGGCCCTGCCCCTACCCAAGGCCCAAGGGGTTCGGAGGCCTGTACCAGCTCCGTTCGTCCTAGTCCCCCACCAATCCAAAGGAGAAACATGCAAAACACCTACGCCGCTGAAGCCCAGGCACTTCTCGCCGAAGCTGCCCAGGAACTTCCAGAGGATGCCACGGCAGCCGCCGCTATCAAGGCCACCATGGCGCAGGCGTACGCCTCGCTCGCACTGGCGCAGGAAGTCGCGGCCGCAAGCGAAGCAAAAACTGCGGCTCCCAAGACCTTCTAGTTTTTCCTAGCCCCCCTTGCAATTGACATGCAAGGGGGGCTAGAATAGAGTTATGAAGGAAATCAAAAGGAAAGAAGCCGAGGCGGAACTGACCAAGGCCGGATGGAGGATTATTCGGCAGACGGGCAAGCATGACGTATGGGCCTCGCCGGACGGGACAGTCACCGTGGCTGTTCCCCGGCACCGGACCATCAGCCCCGGAGTCGTCCGGCAGATCGCCAAGGGACTGCCGACCACGCCGAGCGGCTGGCAGTAGCCTTCCCGGTAGGGGCCGCAAGGCCCTTACCGGCCCACCGCCCGGCAGTACGAGAGGAAGAAATGACCGTCAAGCGCGAGCTCGAAGCTGTAGCCCACAAAGAGGGCAAGTGGTGGATGATCCACATTCACGAGTTGGATCAGGTCACGCAGGCCAGCAGAGCGAAAGACATCCAGGACATGGCCACGGACCTTGCGGCCGCCGTGCTCGACCTCGACCCCGACGAGGTTAAGGTAAATGTCAGCCTCCGAGCCCCTGACGAAGCCATGAAGCGCTGGACCCAGGCACGGGAAGACATTGAGAAAGCCCAGGAGCTTTCCGCTAAGGGTGCCGCGGAATCACGTGCTGTCGTCGCAGAACTCAGCGAGCAGTTCAGCATTACCGAAGTCGCCCGCATGCTCGGCATCTCCACCCAGCGAGTCTCCCAGCTCAAAGCAAAGAAGCCCGCCGAAGCATAACCAGAAATCTACAAAACAAGATTTCTGTAAATCCAGACGCAACGCGAATCCGGTTCAAATGGCCGGCCCCTGGAACGCAAACGATCAAGGAGAACGGAACTATGGCACAGAAGATCATCCCCGGAGGATTTGAGGCCCGCGCTATCGCAGGCAAGTCGCCCGAAGAACTGGAGACCCGAAGCCAGGAGTATCACGAGGACGTCGAAGCCATCAAAGACGCAATCCTGCGCCAGCTCGGAGCCGGGACCGACATAGGCGAGCTTGTCTATGCCGGGATGCTGGACGCCCAACGGGAAGTGGCAGAGGGCTACAACCTTCTGGATAACCGGCCCGGATCCTGGGAAGCCGCCGGACTGTCGCAACTAATGGAAAGCGTGCACGCGCAGCTCAACACGGAACGCGAGCTGACGGACGGGCCGACGTCCAAAGAAATCTAGGAATGTAGAAACCAAGAAAACAACAAATCTATATTTCAAGCAGCGTGTATATCCAGAAATGTAGATTGGAAGGAATGTAGATTCGTCTCATGCAGGTACTAGCGATTTACTCAGAGAGCGGTGGAGTCACCAAGACGTCCACGGCGGTCTCGTTGGCCGTCATTGCGGCCAGGAATGGCCGGCGGGTGACGCTGATTGACCTAGACCCGCGGGCCGCCACCACGAAGTGGGCGCGAGTGGCCCCCGAAGAGGACCACCTACATGTCGGAGCGATTCTCGCGCATGACGACTGCGAGGGCTACGCGGAAGGCCTGGGCATTCCCGTTCCGGGCTGGTCCGAAAACCTCCGCATCATCCCGGCGGCGAGGAACGTCAGCAACAGGGAAGCCGAGTATTCCGACAGTGCGGAGTTCCGGCTGAAAACCTCGCTGGTCGGGCTGGAATCTGACCTGGTGATCATTGACTGCCCCAACCGGCAGGGCGGCCCGCTCATCAAGGGCGCACTGACAGCCGCGGATTCCATCGTCTACGCCTCGAAGCTCTCAGGAGACGGCGTGGACGGTGTTGTTGGGGCACGGCAGACGGTGACCCAGTTCAAGAAGAACCTGACACGAATCGGGGCTCCCGACTCGCTGGAGGAGGTGGGCATCATCGCGGCCGCCATAGATGACAGGGCAGTGGCCCAGCCGCTCGTTGAGCGGGTCTCCTTCGATGACCTCGAAGAAACAGGCTTGCTGCTGACACCGATGGTTCCCAAGCGCACCATCGTGGAGCAGGTCCGTCTCACGGGGGAGTGGTACGGCGACTATCCGAGTGGGCGCGTAGTCCTTGATGCCTACACCGAACTATTCAAGAAAGTGATCCGATGACCGAGAAGCCGGACCTGGGGAACCGACGCACCAAGATGTTGATCAAGCCGGCCCCCGATGAGCACGTAGATCCTATCGAGACGCCGCAGGTAGCGGCGCCGGCCCCTGCTTCGGAAAGGTCCGTTCCGGCGGCCGCCAAGAAGCCGGCAGCTGCCGCCGCCCCGCGAGACCTCAACCTTCAGGTCAGTGACGAGGTTTTCGAGACCATCGATTTCACCAAGTTCAAGACCAAGCTCACCAAGCGGGCCATCGTGGAACAGGCAGTGCTTGCCCACTGGGCCAAATACCGCCAACAGTAGGACCGACGAAGGCTTGAACCGTACCCGGAGGGGGGTGGGGAAGCGAACTAACATCTTTGGGAAAGGCTTGAACTGTGACGGAAACTGGAGACATTCTCGCCCTGTGGGCGCTGATCGTGAGCATCTTCGGAACCGGGATCGCCCTAATTGCCCTGGCAGTGGCCTATCTCGACTGGCGCCAAGTCGGCATGGAATCGCCTTGGACGTTCACGGCCGTCGGCGGAGGTTACTGGAGGCTGGAACGCATCCACCGAAAGCCAGCGCAGATACGGCGATTTGAGTACGGACAGATGTGCTCTGGGCTCCAGTTTGGAGTCGCAAGTGCCGCTGGCTTCCCTATGAAGGTGTATCGCAGGGGGGACACGGAACTCGTCTCCGTAAAGCCTTCCAGCAGCGTTGAAACAATCACCATTGTGTACAAGGAACATGGCGTGTTGGACAGGCTCCGAAGGAAGATCCCGAAGCGCAGCACACTATATTCGCAAGGCTCAGTTGATGAAGGCTACGAGCGATGGGACACCCCCCTGCATCTGAATCCCTGATTCTCTCCGTGCTGGCCACGTCCAACACGAAAACCGCGGTTTCCCCACGTCCAGACACAAAACACGGGGCAACTACACACCGGTCGTCTTGGCCGTCCTGTCGCTGTGTAGTCTGAGGCGATGCGCACACATTCGATATGGGGGAATCGCCAGCTGCTGGCATTCTCTGGACTCATTTTGGCCGCTGGACTTGTCGCCGGATGTTCACCGGCCCCCAGTCCCAGCCTCGCTGCTCCAGAGCCCACCACCCCGACACCCACGCCCACGGCGACCGTCCAAACCACCTTCTCGATGGGGGAGATCAATGTCCGTGCCCTCAAAACCGCCATCACTAAAGCCAAGGACGCGGTTGCGCACCCAACGGGAGCGGCCATGGTCGCCGAGTCGGTCAATACCGTCGTGTCTCTAGCCGGCGACACCGTAAAGCCGAAACTCACCACCCAGGAATGGACGAACATCGCTGTGCCCAATTACAAGCTCCAGATTGACTCAGGTAACGGGAAGGGACTAGAAACGATCCTCCCTGCGGCACAGGACATCATTGTGAACGTCGAGCGCGCCGCCAAGGACGTCGGCGTCTTGTAAGGATGGCTCGCACAGAATCGGCCGATTCCGTGCGCTGCTCGCCCGTTCCGCGACACACCCAGCGCAGAGCGCACGAAACCGTTGCACGAAACGGTTTCGCCCGTTTCCGTGGCCGCTAGGTTTGTGGGCAGAGAGGAGCCGCACATTGAACATCATCGGCTACGCCAGAGTGTCCACCCGAGACCAGGACCCGCAATACCAGGAGCACGCCCTCACAGCTGCAGGAGCATCGAAGGTATTCACTGACCACGGGGACTCCAGCAGAATCCGAGACAGGCCCCGATGGGTTGCATGTCTGGACTACATGCGGGACGGCGACACACTTCTGGTCCACCGACTCGACAGGGTGTCGGGGGAGTGGCACCTGTTCCAGCTCATTAGCGAGCTGGCAGAGCGCGGCATCAACATCCGATCCCTGACCGAACCGGAGGTCGATACCACCACACCGATGGGTAAGGCGTTCTACGGCATCGTGGCTGTGTTCGCACAGTTGCGCATCGACACCATCAGGGAGAACACCATGGCCGGCCTCGCGCATGCCCGGTCCCAGGGCCGCGTTGGCGGACGCCCTACGGTCATGACACCGGAACGGCTACAAGCCGCTGTCCTGCTCCATCAGCAAGGGAAGAACAAGACACAGATCGGAAAGGCCCTAGGCGTGAGCCGCATGGCCGTAGCGCGGGCGCTTGAACGTAGCGGGACCTGACAGCCACCTCTACTTGCTCAGCGCCGCTGGATATCCTCATCCCACTCGCCGCCGCCCAAAGTATTGTACAAATCCTCAAAGAAGTCCTCCCACACGGACAGAAGCTCCTTGACGGCGAAAACCATCGGCTCAGTGCGATGTGATTTCGGGGCTGAGCTGCGCATTGAAGCAATCAGACTTTCAAGATGACGTGAGCACACGCCGCATACTTTCACTGATGGTTTATCGGCATCCTCCACTTGACCGAGGCCTAAGCCCTTGGAAGCGATGCCCACAACAAAACGCTGCGGAGTGCGGGAGCATCCGACGAACATTCCACCCACGAGTTCCCCCACGCAGGCAACCGCGTCTTTGCTGGAAGGCTTTGTCGGGATCATCTAGGCACCTATCTCTCGTCGCACACAATCCTCGTCAGGCGACTGGCGGCCACGCGGAGATTTATGGCCCAACGCTACGCGACGTTACCCGCGGTTGTTCGGAAGACTCAGTGAGGGAGATAGCGGCCGTGCCATTCGCCGGCAACGGGCCGACGGACATCCTTGGCCGCTACCCAGCAGGTGTACTGGCTGCCGCCGTCATCGGTCCATGCCACATCCACATCGTCCTTCGTCCAGTGTGTCGCGTACCCGTGGATTTCGAGCGTGTCGCCCTTGACCAAGGGAACCAGGGCGATCACCTGGGGTTCCTCGCCATAGGTGAATCTGCGTATGGTCTGGCCGGTGAACTCGGGTCGCCTGTCGGCGTGCTCGTACACGGTGCCGTTCATTTCGAAGATCCTCCGTGGCTCGAACATGCTCGTCATGCTGCTCTACCTCTCGGATCCGGAGTGGTCTGTGCCTTCACGGAGGCGCGCCGTTTCAGGACTGCATCAGTCGGCTTAGGCATGTCGTGTATGCGGTCATGGTTTCTTCGAAGGTGAGTAGTCGCAGCCCGCCGTACACGGCGGCCTCGGCCCGTCCATCCTCGGTGTCCTCCACCTCGCACAGGAGAGGTTCGCAGCTGCTTCCGTTCGCTGTCAGGGTTGCGATACCCCACGGGTGCTCCGGGGCCGTCACGGTGATGCCGGCAGCGTCAAAGGTGTCCCGAAGGACGTAGGTGGTTACAGTCCGCCACGACTGCACGAACGGCGGCCGCAGCTGCTCGATGAGCTCGTCGTCTTTGCCGTGGTAGGCGCTGGTCAAGTCCATCGCCAGGGCATCCCATTCGCGTGCATCACGGACCATTAGGTGGCCGGTGCGAATCTGGGCTATTGCCGCGTTGAACGTCATGGTTAAGTCCCCAAACTTCCTGTCGTTTCTGGTGAAGCGCTTGTCTTGCCATTGCTTGGATCACGCGGGCCTACGGCACCAAGTGGTGATTGTCGCCGTCAGCCA